>CP091739.1:0-1526547 GCA_022010095.1 Clostridium sp.
TTTTTTTAAATCGTTGATTTTTAGATTTTTAAAAAAATGATATTTCATTATCTTTTTCTTTAATGGTATCGTTTAAAGCCTTAACTCTTAAATTAAGTGCTTCTTCAATGTCTAAATCTTCTTTAATAATATTTACCATTAAATCATCTCTTTCTTTTACACAACAAAAAATCAATTCCATTTCTAGAATTGATATTTATTAGTAAATTGAACCAAAGTTCAACCAGCTTCTTTAATGGTGCAAGAAAAGGGAATCGAACCCTCAAGGTATTACTACCGGCAGATTTTGAGTCTGCTGCGTCTACCAGTTCCGCCACACTTGCATTACTCATCAATTATAACATAAAATATATCAAATAGCATAGTATTTATTATTAAAATTATGTTATAATCAAATTATGGTAGGAGGAAAGTCATGAATAATAATCCAAATAATATAAATCAAATGAATCGAAATAATAGTCCAGTGAATCAAAATATTAATAATATAAATAATGCTGTACAAACTGGAATGCAAATGGGAGCAGTGAACCAAGTACACACGCAAATGGGAACGCAACCTATGCAAGGACAAAATGTAATACCTAATCAAAATATAGGTCAAGTGCAAAATCCAAGTATGACAGGGGTCCCACCACAAAATGTTTTAAATTCACAATCTCAAAAGGCAGTTCAAATGCAAAATTTGAGTCAGCAAAACCAGCAAAATGTTCCTCAAGGTAAAAACTACTAATAGCCAACAAGGACAACAAAAATAATATAGAAATGGTAGACTTAAGTAAAAAATCAGCTTCTGAAGATTTTAGTGATAAAACAATTAGTTTCCTTGAAAAAATAATAAATACTAAAGATTATACAAATACATTTACTAAAGAGGAAGTAGTTCCTTATAGAATTCTTGCAACAATGTGCTATATACCATTTTTATTTTTATTACCATTACTTTCTGGTAAATATAAAAAATCAAGATTCCTATATTTCCATATAAATCAAGGATTAAATATTACACTTGCATGGTCAATAGTATTTTTTTCTTTAATAAAGTATTTAGATCACTATTTACAACAACATATAGATATAGTAGTGTAACACCAGGATGGGTAAACTTTATAAGTTATATGCTATACTGCCTAGTTATTGCCATAACAGCGGTAGGCATGGTAAATACATTTAATGGTAAAAGCAAAAATACAAGTATAGTAGGTGGATTTAGATTTTTGAAATAGTGCTCGTCACTATTTTTTTTGTAAACAAAATGTTTAATTATGTTTAAATTTTTATTTATGAAATGCTAAACTATAATAGGAGAGTGATTTATGAGAAATGTAGGAACAATAGTAAGAGGTATTAGAACACCTATCATAAAAGAAGGATGTGACCTTGCATCAATAGTTGTAGATTCAGTTATTAAAGCAAGTGAAACTGAAAATTTTGAATTTGAAGATAGAGATGTCATCGCTATTACTGAAGCAGTAGTTGGAATAAGTGAGGGAAACTTCGCAACACTAGACCAAATATCAAAAGATATTAAAAAAATAAACTTAATAATAGTGAACATATAGGAGTAGTATTTCCAATATTAAGTCGTAATAGATTTGCAGTTCTTTTTATCATCAATAGCGAAAAGTACTAAAAAGATAACATTATTATCAAGTTATCCAAGTGATGAAGTAGGTAATGATATTTTATATAAAGAAGATTTAGTAAAAATATAATATTAATCCATCAAGAGATTTAATTACTGAAGAAGAATACAAAGATAAATTTATTAGATTTAAACATATGTTTACAGGTGTTAATATGTATGAAGTATATAGAGATTTAGTACTCAAAGAAGGATGTGAATTTGAAATGGTATTTTCAAATAATCCAGAAGACATCCTTAAATATACTAAAGATGTAATCGTAAGTGATATTCATACTAGATTTGATACTAAAAAGAAAATTCTTGATAAAGATAGTAGTGCTCATGTAATAATGTTAAGTGAAATACTAAATGAAAGTGTTGATGGAAGTGGATATTCACCATATGGACTTTTAGGTAGCAATCGTTCAACTGAAGAAAGAGTTAAATTATTCCCAAGAACAGGCGATAAACTAGTACTAAGAGTTCAAGAACTTATGAAAGAAAGAACAGGTAAAAATGTTGAAGTTATGGTATATGGTGATGGAGCATTTAAAGATCCAGTTGGTAAAATTTGGGAACTAGCTGACCCAGTAGTAAGTCCTGCTTATACAAGTGGATTAGAAGGAAGTCCAAATGAAATAAAACTCAAATACTTTAGTGAAAATAAATTCAAAAGATTTAGAAGGCGAAGCATTAAATAATGCGATGAAAGAAGCAATAAGAGAAAAAGATAAAGAATTAAAAGGAACAATGGCATCCCAAGGTACTACACCAAGACGCTACACTGACTTACTAGGAAGCCTTTGCGATTTAACAAGCGGAAGCGGAGACAAAGGAACACCAATAGTATTAATTCAAAGATACTTTACAAATTATAGTAATGACTAAAAAAAGCACTTAAAAAAAGTGTTTTTTTCTTTGGTATAATACTTTAGAGGGAGAAACATATTATGAAAATAAATAAATTCAAAAAAAGTAGGTAAGAATAAATATAAAATAATATTTGATAATACAGATTTAACATTATATGAAGATGTAATACTTAAATATGATTTATTAATTAAAAAAAGAAGTTGATTTAGATTTAATAGATAAAAATCATTGAAGAAAATAAATATGAAGATGCATTTGAAACATCAGTAAGCTATATAGAAATAAAAAAATGAGAAATAGAAAAAGAAATAATAGATTACTTACGTAAGAAAGAATTTAATGAAAAAAACATATCAACTATGCATTAGATAAACTTGATAAACTAAATATTCTTAATGATAAAAAAATATATTGAAGCATTTATTAATGATAAAGTTAATCTTACACTAGATGGACCATTTAAAATAAAGAAAGCATTATTAGATTTTGATCTTAATGAAAATGATATAGATAATTATTTAAATACTTTTTGATAGTGGTGTATGGCAAGAAAAAAACTAAATAAAAATTATAAATAAAAAAAGAAATCTATTATGAAAAAAATAAGAGTTATACCATGTTTATTAATAAATTAAAAACTAGATTTACATAATATGGGATATGATAAATATATGATAGATAATAGTCTTATGAATATTGAATATAATTCTAATGCTATTTATAAAGACATAGAAAAAAATCCATAAAGAAATTTAAAAAAACGATAGAAATAAAAATAATATCTTCATTAATGAGAAAAGGATATAGTTATGAAGAAATTAATTCTAAACTAAAAAGAATATGATAATTAGATAATTAAATATAAAAAGGAACTACATAATGTAATTCCTTATTTTTATACTATTAGCAAATTGATTTAATGTTGTGCCTCTACTTACTCTTACGCGTGGTAATTTATATTTATTAGCACCTTTTTTAACTCTACCTGAATTAATAGTGAATGCCATTTTAAATCCTGAATCTTTAAGTGCTTTTATAAAGTCATCACTATAATGACCAAATGGATAAGCAAATATAGTAGGGTTATCTTTAAGTTTATCTTTTGTAATCATTAAATCATTATATATGTTTTTGTATGATTCACACATTGCTTTACCATCCCACTTACCTTTAGTACAACTTCTTACATGCATACTATCAGTATGAGATTGCATATCTAAGTAATCTTTATTTAAGTAATTTTTCCATACTACTTTATTAGTAATAACAAATGAAGTAATAGGTACATTATACTTAAGAGTAATAGGGTATGCAATTTCATAAAATGATTTAACACCATCATCATCAGTAAGAATAATACTTTTTTCAGGTAAATCTATCTTTTTTTATCAATATAATCATTCAACTCATCCCAGGTCACAAAATAATAATTATTATCAGCTAGATATTTAATTTGTTTTTTTCCAAAATTAGTTTTAGAAATATAATTATGATTATTAGGCTTTTTTTGTTATATCTTCACCTTTAGTATCATCATAGAACCAGTGATACATCATAACAGGTATTCCTTTAGTATTTTTCTTTTGAACGTTAATTGTCGTTTCAAGAACAGTTTCATTATTACTACTATCGCTTACTTTATATGTTACTTTATAAAGACCAACTTTTTTAGTATCAACATTACCATTGATAGTAACTTTATCAGTAATATCCCCATCATAGTTATCACTTGCAGTAAAAATCTTTTTAAATTAATATCTTTATTAAGTATTACATAACTATTTACATTTCTATTAAGTTTAATAACAGGTTTTTGTCTTATCTTTAACACTAACTTTTCTTTTTAATAATAGTTTCATTATTACTGCTATCTTTTTACTTTATATGTTACTTCATAATCTCCAAGTTTAGTATTATCAATATTGTTTTTCTATAATAACTTTATCAGTAATATTCCCATCATAATTATCATTTGCAGTATATCCAGGCTCCATGTAATCTTCTTTATAATCAATTACTATATCATTATCTTTTAAAGCTATAACAGGCTTTTCATCATCAACAACATATACTTTAATTTTCTTTTTAGTATTTATCGCATATTTCTCATGACTTTCAAGTGTTACTTCATATTCACCAAGTTTACTATAATCAATATTAGAATCGTTAGATAAATCAATATCTTTATTTCTTATTTTTACCTTTTTAAACTATTAAAGTCATATTTACTATTGATTTCTATTCTAATATCATCAATATCAATCCTAGTTATAAATAAATATTTAACTCCAAAAAAATAATATAATAATCGTAACAATAGATATAATTATATAAATGATTTTCTTTTTTTCATATATCTTCACCATAACAATTCTATCACAAAATGTATATAAAAAAACATTGAACTTTAAAAATTCAATGTTTACTTTACTTATTACTACTAGAATTTGAAGCACTTTGTGTTTGTCTATTTACTAGTGTTTCAAAATCTTTATTTAAGTCAGTATCTAATATTTTCATTTCATTTTTTTCTCTTAATGCTTTAAGTGCTTTAACAGAGAATCCTGATTCTTTAGCAATTTCACTACCAATAGTAGTTCTAATTTTTTCAGTAAGTTCATCATTTAATTCTGGTTTCTTATCTTGAGATTTTTCTATATAAAAATATGATAACCATAACTTGATTTAACTGGTGAAGTAGAGTAACTACCATCTTTTAAATTTAAAAGAGCACTAAATACTTCACTTGGAACACTATCAGTATTAACTTTTCCTAAACTTCCACCATTAGAACTTGAATTTTCATCTTTAGAATATTCTTTAGCAAGTTTAGCAAAATCTTCTCCATCTTTTAATTTAGAAATGATTTCTTTTGCTTTATCGTATGCTTTTTGTTCTGCTTCTTTCTTCTCATCATCAGTTGCATCTTTTTTTAGTATCAACTGTTATTAATATTTGACTTGCTTCAATATCACCATAAGTTTCATTTTTCATAATATTCATTTATTTGTTTTTTTCACTTACAGTTTCTTTAGCATAATCTTTTACCCATAAATTTCTTTTATAAGTAAGAGAAAGATAATTTCTAAATGCATTTTCATTGGCAAGACCATAATAATAATTTAAATATAAATTGAAGTCAGCATTCATATCTTTAGCAGTCTTCTTTGTAGTTTTAACAGTCTGATTTACATAAGCTTTTTTTCATCATTATCAGTTTCATATAGTTTTTTTCAAGTAAATGCATATCAATAAGATTCATTAATTTTTTTCAGCACCATATGTTTCTTTTAGTTCTTGATATAATTCATCACTACTGATTCCACCTTCCTTAAAAGTTACTAAAGCATTTTCTCCATTTGTAAGTTTTACATCTTTACATCCAGCAAGTAAGAATAAACTTAAAAGTAATAAAAAAATATTTTTTTCTTTTACTTAACCTCCTAACTCTTAATATAATAGCAAAATTACAAGTAAAATACAAGTAATTATCATACACAAAAAATAGAGAATATCATACTATAAGAGTGTAAAGATAAAAAGGAGGAATGTTTTATGAATACAGGATGTGGATGTGGATGCGGTAAAGGTAATGGTATTTCAGGAGCAGCATTTGCCTTAGTTCTATTTATATTATTAGTAATCATACTAGGTGCTTTTATCTAGTATAAGGAGGTGAATCGTATGTTTTGCGGAAATCCTTGTAATAATGGATGTAATATATTCTTCATAATATTAATTTTATTCATACTTCTAGCAATAATCTTCGGTACTTGCGGAAGTTGGGAAAAATAATAAAGAGTATTGATTAATTCAATGCTTTTTATATATAATGAAATAGGTGAAAAAATGTTAAAATATGTAATAAATGAAAATATAAAATTAAAAAAATCTACGATAAATGATATAAAAAAACATAATAAAAATTTCAAGAAGAAATAATAAATGATATGGAAAAATAAAGAGCTTTTTTTAAACCACTTATAGAAGAAGAATTTACCTATCCAATTATGAATAATGGTCTTGTATACTTATTATATTTTTGAAAATGAAATAATAGGCCTTTTTTTGTATTAACTATAAATCCAAAAAGACGATATAATTAATGAATATCAATTAGAAGATACTAGTAACATTGCAATATTAGATAGTGTAATGATTAAAAAGAGAATTTAGAGGAAGTAAGTTACAACTACAAGGTATGAAAAATTATAGATATTGATTGTAAAAAAACTAAATATAGATAAAATAGTCGCAACAGTTCATCCAGATAACAAATATAGTTTAAATAACTTATTAGAAGATAATTATAAAATTATTAATACAATAAATATTCATGGTGGAATAAGAAATATATTAATTAAAGAAGTAAAAATAATCAAAAAAACTTCTTTTTTTAATTAAGAAAATGATATTATATTATTTAAGAAGAAGGGATTTATATGATAGATATTAAGCTTATAAGAGAAAATAAAGATTTAGTAAAAGAAAATATTAAAAAAAGAAATTTCAAGATGAAAAAGTTACCTCTAGTAGATGAAGTATATAACTTAGATACTGAATATAGAAATGCTAGAGTTAAAAGCAGATACACTAAGAGGTAATAAAAAAATAAAATGAGTTCTAAAAATTGGTGAACTTATGAGAGATAAGAAAAATAGATGAAGCAAATAAAATAAAAGAGTGAAGTATCATCTATGCAAAGTGAAATAGAAAGTCTTGAAGCAAAAAGAAGTAGAACTTGAAGAAAAGATTAATAAAATAATGATGGTTATTCCAAATATTATTGATGAGTCTGTTCCAATAGGAAAAGATGATAAAGAAAATGTTGAAATAGAGAAGTTTGGTGAACCATTTGTCCCTGAATATGAAATACCATATCATGCTGATATATGTGAATCATTTAATGGGCTTGATAAAGATAGTGCTGGTAGAACTAGTGGAAATGGTTTCTATTATTTAATAGGTGATATCGCTAGATTACATGAAGCAACTATTGCTTATGCTAGAGATTTTATGATTAATAAAGGATTTACATATTGTATTCCACCTTTTATGATAAGAAGTGATGCAGTTGATGGAGTTATGTCATTTCAAGAAAAAGAAAATATGATGTATAAAATAGAAAAATGAAGATTTGTATTTAATTGGTACAAGTGAACATTCAATGATAGGTAAGTTTAAAGGGCAATTAATAGATGATAAAAATCTTCCAATCGCAATGACTTCATATTCACCATGTTTTAGAAAAGAAGTAGGCTCTCATGGAATCGAAGAAAGAGGTCTTTATAGAGTACATCAATTTGAAAAGCAAGAAATGATAGTTTTATGTCGTCCTGAAGAATCAATGGATTGGTATAACAAAATGTGGAAGTTTACAGTTGAATTTTTTAGAAGTTTAGATGTACCTGTTAGAACACTTGAATGTTGTAGTGGAGATCTTGCAGATTTAAAAGTAAAATCATGTGATGTTGAAGCGTGGAGTCCTAGACAACAAAAATATTTTGAAGTGGGTAGTTGTTCTACATTAGGTGATGCTCAAGCAAGAAGATTAGGTATTAGAATGAAAACTGATAAAGGAAATATGTTCTTAAATACACTTAATAATACTGTAATTGCAAGTCCTCGTTCATTAATTGCAATATTAGAATGTAATTATCAAAGTGATGGAAGCGTTAAAATTCCAAAAGTTTTACAACCATATATGGGAAATTTAGAAGTCATAAGACCAAAGAAAAAAATAATTATGAGTATGTTCGCATACTCTTTTTAAATAGAAGAAATTAAAAAGTTGTTAATATAGTTTTTTTGATATGATATAATAAATATGAAAATAGAATATTTGATAGTAGCGAGGTAATATATGAAAAAAGAAATAATAGAAAAGCTTCTTAATAGTAAAAAAAATCTAATTGTATCAGGAGATATCTCATCAGGTAAAACACTTAATGTATTGTTTCCATTAGTAGAAGAAATAATTAATAGAAGTCAAAAGGTTTTTTAGTTATAGATTCAAAGGAAGAATATATAAATAGATATTATAACGATTTAAAAAAAACAAAAAAATTATAATATTGTAATACTTAATTTAAGAGATTTAAATAGAAGTGAAGGTTGGAATCCATTAGAATATCCATATAATTTATAAAAAAATGGTAAAATAGATGAAGCAATTAATTATATTGAAAATCAAGCAAATATAATATTTTATGAGAAAAAAATAATGCTGATTCATTTTGGTCAGAATGTGCTTCTGATTTTTTTATACTGGTATTGTACTTGGATTATTCGAAGATGGAAAAAAATGGATGAAATTAATTTAAATAGTGTTGATTTAATGTTTAATGAAGTAAATCATAAATTTAAAATGAGTAATTATCTAGTAGAGTATATTAAAACGAAAAAAATTCAAGTTCACAACCATATATTTTTGCATCATCTACTATTTTGGCACCTAGAGAAACAAGAGAAAGTATATTATCCACAGCAAAGCATAAATTAAGAGTATATGTAAGTAGAGAAATGTTAAGTCATTTACTTAATAAAAACAACATTTGATTATAATGATATTTTTGACTAAAACCAACTGCGATTATTTTTAATAGTGAAAGATGAAAATAAATATATAAATAATGTTGCGACTATGTTTGTTGAACAATTGTTTTTCAATATTAATGGATTCTAAAAAGTCAAAAAGAGTTTGATTTTTGTATTAGATAATATTGATATTTTTAGAAAAATGTTCAAGAGTTAATAAATATGTTAGGTTCAGGTATTTCAAGAAATATTAAATTTGAAATTGCTACTCGTTCTTATGAAGATTTAATAAAAAAATATGGACATTATATAGTTAATTTATGTAATTCAGTTAAAATAGATAAAGATATAAAATTATTGGTAGATAATGAAGAATTTGTAGAGAAAAATTGAATTTTTTTAGCGCCACCTATAGTAAATATGGATATAAAATATCCATGTCTTAAACAAAAATACTATAAAAAAACATTTAATATAAAAAGAATTCGTAAATTCTAAAAAAATGATAATATTTTTTTAATTTGAATTCAGTTAATATTGATAAAATGATTAAAGATATAGATGAAAAAAATAGAAGAATTAAATATTGAAGAGAAGATTGAAAAAAATAGAAGATGCTAATATTAGTGTTAAATCGGATTTTTGAACAATTTAAGATAGATGAATAGAATATAAATTAGATTTAGGTGTAATATGAATGAAGAGTATATAAGAAAAAAATAAAGCAAGAAAAATATGGATAAAATTGCGATTTATAGAAGAAAAATTATATGAAAAAGCCAATATTAAAAAGATTTGTTTTTAGAAGTAACCCTTAGATGTAATGCAAGATGTGAACATTGTGGTAGTAGTTGTGGTGATGTAATACAAAAAAAGATGAAATAAGTGGTGAGGATTTAAAAAGAACATTAAGTGATATTTCAAAAAAATATAATGCTAATGAAATATTACTGAATGTTACTGGTGGAGAACCACTTGTAAGAAAAAGATTTATTCGATATTATGAAATATGCTTCCTCACTTGGATTTAGATGGGGTATGACAACAAATGGAATATTAATAAATGATGAAATTATCAATAAAATGATTGAAACAAATATGGAAACAATTTCTATAAGTTTAGATGGATTAAAAGAGACACATGAAAGTTTTAGGAAAGTACCAAATAGTTTTTGATAAAATTATTGGTAATATAAAAAAATTACAAAAAAAGTACCTAGTATTAAGATAGTACAAGTAACAACTGTTGCTAATAAAAAAAGAATATTCATGAATTAGAAGATGTGTATAAATTAATGAAAGATTTAAATATAGTTTCATGGAGAGTTATAAATGTAGATCCTATTGGTAGAGCTAAAAAAATAATAATGATATATTATTAGAAAAAAAGATGACTATAAATATTTATTCAATTTTATAAAAAGAAAAAAAGAGAAGAAAAATTTAATGAATGTTGAATATGGTTGTAGCCATTATTTAGGAATAGATTTAGAAAAAGGAAATAAGAGATACTTATTTTTTTATGTACAGCTGGTCTTTATGTTGCTAGTATTTTTAAGCAATGGTGATATATTTATATGTCCAGATGTAGAAAGAAGAAAAAGAATTTATACAAGGAAATATTAAAAAAAGATAATTTTTGTTGATGTATGGGAGAATGGATTTAAGATATTTAGAAACGAAAAATAGAACAAAGTGTAGTAAATGTGAAAAATGTTCAAGTTGGAAATATTGTTTAGGGATTCCTTTCATACATTTAATTTTGATGAAGGAAGACCTAATTTCTGTATAAAAAATGTATATGGAGATGAGTAGTATGTTTGACAATAGATTAAAAAGGAAAGATTTGAATAATAAATACGATTACTATCATGTTAAAAACAAAATTAATGATAAAAAACAGGCTTTGATATATTTGGATGAATTATTAAATTATTTAAATCAATTTGACTATTATGATGATGATAATTTCATTTTTTTGGTGGTAGAAAAAAATATTTATATGATGAAATTGTTAGAATTATAAGGAACGAACAAAAAGAAAAGGAACCACTTTACTTTGTTTTGGGATCATTAGAAGAATTTATGTGCAATGGGAATATGTTGAATTATAATGATGTTGATAAAAGTAAATGGATTAATGGAAAAATAATTGATGGAAAAGATTTCATTGAATTAAGAAATAAAGATGATTTATATACAAATAGTGGATATATTTGCAAACAAGAGAAACTAAAAAAATAATTGAAATAATTGATATGATAAAAATATATATAGTTGATGATATGGAGGAAAAAAAGATATGGGATTATTTAATAAAAAAAGATAAATATAATATTGATGCAGAAGATAATAGACCACAAATAATATATGGCATTCCAGATACATTGAGAGAGCAATGGGAAAAAGAAGAAAAAGATAAGAAAGATGAAGTTAAAGAAAAATATGATATAAAGCCTGAAGAAAATTTACCTAGAGAAGTGTATGGAATACCAAATTGGTTACAGGAAAAAAAGGAAAAAATGAAAAATAATGAAAAAGTATGATATAAATCCAGAGGATAATGTTCCACAAAAAGGTTTATGGTGTTCCTAACTATGATTTTTTTCACAAGACAAGGTAAAAAAAGAAAGTATTAATATCGTTGTTGAAAAACTATTGCTTGTCCTTAACAAAATGTGATAATAAATGTGATTTATTATATGTAAACAATAGTGAAACATCTTATATTAAAGATTCTATTGTTTCAATTTCTATTAAAAAAAATTTGATGAGTTTTTGCAATAAATTAAAAAAACAATTATTGCTGATTGGAACATAGAATATTCTGGAGATAAAAAAATATAGTATGGAAATTGAAAATCAATATAGATGGACTAAATAAACAAATAAATGGTAATGGTGCATATCCTAAAAAAACTGGAATAAATTTATTGATTTATTATCAGAATATGAAATACTTTTTAAAAAATCATTATTATTTGATGAAAAAAATAATGATGAAAAAATAGATTTATCTTTTTGAAAAGATGGTTGAAAGTAAAGTAAAAGATTCTTTCTTTTTCAAAACTAATTATTGATTATTTTTAAAAAAATGAATTAAATAAGAATGATATTGTTTCTAAAAATATTTAATGATTTATCAAAGTATGATGATATATTTAATGAATTTACAAAAATATTTAGTTCAAAAAAATTATGATATACCATATGCAATTAATGTAGAAGGATACACAGCAAAACAAATAGCTGAATTAAATCCTAGATTTGAAGCAACAGGTGTATATACGTTCTTAGAATATTTAAGAGAAAAGCCTGAAGAAGTTAAGGAAATGATAAGAAAAGGTTTTTCAAATAAAGATGTTATACATAAAACTATAAATAGTGATTATTATTTAAAAACTCATACATATTCCATTTCATGCGTCGTATTTTTGGTATAAAAGAAGGGTTAGAAAAACAAGAAGTAAAAGCCAATTGTTACATATTATAAGGTGATAACTAATACACCAATAATTATGGATAAAAATTACTGTAATAGTTGATTAAATAGGAGAAAATGGTGTAAAATTAACAATTCCATATCAAGAAGGTGTAATAGGTAATCGTGAAAAAAATATATAAAAATAAATTACCTAATGAAGTTACATTAAAAAGAAAATGATACATTTGAACTTTATTTAGATGTTTATGATGCAACGGAAAGCTGGGAAATAACTTTAGAAAAAAACAAGATAAAGATGCTAATAAATATTTAAAAAGAAATAGAAGAAGATGTTGATAATGAACTTATTAAACAGGGATTATTAAAGATAGAAAATGGTAAAAAAATACCTGTATTTGGAAGTCGTAATATAAGATGGAAAATAGAAAAGCAATTATTAAAAGAAAGATATAATATTGATTGGCTTACTCCTGCAGAAAGAAATCCACATATTAAGTATGATTAAATAACATAATTATTATAAAATTAGTTGAAAATATAAAAAAATTAAATTAAAAATATAATGTATTCAGGGGAGTAAAAAAATGAAAAACATACCAAGAAAGGCTAATAAGCGATCTAAAAAAAGATTAAGAGACTACTATAAAACACATCAAAAAGAAATCAAATTTAACTTTTTGATTTTTTTCTAGCTTTTTATAATTTAGATTCTATTGCAACTCCAATTCTTGGTTTTTTTCTTTTTGAACCAACATCTACAATAATAGATGAAGAGTCAGCCATAGTAATCGCACAAGACTCATATGGAGAAATACTTGGATTTAATAAGAAAAATATATGATAATTATGATGAATTATATTCTATGTTTGATGGATTAGATGATTTTTATGAGTGAAATTGATTATCCAACACTACCATATTATAGCTTGTTACGTAAATTTAGTGAGAAAGATTTCACTGAAATACTCTTTTTCATTTTTTTAAGTGAATTTGGTGATGATATGGTAAACATAGCTAAAAAAATATATGGATGAAGATAGAATAATAATGAATTATAGAATGAATCCACATGATCAATTTAAAGCTATGCATATAGGAAGTAAACTACTTAAAAAGTGGATATATTATATTAAGACATGATGAATATACTACATATTCTTTTAAGTTCACTTATTCATGAATTAGGTCATGCTTATGATAGAGAAAGATTTATATATTCACAACAAAAAAAGAATAAGAAATTTTGAAGATTTACTAATAGAAGTACCATCAATATATTTTTGAAATGGAATTTTTATGATTATCTAATAAGAAATAAAATAAATAAAGATGGAGCAATGATACTTAAAAAAATGAGAAATTAACAAGGATGTCTGATACATTTGCTTCATTTTTATATAACACCTAAAAGAATATTTTTAAGATAGTAGATCCAATTATATTACAAAGTGAAAGTGATTATAATAAAAGAAGTGCATTTAGAAATGATTTAATATATGGACTTGGTGTATATATAGTAGTACATTTATCACATTTAAGAAGAAATATGAGTTCTAAGGAATTTATGAAAGAATTATATAACTTTATATCATTAAGAAAAGAAAGAGCATTAAAAGAGTCAGTTGAAGGACTAGGTATAGACTATGATGACTTTTTAACAGGTACATTTGTATATCCTGAAGTAGAGGAGTCATCCCTAAAACTTAAAAAGAAGATTTCAAAATCATGAATAAATAATTAATAACTATTATATTTTTAATATGAAACAATATTTAAAAAAAATATAATAGTTATTTTTTTCGTGTTATTTAGTTTTTTTATTATACAGATAAAGTAATAGAAATATCTAAATATAATGATACAATTTTAGTGTCTATAAATAATTATGCTTCCTCTAAAGATTATGAATGTAGAGAAGGAAGTATAAATGAATATGGTATTGTTTTAGGACTTTCTGGATTAAAAAGTAGATAAAAAAACAAAAGTTATTCTAATATGAAAGGCATAGGATTTAAAGAAGAATTAATAGAATATAAAGAAAAATAAATGTATATTAAATAAAAGAAGATAATATTGATAAATATATTATAAAAAGGCAATGATTATAATAAAAAAATATATCACTTGTAATAAATATTACAAATACAAAAATACTATAAAAAAATATGATAAATATTTCGAATAATAAAGATGTAGAATTAAATCTATTGTTTAATTATAATGATTTATCAAATGAAATAGATAATATAACTAATCATAGTAATATTCTATTTTAAAGGTAAAAACTAATGAGGAGTTAAATAACTTTATAAAAAAATATTACATAATGAGATATATTGTGTTAAGATAGATGACTTTGATATAAAGAAAATATGTTCTAAAAAAAGAAACTTAATAGTATTAATAAAGTATTTGAAATACAAGATAACTTACTTAATAATGTAAAAAAAATAATATTAAAAAAATGGAACAATATTCTTTATAAGTGAGAATAGTAAGAACTTAAAAAGAACTAAGTACTACAATAAACTATATACAAAGTAGAGGATATAAAAATAGTAACAATAAATGAACTATTAAAGTAATTGTTGATATTTACTATAAAAAAAACTATATAATAATGCTAATAAAGGACGAAGTAGTATGAAAAAAAAGAGATTAAAAAAATTTTTATAACAATTTAAAAAAAGAATTAAAAAAATCTTAATAGAAATATAAAAGAAATAACAAAAAAAGAAGTAATAAATCTTATATAAAAAAATATTACTTGATATATATATTTGCTATTTAAAAATATAGTATTACATATGAAGAATATAAAATATTTGGATTTGAAAAATGTTCCTAGAGATAAAAAGAGATACTTATGTAGGTAAAATTAGAAAAGAATATATAAATAAACACTTAACAGATAAACATGCATTAAATCTACTTAATAATAAAAACTAAATTCAATATCAAATTTGATAAATATTTAAATAGAGAAATAATAAATATAAAAAGATATAAGTTATAAAGAATATGAAGACTTCGTAAAAAAATATAAAAAAGAAATAACATGTAGATGTGAATTACCTGATGAGGGAAGAACTATCAAATTTAATTTAAAAAGACTATAGAAGTCCTGCTTTCATATTAGAAAAAAATAAATAAGAATAAATTATATTATATGGAAGCAACACATAAACCTAATAAATTACTTGAAAAACTAAATAAGAATAATCTAACAACTATAAGTATAGTAACAGTACATAGAAAGAATACAATTGATATATTATATGCTGAAATAAATATGTATTTAAAAAGATAAAACATTAAGTAGTAAGATAGATTTAAAAAGTAAAAAGACTATATATGACTTTATAGATGAAAAATACAATGTTTATAAAATACATCCTGAAACAAATGAAAACTTAAATGATATAGAACTTCCACTCATAGATGAAATGATAAATATATCAAAAAAACATGTGCTTTAGCAATAGATGAAATAAAAAGAAATAAAATGGAATTTTTACATTATCAAATACAAAAAGTATATTTAGTAAGTGCTTCATTATGGAATGATTATATAGAAGCACAAATACCTAATTATTTAAAAAGATAGTATAAGTTTTATGCCTTATTATAGAAAAAGTTATAAATGAAAAAGAGAAAGATTAAATAGTATTTTTTTATATCTTTCTCTATTTTTTTAATTGTAGATGATTTTTAGTAAGGATGATGCCCCGAAGTATAGATGTATTACCGTATTTAGATGTGATTTTATCTATTATTTTATTATATTCATCAGTTGGAACTTCGTTTTTATCAAATAATGATAGTTGAGTAGCACCTTTATCTGCAAGTTTAGAATATGCTATACCAACTTTTCTAATAGGTAAATCTTCTACATTTTTTTGTAATACATATATTTTTAATGTTTCAAATATCTTTTCGCCATTGTCTTCTTCAGTATTAAGTAGAGTAGTATCATTAAAGCCTTTATATAAATCTCTTGAATATGAAATACTTAGATGAACAAGTCTAGTCGTAAATTTCTTTTTCTTTAAGTTGAACATTTAACATATCATTCATTTCTTTAATAATAAGTATTGCTTCATCTATAGTATAATCTCTATATAATATTTGACTTATACTTATAGATTTCTCATGTACTCTTGAATTAAGTTCTTTTTATAGTTGGAAAAATATATTCCATTAGCCTTATCAAATATGTCATTTCCCATTACATTACCAAATCTTTTTAATATAGAAACTTCTTGGATAATTATTTATATCACCAACTTTATATATTCCAAGATTATTAAGTTTACGTTCTGTATTTTTACCAATGCCCCAGATTTTAGTAAGAGGAGTTATATTCCATAATTTTGTTTCAATATCTTTATAAGTCCATTTAGATAAACAATTTTTTTATTGTGTTTTTGCTTCAATATCCATCGCAATTTTTGCAAGTAAAATATTAGGCCCAATTCCAGCAGTAGTAGTAAGTCCAGTTTTTTTCAAGAACAGTTTTTCATAATTAATAAAGCAAGTTCTGTGTCAGTTTTATTATAGTATTTTTAAATAATCAGTAACATCCATAAATACTTCATCAATAGAGTAGAAATGTATATCTTCTTCACTAATAAAACTTTTGTATATAGCAAATACTTTCTTACTATATTCTTGATATAACTTGATTCTAGGCTTAACAAACATTATATTTAGATTTTTTTAGGTATTTCAAAAACTCTACATCTTGATTTAACTCCACGATTTCTAAGGTAAGGGGATACTGCAAGTGACATAGCTTTATCACCTCTATCAGTATCAGCAACAACTAAAAGGAGTTTTTATAAGGATCAAGTCCTCTTTCAACGCATTCACAAGATGCAAAAAAACTCTTTAAATCAATACTTATAATATTTCTTTCTTTCATATACATATATAATAAATAACAAACATAAGTTTGTCAATATAAATAAGTAAGAAATATAATATGATGAAAAAAATATCATAAAAAAAACAACCATAAGGTTGCTCTTTTTTAAGCAGCTACGCGCTAACTCATTTTGAAAAATAATGTTATAGACCAATAGTAGAAAATAATTTCTACATTAATACTATTTAAAAATCAAGTATATTTATTGCTTTTTTTAGGTCTAAATTCAAGAATTTTACCTTTGTCTTTTTGTTCTTCACTTCTTACAATTGAACTATATTTTTCACGAGCAGATTTATAAAGTCTTTCTTCATCCATAACAGCAAGTTTAATATCATCCATAGTTACTACATCTCTATCGTTAATAGCCGCTATTGCATATGCTTCTTTTAATATATCAATTACAAGTCTTGGATTGTTAGATGGATCTTTATAATCTCTACATGACTTTTTTTAGTAACAGCAATTAATGAATTAATAATATTACTTCTATTAGTTCCAAGAGCATCAAGAGTACATCCACTAATTTCATTATAAGTATTAATTAAATCATCAAGTATAGTATAAATTGTATCATTAGTAGGTTCTTTTTATATCAATTCTTTTTAAATCTTGTTTTTAAAAAGCAGGATTACTACTAATATGTTCCATATATTCTTCAGTAGTAGTAGCACCTATAACTCTAACTTTGCCACTATCTAAATATGGTTTTTAATATTTCAGCAACACTATTAGAATCATTTTTCACTCTTACCACCACCAATAGTTTGATGTATTTCATCAATAAACAATATAATAGTTTTATCTTTAGATGCTTCATCAAGTATTTTCTTAAGTTTTTCTTCTAGTGAACCAACATATTTAGTACCAGCAACCATAGTCGCAGTATCAATACTAATTATTTTTTTAAATACTTAAGTAGGTATGGAACATTACCATTTTTAATTCTATAAGCAAGTCCTTTTACTAAAGCAGTTTTACCAACACCACTTTCACCAGTTATAATAACACTCTTATCTCTTTCAGGATATAAAAGTATTTGTTCTATCTTTCTAATATCATCATCCCTACCAATACTAGGATCTTTAATATAATTAAGCTTTAGTTAAATCTTCGCCATATTTATCTAATACAGAATTCTTTTTTTATTATTATCGTTATTATTTTTGTGTTTCTGTTTGAGGCATCATAAATAATTCTTCCTTTCTTGTTTTTAAATATTCTTTCAATGCCATCAATATCTACAATAGTTAATTCAAGAAAAAGAACTATCACTTAATGATAATATTTCTTTAAATGATTCATATGTTAAATCTTTTACCATTAATCCTTAATATTTCAGCACTCTTAATATCAATAGAATCATTTTTTTCTCATCAAATACTTTTTACTTTAGTATTATTATTATCTTTAGGTATTAAATAACTACATCCTTCATCATTAATAAGTTTAAATCTATCAAAATCAAATTCCCATACAGTATTTTTCATGTTTACCATTAAATATATCAACATTGTATCTATCTTTAGCCATTTTAGCATATACTTCTTCACGCTTAGATTGATATTCCATAAATAAATCACTATGTCCAAAATCTTCAACATCAAACATTTCAGCCATAATATCTTCTGGAACTTCATTATAATATACCATAGAATAATCAAATATTTGATATGACTCTAAATCATTAATAGAGAAATCTTTTATCACGTAAATAATAGTCTTCTTTTTATTTGATATGCTATATTTCCTAAATAACTTTCTAAGTTAATAAGATTAAATACTTCACTATCAAATAAATCATCTTTTTAGTATTTTTGAATTTAACTGTATCATGACTTTTTTTAATATATTTAAGACATTTCTCAAATGTAATACCTTTACTTGCAAAGAAATCTTTAGTGAATCCATCTATATAAAGCCCTGCTAAAAAGAATGATAAACCAATTATATAATGTCCTTCATCTAGTTTAAAATATAATGTTTCACCTTCACCATTACTAACTCTATAAAAACATATCATTATAACTAAAATAGTTAATTAATGAATAAACGATTCTTAAATAGTCTTGAGTCTTCTTATCTAAACTCATAAAAATAGTTTTATTTTTCATACCAATACCTCTTAATTCAATATACTAACAAATTAGAAATAATATTTCAATTAAATCTTGTATTTTTATAATAAATTTTTATTAAAAAAATATATATGTTTTTAACTTGTTAGTAATATTTTTAGTGTGCTATGCTTTTTTTAGTATTAGGAAGGTAAGAGATATGAAGGAAAAAAACATATATATAGTGCAATACCAGAAGAATTACGAAATGGAATAATAGATACAATAGTTGTATTAGGCCATTGAAAAAGTAACACAGAAAACTTCACATCAACTGATAAATTGTATTTACTTAGCACAGCAGAAATATGGAACAAGGAAATTATTCATACAGAATAGATGCAAATGCAGCGAGAGATGTAACAAGACAACTAGATTATTATAAAAACTTAGGAATGAGTACTTTGACTATAGTGGAGCAATAAAGAAAAACGAAACTAGTGCTTTTGCTTGGCAGCTTCGTTCAGCTGATTCTGAAAGTAGCATTCATTTCTATACTGCAAATGATGCTGGTACCCACTATGGCAATTTTACCTACGTAACACTTGGTGTAAGTCCAGCATTTAGAATAGGCTAATCAGAACAATAAGGTACTAGAAATAATACTTTTTATGCTGTATAATTTAAGTAGGATAAGGAAGTGTGGTATGAAGAATAAAGGATTTACATTAGTTGAATTACTTGCTGTAATAGCTATACTTGCAATACTTGTTTTAGTTGCTGTACCAAATGTACTTAATATGTTTAATCAAGCTAAAAAAAGATGTATTTTTTTAATTGATGCTAAAAAAATATTTATAAAGAGATTTCTAAAAAAATATATTAGTGAAAATATGAAAGGTAATAAGATTAGTAATATTTCAAATAATAATAATAAACTTGATATGGATACAAATGATTTAAAAATATAGTGTTAAATTAAATAATGATGGAAGCATTAAGAAATTTGAAGTTAGTAATGGAAATTATTGTTTAAGTGGTAAATTTAATAATTTAAGTGATCTCACAACCGATAAAATAACTGAAGGAAAATGTGAAGAAATATCTCCTAAAAATTTTTCTACAGACGACTGGGAGACAATTATAGATGCAATAAGAGAAGGAAATGGAAGTGAATATGCTGTTGGAAGTACAAAAGAAGTAAATCTTGGAACATATGGAACACATACGTTAAGAATAGCAAATACATCAACTCCAAGTGAATGTTCAGGAACAGGTTTCTCACAAAGTGCATGTGGATTTGTACTAGAGTTTGCAGATATAATAACAGATCATAAAATGAATGATACAAATACAAATGTAGGAGGATGGCCAGCATCAAGTATGTATACATTTGTAAATAATGATATATATAATGCAATACCAGATGAAATAAAGAATGCAATAATAGATACAACAGTAGTATCAGGACATGGAAGTACAAGTGGAGAAAAAAATTTCACATCAACAGATAAATTATATTTATTAGCACCAAAAGAAATATATACTGATTTTTCTAGTAACAATGATACAGCAAAAGATTTAACAAGAACATTAGATTATTATACAAGTATAGGAGTAACAACTAGAAATCACAGTGGAGCAAAAAAGAAAAACGGAACTAATGCAGATTGGTGGTGGCTTCGTGTGGCCTTTTCTACCACTAGCAATAATTTCTACTATGTGTCTAGCATTGGTTCCTACACTAACAACATTGCTGGCGATACAAACGGCGTTGCACCTGCTTTCCGATTGGGTTAATTAAAAAATCATAAGGTACTAGAAATAATACTTTTTATGTTGTATAATTTAAGTAGGATAGGAAGTGTGATATGAATAAAAAAGGATTTACTTTAGTTGAGTTACTAGCTGTAATAGCGATACTTGCAATACTTGTTTTAGTTGCTGTACCAAATGTACTTAATATGTTTAATCAAGCTAAAAAGATGTATTTTTTTAACTGACGCTAAAAAAATATTTATAAAGAGATTTCTAAAAAAATATATTAGTGAAAATATGAAAGGTAATAAGATTAGTAATATTTCAAATGATAATAATAAACTTGATATGGATACAAATGATTTAAAAATATAATGTTAAATTAAATAATGATGGAAGCATTAAGAAATTTGAAGTTAGTAATGGAAATTATTGTATAAGTGGTAAATTTAATAATTTAGGTGAACTTACTGAGGATAAAGTTAAAGAAGGAAAATGTGAAGAAACATCTCCTAAAAATTTTTCTACAGACGACTGGGAGACAATTATAGATGCAATAAGAGAAGGAAATGATGGAGTATATAATGTAGGCGATACAAAAGAAATAGATTTAGGTAGTTATGGAAAACATACATTGCGTATAGCTAATAAATCTACACCAAGTGAATGTTCAAGAACAGGTTTTTCACAAACGGCATGTGGATTTGTGCTAGAGTTTGCAGATATAATAACAACACATAAAATGAATGATACAAATACAAATGCAGGAGGTTGGCCAGCTTCAAGTATGTATACATTTGTAAATAATAATATATATAATGCAATACCAGATGAAATAAGGAATGCAATAATAGATACAACAGTAGTATCAGGACACGGAAAAAATGATACAGAAAACTTTACTTCTACTGATAAATTATATTTATTAGCACCAAAGGAAATATATACAGATTGGTCTGATAGTGGTGATACAGCAAAAGATTTAACAAGACAATTAGACTATTATAAAAATTTAGGAACAAGTACAAATAATTATAGTGGAGCAATAAAGAAAAAACGGAACTAGTGCTTCAAGTTGGTGGCTTCGCGCGGTCATTTCTAACGCTAACGTTAGTTTCTACTATGTGAGCAACTACGGGTCTTGGAGTTACTACGGTGCTAGTTATACAAACGATCTCGCTCCAGCTTTCCGATTGGGTTAGCTTGTAAGGTATATGTAAACTAGAGCAAAGCAAAATTAGTTCTGAGCACTAAAACAAATCCGACTAAAGAATAAAAAGGTATAACGAATGTTAAAAAGCGACTACTCCATGCGAAAGCATGGATAGGCGATTATGAGAAAACAAAAAAATATAAATAATAGGAATGTAAACTGCCTTTAGTCAGAAAATGGAAATTTTGAATTTATGTAAATTCAAAAATTTTTTTAATTGTTTAGATTGTGAAGAATATTAAAATAGAAATATTATGATTTAGTGTTTATTTATGGTAAACTTTTTTTCTTGTAACATATAATTTAATATGGTATAATACATTTGACAGCGAAGAGTGGGCATAACAGTCCACTCTTTAATTACGAAAGGAGGCATTTATATGATAGATAAAAATCAAAGATGCAATAACTGAACCACTAGAGAAAGAAAATATAAAATTGTTAGATGTTTATCTAGGAGAAGATGAAGGAGAAAAAACATTATTTGTAACTATAGATAGTGAATCTGGAGTAGATATGGATTTATGTGTTAAAGCAACACATATAGTTGATCCAATAATTGATTCATTAGATTTAGATTTAGAAGAATATGTTTTAGATGTAGGAAGCAAAGGAGTGAGTGAAGAAGATGAAGAAAACTAAAGTAGAAGATGAAAATGTAGCAAAAGCAAAAGAATTTAAAAAAGCATTAGACTATATCGTTAAAGAAAAAGGTATTGATGAAGACATTGTCATAGAAGCAATGCAAACAGCACTTTCAACAGCATTTAAAAAGAATGAAAAAGCAGATTATACATCAAGAGTATTAATTGATAGAAATACAGGAGAAATAAAAAGTATTTAAAGTTACAACAATAGTTGATGATTATCAAGATGATGATGATGACATAGATCCAGAAACTGGAGAAGTTAAAGTTAGTCATGATTATCTAAATGAAATGACAATAAGTGATGCTAAAGAAATAAATAGTGATTATCAAGTTGGAGATGAAATATTAGAAGAAGTTACTCCTAAAGATTTTGGTAGAGTTGCTATTTCAGTAGCAAAACAAGTTGTACTTCAAAAGATAAGAGAAGCAGAACGTGAAAAAATCATGAGTGAATTTGAAGATAAACAAGATGAACTTATGATAGGATTCCTTGCGATGGAAGATGCTAGAAATTACTATGTTGATTTAGGTAAAGCACGTGGAATACTTCCTAAAACTGAATTAATACCAGGTGAAAAATTAACCATGGGCGACTCTATTAAAGTATATATTACTAAGATAGAAACTACTACTAAAGGACCATTAATTTTAGTATCAAGAAAAGAATTATGGATTTGTTAAAAAGATTATTTGAACATGAAATACCTGAATTTGGTGATGGAACTCTTGAACTTAGGGGAGTTGCTCGTGAAGCAGGTGTTAGATCTAAAGTAGCAGTAGCATCAACTAATCCAAAAGTAGATCCAATTGGAAGTTGTATTGGTGAAAAAGGAAGAAGAATTGCTAATATAATTAATGAACTTGGAGGAGAAAAAGTAGATTTAATCGCATATAGCACTGACCCAGAAGAATTCATTGCTAATGCATTAAGTCCTGCTAAAAACTTAAATGTAAGTATAACTGATGAAAAGAAAAAAGAAGCATTAGTTATTGCTGATGATGAAAACTTAAGTTTAGCAATAGGTAAGAAAGGTATTAATATTAAACTTGCTAGTAAACTTACTAAATATACAATTAATATTAAAACACTTGCTGATATAAATAAACAAATTAACTCATAAGGAGAATAAAATGAAAGTAAGAAAAGTACCTATGAGAACATGTGTAGTAACACATGAAAAAAATTAGAAAAGAAAAGAATTATTAAGAGTTGTTCGTGATAATGAAGGAAATGTATTTGTAGATGAAACTGGTAAAGCAAATGGTAGAGGTGCTTATATTAAAAAAGACAGAGAAACTATTGAAAAAGCACGTAAGTCTAAAAATACTAGAACGTCATTTAGAAGTAACAATTAAAGATGAAATATATGATGAATTATTAACTAAAATATAAAATAAAAAAAGGAGGGATTTTATGAGTATAGAAGATTATGCTTTAGAATTAGGTGTAACATGTGAAGAAGTTATAGATTCACTAAAGAAGATGGGATATAACTACAAAAGCAAGAGTGATATATTAGATGATGAAGCTAATAATTATGCTTGATAATGAATTATCAAAAGTAGAAGAAAATAATTTAACAGAGGAACTTGCTGATAAATTTGAACTAGAAGATAGAGCAGAAGAAGCAAAGACTCGCATACAATATTGAATTAGATGAACAAGTTAAGGTAAAAGAAAAAAATTCAAGAAGAAAGATAATAAACAAAATCAAGAAGATTTATCACTTAAGAAAAAAAGAATATTTATAAAAAAACAAACAAAAAAACTTCAAAGTAATAAAGAAGAAGTAGAAAGTAACGTTGTTTTTATATAAAGAAGGTATGAGCGTATCTGACCTTGCAAATGAACTTAAAGTTCCTGTTACAGATGTTGTTAAGAAATTAATTTCTATGGGCCTTATGATTTCTTCAAATCAAGCAATTTCATTTGAAGATGCAGAAGTATTAGTTCTTGATTATAATAAAGAACTTGTTAAAGAAGAAACAACTGATATAACTAATTTTTGAAGAATATGTAATTAAAGATAATGAAAGTGATTTAGTAGAAAGACCAGCAGTTGTAACAATTATGGGACATGTTGATCATGGAAAAACTACATTATTAGATTATATTCGTAATTCTCATGTTGCGGCTGGCGAAGCAGGTGGTATCACTCAAGCAATAGGTGCATATCAAGTAACTAAGAATGGTAAAAAGATTACATTTATTGATACACCAGGTCATGCAGCATTTACAGAAATGAGAGCAAGAGGTGCAGCTGTAACTGATATTGTTATTATTATAGTAGCAGCAGATGATGGAGTTATGCCTCAAACAAGAGAAGCAATAGATCATGCTAAAGCAGCAGGAGTACCTATTATTGTAGCTATAAATAAAATTGATAAACCAAATATTAATGTTGATAAAATAATGAGTGAATTAAGTGAAGTAGGTCTTACTCCAGAAGAATGGGGCGGTGACACTATATTCTGCCGTATAAGTGCTCAAACTGGAGAAGGTGTTGACTTACTGTTAGATAACATTAATGCATTAAGTGAAATGTTAGATTAAAAGCAAATCCTAATAGATATGCTAGTGGTTCAGTAATAGAAGCAAGACTTGATAAGAATATAGGACCAGTTGTAACATTATTAATACAAAATGGTACATTAAGACTTGGAGATCCTATTGTAGTTGGAACAAACTATGGAAAAGTAAGAACACTTAAAGATGATACAGGACGTGAAATAGTATCAGCAGAACCATCTAAACCAGTTGAAGTTACTGGACTTGAAGATGTACCAGTTGCTGGAGATAAGTTTATGGCATTCGAAGGTGAAAAAGAAGCTAGAAGTGTTGCTATAAAGAGAAAAGAACATGAAAAAAGTAAGAAATTTGCTAAAAAAGCATTAAGTCTTGAAGAATTATTTGATTCTATTAAAGAAGGTAGAAAAGAAATAAATATTATATTAAAGACAGATGTTAAAGGTAGCGAAGAAGCAGTTAAAAATGCATTATTAAAAATTAATGTAGAAGGTGTTAAGATAAATGTTATTAGAAGTGGAGTTGGAACTATAACTGAAAGTGATGTAGTTTTAGCAAATGCATCTAATGCGATTATTATTGGATTTAATGTAAGTCCAAGTAAACAAACAAAAGAAACTGCTAAAAGTTATGGTGTTGATATAAGACTTTATAATATCATTTATAAACTTGTAGAGGAAATAGAAAGTGCTATGAAAGGTATGCTTGATCCAGAATATGAAGAAGTAGTTATTGGTGAAGCAGAAGTAAGACAAATATTCCATTTCTCTAAAGTTGGTAATATCGCAGGGTCTCATGTAACAAGTGGAATTGTTAAAGTTGGAACACCATGTAGAGTAATTAGAGATGGTATAGTAGTAACAACATCAAAAATTGCTACACTTCAAAGAGAAAAAGATCAAGCACATGAAGTTAAAGCTGGATATGATTGTGGTATGACTATTGATGGCTTCCCAGATATTAAAGAAAGAGATAGTATAGAAGCATATGAAGTAAGGGAAGTGAAAAGAGCATGAATTTAAAAGGTGAAAGAGTAGCTTCTGACATGCAAAAAGAACTTGGAAATATATTACTTCTTGATGCTAAAGATGAAGACTTCAAACATGTAACAATAACTGCATGTGAAGTAACAAATGATTTGAGTTTTGCTAAAGTATACTTTTACTACTACTGATGATAGAGTAAAAGTAGAAAAAGATTTAAACAATGCAAGTGGATTCTTTAGAAGTTTACTTGCTGAAAGATTACAAATAAGACATACACCTGAATTAAAATTTATATTTGATGAATCTATCGAATATGGACAAAAAATAGAAGAAATAATTAAAGAGCTTCATAAAGAAGACTAATTTATAAGGACAGGGGAAATAATAATGGACGAAATAAATTATCCAACAGCGTATGCATTATATGTAATAAAAAAATATACTGGACAGAATTTGTTTGGTCTACCTATAATTGATACAGATTGTTTTTATAGTAATGCCATGTTATATAACAAAAACATACTGTTAAATATGATTATGATGGTAAAAATACATGAAGAATATGAAGTTATATATATGAAAAAAAGAACAAGATGATACTTTTTGTAGATGTAGATGACGTCATATTTGAAGAACCACAAGTAGTAAGTTTTTATAAGTACTGATTATGAAACTATGAAAAGTGAATGTCATAAGGAAAATGGCAAACTATTAATAAAAAAAGATATAATTTATCTACTCCAGTTGAAATAGCAAGAATTAGAGATGAATTTTTATCAAAGACAAGAAGAATTACAAGAAAAAGTAAATGGTAATAATAGTGTACTTAGATTATCAAATAAAGATTACAATGAATAATTTCTAAATGTAATTGACAGTTTAAAGTTTAAGTTGTATAATCTAAATCATAAAAAAACAAAGACCAAGAGGAGTAATATATACTAATTATTAGAGATGAAAAAGTTATTAGCTGAAAGCTTTTTCTTAAGAAACATATATGAAGGTAGCTTGTGAGTTTAATTTCTGAGTTTAGTAAGAAATTACGTAATTATGCGTTAAAAAAATATAAGAAGTAAATAAGGTGGTACCACGATTGATTCGTCCTTTGGTATTACCTTTTCTTTTGGAGGAAAAGAAATGAACGAGATGAATGAAAATTTTGATGAATTTGATAAGTATGTTATGTCATTTGATTTAGAAGATAAAATGATAGAATATAAGTATAAACATAGTTATCGAGTCATGCATGAATGTGATGAAATATCATATACATTAAATTTAGATGAAGATGATAACTATTTAGCATGTTTAATTGGACTATTACATGATTATGGTAGATTTGAACAATGGAAACAATATAAGACATTTAATGATAATGAATCTATAGATCATGCAGTTCTTGGATGTAAATTATTATTTGATGATGGAGACATAAAGAATTATAAATTAGGTACTGAGGACTATGATATTGTAAAGAAAGCAATACTTAATCATAATAAATATAGTATAGATAGTGACTTATCAGTAAAAGAAACATTACATTCTAAAAATAATAAGAGATGCTGATAAATTAGATATATTATATGCATTCTCTAATCCTAGAATATTAGAATTAAAATGAAGATGATAGTGAATTATCAAGTGAAGTAATAATAGAATTTAAGAAACATAAATTAGTCAAAAAAATGAATATGTTAAAAACAGTCAATGATAAGATACTTGTCTTTTTTTAGCATTTGCATTTGATTTAAACTATGATTATAGTAAACAAACTATATTAGAAAAAAAGGTTACTATGATAAGATGTTTGAACATATTAAAAAAATAAAGATAAGTTTAAAACCTTATTTTTGATGAAGTAAAGAAATATTTAAAAAGGAGAATAGATTATGTTAGATAAAAAAATATAACCATAAAGAAGTAGAAAAATGGTAAATATGATGCATGGATGAAGAGTCATTTATTTGAAGCAGGTGATAAAAGTAAGGAGCCATTTACAATAGTTATACCACCACCTAATGTTACAGGCAATCTTCATTTAGGACATGCACTTAATACAAGTTTGCAAGATGCAATTATTAGATATAAAAAAATGAAAGGATTTGATACTTTGTGGCTTCCTGGTATGGATCATGCCGCTATCGCAACTGAAGCAAAAGTTGTTAATAGATTAAAAGAACAAGGTATCAATAAATATGAACTTGGAAGAGAAGGGTTCTTAAAAGAATGTTGGAAATGGACTGATGAACATAGAGATAATATTCATAATCAATGGAAAACGATGGGACTATGTGTAGATTATACAAGAGAAAGATTCACATTAGATGAAGGACTTAATAATGCAGTAAATACAGTATTTATTAAATTATATAATGAAGGACTAATATATCGTGGTGAAAAGATTATTAACTGGGATCCAGTTGCTAAAACAGCACTTTCAAATGAAGAAGTTATTTATAAAGATGATCCAGGAGCTTTCTATCATATTAAAATACTTTATTGAAGGAAGTGATAGATATTTAGATGTAGCAACAACTAGACCAGAAACATTATTTGGTGATACAGCTGTCGCAGTAAATCCAGAAGACAAAAGATACAAAGATTTAATTGGTAAAAAAATGTAATACTTCCAATTGTTAATAAATTAATTCCAATTATAGGAGATGAACATGCTGATCCAGAATTGGAACAGGTTGCGTTAAAAATAACACCAGCACATGATCCTAATGATTTTGAAGTAGGAAATAGACATAATTTAGAAAGAATTGTCATAATGAATGAAGATGCAACTATGAATGAACTTACTGGTAAATATAACGGCATGACAAGAGAACAATGTAGAAGTGAATTACTTAAAGATTTAGAAAAAGAAGGACTACTTATTAGTGTTGAAAAGATGACACATAGTGTAGGACATTCTGAAAGAACACGTGCAGTAGTAGAACCTTATCTTTCTAAACAATGGTTCGTTAGTATGAAAGGTATGAGTGAAGACTTATTAAATGCTCAAAAATCTAAAGATAAAAAAATAAACCTTATACCAAAGAAATTTGAAAAGATACTTAATCACTGGATGGAAGATTGCCATGACTGGTGTATAAGTAGACAATTATGGTGGGGACATAGAATTCCTGCATGGTATAAAGATGATGAAGTTAAAGTACAAGTAGAATGTCCAGGAGAAGGATGGACTCAAGACAATGATGTTTTAGATACATGGTTTAGTAGTGCATTATGGCCATTTAGTACACTTGGTTGGCCAAATAAAACAGAAGATTTAGAAAGATATTTTCCAACAGACGTCTTGTAACAGCATACGATATAATATTCTTCTGGGTAGCTCGTATGGCATTCTCATCACTTAAACAAATGAATAGTCGTCCATTTAAAGATTGTATTATTCATGGACTTATTCGTGATAAACAAGGAAGAAAAATGTCTAAGTCACTAGGTAATGGAATAGATCCAATGGACTTAATAGATGAATATGGATGTGATGCTTTAAGATTTTATTTAACAACAACATCTGCAATGGGAATGGATATAAAATTTGATACAGAAAAAGTTGCATCAACTTGGAACTTTATAAATAAATTATGGAACGCATCAAGATTCGTACTTATGAAACTAGAAAACTTTAAGAAAGAAAACTATAAATTAGAAAATTTAAATGATGCTGATAAATGGATGCTTACTAAATTAAATGAAACAATTCATGCAGTAACAAAATCTATGGACAAATATGAATTTAATAACGCAGGAAGTGAATTATATTCATTTATATGGGATGACTTCTGTGATAAATATATAGAAATGTCTAAATTTAGTGAATCAAATGGTACTAAAAAGTACACTTCTATATACAATAACATGTATTATAAAAAAATGTTACATCCATTTATGCCATTCGTAACAGAAGAAATATATAGTAATTTTTGAAATAAAAAGATACAGAACTACTATTGCAAAGTGAATATCCAACATATAATAAAAAAACAAATGTATAACGATATCACTAAAAGAAATAGATAATATGTTAGAATATATAACACTATTTAGAAATAAAAAAACTAGAAAAATAAAAATATCAAATGAGATAGAAATAATAGATTATAACAAGAATACATTATTAAATAAAAATGTTAAAACTAGAAGATAAAAATAGTAGAAAATCCTACATATAAAGATAAATTAACTATAGAATTATATAGTTATAAATTTGATATATATTTTTGATAATTCTAAAAAAATAGTGAAGAAGAAAAAAACAAAAGATACAAGAAGAAATATCAAAATTAGAAGCATCTATAGAAAGACGTAAAAAAAACTTCTTTTCTAATGAAAAACTATGTTAATAAAGCACCTGAAGCAATAGTTAACAAAGAAAGAGAAGATTTAGCAAAAGAAGAACACAAACTTGAAATATTAAGAAAGAATTAATGAGATTAAGTTCTCATTTTTCTTTTGTCATGTTATAATTATAAAACAGGAGAGTATATGAAAAATAATAGCTAAAAAAAGATAAATTTATGCATACAATAATATTAGATATAATACTAGAAATATTCTTTCTAATCCCAACAATATTAATATTCTTTTTATTATTAGATATAAAAACCAAATATACTTGGAATACTTATTTCATTATTTATATTATCAGTACCAAATGTATTTTTTTGATAGGCAATATCATAACAGGTATAAAAATATTATAAAGGTATAAGTATAGTTCTTGAAGATAATACATTATATTTGAATTTATTACTGCCATCTAAAAAAACATATCAAGAAAAAGATAAAGTATATAATCCATATAAACTTGTTAAAGCATCAAATAAATATAAATTTGGAGCATATATTCCTAAAAAAAATATAAAATCGATTTAAAAAGATATAGAAGAATATGGTTATAAAAAAATGACTTAAATATAAGTAATTATCTATATGATGGTAGAGATATAGTAATTATATCTAATGATAAAAAAAATATTATATATTAACAGATAATTTCAATTATAAAGATATAATAAATTTAATAAATGAAATATATAAAATAACTAAAAATAAAAACCTACTGGTGAATTAAAAAAATATAATTGTTAAATAATTGGTACTAGCAATAGTACCTTTTTAATGATATAATCTTAATAGAATAAGAAGGTGCTTATATGTTTGGAAAAAAATAATATCAATATTTGAACAAAATATTAAATTAGAAAACTTATCAAAAAGAGTAGAAACAACTTTAGTTGGAGTACATATAGTATTTGAAGATAAATTTAAAGTAGTTGCTGAAATTACATCAATAACTAGAGATGAAATATCTTGTCTTTTAGTAGGTGAATTTATCAATAATAAATTTTATAGTGGTGTTTTAAATAAACCAACTGCTGATGCTAAGGCTAGAATAGTTAATAAAGATGAAGTAATCGCACTTGTTGGTAATCAACAAATAGATACACCAACTGATCTTTATATTGGAAAAAGTCTTATATATGATGGATTTAATGTATCTGCTAATATAGATAATTTCTTCTCAAATCACTTTGCTATCATAGGTAATACTGGTAGTGGTAAGATTTGTAGTGTAACAAGAATATTTCAAAATTTATTTTTATAGAAGAAACTATATTCCAACAAATGCTAATATAGTATTATTTGATGTATATGGTGAATATCATCACGCTCTTGATAGAATTAATCAAACAAAATTTTGTAGATGTAAAACACTCACTACTGACCCTGGATTTACAAAGAGTGAAATAGTTAAAATACCACCATATTATCTTGAAGTAGATGATATCGCATTACTTCTAAATGTAGATTCACCATCACAACTTCCTATTATTGAAAAAAAGCGTTAAAAATATGTATATTTATTTACAGAAGATGAATCTAAAGTAAGAGATATGAAAAAAACAATATTATTGCTAAAAGCAATATTGGATATACTTACAAGTGGTAAAAAGTTCAGCTCAAATAAGAGACCAAGTTGTCGCAGTTTTTAACAGCATTCTATACAAATGATATAAATTTAGATAGTAAAATAGTACAACCAGGTTATACAAGAACATTAAGACAATGCTTGAATATAGATCAAACCGGTAAAATAAATACAATGCAGTTAGTTACAGAATTTTTAGAAAGTTATGTTCATGAAGAATTAAAACTTAATAGAAATATGAAACCTAAATTCTATACATTAAAAGATTTATATAATGCATTTGAATTCGCTCTTATTAGTGAAGGTGTTCTAAAAAGTGATAAAGTCTATGATGTTAATAATATATTAAAAAGTAAGATTAGATGCGATAATAAATGGTGATTATGGAATATATTTTGATGTTCCTGAATACATTCCTAAATCAGATTACATAAAAAATATATTTACAGCAGTAACTGGCGAAAAAGCACAAATAGTAAACTTTAACCTAAACTATGTAGATGAAAGATTTGCTAAAATACTTACTAAAATATATTCTAAATTATTCTTTGATTATGCGATTAGTTTAGAAAATAGGGGAGGTTTCCCATTACAAATAATCTTAGAAGAAGCACATAGATATGTTCAAAATGACAATGATATAAATACAATAGGTTATAATATATTTGATAGAATTACAAAAGAAGGAAGAAAATATGGAGTTGTTTTAGGACTTATAACACAAAGACCTAGTGAACTTTCTAATACAGCACTTAGTCAATGTTCAAATTATTTAGTTCTTAGAATGTTTCATCCAGCTGACCTAGAAATCATTAAAAATATAACTCATAGTATAAGTGAAACAGATGTAGAAAGATTAAAAACATTAAGACCAGGTGTTGCATTATGTTTTGGAAATGCATTTAATATACCAACATTCACTAAAATAGATAAACCAGATCCAACACCAAATTCAAGTAATGCACATATTGGTACAGAATGGTTTAGAAAAAGTGAAGAATTACTAGAGGAACAAGAACGACTTAAATTAAGCCAAATACAAAAATAATAATACAAACATTGTTACAAATGAAAACCCTATTCAACAATAGGGTTTTTACTTTACTAATTATCTTACAACATATGGATCTTCAAGAGTACCATTACCAGATTTAAATAAAGCTCTCTTATTAATATATGCTGTTAATATGAATCTTCTTTCTAAACTAGCTCTTGTAGTATTAAAATTAGAACCATTTAAATAGAAAAACTGAATAATCATTATCTTTTTGTATCAAGTGCTGTTAAAGACCAAGTATTCCATCTGTCATGATACAAGTAATTATAGTTAGAACAAGAAGGACTACTAGCAACTTTACAATTATCATCAAGACTTGCTCTCATATATTCATATGGTGTAATAAGTCCAAACATATATTTATCAGTTGATTTAACAGAACATTCAACACTGCCATTTTTAGTTTCATCATCTAATTTTCTTTTACCAACACATAATTCTTTAGAAATAATAGCATTCTTAATACTTTCATTAACTATTTCTTCGTTACTTTCAGTATTCTTTAAGATTTCTTTAGCTCTACTAAGTTCAAAGTTATTGTAGCCCCAGGTAGCATCTTTACCTTCATTATATCTATTATCCCATGAATATTGATCTCTTTTACCAGTTTCATTTATTATTTTTAATAGTGTTATCATCTTCAATACTAATTATTCTCCAAAGATAAGGATTATCTTTATCATTAATACTTATTGTACCAAAAACTACATAATTATTTTTAACTTCACCTCTAAAATAGTATCCACCATTTTCATTTTCATAAAGTCCACTGCCTTCAGTAACAACAGGTGAATTATCTTTAATAACTCTATATAATTCTTTAGTTTCATAAGTACCAGGACAAGTTAGATATGGAAGATATGCTATATTATCTCCACTCTTATTAACTACTATATTAACAGTACAATTATCACCATCCTTAAGTATTTCATTAAGAGGTTTAATAAATTTACCATCAACTAATGTACTATATTGAATAGTATAATCTCCATCAGTAGTGGGAACTAAAGTAGGGTTAGTATCATAATAACTCTTAACAGCTTGTGTTATCTTTTCCTCAACTTCCTCATATGTATAATAATGTGGCTTAACAATAGATATAATCCATGTTGCAAGTAAAAATTACAACAAGAAATCCTACTAAAGAAGCACCTATTATTATTAATTTCTTCTTATCAATAGATTCAAACATTTTTTTGTCACTCCTTTTTATAAATCAATTATACACTAAATAATCCAAATAAACAATTACTTAATCATATTAAATACATCACTTACATTCATATTACTTTTTCTTATTATAACTAGGAATAATATGTAAATGATAATGTTTTACTTCTTGTAATATTCCATTATTTTTGAACAATCTTATATCCATTAGGTTTTAGTTTTTTTCATCAAGAACTTTAATTACCTCTTTACTAGCTTTATTAATTTCATTTAGATATTTAAGATCTATATCATAAATATCTTTAAAAATGTTTCTTAGGTATAATTAATGTATGTCCCATAGAATTAGGATTAACATCTAAAAAAACACTTTACATATTCATTTTTCATATATTGTATATGATGGAATATCTCCTTCAATAATTTTACAAAAAATACAATCCATTTTCTTTCACCCATATATATTATATATTAAATAATAAACTACTTCAATTATTATATTTGTTATAAAAACAATTTATTTTTACATGTATATATTATATTAGGTGAGGTATAAGGTGAATAATAAAAAAATGAATTTCCTATGAAAGAAAAAAAGTTTAATTTATTTTGATAATGCTGCTACTACATTTAAGCCTTATAGAGTTATAGATAAAATGAATAAATATTATTATGATTATAATGCTAATTCACATAGAGGAGATTATGATATTAGTTTTTAAAGTAGATGATGAAATAGACTATACTAGAGATTTAGTAAAAATGTTTATAAATGCAAAACGTAAAGATGAAATAATATTTACTAAAAATACAACTGATTCATTAAATATGATATGTTTTTGGTTATTTCTTAAATTATTTAAAAAGGAAAATGATGAAATAATATTATCAAGTAGTGAACATGCATCTAATATACTTCCATGGTTAATATTATCTATAAAAAAAGAATATTAAGATAGTATTTGTAGATTCAGTAAATGAAAAAAATTAAATATAAATGATTTAATAAGTAAAAATAACTAATAAAAACTAAAGTAATATCACTAGCTCATATAACAAATGTAAGTGGAGATAAAAAGAGATATAAAAAAACTATTTGTAAGATAGCACATAAACATAATATATTAGTAGTAGTTGATGGAGCACAAAGTGTTCCCCATATGAAAACAGATGTTAAAGATCTAGATATTGATTTTTAGCCTTTTCAGCTCATAAAATGTGTGGACCAACAGGAGTAGGAGTGCTTTATGGAAAGTATGATTTATTAAAGAAAAATGATACCATTTGAATATGGTGGTGGTATGAATTTAATGTATGATAGTAATTCATTAAGACTTGCTGAACTTCCATATAGGTTTGAAGCAGGTACTCCTAATTTAAGTGGAATAATAGGCTTTAGTGAATCAATAAATTATCTAAATGAAATAGGTATGGATAATATAGAAAGACATGAAAAAAATATCTAAAGAAATATTTGTTAAAAAGAACTAGAAAAAGATACCATATAAAAAAATATATAATAAAGATACAGAAGGTAGTATAGTATTAATTAATATAGATGGAGTATTATCAGGAGACTTAGGACTTTATCTAAATACTAAAGGTATTTGCGTAAGAAGTGGTAAACACTGTGCTAAAATGGGTGATAACACAGAAGACACTGTTAGAATAAGTTTATATTTCTATAATACATATGAAGAAATAGATTATTTAATAAAAGTATTAAAGAATAAAAAAAGAAATCTTTTGAGTTTGCTAATTAGTTAAAAAAAGTTACATTTTTGTAATTTTTTTAATTTTTACCTAAAATTCAATTTTTAGGTATAAAAAAACATATCCAAGAAAACTATATTTTTTTCCCTAGAGAAAAAAATTAAATTTTTCACTATAAAAAAAACTATCTCAAAATTAAATTTTTACCAATTTGAAACACTATATTTATTTATGTTATATTCCTCATGAAAGGAGGAAACATAATGATAAATCAAGTAATTATAACAGGTAGAATAGCAAATGATCCTGAAGTAATAGTTGGTGAAAATAATAAGAAAAGAACTTATATAACACTAGCAGTACCAAGAGCGTATAAGAATATGGAAGGACAATATGATACTGATTTCATAAGATGTACATTATGGAATGGTATTGCTGAAACCACTTGTGAGTATTGTAAGAAAAGTGATTTAGTTGGTGTTAAAGGTAGACTTCAAACTTCACAATATGATAAAGATGGTGAAACAAAATATGTAATGGATGTAATCGCAGAAAAAGTATCGTTCCTATCAAGTTATAAAAAACCTGAAGAATAATAAGAAAGTGGTATCAAAACTACCACTTTTGTCATGTGAAAAGGTGCGCCACTTGCGCACCAATTGAAAGGATATCAATTTGAAAAGATTATGTAGTTTTGTTTAACAATTAAAAAAGGCGCGCCACTGGCGTGTGTTTTAACCTAGAGACATTATATGGTATTATCATCATAGATGAATAAATCTAAAGAATATTCAAAAATACTAACAAGTGAATTAGTTAAAAGATATGATGTCTCAAGTTCAAAAAGATTTATACAGTTTTTATTTGATAATAAAAAAAACACGCGACACTGTCGCGTATTTTTAATATTAAATCATAAATTTATCAAAAAAAGAACTTAATATAAAATAAAAAAAGAAAGGATAGTAACAAGAACAAATGAATTATTACGAAGATATAAAGAAAGAATTAATAAATAATGAAATAAATAGAAAAAGTAAAAAAACATATACAATCAATAAAAAGCGATTTAACCACTTATTATAATGTTGGAAAAAAATGTTAAGCAAAGCAGGTAAATGTTATGGAGAAAGTATAATTAGTGAATATTCAAAAAAGTTAACAAGTGAATTGGGTAAAGGATACACCGAAACAAATTTGAAATATTTTCGTATGTTTTATTATTTTGCAATTCGTCACACAGTGTGTGACGAATTGACATGGCCTCATTATAGAACACTATTATCAATTAAAAAAATTAAAGATGAAATAAATTACTATATAAATATATGTAAATATCAAAAATTTATCAGTTAGAGAACTTAGGAATAAAATAAAAAAAACAAAGAATATGAAAGACTTGATGAAGAAACTAAAAAAATAAACTAACTAATAATGAAAAAAATTGAATCTTAAAGATAATATAAAGAATCCAATATTAATTAAAAAAATATTCATAATTATACAGAAATAACAGAAAAAAATATTACAAAAAAACTGATACTTGAAGATATCTCATCATTTATGAAAGAACTAGGAGATTCATTTAGTTTTTATAGATAATGAATATAAAAATCAAAATAGGTGATAGATATAATTATATAGATTTACTTCTATTTAATATTGAATTTAATTGCTATGTAGTGGTTGAATTAAAAAAACAACAGAATTAAAGAAAAAAACATATAGGGCAAATACAAGTATATATGAATTATATAGATAAAAAAACTTAAAAAAAGATTAATCAAGATAAAAACAATAGGCATTATCATTTGTAAAAAAGAAAATAAATATGTAATAGAATACTCAAGCGATGCAAGAATAGTAGCAAGAACATATGAATTGCTATGATAAAACCATCAAAATAAAGCAAAAGATTAATATGAACCTTATACACTATTAATAAATAATTTAAAAAGAATTATGGTAAGCCAATGAAAAGAATAAGTAATATATAAATAAAATTATTATATGAAAATATAAAAACTTCAAAAAAAGCAATTGATAATATTTTTCTAATAATGATAAAATAATTTTTGGAGAATAGATATGAATAAAGTATTAGATTTTTTTAAAAAGAACATAAATATTTAATGGTAGCTTTAATACTAGTAGGAATTAGTATTACTTTAGGAGTAACATATTCAAATTATATTGTTACATCAAATAATCATAAAAGCAGACAGAAATGTATATAGGAGCATTAAAATATTCAATAGAAATAGATGGAAGTACTACTAATACATTATCAGTACCAACAGGTGAAACTATTATTGATGTTAAAGTAAATAATCAAAAATCCAGTTGATACTTATTATAAATTACTTTATTTAAAAAAATTCAAATTTAATAGTTAAATATTTTTGAATCGAGCATATGATTTAGATGATTCTAATAATACAACAAAATCATATGACAAGTCGAATGATTCAGTTGCATCCAGTAATTCAAAAAAACTATAAAACTTCAAATAACAAATAATAGTACTTCTTCACAAAAATCTCAGTTTAAGTGTTAAAGGTGGATACATAACAAATACATTAAGTGATATAACAGTACCTTCAACCTATAGTGAAATAACATCGTTTGCTACAAATACATATTTTTGTAAAACAACTAATTCTTTAACTCAAGGAACAGAATATGTAAATGGACAATTCGTATATAGATACATGCAGGATGGAAAATTTTATCCACAGGCATCTTCTAATGATTGGAAAAATATTGAAAGTGATGGTTGGGGAGTGCAATTAAACGCCAAAACTAGCACGGACGCAGTAACAAGCAAATTATGTACCTATATAAACAATAAAGCAATTACATCTATGAGTGCTATGTTTTCAATGAGTCGCGCTAGTAGCATAGATCTTACGAACTTCAATACGCAAAATGTTACTGATATGAGTTACATATTCTGCCGTAATTCATCAACACTAACTGGTTTAAGTAAATTTAATACAAGTAATGTTACTAATATGACTGCTATGTTTTTTTATAACACTGCTACAGCCTTAGATTTAAGCGAATTTAATACAAGCAAAGTTACCAATATGAGTGGTATGTTTGCTAATAGTCAAGCCACAACTTTAGATTTATCCAATTTTCATACAAGCAATGTTATAGACATGAGTCAAATGTTTCAGAATAGTAAAGTCACAAACTTAGATTTAAGCAATTTTGATACAACTAAAGTTATAAATATGAGTAAAATGTTCCAAGGTAGTGAAATTACAATAATAGATTTGAGTAACTTTAATACAAGTAAAGTAACTAATATGGGTTATATGTTTAGCGAGCAACCAGCCTTAAAAACAATATATGTAAGTGATAAATTCAATGTCAGCAACGTTACTACTAGTACTAAAATGTTTTTATAATTGTACTAACCTAGTAGGTGGAGCAGGAACAAAATATAATAGTTCTCACGTTGATAAAGCCTACGCTCACATAGACGGCGGAACAAGTAACCCAGGATACTTTACTGACATTGCTGATAAACCTAAAGAACCAAATTCATTTTCAACTGATTCATGGAAAACAATAATTAAAGCAGTTAAAAAAATAATAATATAAGTAAATACAATGTAGGAGATACTAGAACAATAGATATGGGCACTTATGGAACACATACATTACGTATTGCAAATACTTCAACACCAAGCGAATGTTCAAGGGCAGGTTTTTCACAAACAGCATGTGGTTTTGTACTTGAGTTTGCTGATATAATAACAAAACATAACATGAATCCAGCAGGCACATATAAAGGAACACAATATAATAATGGATGGAATGTAGATGGCTGGCCAGCTAGTGAAATGTATACATTTGTAAATAATGATATATATAATGCAATACCAAGTGAAATAAAGAATGCAATAATAGATACAGTTACAGTATCAGGACATGGAAGTACAAGTGGAGAAACAAACTTTACATCAACAGATAAATTATACTTGTTAACACCAAAAGAGATATATACAAATTTTTCCAGTAGTGTGGATTCAGCAAAAAAATTTAACAAGAACATTAGATTATTATACAAATATAGGAGTAACAACAACTAATTATAGTGGAGCTATAAAGAAAAACGAAACTAGAGCTGCTTGGTGGCTCCGTTCCGCCTCTTCTGACTTTAACAGTTATTTCAACATGGTGGCCGACAACGGATGTTGGAATGGATTCATTGCTAGTATTGCAAACGGCGTATCTCCAGCTTTCCGTATCGGGTAGTGTAAAGGGAATGTAAAGAGAAAATAGTGTGCAATATTATTTGGGAGTACTAAAACCTTCCGAAAAAAATAATAAAGTATGGCGTATGTTATTAAGCGACTACTCCGTGCAGAAGCACGGATAGGCGGGTAAGAACTAAAACAAATGCATTTGGTTATAGGATGTCTGCCTTAAGGCAGAGTAATAAAATTTGAATTTACGTAAATTCAAATTTTTTTGTCTTATAGGAAATCTTTTTTTGATACAATAGTTCTGTTATATAAATGTTAAAATAAAAAATGATAAAAAAATATCAAAAATGAAAATAAGTGTTTTTTTCTATTCTATTTAACTCTTTATAATGTTATCTACTAATTAGGTCATTTAGAACCATAAAAAAATGAATCTATTTTTTTCATCAAAAAAATATTGTATAATGTATAATAGGTGAGGTATATGAAGGTAGTAGAAATAATTGATAAAAAAAGAATAATAAGGAAGAACTTACATATAAAGAAATAGAATATATGGTTAATAGTTATATCAAAGGTAAAATAAATGATAAGACTATGAATGATTTCTAATTTAGTATTTATAATAATGATTTATCTATGGAAGAAACATATTATTTAACAGATATAATGATTAAAAAGTGGTGAGATAATTGATTTAAGTAGTATTGATAAGCCTGTATGTGATAAACATTCAACTGGTGGAGTAGGAGATAAAATAACATTAATTGTTGCTCCTATAGTTGCTGCTTCTGGAGTTGCTGTTCCTAAAATGAGTGGTAGAGGACTTGGACTTACTGGTGGAACAGTTGATAAACTTGAAAGTATTCCTGGATACAAATTGAATATATCTAAAAAAAGAATTTCTTAAATTACTTACTACAGTTGGATGTGCTGTTATAAGTCAAAGTGAAAAAATAGCTGTCGCAGATAAAAAAATATATGCTTTAAGAAATGAAATAGGTGCAGTAGACTCAATACCACTTATCGCAAGTTCTATAATGTCTAAGAAAATTGCAAGTGGTAGTGACACAATAGTAATAGACTTAAAAGTAGGCAAAGGTGCATTTATGACTAATATAAAAGATGCTACTAAACTTGCTAAAACAATGGTAGAACTAGGAAGATACTATAATAAAAAAGTAGTATGTACATTAAGTGATATGAGTGTTCCACTTGGTCTTAATATAGGAAATGCTCTTGAAGTAAAAGAAGTAATAGATTTCTTTAATGGAAAATATGATAAAAGATTATATGAATTATCGAGTATATATTTCAAGTCTTATGATAAGTGTTTCAAAAAGAATTAATATAAGTAAAGCACGTAAACTTGTTATAAATCTACTTGAATGTGGACATGCTAAAAAAACAAATTCTACGAATGGATTAAATCTCAAGGTGGAGACATCAAAAAAACTTAAAAATAAATGCTCATAAAAAAAATACATATATAGTGTTAAAGAAGGATACATAAATAATATAGATGTACATACTTTATCAAAACTAGTATTTGATTTAGGCGCAGGAAGAGTCCATAAAACAGATAACATAGATTATAGTGTAGGAGTAGTTCTAAATAAAAACAATAGGTTCAAAAGTAAAAAGAGAAAAAGAATTACTCGCAACAATATATTACAATAAAAAAAGTTGCTGATATGGCAGAAATACTAAAACAATGTTTCAAAAATAGATAAAAAGAAAGAAAAAGAAATAAGAAAATCATTATCAAAACAATAAAAATAGATTCTTTGTGAATTTATTTTTTTAATATGTAAATAATATTAATATGAAAAAAAGATAACTATATTTATATTATTATTTTTATACAATTAAGATAGATGCCTTAAGTAATATTAAAGTTAATAATGATGAATTAATTCCATATTTTGATAAAGATACTCACATATATAATTATTACACTAACAATGAAACAATAAATATAAGTGTTAAAAAAAGATAAAAAAATGAAATTACAAATGGAGAAGGTATGTACACGATAGATACTAATTATAAAAAGTATAACTATTAATTCTAATATATATGGTGACTATATAATAAATATATTTAAGAATTATGATAAAAAGTGATTATAATGATACTAGTCTTTTTATCTCTTGATATAAAAAGGTTATAATATTAATTTTTGATAAGGATACTTATGATTATGACATTACTTTTAAATAATGAAAAATAATTTAAATATTGAATATGAAGTAAATGATAATACAAAATGTAATAATAAATGGAAATGGTAATTTTTAATAAATCAAATAATCTTATTGAAATTAAAGTAGGAGATAAAGTATACAATATACACGCTCATAAAACTATAAAAGTTTCATATACAAAAAAACAGAGAGACTATCAAAAGAAATGAGTAGTACAAAAAGAAATAGTTAAAGTTCTAATAATAACTATTTCATGTTCTTTAGTATTTCTATTTTATAAATTTATTTCAAAAAAATTTAACTACATATTCTTCATATGTAATATTTTCAGTAAACACTTTAGTAGCAGTATCTATTCCTACATATCTATAATGCCATGGTTCATATGCAAAACCTGTTATATTTTCTTTACCTTTTTTATATCTTTCTATAAACCCATATTTATATGAATTGTTTATTAACCACTTATATTCTTCTGTATCTTTAAAGCTTTCATTAACACTATTTATATCAATTGCAAGACCTAATTGATGTTCAGAATGTCCAGCCTTAGCAGAATATAATAAAGCATGTTCTACACCATTATTTTTAACTGAGTTTGTAAACAATGTATTTTTGTTTATTATTAGTTCTAAAGCCTGATACAACATTTAATTTTTAATCCATCCTCACGTGCTTTATCAAACATATTTTTTTAAATCATTATATGCTACTTCACGTATTTTTTCACCACGTTTACTATATTCTTTATCAAGAGTAACTAAATCATCTATTTCATAATTATCAGGTAACTTATTATATTTATTTACAAGAGTTGTTACATCTAAATAATCATGTAATGTATTTATATTAGTATAAAATTCATAATCAAGATTCATATTTACATTAAGAATAACATTATCATAAGACATATTCTTATTTTTTTATTATGATAACTTACATATCTATCAATATTTTTTTAGGTATAAAAATATAATCCATTTATATAAGAACTTACATTATCATACTTTTTCCTTTTAAGAAATATTCTTTTTACATCAATATTACTTATTTTTATTTTTCAATAATTTCTATATCTTTTTAAATTATATCCTAAATGTAATAAATCTTCTTTATATATATATTCATCACTATCAATTTCTTTTTCCTTTAATATCGCTTTCACTCCCTATAGTATTCATATTTCTAATGCATATATATGAACAATATAATATAAAAACCTGTACAGAGTAATAGAATAAAAGCAAAGATAATCTTTTTCATAACTACCACATCCTAAAATCATTATACTATATTTAAAAGAGAATTATTATAAAAAGTTTTAAGATTTTACGAATATTTTTAATTTAAAAGCACTTTAACTGTAGAGCCTTCTTTAACATGAGAGTTAACACCTGGACTTGTATCAATAACATATTCTCCGTTACCTACAAATTCTATTTTTAAAACCTTGAAGCAATTTCTTTGCTTCTTTTTTTAGTTTTACCAATTACGTCAGGTATCATTACGTATTTTTATATCATCCCATTTATATGATTTAGGAATACCTTCTTTATCTTCTTTTATATCATGAATAGAAATTATATCTTTAAATACATTTCTAGCAATAGGAGCACTTACAACTCCACCATACTGTGTGACACCTTTAGCATGATCTATTGCTATATACATAACATAATCAGGGTTATCATATAAAGATAATCTATTTACAGTTACCTCTCTAGTAAGTCTATTTTTCATACAAAAAGAATTTTTATATAAATTATCTTCATTTGGAATCTAAATATCACTCTAATGATGAATTGAACTTCTTAGAGTAGGATATACACTTAATTCTTTTTTTCTGTTTTTAAATATCTTTTTCCATACTTTCCTCTATAAATAAGAGTATAATACTATATTTAATTTAGAAAAATTGATCATTAAATTGCACATAACGATGTACAATAAAGAGTTACCAACAAAAAAATATTGACCAGGTGAGGGGTATATATTATAATTAAAAAAATAGGTGATAATATGAAAAAAATTAAAAAAGGGTTTACATTGGTTGAGTTACTTGCTGTAATAGCAATACTTGCAATACTTGTAATACTTGCGATTCCAAATGTTATAAGTATGGTAGAAAAGTCAAGAAAAAGTCTTGCTGAAACGAGTGCAAAAAGTTTAGTTAGCACAGCTAAAAACTATTATATTAAAAGTGAAATGAATGGAAAGAATGCTGAGGAAATTGATTTAACAGATCCAGATTTTGAATATACAGGAGAAAGAGTTACAAAAGGAAAACTTACAATGAATAAGGATGGAAGTAGTTATGGAAAAATATATATCCGTGGTTATTGTATAAGTATTAAAAGTAATGGTGATGTATCAAGTGAAAAAGTAGATGCAGAAAATTGCAATCTATCACCAGAAATGATAACTTTTACTATAAATGGTAATTCTTTTTAAAGTAGAAGAAGGAACAACGTTAGAAAACTTTTTAAAAAAATCTTGATGAAAAATCAAGGATTGACAGTTATAAAAAGATTCAATTACACAATACTATTTTTGAAGATTATGATGGTGCAATAATAATTGGTGATAACAATACAAATAAAAATAATGGACTTAAAGAACAGAAAAAAATAAGTGCTGATGATGCATATACTACATTATATGTTTCAATAACAAAAAAATTTTTTTCATGGGATGATATAGCTAGCGACAATTATGTTCCTATTTTTATATCAATATACATATAATAATACAACAAGTGCAACTATGGCTGTAATATGCTCTAAAAATGATGTTTTTGCTGATGTAGCAGATGCTGTTTATCCAGTTCAAATGCTATACTTTTTTTAGGCGTTAATTATGAGTATATTGATTTAAATAAAGTTTCAAGTTATTCAGGTAGAGAAATAGTTAATGATTACATCATCGGATATAAAGCTGGATTAAAAATATCATAAATCAAATAATGACGCTGGCAGTGATTTTCATGTTTTTGAAGAATTCATGGACAGTCAAGGAAATAAAATTAAGTTATCTGATAAAGTTACAACAAAAAGTTTAGGATTAATTACAGGAAAATATCACATTATATCAAAAAGATACATCATTTGAAGATGCAAAGAAAGAAGTTATTAATAATTTTTAGTAAATAAACTATAAGCTTGTATTTTTAATTTAACAAAACTTTAATAATACTTCCTTCTTTAACTCTAGAGTTAACACTAGGAGTAGTATCAATTACTTTATCCCCATCACCAACGAATTCGATTTTAAATCCATTAAGAAGCCTACGGGCTTCTTTTTTAGTTTTGCCAATCACGTCAGGTATCATTACGTATTTTATATCATCCCATCTATATGATTTAGGAATACCTTCTTTATCTTCTTTTTATATCATGAATAGAAATTATATCTTTAAATACATTTCTAGCAATAGGAGCACTTACAACTCCACCATATTGTGTGACACCTTTAGCATGATCTATTGCTATATACATAACATAATCAGGGTTATCAGCAGGCATAAAACCAATAAATGAAAGAACATAGTTTCCTTGCATATAACGTCCATCACTACCGACTTTTTGAGCAGTACCTGTTTTACCACCAATTCTATAATTTTCAATATAAGCATTTCTACCACTACCATTCGCAACAACACTTTCAAGAGCATACTTTACAACATCACTTGTTTCTTTAGTGATTATATTTTTCCTTTTTTAATAATTGGACTTTTTTGAATCATCTCCAACACTTGAAACAATATATGGAGTATAAAGAGTACCACCGTTTACGATTGCACTAACTGCTGTAACTTGTTGTAGTGCTGTAACACTTATTCCTTGACCAAACGCAGTAGTTGCAAGTTCAACTGGACCAACTTTATCAAGATTAAATAATATTCCAGTTGCTTCACCATTTAAATCAATACCAGTTTTTTACCAAAACCAAGTTCAGTAATATATTTGAATAACGTTTCTTTTCCAAGTCTTTGACCTAAATTAACAAACCCAGGGTTACAAGAGTTTTCAACAACCTGTATAAAAGTTTCATCTCCATGACCTTTTCTTTTCCAGCAGTGTAGAGTAGAGTTCGCTACTTTTATACTTCCACTATCATAGAAGTGTTCTTTAAATATATCAACTTTTCCTTCATTAATGGCTGATGCGAGTGTTACTATTTTAAAAGTACTTCCTGGTTCAAAGTTAGACCATATTGCTAAATTTCTATTAATAATTTCACTACTATAATTTTTATAATTTGCTGGGTCAAATGATGGAATACTACTTATCGCAAGTATTTCACCAGACTTTGGATTCATAACAATACCAATCGCACCTTCAGCAACATATTTTTTATATGCATTCATTAGTTCATTTTCAAGAGAAAGTTGAATATCTAAATCAATAGTTAATGTTACATCACTACCAGAAGTAGGGGATACATATGTTTCAGGCAAAGAAAGTCTTTTACCTTTACCATCACTATAATATTTAATATTACCATTTTTACCAGTAAGAGTCTTATCATATTTAAGTTCAATACCACTAAGACCTTGATTATCAATGCCAGTATACCCAATAACATGAGATAAAAATATTACCATATTTATAATTTCTCTTACTTTCTTTTTAAAAAGATAAACTCCTTCATAATTATAAGAACTAATTAAGTCTGCTTTCTCATGACTAATATTTCTTCCTTCAGGATGTACTCTTTCAATAGAAGTCTTTTTAGTAACATGTTTATACATTTCTTCATAACTAACTTCAAGTATATAAGCTAGTGTCTTACTTACTTCTTTTTTATTAAGTATTTGATTAGGTACAAGATAAAGACCAACTGTCGTAACATTATCAACTATTACTTTTCCATTTCTATCAAGTATTTTACCTCTATCAGCCTGAACAGTTAACTCACGACTCCATAATTCATTAGCGAAATTATTAAGTTTCTTATACTCAATAACCTGTATATAAAAACACTTTAACAATAACAAATATAAATATTAATATACATATCAAAAAAACATATATTTAATTCTAGTATTTTTGTTTACTTTGAAACATAAATTCACCCATAAATTATATTCATTGAAACTTATATTATTGACAATATTAGATAAAGAATATAAATTATATTTAGGAAGTGATATAGTGGCAGCATATATAGATATTGAAAATTCTAAAACACAGAAAGTAGAAACAATATGTGTAAATGTAATAAAATGTGAAGAAGATGAAATAATATTTGATATAACAAATATTAATAGTCATGAACTTAAAATATTAAAGAATGCTATTAATGAAAAATTAACTTATACTGATATAGAAATGTTTTTTATTGATAAAAGTAATATTCCAAACTTTGGTCCTGACTATGAATATGAAATAATAGATAATAAATTAATATTAAAAATATATATATAAGAAGAAAAAAAGAATATATGGAAGAAAAAGAATGAAGATTGGACTTTAAAAATATGAAGAAGAATTTAGTAAAATTGCTTATGACTTTCTTATATCAAAAATACAATTATTTACTTATTTATAATAGTAATGGTTTAAAAATACAAATATTATAAAAAAACAAACCAAAAAGATTCTATATTTATGGATTTATTTTTTTGATAAAAAAACTATAAAATGATTTCTTTATTCAAGAAAAAAAGAAAGAAATAAATTTTTTTCTAATTTACGTGACTCTCTTGAATATATTAATTCATATTGTGAATAGCACCCCCAAAAAAATATTTTTAATTTTACATTTGTTGATATAATAAATCACTTATGTTACTTTTTTTAATTGCTTTTTTTCAATATTTTTAATTACAAAAAGTAACAAGTATTAATATAAAAAGAAACTAATTAAAGTTTCTAAAAAAATTAAAGTATTCTATTTCACCAGGTTTAACTGTATCATGAGGAATTTCTGTATTATGATTTTTCTTCATCTTTTGGTATCAATGATGAGTAATCAATTATCTCATTATTATTAGTTTTAACTGGTTCAAGTGATACATAATGATCATCAGGACCAAAATCATCTATTTCTTGTATATCATAATTATTATTTATTTTTATTAATGTTATTGGTATTATTGATAGGATTATTTATTTTTTTGATTTTCTATATCTCTAATACCTGTTTCTAAGTTATCATCTTCATAATTAGATAAGTCATTATCAAGGTCAACAACTTTAAGTATTTCTGAGAATGATGTTTTTCCCTCAACAACTTTAGTAAGTCCATCTTGAAGTAGGGTAATAACATCACTTTTTATAAACTAGTTTTCTTAACTCATCTTTATGCATATTATTAGTTATTGCATCTCTTATTTCATCATTCATAAGAAGTACTTCAAGTATAGCAATTCTATCAGTGAACCCTTTAAAACAATGTTCACATCCATTAGGATTTGCATCATACATTTGTTCTATATCTTTATGTATTACTTTTCTAAATACATTTTTTTCATAATCAGTAGTATTTCTAAGTACTTTACAATGTGGACATAAACGTCTTGCTAATTTTTGAGAAATAATTCCAGTAAGAGCAGAACCAAGTAAGTAACGTTCAACATCCATATCAGTAAGTCTTTCAATAGTATTTAGTGAGTTGTTGGTATGTATTGTAGATAATACTTTATGTCCTGTTATAGAAGCACGAACAGCAATTCTAGCAGTTTCATCATCACGAATTTCTCCGATCATTATAATATCAGGGTCTTGACGCAAGATACTTCTTAAAACGTTAGCAAATGTAAGACCAATCTCACTTTGAGCTTGTACTTGGTTAATACCTGCTATATCCATTTCTATTGGATCTTCAACAGTTATAATGTTTACATCTTCAGTATTCATTTTTTGAAGAATAGAGTATACAGTAGTAGATTTACCACTACCAGTAGCACCAGTAACAAGTATAATACCATTTGGTACATTTATCATTTTATGAATTTTATTTAAACTATCTTGTGAAAAAAACCTAGTGTATCAAGTCCTTGTAAACTCTTTGAATAATCAAGAACACGAATAACAACTTTTTCACCATTATTAGTTGGAAGAGAAGAAACACGAAGATCAAGCATCTTATCTCCAATTTTAGTTTTAATCGCACCATCTTGTGGAAGTCTTGTTTCCATAATATTCATTTGTGCCATCATTTTTATACGAGATATTAAGTTTCTTTTATATTGACCTGGAATTATAGAATAATCTGATAAAAATACCATCAATACGAATACGAATTCTAATAGCATCTTTAGTTGGATCCATATGGATATCGCTGACATTTCTTTTTAACAGCATCCATTATGATTTCGTTTGCTATTTCAACAATAGGTATTTTTTTCAAAATCAAATTCCTTCATATATCCCTCTCTATTCTAAATATCATTATATAATATATAGTTAAATAATTCAATATAATTATTGTCAATAAAGCAAAAAAAATTTGCTATACTTCTATATAGATAATAGAGGTAATAAAATGAATAAAAAAAGGATTTACATTAATAGAACTCATGGTATCAATAGCGATAATGCTTTTACTAGCAACAATACTTATACCAGTAGTAAATACAGTAAGAAAAAACACATTAAAAAGTCTATATGAAGCTAAAATAGATAGAATATTATCTACAAGTCTTTCATGGGGCCGTGAAAACTTAATAAGAATACCACAATATGTAAATAATGAATACACAACTCAAAAATCATGTGATAAAGATTGTGGATGTATTCTAGTAAGAGAACTTATTAATCAAGGATATTTAGAAGGAGATTCCGCTGGCAAAACAGAACTTAAAAATCCAGTTAATAAACAAAGTATGAATTCAATAATGGTATGTGTAAGATATGATAATAACAATCCTAAAACAAGAAAACTAATATCATACATAGTGGAGGAATAATTATGAGAATGTCTAGTGGTTTCTTTATAACAAGAAAAGAATATCCCAAAGATGAAAATACTATATCAGCAAAATTACTAATTAAAAGTGGAATGATATTTAAAAAAATGATAATGGTATATATAGTTATCTTCCTATGGGCCTTAAAAGTAGTAAATAATGTAAAAAGAATTAATAAGAGATGAAATGGAATAGGTTAATGCTGAAGAAGTGTTAATGCCTTCTTTAGTTGATTATTCATATTTTGAAAATAGTGGTAGAAATGTAATATTTAACGAAGAAATGTTTACATTAAAAGATAGAAATAATAAAGAATATGCATTATGTCCTACACATGAAGAATTATTCGCATATCTAGTTAGAAATAAAATACAAAGTTATAAAGACTTACATTTTACATTATTTCAAATGAGTAATAAGTTTAGAGATGAAGAACATCCTGAATATGGTCTTATTCGTAAAAAAAGAATTTTTTTAATGGCAGATGCATATAGTTTTGATGCTGATATGAGTGGACTTGATGTAAGTTATGATAAAATGTATCAAACATTTAAAAATATATTTAAAAGATGTAATTTAGATACAATAGTTGTTAAAAGTGATCCTGAATCAATGAAAGGAACATCTAGTGAGGAATTTCAAGTAGTATGTGATTTTGGTGATAACAAAGTAATCAAATGTACTAAATGTTCTTATAGTTCTAATATAGAAGATGCATCATGTTTAATAAAAGATAAAAAAAGATAAATCATATGATATTAGAATGTTAAGAAAAATACACACTCCAGGTATTAAAACAGTAAAAAGAACTAAAAAGAATTCTTTAACGTAGATGATGACAAAATATTAAAATCAATAATAGTAAAAGCAGATTCAAAAATACATAATGATACTTTTTAAAAAGGTAGTGATGAATTAAATATTTCTAAATTAGAAAGAGTATTAAAAACAAAAAATATAGAAATACCATCAGTATATGAACTAGAAAAAATAGGTACAGAAGTAGGCTTTATAGGACCAATTAAAACAACAATGAAAGTAATTGCTGATGCTGAAGTAAAAAATATGCACAATGTAATATGTGGTGCCAATATAAAAGATTATCATTATAAGAATGCTAATCCTAAAATAGATTTCACTATTGATAGATATGCTGATTTAAAAAAACATTTAATGATAGGTCTTTATGTCCTAAATGTGGTAGTCCTTGTGAAATGATAAATGGTATAGAAGTAGGACATATATTCAAATTAGAAACAAATTATAGTAAGATTTATAATCTAAAAATATTTAGATGAAACTAATCAATTTAATTATGTTCACATGGGATCATATGGTATAGGAATAGATAGACTAATCTCAGCAATAGTAGAAAAAAATCATGATGAAAATGGTATCATATGGCCAACTATAATCGCACCATATAAAGTAGCAATAGTAGTAATAAATATTAATGATAAAGATAGTTATAAATATTCAAAAAAATGTTATATGAAAGACTACTTCAAAATGGAATAGATACTATACTTGATGATAGAAAAGAATCAGTAGGAGTTAAATTTAACGATATGGATTTACTAGGTATACCAATACGTATAACAGTAGGTAGAAAACTTAGTGATGATTATGTAGAATTTAAACTTAGAAATGAAACAAGTAGTAGAGATGTAAAGACAGGTGATGTATTAAAAATAATAGACAAAATACTAAATAATAATTAAGAAAGGAAAAGAATATGAAAAAGAAAATATTACTATTTATATGTATGTTTTTTTAGGAATTTTTTTAGTGTTAAAGCAATTGTTAAAGATAATTATGCGAATTCAATAAATAAAGCTAATAAATATATAACATCATTTAGTGATTATAAATTATTTATTAATCAAGATGAAACATTACCTTATATTTATAATATAACTGGATTTACTAAAAAAACAGCCAATTTAAAAAAAGCAGGATTTATTAGTAAATATGAATTAGAACTTTCAATGTATAATGATGAAACATATTTATTTTTCTGGTTCTAAATATTGGACGAATACTGAAGTAAGTAATAATGTACATGTAGTAAATGTAAGAAATAATAATGTAACAGATTTAACTTCTAAAAGAGAATTAGAAGAAATGAAACCAGTACAATATATATTACAAGATACATTAGTTACTGGAAAAAGGAACTCATAATGAACCAGTGGATGTTTGTAAAACCTGAATTCAATATTACAATTAGAGCAATTCATGGAAAAAGTAAATGGAAAAAGTTAAAGTTAATGAAATAATAGAATCATTTGATAGCGAATATAATATTGAAGCTGATGAATATTATGAATTAAAAAAAGTGTAAATGATATCAAATGTAATAACAAAGTAGATATTAATTATAATAATGGAAAACTTCAATTAAGTAATATAAGAAGCAATTTAGAATGTGAAGTTACATATAAGAAAAAAAGATTTTTTTAATGTTAACGTCAAAGTTAATAATGCAACAATTGGTTCTAAAGCAAGTGAATCATATGAAGTAGAAGCATTAACAGATAAAAGTATTGAAATAACACCAACATTAGGATATGGACTTGTTAATAGTAATTGTAATTACACATATGATTATAATAATGGTATTCTTACTTTTTAGAGAAATAAAGAAAAAAATATAACATGTGAATTATTTTTTTGATATTACAAAAAGAGAATATGAATTTACTGAAGTGGAAGATGAATATGTTGTACCTGCTGATGGAACATACACTATAAATGCTTATGGAGCACAAGGTGGAGGAGCTAACGGCGGTAAAGGCGGATATATAGAAGCAGAGGTAAAGTTAAATAAGGGTGAAAAACTTATAGTAAAAGTTGGAGGACAAAATGGCTACAATGGTGGAGGTGGATATAAAAATTCTACTTATACAAGTGGTGGCGGTGCTTCAACTATTGAACGTAATGGAACAAAAATTATAATTGCTGCTGGTGGTGGTGCAATGGCAGAAGATAAAACTGCTGGAGGTGTTGGTGGCGCTGGTTCTAGTGCTGGCGGTGCAAATGTTGGTTCAGGTGCTGGACTTGCTGGAACAAATGGCGGTGGTGGCACAAATAGTATAGACTATAAATATAAATGTAACTGTCAAACTTGTGGAGGAGAGTGTACGGAATATAACCCAACATATAATTGCAATTGTTCAAAATGTGGTGGAGGATGTGAAGAATACTATCCAACATATGATTGTAATTGTTCAACATGTGGAGGTGGATGTAAATCTTATGCACCAACATATGATTGTAACTGTCAAACATGTGGAGGACAATGTACAGCGTATAATCCAACTTATAGTTGCAAATGCCAAACATGTACAGGAAATACATGTACAGGATATAGATGCACAACATATTCATCACAACCGAATGCAAACTGCTATTGTGGTGGTTTAAGTGCTAATTGTTGTGGATGTACATGTAGTAGTTACAATAAATATAGCTGTAACTGTCAAACATGTGGAGGCGGATGTAAACATATTCTTCAAAATATAGCTGTAACTGTCAAAGATGTGGGGGCGGATGTACATCTTACTATCCAGAATATGACTGCAATTGTTCAAGATGCGGAGGAGGATGTAAAAAATATTCTTCAACATATGACTGCAATTGTTCAATATGTGGAGGAGGATGCAAAAAATATTCTTCAACATATGAATGCAATTGTGAAACATGCACAAAAAATGGAAAACCAGGACAAGGTGGATTAAATAGTACATCAGGTACAATAACAGTATTAAAAAAATGTATCTGGAAATAGAAGTGGAAACGGATACATATCAATAGAATTTAAGGAGGCAAATTAAAATGAAAAAAAGGATTATTAATCTCACTAATATGTATCTTATTAGTGACAGGATGCAATGAAAAAAAACAAATAATGGTGGTGATACAGATAAAAATACACCACCAGTTATAAAAAAACTTACAGAGGAAGAAATTAATTTAAAAATATGATGAAATGAAATCTAAATTAGTAGAATATGGAAAAATTAATTTATGAAAATGATACTTGGACTAAAGGAAATATTCAAGTAATGACATATCATATGAGTTTAAAAAGAAATGAAAAGAAATAAATAAGTATGATATTTCAATGTTTATAAATCCTGAAACTGGAAAAACAATGTGATCTAGATAAAACAAAAAAATTGAATTTATTGTTAAAAAGTTCAACATCAACTAAAAACAGAATATTCATTTAATCCAGTCGTAGTATGTGAGTAAATATGAAAAAAATTTTAATATTATTTATAGTAATGTTATCATTAGTTGGATGTTCATCAAAAAAAGGACCAACAGAAGAAGTAATAACAACAGTACCAGCAGTAGATAAAAAAGAAGCAATAGATGAAGCAGAAAAAGATATTACTAAATTATGGAAAAAAATAATATATGGAACAGAAGAATGGCAAGACATTAATTTAGAAGTTAAAACATATGAAACAACACTTAGAGAAATGAATGAAGTTAATGGATTTGATATTTCTACATTTAAAAAACACATTACATGTGATATAGATACAACTAAAATACAATATGTTGTAGAAGGAAAAAAAGAAGGAAAACTAATAACTAGGTTAAACCCAGTATTAGATTGTAAATAGTCTCGAAAGAGGCTTTTTTTCTCTTTTTCACTTTTTTTCTCTTTTTCTCTAGTTTACAAAAAAATATAGATTTGCTATAATTTATTTAGGATAGAAAGGAGGGTCAAAATTGAACCCAATAAATGTTAAAAGTGAAATTGGAACATTAAAAAAAGTTCTTGTACATAGACCAGGTCGTGAATTATTAAATTTAACACCAGATAGTTTAGAAAGACTTTTATTTGATGATATTCCATACTTACCAGTTGCCCAAGAAGAACACGATGAATTCGTAAGAATATTAAAAGACAATGGAGTAGAAGTAGTATATTTAGAAGACTTAATGACTGAAGTACTAGATACCAATCCTGAAATTAGAGAAAGATTTATTACTCAATTTATTTATGAAGCAGGAATTAGAACACCTAAATATCGTAGTTTAGTTTATGAATATTTAAGTTCTATAGAAAATAATAGATTACTTGTTTTAAAGACTATGGAAGGTATAGTTAATAATGAAGTAATTAAATCAAAAGCAAAGAAAGGTAAAAGTTTAGTAGACTATATTCAAGATGATACAGCATTTGTAGTAGATCCTATGCCAAACTTATATTTTACTCGTGATCCATTTGCATCAATTGGAAATGGTGTATCACTAAATAGAATGTACTCAGTAACTCGTAATAGAGAAACAATATATGCTGAATATATATTTGAATATCACCCTGAATATAAAGGACTTGTTGATAAATATTTTGATAGATATAGTGCTTATCATATTGAAGGTGGAGATATACTTAACTTAAATGAACATATTTTAGCAGTAGGTATTTCTCAAAGAACAAGTGCAGATGCAATAGAAGAACTTGCGCATAAAATATTTGAAGATAAAAATGCTAAAATTGATACAATACTTGCATTTGATATACCAGTTTGTCGTGCATTCATGCATTTAGATACAGTATTTACTCAAATAGATGTAGATAAATTTACATATCACCCAGGAATTATGGGAACACTTAAAGTATTTGAAATAACTAGTGATGGTGAAGACGGACTTAATGTTAAAGAAAAGAGTGCTTCACTTGAAAAAATATTGGAAGAATATTTAGAAAAAGATATTACTTTAATACCATGTGCTGGAGGAGATAAAAATAGGCGCTGAACGTGAACAATGGAACGATGGAAGCAATACATTATGTATTGCCCCTGGAGTAGTTATTGTTTATGATAGAAATAATTTAACAAATGAATTACTAAGACAAAATGAAATTAAAGTTTTAGAAATGCATAGTGCAGAATTATCAAGAGGTAGAGGTGGACCTAGATGTATGTCAATGCCACTACAAAGAAGTGATAAAATATGAAAACAATAGTAGTAGCACTAGGTGGAAATGCTCTTGGAAAAACACCATTTGAGCAATTAAAATTAGTTAAAAACACTGCTAAATCAATCGTAGATTTAGTTAGTGAAGGATATAATGTAGTTGTAAGCCACGGAAATGGTCCTCAAGTTGGTATGATAAACCTAGCATTTGACTATTCACATGAAAAAGGAAGTGGCACTCCTGAAATGCCATTTCCTGAATGTGGAGCAATGAGTCAAGGATATATAGGTTATCACTTACAACAAGCAATTGAATTAGAATTAAAAAGCAAGAAATATCAATAAAAAAATTGTGCAGACAATAGTTACACAAGTAGAAGTTGATAAAAATGATCCTGCTTTTAATAGACCAGAAAAACCAGTAGGAATGTTTTATAACGAAACTGACGCTAAAAAAATAGAGGAAGAAAAAGGTTATACATTCGTTGAAGACTCTGGAAGAGGTTATAGGAGAGTTGTACCTTCTCCTAAACCAATTAAAATAATAGAACTTGGTTTAATTAAAGACCTTTTAAATCAAGGCAATATTGTTATAGCAGCTGGTGGAGGAGGAATTCCAGTTATTAGTGAAGATAATGCATATAAAGGAGTAGATGCAGTAATTGATAAAGATAGAACAAGTAGTTTACTTGCTCGTGAATTAAATGCAAATATACTTCTTATACTTACAACAGTAGAAACTGTTTCACTAAATTACAATACTGAAAAACCAAACAAGTTTAAGAAACACTTCTATTACACTTGCTAAAAAGTATATAGAAGATGGTGAGTTTGCTAAAGGAAGTATGCTTCCAAAAGTAGAATCTTGTATTGAATTTTGTGAATATAATAAAGATGGAAAAGGCATTATTACATCACTTGAATGTGCTAAAGAAGCCCTCCTAAATAAAACAGGTACAACGATAAGTCAAAAAGGAGGAGAATAAGATGGCTAAAGCAAAGAAAAAAAGAGAAAGAATGTCCGCATTCACTATAATAATTTTATTAACTATTATAGTAGCATTAGTAACTTTAGTATTACCAAGTGCTGAGTTTGACGCAGCTGGTAATATTATTAATGGTACAGGAGTAGTATCAGCAAAATTATCTGATGTATTACTTGCACCAATTAAAGGTTTTGAAAATGCAGTAGATGTATGTGTGTTCATTCTAGTTCTTGGTGGTTTCTTACAAATCGTAACAAAAACAGGGGCATTGGAAAATGGAATTAAGGTCTTAGTTAAAAAATTAAAAGGAAATGAATTAGTATTAATTCCAATACTAATGATTATCTTCTCTATAGGTGGAACAACTTATGGAATGATGGAAGAAACAGTTGGTTTCTATGCATTACTTGCATTTACTATGGTAGCAGCAGGTATGGATACAATAGTTGCATCAGCAACAGTTTTATTAGGAGCAGGTTGTGGAGTTTTAGGTTCAACAATAAACCCATTCGCAACAGGTGCTGCAGTAGCCGCACTTCCAAAAGGATTAAGTGCTAATCAAGGTATATTAATCGCACTAGGTACAGTATTATGGCTAGTATCACTTGGAATTTCAATTTTCTATGTAATGAGTTATGCAAGAAAAGTCAAAGATGACAAAGGTTCAACATTCTTAACATTACAAGAACAAAAGAAAATGGAAAAAAATTTAATGAAAAAGATAATAGTAAAGAAGCATTTCTTACAGGAAAGCAAAAAGGCAACATTATGGATTTTTTTGGATTTACATTTCTTATAATGATTATAGGATTTATACCATGGGAAGAGTTTGGTATTACATTCTTTAAAGGATGGAGTAAATGGTTAACAGGTGTATCTCTTGGAGAATGGTATTTCTATGAATCTCTTTGCTTGGTTCTTAATCACTGGTATCTTAATTGGATATATAAATGGTTTTACAACAAATCAAATCATAGATGAATTTATTGCAGGTGCAAGAGATATTTTATCAGTTGTACTTATCGTTGCAGTAGCACGTGGTGTTAAAGTATTAATGGAAACAACTATGTTAGATAATTATGTTATTTATAATGTAGCAGATGCATTAAAAGGTACACCAGTAGCATTATTCACACCATGTAACTATATCTTACATATATTCTTATCAATACTTGTACCATCTAGTTCAGGTTTAGCAACAATATCTACACCAATTATGGCTCCACTTGCTCATCAACTTGGTTATAGTGTTGAAACAACAATTATGACTTTTGTAGCAGCAAATGGTCTTGTTAACTTATTTACTCCAACATGTGGTGCAATAATGGGAGGTTTAGCACTTGCTAAAGTAAACTATACTACATGGTTAAAATGGGCAATGAAGTTATTAGTTCTAATTGGTTTATCATCAATGGTAATACTTACATTCGCATCAGTAATATTATCATAAAAAAAGAGAATTAATCTCTTAAATCATATAAATATTATCATTAATTTCATTAGATACAGATTCTAATTTTTTTGAATTCTTGTATCTAATGTTTTTTTATTTGTCTTTCTAACTTACTAATTCTATCTTCTAAATCATTATTTACATTATTATAATTATTATTCATACCATTCATTCCATTATTATAAGGCATAACATTAGGTCCATAAGCCTGATATTCTTGATTTAAATTATATCCACTAGGCGGATATATCATACCAGGTGCTTGATAACCTTGATTTAGATTTTGATAGAACATATCCCTGTTATTCATAATATCACCTAGTATAATATATGATAAATGATTATTTTTGAGCATACTTTGTATTATATTTTAAAATGTATTATAATATATCTAACGAAAGGAAAATATTATGAGACTAAAAACATATAAAAAGATGCAGATAAAATAATAAATAAAAAGTACTTATATAATAGAAAATCCAGAAGAATATAAAGGAAGGTGGAATAAATTATTTAATAATAATAACAATATAGAAATAGAAATAGGTACAGGAAAAAGGGAAAATTTATAATAGAAAAAAAGCACTTCAAAAATCCAAATATAAATTTTTATAGGAATAGAAAAAGTATGATAGTCCACTTGTTTCAGCAGTTAAAAAGTTAGAAGAACTTGATATAAATAACTTAAAAACTTATCTGTTACGATGCACTTACTATAGATTCCATTTTTCGACAGAGAAATATCAAAAAAATATACTTAAATTTCTCCGATCCATGGCCTAAAAAAAGACATACTAAAAAGAAGACTTACATCAAATAGATTTTTTTAGAGAAAAATATGATTTAATATTCAAAGATATTAAAAAGAATAGAAATGAAAACTGATAATGATGATTTATTTAATTATTCATGTGAATCACTTACCGAATATGGATACAAAATAATAGAGAAAGATACTAATCATATAAGTGATATAACAACAGAATATGAAGATAAATTTATGAACATTGGTAAAAAAACATAAACTATATAAGTGTTGTTAAAGAATAAATAATTTGTTATACTAAAATAGGAGATAAGATAAGATGTATAAAAAGATTGTTACAATAATATGCTTATTATTACTAACTGCATGTACTAAAAAAACATATTATTTAAATAATTTATCATATGAAGATATAATAAATATATCAATAGTAAATGAACAAAAAAACTACTAATATAAATAATAAAGGATATAAATACTATCTACCAACTGGATTCATTGTTTCTAAAGATAATGGTTATAATCAAGAATTATTAAGTGATAATAATATAAGATACTATTTAAATATAGATGCAGTAAGTTATTATTATAAAAATAGAATGCAAGCAACTCATGATTTAAATGATTACAAATACTATGAATTTGAACATAATAATAAAGCAGGATATTTAAAAATTACACAAAATAATGATAAATTTATTGTTGAGTTGTGTTATAATTATGCTATAATAGAAGTAGAGGTAAAAGAAAATAACCTAAGGTATGCAATATCAAGAGGAATTATCATATTAAATTCAATACAATATAATGATTTAGTTATTGAAAAAAGTATTGGTAACAATGATATTGATAATGCAGAAACAGTTTATAAAATACCTGAACCAAAAGATAAAGATAGTTCTAAAAATATATTTTTAGAATACATTGAGGAAGAATAGGAGAGTGTAAGAAAATATGGGAGTTTTTTTAGTAAACTTAAAAAAACATATTTTTATGATGAGGTTGAAGTTGATGAACCTAGTACTGAAATTAAGATAGATAAACCTACAAAAAAAGAAGTAGTAGAAAAAGCCTAGAGTTGAAGAGATAAAAAGTTGTAAGACAGGAAGTAAGAGAACCAGAAAAGAAAGAAGAAGTTAAAAGAGAAGAACCTGTAAGTAATGAAAGAGACTTATTTAGAAGCGAAAGAACATTCAATTTCACAGAATTTGATGATGATGAAAATTTACCACCAAGAAGAAATGTTCTTGAAAGAGAAAAAAGAACAGTTAAACAAGAAGTAAAAGAACCAGTTGTAGAACAACCAAAAGTGTTTAAACCAAGTCCAGTTATTTCACCAATATATGGTATCTTAGATAAAGACTATAAAAAAGAAGAAATAGCAACTAAAAAAGTAGAAGTAAAAGAAACACCTTTAAGTGCTAATACAGTTAACTATGATACAGTTAGAAGAAAAGCATATGGTACACTTGAAGATGATCTTGAAGATACATTAAACAAGATGAATAAATTAACTCCAAATGATATACAAGCTGAAGTTCAAAAAAATAGATAGTGATGTTAATAAGTTAGAAGAAAGATCAAATAAAATAGAAGATTTAATAACAAAAGATTGAATCCTCTCCAGAAATGAATAAAAAAATGTTTCAGTAGGAGAGCTAGAAGATAGAGTTAAATTAGAAAACTTTGATGACACCACAGAATTATCTAATGATAAGACTATGACAGATAGTACTTTAGAGCATGATCTATTTAATTTAATTGATTCAATGTATGATGATAAGGAGGATTAATGGAAGCACTAAATGAAACACTACCTGTAGTAATTTACTTATTACTAATTGTATTATTAGTTATAGTTATAGTTATTGGTATTAAGTTAATATTTACTATGAACAAAAGTAGATTTATTACTTGATGATGTAGCTAAAAAAAGTTCATTCACTTGATAGAATATTCAATATGATTGATTATACAACTGATAAAGTTACAATGATAAGTGATACAGTAGTAAACTTTATAACTAGTAAGTTAAAAAGAATAATTAAATTTAAGAAAAATGATGAGGAGGATGAAGACGATGAGTAATAAAAAAAGTGGATTTGGAAAATTTTTAGGAGGGTTAGCATTAGGTGCTGGAATAGGCATATTACTTGCTCCAGACAAAGGAGAAAAATACAAGAAAGGTTCTTAAAAAAAGAAACTTGAAGAACTTCTAAAAAAATTAAAAAGAAATTGATGTAGATGAAGTAAAAAGATGAATTATTATTTAAAGCTGAAGAGTTACAAGCAGAACTTGCTGATTTAGATACTGAAAAGGCTAAAGAAATAGCATTAAAACAAGCAAAAAAATATTAAAAGCAAAAAGCAGAAGAACTTTATAAATATGCTATTGAAAAAAAGTACTCCAGTAGTAGAAAAAAAGCAGCTGATGAAGTAAGAAAACAAGCATTAAAAAAAGTAGTAAAAAGAAATCGAAAAAGAAATTAGAAGACGACAAGAAAAAAATAAGAAATAATAAAGGCACTAGAAATAGTGCTTTTTTTAATAAAATTTAAATAAGAACAAATGTTCACTTGTCCGGGGAAAAAAATTTTTGCCATAATTAATAATGCTAATAATAGAGGCGTTAGAGTGAAAAAAATTAAGCAAGCGACATTTATAATAGGAATGATATTTTTACTTCTTACAACAACCGCATTGTCTTATGGATAAGTGAAAGCAGGAACAACATATGATAAAGAATATACTGATTTTACATATGCACGAATAGATGGTGGTATAAGAATCCTGGTTACTTTACTGCTAAATAATAACTTAAATTTGATTGACAAGGCTAAATAATCGTGCAAAAATTTATTTAAATCTTGAAGAAATATTAATGAATTCCTTATTATAGTGAATCTAGGATAGTGTAAACTAGAGAATAATATTTATTAATTCCTATCTTCTTAAAAAAAGGATACTAATCATATCTCGGATAATTCAGTTAAAAAAATAATTAAGTTAATTAAAGGATGGTACCGTCATTATTGACTCCTTATGTACCATTCTTTTTAATTTATAAAGGAGGAAAAATGAAAAACGAAAAAATAACATCAAGGAGTGAAGATTTTGCATCTTGGTATACTGATGTAGTAAAAGCAGCACACTTGGCTGAATATTCTAACGTAAAAGGATTTATTATTTTTGAACCTAATGGTTATGCAATATGGGAAAAAATACAATCTGTAATGGATGGTATGTTTAAAGAACTTGGTCATCAAAATGTATATTTACCTGTTATGATACCTGAAAATTTACTTAAGAAAGAAGGAGAACTTGTAGAAGGATTTGCGCCTGAAGTAGCATGGGTAACAAATGGTGGAAGTAGTAAACTTGAAGAAAGGCTAGCATTTCGTCCAACTAGTGAATCATTATTTAGTGATTATTATAAGCAAGTGTTGTTAAGTCATATAGAGATTTACCTAAATTATATAACCAATGGTGTAATGTAATAAGATGGGAAAAAGAAACAAGACCATTCTTAAGAAGTCGTGAATTTTTATGGCAAGAAGGACATACTGTTCATGCAACTAGTGAAGAAGCTGAAGAAGAAACATTAAGAATGTTAAATACATATAAAAGATTCTTTGAAGAATATTTAGCAATACCAGTAGTAGTAGGTAAAAAAACTGAAAAAGAGAAGTTCGCAGGGGCAGAATACACTTTAACAGTAGAAGCACTTATGCAAAAATGGAGTATGCCTTCAATCAGCAACAAGTCACTATTTTGGACAAAAGTTCTCTAAGGCATATGATGTTAAATTTGTAAATAAAGATAATAAATTTGATTATTGTTATCAAACATCATGGGGAGCAAGTACTAGAATGATAGGTGCTATTATAATGGTTCATGGAGATGATAAAGGTCTTGTATTACCACCAAAAATAGCACCAAAAGAAGTATGTATTGTTCCAATTAGAATGGAAGATAATGTTTTAGATGTTGCTAATAAAATAAATAGTGAATTAAAAGAAAGTAATATTACTTCATATGTTGACTTAAGTGATAAGAGTGCTGGATTTAAATTTGCAGAAGCAGAAGTAAATGGTATACCTGTTAGAATAGAAATAGGTCCAAGAGATCTTGCGAATAATGAAGTTACTTTAGTAAGACGTGATACAAGTGAAAAAATAAATGTAAAAGTTGATGAAGTAAATGCTAAAGTAAAAGAATTACTTAATGATATACAAAATAATCTATATAATAAAGCATTAGAAAATCAAAAGAATAAAACTTTCTATGCTAAAACATTAAAAAGATGTTGAAGACATTATGAATAAGCAACCTGGATTTGTACATGCTCATTGGTGTGGAAATACTGAATGTGAGCTTAAAATGAAAGAAATAAAAGGTACAAAATCAAGATGTATATTAGAATCTAAAGACTATGAAAATGAGAAATGTGTAGTATGTGGAAAAGATGCTAAACATGAAGTAGTCTGGGGAATCCAATATTAAATATTAATGTAAACTAACATACTTTTTAATATATCTATCACAAATCTTTCACAATTGCTAGATATAATTGATACATAAGGTAGGTGAAGCGTATAGATATAAAAAAAGTAAAGTTATTAAAAAAATTAACGAATGATAATGTTAACAAAGCACCATTTTGGTGCTTTTTTTAATAGAAAAAAATATTATACACTGAAAAAAAGTGATAAAACTGCCAAAAAAATTCAATGAAAATGATTAAAAAAATGTAATAAAAAAATGATAAAACATATCGAAAAACGCTAAATTATGCATAAAATTAGTTGACAAACACATATTATTACTATATAATCATACTTGTTGAAAAAGAAAGAAAGAGATCCACTCTTCACCAGATGTAAAGGTACATTGGTAAAAAAAGCTTATTTATTAAAAATGTAAATATTCTTTTAAAGTGGACTCTCAGGTTCACTTTTTTAAATGTAATATGGAGGTGTTAGCAATAGCTAAGCAAAATAATGAAGTTCAAATTAATGAACAAATAACTTTTCAAAACGTAATGGTAATCGGACCAAATGGAGAAAAAATGGGCGTTAAAAATATTAATGATGCGTTAACATTATCAAAATATGCAGGGCTTGATTTAGTACTTTTTAAATAATGATCCAAAAAAATCCCGTTTGTAAAAATAATTGATTACAATAAGTTTCGCTATGAGAAACAAAAAAGAGAAAAAGAAGCTAAGAAAAGACAAAGAGAACAAAATCTTGAAACCAAAGAATATAGACTTAGTGTTTCAATAGATGTTGGTGACTTTGAAACTAAGCTTCGTAATGCGAAAGCATATATTGAAAAAGGACATAAAATCAAAGTATCTGTTAGATTTAAAGGAAGACAACTTGCTCACCCAGAACTTGGACGTGATGTAATAATGAAATTTGCAAGTAGGCTTGATGATGTAGCAGTTATTGAACAAATGCCTAAATTAGAAGGAAGAAGTATGCAACTATTCCTAGCACCAAAAAAATAGAAAGGAAAGATGTAAATTATGCCAAAGATGAAATCACACGGTGGAATTAGTAAAAAAATTAATGTAAGAAATTCTGGTTCAACTAAAATTGGACACGTTGGAGCAAATCATAACAGTGGTAAAAAGAACACTGACTTCAATAGAAAATCAAGAAAGGGTTCTGTACTTAGTAGTGGAGACGCTAAAAGATACAGAGGACTAGTTAAGTAAGGAGGAGTTAAGAAATGACAAGAGTTAAAGGTGGAATTGTTTCTAAAAATAGAAGAAGAAAAGTATTAAAAAAAGAGCTAAAGGTTATTTTTGGAAGCAAACATAGATTATATAAGACTGCTCAAGAACAATTATTCCATAGTGGAGCTTATAGTTACAATGATAGAAAGAAAAGAGCTAATGACTTTAGAAAATTATGGATTACAAGAATTAACGCTGCTTGTAGAGCAAACGATATAGTATATTCTAAATTCATTAATGGACTTAAGAAAGCTAATATCGAAATCAATAGAAAAATGCTTAGTGAACTTGCTATATTCGCACCAGAAGAATTCTCTAAATTAGTTAAATTATCTAAAGATGCTTTAGAAGGAAAAATAACTAAAGAAAGTAAAGAAGTTAAAGAAGTAGCAGCTAAAGTAGAAAAGAAAGTTGAAGAAGCAGTAGATTATGCTAAATTAACTGTTGCTGAATTAAAATCTTTATGTAAAAGAGAAAAAGGAATTGAAGTTCTATCAACAATGAAGAAAAACGACTTAGTTGAAGCATTAAAGAAATAATTAAGTAATTATTAAGTATCCATATTGGATACTTTTTTTAATTGATAAATGTTTAATTATACTTTATAATATAAGTGAAAAAAAAGAAGGAATTAAGATGTATAAAAAGAATAGATCCATTTTTATATAATACTCCATCTTTAGACATACATGGTTATGATAGATATGGGGCAGTTGCTTTAATAAAAAACTTCATTGATAACATGGAAAGAATAGAAAGTAAAAAAATAAGAATTGTTCATGGACATGGAGAAGGAATATTAAAAGAAGCAACACATGAATATTTAAGACATGATAAACGTGTTCTTGAATATAAATTAAATATATATAATGATGGTGAAACAATAGTTATACTTAAGTAGGTGAGTTATGCAACAATATTTTGGAGTATCTAAAAAAAGATAATAATATAACACTTAATACTAATGATTTAAATCATATAAAGAATGTTATGAGAATGAAAGAAAATGATAAAATAATAGTTGTATATGACAATAAAAGTTATATATGTTCTCTTAACAAAGATTTAATGAGTGCTAGTATTAATGAAATATTTAAAGAATATAAAAGAGAAAAAAATAATTTTTAGAGTATATGTTCCACTATTAAGTGAAGAAAAAATGAGTTTTATATTGCAACATGGTACTGAACTTGGTATAACTGAGTTTGTAGTAGTGATGTATAGTCATTGTAAATATAAATTACCTAAAAAAGACTTTGATAAGAAACTTCAAAGATGGAATAAAATACTGAAAGAAGCGACTGAACAAAGTTATAGATTAGTAAAACCAACACTAGAAAATATCATAGAAATAAAAGATGTCAAAGGAAATGCAAGTGTAAATATATTGTGTTCACTTGACAAAAATAATGTAAAACGCTTAACAGATGTATTAACACCTTCAAATTGTAGTGATACAATGAATATAGTATTTGGACCGGAAGGTGGTTTATCAAATATTGAAGAAGATATATTAGTGGAAAAAAAGGTTATACTAAAACGTCTTTAGGTGATGATGTCTTAAGGACTGAAACAGTACCACTAATGATAGCTTCAGTAAAAAAATATTTAGAAGGATAGTGGTAACAATAATGAAAGAATTTGATAGTTTTTTAGAAGCATTTATGACAGGAGATTATTTTTTTAATATTTTTTTAATGTTAATGTTAATTATATTAATAGTATTAGTTTTAGCACTTGTTAAAACACGTAATGATTATATGGAAGTAATAACAAGAGAAGAAAAGAAATTGGATTCAAAAAGACTTCCTAGAAGATTTAACCTCATTAAAAGCTAGCATGAAAGATGAAGAAGAAAAAGACATATTCGAAAGTATTAAAGAAGATTCACATGAAGAAGATTTATTTGAAAGTTTAAAAGCAGATACAAAAGAAGATATTATTGATGAAAATAAACCATTAATTAAACAAATAGATGTTCCTAATGTAATGACTTATGACAAAGTTATAGACGAATATGAAGATAGCGAAGAATCAAATGCTGTTATTTCTACAGAAGAACTTGAAAAAGTTACTAAAGATAGAATGGATACTTTAGGACTTAATGATAATCAAGCAGCAATAGCTAAATATGAAGAAGAACAAGAAAAGAAAGCTATAATCAGTTACGAACAACTTCTAAAGAATGCATCAAATATCACATTATCATATAAGAAAGAAAATAATGAAAAAGGGTTGTCCAAAAAAATAAATAAAATAGAAGTTAAAGAGAAAGAGGTAACTCAAGCAATAAGTTATTTAGAAGAAGAAGAATTCTTAAAAAAATACTTAAAGAGTTTAGATTGTCGTTATAATGAAAACATTTTTTTAATAAAAAAACACTTGGATGCAAAGTTAATTCTTATGAAAGTGAATTTATAAGAACAATTATGCTAAATGATGGATATGAAGAAGTGAATGAAAAATGCTGATATTTGTATAGTTAATACTTGTACTGTTACAAATACAGCTGATAATAAAAAGTAAACAAGTAATAAACAATATAAGAAAAAAATAATCCAGGAGCAATAGTAGTGGCTTGTGGATGTTTTTTTGCGAATTTAGACAAGATAATATTGATAACTTAATCAATGCTGAAATAATTATTGGTAATAAAAAAATTAAAAGCAAGATTACTAAATATATTAAGGAATATGAACGTACTCATGAAAGAATAATAGAATTTTATGATATGAGTGAAGTAGATTTTGAAGATATGGAAATTAAGAAATATGAGCATCATCATAGAGCATTCATTAAGATAGAAGATGGATGCAATAATTTTTTTGTAGTTATTGTATTATTCCTTATGTAAGAGGTAGAGTAAGAAGCAAAGAATTTAATAAATGTATTATTGAAGTACAAGATTTAGCATTATCAGGTCATAAAGAAATAGTTTTATCAGGCATACATACTGGTCAATATAATAGTGATAATAAGAGACTTGCTGACTTAATTAATGAAATTAGTAAGATAGATGAAATAAAAAGAATAAGACTTTCATCAGTAGAAATAGTAGAACTTGATGAAAAAATGATGAATATAATTAAGAATAATGATAAATTTGTATCACACTTACATATTCCACTTCAAGCAGGTTCTGACCATATACTTAAACTTATGAATAGAAGATATGATAAAGAATATTTTATGAATAAAGTAAAAGAAATAAGAAGTTTAAGAAAAGATATATCATTATCTACTGATGTTATTGTTGGATTCCCAGGTGAAACAGAAGAAGATTTTAATGAAACAATGGAGTTCTGTAAAGAAATAGGATTCTCTAAAATACATGTATTCCCATATTCTGATAGAAATGGTACAGTAGCTTCAAGAATGAAAGACCATATAGATAGAAGAATCATTAAAAGAAAGAGCGAGAAAAATTAATAAGTCTTTCAAATGAACTAGAAAAAAAGAATATTTTTGAAAAAGTTTATTAATAGGGAAGAAGACGTACTTATTGAAGAATATAAAGATGGCTATTTTCATGGATTTACAAGTAATTATATTCCAGTTAAACTAAAAAGGTAATTATGAAATAAATAGCTTAATTAATATAAAAACTTACTAAGGAAAAATATAAATTTTTAATTTAAATGAGTAAAAAAATGATTAATTTGCACTTGAACTAACTAAATATTTATGATATATTATTAGCGACGGTGCAAAATGGCGATGTAGCTCAGTTGGCTAGAGCATCTGGTTCATACCCAGGGGGTCGTGGGTTCGAATCCCCCCGTCGCTACCAAATTTAAAGATAATAGATAGAAATATCTATTTTTTTATTGTATTTTTTTCCAAATAAAAAAACTTACTTCAATAATAAAAGCAAGTTTGTATAATGTTTATTTTTTTAATTCTAATTTTTTTATCTTCAATAAATGAGTAATCAATGTCTTCTTCTTTTTAAAGATGTTATTATAGATTTTTCTTTGACTTGATAATTTAGCAATATCTCTATTAGCAATTCCACGCATATTTAAATAATCTAAAACATCATTACTAGTAAGCCAACTCCATAAAGCACATTGTATTAATGCAACTTTTGAACCATTTTTCCATCTTTCAGCATATTTTTCTAGTTTTTCTATCCTTTTCTTACTCATTAATGATGAAAAATTCAGTTGTTAAGTCCATAACGCAATCAGTTAAAGAATCTTCATACCAAATATTAGGCTTTTTTTAGAATATCTTTGATATAAATTTTTGATACACAGGTAAAAAGTGTTTTTGATATTCTTCTGAATCTACAGGTAATGATTGTAATCTTCTAGCTAAATTATTTAATTCGAGCTTTTTAAAGCCTTTGTAAAGAATGTTCTTTGACTATTACTATTACATAATAAATTTTTACTAAATAATAAATTACCATGTTACCAAAGTTCATTTGAGTATACATAATTAAAGTATAATTCCATAAGTAACTGCCCATCTGGACTAGAACCAATTAAATAATTTTCTATATCATTTCCTCTTTTACCAATTGTTTGTTCTTCTAATTCTATAAACGCATCGTAGTTGCAACCATTGCTTTCAAATCTTTTTTGAATTTCATGATATGCTTCATTTTTTAAATCACTGCCATAATTATCAGTTAAAACTATAAATGATAACTCTGATAAAGATAATTTTTTTAATTACTTTTTTTCCATAAGGTTCTCCTTTTTACCTAAATTATAACAAATCATTTTTTTCTAAAGTATAGAAAAAAATAAACAAAAACATCTATTCTTGTGCCTATTAGAATGATAAAAATATAAATGCAAGGTAAAGGTGGTAAAAAAATGAATAACAAACAAAAAGAATTTAAAATATGCAGACTTAATGCTTAAACTAAAGAAATCAATTAATAATGAATTTTTATTATGAATCAATATTTATAGAATATGCTATTTTTCGAAGATAGAACTGAATCATTATTAAGACATGCTAAATATAAAAACCAAAGATATTGATGGTAAATATTTCTCTTTATGTGAAAAAAACTATCAAAAAAATAACAAATAATACAAGATTTAATAATAAAAAAACATAAGAAAAACATATAACAAAAAGAATTACTTGATAAAATAAACATATGGAGAATTAAAAAGAAATAAATTAATACACGATCTAATTAACTCTCCATATACTAATGAACAAATAGAACTTATTGCAAAAGAAGGTTATGACCTAGTAAAAACACTTAATAATAAATCAACACAAGTAAATAAATATTTTTGATGAACATACTAACGAAAGTTAGTTTTTTTCCTTTTTTAAATAAATTGATATTTATACTCTTATATGATAAAAATTCTTATATAGAATAGGTGAAGATATGAATAAGTTTTTTTAATAACAATAATAGTACCAGAGATAGAATACGAATGTGATTTATTTATACCAAATAATAAAAAGGTAGGAACAATAAAAAAACATCAATATTAGAATCATTAAAAAAACACTTACTAATAATGTATATATTAAAAACAATACAAGATGTTAAATTTATAAATAAAGATACAAAAAGAAGAATATGACAATGATAAAATGATAAAAAGATACTAATATTAAAAAAATGATACAAAATTAATTATTTTTATAGAAAGGATGTAATAATGAGAATATCAATTATAAGAAGTAGATTAATAGAAGATTTATTATTACCTAAAAACTATAGAAGGAACATTTTTGGATAAAAAGACTTTTGATATAAATGGTAATAAATCAAATTTAATATCTATTGAAGCAGAAAATAATAAATGGAAAAATAGCTAACAATAATGAAAGCTATACAATAGATACAGAAGATAATAAGATAGATAATGTAATGCTTGAATTAAATAAATTTTTATACTATATATAATACAACTACTAAAACTAAATTAAAATTTTATACAAGTAGTATTGAACTAAATAACACTTCATATTTAATAAATGATTCAATTATTAATAAGATAACAATAGGTAAAAATGAATCTAATAATATAATTTATAATACTTTAGAAGATATTACTTTAACACTTACTTTAGTAGAAAATGATGTTATAGTGAATATTAGTAATGAAATAAATACACAAATATAAAAAAATAATTCAAGAATAAATTCTAATACAAAAATTAAAGAATGGAGATATTCTTTTTCATAAATGGACTTAGAATTCTTTATTATGAAGAAATAGATAATATACTTGAAAGATACTTATTTGTAGATAATACCGCTAAAAATAAATTTATTACAAAAAGAATATTAAATCAGCAGTAAACGCACAATATATAGAAAATGATGAAGAAATAGAATATCCTCTATATGAAGAAAAAAAGATTATTTCAATAAAAAAACCTAGATTTGTAAGTACAATTAAACCTCTTGATATTAAAATAGATAATCCACCATCAAAGATGCCTGAAAATAAAATGCCATTGCTTTTAACGATAGGGCCAATGATTACTATGTCTTTAACATCTTTACTGATGGGCTACATGGCACTACAAAATGTTTTAAATAATCAAGTAACCTGGGCACAAGCAATGCCATCACTTATAATATGTTTTGCTATGCTTGCTGGTGTTATAATATGGCCACTTCTTACAAGAATGTATACAAAAAAGATGACTAAGAAACAAGAAAAAAAGGAAAAGACAGAAAAAGTATACTGAATATCTTGAATCAAAAAGAAAAAAAATCATAAATGATGCTAAAACAGAGCAAAAAAATATATTATGCAATAAATATTTAAGTACTAAAGAATGTAGTGAAGTAATATTAAGAAACTATACAACACTTTGGGAAAGAAGAATAGAAGATGAAGACTATCTATGTGTTAATCTAGGAAACGGTACATATAATATGTTTATAAATCTTCCAGTTCCAGAAGAACACTTTCAAATGGAAAAAGATAACCTAGATGAAAAGGTAAAAGAACTATATAATGAAAAGAAAATGCTTGAAAATGTACCAGTTGTATATTCATTTATTAAACATTATATAAGTGCATTCATAGGTGAAGATGTAATTGTACATGAATATTTAAAACAAATACTAATTCAATTACTAGCATTTCAAAGTTACGATAATTTAAAAAAATAGTAATACTTACTGATGAAGAAAATGCTCATTATTTTTGATTTTTCTAAAGAGACTACCACACTTATTTAAGGATGATAAAAAGATGAGATTCTTTGGAACAAATACTAATGAGTATAAAGAAATATGCTACTATTTAGACAGAGTTTATAATGAAAGAGTAGAAAAGTTTAAAGATGATAAAAATGCTAAACTTGATAAAACGTATCTAATAATAACAAATAATTTCAAAAAAATAAGAGATTACAGTGTCATAAAGAAAATACTTGGTAATGAAAACTATTTTTGGCTTTAGTTTATTAATCGCAGATAATAAGATAACTAATTTACCAAGTGAATGTAATTCATTTATAAAATTAAATGTAGAAAAAAAGGTGTACTTCAAAAATGCTAAATCAACTGAACAAGAAAAATATAGAATTCAATATTAATTTAAAAAGAAGATATCGATTATGATAGTTGTTCTCATATATTATCTAATATGCCAATAGATATAGAGGATAGTATTGATGGTAAAATTCCAAGTAAACTAGGATTCTTAGAAATGTATGATGTTGGTAAAGTTGAACAATTAAATGCTTCATCAAGATGGGAGCAAAATAATCCTACTATTAATTTACAAGCACCTGTTGGAATAGGCAAAAAAATGGTGAATTGATAATATTAGATACACATGAGAATTTTCATGGACCTCATGGACTTATTGCAGGTTCTACTGGTAGTGGTAAAAGTGAATTCATAATCACCTTTTAATTTTATCTCTTGCGGTAAATTATAGCCCTGAAGAAGTACAATTTATACTTATAGATTATAAAGGTGGAGGACTTGCTGGTGCTTTTGATAATAGTAATATAAAGCTTCCTCATTTAGTTGGAACAATAACTAATTTAGATACTAATGATATGAATAGAAGTTTTTGCATCAATTGAAAGTGAACTTAAACGTAGACAAGAGATATTTAATAAAAACAAGAGAACTTACTGGAGAAAGTACAATAGATATATATAAATATCAAAGAATGTATAGAGAAAGAATAGTAAATGAACCAGTATCTCATTTATTTATAATTTGTGATGAGTTCGCTGAACTTAAAATGCAAAAGTATGAATTCATGGAACAACTTATAAGTACAGCACGTATAGGTAGAAGTCTTGGAATACATTTAATACTCGCAACACAAAAGCCAAGTGGAATAGTTGACCCACAAATTTGGAGTAACACAAGATTTAGAATATGCATGAAAGTACAAGATAAAGTTGATTCAAATGAAGTAATTAAATGTTCAGATCTTTGCTTATATCAATAATATAGGTAGATTCTATTTCCAAGTAGGTTACAATGAAATATTTGTTTTAGGACAATCAGCATATACAGGAGGAAAATATATTCCACTTGATAAAGTTAAAAAAACAATAGATTCAAATATAGAATTTATAGATAATATAGGTAATGTAATAAAAAAACAACATCAACAAAAAAAGTAACACATTTGCAGTAAATGAACAACTAGGAGAAGAACTAGTAAACATTGTTAAATATTTAGATAAAACAGCAAAAGAAAAAAATATAATAGTAAAAATCACTATGGTTAGAAAGATTATCAAGTATAATTTATATTTCATCTTTAATAAAAAAATACAATTATAATAAAAAAACCATATAATATTGATTTAATAGTTGGCGAATATGATATACCAAGTAATCAAGAACAAAAACTACTTACATTATCACTTACAGATAAAGGAAACAGTGTTATATATGGAGTAAGTGGAAGTGGAAAAGAAAACTTTATAACAACAATTCTTTATTCATCACTTATATATTATTCGCCTAATGAAATAAATTATTACATTATAGATTTTTGGCTCTTCTATCGTGAGAATATTTGAAAATGCTAATATCATTGGAGACAGAATTAATAGAGAAGATGAAGAAAAAGATAGAAAAATTTATTTAAACTTATAGAAAAAGAATTAGATAAAAAGAAAGCAATTATTCTATCAATATAATGGAGAATATACTTCATATATTAAAAAAATAATAAAACTAATATACCAGCAATATGCGTAATTATAAATAATTTTGAACTATTTGATGAAATGTATGAAAAAAATATTATGAAAGATTAGTAATGCTTACAAGAGAATGTAATAAATATGGAATATATTTCATAATAACATGTAGTACTCCAAATGGATTAAAGAGTAAATTAAAACAAAACTTTGGTAATATATATGCATTAAATCAAAATAAAGAAGACGATTATAGTACAATATTTGGTAATGTTAAAAAAAGACATACCCATCAAATATATATGGTAGAGGTATTATAAAAAGAAGATAATATTTATGAATTCCAAACAGCAGTAGTAAGTGATATAGATAATATAAATAATAGTATAAAAAGAAATAATAAATAATTATAATCAAAAAAATATCCTATAAAAAGCAAGACAAATACCAGTTTTTACCTGATACAATTAACTATAATGAATTAGATTTAAGTACACTTAAAGATACAGAGTGTCCAATAGGTTTAAATAAAAGAAACACTTGAAATAAGTAAACTAGATTTCAATAAAAACTATATTACATTATTAACAGGTAATGATATATTTAGTAGTGCTAAAGTAGTAAATAATTTACTATATGAATTTTTTTAAATAAAAAAACTATATACAGTAGTTATTAATACAGAAGATATAGATATAAAAGAAGATATAATAAATAATACTAATTATAATGATAAAGTTTATATAAATATATTTAACTGGTTAAAAAGAATATATAAATGGTAGAGAACAAGAGTATATAAATAATAATTATGATAAAAATATATTTAATAAGCATGATAGAATTGCATGTATGATAATAGGTATAACTAATTTTATATCTAAGTTAGATAAGGATATATCACGTGAATTTGAAGAACTTATTACTAAAGCTAAAGAACTTGAAGTGATAGATTTTTATATTTATTGATACAGCAACTAATTTAAAAAAACACTAGAATATGAACAATGGTTTAAAAAAAGAATGTTAATTTAAATAATGGAATATGGATAGGAAATGGAATATCTACTCAATATAATTTTTAGAATTAATAATAAACTAGATTCATTTAGTAGAGAAATACCAAATAATTATTGTTATGTTATTAAGAATGGTAATGCTGAATATGTAAAAAAATAATAGATAATATTGTACTAGGAGAGAAATAGTACTTGGAATTATAAAGGAAAAAAAGAACTAACAAAAAAAGAATATATATAATTATTAAAAAAAACTAAAAAGGAACTTATTAATGATGTTTACAACATTATAAAAAAAGTATACATAGTTATAAAGTTTTTGAATTTGCTATATTTAATTTATCAAGTCCAAGTAGAGAATATTTAGATTGGATTAATGATGAAACTAAATCAAATAAGCAAACATATATATTATAAAATAATTGGACTCAAAAAAAGGAGTCCTTTTTAATGGACAAAACCTGATAATTGTTATAAAATGTATATATAAGATAAGGAGCGAATATGAAAGTAGATACTACAGTACTTACAATTATAGTTTCATTAATAGAAAGTAATATTCATACATTAGAACTTGCTAATATAGATTTAAAAGAGTCATGCAATAATTTTGCTGCTTTAGGTGATTATGCAGAAGAAGCAAGTAAATATTTTAATGAATATGAAATGAATTTTTACTGAAAATATTAGTAAGTTAAAAACAAATGACATATTTTTATAAGTAATAATGTTATAAAAGAATATGGAATTATTGAAAAAAAGAATTAGCACATAATTTTTGAAGATTTAGCTGTATCAATTTCAAAAAAATAAATGAATAATAATGGACAAACAAATAAAAATTATTGTAAAATAATTATATAATATGGAGGAATAAAAAAATGGCAAAGATATCATTATCATTAGAACAAATTAATACGATAATAACAAAAAAATTAATACAGCTACAGAACAAATAAGTACAACGTGGAATTCAATTAAAACAGATGATATAGCAAAAATAAGAGGTTCATGGGCTGGAAAAGATTGTGAAGCATATATTGCTAAAGTAGAAGAAATGGATGTAGACATGAATAAAGCATTGCAAGCATTAAAACTTCTATCAGCAACATATTTAAAAGCACAACAAAATATAGTTGCAACACAAGAAAAAATCACAACAAGTGTGAATGGATTGTAGGTGAATTATGGCAGATATTTATGTAAACAGTGAAGAATTAAAATTGATAGCATCAGGAATGAAAATAAAAGCAGCAAATATAATAGAGTCATATCAAAATGATGCATCAAGTGCAATACTTATGGGAGGAGAATGCTTACAAATAAGTGGCCTTGATACAACAACACTACTAAATTCGTTTAATAAGATATTTACGAATATCAATACTAGAATAAATACATTAGCGGATTTCCTATCTACAACAGTAGCAAATGAGTATGATAGTACAACAGCATCAATTGCAAATGAATTTAATAATAATTTTGCAAACGAGATAGCAGGAATATTAGGTATATCAGTGGGAGCAAGCAAAGTTACAAATAATAGTGGTATTGTAACTCCAGGTCCAAAAGATGAAGAGTTAGATCCAGGATTTAGTCAACCAAGCACACATTCACCAGGAGATAGTTCAAATGCAATATCAAATGATGAAAATAGAACAAATTATGATGGCAATAAAAGAAAAGATCCTGAGTATAGTTATCGAAATAACCCTTCAATTGGAAATGGTACTGCTACATCAAGCAACAATTCAGCAAGTGAGCCAGTAACATTACCGTATCCAGGTCCTAATTTAGGAAATAGTAAGCCAGGTACTTCATATCCTACACCAGGAGTTTCAAACCCTTCAACAGGTGGACAAGGAAAAATTAGACCCAGGTTTTGGTTACCCTGGAGGAAATAATAATGGCACAAATATTGATCCAGACATGAGTTATCCAAATTATGGTAATATGAAAAAAATTTAATAGATTCAAGAATAGATGGTATTAAAAATAAATCCAGTAAAAAAAGACCAATTTACGAGTTACCAGTACAACCAAAACCAAAACCAGAAATAATGAGTACTAATAATATGGTAAGATAAAAGGAAGAATAAAAAAATGGCAAAGATATCATTATCATTAGAACAAATTAATACGATAATAACAAAAAAATTAATACAGCTACAGAACAAATAAGCACAACGTGGAATTCAATTAAAACAGATGATATAGCAAAAAAATAAGAGGTTCATGGGCAGGAAAAGATTGTGAAGCATATATTGCTAAAGTAGAAGAAATGGATGTAGACATGAATAAAGCATTGCAAGCATTAAAACTTCTATCAGCAACATATTTAAAAGCACAGCAAAATATAGTTGCAACTCAAGAAAAAATTACTACAAGTGTGAATGGATTGTAGGTGAATTATGGCAGATATTTATGTAAACAGTGAAGAATTAAAATTGATAGCATCAGGAATGAAAAATAAAGCAACAATAATAATGGATGCTTATCAAAATGATATAGTAACTGCATTAACAATGGGCAGTGAGGCATTACAAATAAGTGGACTTGATACTACAACAGTATTAAATTCATTTAATAAGATATTTACAAATATAAATACAAGAATAAACACATTAGCAGATTTCTTATTAACAACAGTAACAAATGAATATGATGAAGTATCAGCAGCAATAACAAATGAATTTGATAATAATTTTGCTAATGAAATAGCTGGATTACTTGGTATTTCAGTAGGAAAAGTTGGCGGTAATGCTGCTACTACTTGGCCAAAAGATGTAGAGTTAGATCCAGGATTTAGCTATCCAAGTAAACCATCAACAGGAGGAAGCACTTCAACTCCAGGAACAACACCTGGTACTGGAACTACAACTCCAAGTACTCCGAGCACTAATCCCGATACAAGTAGTAGAGTTGCTACACCATGGCCTGATGGAGTTAATTTAGATCCAAGATTTAGCTATCCAAATAAAGTTAATATGAAAGATAATTTAGGTACAAAAATTTGATAATATTATAAATATAGGTGGAACCGGAAATTTATCTGGAAATAGACCAATATATGAGTTACCAGTACAGCCAAAACCTACGCCTGAAATTATGAGTAGTAATGACGCTAAGTAAATAAGACTATTTTAAATAGTCTTTTATTTTTCTTCAAATGGTGTTAAAATACAAAAATGAAAGAAGTGATATTATGAAGATAATTAGTAATGGAGAATTATATGTAAGAAAAAAAATGATATAGAATATTTATCACAATATGATGAAAAATTTTTCCATTAGAACTTGCAATAGACCATTTATTAAATGAACAAGAAAACAAATACATAAAAATAACTGATTTAAAAACAAATAGAATATTTATTAGCTCAAAAAGACGTTCTTGATTTTTAACCTTTTGGCGCATAAAAAAACCAGCAGACATAAAAAAATATTAATGTTAAAATTTAAAAAAATGGAAATGCTTGATGAGAGTGATAAAGAAGAAGGAATGACTCCAGAAGAATTTAGGGCATCACAAATAGAAGTAAGAAAAAAATAGAGCAAGAATACAATATCTAATATCTCAATTAAAAGAATCACTCGCATACAAAAAAGGACTAAATAAAGACATATACCCAGATATACCAAATCCTCTATACACTGGAATTACAAATGGTGAAATAACATCAGGGATATCAATTAAACATGGGAATATAGTTTTTCTATAAAAGGAAAATGGTGAAGAAATAACAAGAGAAGATATAGACAATGAATTCTATGATCACGCAGTAAATATTGTTAAAAGAGACATAAGAAAGCCAAAATGAAAAATGATGAAACTGAGCTTGTGGAAGTACAAAGTGATAATAAAAAAATATCTTGTTCTTGAATCACAAACACTAAAATGTAATTCACCAAAAACATTAAAATTAATAGATAAAAGAGAGAGTAATCAGTAAAATGATTACTTTTTTTAAATTGAAAGGCTACAAAAAAACAATAATAAATATGTTAAAATGTATAAGGAGGATTGTATGGATAAAGTAACAATTATAATAACTGGAATATTTGTATTTTTGTATAATACTTTTTATATATATTAACAATAATAATTAAAAAAATAAGAAAAAAAGAAAGAGATACTATCTAATATAGATAGATTAACTACAGAGAAGAATTTAATAATATCTTCATCATTAATTACTGAACTTGGTAAAAGCAAATAAACTTATTAATAATAAGAAAAATCGCAAGTGAAGTAGAAGAATGGAAAAAAAGATTTGATGAAATAGAAAAAAACTGATATGCCAAAAATTAACTGATAAGTTAATTGAAGTAGAAAAACTATATGCTTGAAAAATTATGCAGAAGCACATAGAAGTCTTAATAAAGCAGAAAAAAAGTATATTTCATGTTAAAAGCAAAAGTCAATAAAACTGTTAAATGAAATAAAAAGAACTTACTGAAAGTGAAGAAAGAAATAGAGAGGCAATAACAAAAACTAAAAAAAGTGTTTATAGAGAAGTCATATTTAAATATAATAAAAAAATAAAAAAATGATTATATGGATGTATCATCAAGAATTGAATTACAATTTGAAAATATAGATAAACTATTTAGTGCTTTTTGAAGTTGCTGTTCAAAATAGTGAATATGAAGAACTTGGTAAAATAGTTAAAGCACTTGATGATATGATTCATAATATAAGCATAGTTATAGAAGAAGCACCAACTATAGTAATGATGGCAACAATGATACTTCCTAAAAAGATGAAAGATATAAAAAGTGTATCTAATAAAATGACTAGAGATGGATATAATATAGAATACTTAAATATAGATTACAACATAGAAGAAACTAATAAGAAAGATTAGTGAAATAATGGATAGATTAAATGTATTAAATCTACAAGATTCAGTATTTGATTTAAAAAAACATTAGTTGATTATTATGAAACATTGTATAGTGATTTTTGATGCTGAAAAAAAAGAGGCAAGAAAGAATATGAAAGAGGACTTATTAATATAAATGAAAGAATAAGTAAAAGTAAGTTCTATAATAAGAAATTTATATGCAGAAATTGATAATATAAAAAGATACTTATGATTTAAGTGATGATGAAATTAAAGTAATAGATGAAATTAATAAAGAATTAATTGCTGTTAAAGATAGTTTTAAACTTGTTAAAGATAGAACTCTTATTAAAGTAATGCCATATTCAAAATTAAGTAGTGAAATAGAAATGGTTGCTGTATCTCTATCAAAAGTAGAAGATAAACTTGAAACAACACTTAAGAATTTAGGTAGTCTTAAAGAAGATGAAGCAAGAGCAAGAGATCAATTAAGTGAAATTAAAACAATAATTAATAATTCAAAAATATAAAATTAAAGATTATAATTTACCAATTATACCTGATAAATTTTATATAGAATTAAAAAGAAGCACATGATGCGATAAAAAGAAATAGTAAAAAGAAATAGATAAGAAACCAATATCAATAAAGACATTAAATTTAAGAGTAGATACTGCAAGAGATTTATCATTAAAACTATATCAAACAGCAGACTCTATGGTAAATACAGCGGCTATGGCTGAAATGGCTATAGTATATGGAAATAGATATAGAAGTAGTAATACAGAAGTAGAAATGGGATTAATATCTGCCTCTAAAGCATTTTTATAAAGGAGACTATAAAAACTCATTAGAAATAGTATTAAATACACTTAATATTGTTGAACCTGGAATACATAAAAAACTTCTTAGTAAAATGGAAAAAGAGGTGTAAAAATGGCAAAAAAGAAAAGAGAAAAAACTAGTAAAAAAGGATTTGCTTATGCTAAAGAATTAGAAGGATTAATACTTATTTTTAGTAGCAATTACAGGACTTGGTAACTTTGGAATAGTGGGTTCACTTATGAAAAAGTTTGCGATATTCTTATTTGGAACATGGTATACACTTGGTCTTGCTTTAGCACTAGTTCTTGGAGTATATTTAATAGTTAAAAGAGGTAAACCAAACTATTTAAGTGGAAGAATGATAGGTATATATGCAATAGTTTTAGCATTGTTATTATTCTCACATACAAAATATATTTCCAATAACAAATTAAGTGCAAGAGATATATTTACGACTACATTTGATAATATAAGTGCATCTTATGAACAAGAAAGTGAAATAAGAAATACAGGTGGTGGTATTATAGGTGCTGTATCAAGTTGGGCATTCGTATCATTATTTGATGTAGAAGGAACAAGTATAGTAATAGTAATAATATCTTTATTTGGACTTATAATGTTATTTGAGATGAATTTATCTGATTTATGCAGTTCGGTAGCAAGTTCATTTAGAAATATGAAAGAAAATAAAGAAGAGAAGAAACAAAAGAATTAAAGAAGAAAAAAACAAAGTAAAATTAGAGATATTCCTGATGATGAAGATGATAAACCTATTGATAAAAGAGTTGTTATTACAAGTGTTGAAGATTTAAAACCTACACTTCATAAAGAAGAAGTACCAGTAATGGCAGCAGTAAAAGAAAGTGATAATAAAGTAGAAGATACAGGAGATACAAAACCATATAAAAAACCTTCTATTCAATTATTAAATCCAACTAAAAATAAAGGTAAGGCTAATTCAACTGAAACAATAAATTCTAATACAAAGATACTTGAAAGAACATTTATTGATTATGGTATTAAGGCTAAAAGTAATTGAGGTACATGTTGGACCTGCGGTAACTCAATATGAAATGGAATTAGAACGTGGTACTAAAGTTAATAAGGTACTTAGCATTTCAAGAGAAATAGCATTAGCACTTGCTGCTAAAGAAGTTAGAATAGAAGCACCAATACCTGGTAAAAATACAGTTGGTGTAGAAATACCTAATCAAACAATAATGGCTGTATCAATGAGAGAAATAATGGAAGATTTGGAACGTAATCCTAAATATAAAGATTCTAAACTTGCAAAGCACCTCTTGGAAGAGATATAATGGGAAATGTTAAATGTGTTGAAATAAATAAAACTCCACATATGTTAGTTGCTGGTGCCACTGGTAGTGGTAAATCAGTATGTATAAATAATATAATTCTAGCAATACTTATGAGAGCAACACCAGATGAAGTAAAGATGGTACTTGTCGACCCTAAAAAAGTAGAATTTAATGTTTATGAAGGAATACCACACTTACTTACACCGGTTGTTACAGACCCTAAAAAAGCATCAGCAAACGACTACAAAAAGATTGTTGTTGAAATGGATGATAGATATGAAACATTTAAAAATAGTGGAACTAAAAATATTCAAACATATAATGATTATGTAGAAAAAGAACTTAAAAAGAATCCAAATTGTGGACTTACTAAAATGCCATTTATATTAGTAGTTATAGATGAACTTGCTGATTTAATGTTAGTTGCTGCTAAAGAAGTTGAAGAATCAATAATGAGAATCACACAACTTGCAAGAGCTGCTGGAATACATTTAATTGTCGCAACACAAAGACCATCTACTGATATAATCACAGGTGTTGTTAAATCAAATATACCAACTCGTATATCATTTGCAGTTTCTTCAAGTATAGATTCAAGAACAATACTTGATATGGTTGGAGCAGAAAAACTACTTGGTAAAGGTGATATGCTTTATAAACCAATGGATGATAATACTCCTACTAGAATTCAAGGTAGTTTTGTAAGTGATGATGAAATAGAAAGAGTTGTAAACTTCGTAAAAGAAAATTGTAATCCACCAAAATATAATGAAAAATTCACGAATTTAGATTCTACGTCTAGTAGTGAAGGAAATTATAGTGGAGATGCTTCCAGTAATGGTGGTGGAGTTAAAGATGTTCTTTATGATGAAATATTAAATTATGCAATTCGTATGGGTCAAATAAGTGCATCATTAATTCAAAGAAAGTATTCAATTGGTTATAATAGAGCCGCTAGAATAATGGATCAGTTTGAAGAACAAGGAATAGTTGGTCCAGCAAAAGGTTCTAAACCAAGAGATGTACTTGTAAAATTAGAATCACAAAATGAAGGAGAATAATTATGGGAACAGTACATATAGAAGCAGAAAAAAATGAGATCGCTAAAAGAGTATTAATGCCAGGAGATCCAAATAGAGCAGAATATATTGCTAAAAAATATTTAGAAAATCCAGTTTGTGTAAATAAACTAAGAGGTGAACTTGCATTTACTGGAACTTATAAAGGAGTACCTGTAACAGTATTCTCAAGTGGTATGGGAATAGGTAGTATGGGAATCTATAGTTATGAATTATTTAACTATTATGATGTAGATTCAATTATTAGAATAGGTACAGCAGGTAGTTATACAACTGATTTCAAGATATTTGATATCCTTGTTGCTGATTCAGCATATTCTAAAACTGATTTTGATGAAGAAGCAGGTAGAGAAGATATTGAAATTATAAATTCATCATTTGAACTTAATAGTGCGATTATGGATACAGCAGCACTTAAAAGAATAAACGCACGTTTAGGACGTGTTCATACTACTGAAGCATTCTATACAGATAATAAAGATTATTCTAAATTTATAAGTCTTGGATGTAAAGCAGTAGAAATGGAAACATATGCATTACTTTATAACGCTAAAAATTCTTAAAAAAGCAACTGCTATACTTACAATAAGTGATAGTTTAATTACACATGAAGAAATAGATCCAAAAGCACGTGAACAAAAAAACTAGATGAAATGATATTACTAGCATTAGAATCTATAATAAAAAAATAAAAAAATATAACATAATAATAAAGAAGATTCACATCTTCTTTTTATGCTTAAATGGAGGAATAAATGGAATACAAAAAAATACAAAATAAAGAATATACACTACACTTAATAAATTCAAATAGATTTAAAACAATAAATGTAGTAGTATTTCTAACAAAAAAAATTTAATAAAGACGATATTACATATGGTGGAATGCTAAGTAGTAATCTAGTTTATACATCAAAAAAATATAATACTAAAAAAAATAAAATAGCAATAATAGGTGAAGAACTATATGGAGCAAATATAACTGCTTCTTTTGGTATATCAGGTAATACTGAATCATTTATTTTTTTCACTAGAATTTCTAAATCCAAAATATACAGAAGATAAATATATGAATGACACATTAGATTTCTTGTGCGAAGTATTATTTAATCCAAATGTGAAAGATAATAAATTTGATGAAACATACTTTAATCTTATAAAGAAAGACGTCATAACAAAATGTAAATCAGTAAAAAGATAATCCAGGTCTTTATGCTAGTATAGAATATGCTAAAATAATGTATAATAAAACACCTTCTTCTTATAGTACTATTCCAAATGTAGAAGAAGTAGAAAAAGTTACACCAGAAAAGCTATATAAAAAATATGCTGAATTATTTAATGGAAACTATAAAATTGATATAGTCATTAATGGTGAAATAGATGATAAGATTATAGGGATAATAGAAAACAAATTCAAGAATGTTAAAAGGAAGTAATAAGAAACTATCATTTAAAATAGAACATACTTATGATAAAAAAGTTATAGAGAAAGTAGACACTCTTCCATTTAATCAATCTAAATTATATGTTGGATATAGATTAAATGATCTTACTTATCATGAACTTAATCATGTTTTTAAGAGTATATAATACAATACTTGGTACAATGAATGATTCATTTTTATTTAATATAGTAAGAGAAGAACATTCATTATGTTATACAGTAGGCTCTTATTATTCAAAATATAATCCATCACTTACAATATATGCTGGTATAAATAAAGTTAATTATGAAGAAAGTGTTAAATTAATAAAAAGAATGTGTTAACTTAATGAGTGATAAAGCTACTGTAGAAAGATTATTTGATTCATCATTAAAAAAACAATAAATACATATTTAAATAATTATTATGATGATGTAACATCTCAAATAAATGAATACTATAAGAAAGAATTCGAAGAAACAGAATCAGTAGAAGAATTAAGAAGTAATATAAATAAAGTTACTATTGATGAAGTTATTAATCTAAATAAAAAAATATCACTTAGTACAATATATCTATTAAGAGGTGAGTTATGAAAAAAAGAAAAACATTTGAAAGAGTAAATGAATCACTTTATACTGAAAAAAATTAGATAATGGAATAGAAGTATATCTATATAAGACAGATAAAACAAAGAATTTCTATATATCTATTTCAGTTAAATATGGAGCGAGTGTTACAAAATATAAAATAAATGATAAAGTAACAGAAATAATCCCAGGAAGTGCTCACTTCTTAGAACATAAAGTAATGGCTTTATCAGAAAATAAAGAAATATCAAGAAGAATAAATGAACTTGGTAGTCTTGCGAATGCATGGACTAGTTATAATGGTACTAATTATAATATTTTTTTGGAAGTATAAATATAAAAAGAAAACTTAAAAATTACTTTTTAGATATATTTTTATAATACTGATATAAATCCTAAAAAAATGTAGAAGAAGAAAAAGGCATTATCGGTGAAGAAATAGATATGTATAAAGATAAAATAAATAGTTATATGATGAGTGAACTATTTAAAAAAATCTATTTACAAATTCATATGTAAGAAATACTGTCGTAGGTGAGAGAAGTGATATTGCTAAAATTACTTCAAAAGGATTAAACAAGATATACAAAGACTTCTATGTACCTAATAATACATTTATAATCGTATGTGGTAACTTTGATGAAAATGATATTATGGATACTATAAAAGAATATATGAGTAAGCTAAATCTAAAACCAAAGAAATTACCTAAAGTTATTAAAGCAAAAGATAAAGATATTGTTAAAGTACCATATCAAGAGATAAAGAAAGATATAAATGATGAAAGAGTTAAATATGCGATAAAGATAAATAAAAAAAGAAATTTGGTATCAAAAAAATAATAAAGACTTATCAGCATATATAAATATTATTTTAGGAGCAAACTTTTCACCAACATCATCACTATACGAAAAATATAAAAATGAAGATATAGTAACAAGTTTAAGTTATTCAGTAAATATAATTGATAATTATGTAGTACTTATTTTAGAAGCATTTACCAAAGATGCAAGTAGATTCTTAAATGAAATACAAAGAGATATTAAAAAAATCTATCACTTACAAAAAAGAAGTATTTGAAAGAAAGAAAAAAAGATATTTAAAAAAATTATATTTTTAGATTTTTGATAATATAGAAGACGTTGAATATATAATTTCTTATGCATTAATGGTAGATAACAAGATAGATTATAATGATTATACTAGAATAATAGAACTTGATTATAATAAAGCATTATATGTATTAAAAAAATATAAATAGTGATAATACTTCGGTAATTAAAACAATAAAATAGCCTTGTCATTTGACAAGACTTTTTTTAAATGAAATGTTTTTCATTTTTTTAATACTATTAAATATCTCCATGTTTTTCTTCTACACTTGTTCTTAAAAATTTCATCATCGCTAAGTGGAACACCATGTGAAAAAAACGTTTAGAACATAATTTGAAATAGTCATCCATTTCTTCTTCTGAAAAATCCTTCACTACTTAGTTTAGCATATATAATTTTTAAATAGAGAATTCTTAACTAAATTAACGTATTCAATACATATTTCTTTATCATAAGCATCATGTTCACTTGAACCATCTCATGTTTTACTAGCAATAGGTCTTCTACATGAAATAGCACATAGTTCACTTTTAACAGAAGAAGCAATACACTTAGCAATCGCAGATTACTATAGAAAAGAAAGTAAGATGACTGAAGAAGAAATCAAAAAGAAATGTAATTTAAAAGAGCATTCAGCATCTTGTCATCTACATAATTAGTGTTAGTAAATAAAAAGTTTACAATCTATATAAAATTATGATAAACTATTGTTAGTGAAGCACCTGACCCCTGTAGGCTAGGTATCACATTGATTGTATTTACCTAACTACAAAGTGAGTTAGGTGATTTTTTTAATTCATAAAAATTAAAGAAATTATTATAAAAAGTAATACGAATATAATAACAAATAAAAAACTTATTAAGAAATCTTTCTTACTCATATAACATCACCTCCATTATATCTTCTGAATACAGAAAATTAATATTGGTGACACCTAGCCTCAGGTACTTCGAATGATAAAGTATCATATATGAAAAAAAGTAATGCAAAAAAAGGTAAAATTTAATTTTTGAGGTAGTTTTTTTCATATTGAAAAATTAAATTATTCTCTAGAAAAAAATAAATTATTGACTACATTTAAGAATACAAAAATTCAATTTTTAGGCAAAAAAAATAAAAAAATTATTGATAAATATTGCATTAAAAACACTAGACAATAGTGCTTTTTTTATATGTTTATTTATTTTTAAATAATATAGTATAATTAAGTCGGTGAAGCAAATGGAAAAAGATAGAGTTTAAAAACAGTAGAAGAATTATATAAAAGAGTATCACCTGCTTTATATTCAAAAACTTAAAGAGATTAAAAAGAATGGGTTACACATTAGTAACAGAAAAAGATATATGGAATTATTTAGTTGATAATGATTGGAAAAAAATAGAACTAATTTAGAATTATACGATTTAATTAGTGATATTATGAATGCTGATAACTATAAAAATAAACTTATACGTTACAGATAAACTTTCAAGAATGAAAAGCAAATTAGATAAATCAAACAATACAGACATACTTTAGGAGGAACCACATGAAAAAAATATTAAAACCAACAATAATAACATTAATCATAACAGCAATATGTATACTATTAATTAAACCAACTTTAAATAGTATTCATTATGGAATAGACTTACAAGGTGGATTTGAAATACTTTATAATATTGAGCCACTTGTCAAAGGAGATAAACTAACAGATGATGATTTAGATAAAACATACAAGGCAATAACTAGAAGAATAGATACTCTTGGCGTTAGCGAACCTGTTATTAATTTTGAAGGAAATAATCTAATTAGAATACAACTTCCAGGTAAAATGAATGAAGAAGAAGCAAGAGAAAGAATAGGTACTACTGCTGTACTTTCTATAAGAGATACAGAAGATAATTTATTACTTTCAAGTAATGTTTTTTTGGACGTGGAGGAGCATCACTTACTCAAGACCCACAATCATTTCAATATGAAGTAAAATTAGATATCAAAAGATACATCTGCATTTTTATGAGGCAACTAAAAAAAGTATCAAAGTAAACCAAGTGGAGAAAATATAATGGTTATTTGGCTTGACTATGATGAAAAATACTGATTCATATGAAAAGGAAAAAGAAACATGTGGTGAAGATGCTAACATGAAATGTATATCAAGTGCCCGCGTTCTTGAACCATTAAGCAGTAGTTCAGTAGTAATTGAGGGAAATTTCACTAAAGAATCAGCAGAAAATTTAATTGAATTAATAAATAGTGGAAGTCTTCCAACTAAATTAACAGAAGAAGCAAAACCAAAAAGTGTTTCACCATCATTTGGTAGTGAAACAATAAACAAAACAGGTATTGCAGGTATAATAACATTTGCATTAATAATGATAATACTACTTGTTAAATATAGATTAAGTGGAATAGTTGCTAGTGTATGTTTATTTGTATATGCATTACTTGTATTCATAATATTTAATCTAGTAGGTGGAGTTCTTACACTAACAGGTATAGCAGCACTTGTTCTTGGAATAGGTATGGCAGTAGATTCAATTATCATATCCAATAGTAGAGTTCAAGATGAATTACTTAAAGGTAAAAAAACTTAAAGAAGCATTCAAAGAAGGAAATAAAAAAATAGTTTAAGAGCGATAATTGATGCTAACATTACAACATTTATCGCAGGAGTAGTACTTTATATATTTGGTGAGTCATCAGTAAAAGGCTTCGCTACAATGCTTATAATAACAATATTTATAACAGTACTTTGTACAGTGATATTATATAGAATACTACTAGAACAATTTGTAAAATCAGGTTTATTCAATGATAAAGAAACATTATTATTTGGAAAATCTAAAGAACCAAAACAAAGGGATTACGTAAAAATTGCTAAAAATACCATCAATTGTATCAATTATAATAATAGTAGTAGGAATAATATTTACATGTGTAAGAGGATTTAACTTTGGAGTAGATTTTACAGGTGGAACAAATATAAATATATCTTCTGAAAATGATATAGATTTTAATAAAGTAACAGAACTTGTAAAAAGAATATGACATACGTGATTATGACTATTATATGGGATCTAAAAAAGAAGGATTTATAAAACTTAATGATATATTAGATGATGAAACAAATGTAAAAAGTAAAAACAGGAATTTGATAAATTAGGATATACTACATCAAGTAGTGAAATAAGTACACTTGTTACTAAAAAAATCTAACAAAAAAATGCTATTAAATCATTAATATATTCATTAATCGCAATAATTATATATGTAGCAATAAGATTCAATATGAACTTTGCAGTAACCGGAATACTTATGCTTATACATGATGTATTTGTAATATTATCTATATTTGCTATATTCTATATACCAGTAGATTTCATAATAGTAGCATCTCTTCTTACAATAATAGGATATTCAATAAATGATACAATAGTTGTATTTGATAGAATAAGAGAAAATAGAATAAAACTATATAATAATAGAAAAGAACTTACAAATGAAGAAATAAATAACCTTGTAAATGTTAGTTCATCAAATACATTTAATAGAAATATGTGGACAAGCATTACAACAATAATCGCAGTAGTATCTCTTATATGTGTAGGACTTAATGATATATATACATTTAATATATCAGTATTAATAGGTTTAATCGCTGGTACTATTAGTTCACTTTTAATAGGTCCAAGATTATGGATAAAATTTGAAAAAAAGAACTATGCATAAAAAGATGATGAAGACACAGAACCAGAAGAATTAAAAAAATTAAAAGGTATAAATATATAGGGAAGTGAAATTATTAAAAAAACCATAGTTATGAAGAATTAGTAGATTTATTAAATTCATATATGGATCACGAATATGTTGATTTCATAAATGAATACTACAATCAAGCAAAAATTATTTATAGTGACATGAAAAGAGAAACAGGTGAAGATTATATTCTTCATCCTATAAATGTTGCTTATATACTTGCTGAACTTAAGATGGATCCAGTTACTATAGGATGTGCTTTAATACATGAAGCAATAACGCTAAATAAAATGACTTATGAAGAAATAGAAGAAATGTTTGGTAGTGAAAGTGCCATTATAGTTTCTTCTGTAACAAAAAAATAAGTAATCTAAAACAGACATTCAAGATTAATAATCCAGAAAAATATAGAAGAATAATAGTAGGCCTTTCTGAGAATCCAGCAACTTTATTTATTAAATTTGCTGATAGACTTCATAATCTTAGAACTTTAAGAGTACATGATAAAGAACATCAAAAATATATAATAGATGAAACTCAAAATATTTATATACCAATCGCACATAGACTAGGTATGAAAAAAATGAAAAGTGAAATGGAAGATTTATGTCTTCAATACACTGACCCTGATGGATATAATAAAGTCCTTGATAAAATTAATTCATCAATAAAACTGAACTTGAAAAAAATCACTTGCTAGAATGAAATATGAAATAATGCAGTTACTTGATAATCATAATATTAAGTATCAAATGTTATCAAGAGTTAAATCAGTAAGAGGTATTTATAACAAGTTAAAAAGCAGGTAAAAACATGGAATAATATATATGATTTACTTGGTATAAGAGTACTTGTTGATACAGTAGAAGATTGTTATAGAGTAATAGGACTTGTTCAGGCAAAGTATCCACCAGTACCAAATAGATTTAAAGACTATATTGCTAATCCTAAACCAAATTTATATCAAAGTTTACATACGACTGTTTTTTTGGTGAAGACAAAAAGAATATATGAAGTACAAGTAAGAACATATGAAATGGATGAAATTGCTGAAAAAGGTGTTGCTTCTCACTGGAGTTATAAAGAGAAAATAGATGGTTCAGTTAAAAATAATTTAGATCATATTTTAGAACAATTTAGAGTTCTTGTAGAAGTAAATGATATAGAAAAAGAATATGAAATTCTTTAGTAATATTAAAGAAGAACTTAAAAGAAATGAAATATATGTATATACTCCAAAAGGAGATATTATAGAGTTACCTGCTGGTGCTACTCCAATAGACTTTGCATATAAAAATACATAGTGAAGTAGGTAATACTACAACAGGTGCTTTAGTCAATAATAAAATGGTTAAACTAAATTATGAACTTAAAGAAGGAGATATGGTAGAGTTAATAACTCAAAAAGGTCATGCTCCATCTAAAGGTTGGTTAAAAAAATAGTTAAAACTGAAGCAGCTAAATCAAGAATAAAAATCTTACTTTTTATAAAAAAAGAAAGAGAAAAATATATCTCACTTGGTCATGAAATGCTTAATAATGAATGTAAGAAAAGAAATGTTGATATTAATGATATAATCACTGATGAAAATATTGAAAAACTTAATAATAGTTTGGGTACTAAAGATTTAGATGACATATATTTTGGAATATCTACTCTTAAATATTTACCATCATCAATACTTGGTAGACTTGAAGTACATGAACCTAAAAAAAGGAAAACACTAACTATCAATAAAAATAATAATAAGAGCGGTAGTGGAATAATAATCGCAGGTTCAAGCGATATATTATGTAGCCTTGCTACTTGCTGTAATCCAGTTTATGGAGAAGATATAGTTGGTTATATTACAAAAAGGTTATGGAGTTAAAATACATTCTAAAAAAATTGTCCGAATGTTGACTTAAGTAGTGAAAGATTGATAGAGGCACAGTGGAGTGAAAAACATTGAAAATAGATATACTGCTAAATTAAAAGTATATATAAGTGATGTAAATGATACATTAGTTCAAATAGTAACCCTATCAACTAAAGATTCAATTATTATTGATTCAATAAATCTAATCAATAGAAATAAAGAATTATTTTTATAATATAACATGTAAAGTAAAAAATATAAGTGATTTACATAAATTCATAGATGAAATAAAAAGGTATTAATTCAGTAACATCAGTAGAAAGGATATTTATATAATGAAAGTAGTACTACAAAGAAGCAAGCAAAAGTAAAGTAACAATTGATGGCAAAGTAAATGGTAAAATTGATAAAGGCTATGTAGCACTTGTTAGTTTCACTAATGGCGATAATATAGAAATAATAGATAAAATGATTAAAAAAAGATTATCAATTTAAGAGTATTCACAGATGAAAACGATAAAATGAACTTAAGTATTTTTAGATACAAAAGGAAGTATTCTTAGTATAAGTCAATTTACATTATATGCAGATACTACCAAAGGAAATAGACCATCTTTTATAAATGCACTTAATCCTACTGAAGCAACTAAGCTATATGACATTTCTTTAATGACAAAAGTTAAGTGAATTTGTTCATGTAGAAACAGGTATATTTGGTGCAGATATGAAAGTTGAAATATATAATGATGGACCTGTTACTATAATACTTGATAGTCATGAATTATTTAAAAAAATAATATATATAAAAGTTAATGATTAATTTCGTTAACTTTTTTTATTATGTAATAATTGTTTTTATGTCAAAAATTGTGATATAATTTAATATATATAATAGAAGGAGGAAGTTATGGAAAACAAAAAGAGAACTATAATTATCGTTATCGAGTATAGTCGCAATAATTGTATGTTTAGTATTATACTTTGTATTTGCTAATAAAAAAATATACTGTAACTTTTTAATACAGATGGTGGTAGTGTAGTTGAAACTCAAAAAGTTAAGAAAGGAGAAAAAGCAAAAGAAACCTGCAGATCCAACTAAAAAAATGGATATGTATTTATTGAATGGGATTTAGGTGGAACTTTATATGATTTTAATTCTGTAGTTACAAAAGATATTGCATTAAATGCAGTATGGCAAGCACAAGATGGTTCTAAAGTGACATATGTAATCACATTTAATACTGATGGTGGAAATAGTATACCTAATCAAATTATTGATAAAGATGGAATGATTACTAAACCACAAGATCCAGTAAAAGAAGGATATAAATTTTTTTAGGCTGGTACAGCAATAATGCATTATATGACTTTAATACACCAGTTACATCTAATTTTGAATTAGTTGCTAAATGGGAAAAGGAAGAAAGTACAACAACAAGCACAACAACAAGTACTACAACTAAGAAAAATGATACATCAAGTACAACATCTACAACAACAACTAAAAAAAGAATGATTCAACAAGTACTACAACAACTAAGAAAAACTACAACTGAAGCTAAAAAAATATACTGTAAAAATTTGATTCAAATGGTGGAAGTTCTGTATCTAGTAAAGAAGTTACTAGTGGAAGTAAAGTATCAAAACCAAGTGATCCAACAAGAACAGGATATAAATTTAGTGGATGGACATTAAATGGAAAATCATATGATTTTAATTCTACAGTTACAAAAGATATTACATTGGTTGCTACATGGACATCAAAAACTTACACAGTTAAGGTATCAATCGTAGATGAATATTCACCAGCAAGAATACTTTCAGTATATGAAGATGGTTCAAAAATATCATTTAAACAAATTAACTATACAGATGGAACTAAATTATGTTCTTCAAATGGTAATGTTAATAAGAGTGATATTGAAGGTGAAACAAAATTACAAGTTGTATTAAGCAATGGAACAAAAGTAACAGCAACAATTAAATAGAAAGGAATAAAAAAATGAAAAAAAGAAGTTATTATACTTTTTTTGATGCTTCTTGGTTTTTGTTGGTTTAACAAATGTAAATGCTAAAGAGATAGCAACAGATGACATAGAACCCAGAACTTACATAATAGGTACACATGAGTTTACCGAAAGTACAACATTATCAACAAAGCACATCATGTTAGCATCAAAAACAATAGATGGAAATACATTAAATGATATGGTAATTTACTACAAGAATCCAAGAGGTAAATGGATTAATGGACTTACAGGAGAAATAGTTGAAGTAAGTGAAAAGTTTAACATTGAATATGTAGACTTAGTTAAATTTTTAACAGCACCAACACTTGCAAAATGATTATAATGATAAAACAAAAAGCAAATTTATCAATATTAGGTGCAGGATATTATGGAAGTAGTGAAGAAACTTTAAAAAGGAATATCAGGTTGGGAACTATATGAAAAGACAACAGATGGATATACAAAAATAACAGAGGGAACAAATTATACTTATGAAGTAGCTTTAACACCAGGAGAAACAAAAAAACCTTTTGTAGCAAGAGTTTATAAATTAAATGAAACACTTGATAGAGTATATAGTGATTATTCAAACGAAGTTGAAGTAACAAGAGAAATATTAAATACTCCAACACTTGCAAATGATTATAATGATAAAACAAAAGCAAGTTTATCAATATTAGGTGCAGGATATTATGGAAGTAGTGAAGAAACACTAAAAGAAATATCAGGCTGGGAACTATATGAAAAGACAACAGATGGTTATTCAAAAATAACAGAAGGTACTAACTATACATATCAAATGGAACTAGTTCCAGGTGAAACAAAAACATTTGTAGCAAGAGTTTATAAAGATAAAGAAAATGGAGATAGAATATATAGTGAATATTCTGATGAACTTGAAGTAACAAGAGAAAAATTACAAACACCAACATTAGCAAGAGATTTTCATTATACTAATTTAGCTAAACTTGCTATAACAGCAGATGGATATTATGGAGGAAATGAAAATACTGAAGAAATATCAGGCTGGGAATTATATGAAAAAGTTGGTGAAAACTATAATAAGATAAAAGAAGGAACAGAATATTTTTACACATCTAATGAATTTGCTCCAGGAGAAACAAAAGTATATGTTTCAAGAGTATATTATGAAACTACTGATGGAAATAGAATATACAGTGATTATTCAAATGAAATTGAAGTGACAAGAGAAAAAAATTACAAACTCCAACGCTAACAAATGATCCAAGCGATTTAAGCGGGGCACACCTTTCAATGACCGCTGAAGGATATTATGCTAGTGGTAAAGATGCACTTAAAGAAATTTCAGGATGGGAACTATACGAAAAGACCGAAAATGGTTATGCTGTAGTTACAGAGGGTTCAAAATATTCATATAATGTAAGTATGGATCAAGGAACAACAAAAAAACATTTATTGCAAGAGTATATTATGAAAATGAAAAATGTAACAAAAAAACTTATAGTGAATACTCAAATGAAGTAGTAGTTACTATTGAAAAAAATAAAAGTTCCAACTTTAACCTTTAGTAAAAAAATAATGATAAAATGACTTTATCAATAATTGCTGAAGGAACTTATAAAGATGAAACTGAGCAAAATAAAATAACAGGATGGGAACTATACGAAAAAGGTGAACCAGGTACATTAATAACAAGTGATAAACCTTATACATATGAAATGAATATTCCATATGGGGAAACTAAAACATATTATGCAAGAATATATATTGTTGATGTTTATAATAATACAGTATATAGTGAAAATTCTGCTGAACTTGTTATTAATGAGAAATTACCAACTCCTACATTAAGCAATGATTATAGTTATACAGATGGAGCAAAAATTATCAATATTAGCGGAAGGATATTATGGTTCAGATGTTGAAAAGAAAAAAATATGATTTCAGGATGGGAACTATATGAAAAAACTGAAAGTGGATATTCAACTCTTACTGAAGGAACTAACTATACATATGAATTAGCAATGGGAGCAGGTACAACAAAAGCTTTTGTAGCAAGAGTTTATAAAAATATAAATGGTGAAAAAAAGTTTATAGTGATTACTCAGAAGAAATTACTATCATAAAAAAAAGTAGAAAGCCAATTCAATAATGATTCATGGGAAACAATAGTAGCAAATGTAAAATCAGGTAGTATCGATAGCTATAAAGTAGGCGATACAAAAGAAATTGATATGGGTACTTATGGAACACATACATTAAGAATAGCGAACACTTCAACACCAAGTGAGTGTTCAGGAACAGGTTTTTCACAAACAGCATGTGGATTTGTTCTAGAATTTGCTGATATTATAACAACACATAATATGAATCCCTCAGGAGAATATAAAGGAACAAATTATTCTTGGGGATGGAATATAGATGGTTGGCCAGCAAGTAGTATGTATACATTTGTAAATAATGATATATATAATGCAATACCAGAAGAAATAAAGAATGCAATAATAGATACAACAGTGGTATCAAGTCATGGTCCTAAAAAAGGCGAAGAAAACTTCATTTCAACAGACAAATTATATTTATTAGCGCCAGGGGAAATATGGAGTGATTGGATTACTTATCAATATTCTTCATATGATACAGCAAAAGATTTAACAAGAACATTAGATTATTATACAAATATAGGAGTAACAACTAGTAATTATAGTGGAGCAATAAAGAAAAATGGAACTAGTGATGACAAATGGTGGCTTCGTTCGGCTAATTCTAACGATAGCAATAGTTTTGACATTGTGAATATGACTGGTAAATTGAATGGTGAAAGTGTTGCTATTTCTACATATGGCGTATCTCCAGCCTTTAGAATAGGATAATTAATATTAAAGAGAACTCATCAAAAAAAGTTCTCTTTTTACTTTAAAAATAAAAAAATAAAATGATATAATTTAAATATAATAAGGAGAGGTCAAAATGAAAAAGAAGTTATTATATTTATTATTACTATTTGGAATATTATTTTTGTATAAAAAAATAAATGTAAATGCAAAAAGAAATACTAAGTAGTGATATATCACCTAGAACATACGTAATAGGTACACATGAGTTTACCGAAAGTACAACATTATCAACTAGACATATCATGTTAGCATCAAAAACAATAGTAGGAAACACATTAGATGACATGATAATCTACTACAAAAATCCAAGAGGAAAATGGATTAATGGTCTTACAGGAGAGATAGTTGAAGTAAGTGAAAAGTTTAACATTGAATATGTAGACTTAGTTAAAGAACTAGAAAAGCCAACTCTAACACTAGTGAGAATAAGTGGCACATATGGATACTTATCAATTAGTGAAGAAGGATATTATAGTGATGAAGACCACATGAATCAAATATCAGGATGGGAAGTATATGAAAAAACTGATAACGGTTATGCAAGAGTATATGGTGGAGATAAAACTGAATATTATATATCCTTAAAAAGAAGGAGAAGAAAAAAACTTTTGTAGCAATAGCATATAAATTAACATCAACACTTGATAAAAAATATAGTGCATATTCAAATGAAGTGGGAATGATAGGAAAGAAATTAGCATTACCTACATTAACAAAAAGTAAGTGAAACAGCAGATAAAGTAGTATTAAGTTTTTGTAAAAAGAAGGAAACTACACTACAGCAGAATCATTGGATCATATAACAGGATGGTCATTATACCTTACAAATAGTGAATCAATAGAAGATGATTTGATAAAAGAAGGAGCATATAATGAAACAACAATAACACTTAATAAAAGTGAATTACCCGGTAAAGATAACTTAGAATTATATTTAATTGTTTATTTAGATCATGAAGAAGATGGATATACAATTTATAGTGATAGTTCAAATATAGTAATGGTAACAAAAAAATAATCTACAAACACCCACATTAACTGCTACATACACTACAGATAAAACAACAGTAGAACTATCGATAATAAAAGATGGTGCATACAATAGCTCGAATATTGAAGCTTCTATTGATGGCTGGGAATTATATGAAAAGACAGAAAGTGGATATAAATTAGAAGTTGAAGGAGAATTTAATGCGTTTGGTATGCCTACATCATCCATAAGTGGTAAAAACATATATAGCAAGAGTTTATAAATTAAACTCATCATCTAATAAAAATCTACAGTGATTACTCAAATGAAATAACAATAGAAGATGTCGTAAATATGCCAAAAATGCCTACGTTAGCAAACCTTAAAACTGAAGGCAAAAAAACAATTCTTTCAATTGCAAAAACTGGATATTATAAAGGCAATGCCAACATAAGTGATATAGCAGGCTGGGAATTATATGAAATAAATGATCTTGGATATCATAAAGTAGGAAGTAGTGAAAAAAGTGAAATAGAAATAACTATATCCAAAGATGAAACTAAAGCATATGCAGCTAGAACTTTTAAAACATCTTCAAATGGAAATGTTTACAGCAATTATTCAACTGGATTAGTAGTTACAGGTAAATTTATAAATGCTCCAAGATTATCAATTACATATAAAAAAAGGTACAGAAGCAATATTAAGCATTAACGAAGATGGATATTATTCTAATCCTAATAATTTAAAAAGAAATAACTGGACTTGAATTATGGAAAGTAGAAAAAAACGAAAGCACTGGTGAAGTGATTAACACTAGTAAAGTTGAAGGATGCGAAGCTTTAACTGAATGTGCTATTAAAATAAGTTATAATCATAGTGATGAATATTTTGCTCGTGTATATAATATTGACAAAAAAATAATTATGAAGTGTATAGTGAAGCATCAAATAATTTAGAAGTAGAAGCAGAATTATTAGCACCAGTATTAAAAAACATAAGCAATGACAATTCATATGCTAAGTTATCTGCAGCGTATGAAGATAATGAAGTATCACAATCAATTAGTGGATATGAATTTTATGAAAAAAACAACAAGCTGATATGCAAAAATTATATGAAGGAACAAATAAAGAATATAATATTTATGACTTAATACCAAATATATCTAGAACATTTACAGTAAAATCTTATATACTTCAAGATAATAACAAAATATATAGTAATAGTTCTAATGAATTAGTGATTACTAGAGACAAGGTTGAAACACCAACTTTAACAAAAACTTTAGGAAATGAAGAAAGCGTTACAGTTGCTATAAATAGTGAAGGATATTATAAAGAAAAAAAGAAGAAAATATAAAAAGCAATTTCCGGATGGGAATTATATGAAGTTGAAAATGGTAATTATACAAAAAAATAAGTGATGTTGAAAGAGATAAAGACTATACAATAAATCTTACAGTTGGAAAAAAAGTATAACATTATCATCAAGGACATATATAACAAATCCTATAAATAATGAAAAAAAGTTTATAGCGATTATTCAAATGAAATAACAAGAATTATTCTAGGAACACCAACTTTATCACTTATATCAACAACAGCTACTGAAAATACACTTAGTATAGCTAAAGATGGTTATTATAGTGATAGCACTAAATTAAATGAAGTAACAAAAAGTATATTACTACAAAGTAAATTCAAATAATGAAAACGAATTAATTAGTGAATGTGATGGAAGTACAACATGTAAAGTAAATATTCCATATGGAACAACAGAAAAAAATTTAATGCAGTTGTATATTATAAAGATTCCAATAATAATGAGATGTATAGTAAATCATCTAACACATTAGAAATAGTATCAAAAGTACCAGTTCCAACATTAGAAGGCAATTTAGCATATGAAAGCTATGCTGATTTAGTGGCTACATACAGTGATGAAAATGTTTCAAGTACAATAACAGGATATGATTTTTATAGAGTTGAGGATGATTTAATAGAAGTATGTAGTGGTGAAAGTCAAAAATTGTGCTTATAGTGGATTAATACCACAAATTAAAAAAAACATTTGTTGTTAAAGCATATGTACTTGATAATGATAATAATAAAATATATAGTGATGAATCAAATAGAGTCGAAGTGTTGAGAAAAAAATAGTGGTTCCACAAATACAAATAACTAAATATAAAGATTATACTAATATAATAATAGAACCATATAGTAACATATATTCTAAAGAATTAGTGGCTAAGTCAATAACAGGAATACAAATATATAAAGTAGAAAAATAGTAAATACACACTTTTTAGAAGATTTTTAGAGACAGTACACAAACAATGGGTTATTTTCTAGAAGAAGGAGAAACACTAACCTTAGCCGTAAGAGCATATCTTGAAAGCGGTAGAGTATATTATAGTGAATATGGAATGGCAGGTATAAATGGCTAAACTCATACAAAATAATAAGAGAACTCAATAAAAAAAGTTCTCTTTTACTTTGAAAAAAATTTAAACAAGAAAAAGAATAACAATGCTATTCTTCATCAATCTTCTTTGGCTTTATTTTTAAGTTCTTTTTGGCTCTTCACTTTTAATAGGCTCAGGTGGCAAATTATATACAACTGTGCCTTTTATTACATGATGCATTAAATAATAAAGAAACACTTAATGCGATTGAAAGAACTTTCTTTTGATAATCATTCATGCGTATCCTCCTACTAAAATAATACATTTTATTCTATATAATGTCAAATTTTATTTGTCTTTTTTTAAAAAAATTGTATTATAATAATTTGTATGGAAAGAAAAAGATGTAAAATTAGAAGAAGTAAGCCCTATGATGAGGGAATACCTAAAAAAACACAAAAAGTGAATATGAAGGTATAATTTTATTTTTATAGATTAGGTGATTTCTATGAAATGTTTTTTGATGATGCAATAACTGCTAGTCATGAACTCGAACTTACTCTTACAGGTAAACAATGTGGTCTTAAAGAAAGAGTACCTATGTGTGGAGTACCACATCATGCGGTTAATATATATTTAGAAAAATTAATTGAAAAAGGATATAAAGTAGCAATATGTGAGCAATTAGAAGATCCAAAAACTGCAAAAGGAATAGTAAAAGAGAAGTTATACAAATAGTAAGTGCTGGAACTCTTACAAGTACTGAAATAGTTAATGAAAAAGAGATTTTTAACTATATCGCAAGCATAACTGATTATAATTATCTATATGTTTTTATCGTATGCAGACCTTCTAAGTGGTAAAGTTTATACTACTAAAATAGAAAAAGAATAATGATAAATTAATAAGTCATATAGTAAACTTAAATATAAAAGAAATAGTTGTATGATATACTTTTTGATGTTGATTTAATACATAAATTAAAAATCAAATTATAATATATTTATATCTTATTATGATAATGATGAACTATATAAGGGAAAAGTATTTGAAAATGTAACTGATCAAAAACTTATAAAGAACACATCATTATTATTAAATTATTTAACTAATTCATTAAAACAAGACTTAGGACATATACAGCAAGTAGAAGTTATTGATAGTGGGCTATTCTTAGAACTAGATAAAGAGTGTATTAAGAACTTAGAACTAGTTGAAACAATAAGAAATAAGGATAGACAAAATAGTTTACTTGGTTTCATGGATAAAACTAAAACAGCGATGGGAAGTAGACTTCTTAAAAGTTATATAATTAGTCCGAGCATAGATAAAAACTGAAATTATTAAAAGACAAAAATCTAGTAGAAAAAAATTAATGACAGAGTTCTTACTTAAAAAGTGAACTAAAAAGAATATCTATATGAAATATATGATTTAGAAAGATTAACTGGCAAAAGTAGTATGCTCTAATTTAAATGCAAGAGATTTATTGCAACTTAAAAACAAGTATTAAAGTTATTCCAGATATAAATAATATTTTAGAAACACTTGGTGAAGAAAAAGATAGAAACTTTTAATGAATTATATTTAATACTTGAAAACTCTATTAAAGATGATGTACCTCTTACTGTAAAAGATGGGGGAATTATTAAAGAAGGGTATGACAAGGAAGTAGATGAATTAAGAAGCATTAAATCAGGTGGTAAAGATTTCATATCTAATTTTTGAAAGAGAAGAAAAAAAGAAAGAACTGGTATTAAGGGGCTTAAAATTGGATTTAATAAAGTATTTGGCTATTATATTGAAGTACCTAAGGGACAAGTTAGTCAGGTTAAACCTGAATTTCAATATGATAGAAAACAAACAATATCTAATTGTGAAAGATATATAACACCACTTCTAAAAAGAAAAAAAGAGAATCTTATATTAAATGCTGAAGAAAAAAATTAAATACTTTAGAATACGATATTTTTTTGTAAAATAAAAAGATGAAGTTAAAAAGATATATTCCAAAGTTACAAAAAGCATCTGCTAAAATAGCATATTATGATGTAATGCAGTCATTTGCGACAATTGCTGAAGAACATAATTTTGTAAAGCCAACTATTAATGAAAACTCTACTGTTGAAATAATAAAAGGTAGACATCCAGTAGTAGAATCAGTTATAAGTACTGAGTATATTGATAATGATATTATTATGAATGAGAACACTAATATTCTTATTATCACAGGTCCTAATATGAGTGGTAAAAAGTACATATATGAGAGAATTTGGTATCATAGTTATACTAAATCAAATAGGTTCTTTTTGTACCAGCAAGTAAATGTAATCTACCTGTATTTGATAAAATATTCACAAGAATAGGTGCTAGTGATGACTTAGTAGGTGGAGAAAGTACTTTCATGGTTGAAATGAAAGAGAGCGCTTATGCTTTAGGGAATGCCACAAAGAATAGTTTAATATTATTTGATGAACTTGGACGTGGTACTAGTACATATGATGGAATGAGTTTAGCTGGTTCTATAATTGATTACATTGCTACTAAAATAAGATGTAAAACATTATTCTCAACTCATTATCATGAACTAACTGATATGGAAAATAAACTTCCTGGTATACGTAATGTGCATGTATCAATTGATGAAACAGATGGAGATATTACATTCCTTCATAAAGTAATGGATGGTGCTGTTGATAAAAGTTATGGTATAAATGTTGCTAAACTAGCAAATCTTCCACACGAAGTAATCAAAAAAAGCAAACGAATTACTTAAAGAATATGAATCTAAAAGTAATAATGCTTCTAAAAACACAAAAATTGTTAAACAATATACACTTGATTTAGAAGAAGAAAAGAAAGATGAATTAAGAGAATTTATAAAAGGCATTAATGTACTAAATATAACACCATTAGAAGCAATAAATTTATTAGATGAAATTAAAAGAAAAAGTGATTTGTAGGAGAAAATATGAGTGAAGAATATAAGGTAATAGTGACAAACACTGATGAAGAAATAAAAGGGGAAGAATTAAAAAGATTAATAGAAGAAGCACTTAGTAAAAACTGAAAACTATTGAGGAAATTCTAAAAAGCAAAAGAAGAAGAACTAAAGGAAACTAAAGCGATATATAAAGAATTAAAAAAATGATTTTTAGAAAGACAAGAGAAATTCTAAAAAGAATTAATAATGAGAATTAGATTTTTCAAGTATAGTTTTAAGAATAGAACAGAGTGGTTCAGTATTATTTGGTTCATGTGTAGATCCCAGTGAATTTGATGTGATTATCGATGATATGAAATTATACATTAAAGAGCTAAAAACTGATTTAAAAATTTTTTTAAAAAGTTCTTGAAAAAAAGCATTTAAAAAGTTTAACAAAAATATAATGTATATGAAAAAAATGTATGATATAACTGATTTATTAGTTCTATATTATGAAAGAAGTCAATTAAAAAGAAAAAAATTACTTACAACTAAAAATAAATATATTAAGTGCTAGAGTGAGAGGATTTAATATGCAATCTCACAGTAGTGAAGAAAATGATATAGAAGAAAAAAACAGTGAAATAAAGAGATTAACAATGGAACTTGGATTATAAATGAAGAAATATAATGTAATTGTAGTATTTAATAAAGATTTAACTAAAACATTAATGTGTAAGAGAACTAAAGAACCATACAAAAAAAATATGTATAATTTAGTTGGTGGAAAAATAGAAAAAAAGAAAATGATGTACTTAGTGAAGCATATAGAGAATTATATGAAGAAACAAATATTTCTAAGGAAGATATTACATTAAAGCACTTTATGAATATTGAATATGTAGTATTTGATAAAATTCTTGAAGTATATTATGGAATACTTAATAAAGAAGTAAATCTTATTGAAGAAGTAAATAAATTAGAATGGGCAAATATAAATGATAATTTCTTTGATATGAAAAAAAGTATGCTGGTGAAGGAAATATTGGTCATATTATAGAAGAAATAAAAATAAGTTTAGAGAGTGAATAATTAAATACAATATGATATAATAATCAATAAAAAAAAGGAGTTGATTATTATTAACGCAGAAGAATTAAAAACAATATGTTGAAGCACTATTAAATAAAGCAGAAGAAGCCTATTTAATGTCAATGGAAATCATTAATAAGCCAACGATAAATTATAGGACAGAGGGCTTTTGCTTTTTTATTTGCAATGCTTGGGAATTATTATTAAAAGCCTTTTTAATTAATAAAACTCAAGATATTAATATAATAAATTATAAAGATGATTCAAATAGAACAATAAGTCTTGATGACTGTGTAGAAAAAAAGTGTTTACTAGTACTACTGATAAAACAAAAAAATAATATTACATTTATTAGAAATATTAGAAATAAAGCAACGCATTTAATATTACCGAATTTGATTTTTATACTATCACCAGTTTTTTTCAAAGATGCTTAACTAATTTTTAATAAATTTTTTTAAAAAAACATTTTTCCTAATTATAAGTTAAATGAAAAAAAGTAACACCATTTATAGCATTAGTTAATCCAGGTAATGATGAGAATGTTTCTTCACTGATTTTTAAACCCAGCAAATTTATTATTATTAGAAAAAAAGTAAAAAAAGAGTTAGATAACGATGATTCACTTTCGCAAACTTTAAGACTAATTTCAACTAACAAAGAAACAGAAGCAGACATAAAATTCGCTCTAACAAAGGATAGTGAAGAAAAAGCAAGGCTTATTAATGTTCCTAAAAAAATATTGAGAAAAACTCATCCTTATACGACAAATGAAGTAATAAAAAGAATAAAAAGAAACATTGGAAATGTCTTTAGGTCCAAATCACGGTTTTACATCTAATAAATTTCAAGATATTTGTAAACGAAAGGGAATTAAAAAAATAATCAAGATTATTGTTATCAATTTGAATATTCAAAAAAAACAAAAATATATAAATATAGTGGTATTACTATTGAATATGTTAGCAGAATATATCTTGAAGAAATAAAAAAATAATGAGTAAAAAATAATATATGAATATTTTGAAGTTATGTGGTATAATATATTGGTAGATGGGTACTTGTGAAGGAGTAACGATGTGTTGGCAAAGCCAGTAAGCATATATAATATTATATGTGAGAATTCATCTCGCCTGGGGTACCTATCTTTTTTTGCTTAAAATGAAAAAAATCCTAATTATTTAGGATTTTTTTCAGTGTTCTTAAAATTAGTTTTTAGCAATATTATCAAGTTCAAGTTTACCATATTTTTTTAACGATATCTTTACCTATAGCATCAACATTAGTACCAGCACCTTTAGGAATAGTAATACCATATTTTTTTGACTTAATTTATCAATTTCTTGTAAAAAAATAAATATCTACTTATAACACTTGCTGCTGCTACACTCAAATGTTTACTTTCACCTTTAGTTAAAAATGTAATTTTAGTAACTTTATCAGTAATATTTTTCTTGCTTCAAATAACTAAAAATAACTTCTTGGAGTAGTAAACTGATCAACAATAATTTTATGATAAGGAATTCCTTTATTAGAAAGTTCATATAAAAACTCTATTATGAAGTATTGCTTTAATCTTATTCATATTGAATCCCTTATTAGATAGTTCATTGTATTTTTTTATTACTAAGAGTAAATGTTACATAAGGTATTTTTTTGACATAAGAATAGGGGCACATCTACGAATCTTATCATCGGTCATCTTTTTAGAATCCATTATTTTTAAATCTTCAAGTAACTTTCTATTTTCTTTATTTACAAGAGTAGCACTTACTATAATAGGACCAAAGAAGTCACCAGTACCAACCTCATCACTACCAATCGCATCATAATAGTAATAAGTTTTATCATTAACTTTATCATCTTTTTCTTTTAGTTCTTGATCTATATTTCTATTATTAAAATGACTTTCTAAATCTTTCCACATATTAGCATCAATATCAGCACTTATACCTTGAAACATAACTTTACCACTTTCATATAAAGTTATAATAGTTCCACCTTCTTCAGCTTGAAATATAGAGTATGGTGGCTTTTTTTGTCTCTTTGAAGTAAGAAAATAATAATCAATCATCTTTTTGTTTAATATTATCACTTACTTTAAATACTATAGTTTTTTTGTTCTGCCATAAAATCACTTCCATATTCATTTTATCATATTTCTTGAAAACTTAAAATATAAAGTGTATAATAACTAACCAAGTGATAACTATGAGAGAAAAAAAGATTAAAATTATTTTTTTATATGATATTAGTACTAATTATGGTGGAAGAATAGTAATAACTGATAATCTATTGTTGCTTTTTAAATACTTTTATAGGAAATATAAGTTCAAAAGAAGAATTACAAAGATTTTTACTTGTCTTTGATTGTGAAAAAAACTGAAGATGGCTATAAAGTAAAATATGAAACAAGTGAAATAGTTGAAGCAAATGAAGCATTGCAAAGTGAGCCTATTGAAAGCATATTAGATGGAATAAGTAATGAAGAAGCAATAGAAGTAGGAATTCTTGCATCAAACTTTATTGAACATATATATAATTATTGTTATATGATGTCTATTCCTACATATACAAAAAGACTTCTTAATTGATACATTTTAAAGTAAAGATATGTAAAAAAATATTTAAAAAAATATACTTTAATATGATAGAATTCTAATAGAGGTAATAAATATGGAAAGAGCAAAAAAATAATAGTAATTGAAGGAACAGATGGTTCAGGAAAAGAAACACAAAGTAAAAAAATAGAAGAATATTATACATCACAAGGATTAAAAAGTAAAAAGATATTCATTTCCTCGCTATGATACACCAACAGGTAAAATAGTAGGTGGAGCATATCTTGGAAAACCTGAAATAAGTGAAAGTGTATTTCCAGAAACATCATCAAAAGTGGATCCACTAGTAAGCAGTTTATATTATGCAGACAGATAGAAGATATAATTTTTCTTAAATTTATTGAAGAAGAAATATAAAAAAATGATATTATAATTTTTGGATAGATATACAACTTCAAATATGGGTCATCAAGCAGGAAAAGCTAAATCAAAAAGATGAAGAAGATAAAAATATTAAGATTTATTGAAGTATTAGAATTTGAGTTATGTGAATTACCAAGACCAGACGTTGTAATATTCCTATACATGCCATTTGAAGCAGCAAAAGAACTTAGAAAAGGAAGAACATCTGGAGATGGAAATGAAAAATAGTGAAGAACATTTAAGAAAAGCAGAACAAACATATTTAGATATATCATCTCGTTATGAATGGATACGTATTAATTGTTTAAAAAAAGAAAATTTAAAGAAATAAAAAGACATTAAATCAATAGATGAAATTTCAAAAGAAATAATCCAAAGGCTAAATAAAGAATTAAAAAAAGTGAGCCAGATACGATTAAAAAAATGACAAGATTTTTGAGGTAAATATGATAAATAAAACATTAAAAAAATAAAAAGATTCAGTTTATATTTAAGAATATCTTTAATAATATTAGGTATAATATTTATATCACTAATCACTTATAAAATATATTTCAGTAAAGAATCATTAAAACATAATTTTTCAAGATATAAAAAAAACAAAATGAAATATGTAATCAAATCCTTATATCAACACCTTTTTAGTATATAAAAAAACTATTATATAACTACGACTAATAATGATAGTTATATGATATTAAAAATATCAAGAAAAAGAATATAACAAATTAATGAAATATGATTTTAAAGATAAATATACTATAAAAGGTATGTCAAAAAAATACTAGATGATGAAATACAAAAATTAAAATGAAATTACTTATCAATAATGGTAAAAGTGAATTTAAAGGAAAAAGTGTTATATTTAGATGCTAATTACATTGAAGATATAAATACAGTATTAATTCTAATAATAATATTAATTATAGTAAATACATTCTTACTTATAATAAATAATATATTTTTTAAAAAAACAATAAATATAGATGATAATATCTTAAAGAAATATGATAAAGAAAAAAATATACTAAATATGGAAAACTATATATATCAAATAATTATATATTCTTAAAAAAATACATTTGAAGTAATTAATATTAATAATATAATACTTATGTATGAAAAAAATGATTTAATATATTTAGTTACTGAATATAATGAAATGTATAAGTTTAAAAAAATAGTAATAAATATGATTTATTTGATATAATAAGTAGCAAGAATAAAGATATCACCATTGGAATAAATAATGATATTAAAAAAACAAATAAAAAAAGAAATATAATATCACACTAAAGGAAGTTTAAAAAAACTTCCTTTAATTATTACATCCATTATTACAATTGTTATTGTTTATAAAAACCTACACCAAAAAAATTATTACAAGTAAAATAAATAGTACTAATATTATAGCAGACACCATATCCATATCCATTAGAATAATAACCTGGGTAGTTATTATACATCATACTATTACCACCAGCATAACCACCATTATATCCATAATAATACATATTATACCTCCTAACTTTTCTATATTATTTTATGGTAATTCATAAATACTTGACACCACTAAATACCAAAAAAACATATAATAATTTACTTATTATGCATTTTTTTGTATAATAATACATAGATAGTATGAAAAAAATATATGGTAAAAAGTATTTAAAAAAATTTGAATAAGGGACTATTATTTATGTCATTGTTTTATGCGATAGGTGGAGCGCTACTTATTTTGGATGCTTCTCTTATTTCGTCTACATTAACATATGGCTATAGTAATCCATATCATTTTTGTATTATGCAGTTTATATTTATAGGTGCATCATTATTTGCTTCATACTTTATTATTAAGTTTTTTCCATCGTCAAGTTATTGGTTTGTGTCAGTTATTTTAGGTGGAATTTTGTTAATAGCATTATTTGGTACAATAGGTGGTAACTGGATTGGAAATGGTGTTCGAGCGGTAACGATAAATATAGGAAGTTTCACACTACAGCCAGCAGAATTTTTAAAGATAGTTATAATAATGTTCATGGGATCGTTTTATCATTATCGTTCACTTAAAGCAAAATTAAAACCATTATGGTGGTTAGGACTAATTCCAAGTATTCTTATATTTTGCGTAGTACTTTTTGGTGGAGACTATGGTACAGCAGCAATCATCGCAGCATTAACAGCACTTATATTTATTGGTATTCCTTCATCAAAAGATGAAAAAGTATTTAAAATAGTGAAGAAAATTACTGCTTGTTCATTAATCTTAGCAGTACTTGTGTTAAAATTTGGATACTTAGTAATACCAGAAGAAAAATTACAAAAAGATTACAGATTAAATAGACTTATTTATACTAATCCTTGTGATAGATATGAAGAAAATTCGGGATACCAAGTATGCAATGGATTTATCGCAATAGATAATGGTGGCCTTAAAGGTGTTGGAATAATGAATTCAGTTCAAAAATACTTATATTTACCAGAAAGTCATACAGATTTTATATTCCCAATAATTGTTGAAGAATTAGGAGCAATAGTAGGAGTAGCAATAATAGTAGGTTATATGTATATAATAGCATTAATATTTAGAGTGTCATATAAAGCATATAATCTTAGAAATTCAATTATATGTTATGGTGTTGGACTTAATCTTATGTTACATATATTTGTAAATTTAGGCGGAGTACTTGGTATAATACCACTTACAGGGGTACCACTTCCATTTTTAAGTTATGGTGGTAGTTTCTGCATAACAACCATATGTTCTCTTGCTCTTGTACAAAGAATACATATAGAAAAACACAGAAGAAAAAAGAAAAAAAGAGAAATAAATAAAATAGTTAATGGATAGAAAGGAAAAAAATAAAATGAAAAAAATAATAAGACAATAATAACACTTATAGTAGTAGCATTCATCTTTGTTACGTTTCTTGCAATAGTAGGTATGTATAATAAAGATGAAAGTAAACACAATAATAAATCTAGTAGTACAACCACAGTAACTAAAACAATTGAAGAACAAATAGATGTAAAAAAACTTATCGAAAAAGTTAAAATGATAAATTATTTAAGTTCAAAAGAATTATTAGAACAAACTAAAACACTTACTGATTCCTCATATAAAGCATTCAAAAAAGCATCAAATAACTACGAAATATAACGCAAGAAATAATTTTAAAGAAAGATAACACATTCTTTGGTTATTATGCTGAACAAACAACAACAGCTATAGAAGGATATTATATTAAAAAAAGGATAACAAAATATCACTTTATGCTTATAAAATGTATGGAAGCGATGCATTATGTACAATATTAGAAAAGCCAGTTGAATATACTTTTACAATAAACAATGATTCATTAGAAGGAACATTTAAAGATGACTTTGGCACTATGAAATTTGAAAAAACATCATTTGATAATTTAGATGGAATAAATACTTATATAAAAAAATATAGAAGAAACAGTATATGAACGTGAATAAAATACTATAAAATACTAGACAATAATAGTATTTTTGTGGTATTATCATATTGCTTAATCCGATGCATTATTATGTATGATTAAATAAAGCACAAAGGAGGACTAGTAGTATGAATTTAATCGATAAGATTAACAAAAAACAAATTAACCCAAACGTTCCTTCATTCCAAGTTGGAGATACAGTACGTGTTGATGTTAAAATTGTTGAAGGTAAAAGAGAAAGAATTCAAGCTTTCGAAGGAATTGTTACAGCTCGTAAAGGTGGAAGCGTAAGTGAAACATTTACAGTTCGTAAAAAAAGTGGAAACGTTGGTATTAACAGAGTTTTTCCCAGTAAACAGCCCAATTATTGACAAAATAACAGTTGTTAAAAAAGGAAAAGTAAGAAGAGCTAAACTTAACTTCTTAAAGAATATCACAGGAAGCTTTAAAATTAAAGAAAGAAATTAGGTTATAAAAAAACCTAGTTTTTTTAAAAAGAAGGGAATAAAAAAATGGTAAAAATTTTTTTTAAAAGAAATAAAAAGATTATATAATTATTATAGTAGTAGTCATATTAATAAGAACATTTATAGTAACACCAGCTATTGTTGATGGAGATAGTATGAATGAAACATTGCTTGATGGAAACCTAGTACTCATAAATAAATTAACATATAGAATAAATGATATTAATAGATTTGATATAGTAGTTTTTAAAAAAATGATGCTGATAACGATAGAATAATCAAAAGAGTAATTGGTCTTCCTAATGAAAAAAATAGAATATAAAGATAATAAACTTTATATAAATGATAAAGAAGTTAAATTAGATATGAAGTTTCATGATACTAATGATTTTATCGCAGAAACTAAAGATAATGAATATTTTGTTCTAGGGGATAATAGAGAAGTATCAAAAGATAGTAGAATACTTGGTAACTTTACTAAAGATAAAAATAATAGGTAAAGTTAATATAAGATTTTTATCCACTTGATAGAATTGGAAAAGTTAAATAAGCAGTTTATTACTGCTTTTTATTATGATATAATTTTGTTATAAGAAGGTGATAATATGTATGAAATGAGATTACATAATGAACCATTTGTATTAATAAAAAAATGGTACCAAAACTATTGAATTAAGACTTAATGATGAAAAAAAGAAGACAAATAAAAGTAGGAGATACTATTACATTTACAAATATAAGTAATAATGAACAAATAAGTACAGTTGTAATTAATTTACATAAATATGATAGTTTTGAAGAATTATATAAACATTTCGATAAAGTATCTTTGGGATATAAAAGAAGATGAAATAGCAGATCCAAAAAGATATGGAATTATATTATTCAAAAAGAAGAACAAGATAAATATGGGGTAGTTGGTATAGAAATAAAACTTTTTATAGGAGAAAATAAATATGCAAGTAAAAAAATAATTATAATGAATGTTTAACTAATCTAGCATGTTCTATAAGAAAAATATTTTTGATTTACCTTATAGTCATAATACTTTAGAATATGTAGATAAGTTACTTAATGAAAAGAAACCTAAAAATGTAGTTACTATTCTTTGTGATGGTATGGGAAGCAATATATTAAAAAGAACACTTGATAAAGATGATTTTTTAATTAAAAATATGTACAAAAGTATAACAACAGTTTTTCCAGCAACAACAGTCGCAGCGACTACATCTATAAGAACAGGACTTAATCCAAGTGAAACTGGTATGATAGGCTGGAATACATATTATAAAGATATAAATAAAGTAATAACAACATTCTTTAATACTGAAAAAAACTGATACAACACATACTATAATTCCTGAAGCAGTTTCTTTAAGAAAAAAAGTATATGAAAGAAAAAAATCAATTGAAAAAAATATCAATGAAGAAGGTAAATATAAAAGCATATTCGTTATTTCCTTTTGGAGATAATTCATACACTGACACTCTTGATATGTATAACAAAAATTAAAAGAATTATGCACAGAATCATCAAAAAAATATATTTATGCTTATGATGAAGAGCCTGATCATACAATGCACCTATACGGACCAGATAATAAGACAGTGAAAGAATTAATAAGATATAGAAATATAATGATAGAAGAATTATCAAAAAGAACTTGAAAACACTATTATATTTGTAGTTGCCGATCATGGACACACATTAATAGAAAATATATTTTTTTAGAGAATTATCCTGACATAATAGAATGTTTAATTAGAAACACATCAACAGAACCAAGAGCGACATCATTCTTCATTAAAGAAGATAAAAAAAGATGAATTTGTAACACTATTTAATAAATATTTTAGTAATGACTTTGATTTATATACTAAAGAAGAAGTATTAGAAAGTAAATTATTTGGTGATGGTGATATAAATCCTATTTTAGAAAGTGAACTTGGGGACTATATATCAATAGCTAAATCTAATAAAAGCAATACTATATAAAGGAGATGAAGCACTTGTTTCACATCACGCAGGATATACAGATGATGAAATATATGTACCATTAATAATTATTGACAAAACAAAATAGAATTTGGAGGAAGCGTTAAAAATGAAAAAAATAAAGTAAAAAGCAAAGCCAATTATATCAATAGTTTTTCTATATAATAACAATTATTATTAAACTATTAATACTTTCTAAAACTGCTCTTTATATATTTCTTGATGATAGCGCACAAACAGCAACAATACGTGAAGTAACATTAACTGAAAAATATATTTCTTATTATAAAATAGTATTTCTAATTATAGTATTTGACATAATCGTAAATCTAATTATGAAAAAAATATTTAAAGATAAATATGACAGTAAGAAAAAAATATTTATATCTATTTTAATAACGATAATTATATCAATTATGTTATTAATATTATAATTCGCAAAATTTACAATTTATATTATAAAAAAAGGAAGGCTAAAAAAATGAAAGAAGAAAAAAATATATAATGTAAGATATAGTGAAAGCAAAGGTAAAATAAAATTATATTTAGAACCAAAGAAATTAGTATTTAAAAAGACTAAGGGATTATTTAAAAAAGAAACTATTATAGTTGATACAATATTACTAGAAGATATTAAGACTAAAAGAAATGAAGTAAATCTTGATATAGATTATAATGAAGTATGTATTGAAACAAAAGATAAATTTATATTAATAACATTTGATGAATTAAAAGATGTAGATAAATTTGTTAAAGAACTAAAAAGAAGCAATAAAAAAAAGAGAAAGAAAATTCTTGCTGATAAAAAGAATAAATAATATAAAGAATTATGTAAATGTTGGTATAACAATAGCTACTACAATTGTTGAACTTTATAATAAATATAAAGATAACAAATAGAACTCTACACTTCGTAGGTTCTTTTTCTTTCTAAAAAAATTTTTGTATAGTGTATATGAAAGGAAATAATAATTCACTTGATGGTATAAAAAAATGTTACAATATATACACCTGAAGGTATAAATTATATATTAAGAAAAAAATAGATACAGACCAAAAATATATTTAATATGAAAAAAAGAATATATAAGATATAGTAAAAAAAGAAATAGATAAAGATGTAATAAAAAGTTATAAAAAGAATGGTTGGTGAAATATGAATTTGAAAGAGAAAAAAATATCAAATGTAAATATATATTTCTAATAATGAATTTAATATCATATTTATATATGATTATTTTTTTCATAATGTTACTTTTTATTTATTCTATAGTTTATTTATCATTAATATCAATTTATATATTTATAAGTGGAATAAATATTAATGATAAAAGAGAATATAAAAGAAATATTAATATTTATATGATGCTTTATATACTATGTTTAATAAGTATTCTCTTTTTTTAGTAGGAAGACCACCTATTAGAATATCTACTTCTTGGTATATTCCTGAACCAACACCTTTTTAAAACAATAATATCACAGTTGAAATATGGAAGTATAAATGAAATAATAAGAAATATAATAGGCAACTTATGTTTATTTATTCCTCTTTCATTCTTACTTATTTTTAAAAAGATAATAAGTATAAAAATATATTAAGACAAACTTTAATAATATTACCATCTATCCTTATGACAGAAACGCTTCAAATGATAACAAATGTAGGTGTATTTGATATAGATGATATAATACTTAATTATTTAGGAGTTTTTATTATTTGTAATTATTATGAATATAGTAAATGTAGATAAAATATATAAACAATTTAATACAGATTTTTCATTTAAAAAAAGTAAAACTAAAAAAAAGTATTAGACACTATTATAATTTTTTTATAATAATAATATTTATGTTTATAAATATTTAATAAATCAAATATCATAAATAATAATTATATGAATATAAGAATAATTGAATAACAAAAAGATATTGTGATAAAATTAAACAACAAAGGAGACTAACATGAATAATATACATGCAATATTTACTGATTTAGATGGGACACTTTTTAAATGATAATAAAAGAAATTGGAGAGTATACTAAAAAAATGTATTAATGAAATATAAACAGGATATAAATATAATACCTACTAGTGCTAGATCATTTGAAAGGATTAAGCCTTATCTTGAAGAATTAGATATGGTAGATAGTTTTTAATTATACAATATGTTTTAATGGTGCTTTAATTGTTAATAATCTTGGAATAGAATTATTTAGTAGTCATATATCAAAAGAAACTATGAAGGAACTCATAAATCATGTAGATAAATATAATATAGAGTGGACTATATATACTAAAAAAATGATATTTATAAGAGAAGTAAGATTAACGATATAGATAGTTATATTAAAGATAATGATACATTTAAATTAATAGGTATTGGTACAGAAAAAGAAATAGATATTATTAGAGATGAATTAAAATCTATGAATGATAAACTTGAAATAACTACCAGTATGAGTGGAAGACTTGTTATTACGAATGTTGGTACTACTAAAGATAAAGCAGTAGAAATAATAATGAATAGACTTAATATAGGTAGAGAAAATATCATAACAATAGGTGATGGGGAAAACGACATAAACATGATTAAGATGGCTGAATATGGAGTTTCAATGCTAAATGCACCTGATAATGTTAAAAAGAGTGCTAGATTTATAACAAAAATATGATAATAATCATGATGGCGTAGGTAAAGTAATAGAAGAAATATTGAAATAACAATATTAAGAAAAAAACAAGTTACTATAATATAGTGAAGGAGGATCCATGATAGAATATAATAAACTTACTTTTGAAGAATATAAAATGCTACTTAATGATGTAGGTTGGAAATTACCGAGTGAAAGACTTGTCAAAATATCATTAGAAAAAGGTATTAATGTTAAATATGTTTTAGATAGTAAAACAGTTGGTATGGCAAGTTTTGTTACTAATGGTGGATATGCTGGATTAATAATGGATGTTGTTGTCTTAAAAGAATATAGAGGTAAAGGATATGGAACTATACTAATTGAAAGTATACTTAACTATATCAAAAAGAATTTAGAAAATGATGAAGAAATGATGATACAACTTTTATCAGCACCAGGGAAGCAGGATTTTTATTCAAAATTTGGATTCAAAGTTAAAAAAGAAATTGCAGAAGATGGTATGTACATGTGGCTTAGAAAAGGAGTAAACGTGAATAATAAAGAATATATTGGTAAAAACAATAGATATTAAAATTGATCGTGAACTTGGAAGTAAACATCCTCGCCATGGATTTATATATCCAGTTAATTATGGATATGTAGAAGGCACAATAAGTGGAGATGGTGAAGAACTTGATTGCTATCTTTTTAGGGGTATTTGAGCCTGTAAAAGAATATACAGGTAAATGTATAGCAATTATTCATAGAACTAATGATAATGATGATAAATTAATTATTGTACCAGAAAATAAAGAATATAGTGATGACGCGATAAACGCATTAACTGAATTTCAAGAACAATATTTCAAGCATAAAATAATAAGATAGGAGGGATTAAAAATGGAGTATTATAAAAAATTAGTAGGAGATAGGATATATTTATCACCTGTGGCATACACAGAAGAAGCAGTTGATAAATTTACAGGGTGGATGAATGATTTTAATGTAACAGATTATATAAATGGTAGTAGTGACATAACAACATATTTAAATGAAAGAGAATGGTTAGATAGAGCATCAAGAAGAATAGATGTAAAAAGATTTCAATATAATTGATATCAAAACAAATAAATTAATTGGTTCAGTTGGTCTTGCTAAATTTAACTATATATCAAGAAGTGCTACTCTTGGAATATTTATTGGGGATGATGAATATAGAAATAATGGTTATGGTACAGAAGCAATTAAATTAGTATTAGAGTTTGCATTTAAATATCTAAATCTTCATAGTGTTAGTTTAGATTTAATTGAAGTAAACGAAAAAGCTCACAAATGTTATTTAAAATGTGGCTTTAAAGATACAGGAATGAGTAGAGATGCAATATATTTAAATGGTAAATATTATAATAAATTACACATGGATATATTAGAAAGTGAATTTGAAGGAGATTATATTCGTAATAAAAATATATAGTTAAAAACAATATGGAAAAAAAGTAATAGAAAAAAATTTTTATTTAGAAAAATCCATCTATGGAAAGAAAAAAAGATGTCATAGAATATATGAATGAACATGTAAAATATAATTCAGCAATAAATGGTACTGGGTCTTTTGATCATGTTTTAGAAGATGAAACATATGAAGAATGTATGGATAGATATTATAAAAATACAAGATAACGAATATGCTAAAAGTATAGATAGATGTCCTAGTAAAAACATACTTTCTAATAAGAAAAAAATGATAATAAATTAATAGGTATGATAAATATAAGACATCATTTAAGTCCAAAGATGTTAGTACATGGCGGACATATTGGATATGGAATAAGACCTACTGAAAGAAGAAAAAGGCTACAATAAAATTAATTTATATTTAGGGCTTCTAAAAAGCACTCGAAGAATTTAATCTTGATAAAGTAATGCTTGATTGTGATGTAAAAAATCTTGGTAGTGATAAAACAATACAAGCATTAGGTGGAGTACTTGAAAGAACTGACATTGATGACTATGATGGAGCACTTACAAATGTATATTGGATTAACACAAAAGATTCAATAAGAAAATATAAAGATGTTTATCAAAAATACATGTATTAGTAGACTACATAAGCAGATTGATTTCTGCTTTTTTTAAAATGAATAAAAATATCAAAAAAATGTCAAAATGTGTAAATAAGTGAATGAAAAGAGAAAACAAGCTGTTTTAAATATTTTAAAATGATATAATTAAGCCAAGATAGGAGAGGAAATATATGAAAAAAATCTAAAAACTAATATTTACATTTATTGTATCAGTTCTTGTATTAGTTCCAGTAATTACTAATGCACAAACTATAAATGTAAAAAAACAATGGAAGAATTACTTAATGCTGTTAAAGGAAACAACACTGTAGTTCTTGATGACAACATAACATTAAACAAAGTACTTGAAATTAATGGAAATGATGTCGTATTAGACCTTAATGGTAAAACAATTACTATAACTGAAAAGTATATTGATTTAATAAAAGGTTCACTTGAAATTACTGGGAAAGGAACAATAAAAGATACTCGTGTTTTAGAAACAACTGGTTCAACTATGTATGTAGAAGGTTCTACTAATAAGAGCGATACTGGATATTCTACATTATATGTTGGTAAGGATGTAACAATTGATACCACACAATGGGGCTTATCTGTATGGGATACAAGTGCTAAAGCTTATGGTGTTACAGTTAATTTTGATGGAACAATAGTTAGTACTGGTAGTAAAGCAGGCGGTATTACTATTCAAGGTAATATTAAAAATGATGGAACTGCTATTAATGTTCCAGTTATCAATTTAAGCAAAACAACTAAAATTACTGCTACTGGTTCAGATGGATTCCCACTTTATGGAGCAGGTGCTGGACAATGGAATGTTGTAGAAGCAACTTGTGAAGGAATAAATGGTGCACTTGGAGTTAAAAGTGGAAGATTTAATATTAATAATGCTACACTTAAAGCAACAGGAAAACCTGGAGTTGCTGAAGGATATGGAAATGGTATCAATGGAGTAGGAGCTGCTATTCAAATCGAATCAAATAACACATACTTTGGTAAAATAGAATTAGCTATAACTAACAATTCTCAAATTATCAGTGAAAAAGGAAATAGTATTTATCACTATTCAGCACAAACTGGTGTTAATAATTTAAATGACTTACGTATATATGATGGAAATTTTGTTGGTGACACAGTATTCCAAGAAAACGACAAAGTATATGTAAAAGGTGGAACATTCCAAACAGATTCAATTGGAAATTATGTAGAAAAGGGTTATAAACTTATAAAATTATCAGAAACAAAAATATACAGTTTCAAATATTAATTATCTTGATGTAGAAGGAGCAGAAGCAACAATTACTGTAGATGGTAAAGAATATAAATATACATCAGTAATGCAAGACAAAAAAGTAACTGTTAATGCTAAAGCAGACACAGGATACTATGTAAAAGAAATTATTGTTAAAAGATTCAAAAAGATAACAAAATAACTGTAACAAATAATGAATTCACAATGCCAGAAGGTTATGTTACAATATCACTTGATACTGCTAGATGTTTAGAAAAAGATTCAAATCTTGTAGAAGTATCAAAAGAAATAACAGCTAGTGATACAATAAAAGAAGAATTAGCAAAAGAATTAATTAATACAACTTTAGATAATAAAAAAATAGTGGTTTAGTAAAAATCAATCAATAAAGAAAAAAATTACAACTTACAGATACAACAACTATAATTGAAGTTAATTTCAATACTAAATTAGTTGAATATGATGAAAAAACTAATAAAATTGTATATGAAATTAAAACCAATGTATTCAATAAATGGAATTGATTATACAGAAATTCCTAATGAAGCACTTAATGGTGGTAAAATTAGAATTAACTTACCAATACCATCTAGTGTAAAAGATACACATGCTAAAGTAAAACATATTAGTAATGGTAATGTAATAGATGAAAAAAAGAATATGAAATTAATAAAACAGAAGATGGAAAAAAATATATCACAATCGAAACAACAAGTTTCTCAACATTTGAAATTTCATATTTCACAGCAAAAAATCTAAATCCACAAACTGGTGATAATGTTATGACTTATGTAATAATGTTATTAGGTTCAGTGTTAACTATTGGTTCAATTGCTGTGTTAAAAAAACATTTTTAATTAATAATTATTAAATCAAGAGTTATTCAAATGAGTAACTCTTTTTTTCATATTTAAAAAAATATAGTATATTATGTTATACTTATAACATGAATTAAGGTGTGTGGTATGATGTTATGGATGCTTATAATGTTGTTTAGTATAATAATGTTTATCTTAGGAATAATCTACATCTGTAATAGAATTAATAAGATAGGCATTAAAAACAAATATGTTCCATTTCTTATAGTAGGTATATTTATTTTTAATAACAACACTTATACTTAACTTTACAACATCTGCGATAATAGTTATTCATTATCTATTTATATGGTTATTTATGGACTTAGTATTTTTGATTATTAAAAAAAGATAAGAAAGAAAAGATTTTTAAATATTATCTAGCAGGTATAATAACTCTAACATTTGTACCGCTTTACATATTAAAAAGGAATATATAATGTTTATAATGTTGACATTACTACATATGATATAAAAATCAGATAAATTAAATAGTAAATATAAAGTAGCATTACTTTCAGATAGTCATATAGGAACAACGTTCCATGCTGAAAAAAAGTTTTATGAATATTTAAAGGAAATAGAAAAAGAAAATCCTGATATCTTACTTATCGCAGGCGATTTTGTAGATGATGGTACTACTAAAGAAGATATGATTGCTTCATGTGAAGCACTAGGTAAAATCAATATTAAATATGGAATATACTTTGCTCATGGTAATCATGATAAAGGATATTATGGTGAAAAAAGAGGGTATTCTACGCAAGATTTAGAGATGGAACTTACTAAAAATAATGTAAAAGTTTTAAAGGACAAAAGCGTACTTATTAATAATGAAATATATATTATAGGTAGAAAAAGATGCTGAAGATAGAAGTAGAATGAGTGCAGAAGACTTAACAAAAGATTTAGATAAAAGTAAGTTTATAATAGATATTAATCACCAGCCAACAGATTACTATAATGAATCAAAAAGTAATATTGATTTAGTAGTATCAGGACACACTCATGGAGGACAAATGATACCACTTCAACTACTTAGTACATATGTAAGTGAAAAATGATAGTGTTTATGGTTATGAAAAAAATAAATAATACTAATTTTATAGTTACATCAGGAATATCAGATTGGAAACTTAAAAATTAAGACAGGATGTAAATCTGAATATGTATTTATAAATATAAATTAGGGAGGAATGAATATGAAAAAAAGATTTTTAATAACAATAATACTAATTTTATTATTAACTGCCTGTGGTGGAACTATGAATACAGAAATACCAAAAGGATATACATCTAAAAAGCGGAATATTATGACAAAGAAGGTATTCAAGATCATACTGATTATGCTAAATATGTTTATGATAAAGTTATTGTTGAAAATGATGATAATTATACAAAGGTAAATGAAAAATGATATAGAAAAATATTAAAAAGTTACTTTAATGATTTTTAAAGATGTAATGGAATCGTTGGAAAGATTAAATGAATATGATTTTGATATAAATTCTATTACTGAAAAATGATTATGTAAGAATTATTACTAAAGAGGGTACACCTATTGGAGACTCTATTTATGGTAGGTTTGATAATTATAGTGTATTCTTATTTGATAGTGAAACATTAACATTATATTATATACATAATAATATTTAAAATTGGAAACAACCTGTTGCCAATTTGGTCGCGTCAAAAACATATATTGTATTGAAGGAGTAAAAAGAATTATGAAGGAAGTAAAAGAAGAAAATGATTTAAAGAAAAAAAGAGTTTAAAAAGGAAAGAGTAAAGGCATTATTAAATATTTAATATTGATTATCTTTATCGTAGCAATAGTAATCATACTTATAAACACTTATAGTAATGGTGGAAATATAGAAACAAAGGCTAAAAATATCACTGGATAAAATAGTAGAAAAAGAGTGACTTAGAAACAGCAAATATAACTTATAATGTGATAGGCAAAAAAATGTAAAAAAATGAAAAGAAATGTGATTTAAATTCAAATAAAATTAATAATTTTTGAATATGTAGTTTCATGTAAAGGAACACTCACAGCAGGAATAGACTTTAGTAAAGTAAAAATTGAAGTAGATAACAATAATAAAATATTAAAGATAGAAATGCCAGAAGTTACATTAAAGGGTGAACCAACTATTGGAAGTGTGAAATTTTTAAATGGAAGTGAAGTACCTGCTGATGAGTTACCAGCGGCAAGAAAATTATGTCAGGAAACTGTTAAAACTAGAAGCGAAGAAGACAACAAATTATTACCAGCTGCTAAAGAACAAGCAAAAATAGTTTTAGAAGAATTTTATAAAAACTGGATTAAAGCATATGATTCTAGTTATAAAGTAGAAGTAAAGTAGAGGAGTAAAATGAAAAAAAGTAAGTAAATATATAGTAATATTATCAATGATTATAATGTTATCAGCATGTGATAATAAAAAAATGAAACTTTAAGTGAAAATATAAAGAAATTAGAACTTACAGGAAACTTAGTAACATATGAAGCATATTTCCATAATGTACTAGAAACTACGAAAGATTCTGATTCAATATTTAAAAAAAGATAGAAAGTTATTCGCTGAATACACTGGAACAATTAAACTTGGGATTGACTTATCAAAAAGTAAAAAAATAGATGTTCAAGGGAATACAATTAATGTATTAATACCTAAAGCTAAAATAATAGGTTAACCTAATGTTGATGAAAATGATTTCAAGAAAGAAAAATTCATTGAATCAGAAGATGGATTCTTAATTAAAAATCCGATTACTGGAGATGATATATCTAAAGCATTTGATGATGCTCAAAGTGAAATGAAAAAGAGTGCGGAAAGTGATGAACAACTTTTAAGTACAGCACAAACAAGAGCAAAAATAATTATAGAAGAAAGCATAAATCAATTCGCAGGATTATCATCAAAAGATTATACAATCAACTGGGAATTTGAAAGTTAAAACGAAAGATAAATATGTTAGAAAAAATAAGAGAATCATGCGAATATGTATCACTAAATAGTAAATATGTAAGCATTAATTATAAAGAATTAGATAACTTTATCAAAAACATTAGGCAAAGAGATAATGTATTCAGAACCTATAAAATAAATATAAGAGAGGTGAAAAAAATGGATTATAATATAAGAAAAAAATGGAAAAAAAGGGATTGTATGAGTGTAGCACATGTCATAACAATTGCTTGGAATGAAACATATAAAGGAATTATCGATGATGATATTTTAAATAACTTATATAGTAATGAAGATGAAAGAGCAAACAATTCTCTTAAAAATTTTGATACAAATGAAGATGAACAACTAGTACTCGAAGTTGATAATAAAGTTGTAGGCTTTGCAAACGTTGGTAAGCCTAACGACACAACATATAATAATTGTGGTGAATTATTTGCTATTTATATCATGGGTAAATATAAAGGAAAAAGGTTATGGTAAAAAAACTATTTGAATCATGCAAAGACACATTAAAAGAAATGGGATTTGATAAAATGATTATAGGATGTTTAGAAGGTAATCCATCAAATGAATTTTTATAAACATATGGGAGGAAAGCTAATAAAAAAACTAGAATTTATAAGAAATTAAATTTACCAGAAAATGTATATTTATTTGAACAAATATAAAAAAATATTAGTAATGAAAAAAAGGAACTATTAAAAATGAATAAGAAAAATAAAAAGTATTTTTATATAAGTGATATTGTAATTGTCGTATTGAGCGCTATAGGACTAATAGTAATAGAAAATAATAAAGAATTTGGATTATCAGCACTAGAGGGAACAGGAAAAATTTATCATACTTGGAATAATATTTTTAAACAGTTTATTAGTACTGATAATAGTTTCTATTATATATTTTATTAAAAGAAGAAAATTAAAAAAATAACTTATCAGTAGGGAAGAAAGGAAAAAAATATGAATATATATTTAACATCATATGGAGTAGATACTAGATATAAAGATTATATGAATAGTTATCAAGATATTATAAAAAGTCTTAAAAAGATAAGAATGTAGCAATTATTCCAAACGCTAAGTTGATATCAGAAGATAGGACTAATTCAGTTGTGGCTAGGAAGGAATTTACTAAAAAAATGATATTAATTCGAAAATAATAGATTTAAATAAACAAAAATTAAATATTGAAGAATATGATGCATTATATTTAAGTGGTGGAGAACCTAAAAAAATTTAATGGACTCAATAATCGAATCTAACAGCTATGAAATTATTAAGAAATTTATAGATAATGGTGGTATAATAATTGGCCAATCAGCTGGAGCAATGATATTTAATAAAAAAATTATCTGGATACAACAGCAGGAGAACTTTTAATAATGAATAATGGATTTGATTATTATGATAAAATTATTGTTCCACATTATAATAATTTACCAATTGAATTACTAAATAAGATTCCTAAAAATATTTTGCAAATTAATGATAATGACAATCTATATAAATTAGATGTAATCGTAAAAAAAATAATTAATAGTAAATATAACTGTGGGTGATGATGCATTTAATAGAAATGGATGGGATTTTATGGATAAAATAGAAAATAAATATAGTAATAGTATTTTTTTGGAAAATATAAAGCACGTTGATGAGTATGGTAATGAATATTGGCTTGCTCGTGAATTGCAAAAAGTATTAGAATACAAGGACTGGAGAAACTTTAAAAAAGTAATAGATAAAGCAGTTTTATCAGCAAATAACAGCATTTCAAGTGAAAGTGATTGGGTTGTTGAAGTCGACAAGCCAATAAAAAAACTGGTAAAGGAAAAAGAAGAAATTGTTAAGGATTATAAGCTATCAAGATATATATGTTATTTAATAGTGCAAAATGCTGATCCAAGTAAACAAGTTGTTGCTTTGGGTCAAACGTATTTTGCTATTCAAACAAGAAAACAAGAAATAACTGAGCAGGAATATGATTCATTATCTGATGATGAAAAAAGACTTTATCAAAGAAAGTTAACAAAACAAGGTAACTATACACTTCAAAAAGTTGCATTATCTGCTGGTGTTAAAAATATGGCTGAATTTCATAATGCAGGATATAAAGGATTATATAATGGTGAAACCGCTGATGATATATTTAAAAGAAAAAAGTTAAGATATCGTGAAGATATTCTGGATAACATGAATGAAGATGAGTTAGTTGCTAATTTATTTAGAATAAATCAAGCGAAGCAAAAACTTTTAAAAGATAATGTACAAGGTGAGAAAGAAGCAAAAGATGTACATTATGAGGTAGGAAAAAAAGTTAGAAAGGCAATTGCAGATATAGGTGGAATGATGCCTGAAGATATGCCTACTCCTGAAAAAAAAGTAATGAAGCAAAGAAGATTAATATCAAGAATTGAAAGAAGAAGTGAAAGCAATGAATAATGAAAAATATAAATAAAACAAACATTCACTGGTATAAACCGACTTATAGAAAACTTTTACTATTCAAGGATATATATTAGATAAAGAAAAGAATGAAAAAAATGGCTCTATTATCGATAAGGATTATTTTTGAAAAAAATTATTAGAAGGAATCGATAAATAACATTTATATCAAAGCGATAGAGTAAATCAACTAAAAAAATTATAAAGTTTAAAAAAATATTTATAAGTAAAAATAAGATAAAAATAAAATTTATTAGAAAGGTGATAATGATATTATGATTATTAATTATTCAGATCAAACTATTATAAAAAAATAAAAAAATCTATATTTTTTTGGCTGGCCCAACACCAAGAGATGAAAAGACAAAATCATGGAGAACTACTGCTTGTGAAAGATTAAATGAGTTAGGTTTTGATGGCGTAGTTTATGTTCCTGAATATTCGACCTGGAAACCAAAAGCGGATTATGTGGATCAGGCAATGTGGGAAAGAGAAGCATTGACAGAATCAACAGTTATTATGTTTTGGATTCCTAGAAGTTTACCTGATATGTGTGCTTTTACTACAAATGTGGAATTTGGATATTGGTTACATTCAGGTAAAGTAATATATGGCAGACCAGATAATGCTGCAAAGATAAAGTATCTTGATTGGTTATATCAAATGGATTATAATAAAGTTCCGATAAATAATCTAGAAGAATTGTTAAAGGAATCAATAATATTGGCAGACAAATTATATGATGAAAAAAACACTGAAATATTACCGCTAAGTAAAAAGAAAAAAATTTTTAGAAAGAAAGTGAAGATAATGAATAACGAAAACAAAAGCAAATATAAACTGGTACCCAGGTCATATGGCTAAAACAAAAAGAGAAATAACAAATATTATCTCAAATATAGATGTAGTAATAAATGTTATTGATTCAAGAATACCATATTCATCAATGATACCAGATTTAGCAAAGATAACGAGAGAAAAACAAAAACATAATTGTGTTTAATAAATATGATTTATGTGATAAAGATGAAACAGATAAATGGATAGAAAAATATAATGAAGAAGGTTTTATAACAGTAACATGTGATTCTAAAAAAACACAAATGATTATAAAAAAAGATAATAGAAGAAGTTACTAAATTAATGAAATCTATTAATGAGAAAAGAAAGAATAAAGGATTACTTCCCAAAAAAAGCAAAGTGTTTAATAGTGGGAGTTCCAAATGTAGGAAAAAAAGTACTCTTATTAATAAACTTGTTGGTAAAAATATAGTTGGCGTTGGAAATAAACCTGGTGTTACAAAAAGTTTGACAACACTTAGAATCAATGATACGATTGACCTTGTTGATTCTCCTGGTATATTATGGCCTAAATTTGAGAGTAATCTTGTCGCATATAATCTAGCAAGTATGACAATTATTAAAGAAGAAGTAATAACTATAGAAGAAGTGGCTATTCATATATTAAAAAAATGCTTGATAAATATTATCCTAATATTCTAAAAACAAGAATTTGGAATTGATTATTATAGCGATGATGAAATAGAAGAATGTTTTACTAAAATATCTAAAAAGAAAAAAATATACCTGTTAAAGGTGAAGTTGATTATGAAAAAAAGTTAGTTTAGTAATAATTAATTCAATTAAGCAAGAAAAAGTTAAAAATATAACATTTGATAGAATTGATGAAATAGAATATTGAAAGGAATAATGAAAATGTATGAATTAAATATAGAAAGAGATTATACCTTTATAAGTAAATTATATGAAAAAATAGGTAACTACAAATTAATAAGAATAAATATACTAAGACAAATGCAAAAAGGTAATAATAGTTCACTTACTTTTACGAAAAAGATGAAATAGATAAAAAGAATAGAAGATATGGAAAGATGTTATGCTGAATATAATAGATTAACAGTAAAATTACATAAACTTTTTAATGAATTAAATCTAGAAAAAGATTCTAATAAAAAGAAGAGAAATAGAATCATCAATAAATAGAATTGCTAACATAAAGCAAAGAATCTATCAAAAATATAGTGAAGCACTAGAATTATTTGAATCAAAATCAATGGGAATCACTAAGTAAAAGTGATTTTTATTTGATTAAAATATTTCTACAATTGACTTTGTGTATCAAATATGATATAATATGTGCGTTATTAAAACAAGGGGGATAAAAATAATATGTCAAATAGAGCAAAGTTAAATAGACTTAGAGCAGCTAAAAATGAATATACAAATAATAAGGAAATGGTATTACTTAAGTGGGGCAAAAAAACCAGAAGTAGAATATTAACAATGTATATTAAATCAATGGTAGAATATACAGATGATATAGAACTTGAAGCAACATATGATTTTATACATTTTAAAATGCAAAATGATGGATATAGTGAAAAAAAGAATTTATAGAATATTTAGAACAAAAATATAAAAATATATTAGAAGTAAATAGTGAAAGATTAGCTACAATCTTAAGTATGTTTAAATCAAAAAGAAGAGGCTGACAAAGTATTTTATAAATTTCCAAGAATTCTAACAAGAAAAAAATACCTTTAAATAAGTTCTTTACAGCAATTCAAGAATTAAACAGTGAATTTGAATATGAAGAAATTGATGAGGCTACTAAAACTGAACAAAGAAAAGAAGATAAGAGAACGGCACCAATAGATCAAATGGAAGTAACATATAAATTCATAATTGATAAAATTTTTTTGAACGATGGTTTTAGTGAAGAACAAGCACATGAATTTATTAATCAAAATTTAAAAACTATTATCTATACCAACTCCAAAAATTATGAGCGAACTTGCAGTACTTTCAATTGCATCATTAGATGATAAAGTATTTTATGAGAATACTGATTTAATCACAAATATGCCATCAACTTCTAGAGTATATGGAGCAGTAAAATCTTTAACAGATAAATGTAGTGTAGATGATATTAGAGAATATTTAGAAAAAAACCAATAATTGAAACAATTGAATATGATAGAAAACTTACAAAAAGAAAGATTAACTCTAATATACCATTCATATAAACGTAATTTTTGAAAAAAACAAATCAAAGAAAGAGAGCAAAGTCAAACTTTATAGCTCTTTTTTTGTGAAAATTTCTTTTTGTGTTTACATTTTTTTGAATTAAATTTATAATAATAAGTCAAGTAGGGAGGAAGCATGATTAAGAGTAATTTACCTGTAATTTTGTTAAAAAAACTAGTCTTGCTTCCAGGAGAAGAAGTACGAGTAGAAATAAAAAAAGTGATATAAGTAAAAAAAGTAACTGAAATATCTAAATTATATCATGACAGCGAAGTATTAATCGTATGCCCTCTAAATCTTTTAGAAGAAAAGCCCGACACTTCAGATTTACCAAGAATAGGTGTAGTTGGAAAAATAAATAGTGTTATTGACCTTCCTAATGGAAATAAAAAGAGTAATAATAACAGGTCTTTATAGAGTTAAAATAATTAGTTATGTAAATTATTCAAATGAAGAAGATATTCTTGATAGTATTATCACTAATATCGAAATGAGCGAAAAGTGAAATAGAATGGGTAGCATATCAAAGAAAATTACAGGCCGAATTAGAACTTTACATAAATAAAAATCCATTTGTTGGTAACTCAATAATGAGCGAAGTAAAACAGGGCACCAACTTAGATAAACTAACAGATGTTATTGCTAATTTTTTTGCCACTTTCTTTTGAAAAAGAAACTTAATTTAATGTTAGATTCTTCTCCAATAAGTAGAAGTAAAAACATTGATAAAAAGAACTTGCTGTTGAAAGTGCTGTAATAGACCTTGAAGGACATATTGAAAGTGAAATCAAAAAAAGGATTAGATGATACTCAAAAAAAGAATTTATATTAAAAGAAAAAAAATTTAAAAGTTATCAAAAAAATGAACTTGGTGAAACTAATACTAAAGAAGAAGACATATTAAATTATAGAAATCTTGCAAATAGTCCTAAATATCCAGAAAGAATAAGAAATAAATTATTAAGTGAGATAGAAAGATATAATGCTACTAGTGAAATGAGTCCTGATGCAGGTATCATAAGAAATTATATTGAATATTTATTAAATGTACCTTTGGTATACTGAAACAAGAGATGAAAGAGATTTAATTAAAATAGAAAAGAAACTTAATGATACACATTATGGAATGAAAAAGGCTAAAGAAAGAGTAGTCGAGTACATCGCAGTAAAAAGTATTACTGATGAAGTATCTAGTCCAATTATATGTTTAGTTGGTCCTCCTGGAGTAGGTAAAACTACATTTGCTGAATCAATATCGAAAGCACTTGATAGAAATTTCGTAAAAATATCTTTAGGTGGTATGAGTGACTCTTCAGAATTAGTAGGACATAGACGAGCATATATAGGTTCTAACCCTGGTAAAATAGTTACTTCTCTTATAAAATGTGGTAGTAATAATCCAGTATTCTTACTTGATGAAGTTGATAAATTAAAAAAAGATTATAAAGGTGACCCAGCATCAACATTACTTGATATATTAGATGTAAGTCAAAATAAAAGATTTGTTGATAATTATATAGATGAATAAATAGATTTATCTAAAATATTGTTTATATTAACCGCAAATGATATATCAAATATTCCACCAGCACTTTTTAGATAGACTCGAAATAATAGATTTAACAGGATACACTGATAATGAAAAATTACTTATAAGTGAAAACTATATTATCCCATCAGCACTAAAAAAACATGGCCTTAAAAAAATACAATTATTAAATTTGAAACAGATGCCATAAAGAAAATAATAAACGAATATACAAATGAATCAGGAGTTCGTGAACTTGAAAGAGATATAAATAAAATAATAAGAAAAAGTAATAACAGAGCATATTAAATCTTCAAGAAAAATAGTAAGCGTTAGAATAAAAGAAAATGATGTATCACATTATCTTGAACAAGAATTATATAAAGAATCTAAATACAAAGAAATAATTCATCCAGGAGTAGTTACTGCAGTCGCATGTAGTAGTATAGGTGGAGTATCAATATATATAGAATGTACATCATTTAAAGGAACAGGAAAAATATACATTTACTGGTTCACTTGGTAGTATTACAAAAGAAAGTATAGAAATCGCACTTAGTTATATAAAAAGCAATGCTAAAAGATTTGATATAGATGAAGACTTCTTTTTAAATAATGATTTTCATATTAACTTTACAGAAGGTGCTATAAACAAAGATGGTCCATCTGCTGGTATATCAATCGTAACAGCCATACTTTCACATATTAAAGGCGTTATAATAAGCGATAAAATATCTTTAACTGGAGAAATAACACTTAATGGAGATATACTTAAAATAGGTGGCCTTAAAGAAAAAACTATTGCTTGTAAAAGACAAAATATAGAAAAATTATTTATACCTAAAGATAACTTAAATGATATAGAATGGTTAGAAAAAGACCTTAAAAATGATATAGAATTTATCCCGGTAAGTAATTATTTAGAAATATATGGAAAAAAATATTCTCATAAAGAATATTTTTTTCATATATTTAATTAGAAAAGGATGAATATATGAAAGAAATTATTCCATTAAAAAGATATTATCTTCAAGACTAAAATTGGAGAAATAACTAATATCAACTTAGAACATGACTATAAGATATTAGATGATTTAGTTGAAGGTGAAGTAAATATAAATGGTACATACAAAATGACTGAAGCAAGTGTTGTTGACGAAGAATTTGAATATAAAGTACCATTTGGTATTGCTATATCTAAAAAAAGTAGATAAAGATACTATTAAAATAGATATAGATGATTTTTAAATATGATATAAATAAAGATGTATTAAAAGTTAATATTGACTTATTACTTACTTGTGATGAATTAGAAAAAGAAGACTGAAGATATTAAAAAAATGAAATAGAAGAAGAGCCTAATGAATTAGATGACTATTTAAATAACTATTTCAAAGATGACATAGAACTTCCAAAAGAAGTAGAAAAAGACAATTGAACCAGTAATAAATAATGTTGATATAGAAAGCAATATGTCAAATATAACAAACACAATAATAAATAATGAAAATAAATATTACACCTATAAAATCTATATTTTTAAGAGAAGGTGATACAATAGATACAATATGTAATAAATATAATATTACTAAAGAAGAGTTATCTATGTATAACGTGCTTACTGATTTAAAAAAATAGGTGATAAGATAATAATACCTGAAGTAAATGAGTAAAAAAATATAAAAAAAATAGTGTACAAATCACGGAAGAAGGAGTAATAAAAAGAAATAATGATTTATTAGAGTTATATGAATATCTTGATACAGTTAAATTTGATAACTATCCAGAAGTATTAGACATAAATGATAGAGAAGTCACAACTAAATATATAAAAGAAGAAAAATATCATGAAGTATCTAAAGGAGTAGAACTCATGAAAAACATTATCAATGCTACACTATAAAAACTATGTTTTTTTAAAGATGTTAGTAAAAAAATAAATATAAAACAATATATAATAAATTACTATCAAATATAGAATATTTAGCTAAATATTATGAAGATGCTATAGAAGAAATAGAAAATGAAGAGTTAATGTCACCATCACATTATTTGTTCGCAAGAAACTATAGTGCTATAGATGGATCACTTAAGTACGCTAAAGAAGAACTAAAGAAATGGTTCAAAAATAGTAGAATATAAATCTAAAGAAAGAGTATGCATAAATCATAACAATGTTTCACTCGAACATTTTATTCATGGGGATAAAAATTATTTAATCAGTTGGGATAATTATTTGGTTGACACTCCAATTCTTGATTTATATAAATTTTATAAAAAAGAAGGTTATAAATTAGACTTTCCATATCTTTTAAAAGTATATAATGAAACATTGTCTTTAACAGATGAAGAAAAAATGCTATTTAATGTCTTAATATCTATACCACCTAAAATAGTAAGAATAGATAATGAAATGGACAATACATATAATATTAAAAAAACACATATTCTTATATATATTCAGGTATAGGAATAGTAAGTGAAAATAAATAATCTACATTTTAAACATATGTAGATTTTTATTTTATTTTGTTATATAATTACAATAGAGGAGTACAAGATGAAGAAAAAAAATGGATTTATATCTGTAACACTTGTTTATACATTTTTTTAATATTATTTTTTTATTTGTTATGCTCGCTATACTTAAGACATATTCAAGGAATAATAAAATATTAACTACATTTAGCGAAAAGAATTAATAATGATTTAAAGGTTTCAAATGAACAAAAAAAGTAAACTTTATTATAGAATTTTTAATAGATAATCTAAGTTATCCTGATAACGTAAGTAGTGCAAATGTTAGTTCTACAACAGGTATAAATTTTTAGTTTACCATCAAGTACGACTAATGGATTAGGATTATATTATACAACTGATCAAAGTAAAACTATAAATGGTACTAAAGTATATTATTTTAGAGGAAATGTTAATAATAATTATGTTATATATGCAGGATTTTTGGTTTTAGAATAATTAGAACTACAGAAGGAAATGCTGTAAGAATGCAATATGCAGGAACACCTACAAATGGAAGTTGCCCAACTGGTACAATTACTGCTCCTATTAGTGGAACTATGTTTAATCAAACTAGAAAAGATAATGCTTTTATAGGATTTAGAGTTGGATTAAATCAAGGATGTGAAAATACTACAACATGTAACGCTAGAGTACCATCACCTTCATATGATATTGCTCACAAAGGAATAGCTGATAGTAACGCAAAGAAAGCACTAGAAACATGGACACAAAACAATATATATAACAAAGGTGATAATGTTACAAAATATCTTGCTAATACAATTTATTGTAATGATAGAAAAATAACAACAAGTAGTGAAGGATATACAGGCTCAGCTACACAACTTGGATATGGAAATAATACAACAGATTATGATCCTCTACTTAGATTTAATAGTAGTAGTCCTTCATTTAACTGTATAAATGATAATGATAAATATACAACTGCCCTAACAAATGGAAATAGTGAATTATTATATCCAGTAGCTTTAATTACAATGGATGAACTTTTGTACGCAGGCGCTGGTAAAACATCATCAAGTAAATTCTATTTATCTAATGGAAATTATTATTACACAATGTCACCAAAAGCATATAAATATAATAGCACTTTAACTTCAAATGACTCATATCTTTTTAGTATAGATGCAAATGGAACTTTAAGTGAAATAACAACTTCAACATCAGGTAAATTATTTCCAGTTATCACACTAAGAGGAGATGCAGTTATAGAAAGTGGTACAGGACTTTCAACAAGCCCATATGTAATAGGAGAATAACATGAAAAAAAAGATGGATTCATATTTATAGAAAGTGTAACAGTTTTAATAGTGGTCGCACTTGCACTCGCAATGTCACTATCAAGTTATGACTTATTAGAAAGCAAATCTAAAGAAAGAAAATACTATGATGTCGCAAGTGATAAATATCTATTATGGACAATAAATGAACTAGGCAATAAAACAGGCTCAAGTTATCAAAATGACATGATTGCTTCTAAAGACAACTGCACAAGTACAACAATGGGATCAGTACTAAGTAACTGTACCAAAGTATTTAAAGATACTGATTTAATATATTTTTATAAAGATAAACAATGTGGAAGATGCATTAAAAACAAAAGATTCAAGTGGAAACTATAATACAAAAAAATATGATAATGGAACACTAGAATATTTAAAAACATTAAAGAAATTAGATGATGATACAGGATTACCAATAAATTATATAGTTGGTGTATTCTATAGAAAAGGAAAATATTATTATGCATCTATAATGCTATAATGGAGGAATCATGAATAAGAAAGGATTTACATTAATTGAGTTAATAGTAAGTATAACATTAGTATCAATTATATTAGTATCACTTTTTAGCAACATTAGTAAAACTAAAAGCAAACATATGAAGTAATTGAAGAAGATAGTGATATAAGAATATATAGTGCTTCAATATCAAGACATATAAATAATGATATTATAAATAATAAAAGGTATATCAAGCGGAACATGTAATGAAGAAGGAACTAAATGTGAATTAAAATTCAAAAAAATGGAGAAGAAAGAACATTAGAAATATATACAACAGATAAAAAAATGCTTATATAGAAATAACAGACGAATCAGGTAAAAGAATAGGTAGAAGAAAGACTGATTTGAGTACAATTTCATATACTGATAGTAAAAACAAATAAAAAGAAAATTTATACGTACAATAGAGATGGAAAACAGAATGGATTTTAGTGAACCAGATAAACTTACAACATATGGTTATAAATTTATAGGTCTATCATTAGATGAATATTCTTATGATAATAAAAAAAGGATAGTACGAAAAAAAAGATGTACTTAATATACTTACAATACATTTAAGTGATGAAGATTATAATATTAAATTATATGGAACTGATACCATAAATAAAAGTGATAGTCCAATAACTCCTGAACCAGTAAATCCACCTGTGTCTGGACTTGCCTGTACTACTGGAAACACTTCATTAACTCAGGGTACTAAATTTACAAAAGGTTCATATGTATATAGTTATAAACAAGAAGGTCTTTGGACAAGAATGCAAGGTAATCAATATAACTGGGTAAATATTACTGCTGATGGCTGGGGCGTAAAACTCGTAAATAGGTCTTCAACTTCACCAATCACCGATGAAATATGTGCGACGATAGATGGAAAACCAATTGTATCTACTTCACATATGTATATTAATTCAAAAGCAACTTCTATTGATGTAAGCAGCTTAAAATCAAGTAACGTTGTTAGTATGAGTAGTATGTTTGAAGGTGCTGCTGCCACTACAATAACTGGACTTGATAAACTTGATACAAGTAATGTTACTAATATGTCTTCGACATTTTATGCCACAAAGGTTTCTATTCTTGATTTAAGCAGTTTTAATACAAGTAAGGTAACAAATATGAATTATATTTTTGGTAATGCAAGTGCTACTATAGGATATGCTAGAAATAGTAGTGAAGTAAGTAAATTTAATGCACTTAGTCCATCATATAAGCCTTCAACATTAACATTTAAATTAAAGTAATTAAATACATAATAAACGTACCTATAATAGAAAATATTAATTTAACGATTAATATTTTTTTAATATTTATTTTATATTTACTTAGTATAGTAAAAACTTTGAAATAATATAGATAGACTACTAAAACATAAAAATAAGAGTTGTTAAAAAGAAACTTTATATTGATACTACTACTTATATCACTTATCTTAATAACACCACTAGTTAGTTCTAAAATACCACTAAAAAAATACCAATCATATATGAATTAATATTTATATATTTAAGAATCAAATTAATAATAATAGTAAATATAATAAGAGTTCCAAGAATGATAAATGAAGTATTAATACCTTTTTATTATAGAACTAGAAATAACATCAAAAAAATATTAGAATTATTATTAATAACAACATCACTATCAATATTATCATTCTTATTTCTTAAAAAAATATTCCAATTAAAAATATTATTTATTAGGCATATTAAATATAGATATAATCCAAATCTATAACTACCATATAAACTTATTCCAATTGTTCCAATAACAAAAAGCAATAGATGGAAAAATATGTATAACAAAAGCAAATTAGAAGCATCATTTAAACTAATTTCATTATTATCAAGCATATTCTTAATGTATATTGCATTTCCTGGATGACTAGTAAATAAACATAGTAAAAATATACTACTAGACTTACTACTAATATTAAATATTTTTGATATAAATGCACCAATATTATCTTTTTAAGAATAAATGATAATTATAATAATATAATATATCACTAAGTATAATAAATGGAAAAATACTCACAAAAAAACCTTATTAAAAAAAATATAATTGATGCATTCTTTACAGAAGCAATAACAATATCAATATTAATAATAAATATAATAAAAAAATTATAGTAAGTATAACATATTTAAATTTTTTTCATTTAATTTCCTTATATGTGATATACTATTAATAATGGGAGAAAAAAATATGATAAAAAAAGATATTAAATTATATAAAAAAATGATATAAAAAAATAATTATAAATCTTATATAGTACTTATATTAATAATTTCAACTTTTTTTATAAAGTTAGATTATAATGTATATTCACCAGGTGGACTTATTAATTTAAATGATAGAATTGAAACTAATAATAGATACACAGAAGAAGGTAGTTTCAATTTAACGTATGTTACATCAAGAAGTGGAATATTACCAGTAGTGCTTCTTTCTTATGTGATACCTTCATGGGACTTAGTACCAGCAAGTGAAGTTAAAGTTGATAATGAAAGTATGGATGAAGTTAATCTTCGTAATAAGATATATTTAGAAGAAACAAGTTATAATGCTATTATTGCTGCATATGAAGAAGCAAATAAACCATATATAGTTAATAGTGTTGATTTAAAAAGTAACGTACATTGTTGATAAAGATAATAATGATCTAAAAAGTAGGAGATACTATAAAAAGAAATTAATGGTGTTAAAATAGATAGTTATGAAACATTAAAACAAGAAAAAAAGAAAAAAATATAATGAAAATGATAGATTAAATATAAAAAGTACTTAGAAATAATAAAGAAAAAAAGATTGTTATGCAATATTAAAGAAAGATAAAAAAATGGTGATTTAACAATTGGTATATATCTAGCAGTACTTAAAAAAATGTATCTACCAAAAGAAGAAGTAACATATGTATTTAAAAAAAATAATGAAAGTGGTTCATCAAGAGGTCTTATGTGTGCTCTTGAAATATATAATAGAATTACTGACTATGACATCACTAAAGGAGACATTATCGCTGGAACTGGTAGTATAGAAGCAGATGGAACTGTAGGCGATATAGATGGAGTTAAATATAAACTAAAAGGTGCTGTTAAAAATAAAGCAAAAGTATTTATCGTACCAAGTGGTAACTATGAAGAAGCATTAAAAATTAAAAAGAAAAAAAACAATTATGATATTGAACTTATCAAAGCAGACAATCTTCATAATGTAATAGAAATTTTTAAAAAAATAGGTAGTGTATTATAAATATTCCTCGTATATAAATAATAGGGGGAATATTTTTTTCATGATAAAAAGACATAATCAAAAAGTGAAAGACCAAGAGAAAGATTATTAAACGCAGGAGCATCTTCTTTATCAAATGAAGAATTACTTTCAATAATATTAAAAAAACAGGTACTAAAAAAATATATCAGTAAAAAGATTTATCAAGAACATTATTAAAAAGAAATACATGATATAACTAATTTAAGAGATATTACATATAATAAACTTATTAAAAATTAAAAGGAATAGGCAGTGTAAAAAGCAATAGAACTATTAGCTTCTTTAGAACTTGGAAAACGAGTTTATTACACAAACATAAAAGATAAAATAAAACTTAATAATTCAACACTTATATTCGATACATTTAAAGACTTATTCATAAATGAAACACAAGAAAACTTTTATGCTCTATATCTTAATCCTAAAATGGAATTAATATCTTATAAATTATTATTTAAAAGGTACTATTAATACATCTGTAGTTCATCCAAGAGAAATATTTAAACATGCATTTTTAGAAAGTGCTCACTCAATAATAGTGATACATAACCATCCATCAAATAACACGACACCATCAAATGAAGATATAGACCTTACTAATAAACTATTTGAAATAGGAAGTATTATGGCTATACCACTTCTTGATCATATAATAATTGGTAAAGATAACTATTATAGTTTCTATGAAAATATGCATAAAAAAAGAATAAACATTATATAATTTAATATGACATACGAAGAATATAAAAAAATAATAAAAAAAGAAACAGGCAGTAAAAAGTATATTTAAAACATTCATGAGTAAACTATTTACAATAGTTATTTTTTTACAATGTTAGTTGTTATTATAAGTAATTATTCACCTAAATTTAGAGATTTCGTTACTAATAAAGTATTAAATAGTACGATAGATTTTTAGCTTTATAAATAAGTTTATGAATAAGACAACAGATGTATTTAAAAAAATAATGATACAAGAAAAAGTATTTAAAGAAGAAACAAAAGCATGAAAAAAATATAAAGATGGTATTAAATATATGGTAGGTGAAAGTGAAAAATATATATCTAAAAAGATAGTGGAATAGTTACATTCATAGGTAATAAAGATGGTTATAACAATACAATAATAATTCAACAAAGCAATGGTTATTATGCTTGGTATGGAAATGTAAAAGAATCAGTTAAACTTTATGACTATATTGAATCTGGTGAAATAATAGGTACAGCTGATAGTGAATATTATTATGTTCTTTTTAAAAAGACAATAAACCAGTTAATATAGATGAAAATTAATATACATAATACAACATATATATTCATTTTTATCATTTTTTTAAGTGGATATTTTGAATATGTATATCTTTTTTTATTGATAATATTTATTCATGAAAGTGGACACTATATCTTTAGTAAAAATAGTAAACTTTAAATATAGTGAAATAGTAATATATCCATTTGGTGGTATAACTAATTATAATGAAGACTTAAATGTAAGCGTAAATAAAGAACTTTTTTTACTTTAATAGGTGGTATCACATTTCAATTATGTTTTTGTTTATTTAATACTCATTCTATATCAAAATAACTATGTAACATATCATACCTATAATATAATTAATAATATAAATAAATTACTCGTATCATATAATTTTTCTTCCAATACTTCCACTTGATGGAGGAAAACTACTAAATATCATACTCGATAAAATATTTCCATATAAACTTTCATTTAAAATATCAATAATAATTTCAATCATTTTTTTACTATAATATTTTTTTATTATCAAAAAGAACATATTTAGGATTACTTTTTTAACATTATTTTTTTAATAAAATGTATCATCTTAGAAATAAATAATCTAAAAATACAAATATAATAAATTCTTATTAGAAAGATATCTAAATAATTACAATTTCAAAAAGATAAAAAAATAATTAAGAATATAAATAATTTAAAAAGAGATAATTATCACATAATAAATAATATGTTAGAGAAGAAATACTTAAAGAAATTATTTGACAGAACTACGTATTTATGCTAAAATATCCATGTTTGTAGAAATCTTTCTCTACAACCGCATTGAAAAGGTTATTTAAAAGATGAAAAATTCTTACCTTAAGAGCGAGTCTTATTGAAGGAGGAATAAAATGAAAGCAATATTCGTAACTGGTGGAAAACAATATATGGTTGAAGAAGGACAAGAACTATATGTTGAAAACTAGACAATGAAGTAGAATCAGAAGTTGTTTTTGATGAAGTTTTATATGTTGATGGTAAGGTAGGAACTCCTACTGTTAAGGGTGCTAAAGTTGTTGCTAAAGTATTAAAACATGGTAAACAAAAGAAAGTACTTGTGTTTAAATATAAACCAAAGAAAAAATATAGAAAAACTCAAGGACATAGACAACCTTATACTAAAATTCTTATCAAATCTATTACTAAGTAATGATTAAAGTAAGAATTACTAAAAAGAATAATGTTATCGAAAGTATTCATTGTAATGGTCATGCGAATTATTCAAGAGATGGAAAAGATATAGTTTGTGCATCTTTTAGTACTATGATTATTACTACTATAAATGCAATACTTGAGTTTGACAAAGATGCTATTAGTTATACTGATACTAATGATTTAGAAATTATTAATATCAAGAAAGATAATATAACAAATGGCTTACTTAACAATTTAGTTCAAATGATGAAGGAACTAAAAGAAAATTATGATAAAAATATTAAAGTTAAGGAGGAAAACCATGTTTAAAATGAAGTTAAATATACAATTATTCGCATCTAAAAAAGGTGTTGGTTCTACAAAGAATGGTAGAGATTCTGCTGGTCGTAGATTAGGTGCTAAGTTAAGCGACGGACAAGTTGCTAAAGCTGGCGCAATAATTTATCGTCAAAGAGGAACTAAAATTTATCCAGGTAACAATGTAGGAATGGGTAAAAGATCATACTTTATATGCTAAAGTTAGCGGAAATGTAAAGTTTGAAAGAAAAGGAAAAAGACTAAAAAACAAGTTAGTGTTTATGAGAACTAGTAATAGTTCTTTTTCTTTTTGCATAAAAAAATGATATATAATACTACTTAAAAGGTGATTTTTTTATGTTATATAAAGGAAGAGTAATACCAAAGAAAGCAATAAAACCAGTAGATGTAAGACTAGTATATCGTTATGGCACATTTTTCAACAAAAATAAATGATAAAGATTTTGCTAATATAGATAGTGAAGATCGAAATATATTAACAGATTATTTAAAATCTTTATCCAATAAAATAACTGAATATGAAACATTTCAAATTGATGATGAAGAAATAATCAAAATATTAAATAAAGAATATTCTAATACACAACATTATTATAGTGCCAATAGTACTTATGAAGAAATAATATATGAAAGAGTAGAAGATCAAGAAGGAAATGTATACGCCAAAGAATTATTAACTGGTTCTCTATTTCCAATCGAATGTGATGGAACTATTGAAACAAAGGTGTACACTATTAAAAGATTAGTAACCAATGGAAGCATTGCTGATTATTGTGATCTTGCTATTTCTTCAGATTCTAATCATGTTAATTATGCTAGAATAGAAAAAATTGTTACTGATTATAAAATTGCTTCACCAAAAGATGTGGAAGATTATAAAACACAATTTGATGGTGGATTTAGACTTCAAAAAGCAAAAGAAAAATTTTTAAGAAAAATAAGAGAAGATTCCATGTCAAATACTCTTGATAGTGAAGTAGAAGTGTATCCTATTAAGCCTAAAAAAAGAAAGAAAAAAAGAAAAAGAGAAATTCAAAATATTACTACAAAATGTATGGAAAACATTGAATATTTAATACAAAAACTAAAAAAAGTTAATCCAGCAAAAGCAAAAGAATTTAGTGAAGAATATGATCATGCATTAAATATAGAAGATATTATGCAAAATAAAATGGTATCGGAAGCAACATTAATCGCATTAGAAGCAAAACTTGAGTTTGAATTAATGTTTTCAAAAGGAGAAAATACATCTTTAGCAGATAAAATAGAAGATTTAAAAAGAGAATATTTATCACATTTTTGTGAGTGAAACGCAAAAATAAAAACATCAATAACGCTTGATGATTTAGATAAACTAATGGAACTATTCTTAAAAAAACAAAAAGATAGCTATAGTATTTTTAGAACAAAGAAAAAAATATTAAGAAACTTTGCTAGTCTTTATGCTTTAGAAGTTAAAAGAAAATGAAAGCGAAGTAACTGTTGAAAGACTACAAGATAGCTATTTTTGAAGATTTAAAAAAAATCTATATTATTATTTATAAATGCTTTAGTAGAAAGTGGATATGTTAAAGATAATATAATAACAGAGCTGACAGATACTGAAAATACAGAAGAAATACTAAATTTAATTAAAAACTTAGAATTTAAGAAAATGTCATTAAAAGATGCAAAAGGACTTGAATTAGTTATGTAGTGGACTATAAAAAGTTCTTTTTCTTTTTATTCTAAAATAATATATAATATCACTCAAAGGTGATTAATATGAAGCAATATTTTAAAGGATGTTTAATATCTTGTGCTGATGCTACAGATTATCCTAGTGTAGACGTAGCACTACAAGGATATGGATACAGAATAGTAGAATTGGATGGAAAAAGAATTTCAGATACAGACGTATGTGAAACAATACAAAAGCTTATCCAAAGAAGCACTTAGAACTTTTTAATAGAAAAAAAGTAAAATAGAAATAACATCTCCACAAACAATCGCATCATTAAATAATGCATTTAAAAGGTGTAAAACTAACTATATATGAAAAATGATGTTATATTAGATTTAATGTATGAAAAAAAGTAGAAGATCAAGAAGGAAATATATATGCAAGAGAACTATTGAGTGGAAAAACTATTTCCAATAAGTGATAAATATACTGAATTTATGAAATATACGATTACTAATATCCCAACATGCCCAAATGCATCAACATTCACAATTAAAATGGATGCAGAATATAGACATCCAAACTATGAGAAAATATATTCAGTCATGATGTTTGAAGAAGTAGCTGATAAAAATGATTTAGATGAATATTTAAATAAATACGATAGAATGTTTTTTGGAGAATATAAAAAAAACCAAAAAAGAATAGATAGAATAGTATATGAATCAAATAAAAATGTCTTAAGTGAAGAAGTAGAAGTCACTGAAATATCAAAAAATAGAAAAACTAAAACAGAAAGACAAAGTCAAAATACGCTTACAATAAGCATGGAAAATATAGAATACATGATTAGTAGATTAGAAAGCATTAATCCAGAAAGAAGTAAATACTATAGTGAAGAATATGAACGTGCATTAAATAGTGTAGATATCATGCAAAATAAAAGAGTATCAGAAACATCAATAATATCACTAGAAGCAAGACTAGAATTTGAACTAATGTTTACAAAAAGGAGAAAATACATCTTTAACAGAAAAAAATTAGATGAATTAAAGAAAGAATACTTATCACATTTTTATAGAAAAAAACACAAGAAAAAAACATCAATAACATTAGATGATTTAGATAAACTAATGGAGTTATTCTTAAAGACAAAAAGATAGCTATAGTATTCTTGAACAAAGAAAAAAATATTAAGAAATTTTTGCTACTATTTATACACTTGAAGTAAAAAGAAAATATAAAAGAAATAGATTCTAATAGACTAAAAAGATAGTTACTTTAATGATTTAAAGAAATCAATTATATTATCAATTAAATCATTAATACAAACTGGTTTATTTAAAAGGTAATATACAATTTGAATTAAGCATAGATGAATCTATAGAAAATATTTTTAGAATTGATTAGAAGTTTAGAGATAGAAAAAAACACAAGAAGAACCAGAAAACAGCAATCAAAGAACCTTAAAATGAGTGAAAAAAATCACATTTTATACGTAATTCTATGTAAAGTATGTAAAGTAAAATCACATTTTTGTGCTTTTTTTCTCTAAATCTTTTTTAAAAAAACACAAGATATGAAAAAAACGCATGTTATACTTATGCCATCAAAGGGAGGAAGCATAATGGAAAAAAAAGAAACATTAAAGATAATTTAATTTCAAAAGAATATGATAACAATAAGAAAGGAAAAAAACATTATTGAAACTCATTATTAATGGTGAGACATTATTTGATACAAAAAGAGAATGAATTATCAAAAGAAGAATTTTTTTAAAACTATACAACCAAGTAGGAAAATCAAGTATCACTAGTCTGTATGCATTTTCAAAACTTATGAATGAAACAAAAGATAAAGAATTATCATATAAATTAACTGGAATATTAACTTACCTTATCATATTTACAGAAAAAAAGAGTTAAAAAGTAAATTGCGATATCAATAATTTATGCAAAAAAACTTATTAATGTTTGCAAAGTGAAAGGCAATAAAATTTATAATTTGAGTATGATAGAAATATTAAAAAGAAGTTTATTAAAAAGGAATATTAAAATGATAAAAGTATTAAATAATATTAAAAAAATAAAATTATAAATACATTTTTTTGAAGAAGCACCAGAAACACAACACAAAAGAAATTCTAAATAAAGATGAACTAAATGAATTAAGAAATAAACTTGGTAGATTAAACATCACAAGATTATATGAATATGATTCATTAATAATGGTATTTAATTCTCATGATAACGCTTATAAATTAATAAACATATTAAATGAACTATGGCTAGAATCAGCAAGACATTTTAAATATGATTACAGCATTGATAAACTATGTGACATCCTATATGATATAAGCAACAATCCACAAGATATACTATTATTTAATAAAGATGAAATTATAAGTAAAAATTAAAAAGAATGGGGTATTAAAAAAAGAATGAAAAAGAATAGTAACTAAACACGGAAAGAAAAAGAATTAAAGAAAGAGTAGGTGTAAGAAATACAAGATATAACTACAAACAAGCAAGAATGAAAGGAAATTATAACTATCAATACGATGGCGACTTTAGAAAATTCCTAGACTATTTAGCACATAAAAAAATAAACATAAAAATAACAGTTTATAACAACTACATATATATAATTAAAAAAATAATAAACTAGTAACAGTACTAAATGTACCAAATAAATATAAGAATTTAACACCAATATATACTAAATAATAGGTAAATAATGTAACTAAAAAAATAAATATAATTCATACCATATTAATGAATAGAAATAAAGGAGTGGATTATATGTGTAATAATAATGAAAACAATTGCAATAAATGTGATAACTGCATAATGGAAATATTACAAGTTATTAATGTATTACAGTCTAATGCTTGCCCTGATAATTGCTTACTTTCATGTGATAGACCTGCTTTAGGTGGCGGCACTAATTGTGTAATATGCAACACTCGTCCAATTATGTTATATACTTGCTGTGGAAATGGCACACCTTGGAGTATGCCTGTAAGTAGAACAGAAACAGATACAACTAGTTCAGTATTTAGAGTTGAAAAAGTAGATGGATGCTGCTGTACATTTAGAGTTCTAGCTGCAAACCCTGATACAACTTCACTTTATCCATATGTAAGTACAGATTCAATTTTCACAATGGATTGTAATTGCTTATGTACAATAAGATGCTTAAATGATACCTATGTAGAATGTTTATAATATAATTATTTTTAGAAGAAAGTAGATTTAGTTCTACTTTTTTTAATGCTTTTTAAAAAAAAGTAGTGTTTCCAAAACTTTTCGTATATATAATTAGTAGAGGCAAAAGAAATAATTTCTTGACAAATAAAATATTAATGTTAATATTATTTTTGTGAGAAGAAATAGAAAAGGAGAAATATGAAGAATCTTGTTATAGTAGAAAGCCCTAGTAAAAGTAAAACAATTGAAAAATATCTAGGCAGTGATTATAAGGTATTATCAAGTAAAGGTCATATAAGAAATTTATCAAATACTGGTAAGTTTGGGCTTGGCATTGATCTTGAAAATGGTTATAAACCTAATTACGTTATTCTTAAAGAAAAAAAGCAAAGTCGTAAAAGAGTTAAAATCAGCAATCAAAGATTGTGATAATGTTATACTCGCAACCGATCCAGACCAGTGAAGGAGAAGCAATAAGTTGGCATTTAAAAAGAGGCTCTTAATATAAAAAGATAACAATTATGAAAGAGTAGTTTTTTTAACGAAATAACAAAAACCAGCAATACTTGAATCATTTAAACATCCAAGAAAAAAATAGATGCTAATCTTGTTCATAGTCAAGAATCAAGACTTATGCTTGATAAAATAATCGGATTTAGATTGAGTAGATTAATGCAAAATAAAACTGAAGGTAAAAGTGCAGGTAGAGTACAAAGTGTCGCTTTAAAATTAATTGTTGATAGAGAAAGAGAAATTGAAGCATTCACCCCAAAAAGAATATTATACAATTGAAACAGATTTCAAAGATTTTTCAAAGCCGAACTAAAAAAATATAAAGGAAAAGATATAGAAATCAATAGTAAAGTTGAAGCAGATGAAATTATAAATAAATTATCAAATGCTTATAATATCGTAAATGTTGATAAAAAATTAAAAAATAAACAAAGTAAGTTACCATTTACAACAAGTACGCTTACTCAAATGGCATCAACTCGTCTAGGATTCCCAGCCTCAAAAACTATGAGTATTGCTCAAAAACTATATGAAGGAATCAATATAGGCACTGAAACAGTTGGTCTTATTTCATATATGAGAACTGATTCAATTAGACTTTCTGATTTATTTGTATCTGAGACAGAAAGATATATCAAAAAAATAATTATGGCAAAAGATTATGCTGGGTATGCTAAGTCTTCTAAAAAAAGAATGAAAACGTTCAAGATGCACATGAAGCAATTAGACCAACAAGCATTGATAGAACACCAGAAAGCATCAAAAAATATTTAAAAACAGATGAATACAAGTTATATAATTTAATATATATAAGAACACTTGCATCTCTAATGGCTGATGCTAAAGTTGAATCCACAAGCGTAGATTTAGAAAATAATGCTTATATATTTCATGCAACTGGCCAGGTATATGTCTTCGATGGCTATTTAAAAAGTTTATAAAGATTACGAAGATATAGAAGATACTGTACTTCCAGATTTTGCAAACTATATGTCTTCAGTTATCGTATCAGACAAAGTATCAAAAATACAACATTTTACAGAACCAAAGCCAAGATTCACAGAAGCAAAATTAATTGCTGAACTTGAAAAATTAGGGATTGGTAGGCCAAGTACTTATGCTACTATAATAAAAAAATTTTTAAAGGATAGAGAATATGTTGAACTTAAAGATAAAAAAATTCTATCCAACCGAAAACAGGTATTATAGTTACAGATAAACTTCAAGAATTTTTCTCTGGAATTATCAATGTTGATTACACGGCCAACATGGAAAAAGAACTAGATGAAGTTGCTGAAGGAAAAATGAAATGGGATACTGTTGTTGATGAATTTTATAAAGATTTTGAGCCTCTATTAAATAAAGCGTTTAAAGAAATGGAAAAAGTTGGTCCTAAAGAGACTGGTGAAACTTGTCCTTTGTGTGGAAATGCACTAGTATTAAGAAAAGGAAAATATGGCGAGTTTACTGCTTGTTCAAATTATCCTGAATGTAAATATATTAAACACGAAGAAAAAAAGAAAAAAACCCAAAAGAAACAGGAGAAACTTGTCCAAATTGTGGAAGTATGCTAGTAATAAGAAAAAGGTAAACGTGGTGAATTCACAGCCTGTTCAAATTACCCAAAATGTAAATATATTAAGCAGGAAGAACCAAAAAGAATTAAATGAGATATGTCCGGAATGTGGAAATAAGTTAATTGAAAGAGTAGGAAGATACTGGGAAAAATTTATATCATGTTCAAATTATCCTGACTGCAAATATATAAAGAAAAAAATAAAAAAAATAATATATAATAATCAAAAAAATATTAAAAAGTAATAAACTGTGTACGGTATCAATTATCGGAATTTAAGTCTGCAGAGAAGACTCATTAGAGTGTCTGTGAAGCAGAAAGTAGCTGAAATTAGCGAAAATTTTACTTTTTTAGTAACTCAATGTAAAAATTTTATCAAATTGCTTGCATTTTTAGTGAGTTATGCTACAATTAATATGTAAGCATTGTATGAAGAATATATACAGTGCTAATAGAAAAAATGGGAGGTAATTTACGATGAGTAAAACTGAATTAGTAGAATTCGTTGCTGCTAAAGCCGGATTAACTAAAGCTGATGCACAAAGAGCATTAGAAGCTACAATCGAAGGCGTTACTGCTGGTCTTAAAAAGGATGGAAAAGTTTCATTAGTTGGTTTTGGAACTTTTGCAGCTAAGAAAAGACCTGCAAGAGAAGGTATCAATCCTGCTACAAAGGAAACTATTAAAATTCCTGCAAAGGTTGCTGCTACTTTCAAAGCTGGAAGCAAGTTAAAAGACGCTTTAAATTAATTATAAAAAGAGCCCGTTAATGGCTTTTTTTATTTTGATAAAATGTTTTTATAATATAAATATGAATAATATAATAGAAAAATTAACAAAAAATGGATATGAATGTTTCATAGTGGGTGGCTACGTTCGAGACTACCTTCTTTCATGTGAATCAAAAAGACATAGATATATGTACAAATGCAAAAATAGAAGACATAGAAAGAATATTTAAAGGAAAAGGAAAGTCTTATCCAAACTACTATAGCTACCACATAAAAGAACAAGACTACACATATGACATAACATCATATAGAAAAAGAATTAAAATATAAAAATAATAAACCTTGTAAAATAGAATACGCAAAAACATTAAAAGAAGACTTAAAAAGAAGAGATTTTACAATAAACACATTAGCCATAGACAAAGATGGAAAAATTAATAGACTTAATGCATGCTAAAAAAAGACTTAGACAAAAAAAGATTATAAAAAGTAGTAGGTGATACAGAAACAAGATTAAAAAGAAGACAAAACACGTATTATAAGAGCCATCCGTTTTGCATGCACACTAGATTTCACACTATCAAAAGACATAGAAGAATTTCTAAAAAAAGAATGGTAAATATCTAAATCAAATACCAAAAAGAATATATCAAAAAAAAGAACTAGATAAAATATTCGCAAATGGAGACTATATAAAAATTCTTCGATATCGTACAAAAAAATTCAAACTAAATAAATATTTAAATATAGAATTTACCAATATTCAACCAACATACAACTACTATGGAGTATGGTCTCAATTAAGTACAAAACTTCCACTTACACGAAAAGAAATATACAATATCAAATATATAAATAAACTAGTATCAAATGGCGATATCACAATAAAAAAAATGTAAAAAGATTACAATGAAGACATTATAAAAAAATGCAGCCTCACTTCTAAATATCGATTCAAAAGTGAAAAAAATACTAGAAATTGCAAAAATTACATAGTATAATAGATATAAATTTTTGATATATATGAAATTTCAACACTAGTTGGAATATCAAAAAAACACAAAAACAATGTTCAAAAATAGAGAAAGCAATAATAACAGGCACTCTATTAAATGATCATGATGAAATAGAAAGGTTTATAGTAAATAATAGATATGAGTGATTTAAGAAATATTTTTACAAGTAGAGACTTCGTCATCAATTCTAATATAGTCAAATGCATAAGCACAATTGATATCACATTAGAAGAGTTTTTACTTGTACTATATTTCATTAACATAAGTTCATTCTTAAACACAGATGATATTAAAGAAAAAAACTAGGCTTTGATGAAGAAAAAAATCTTCAATACATTTACAAGTCTCATTAATAAAAAAATATATCGAAATGGTTGTTACAAATAATAATGGAGAAGTGATTGAACAAATAAAAACTAGATCCACTATATGATAGACTTGCTCTTAATAAGAAAACTGATAAAATAGAATCAAAAGACATATATACTATGTTTGAAAGTGAACTTGGTCGTACATTAAGTAGTTTCGAATATGAAATGATAAATAAATGGCTAGAAAAAGGAGTAGAAGAAGATACCATCAAAAAAGCCCTAAAAGAAGCAGTGTTAAACAACGTTAGGAACTTTAAATACATTGATAAAATAATATATGAATGGACTAAAAAAAAGGCATAAAAAAAATAAGATAAAAAGAAGACAATAAACAAGATATACATGAAGAAGACATATTAGATTTCGAATGGTTTGATGAAAAATGAATAAAGAAAAAATAATAAATTATTTAGATGAACTATTTATAAATCCAAAATGTGAACTTGAATATACTAAAGATTATGAATTATTACTATCAGTAATGTTATCTGCTCAAACTACAGATAAAAAGCGTAAACATAGTAACAAAAAGAACTATACAAAAAAATATGATACACTTGATAAGTTAGACACTTTAACTATAGAAGAAATACATAATTACATAATAAGAATAGGATTTCATAAAACGAAGTCTAAATATTTTTAAAGAAATAGTAACACAAAAATCAAATAAATAGGCTATGTCCCTAATGATAGAGAATTTTTTTAGAAAGTTTAAGTGGAGTAGGTAGAAAAAAACTGCAAGTGTAGTACTAGAAGAATTATTTGATGTTCCTTCTTTCGCAGTAGATACGCACGTATATAGAATATCAAAAAAAGATTTGGAATAACTACTGAAAAAGATGATGTCTTAAAAAAACAGAAACCAAACTTAAAAAAATATTTTGACGAAAAACACATGGAATAGAATAAATTCACAAATGGTTTTTATTTGGAAGATATATATGTACAAGTAAAAAAATCCAAAAATGCAATAATTGTAATTTAAAAACAAATATGTAAATACAAGAAAAAAAATAGACAACAAATAATAAAAATAATATAAAACATAAAAAAATTTATCAAAATAAAAAAATTAAATTCATATCAATCATAAAAATAATGCAAACAAACAAAATCATCAAATTATCAAATCAAAAAAAGGCGTAAATGAAGATATATTAATTATAAAAATAAATGTATATTTAATAATAATTATTACTAAAACAATATTAAAAAGAGATGAACCATATCAAACTCATCTTTTTTTCACTGATATCATAATAATATTTACTTCACGGTTACAATCTGTGTAACTTTCTTACCATACGTTTTTCCTTCATATTTGAAAGTGACAGTATAAGTGATTTTATAAGTACCAGCAGTAGCTGTAAAATTATCAATTGTAGGGCCCCCATCACCACTTATTGAAGTGTAACTAACAGTTAAACCACTAACTACATTTTTAACATCAATACCATCTAACATAATTGCACTTACTGAAGAACTATCAAGATAACTATATTTATCATTTAAATTAAGTGTCTTTGTAGAATTACTTATTGAAACATCAAATATTTTATCTTCGTTACCAGTAACATTAAATGAAATCTTAATTCCATCAGAAGCATTATTTTTTTAAATATAGAATACATACTTTTTAATAATAACTCCATCAAATGTTCCACGATATTTATTTAAATCTATTTCCATTGAAGTATCTTTTAGTAAATCCAACATACGTAGAATTTGTACCTGAAGTTAAGTAAACAGCAAATCCAAATTCTCCAATATTAGAATTATTATAACTAATTCTCTTTTTCAAATAATCTTCAGCCCATATTGTATATCCTTTATTGAAATAATCAGTTAAATATGTTTCACTAATCGCATCAGGAGTACCAGGAGAATTCCAACTAACTGTCAATCTCTTACCAGTTATTGAATATGTTCCAGGAGTAGGATCAGTAAGCTTAGAAAATCTATTTGAAACTTCACTAGGTTCTGTACCACTTATAAAGATAAAATTTTTAAGTTTACTTGGTGTATAAGCACTTGGTTTTTGAGCAGGTATTGTTTCAAGTTCAACTTCTGCAGTAGTAAGTCCACCTGGATTTTTAAATTTAGCATTCTTTTCATATATTTTATTTCCAAGAGCAGCTTGTATTTTTAATCTTTCATTACTAGCATGATCCATTCTCATATAATATTTATTTTTAACATTGTTTTTTGTAAGACCCTCTGGATAACCATACCATATTGCCATAGCATAATCAGTTGTATAACTTGATGTCCATGAATCTGGTATTACTGAACTAGAAAGTCCATAAGTTTTAAGAAGTGCTGTATCATATGAACTTGTACCAGTTTTAGTAGCAACTTGTGTGCCCTTTACTTTAAGTCTTGAAGTAGTAACCCCAGTTAATACAGTTGATAATATGTAAGCCGTTTGCTCTTTCATAACTCTTTTTCTTTCAATATCAGGAGTATATTCTTCTTCACTTTCACGATATACAATCTTAGTAAAAGAATAAGGCTTAGTATAATATCCACCATTACCAAATGCAGCATAGGCACCAGCTAGTATTTCAGGAGTAGCAGTATTAAATGCACCAACTGAATATGATTGTGGAAGTTTAGTAATACCTTCTTCAGGCTGTACACCAAGGTTTGTCATAAATTCCATTTTTTGTTCATTAGTAGTCATATTAAACGCTTGTAAAGCACATGTATTAACTGAATTCTTTAAACAATCTTTCATTGTCATAAATCCCTTGTATTTACCATTAAAATTTCTCATGTGTCCACTACCATAAGGAGTCTTTTCATCAATAAATGGTCCATAAGTACTTAAGTTTTCATATTCTATCGCAGGTCCATAATCAAGAATAGGTTTAATTGTACTACCAGGGTGTCTCTTAGTTTGATAATCGAATGTAGCAAGGTTAAGAGTATTAGCACCTTTCTTATTTCTACCAGCACCAACAGCAATCAATGCGCCAGTTTTAACATCAACAACAGCTACACCAACTTGAATTTTATCATCTTTAAATTTATAAGTTTTATAAAAATTATTTATAGCATCTTGTTTATCTTTTCTCATTGTTGTATATATATCCATCGGAACATCATATGGGTTATGACCAGTCATCTCAATTACATCAGCAACAACTGTATCAATAAATCCAATATATTCATTTGTACTTGATACACCTTCATCCAAGAAATCCTTTATCTCAACAGATGTACCTGCTTTATATTCATCTTCTGTTATATATCCATGTCTTTTTCATTAAGTAAAGAACAGTATTTTTTCTAGCATTTGCATCATTGGGATTTATATAAGCATTATATCCATTAGGTGATTGAAACATACCAGCAATCATTGCAGCTTCAACTAAATTAATATCACCAACATCTTTACCAAAGTAATATTGACTTGCTTGTTGAACTCCATAAATATTACCTCCCATACAAGGAGTATTTACATAATATTCAAGTATTTCATATTTAGTAAATGGTTTCTTTCAATCTTGAATACTGACATATATATATCAGTAAACTTTCTTATGATACCTTTTATACCTTGATCTTCAAAATCTGTATATTCTAATTTTGAAAGTTGCATTGTTAGGGTAGAAGCACCACCACCTCCACGACCAAGTACTTGACTAATTGAAGCCTTCAAAAAAATCTAGGAGCATCAAATCCATTATGTTGAAAGAATCTTGAATCTTCCGTTGCTATAATCGCATCAATTAATACTTGAGGAAGTTCATCATAAGTAACTTTTTCTCTTTTTTCACTACCAAGAGTAGCATATAAATTTCCATCAGTATCAAATATTCTTGTTGATTCTTTTCTCAAACATATTATTTTTTTATCAAACTCTGGTGCACTCTTTACAATATAGTAACAAAATCCAATACCAGCAATAAAACAAAGCAAACCACATGTCAGTATAAATACAAGTAGCCAATATCCAAATCTAAATTTACGTTTCTTTTTTTAGGAGTACTTTCACCATCAACATTATCTTTTTTTCTTTCTAAATTTTTTTCATAAAAATTCCTTCCTTTAATTAAAATAAGCTTTATCAACTGCATCTAAATACTTAAGCCTTGGTGTATAACTTTCACTTATTTTTATATCCTTTTTTTCTTTAATATAATTATATTCTATAGATTTCCTTTCATTATTATCTATAAAATTAATTAAATCTTCACCCTTAAATAAATAAAATTCGTTGTTCATAAATATTATCAAAAAAACACAATTCCTTTTTTTGCTTAATAACTCTTCTTATATGAAGTATTTGATGTTCTTTAACATTGCTAAGCTGGAAAAGATGTTTTTAGAATGACATTCTTTCGCATCAAATTCAATATATTTTTTTCTCTATATATACCATTATAGTCAAGAGTAGATATACTAGAATAAACTGCTTTATTTATTAAATGTGAACTGTTAGTAGGATAACTAACATTAAGTACTTTAATAGGTGTAGGCTTTTTATATATTAAACATTTTTTTCAATATTATTATAATATGTGTTTGAATCATTCAATATATTTTCAAGAAACATACCTCTATTTTTATAAGTAGAATTATCTATAGATGTAATATTCATAACGCACACCACCTACATACATTATACTATAAATGACATGATTTTTTTCTATATATTATACTTTAGAGTGTAAATTGACAAATTGCAATAAAAAGTGATATAATATACCACATTAAAGGGGTAGATTATGAAGAAAGTTTTAATGGTAATATTATTATTTTTTTAATAGGAATTTTTAAATATAAACGCAAGCAGTATAGAAAAAGTAAGTGATAATATGTATATACTTGCTGATGCACCAACAATAACTGGTTTTGGTGATGGAGAGCAAAGTTGTAGTGAAATACTTGGCCCAACACTTACTGAATTTGTTAAACTTGGTATCACGGTAGTTAGAATAGGTGGAGCTATTATTGCTATAGTAAATGGTATGTTAAAGTTAATTCAGCAGTAATTTCAAAAAGATGCAAGTGCTCTTAATAAAGCATTTGATAAATGTGTTAAGATGGCAATAATTCTAGCAGTAATTTGTTTCTTTCCATTAATATTAAATTTAATAGGAACAATATTCAAGTTTGATATGTCTTGTATAGCATAAATATATTGCACTAGAAATAGTGCTTTTTTTCTTTTGATAAATATTTACAATATATATTAAACTATGATAAACTATTATTAGTGAAGCACCTGACCCCCGTGAGGCTAGGTATCACATGTAATATGTTTACCTAACTACAAAGTGAGTTAGGTGATTTTTTTAATCAATAAAGATTAAAGAGATTATTATAAAAAGTAATATGAATATAATAACAAGTAAAAAACTTATTAAGAAATCTTTCTTACTCATAACTGCATCTATCAAAGCGAAAGACAATATTTCACAAGACTGGTGGTTGCGTACTTCAGTTTATACTACTGATAATCAAGCATTTACAGTTAGAAAAGATGGATATAGAGATGCTCAAAATTCAAATGAGGCAATTGGAGTATCACCAGCATTCCGCATCGGCTAACACGCGTAATATACCCAACCACATTTAAAAAGAGTTAACTTTCTACTATTAGCACCATCGAATTTTCACAAAACTCTTTTTTTTTACTTAAAAATGTGCTAAAATAAACTCGCTTTAAGAAAAAAGACATGCTTATTGATTTAATATTCTAGTGCTTAATATAAGTGAATATTAATTAAAAGATAGGTAGAAGAATTAACGAAAGGAGAAATGAAAAAAATGGCAGTAATTGCAAAAAAAGTTATTTATTAGAAGCAGGTGTTCACTTTGGACATCAAGCAAAAAGATGGAATCCTAAAATGAAGGAATACATTTTTACTACTAGAGATGACATTCATATTATTGATTTACAAAAAACTGTTGAAAAAATAGAAGAGGCTTACGCTGAACTTCTTAAAGCATGCGAAAATGGTGGTAAGGTTCTATTCGTAGGTACTAAAAAACAAGCTAAAGAAGCTAGTATCGAAGAAGCAACTAGATGTAATAGTTTTTATGTAACAGAAAGATGGCTAGGAGGTACTCTTACTAACTTTAGAACTATTAAAGAAAGAATCAAGAGACTTATAGAAATCGAAAAAATGGAAAAGGATGGTAAATTCGAATTACTACCTAAAAAAGAAGTTGCTAAAATTCAAAAAGAATATGACAGACTAAATAAACTTTTAGGTGGAGTTCGTGAAATGGATCGTTTACCAAAAGCAATCATCGTTGTTGATCCAAGAGTAGAGGCTAATGCTATTCGTGAAGCTCGTAAATTACACATTCCAGTATTTGGAATTGTAGATACTAACTGTGATCCAGATGATGTAGACTTCCCAATTCCAGCAAACGATGACGCTGTTAGAAGTGTTAAAGTAGTTTTAGGTGTTTTAGCTAATGCCGTTTGTGAAGCAAATGGACTTCCATTAGTAGACTATGTTACTGAAGATGAAAATGCAGTAAAAACCATCAAAAAGAAATCAAAGTTGAAACTAAAGTAGTTGAATTTGATGATTTTAGTGAAGAAGAATCTAAAAAAAAGTAGAAAAAGAATACTAAAAAAAGAAGGAAAAAAAGAAGCTAAAAAAAGAAGCTAAAAAAAGAAGAAAAAGTTGATTATTCATCAATGAACGTTGCTGAATTAAAGAAAATTGCTAAAGAAAAAGGTGTTTCTGGATATTCAACAATGAAAAAAGATGAATTAGTTGATGCTTTAAATTAGGAGGCAAAGTATGAATATTAGTGCTAGTATGGTTAAAGAACTAAGAGAGAAAACTGGAGCAGGAATGATGGATTGCAAAAAGGCTCTTGTTGAAACTAATGGAGATATGGAAAAAGCAATCGATTATTTAAGAGAAAAAGGTATTTCAAAGGCTGCTAAAAAAGCTGAAAGAATTGCTGCAGAAGGTCTTTCTAATATTTATATTAAAGGTAACAATGCAGTTGTAGTTGAACTTAATAGTGAAACTGATTTCGTTGCTAAAAATGCTGAATTTAAAGAATTATTAGATAAAATTGGAAACACTATTTTTAGTAAAGTAATGAAACTTCTATGGAAGAAGCTTTAAATGCTAAATGTGGTAATGAAACTATTAATGAATTAATTGTTAATGCTACTGCTAAAATAGGTGAAAAAATATCTTTAAGAAGATTTGAAAAAGTTACTAAAACTGATTCGCAAGTATTTGGTTCATATTTACATATGGGAGGAAAAATTTCATCTTTAACAATTATTGAAGGTGGAAATGAAGAAGTTGCTCGTGATGTGGCAATGCAAGCAGCAGCAATGAGACCTCAATATATTAATATTGAATCAGTACCAGCAGAAGATTTAGAACATGAAAAAGCTGTAATCAAAGAACAAGTTATCAATGAAGGTAAAAGAAACCTGAATTCGCTGATAAAATTGTTGAAGGAAGACTTAGAAAATTCTATGAAGAAACTGTTTTAGAAGAACAATCATTCATTAAAGATTCTGGATTAACAGTAAAAAAACTTATTTAGAAAAATAATAAAGCTACATTAGTAAAAACTTGTTAAATATGAAGTTGGTGAAGGAATGGAAAAGAGAAATGATGACTTCGCTGCTGAAGTAATGAGTCAAATTAAGTAGTTAACATTGGATACCTAAATGGTGTCCTTTTTCTTTTTGATTAATTTTTAGTAGACAACAAAATACATTTATATTATAATAATGCAACGAGGTGAAATATGAATATTGAAGAACAAAAAGTACTACAAAGAATGATTGAAATATATAAGCCTGGTGATATTGACTGGATGGGAACTAAAATTAAAAAAAGAATAATCCTTTAACTTTTTCATCATATAATAAAAAAAGGAAAAAAAGGCGATACAATTGTATCTAATGGAGCGTTACTTACTAGAAAAAGTCATCAAGTATTAAATAAATTACAGGCTAGAAATAGAGACCTATATGATAAATGGCAATGGTTATTCATAGAGATAAATTGTTTTAATTCAAGTCCAAATACAGCGCACTTAGAAGAGATGAAAGAACTTAGAAAAGAAACAAAGGAATTTCTATATGGTAAACCAAAAACATTAAAATTATAAAAAAATGTCAAATTAAATCACAAAAATAAGTAGAATTTACTTGAAATTTGGCACTTTTTTTGTTCTATAATCAATTATAGTCATGAAGGGAGGGAAGAAATAGTGACACACGTAGAAGTAAAAGACGGAAATATCGAGGGCGCATTAAAACGTTTCAAAATGAAAGTTCAAAGAAGTGGAATCCCTACTGAAATGAAAAAAAGAAAAGAATATTCTAAACCTGGCATTAAGAGAAGAGAAGCAAAAAGAAGCTATCAGAAATGCTAAAAAAACATAACAAACAAAGATATTAATAAAGGAGTAGATAATTATGTTATATGAAACTATATCAAATGATATGAAAGATGCCATGAAGGCTCATGATAAAGATTCGTTAAATACTATAAGACTATTAAAGTCAGCTATTGATATGTATCTAGTCAATAACAAAATGGAAAGAAATTCATGTAGTGATGAGATAGTTATAGATATAGTAAGTAAACAAGTTAAAAACTCATAAAAGAAAGTATAGAAGAATTTAAGAAAGGTAATAGACAAGACTTAGTAGATAAATTATTAAAAAGAAATAGATTTATTAAGTAAATATCTACCTAAACAATTAACAGAAGAAGAAATTAATGCTGAAATAGATAAAGTATTTGATAAAGTTAAACCTACAAGTATGAAAGATATGGGTCTAATTATGAAAGAATTAACTCCAATCTTTAAAAGGTAAAAGCAGATATGAAAACTGTTAATGAAATAGTTCGTTCTAAACTAAATTAATTAGTAAAAAAAAACTTCACTCAAATGTGAAGTTTTTATTATGTTTATTTTTTTCTTTATGAAACTCAAGTTCAATAATAGAATTATCATTTGTAGAAAAATAGATATCCTCCTAAATAACTTTTTAATATTTTTCAAACTTTTTCAAGTTCTTCTTTATTCTTATAAATTTTTTTAATACATTGTCTTTCAAAAGTATAACCATATCCATTATCAAAAATATTTATATAAAGCATCAATCTCTTTTTATCTCTCTTGAATTTATTAAATCTAAATATATAGTATCATAATTACCACTAACATCATAATATATTTCAATATAGCAAATTTTATTTATCATATATACTGAAACATTATAACTAGAATTAATTAGTTTTTTAGTTGTATATTTATAGTATTCATAGTAATCTGTGTCATAGAAAGTAACAGTAACTTTACCATCTGTATTAGAAATAGAGTAGTAGTAGCCAATGTTTTTCATAATTATCATCTGTATAAAGTGGCTCAATATTACTATTAATAGTGAAAGCTCTATCTATTCCTCTTGAACTAATTACATATGCTTTAATGTCTTTTGCTGTACTATCTTTCTTCTTATATATACCACCTTCATCTAAAACGTACCCTTTAGGATATATCATAAGTAGTAATGAGCCACTTGATATAGTAGAACTATATGTACCATGTATATCATTATTTGGAATATTATAAAAATCTATACTTGTATCAATTGTAATACTATAATCAACTATAACTTTATATTTATTATTTAAAAACACCAAGTTTATCACCTTTAGTAACTATAATATAATTACCAGAAGTAGACATGCTATCATAATCAAAATTTAATACTATTTTATTATTTTTATCAATAATACCATATTTATCATTTATTTTAGCAATAAATAACCCATTCTTATAACTAACAATATTATCATATACAAAGTCTATTAATATTTCACCTTTGGAATTAATAATACCATATTTATCATTGCTACTTTTTTTATTACTATTTCGTATTCATTATTAGTGATAACTTCATATCCATATAGTTCACTACTAAATTCAGGTAACCATGAAATGTCTTTATTAAGAGTAACTACCTTATGCGTTTTTAATATCAAGTATTTCAATATTATCTCCTTTTTAAAAAGTAAGTATCTAGGAGTATTTTTTTATATTTTTATAATAAATAGGTGTTATAAAGTTATAACTATCTGAACTCTTTTTTTATTTAATTTATCATAATAGTAATATAATGTATTATCATTTTTATCTTCATTTTTTCTTATTTCATATCTATCAAATTTTAATATTTCATCACTAGGTTCTTCATTACTATTAATATATTTAATCTTATCTGGATAAAGTTTTCCATTACTACCAAGTATATATTTTTCACTACTAGTAAGTTCATATATTTCTGTACTTTTTTTATCATAAGTAATAATACCATCATATTTACTAAGTAATTTACTTGTGACTCTATTAAATTCTTCAGTGATAGATGGAACTGTAGTACTTTCATTTTCAATATCACTAATTGGCTTCTTTCCAAGAGTAACAAAAAGCATAAATACTTGATACTACCAAACAAAATAATAATGTAATAAAAAAACTCCATAAATAATAATTTTTCTCTTTTTCATATTTTTACACCTCATATTATTAATATTAGTATATCATACATATTTTTTTCTTTTTAAAAATATTAAATTTTTAATATATAATATTTTTAGTAGGAGTAGATTATGGAAAAAAACAAGTACAAGAATATATAACTTATTTAACACCAGAGTATATTTATATACCTTATGATAATGGAATGTTGCTTACATTAAATAAAAAAATAAATTAGTTTATCATAATATGAGTCTTGGAACTAATAATGATGGAAGTGGAATATTTAGTCCAGTTAGTGGTAAAATAATTGGTATAAAAAGAAATGGAATTTAATAATAAAAAAAGTAACACACTTGTAATAATGAATGATTACAAGGATAAACGTGAAAAAAATTAAATCCATCAAGAAATATAAATAAAGTTAAAAAAAGTGATATAGTAGCATCTTTACAAAAAGTATAATCTTAATAAAAAAATCAATAGTAAGACTACTCTTGTAGTAAATTCTTTATATAATAAAAAAACTATGATCTTAAAGACATGGTTATTAATTACGAATGTTATGAAGAGATACTTGAAGCTATAGATGAATTTATGTCTATATTTAATATGAAGAATTGTTATATATGCATTCCTAAAAGCCGATTTATATTCTACTTGTGCATATGAAAAAAATATATTAATACATTTATGAATATATGTTTAGTTCATTCTAATAATAAGTTTAAAGATAGTACTTGTGTATTCTATAGTATAGAAGAAATACTTGCTATATATAAGGCTATACATTTAGATTATATGTATGATAACACAATAATAACAATAAATAATGGTAAAAAGTACAATAGTAAAAAGTAAAACTATATACTTCACTTTATGAAGTTTTTAAAAAGCATTAAGAATAGCTTATAAAAGGTAAAAAGGATACTAGTTAATAATAAAGAGATAAATGAAATAAAAAGACTTTGTTATAGATTCTAGTATAAGAAGCGTAATAATAAAGGATTAAATATGATATATGTTTATTTAGGTAATGAAATTAATATTTTTAAAAAAATGAGAATAAATGAACTTATTTCCTCTTTAGATATAAAAAAAATATTATAGAATATGATTATAGTAATACATCTATAAATGAAATATTAGAAGAAGTATGTTATATAGATTTATTTAATGAAAAAGAAACTTATTATAGTTTCATCTTTTTACGTTTAAGAAAAATGAAAGAAAAAAAGAGAAAAAGAATCTTTAAAGAAATATATAGATAATATGAATGAAAATGTTATTATATTTAAATGTATAGATGAAAAGCTAGATAGTAAAGATTCACTTATTAAGAAGTTAAAAGAAAAAAATGTAAGGTAGTAGAGATAGTTAAGATGGACTATAAAACTACTCATGAATTTATAACTAAAAGTACTTAAAGATAATGGATTTAATGTAAGCTATGATGTAGTTAAAAAAAGATACTTAGTTTATGTGAAAATAATGCTGATTATGCTTTTAAAAAGAGATAGAAAAAGTTAATGCTTTATAAAATAGATGATAAAAAAATATTACTATAAAAAGATGTTGAAGATACAATAAGTAAAAAGTAATGAAAAAAAGAAATGTTCACTTTGATAGATGCAGTTATGAGTAAGAATATTGGTAATTGTTTTACTTCATATAAAAATACTTAAAGATAATACTGATGCGACTGTTATTATTGATGCGATAAGTAAACAATTTAGATATTTGTATCAAATAAAAGTACTTATGAAAAGTATGCCTTTACCTAGTATAGTTACAAAAAAATATCAATAAATCCATATGTAGGTAAGAAATTATATGAAAGTACTAGAAACTTTAGTGAAGAAGAGATATTAGATATTTTTATATAAATTGAGTGATATGGATATTAGTATAAAAGTAAAAGGTAATGATAAAAATAAAGTACTTGAGAATTTTTTTCTTAATTTATAATGTATAGACTTTACATAAAAAAACGTAAAATTATTATGAGAAGTAAAATATATAAAGTATAATAAAAAGTAAGGGATGTGATAAAAATGTTAATTCTTGCGAAAAAGTATATTGGGATTAATGTTAGGTTTTTTTATAGCAGTAATACTAGGATTTTTTTCTTAATACCACTTTTTAAGGAAAAATGAAATGTAAGCAGAGTATAAGTTCTTTTTACTGCATTTAGACATGCATCTAAAAAAATGGAACTCCAACACTTGGAGGACTTATATTTATAATACCAACACTCATTACGATGTTATTTTTGTATTTAAGGGGTAGTCTTGAAATAACACATAGTTTACTTATTATAATATTTGTGTTTATAAGTTATGCTTTACTTGGATTTGTAGATGATTATTTAAAGATAAAAGAACATAATAATGCAGGACTTTCTATACCACAGAAGCTTGCTGTTCAAGTGTTGATTGCTCTTGTATTCTTCTATATTTATATGAAAGGTGGGGGAGATGCGAATGTCACTATTACCTCACTTGGTATAAGTATAGATATGGGATGGTTTTATGGATTATTTATATTGTTCTTACTCGTTGGTTCATCTAATGCAGTTAATTTAACGGATGGACTTGATGGTCTTGCTGGCGGTCTTTCATTAATAGCATTCTTAAGTTTTGGTATCATTACATGGGGAACAACCTGGGTAGAAGGTTATCAAGAAATAGCAATATTTTGTTTTATATTAGTAGGTTCAATACTTGGATTCTTGGTTTATAATACACATCCAGCAAAAGTATTCATGGGAGATACTGGATCACTTTCACTAGGCGCAACACTTGCCGCTATAGCAATACTTACTAAACATGAATTATCACTTGCTGTAATAGGTGGAGTATTTGTAATAGAGGCTTTATCTTCAATAATACAGTTAACGGCAATAAAGAAATTCCACAAGAAAGTATTTTTAATGACACCAATACATCATCATTTTGAAAAACTAGGATGGGAAGAAACAGATATAGTAAAAAAATGTGTTTTTAATAATAGGATTTATGCTTGGTATGATAGCTATCTATTATGGAGTATGGATGTAAGAAGCAAAGAAATTTGCTTCTTTTTATTGTGCTTTGTGTATAATAATAAATAGTTTGTAAAGGAAAATGATAAAAAGTAAAAACCATTTGTGAAATGGGCTGGTGGCAAAAAGACAAATAATAGATAAACTAAAAAGAATATGTTCTAGAAGAATTTGATACCTATTATGAACCATTTATTGGAGGAGGTGCATTACTATTTGAACTTGCACCTAAAAAAAGCAGTGATTAATGATTGAAATAAGGAACTTATGAATGTATAAAAAGATGAAAAAGAAATTCGAAAGTATGTGTAGAGAACTTAATCTACATGAAAGAGAACATAGTGAAGAATATTATTATAAAATCAGAAATTTAGATAGAGATAAAAAAAGAAGCATTAATTCTAATGGTAAAAAGCGTGGTAATGTAAAAAGAAGTAATTATAACAAACTATACTAATAATAAAACATTTTTAAATAATAAATGATATCACTTATTCATACTATATAATGAATAGGTGATTTTTTTATTAAAAAGAAATAAGATGATAATTATTACAACTATAATACTATCTTTAATAGGAATTGTAATGATATATTCAAGTAGTTATATATGGGCTAGTTTCAAATATGGAAATGCTTATAAATATTTTTATTAGTCAATTTTGTTTCTTAATAATTGGTATTTTTTTATGATGTTTGTTTTTTTCTAAAAATAGATTATAATTTGTATAAAAAAACACTCTAATAAATTTTTTTACTTATATGTTTTTATTTTTACTTATATTAGTTTTTAATACCAGGAATAGGTAGTGTTAGAAATGGAAGTAGAAGTTGGTTTGGAATATTAGGATTTGGTTTTTCAACCTAGTGAAATAACTAAATTATCATTAATAATCTTTACATCTAAATATTTATCTAATAATGATAGACTTAAGAGAAATACTTTTTAAGTTTATTGTTCCATTATTTTTTTAGTGATAATGTTATTTTTTTGGACTTATTATGTTAGAACCAGATTTTGGCACTGGTATGGTAATTGTTTGTTCTTTAATTGGACTTATCTTTATAAGTGGTGCTGATTTTTCTATATTTATTAAACTTGGTGTTTTAGGTGTAATAGGTATAGTTATTTTAATATTAATCGCACCTTATAGAATGGATAGAATCACTTCATTTTTTTAGATCCTTGGAGTGACCCGCTTGGTAGTGGATTTCAAATGATACAAAGTTTATATGCAATAGGCCCAGGTGGACTTTTAGGATTTGGTTTTCTTGGTTCAAGACAAAAACATTTTTATCTTCCTGAACCTCAAACAGATTTTATTTTTTCAATAATAACAGAAGAATTTGGATTTATAGGTGCACTGACAATAATAATTTTATTTATAATTTTTAATTTTATAATATAATTAAGAAAGCAATAGATTGCAATGATCTTTATGGTAAATATTTAATATTTGGATTATCATTTTTTTACTTATGTTTCAGACATTATTAAATCTATCTGTAGTTGTAGGGCTCGTTCGATTACTGGAGTCACTTTACCCTTCATAAGTTATGGTGGCAGTTCATTAGTAGTAAGCATGATTTCAATTGGTATAATTCTTAATGTAGAATGCAAATAGATTTTTATTAGTTATATTATATTTAAAAAAATAATAGTAAAGTTATTTTTTTCTTTGATAGTAAAATGTAAAAAAACGTATGTTATAATTAAAATTGAAGGAGAAAAAAATAATGAACGAAACAGCAAATAATCAAATAGAAAGAAAAAAATTAGAAAATATAAAAGCAAAAACAAATCAAAGATGAAGACTTAAAAGATGTTACTTTACTTTTTTTATATGTTATTGTGATAGTTTATCTGTAGTAAGTATGATTTTTGATAGTATGATTTTTGAATATAAATAATAAGAAATAATGCTTAAAAATTGAAAAAAAAGTGGGTGAAAAAAAGTGCAAACTTTATGTTTGATACTTAAAAATACTTGTTTATAATGTTATATAATAATATTCATTGAAAAAAAGATACTTCTATATAGTACAATATTCTTATAATAGGTGGTTAGTAAAATGAATGATGAAAACAATAATGTAGAAAAATGTTAATAATAATGAAAAAAAGAAACTATTCAAAAATATAGAAAATAATAATGTTGAGAATAATGTTGTGCAAAATGAAATGAATCAAAATATAGTTAAAAATCAAGATTCATCAAATCAAAATATGCAAGAGCAAATTACTACAAATAATAATTCTAATGATGAAGATAGTGATACTGTTAATCTTAAAAAGAGTAAAAAGATTTAATAATAGCAATAATATTATCAATATTAGTTATCTATTTTGGAAGATCAATGATTTTAGATGGGCTTAATGCTGATGGCAATAATTCGATTTATGAAATTGAAAATATGTTTCATTCTATTCTTAATTCTTTTACAGCAATAATTGGATTCTTAGGCACTATTATGTTACTTGCAATCATATGGGTAATGTATTTTTACTAAGTCCGTCAAGAGAAAGAATTAAAAGCTATAATGAATTCTAAAACAAGAAGAACAGTAAGAATTGTTTATGTTATAAGTTATATTCTTATTCCTACCTTTATTATGTTATTTATTTGGTGGAAAATCTATGACTTTCTTGGCAATGATGTAGCACATTATAATGCTTGGATGAATTTAAAAGAAGTTTTTAGATATGACTGATGAAAGAGCAGGTAGGGACTATGAACCTTCTTTTTATTTATAAAGATAAAATTTACTTTTATGATTCTGGGCATATAACGAAATTTAATGGAGAAGTTGTATATTATCATAAATTATATCAAATGGATTTAAATGGTAAACATAGAAAAGTTATTTCAAATAGTGATAAATTGAAAACTGGTAATTTTTAATTTTATTTATAATGATGAAGTTTATTTTTTTATAGTATAAAAGATAACGATTATATAGTATTTAATTTAAAAAAACTAAAGATATTCGTAATTTAGATGTTGGTGGTAGTTATGTAGCTAATTCACTTAAAAATAATCATATATATGTATATAATTATACTAATACGTCTAATGAAAATAATGAACGATATACTAATATTTTATTAAGAAAGGTTAACTTGGATACTAATAAAACTATTTCTGAAATTAAATTAGATAATATTGATGGTTCTATACAAATAGAGGATGTATTTGTTGATTATAAATATGGAAATATCTATTATAAATTAGAAAAATAAATTTGATTCTTTATATATTTATAAAAAAATGATGAAATAGTTTATCAAGTAGAAAAATGATAAAATTGATAAAGATAATTTTTACTTTTTTTAGCCGCAACTGAAGGATACATATATTTTACTGATAAAAAGATTATTTATAAAGTAGACATTGTTAATAAAGTTTTTAGAAAAAAAGAGATTACAAATAATTTTTAGTAATATTGAAAGAATTGACGATGGAGAAGGACTTAATTATTTCTATGATAATAAAAATATATATTATTTGGATACAGACAGTGATGAATTTATTCAAGTGTTAAGTGATATTTCAGGATTACGGAAAAAAAGTACAAAGTATCAATAATTTAATAATTTTTTTAAAGGATATGAAGAAAAATTATAAAAAAATAATAAGTTAAGAAGTATTATTGTTTATGATACGCAAACTAAGAGTAAAAAAACAATATGATGATAACTATAAATATTATATTGAAGAAAAATTATATATATTTATTGAAATATAAAGATAATAATTTTGTTGTAGATAAAGTAAAATTATATTAATAATTAGAAGTGTAATAAAAAAATACACTTTTTAAAAATAAAAATTTATTAGCACTCTCTATTGACAAGTGCTAATATTTGGTGTATAATATGCACGTATGAATAAGGAGGTATAAATTATGTTTAATATGAATAATGAAGAAAAATGAAAATGTCCTTGAAAAATATGGACGTAATATAAATGAAGATGTTAAGAATCGTAAGATTGATCCTATCATCGGTCGTGATGATGAGATTCGTAGTATAACTAGAATTTTATCAAGAAAAGACTAAAAAAATAACCCAGTTCTAATTGGAGAACCAGGTGTAGGTAAAAACTGCTATTGTAGAAGGGCTTGCTCAAAAGAATTGTTAAAGGGGACGTACCAGAGAGTTTAAAAAATAAAACTATTTGGGAGCTTAATATGGCATCTTTAATTGCTGGTGCTAAATATCGTGGTGAATTTGAAGAAAGACTTAAAAAAGTACTCGATGAAGTTAAAAAGAGTGAAGGAAATCTTATAATGTTTATAGATGAAATTCATTTAATAGTAGGTACTGGAGCAGTTGATGGAGCAATGGATACTGGCAATATATTAAAGCCAATGCTAGCACGTGGAGAAATACATGTTATAGGAGCAACAACTTTAAATGAATATAGAATGTATATTGAAAAAGATGGAGCTCTTGAACGTAGATTTCAAAAAGTAACTATCGCAGAGCCAACTGTTGAAGATACTATAACAATACTTCGTGGACTTAAAGAAAGATTTGAAATATATCATGGAGTTACTATTCAAGATAAAGCATTAGTGAGTGCTCGCTACTTTATCAAATAGATATATAACAGATAGATTCTTGCCAGACAAAGCAATAGATTTAATTGATGAAGCATGTGCAACAATAAGAGTACAAATGGATAGTGTTCCAACATCACTTGATAAAATACAAAGGAAAATACTTACACTCCAAGTTGAAAAAAAGAAGCACTTAAGAAAGAAAAAAAGATGAATTATCTTTTAAAAAAAGATTAGATAATATTGATAATGAGCTTTATGAATTAAAAAGGTAAAGAACAAGAGTTAAGTACTAAATGGAAAGAAGAAAAAAAGAAATTAATGAAGATATAAAGAAAGTTAAATCTGATATATCTAGATATACTTTTTGAATTTGAAGAAGCTAAAAATAATTATGATTTAGAAACTGCTGCTAGAATTAAGAATGGTAAATTACCTGAACTTAAGAAGAAACTTTCTGAACTTTCAAATAAAAAAATGGTAGTAGTATTTTTATCAGATACTGTTACAAGTGATGATATTGCAAGTGTTATAAGTAAATGGACTAATATACCAGTATCAAAAACTAATGAGTAGTGAAAAAGATAAAATATTAAATCTATATGATAACTTAAGAAAACGTGTTAAAGGTCAAGATAATGCAATTAAGCTTGTGAGTGATGCAATAATTCGTTCAAGAAGTGGAATTAAAGATCCAAATAGACCAATAGGTTCATTTATGTTTTTAGGTCCAACTGGAGTAGGTAAAACAGAAGTAGCAAGAAGTCTTGCTTATGAATTATTTGATGATGAACATCATATGGTAAGAATAGATATGAGTGAATACATGGAAAAATATTCTGTGTCTAGATTAATTGGTGCTGCTCCTGGATATGTTGGATATGAAGAAGGTGGACAACTTACTGAAAAGGTAAGAAGAAATCCATATTCAATAGTTTTATTTGATGAAATAGAAAAAGGCACATCCTGATGTACTTAATCTATTATTACAAATACTTGATGAAGGAAGACTAACTGACTCTAATGGTAGAACAGTTGACTTTAAAAAAATACAATTATCATAATGACATCAAATGTAGGTAGTGAATACATTATTAATAATGAAGAAGATAAAGTATCAAGTGAGCTTACTAAGTACTTTTAAACCAGAATTCTTAAATAGACTTGATGAAATAATTACATTTAATAAATTATCTAAAGAAGATCTAAAAGAAATATTATCTAAAAATAATAGAAGAAATAGAACATAGATTAATAGATATAAATGTTAAGATTAATTTAAGTGATAGTGCAATTAATTACTTTATAGATAATGGATATGATGAATTCTATGGAGCAAGACCACTTAAGAGACTTGTTAATAATAAACTTGAAACAATAATTGCTCGTAAACTTATTAATAATGAAATAAAATCTAATACAACAATTAATGTAGATTATGCTAATAAAGAACTTAAAATAGACTAAATAAGGTGCAGAAGTACTTTCTACACCTTTTTAATTGTGATAGAATATTTAAGAAAGGAAAATAACATGAAAGAATTTGAAATGGAATTATATAATAAAGGAATAAATTTTTATCGCAGGAATAGATGAAGTAGGTAGAGGCCCACTTGTAGGTCCGGTTGTTACAGCAGACAGTAATACTTCCTAAAGATTTTTTTATGATGAAAGAATAAATGATTCAAAAAAACTTACTGAAAAGAAAAGAGAACTTTTATATGATGTTATTATGGAAAATGCTATATCAGTAGGTATTGGAATATCAAGTGAAGATGTTATTGATGAAATAAATATATTGAATGCTACTAAAAGAGCTATGCTAGAAGCAGTAAATAACTTAAGTGTTAAACCTGAACATTTACTTATAGATGCAGTTAAATTGAATACTGATATACCACAAACATCAATAATAAAGGGTGATGCTAAAAGTGAAAGTATCGCAGCAGCTTCAATAATTGCTAAAGTAACAAGAGATGGAATGATGGTAGAACTAGATAAAATACATCCAGAATATGATTTTAAACATAATAAAGGATATGGCACTAAAAAACATATAGAAGCAATAGAAAAATATGGAATTTTAAAAGAACATAGAAAAACTTTTGCTCCATGTAATAAATATGTAAAAATTAAAAAATTAATTATAAAACTATGAAGAGGTGATTAAATGGATTATAAAATACGTAAAGCAAATATAAAGGATGCAAAAAGTGTAAACGAATTATTAACCTTGTTGATAAGAGATGAAAAAAAATATGATATTAACATTAATGAAGAATGCACTATAGAAAGATTATATGAAGATATCATACCTAATGAGAATAGTATCGTTTTAATTGCTGAAAAAGATAAAAAAATATTAGGGTATTTGTTTGGATACATAATAGAAAAATGGAAATGCATACTTAGAAAAAAATCAGCAAAACTTGAGGCACTTTATATAGATGAAAAAAATATAGAAAAAAACGGAATTGCAGCTTCTTTAATAGAAAAAAAATTCAAAATATGGTCAAAAAGGAAAAGAAAGTAAAATATATTGAGGTTCAAGTTTTTAAACGAGAATGTGAACGCTTATAATTTATACAAAAAAAGAAGAATTTAAGGAGTTTAAATCTACATTGTTAATGGAATTAAAAGAACAAAAAAATGAAACTTTTGTTTTTTTCTTAGTTTAAAAAGCACTTTCTTACTTATATGCTACCTTTAAAAAATATAGCGTTATATTAAAATATATTGAATTAGAAATGTATTTGTGATAAACTTATTTTGTTAAGCGATGAAGGTGTGATGGCAAAGCACTGAGGCTATAAATTAAGAGTGATTCTTCTAGAATAAGTAGGGTGGAACCGTCCATATGGACCCCTATAATTGTTTTAGAAGTTTTTTTATTTTAAAGAAGGAGTAATAATGGAATCAAGGCGTAAAGATAGTTTAAAACAAAATACTTATCAAACAATTAAAAATAAGTGATATAGGCATTGAATCACATGGTGAAACAATAGAAGGAATAAATGTTTCAACATTATTTGGTGAAGAATATGAAAAATGAGTATTGAAGACAAAAAGAAAAGTAGTAATAGGCTACTTCATGGATTTTTAATCATATAACATTTATATCAAAAAGATAGTGATAAACGTAGAATATATGTAGGTGGAGGTACTGATAGATTACTAATAGTAGATAATGCAACTCATGAAGAAGAAAAAAACTATTATATGATAAATATAAAAATGATAGACTTAATTTCTTAGCAAGTGATAACAATAATGAATTCAATATGGAATTTTGTTTTGAAGATACAAGTTCCTATTCGGTAAGTGGTATTCACATAGGAAATCCTACAACTAAATATTACTTCTCATGTGATGATGATAAATTACCTACTTATGAAAAAAAGAATTTATAAGAGAATTTTTTTAAATCATACGTTTAAAGGTGAAAAAAAGCTACTTTAATAGAAAAAAACAACATCAATGTTATATTGTAGGTAATGGAGTAGTAGTAACGCTCATTAAAAAAAATAAAGGCTTTATAAGTGAACTTAATAAATATAATAAAACTGCTAGTGAAATAGAAAAAGAAAATAAAGAACAAATGAAATTACAAATGAAAATGGAGGGATTTTTAATGGAAAATAAAATAACGATGGAAGAACTTACTAATTATTGTAAGAATTATGGATATATCTTCCAAGGAAGTGAAATATATGGAGGACTTGCGAATACTTGGGATTTTGGTCCATTAGGTGTTGAACTTAAAAATAATATTAAGAAAGCATGGACAAAGAAGTTTATACAAGAAGATATTAATAATGTAGGGCTAGATAGTGCTATACTTATGAATCCTAAAACTTGGGAAGCTAGTGGACACTTGAAAACTTTTAGTGACCCACTAATTGATTGTAAACATTGTAAGACTCGTCATAGAGCTGATAAATTACTTGAAGATTTAGGAGTAGAAGATGCTGGAAAATTTAGTAATGAAGAATTAATAGATTACATAAGAAAGAATCATGTTAAATGTCCTAATTGTGGTAGTGAAGACTTTACTGACATTAGAAACTTTAATCTTATGTTTAAGACATTTCAAGGAGTTACAGAAGACTCTAAAAGTACAGTATATTTAAGACCAGAAACTGCTCAAGGTATATTCGTTAACTTTAAGAATGTAGAACGTAGTATGAGACTTAAATTACCATTTGGTATAGCTCAAATAGGTAAATCATTTAGAAATGAAATTACACCTGGAAACTTTATATTTAGAGTTCGTGAATTTGATCAAATGGAACTTGAATTCTTCTGTAAACCAGGTACTGAACTTGATTGGTTCAAACATTACAAAGAATATTGTAAGAATTTCTTACTTAGCTTAGGTATCAAAGAGGAAAATTTAAGGCTAAGAGATCATGAAAAAGAAGAATTAAGTTTTTATAGTAATGCTACTACTGATATTGAATACAAATTTCCATTTGGTTGGGGGCGAACTTTGGGGAATAGCTTCAAGAACAAATTATGATTTAAGTAGACATATGGAAGTAAGTAAAGAAAGCCTTGAATACTTAGATCCTGAAACAAATGAAAAATATATACCTTATGTTATAGAGCCTTCTTTAGGAGTAGAAAGATTATTTTTAACTGTATTATGTGATGCATATCATAAAGACATGGTAAATAATGAAGAAAGAGAAGTATTAAAACTTCATCCATATCTTGCTCCTATAAAAGTAACTATTTTACCTCTTGTTAAAAAATATCATAATGAAAAAGCATTAGAAGTATATAAAAACTTATCAAAATATTTTATGTGTAGTTATGATGAAAGTGGTTCAATTGGTAAAAGATATAGAAGAGCAGATGTAGTTGGAACACCATTCTGTGTAACAATAGATGATGAAACTATCAATAATAATACAGTTACAATAAGAGATAGGGATACAATGGATCAAATAACATTAAGTTTAGATGAATTAAAAGATTATATTGCAAAGAAAAATTGAATTTTAAAAATTCTTTTTTTCTATGCAAAAATATGTATATTATTGTATAATAATGTTGATTTATTATGAATTTTTGAAATATTTATTGCTACTAAAAAAATATTTATGTTAAAAATATATTTGTATAAATAATAAGGAGGAATATAAAAGTGGCATTTAAATTAAAAAGAAATATTTACTGGTGAAGAAGATGAAAATGAAGTAAATGATTATGAAATAAAAAGAATCACCTAAAAAGAGTAATAATAAAGAATTTAAAAAAATAAAACAATACTTGTTGAACCAAGAGCGTTCTCTGAAGCACAACAAATTGCAGACTACTTAAAAAAACAAATAATCAAGTAGTAGTAAACTTTAAAAAGAGTAACAAGTGATGTATCAAAAAGAATAATGGACTTCTTAAATGGTATTATCTATGCAATAGAAGGAACAATGCAAAAACTTGGGCCTGGTATTGTTATATATGCTCCTAAAGGGTTTGAAATAGAAGGAAATATTTCAGAAGAAGAAAGCAAAAAAGCAAGTAAAAAAGACGATATGAATGAATGGTAATTAGTATATAGTATAAAAATATTTGAGGTGAAAAGCATGAGAAAATTTGATACAGTTTTTTTCATGGTTATGATAAAAAAATCAAGTACATAAATGTATAGATGATATCATAAATAATTATGAAGTCTTACTAAATAAAAAGTAAGAAAACTGAAGAACAAAAATAGACTATTAAGAGAAAAAAATACAGTATTATGAAAGAATAGAAGACTCTATGAATAGAGCAATATTCACTGCTGAAACTGCTGGAGACCAAATCAAAAGTAGTGCTAGAAAAGAAGCAGATGCTCTTATTACAGAAGCAAGACATAATGCTAGTAGAATAATAAATGATGCTTTGTTAAAAGCAGAAAAAGCACAAAATCATGCTGATCAATTAAAAAGAAATACTAATGTACTAAAGAGAAGATTAAGACAAATAATAGAAAATCAATTAGAAGTTATAGAAGAAATAGATAATGTTGACTTTAGCGATATAGATAATAAATATTAAGTAGGACTTCCTACTTTTTTTCCTTTTACCTTAAATATTGTATAATTAAATCGAGGGAAGAAATGAGATATATACCACTGAATATAAAAAAACTGAATATGATTTAATGAATAGTTTAATAAGAGTAAAAAGATCTTATTTCTTTTGCATTAAAAAAAGAGATATATGCGCTTGGTATAACAGATACTAATATGTTTGGAACAATGGAATTCATTAATGAATGTAATAAAAAAACAATATAAAAACCAATTATAGGAACGGAAGTAATCGTTAATGATATGTATATGCTTATGTATGCTAAAAAAACTATAATGGACTTACTAATCTATTTAAAAATAATATCTCATAAAAAAAATATAGAAGGTATGCTTGATATAGATTATATAAAAAGATAATTCAAGTGATTTAATAATTGTTACAAATGGAAGACATTACCCTCTAGTAAGTAAATATTTTTGATAATGTTTATATAAAAATACCATACATCAAAATTGAAAGAAGAAGCATTGAAATTAACTAATAATATAGTATATATGGATCTAATAAGATATTTTAATGAAGAAGACAAAGAATATTTTAAGTATTTAAAAATATATTGATGAAGGTAAAACTATTGATGATAAAAATACATATATATGATAGTAATTTTTAGATTAAATATAAGTGAAAGTGATACTAATACAACAATAGAATTTGCAAGTCTCATAGATATAGAACTACCAAATAAAGAATTACATATACCAGTATATAATGATAACTCTTTATCTTTCTTAAAAGCACTTGCTAAAAAAGGTTTAGAGAAAAGACTTAATAATAATGTACCCGATATATATAAAAATAGACTTATGTATGAATTATCAGTAATAGAGAAAATGAACTTTGTAGACTATTTCTTAATAGTTTATGACTTTGTTTTATATGCTAAAAAACATAACATATATGTAGGTCCTGGTAGAGGAAGTGGTGCTGCTTCTTTAGTTAATTATAGTTTAGGTATAATAAATATAGATCCCTTAAAGTATAATCTTATATTTGAAAGATTCTTAAATCCTGATAGAATTACTATGCCTGATATAGATATAGATTTTGATAATACTAAAAAGAGATGATGTAATAGAATATGTAAGTGATAAATATGGTCATGATAAAACTGCTAGAATTATATCATTTAATACAATGTTACCTAAACAAATAATAAGAGATATGGGCCGTGTTTTTAAAAATATGAGAATATTGTTATAGATAATATATGTAAAAACTATTAATGATGAAAAAGAGATTTTTATAACACTTAGAGATAATAAATCATTCATGAATCTTGTAAGTAGAAATAATAATATTAAGTATTTAGTAAATTGTTGTTATAAATTATGTGGTCTTAAAAAGAATACAAGTATGCATGCAGCTGGTGTTGTTATAAGTGATGTATCTCTTTATAATTTTATGCCTTTATATAAAAAGTAATAATGTTATACTTACAGGTTATAGTATGGAATATATTGAATCTTTAGGACTTTTTAAAAAAATGGATTTCTTATCTATAAAGAATCTTAATACTATATCTAATATAGTAAATGATATTAAGAAAGATAATATTGATATTGATTTAAATAATATACCACTTAATGATATAAATACATTGAATTTATTTAAGAATGCTTATACTACAGGTATATTTCAATTTGAAAGTAGTGGTATGAAAAAAATTTCTTAAGACAACTTAAAGTAGATAATTTTTAATACTTTAGTTGATGCGATAGCTTTATATAGACCTGGTCCTAGAGATATGATAAGTGAATACATATTAAGAAAAGAAGGCAAAAAGAAAGTAACTTATCTTGTAAGAGAATTAGAGCCAATACTTAGAAGTACATATGGCATTATTATTTATCAAGAACAAGTACTTGAAATATTAAGAATAATTGGTGGATATACTTATGCAGAAGCTGACCTTATAAGAAGAGCAATGTCTAAAAAAAGAAAGCAGATGTAATAGAGAAAAAAATAAATCTAAATTTATAAGTGGTGTTATAGAACATGGTTATGATGAAAAAAAGTAGGAAATGAATTATATGATTTAATTATAAAATTTTTCTTCATATGGATTTAATAAATCACATTCAGTAGTGTATTCATTAGTCGCATATCAAATGGCTTATCTAAAGAGTAATTATACTAAATATTTCATGAGAAACTTACTTAATATGAATATATCCAGTGATAAGATAAAAAGATTATATTGAAGAATCTAAAAAAACTTGGAATACGTTTCTTAAAAAGTAGATATAAATAGAAGTGATAAAAGAATTTGTAATATATAATAATTATCTTGTATTACCATTTAATTCAATAAAGAATATATCTAATATAGTAAGTGAAGATATATTAAAAAGAGAGAAATAAAGACAAATTTAAATCATTTAATGACTTTATGATAAGATGCTATGGTAAAAAAATATTAATAAAAAGAGTAGTTATATCATTAATATTATGTGGTGCTTTTGATAGTTTTAATATTAATAAGAAAGCAACAATAGAAATACTCGATGAAATAATTAATTATGCTATGTTATGTAAAGATTTAGGTGTTGTTATGGATAATGCTCCTATAGTGAATAATATTGAAGATTATGATTCTATTGAAACAATTGATAATGAAATTAATAATTATGGATTCTATTTATCAAAAACATCCTGTTACTAAATATATAAGAGAAGGTTATATTAAATTAAATGATATATCTAAATATTATAATAAAGTAATAAGTCTTATATTATTTTTTTAGAAGATACTAGAATGATAAAAAAACACGTAATAATGATAATATGTGTTTCTTGAAATTTAGTGATGAATATGGTAGTATAGAGGCCGTAATGTTTAGTGATGCCTTGTTAAAAGTTACTGAACTTAATAAAAATAAAGTATATAAAGTTAATGCTAAAGTAGAAAAAAAGAGATGAATCATATCAGTTAATAGTATATGGTATGTTTCAAATATGAGATGTGATATAGCAAGTAATAAAAAAAGAATATTCTATCAAAAAAATATAAATGATACTTGTTTTTAGTGAAATTTTTAAGGTAACTAGAATATAAGTCAAAGTTTTTAAAAAAAATTTTATCTAATATATGAATATTATTCATCAAGTCAAACATGTATAAGAACAAAAAATAGGGTAGCGACTATTGGAATTTAAGTCTATATAAGAAGTCACGTTAGTGGTTCTATGAAGTAGAAATTTGGAATCGTGAGATTTCAAAGGTAAATTTTAATTTGTCTTTTTGTTCAAAAATTTTTTTAGAAAGATCGACCTCATCATATTCGATCTTTTTTTAATTTCTAATTTATCTAAATTTTTTTCTTTCCAATAAATATTTCAGCAACTTTATATGGCGTTCATTACCCATGTGTTTATGACCTATATTATAAATCAAAATTCAATTAAAAACAGTTGAAAATTTAATTTTTTTATTGAAAAAAATTACTTAAAATGATATTATTTATATAGAAAAATAGGTGATAATATGAGTTTTACTGACAAAATATTTGGTAGTTATACAAGAAATAATCAAAAAGAGAATTAAAGAACTTGTTAGAGAAGTTAAAAAAATAAGGTTAATTCTTACAAAGGAAGTAACATAACTTCTGCTGAAATTAAAAAGAAGAAGTATTAATTTAATGAATGAGATAAGAAGTGGTAAGAGTAGTGTTGATGATAAATTAATAGAGGCTACTGCTTTATGTTATCTTGCGACTGAAAAGTCTATTGGCATAAGTCTTTATGATGTTCAACTTGAAGCAGCACTTGCGATGAAGGAAGGATGTATTGCTGAAGTTAAAACTGGTGAAGGTAAAACATTCATTCAAATAATTGAAGCATATCTAAATGCATTAGACGGAAAAGGTGTACATGTTATTACAGCAAATGATTATCTTATTGGAAGAGACCTTGAAGAAACAAAACCAGTTTATGATTTACTTGGACTTACTTCAGGAGTAGTTTATGGTAATGATAAAATGACTCGTGATGAAAGACGTGAAATATATAAAAGTGATATAGTTTATGGTACTGCTAAAACTTTAGCATTTGATTATTTACTTGATAATACAGTTACTAAAAAAAGGAAGATAGAGTATTTAACTTACCTGATAAACACGATAAAAAAATTATGGTAAAAACATTTAATTATGCGATTATAGATGAAGTTGATAGTATTCTTTTAGATGATGCGACAGTACCTCTTATTATAAATGGAGGTTATCCAGGTCAAAAGAAAAGCGATATTGGAGAAGAAGAATTTAAAAGAAGAAATGAACTTAATAGAGAAATGTATAGAAAAGCAATGTTACTTGCTGATACTCTTACATGCAAAAATAGAGCCACAAGATGAGCTTGATAAGAAAAAAAGAAATAAGATTCAAAGAAGATTGTTTGTTATATCAAGATAGCCAAAAGAGTAATATTTAGTGAAAAAAATTATATAGAAAAATATATGGTGATAAAGATGTATCTAAATTAAGTCTAGAAGAACAAGAGAATCTTATGAATTTCACTGTTGCAGTAGAAAATTGTATTCTTGCTAAATTTTATTATAAAAAAATGGTGAACACTATGTACTTAGTAGTGTTCCTGTAAAACCTGGAAAGAAACCTCGTAAAGAAATTGTCTTAATTGATGAAAGTACAGGTAGACTTACACCTGGTAGAAGAAAAGGCCATGGTATACATGAAGCACTTGAAGCAAAAGAAGAATTACTTGCTAAAGGTAAAAGCTATCATGTTGCGATACAAAGTCCAACTGTTACTACTGCGACGTGTACATATCCAGACTTTATGTCAAGATATAAAAGTGGTATAAGTGGTATGACAGGTACTAGTAATATTGAAGAATTTAATCAAATATATAATCTACCTACATATGAAGTACCAAGTAGACTTCCAAATATAAGAAAAGATTTAAAGGAAAGCGTTTATCTTACTAAGAACGCTAAATATAAAGCAATCGTTGAAGAAGTATTAAAAGCAAATGAAACATTACAGCCTGTACTAATTGGTACTACTAGCGTAGAAGAAAGTGTTATTATAAGTAAAATGCTTGAAGAAGCAGGAATAAGACACCAATTATTAAATGCTGTTAATAATGAAAATGAAGCAGGTATTATTGAAAATGCTGGTATGAAAGGTAAAGTAACTGTTGCGACTAATATGGCAGGTCGTGGTAGTAATATAAGACTAGGCAAAGGCGTAAAAGAATTAGGTGGCCTTTATGTAATTGGTACATCAAGAAATAATAATGAAAGAATTGATTACCAACTTCAGCGGTAGAGCAAGTAGACAAGGAGAACCTGGTAAAACAAAAATATTATTGTTCACTTGAAGATGATTTAGTTAAGACAAGAGGAAGTGAAGAATTATTTAATGCAGACATCTTCTCTTGTTAAAGATAAAGACAAAGAAATCACCAATAAAAAAAATATAATTAAACTTGTAGATAGATGTCAAAAAAAGCACAAGAAGGATTTGAAGAAAAAAAGTAAGAGTTACAAGTGAAAAAGTATGGTAAAAGTAATGACTACTCAAAAAGATTTAATGTATAAACAACGAAATATGATTCTTGATACTCCTACAGTCAAAACATTATTTGATAGAATAGTTCCCTCATACACTGATTACTTAGTAAATAATTGTTCACTTGATGAAATAAATAGTAGTTTAGATGGAATAATTGATACTAAAGGACTAGATACTACAAGTAAAAGAAAGTTTAAGAGAATCAATAAATTCACTTGTACTTTCAAAGATAAAAGGAAGTATATCACGTGAAGATAATAATGAAAAAGTAAGAAAGAATATGTTAAATGTAGTTGATTCTTATTGGATAGATCATTTAGATAAATTAGAAGATATTAAGAAACAAACATCATATTATACATTATCAGGAATGGATCCATTTAAAGAATATGAACATGCAGCTAATAGTGAATTTATCAATCTAAATCCTAAAATACAAGCAGATTTCTTATTATATGCGACTAATCCTGATTTAAAGTTTGGTAAAACAATAGATCCTAAATTGGAAGGTGGAATGTATTTAAAATGAAAAATATATTAAATGTAATTAGAATACTAATAATTATATATTTAATAGCTTTCACTGCAATAATGGTATCAATGTATACAAAAAAAGAAAAGTTTATAAAGATATGTTTCCAACCATATTAGGCTATACATATATTAAAGTAGATAGTGATATTTATGAACCAGATATCAAAAAGAATAATATTATTATACTTAAAGAAACAAAAGCAATAGATGTGAATGATTATGTGGTATATAAATATACAAATACAACAAAAACTTGGAAAAAGTAGAAAAAAAGTAGACAAATACAATATATATGTTAAAGATGATAATGGAGTACTTAATGAATATAATCTTCAAAATGTATATGGCAAGATGGTTTATAATAATGATACATTTAGTAAAGTAATGAATATTTTAACTAACTGGATAGTTCTAGTAATACTTTTTATTTGTAGGAACTCTTCTTCCAGAATTGATATTTAATAATTAGTATCAAAATAGATACAATGTAAACATGTGAGATTTATATGTATATAATATGTAAATCTCTTTTTTTATTTTTAATTTTAAAGGATAAATTATAATTTACTAAATGTATCAAGCGTAAAACATTAATTTTTTATGACAAATAAATGTAAATATAAAAATTAGTAATATTATATAAATTTACTCATATATTTTTATTAGAAATTAGAAAGTGGGTAAAATATGGATAAAAAGTGAAATTATCAAAAGTTTAGGTAAGAAATCAAATGGAGAAATTTATTTAGGAGTAGTAGGTGCGGTTAGAACTGGTAAAAAGTACATTTATAAAGAAATGTATTGAAACATTAATTCTTCCATATATGGATGATGATATTGAAAAAGGAAAAGATGTATGGATGAAGTGCCTCAAACTGCTCAAGGTAAAACTATTATGACAGTTGAACCAAAATTTGTACCATCAAGTGGAGCAACAATTAATATTGATGGTCTTGTTACTAATATTAAACTCGTTGATTGTGTAGGATATGTCACTCCTGAATCAATTGGTTATGAAGATGAACTTGGTAATCCTAGAATGGTTAAGACACCTTGGTTCCCTGAAGAAATACCTTTTGTAGAAGCTGCTTCAATTGGCACTGAAAAAGTCATAAGAGACCATGCGACAATAGGTATAGTAGTATCAACCGATGGTTCAATACTAGGGCTTCCAAGAAGTAATTATGTTGATGCTGAAGACAAAGTTATAACAGAGTTAAAAGGAATAAACAAACCTTTCATAGTTATTATGAATAGTACACATCCAAATAGTCCTGAAACAAAAGCGCTCGCAAATGCACTATCTCAAAAACATAATGTTCCGGTAATACCAATAAGTGTAGAAGAAATGAACATTGATGATATAACAAATGTACTAAAAGAAGCATTATATGAGTTCCCCTGTTTCTCATATTGAATTTAAGATACCAGATTGGGTAGGTGTACTTAAAAATACTCATCCATTAAAACAAGAATTTATAAATAAAATGAAAGAATCAGTAATTAACGTGGATAAACTTCGTGATGTAGAAAACATTAATATTAATTTAGAAGATACAAAAGAAATCACTAAAGCATTTGTTTCATCACTTGATACAGAGAATGATTTAGTAACAATAACACTAGAAGCAGATGAAAAACTTATTTAATGATATATTAAAAAGATGTAGTTGGTTCTAGTATTAATAGTAAAGGTGACTTATTAAAAGTATTTCAAGATGTTAGTGAAGGCAGAAGTGAATATGAAAGTATTAAGGGTGCTTTAAAGCAAGTATATCAAACTGGATATGGTATTGTTCTTCCAAGAGTAACAGATATGAAGCTTGAAAAACCTGAAATCATTAAACAAGGTGGTAGATTTGGAATAAAACTTAAAGCAAAAGCATCAAGCGTTCATATGATAAAAGTAGATGTAGAAAGTAGTTTTGAACCAATTATAGGTAGTGAAATACAAAGTAAAGAATTAATAGATTACATTATGAAAGATAATGAAAACCCTGAAAAAAATATGGGAAAGTGAGATATTTGGTAGAAGTCTAAATGAAATAGTTCAAGAAGGTATACAAGCTAAATTATCATTATTACCAGATTCAGCTAAATTTAAATTATCAAATACAATAACTAAAAATGGTAAACAAAGGAAGTAATAATTTAATCGCAATAGTCTTGTAAATAAGACTATTTTTTTATATAATAAATATATAAAATAAGTTCAAATAGAAAGTAGGTAAAACATTATGAATGAAAATAATGAAGTGACAAATGATGATTTAAAAAGTAGAAGACGTACCAGAAATAGAAGAAATACCAGATGTACCATTAGAAGTACAGGACATTAGTGATTCTGTTCAAGCAAACGAAAAACAATAATAATATAAATACAGCTATATTAGAAGAAAATAAAGAAGAAACACCAAGTGAAGTAAATAATTCTACCAAAATAAACGATTCTACTGAAGAAAAAGTCACTTGAAGAAACTAAAGAAGAAGATACTAAAGAATCTAGTGAAGTAAAAGCAGAACAAGAGATAGATGTAGATGCGACTGTTCTAACAAATGAAGAAGTTAAAAATGTTAATAGTGATATGATAACTGCTCCTCAAGAAAATGTTGAATTACCTAAAATAGAAGCAGAAGTGATAACACCAATTAATGAATCAAAATCAATTGAAAAAAATCAAAAGAAAAAAAGAAAAAAAACATCCAATAAAAAAATAATTATAAATATAATTATATGGATTGTAGTTCTAGGTTGGGCAGGAATATTAGTATTTGATTTTATAAATGTAATAAGTGAAAAAGAACCGATGTTTTGCTTAGAAAAGTCAACTGAAAAAACAAGCGATGGAACAATAGATAAATGTGAAGGCGTAGGATACAACGTATATAAATATGATTATGGTAGCATTAAATATATAGAATTTGTACCATTTTGGAGCAAACCTAAAACATTAGAACAATTACAAAAGTGAAAGAAAATATAAAAATTCTTTCATTTTTTTATAGTGTTTTTAAACTTTTTCCCTTATATAAATAATAGGGAGGTATAAGATGTATAAATATATAAGATGTTATAAACTTGGTTACGAAGAAGGATATCAAAAAGCACTTGAAGATAGAGAGAAGTCTAAAATAAAGAAATTTATAGATATAGATGACTATTTAATAATGGCAAAATTATATGATATAGGATTTATAAATGGATATAATAATTGTTTAAAAAAACTTTTTGCTTTAAAATAATAAATATAGTATAATATTATTAAAGTAGGTGGTTATATGAATAATCAAGGATTTACATTAATGGAATTATTAGTTGTAATAGTAATACTTGTTATTACTAGTGTATCATCAACAATAATATTTAATACAGCATCTTCTAGTACTGAAAAAGAAGATTTAAAAAGACTATATGCTAGTGTGCAAAGAACTGGTGAAGTATATTTAGATTTAAATGATTCATGGATGAACTCATTCAATGAAAAAGGTGAAGTATATTTAAAAGTTAGTGAACTTGAAAAATGCTAATTACTATAATGCAACATATGAAGGAGTTAAAACAAAAGATAAAAATATCACCAAATTACTTTTGTAAAAAAATATTCATAAACAAAAAGTAATGGAAAAAGACTATGTTGATTCATGCATAATTAATTATGATAGTAATGATAATCCTATTTGTATAGCAGATAAAGAAGGTAATAGTGAATGTGTTTATTCTACTAAATGTACTTCTTCATAACACAAACAAATATTTGTAAAAAAAGTATTGACAAATAAACAATAAATATTATATAGTTAGATACGTATAATATTTTTTTATTGTGATAAAAAAATATTTGTAGTGAGGGAATGTATGGATAAAATAGTAATTAAAAAAATGCAAGAGAAAATAATTTAAAGAATATTAATATAGAATTACCTAAGAATAAACTTATTGTTATGACAGGTGTTTCAGGTAGTGGTAAAAGTAGTTTAGCATTTGATACTATATATGCTGAGGGTCAAAGAAGATATGTTGAAAGCTTAAGTGCTTATGCAAGACAGTTTTTAGGAAATATGAGTAAACCTGAAGTTGATTCTATTGATGGACTTAGTCCTAGTATAAGTATTGATCAAAAGTCAACTAATAAGAATCCAAGAAGTACAGTTGGTACTATTACTGAAATATATGATTATTTAAGACTTTTATATGCTAGAGTTGGTACTCCATATTGTCCACATCATAATATACCAGTTACAGAGCAGAGCATTGAAGAAATGACTAATAAAGTTTTAGAGTATCCAGTTGGTACTAAGATAGAAATTATCGCACCTGTTATACATGGTGAAAAAGGTACTCATAAAGATTTATTACTTGACCTTAGAAAAGATGGATATGTAAGAGCAAGAGTAGATGGTGAAACTAAAGATTTAAATGATGATATAGTTTTAGAAAAGAATATTAAGCATAATATAGATGTTATAATAGATAGAGTTATTATAAAAGAAGACTCAAGAAGTAGAATATTTGAAAGTATAGAAACTTCTACTAAGATGGCTAACGGTAAAGTAGTTATAAATATATTAGGTGATAAAGAAATAGTTATGAGTGAAAACTATGCTTGTCCTTTATGTGATTTTTAGTTTACCTGAACTAGAACCTAGATTGATTTTCATTTAATAGTCCATATGGAGCTTGTCCTGTATGTAAAGGTCTTGGAGTTAATCTTCATATTGATGAAGATATACTTATTCCAGATAAAAATTTGTCTATAATGGATGGAGCAGTTGCTTCATTTCAAAGTGGTGAAACATTAAATATAGCATTTAAAAAATTAAGACTTGTGGCCGATCATTATGGGATAGATTTATATAAACCAGTGAAAGATTTAACACGTAAAGAGCTTGATATAATATTATATAGAAGTCCTGATAAATTAGACTTATCACTTACAACTAGAAGTGGAAGTACTCTTAAGAGTTATGATTATTTTGAAGGAATAATAACTAACTTAGAAAGACGTTATATGGAAACTACTAGTCCTTCTATAAGGGAATGGATTAGTAGATATATGACAGAACTTCCTTGTCCTGTATGTAAACAAACTAGACTTAGAGACGAAGCGTTGAGTGTAAGAATTAATAATAAGAATATATATGAAGTTACATGTTTGAGTATAAGAGATTTGATAGAATTTTTTTCGATAAATTAAAAATTAAATCATGAGCAAACAGAAGTATCATTCTTAATAATTAAAGAGATTAAAGAAAGGTTAAATTTCTTAAAGAATGTTGGTCTTGAATATTTATCACTTAATAGAGAAGCATCTACTTTAAGTGGTGGTGAAGCACAAAGAATAAGACTTGCAACTCAAATAGGAAGTAGACTTTCAGGTATACTTTATGTTCTTGATGAACCATCAATAGGTCTTCATCAAAGAGATAATCAAAGACTTATAGACTCACTTAAAGAAATGAGAGATTTAGGTAATACACTTATAGTTGTAGAGCATGATACTGATACTATGTTACAAGCAGATTATTTAGTTGATATTGGTCCTAAAGCGGGTACTGAAGGTGGTTATTTAGTAGCCGCTGGTACTCCTGAAGAAGTCATGAAAAATGATAAAAGTATAACAGGAAGATATCTTTCAGGTAAAGAGAAAATAGAAGTACCAAAAAAACGTAGAAAAAGGAAATGGCAAATCAATTAAGTTAACTGGATGTAAAAGAAAATAACTTAAAAAAATATTTCAGTAGAGTTTCCACTTGGTAAATTTATATGTGTAACAGGTGTTTCAGGTAGTGGAAAAAAAGTACTCTTGTAAATGAAATATTATGTAAGATATTATCAAGTACAATAAATAAATCAAAAGAAAAACCTGGTAAATATAGAACTGTAAAGGGAATAGAAAATGTAGATAAGATAGTTAATATTACACAAGATCCAATTGGTAGAACTCCAAGAAGTAATCCTGCTACTTATACTGGTGTTTTTGATAGTATTCGTGATGTGTTTGCGAGTACTAAAGAAGCTAAAATAAGAGGATATGATAAAAGTAGATTTAGTTTTAATGTAAAAGGTGGTAGATGCGAAGCTTGTGGTGGAGATGGTGTTAAAAAGATAGAAATGCATTTCTTACCTGATGTGTACGTTCCATGTGATGTATGTAATGCTACCAGATATAATAAAGAAACATTGAAGATTAAATTTAAAGGATTAAATATTGCAGAAGTATTAAATACAAGAGTTCACGAAGCATTAAGTATATTTGAAAAATGTACCTAAAGTTTATAAAACATTAAAAAAATAATGGAAGAAGTAGGACTAGGATACGTAGAACTTGGTCAAAGTGCCGTAACACTTTCTGGTGGTGAAGCATCAAGAGTTAAACTTGCTAAAGAACTTCAAAAGAAACCTACAGGTAAAAGTGTATTCATATTAGATGAACCATCTACTGGACTTCATCAGGATGATATAAAGAAATTACTTGTTATATTAAATAGAATAGTTGATAATGGTGACACTGTTATTGTTATTGAGCATAATTTAGATATTATAAAACAAGCAGATTACATAATTGATTTAGGCCCTGAAGGTGGAGACTTTGGCGGTACAGTAGTGGCAACAGGTACTCCTGAAGAAATATGTAAAGTTAAAGAATCATGGACAGGTAAATATTTAAAAGATTACTTGAAGTAGATTTTTCTACTTCTTTTTTAAACTTTATGTTATAATTTCAATAGGAGGATATTAATGAAAATAATAAATGAAAATGTTTTTATATGATAAAAAAAGAACATGTAATTAGAAAAAAATCATATGCGAAAAAAATTCAAAAAAAACAGAAACTAAAAATTTTGTAGACAGGATAGAAGTACCACAAGGATATAGAATGTATGAAATGAATATATTAGATACAAAAAGAGATGGAGAAGAGATCGAGGTTGTAGTAATGGTTACATTTGAAAATATAGAACCTATAATTTGCAGTAAATATCAAGATCACAATTATCCTGGAAAAAAATATATCATAAAGAAAGGACACTTAGAAGATGGAAAAAAATTCTTAAATAAATTAGTAGAAGGTTCAATAGATATATCAGCAAAGTTAATAATTGCTGTAATACTATTAGCGATAGGATCAAAAAAATAATAAAAAGCTATAGAAAGTAATTTGAGAAAAGAAAACAAATTAAAACATTTAGATGCATCAGTAAAAAGGATTCTTAATAAGTTTCATATCAATAACATCTAAAAATAGTATTACTTATAGTAGTACTTCATATTTTAGGAGTACCAACAGCATCAATAATAACTGTATTTGGTTCTTGTGCAGTCGCAATAGGTCTAGCACTTCAAGGAGGACTATCTAATATAGCAGGTGGTCTTATGATACTTATATTTAAACCATTCAAAATAGGAGATTATATAGAAGTAAATGATAAAGAAGGAACGGTTAAATCAATAACAATGTTTTATACAACAATAACAACATTTGATAACAAAAGTAATACAGCTTCCTAATGGTAATTTATCTAATTCAAATATAACTAATTATACTGCTAATAAGAAAAAGAAGAATTGATATAGATATATCAGTATCATATGATTCAAATATTGATAAAGTTAAAAAAAATAATAACTGGAAGTTATATCTAAAAATGAATTAATACTTCAAGAAGAAAATAATTTTGTAAGATTATCTAAACATGCAGACTCTGCTTTAGTATTCGCAGTTAAAGCATGGACTAAAAACAGAAAAACTATTGGGATGTATATTTTGATTTAATGGAAGATATCAAAAAAATCACTTGATAAAAAAATAAAATTGAAATTCCATTCCCACAAATGGATGTACACATAAATAAGTAAAATCATTAAAATAACTTTTTTTAAAAAAATATTAAGTGTGATAAAAATATTATTAGAATATAAATAGAGGTGTGCCTATGAGCGATAAAGAGACAATAATTAATATAAGAAAAAAATCTATATGAATATTTAAGCGTGTCATATAAAGCGTGTATTTCTATTAATAGTGAAGTGAAAACTAATCCTTCTTTGAAGACTAAATACATATTTATGCTTTCTAATTATCATCATATGGTAAAATATTATACTAAAATTAATGCAAGTAATTCCTTAGATGAAATAAGAAGTGTAAGGGAAGAAATAATAAAAAGAAATATCAACTATTAGAAAAAAAGATATGCTGAATTAAAACAAAAAAATATGATTCTCTTAAAAAGTAAAAAAATGCATCAAAAGCAGATATAAATAGCATTGTAAATGAAATGAATTCAATTGTTAATTTAAATAAAATGATGAATGAATTTGTCACTAGAATAGACTCATATCTTAAAAAGAAAAATGTAAATGTAGCTCATATAAATACACCACTACCAACTGTGTCAAAGCCTAAAAAAGATTTAGAAAATAAACCAAAAGAGATAAAAGAAACAAAAGAAGAAGCAAAAGAAGAAGCAAAGCAAGAAAAAAAGCAAGTACAAAAAGAAATGAAATATGAAATACCTAGTGGTAAATTATATGAAGATAAAAAAATATAAGAGACCTTGATAAAATCAACAAAACATTATGTCAGATGAAAAAGAGACTATTACAAATTAGATAGAAGAAGTCCTAAAAGCAGAAAAAAATTAAGAAAAAAAATATATGATTGGTGTAAGAATAGAGAAATAATAATGGAAAGAATAAGTGGTATTGAAGGAGTAAATACACTTATAAATATGGAAAAGTATTGAAGATACTATATGTTCAAAAACCAGAACTTCCAAAAAAAGAAAACCATATACAGTAGATTCTCATGAATACAATATAAAAATTCGATTATTTGCTTTCTAAAATCAGTGACCTTAAATTTAATGGTTATGATAGTAAATACTACACAGGAGCAAATGGCAATTATAGAGAATATAATAAAGCACTCACTGAAGCAACAAGTGAATATGAAGATTTAATTAAATCAGTAAGTGACTTAAGTAAAAAGTAAAAAAATATAGATATGATTTCTACAGATATATTATCATTATTAAATGTATATAACATTGATGGAGATTATCTTAAATTTAAAGATGCTAATAATGGCGGAATGATAGGTGGGGAAAAAGTATCTTTAGAGTCATACAGAGAAGGAATAAATAGAATTAATGATATGAAAGCAAGTATTAAAAACTATACTTCTGATGTTATCAAACGTAAAGGTGGTACTATTACAATAACTGATCATAGTGATACAAGAGAAAAAGATGAACAATTACTTCAAACAGAACGTGAAAAACTATATAGAGTATTTCTTGAAGGTAAAAAGAAATATCAAGAAAGTAATCTTAAAAGATAGTAGATTACTTTCTTTTTTTGTATTTCCAACAATCAAATTTGCTTGCTTTTTTTAACAATGCTTATGCTATAATATACAGGCATTTGAAAAGAGGGTTTGAAGTATGGAAAAAAAGAAATTTTTAACATTTATAGAAACTAAATTTGAAGAAGGTACACCTGCAATGCAAGTCAAAAAAATTGTAAAAAAAATTTTTGTAGTGTATTTAGATTCACTTTGCATAAGATTAACCATAAAATTAGCAATGAATTTATTAAATAAATCATCTAAATTAAAAAGAAATGGCTGTAGTAATTGATAGAATAACTCAAAAATGGTGATGATGATTTACTTAAAAAAATGAAAGTATAATAACATTAATATCAGCATATAACATGATGATTGAACAAGAAAAAAAGAAAATAGTGAAGAAGAAGCAAATACAAATGAAGAGTTAAATGATGAGTTATTTGAAAAACAAAAATATTTTGGAGAAGACATAGTTAAAATGTATCTTCAAGAAATAGGAACATCAAAAAAATATTAAGTATAGAAGAAGAACAAGCTCTTGGAAAAAGAATAGTTGAAGGAGACGAAACAGCTAAAAAAAGAATTAATTGAAAAATAATTTAAAATTAGTTGTGTCTGTTGCTAAAAAGATATATAAATAATAATTCTCAATTAACTCTTTTAGATTTAATTCAAGAAGGTAACATTGGACTTATAAGGGCAGTAGAGAAATATGATTATACTTTGGGATATAAATTCAGTACTTATGCTACATGGTGGATAAGACAATCAATTACTAGGGCAATCGCAGATAATGGAAGAACGATAAGAATTCCAGTACACATGGTTGAACACATTAGAAAATTGGTAACGACTGAAAACGAATTTATATCAAAAGAAGGTAGAGAACCAAGTACTAAAGAATTAGCGAATATATTAGGAATTAGTGAACAAGCAGTATTAGAAAGAAAAAGTTTATCAAAATCCATTATTATCTTTAAATGATATAATAGGTTCACCATCAGAAGACCATGATACAGAATTATTAGAATTCATAGAAGATCCTGAAAGATTTGATTTGGAATATATGGAAAAAGATTACTATAGTTCACTTAGAAATATAGTTTTTAATGATTCAAACTTAAGTGAGAGAAAAAGAAGTTATATCATTAAGATTTGGATTTATGGGAAAAAAAGATATACGCTTGAAGAAATTGGAAAAAAATGTTTGGACTTACACGAGAAAGAATAAGACAAATAGAAGCAAAAGCATTAAGAAAATTAAAGCGCAATAAAAAAATCAAAAGAATTTAATGAAAAAAAGAAACAACTAGAAAGCTTTTTAAGATAGGCTTAATATGAATAAAATAGAACAAGAAAAAAGAGAAAGCGTAACAAGTTATTATTATGCAGATGTTGACCTTTATGATGTTCCAACATTTGAAGAAGAACAAGAATTATTTAAAAAGAATTAGAAATGGTGATATTGAAGCTAGAAATGAGATTATAGAAAGAAATTTAAGATTTGTAGTAAACATAGCTAGACAATTTATAAAGGCAAACGAAACATTACCATTTCCAGATTTAATACAAGAAGGTAATCTCGGACTTATAGAAGCAGTAGATAACTTTGATTATACACTTGGATATAGATTTAATACTTATTCTGCATATTGGATAAAAAAAGTTATATCATTAAGGGAATAGTTAATAAATCAAGAATAATAAGAATATCATGTCATTTACACTATGATATTTTTTTAAAGCAAGAAAAAAATCGCAAACGACAATTGCAAAAAAACAAGGAATTGAGCCAACTAGTGAATTACTTGCAAAAAGAATTAGGAAAAGACTGCAAAAGAAATAGATGAATCAATAAAAATATAACTTCGATGTATCATCATTAGATAAAATATTAATGCATGAAAAATGCAGATGATTCTTATTATAGAAATGAAAAGCTTATACGAATCAAAAACATAGTGAAGAATGTTTAATGGATAAAATATTTTATGAATGTTTAATAAATGATATAAAAATCCTCTGGTGCACTAACTGATAGAGAAAAAAATTTATATTAATTCATAGATATAATTTATATGGAAATGGAATAAAAAAACTAAAAACTGAAATTGGTAAACAATTAGGCATAACACGTGAAAGAGTAAGACAAATAGAAAAAAAGAGCCTTAGAAAAAGCTAAGAGATGATAAATATATTAGTGAATATAATTTAGGATTAACTAAGTAGGAAATGTTGTAATTTCCTATTTATTTTTGATAAAATATTGCTTATGGAAAGAAATAAGATTAAAAAAATTTTTTTGTATAATAGCGCATATAGATCATGGTAAAAGTACTCTTGCTGATAGGATACTTGATATTTGTCATGCTGTAACTGAAAGAGAGAAGAAAGATCAAATACTTGACTCTATGGATCTTGAAAGAGAAAGAGGAATAACTATCAAGTTAAATGCTGTAGAACTTAAATATAAAGGCTATACTCTTCATTTAATAGATACTCCAGGTCATGTAGATTTTAGTTACGAAGTAAGTAGAAGCCTTGCTGCATGTGAAGGAGCAATACTAGTAGTTGATGCAGCACAAGGAATAGAAGCACAAACACTTGCAAATCTATATTTAGCACTTGATGCAAATCTTAAATTAATACCAGTTATTAATAAAATAGATTTACCAAATGCAAACCCTGAAAAAGTAAAAGATGAACTTGTTAAAGCAATTGGATTTGATAGAGATGAAATAATTTGTTGTTCAGGTAAAACAGGCGAAGGAGTAGATGAACTACTTGACGCTGTAATAGAAAGAATACCATCTCCAACAAGTACTAGCAATAAATTAAGAGCACTTATCTTTGATAGTTACTTTGATCCATATAAAGGTGTAATAATACTTATTAGAGTAATGGATGGTAAAGTAAAAGTAGGAGATAAAATAAGATTTATCAATAGTGATGCAGTGTATGAAGTGTTAGAACTTGGAAAACATACGCCACATGAAGTAAAGAAAACAGAACTTTCTAGTGGTGAAGTAGGATTCTTAAGTGCATCAATAAAAAGTATTACTGAAGTAGAAGTAGGAGATACAATATGTTTAGATGGTGAAACAGTAGAAGCGCTTCCTGGATATAAACATGTAGTACCTATGGTATATAGTGGTATTTATCCAATAGATAGTTCAAAATATAATCAACTAAAAGAAGCATTATTAAAACTTAAACTTAGTGATGCAGAGCACTTTGTTTTGAACCAGAAACATCAGTAGCGTTAGGATTTGGATTTAGATGCGGATTCCTAGGACTTCTTCATATGGAAATCATACAAGAAAGAATAGAAAGAGAATTCAATATTGATATTATTGCAACAAGTCCATCAGTTATATATGAAGTAATTAAAACAGATAATGAAAAAGTAATGATAGATTCACCATCAAAAAAATGCCAGATCCAGCAAAAGTATCAAAAAAATACTAGAACCATTTGTTAAAAGCAAATATATATGTTCCAAGTGAATATGTAGGTTCTATAATGGAATTATGTCAAGATAAAAGAGGCATATATAAAAATATGTCTTACATAGATAGTACAAGAGTTAATATTACATATGACTTACCACTTGCTGAAATAGTATACGATTTTTTTGATAAATTAAAAAGTTATACAAAAGGATATGCATCATTTGATTATGAATTCATTGGTAATTACGAAAGTAAACTTGTTAAAATGGATATACTTCTAAATGGTGAAATAGTAGATGCACTTAGTACAATAGTACATAAAGATTTCGCATATAAACGTGGTAAAGTAATATGTGAAAACTTAAAGAAAATAATACCGAGACAAATGTTTCAAGTACCAATACAAGCATGTATAGGAAGTAAAGTAATCGCAAGAGAAGATATAAGTGCAATGAAAAAGAATGTACTTGCTAAATGTTATGGTGGAGACGTATCAAGAAAAAGAAAACTTTTAGAAAAACAAAAAGAAGGCAAAAAGAGAATGAAACAAGTAGGTAGTGTATCAATACCTCAAGAAGCATTCTTAACAATACTTAGTACAGATTCAATTAACGATGATTAATGAAAGAAAGTTAAAGTATCATTGTAAGAATCATTTCTTACATCTACTTCATCACTTTCTTTTTTTATAATATTCTCTATCTTGGAATCATTTTTTTAAATAAACTTTTTCTCATGAGTAACATATGGTCTTACTTCCTTATAGACAGGAATTATCTTACGAACAACTCCTAAAGTCTTATTAGTACTAGAAACAATACTTGATAATTTAATGCCCTTTAATAAACCAAGTAAGTTACTATTCATATCATTCACCTATAATATTATATTTACAAGAGATAAAAAAAGTTAAAAAAATATATTTTTATTTTTAAATTTTAATATGATATAATCTATATTAGTAGAATAAGAAGGAATGATTTATGGCTAATTATAAAGACAAAAAAAGTCAAAACTAAGGCACCAAAACTCGTTAAAGTTAAAGCTAAAAAAATACAAAACCACATATTAATCCTATTAAATTTATAAATAATGAAATAGTCTGCTCTTATTAAAAGCAATTGGAATGGGAATATTTGGTTTCTTTGATGCTATAATTTCATTTATAGTCTCTTTTTATGGTATATACATTTTGGGGAATAAAAAATATAGTATTATTCTTTTGGAACCTATGTTTTAAGATAATATTTGGTGAAATATATATTATGTTATATTCTTGCTATAGTGGATTTATTTATATATTTGGAACTATATTTATAGATTTGCCTTTATATTTATATGATAAAAACAAGTAAAAGTAGTATATAAATATTATAAAAAAATATAAAGATTATCAAGAAAAAAACAAAAAGCTTTAAAAAGTCGCTGCAAAAACAGAAGGTGGAAAATCTCTTACTAAAACAATTGCTGATTACATAACTGAAAAAAATATAATAACTTATCATTTGTTAAAGAAGCAAGAGCAAAGAAAGAAGCAAGTCTTGTTGTATTAACGCTTGATCCTAATGGAGCTGATGCTGTTAAAAGTACAACAAAACAAACATATAGATATTTAATTAGAAATAAAGAAGGAAAACTTATTAAAGGATATTTTCCAGCATTTTCTAAGATGGACGTATATTCATATCTTACTGATGAAGGATATATAGTTTATGAAATAGTAACTAGTCCAATGATTAATTTCTTTCATGCTGAAGCAACAGCTTTCAAACAAAAAAATGAGAATTAAGGACTTAGTATTCTGGTTAGCTCAATTATCAACTTATATAAGAGCAGGAATAGCTTTAGCTGATGCAGTTAAAATATTGGCAAAGCAAGATAAAAGAAGAAAATATAAACCTGTTTATGAAGCACTTATATATGAACTTACAATGGGAGAAAGTTTCAGTGATGCATTAAAAAAACAAGGAAATGTATTCCCAGCACTATTAATTAATATGATTAAATCAGCAGAATTAATAGGTAATATAGAAGATACACTTGATGAGATGGCTGAATATTATCAAGAAGTAGAAGATACAAAAAGAGCTGTTGTTAGTGCTATGGCTTATCCATGCGTAGTATTATTATTTGCAATAGGTATAGTTATATTTATGCTTACATATATAGTTCCACAATTCGTTGGTATTTATGAATCAATGCATGCAGAACTTAATATAGTAACAGTAATTACATTAAATATATCAGCATTTTTTTAAGAACACAATATGGAAAGATAATAATAGTTTTAGTAACAGTAATAGCATTATATATATATTTATATAAGAAAGTTAAAGCATTTAGAGCAATGATGCAAACAATATTTATGAAACTACCTGTAGTAGGAAATATAATCATATATAAAGAAATTTCATTATTTGCTCGTACATTCGCAACATTAAATAAAAACAATGTACTTCTTAACAGATAGTATTGACATCTTAGCAAAAAAATAACAAATAATGAAATATATAAATCAATAATGGAAAGAACAATAAATAACCTAATCAAAGGTGAAAAAATGAGTGAATCATTTAAAGATAATTGGGCTATTCCAGATGTAGCATATTATATGATTTTAACAGGTGAATCAACTGGTGAACTTGCTAATATGTTACAAAAAATAGGAGAATATTATCAAAAACTAGAAAAGAATAGTGTTAATATGATAAAGACATTTATAGAACCAGTATTAATAGTATTTTTAGCAGTAATAGTAGGATTTATTCTTATCGCAGTAGTAGTACCAATGTTTGGAATTTATAAAACAATTGGATAAGCAGGAGGTTTAATATAATGGAAATATTTACTTATATATATTTAACAATAATTGGAGCAATAATGGGTAGTTTTTTAGGATGTATGGGATATAGAATTCCAAATAAAATAAAAACTACCTATCCAAGTAGCTTTTGTAATGATTGTAAAAAACCACTTAAATGGTATATGAATATACCAATAATATCTTATATAGCACTAGGTGGAAAATGTGCATATTGTCATAAACCAATAAACTTTATTTATCCATTTGTAGAAATAGTATGTGCATTATTATTCTTATGTAATTACGTAACATTTGGATTTACTATGAATTTCTTTATAAGTACAATTATTACTTGTGCGTTAATGATTACTATAGTAAGTGACTTCTTATACTTTTATATTTCAGATAGAGTATTGATATTATCTGGGTTAGCAATAGTAATAACATTACTTATATTTGAAACACCAGAAGTTGTATTTAAGCATATAATTGCTGCAGCTGCAATATTTATATTTATGTATTTGATTAAATTACTTGGAAATGCATTATTCAAAAAAGAATCTCTTGGGGATGGAGATATAAAATTAATGGGTATAGTTGGTTTATCAATTGGTATAATGAATAGTTTAGTAGCACTTTTTTATAGCATCAGTAGTAGGTTTACTATTTTCATGCATAATAACTAAAAAAAGAATAAAGAAGGTATTATTCCTTTTTGGACCATTTCTTTTTAATTGGAGCACTAATTACATTATACTTTAGTGATATAATAGCACCATTCTTACAAGCATATTTTTTTAGTACTAGAAATAGTACTTTTTCCTTTTGAAATAATATTGAAAAATATTTACTAAAAAAAACTCGACAAAAATTCGCCTTGATAAAAAAATTTAATATTTTTGTTATAATCTAGTAATGAATAAAAATAGATAAAATGATAAAAAAAATATATGTATGGAATTATAATACTTTTTAATAATAAGTATTATTTTTAGGCATAACTTATTCTAATTACATTGTTACTTCAAATAATCATAGAGGCAGCAGAAATTTATATTGGACAATTAAAGTATTCAATGGAAATAAATGGGAATAATTCTAATACATTATCAGTACCATCAGGTGAAACAATTATAAATGTAAAAAAATCAATAATTTAAATTCGGTTGACACCTATTATAAGTTGCTTTATTTAAAAAAATTCTAACTTAAGCATTAAATATTATGAATCAGCTTATGAACTAGATGATACAAATAACATCACTATAATATATGATAAACCAAATAGTTCAATAATAAACAGTAATTCAAATAATATAAAAATTAAAGATAATAAATAGTAGTACATCATCACAAAATCTTACCTTAAGTGTAAAAGGTGGATATATAACAAATACAGTGAATGATATAATAACACCATCTACATATAGTGAGATAACTTTTAGCAAATACAAGTACAAATACATATTTTTGCAAGACAAATGATTCATTAACACAAGGAGCGGAATATATAAATGGACAATTTATATATAAATATATGCAAGATGGACAATTTAATTCAACCTCAACAGCTCGTACTAACTTATGGAAAAATATTGATAGTGATGGTTGGGGAGTACAATTAAATGATAAATCAAGTACTGAAGCAGTAACAAGTAAATTATGTACATATATAAATGACAAAGCAACTATATCAATGAGTAATATATTTACAAAAAGTCGTTCTAGCAGTATAGATCTAACAAATTTTAACACTCAAAATATTATTGATATGAGTTTTTTTCATTTAGTAATATTTCAGGAAAAATAACTGGATTAGATAATTTGAATACAAAAAAAATGTTACTAATATGAATGCTATGTTTAATACATGTCCTGCTACAACATTAGACTTAAGCAGTTTTGATACAAGTAATGTAACAAACATGAAAGCAATGTTTAATGCTGCTGCTAATCTTACAACTATTTATGTAAGTAATAAATTTACAACAAATAATGTTACATCAAGTAATAGTATGTTCACAAGATGTAAAAAATTAGTAGGAGGTATGGGGACAACGTTTGATTCTACTAGTGAGCTTGATAAAACATATGCTCGAATAGATGGCGGAGAAGCTAATCCTGGATATTTTACTGATATTGCTGATAAACCATCAACATTTGGAACAGATGATTGGGCTACAATTGTAAGTTCTGTTAGGAAAGGTAATATTCGTGGATACAAAGTGGGTGAAACAAAAGAAATAGATTTAGGAACAACATATGGAACACATACAATAAGAGTTGCAAACACTTCAACTCCAACCGAATGTAGCACATCAGGTTTTTCTCAAACAGCATGTGGATTTGTACTTGAGTTTGCTGATATAATTACAACTCATACTATGAACAACACAAATACGAATTCAGGTGGCTGGCCAGTAACCTCAATGAGAACATTCTTAAACAATGATATATATAATTCACTACCAGCGAATTTAAAGAATGGAATCATAGATACAACAACAGTATCAGGTCATGGAGGATTGGATACTACAAATTTCACATCTATCGATAAATTATACTTATTAACGCCAAAAAGAAATATATATAGATTTTTTTCTGTTGAAGATGATACAGCAAAAAGATTTAACAAGAACACTAGATTATTATGCAACACAAAAGGCAACCATTAGTAATGGTGGGGCAATAAAGAAAAACGGAACTAGTGCATCAGATTGGTGGCTTCGTACAGCAGATAATGACACCGAAGATAAATTCTTTTTTGTAAATAGTCGTGGTCGATATGGTTATAACATTACTAGTTATAAAGCAGGCGTTTCACCAGCCTTCCGCATCGGTTAATCCAAAATCCTCTTTACAACATAAAATCATAGTGCTATAATGTATTTATTCAAAACAAGGGATGAAGACGATATATAATTAAAGTTTATAGAGAACTAGTGCTTGGTGGAAACTAGTAACCATATTATATATAGATCACTTCTGATGTTATCTATGGATAAGATAGATACGCATGATTGCGTTAAAATAATGAAGTAAATAAAGGGATGAGTACCGTCATAATGACTCCTTGTACTATTCCTTTTTTTAATTTTGAAGGAGGAGAAATGAAAAAAAGTTTGAGAATTTAGAAAAAAAGGAACAGTAAATGAAGTAGAAGAAAAAAACAAATACTTAAATGGAAAGAAATGGATATTCTAAATAAGACTATTGAAAATAGAAAAGACTGTGAAAACTTTGTTTTCTATGATGGACCTGCTTATGCGAATGGATTTCCAGGAGTACATCATATGCTTGCTAAAATATTAAAAAGATGCAGTATGCAAGTATAAAACAATGAAAGGATTTAAAGTAGATAGAAAAGTAGGATGGGATACTCATGGTCTTCCAACTGAAGTTAATGTTGAAAAACTACTTGGATTCAAAGATAAAAAAGATATTGAAGAATATGGTGTAGAGAAGTTTAATGCTGAATGTAAGAGAAATGTTAGAATGAATGAAAAAGAATTTGTTCGTTTAACTGATAGAATGGGTCAATTTATTGATACTGATAATGCTTATATTACATTTAAAAAAATGAATATATTGAAACTGAATGGTGGATTTTAAAGAAATTCTTTGATGCAGGACTTGTATATCATAGTCATAAGATTCTTCCATATTGTCCTAGATGTGGTACAGAACTATCTACTCATGAAGTAGCTGAAGGCTATAAAGAAATAGATGTTAATTCAGTAATTGTTCCATTTAAGAAAAAAGATAGCGATGAATACTTCTTAGTATGGACAACAACGCCATGGACATTAATGGCTAACTTAGCACTTTGTGTTAATCCTGATGAAGAATATGTTAAAGTAGAAAGCATGGGTTATAAATTTATACTTGCTCATGCATTATGTGATAAAGTTCTTGGTGATGATTATAAAGTTCTTAAGACATTTAAGGGTAAAGACCTTGAAAATACTGAATATGAACAATTAATGCCATTCTTAAAACCAGAAGGTAAAGCATTTTATGTAACATGTGATAATTATGTTACTATGGAAGATGGTACTGGTGTTGTACATATTGCTCCTGCATATGGTGCTGATGATAACAATGTATGTAGAAGATATAATATTCCAATGTTAAATCCTGTTGATTTAAGTGGATGCTATACAGAAGGTCCATGGAAAGGTAGACATGTAACTGACAGTGAACTTGAAATAGAAATAATTAAATGGTTAAAAGAAAATGATAAATTATTTAAAAAGATTAAGATAAGTCATAATTATCCTCATTGTTGGAGATGTAAGAGCCCACTTATTTATATGGCTAAACCTGCTTGGTATATTAAAGTTAGTGAATATAGAGATAAGATGGTTGAAGCAAATAAACAAGTTAATTGGTATCCTGATTATGTAGGAGAAAAGAGATTTGGTAATTGGCTTCTTAATGCTCAAGATTGGGGAATCTCAAGAAGCAGATATTGGGGCTGTCCAATTCCTCTTTGGACTTGTGAATGTGGTCATATGGAAATGATAGGTTCTATAGATGAACTTGTAAATAAATCTATTGAAAAGATAGATCATGATATAGATTTACATAAACCATATGTAGATAATGTACATATTAAATGTGAAAAAAATGTGGTAAAAGCTATGAATCGTATTCCTGATGTAATAGATGTTTGGTTCGATAGTGGTGCTGTTCCATTTGCTCAATATCATTATCCATTTGAAAATAAAGAATACTTTGAAACACATTTTCCAGCTGACTTTATTGCTGAAGGACTTGATCAAACAAGAGGATGGTTCTATTCATTAATGGCAATATCAGTATTCTTAACAGGTAAAAGCTCCTTATAAAAAAATGTACTTGTTAATGATTTATTACTTGATAAGAATGGTCAAAAGATGCATAAATCAAAAGGTAATGCAGTTGAACCATTTACTATTATAGAAAAATATGGTGCTGATGCAGTACGTTGGTATATGCTATATACTAGTCCAGTATGGACTCCACTTAAGTTTGATGAAGATGGTGTTAAAGATGTAAGTTCTAAATTTATAAATACACTTAAAAATACATATACATTCTTTGAAATGTATGCTAATACTGATAATGTTGATCCAAGAGAATTTGAAGTAGCGTATGAAAATCTTGAAGACATAGACAAATGGTTACTATCTAAATATAATAACTTAGTTAAAAATGTAACTAATTATATGGATAAATATGATCTAAATAAAACAGTTCACCTAATTCAAGACTTTGTATGTGATGACTTAAGTAATTGGTATATAAGACGTAATAGACGTAGATTCTGGGGAAGTGAACTTGATAATTCTAAGAAAGCAGTATATAAGACTACTTATGAAGTTTTAGTTGGTTTATGCAAGATGATTTGTCCTATCGCACCATTTATAAGTGAAGAAATTTATACTAAACTTACAGGTGAAGAATCAGTTAACTTAAGTGATTATCCAGTATGTGATGAAAGTATGATAAATGAATCACTTGAAGAAAAGATGGATTTAGTAATTGAATTAATTAGTTATGCTAGAAATATTCGTGAAGAAGCTAAAATTAAAGTTCGTCAACCAATAAGTGAAGTTATATTTGAAGAAAAAAATATAAAGAAAAAAATAGGCAAATTTGAAAGTTTATTTAAAGAAGAACTTAATGTTAAAAAAATGTTAACTGGACAAATGATTTATCTAAATATTTAACTGTTACATATAAACCTAACTTTAAAAGAGGTAGGTAAGGTATTTGGAAGTGATATTAAAGCATTTGGTGAATACTTAAGTAATATTACTGAAGATGATAGTAAGAACCTTGAAAGTGGTGAACTTACTATTAAATTAAATGATAAAGAATATGAAATAACACCTAATTATGTAATTAAAACAATTAATTCTAAAGATGGATATAAAGCAGTAATGTTAAATTATAAGACTGTTATTATAAATACTACTTTAGATAAAAGATTTAACAAATGAAGGTATTGCTAGAGAAATAGTATCAAAAAGTACAAAACTTAAGAAAAAAACAAGTGGATTTGATATTGCTGATAGAATAGATATGATATATAGTGCTTCAAAAGAAGTAGTTGATGCGGTTAATGAATTCAAAGAATATATCATGGATGAAGTACTTGCTTTAACTTTAGAAGAAAGTAATAAGGCTGAAACTGAATTTAAGATAAATGATTATGATATGAAAGTATCAATTAAACAAGTAAAATAATGACTCATTTGAGTCATTTTTTTGCTTGCAAAAAAATATCTCATTAATTATATACTTGTTATAGTAGGTGAGAATATGAAAAAGGTATTGATATTTTTATTGACATTTTTTATAGGATTAGTTTGTGTGAATGCAGAAAGCCTAAAATGTACATATAGTGTTGGTGCTGCAAAATATGTGGTCACTTATAAAACTGGCGATAGTGGCTTAACAAAAAGTGTTACGGCTGATAATTCTATGGTGGCAACTACAGTTAAAATTAATAGTGATTTTGTTTTATCAAATTTTAGAGATGAAAATGGAAACCTTAAATGTTTATCTGAGGTATTTGCATCTGAAGCACCAAGTGTTAGCGGTAGGAATATGAATTATAATTTGACAACGATAAAGAAAAATGTGACAGTGGATGATAAGCCGTTGCAATATAATCTTATAGAATCTGAAAGTGAAGTGGTGAATGATCCTAAAGATCCTGATGAACCAAAAGATAAGATAATAAGTTGTAATATAACTGATGGTGATATTAAGATTGTTGTATCATTTAATGTTACACAAAAATAAGATTGTTAGTTATGAAGCACCAGGTGGATATACAGTAAGTAATAGTATATTAAAACCAGAAGATTTTAAAAATGGTCAATGTCCTGAAAAAGGAAGATTTAAAATAGTATGTACTACTCGTGGCGGAAAATATTGTGCAATAAATGATTTAATGGGTGAAACAATTGATGAGCCTACCACTGAGCCAAATGCTAGTGAAATTGAAGATCAAAATCATCATACCCCTGGAAATAGTAACCTAGGTGCAGGATTAAAACCACCATCAAAAGTAGGATTTGGAGAAGGCGGAGATTCATGTAGTGCTGTACTTGGCCCAACACTAACAGCACTTGTTAAAGAAGCAGTAAAATGGGTAAGAATAGCCGGTGCGATAATAGCAATAGTAAATGGTATGCTAAAACTTATACCAGCAATTATGTCAAAGGATGCTGAAGCACTTAGTAAAGCTGCTAGAACATGTGTAATTATGGCAATAATATTAGTCTTTTGTGCGTTGTTCCCATGGCTACTAAATCTTATCGGCTCAATATTTAAATGGGATGTGTCTTGTATAGTATAAAAAAATAAATTAAAAATAAGTCTGACAGACTTGTTTTTTTCTATCAAAAAAATTGTATACTAATTATAGTAGGTGAGAATGTGAAAAAAAGGTAATTACGCTTTTTATTGATATTTTTTTATAGGAATAATAAAAAAATGCAAAGCAGACAATTTTTAATTGGAATGATTTTTAGTTCAATTGCTTGTAATTATGATTTAACTTATAGTATAAGTCAAATGGATAAAAAAACAGAAAATATTCAAGATATAGCCGATCTTGGTGAAGTACAAGTTAAAATTGATGGATATAATACTGATAATCCCACTGTGACAATATGGGTGCAATGTAAAGATTGTGAAAAAAATGACAAACGTAGTGGTTATATAAAGTATACAGGTCCTACCAACGATTATAAGAACAGTGATGATTATGTCCAACAATTGAGATTTTTTACTTTAGATGGAAAATCAAAGTTTGTAGATAATTTTAATAAGACACATAATTGTCCAGATTTATTTGTTAATAATACGGAAAACAGTTTTGATGTTGAATTTACAAAATTAGATCCTCTTCACGCAGATACAGCTTGGAAAAATAGCGTATCAAGTACATTAGTTAGTGAAGATGGTGAAAAAAATTCTTTACTTTAGAAAAAAATATTTAAAAAAATATAAAAACAATAATAAAAAAATGTAGAGCCAAAAAAACCTAAAGAGTGTTCATATAGAACACCTCTTCAATTATATAATAGAGAATTTAATATAAAATTGATAACATATTACGATGAAGCTTCAGGCAAAGAAAGTGGTTATGCTTTTTGAATTTAATGGTAATAAAAGCGAAATATTTCATGATTTTTAGTAATGATGTAACTGTTAATCTTGGTACAGGTATTGATGGTCTTATGACTATTCCAGCTAGTCAACTAGATAAAATGTTTATTAAGGGTGAAGATTGTTTGGATGATACAAAGTTATTTGATTATTTAGATGCACCCTTAGCAACAATGGGTGTATATAAAATGACAACTGATGAAAAAGAGGCAAAAGATAATGGTCTTAATGGTGAATATAATCAAACTAAAAAACCTTTACCACAAACAAGAAATGGTAAAAGTAATACTGGAGCTAGTCTTAAAGCTCCAAACTTGACTGGATTTGGAAATACTGGAGATTCTTGTAGTGCTGTACTTGGCCCAACACTAACAGCACTTGTTAAAGAAGCAGTAAAATGGGTAAGAATAGCCGGTGCGATAATAGCAATAGTAAATGGTATGTTAAAACTTATACCAGCAATTATGTCAAAAGATGCTGAAGCACTTAGTAAAGCTGCTAGAACATGTGTAACTATGGCAATAATATTAGTCTTTTGTGCGTTGTTCCCATGGTTATTAAATCTTATTGGTTCAATATTTAAATGGGATGTGTCTTGTATAGTATAAAAAAATAAATTAAAAATAAGTCTGACAGACTTGTTTTTTTCTATCAAAAAAATTGTATACTAATTATAGTAGGTGAGAATATGAAAAAGGGTAATTACGTTTTTTTATTAATTTTTTATAGGGATAATTTGTGTTAGCGCAACAGAATATCAATGTAAATATAAAAATATCATTTACAGATAAAAATAATAAAACGTATACTGATACCATAACCTTTTATCTTGATTCTGAAAAAGGTGTGCAAGAGAAGTTTACGATAGATAGTACTGGTGTCACTAGTACGATAACAAGTGGAGATGGTGGTGATGGAGCTGGCAAAATATTTAATGATAAATTTTTGCATTTTGATTCATTCACTACAATAAAAAATGTATTTAGTGATAAAAATACTTGTCCAAGTAGCAATGAGATTGGTAAACTAACGTTTAAATGTAATCTAGATGATAATCTTTCACCTTCAGATTATAATCGCTGTTATATACTTGAAACATCACGTATTCCCGCTGATAAAACTACACTAAATTCAGGAAAATTTGAAAAAGTTGATTCAGGTAATGATACAGGTGAAAATGGTGAAAAGTGCTATTGCTGTGGTAGTTCATCTAGAGGATGTACTTATATCTGGACGAATAAGCCAGGAACAGAATGTACATTAGTAAATAAATCTCAAGATCAATGTAAAGGCACAACATCTGATGAAGAAAAGAATGCTTATAAAACATGTGGAGAACCATTTGTAATTTCACCCTGGGGCGATGATGTTGCTTCTGATTATGAAGGATACTCATATAGCGCCCAATATTTTTATGGAAAATGGTAAAAAAAATGGGTAAAATTAACTCCAATTAAAGGCTCCGCAACAAAAGAAGATGAATCAATTATTATAGAACTTCAAAGTGAAGCGGGTGGTGTAACTTATGTCGATAATTTTGCTAATTCAGGTGGAAGACGATTAAAAATTGAATCGTTTGATAAATGTGAGGATGTTGGTAGAATACAAACTTGTGATGTTGATGAAGGAACAGGCGGAAAAATATTGTATGTTGGAAAAAATTGTGAAAATGATGACAATGGAGATTCTGACACAAAAAATGATACAGAAACAAAAAGATGAATATGAAAAAGAACTATGAAAGTAAACATCCAGGTGCTACATTAAAGCCACCATCAAAAGTAGGATTTGGAGAAGGCGGAGATTCATGTAGTGAAGTACTTGGCCCAACACTAACAGCATTTGTAAAAGAAGCAGTAAAATGGGTAAGAATAGCCGGTGCGATAATAGCAATAGTAAATGGTATGTTAAAACTTATACCAGCGATAATGTCAAAAGATGCAGAAGCACTTAATAAAGCGTTTAAAACGTGTATAATAATGGCAATAATATTAGTATTCTGTGTACTATTTGATTGGCTACTTGAATTAATTGGAAGCATATTTAAATGGGATGTTTCTTGCGTTATATAGATACATAGAAAATAAAAAAAGTTCACATTGTATTTGTGAACTTTTTAAATGTCATTAAATAATATTGGATTAGAATCAAGATCATCAATAATATCTTCTAAGTCTTCATTTTTTTAAGTCTTTCAATAATATTTTTTTCTAAATCTTTATAATCAATATTCAATATATATGGATTAGAATCAAATAAAAATATTTAATAGGGTAAATCCATATGATTTAAGTTTAGTAATAAGTTTTTAAGATAGACTCAGTAGGAGTAATTAAAAAAATTCAGGATTACTTCGATTATATTAGATATTTCTGTGTCACTACACCCAACCATTTTTTTAATATTGCTTCTTTTTCTATAACTTCACTATCACTTATATTTATAATAGATGGAACGATATCTAACATACATTTAATTGTATCCTCACATAAACCTAAATTATATATTTCTTTCATTATTTTTTTCACCTCATCATTGTAATTATACATATTTAATAAAAGCTTCTTTACTTATACCATGTAATCTTTCAAATAGCTTGTTATTACAAAACAATTTATATGAACTTTTTTCATCAATAACAATACCTTTTTTTCTGTTAAAAATCTATATCTAGCATATACTAAATTAAGACTTAGCATTAACTTAATAGGCTTCATTGCTATATGTATTCCAATAGAATTATAGTATTTTTAATTTTTTTCCTTTTAAATTATCCGCTGAATAAGCCATGACAGCAGGAATTACTTCAAATATATATAATATTTCATCATATGTATAACCATATTCTAAAAAAATATTTATTTTTATTTTTTTAATGTTATCTATTGATATACTAAGTACAGATGGAAAATTTATTATCATTTTAATAACTACATCTTTTGTAAAGCCAAGAGCAATCATATCATTTATCTTATTTTTAACATTATCTATAGAATAACAAAATATATTAGGCAGTCTTTTAGAAATTTTAATTATATCTTTCTTACTATAACCAAGTTCTATAAGTGCATTTATTTTTATTATTTATATTATCTATAGACATACAAAGTATTATTGAATGTTTTAATATTAATGTATGTAATTCTTCATCTGTAAATCCTATATCAAGAAAAATTATTAATTTTATCATTTAATGAGTTAGGTGATAAATCTGCAAGTGTAGGATTTCTTTTTTTAACATATTAGTAGCTTCATTTTCTGTATATCCAAGTAGCATTAAATAATTTATCATACCATAATATTTTTGTACTCATATTTTTCTTCTAATGGTTTAGTTGTTCTACTATTTTGAACTCTTTTTTTATTACCTTTATATGGATACATACTTATTAATTCTTCACTAGATACATTATATTTTTGAAATTGTTTACTATGCATAAATAATTTACGATAACTTTTTTTCATCAATAGTTATTCCTTTTTCTTTTTAAAAAAACATATATCTTGCATAAATCAAACTTAAACTTGTCATTAAATAACTTGTATCTTTGATAAGTACATCATGTAATCCAATGCTATTATAAAATTCTATTTTTTCTCTTATATATTCTAATGACATATTAAGGATAGCTGGATAATTAACAATAATTGCTTTTACTTCTTCATAAGTATATCCAAGACTTATTAAATTATTAAATTTAGTTTTGATACTGTCTTGTTTATAACAATATATTTGAGGACATATAGTTGTTATTGATATAGTTTCAATTCTGCTAAATCCTAAACTTAATAAATGATTAAATTTATCTATTATACTTTTTATTTGAATATGTAGCTATAATATTAGTTTTTTTCTATTAATTTTTTTAATATATTTTCTATAGAATAACCAAGTGATAATAATGTATTTATTTTTTTCATTAGTATAACCCATATCGTTTAATTTCTTATATTCTTCTTTCATTTTTTTAACCTCTTTTTTTCATATGTATATTTTTTTATTAATTCTTCTTTTTTTCTATACCAAATCTATCATAAAACTGTTTATTACTATGAAATAATTTAGAATAATTGTTCATATCAATATTAATTCCTATATCTTTATAAAACATATATCTAGCATAAGCAAGATCTAAACTCATCATTAATTTTTTTAGGATATTTAATAAATAAATCATGAAGACCAATTAAATTATAAAAATTCTATCTTATCTATTATATTTTTCAATCGTATAGCCAAATAGAGAAGGTAAATTTTTCATCATGAATATTACTTCATCATAAGAATAACCTAGTTTAACAATACTATCTATTTTTATTTTTTTAATATTATTTATTTTAAGGCCAAGTACTGATGGAAATGATTTGATTATATTTATAACATCTTCTTTTTGTAAATCCAAGACTTATTAAATCATTTATCTTATTTATAATATTTTTCCATTGATACACATAGTATAGTAGGCGTTCTTTTTTTATCATAAATAATACTTCTTTATATGTAAATCCTATATTCATTAAATCATTTATTCTTTTTATTAAAACTATCATTATGAACACAAAGTAATGCTGGAAATCTTTTTAAGTAAACTAATTATTTCATTATGACTAAATCCTATATTATTTAAATTCTTTATTTTTATCATTTAATGAATCAATTGATAAATCTACTATAGTAGGATTTCTTTTTAAGAATAAAATTAGCTTCATTTAAAGAAAAAAACCAATAGATATAAGATAATTAGTCATTCTATCATATTTAAATGATATTCTATCTTTAGAATCATCTTTATTATGTGATATTTCTTTATTACAGTATTTCTTTAATAATTCTTCTTTTGATATTTTATATCTTCTTTCAAAGTCTTTATTTTTAATAAAAAGTAGGGCATAGTTATTTCTATCAATATTGATACCTATATCTCTATAAAACCTATATCTTGAATAAACAACACTTAAACTTATCATAAGTTCTTTAGTATCACTAATTACTATATCCATAAGATTAATACTTTTATAGAAATCTATTTTTACCCTGTAAATTCTCTATAGACATACTAAGTATTGATGGATAATTTTTTTAATCATATCTCTAACATTAGATAATGTATATCCAAACGACATAATATATTTAATTTTATCATCTATACGTTTTTATAGAATAACTACATATAACAGGAAATAGTTTAGTTATATTTATAACTTCTTCATGTGTAAAACCAAGTGATAATACATATTGAATTTTATCATTTACTTTTTTTAGTTGAAAGAGTAAATATTTGAGGACATATTCTAGTCATTTTTAATAACATCATCATATGTAAAAACCAAGTTTAAGTAAATTATTTATTTTTATATTTTTAATACTAGATATTGGGTTAGTTAGGAATACAGATGATCTTTTTAATCATAAATCTTATATCATCAGTAGTGTATCCAAGTGATAAAAATATCACTTAATTTATCTTTATCAATATTAGTATGACTTAATTCTTTATATAATTCTTCCATATGACTATCTCTCTTCTAATTTCATCTCTTTATTTTGTCTTTTTATCATAATCATACATCTCTAAAAAGAGCATCACTAGAAATAGAATAAGATTGTTCAAATTGACTATTACTTAAGAATAATTTACTTGAATGATTTTTTTATCGAAATTTATATCATTATCTTTTTAAAAAAAGAATATCTAGCATATGCAAGTCTAACACTCATCATTAAATATAAAGGACATTTAACAATTATATCATGAAAACCAATTGAATCATAAAATTGAACTTTAGAAATAATGTTTTTCAATACTAAGACTTAATAATGAAGGATATTTTTTTAACAATAGAAATTACTTCTTTCTCTGTAAATCCAAGAGATACAATACTATTAAATTTATTAATTATATTATTTTTCTGAAATAGTTAATATTTGAGGGGATTTTGTAATAATATTTAATGTTTCTTCTTTACTAAATCCTAGGTTCAAAAATAAATTTATTTTAGAAATAATATTCATAGTTGATAATGTTAATGTACTAGGGTAAGCTCTAATTATTTTTAATAATATTTTCATCAGAAAATCCAATATCTTTTAAATCATTAATTTTTTTCTCTTTTTAATAAATCAAATGAATTAGTTGATAAAAAAAGATGTTCTTTTATTTATTGAAATAATATCATCGTTTTGAAACCCAAAAATCTAGTAAAAAAATTCAAATTTAGAAGTAATATTTTTTTCTGATAGTGTTATTATTCAGCGAAATGATTTTTACCATTTTTAATAATATCTTCTTTTGAGGCGCCATAACTCATTAATAAATAAATTTTTTTCTTTCAATAGTTTTTTTGCTTTAAAAATTAGTTAATACATCACTTTTTTTATACATTTTAATAATATCATCATAAGTAAAAACCAAATGATAATAAATATTTGATTCTTTCATTACTTGTTATAACACTTTTTCTTCATATAAACCCCTCTTTAAAAATCGGCTATATTATATCAAAAAAGCATTTATAAGTCAATGAAACTTATACTCCATTATTCTTTATAAATTCACGTAACATTTTTTTATTAAAAGCTCTTTTTTTCTATTCTTGAAACATAACTTCTTGATATATGTAATTTTTTTAGATATTTCTTTTTGTGTTTTTTTCTTCTTCATTTTAAAAGGCCATATCTCATTTTAATGATTTCTAGTTCTCATTCTATTAAGCACATTTAAATATTTAGATAGATTTCTTATATTATCTTTAAATTCTATAGCACTTTCTATGCTTGTACTATTTTCTTTAAGCACATCAATAAGTGTAATATCACCACCATCTTTATCATGACCAATAATATCATCAAGACTTATGTTATTATTGTATTTTTTATTACTTCTAAGGTACATTAGTATCTCATTTTCAGCACATTTAGCAGCATAAGTAGTAAGTTTAACACCTTTATTTATACTATAAGAATCTATTCCTTTTATAAGACCAATTGTTCCTATACTAATTAGATCATCAGCTGAAACACCTTTAGTTTCATACTTTTTAACTATATGAGCAACTAATCTTAGATTATGTTCAATTAGTTTATTACGAGATTCCTTGTCTCCTTTAAGAAGTCCTTCTATACATTTATTTTCTTCTTCACTGCTTAATGGGTGCTCAAATACATTAAGACTATAACTAGTTGTGAGTATCATCATATTTTTTTAAAAAAACTCTTTTTAATTTTATTAAACAAATTAATCACCTAATTAATAATATGTAAAGCGAACAAATTAATGCGTTTCTTATTAGATGTAGGTAATACCTACGTTTATGTTTTTTTGGAACAAAAAAAATTTTGAAAAAGTCAAGATGTAAAATTTTTATATATTTTTAGCAAAAAAATACATCAAAAAACATTTACAAATATTTATAAGCGTGCTACCATTATGTTGGTAATAAGAAAAAGTGAAGGTGAGGTAAAAGAAATGGAAAAAGATTTCCTAGATGACTTAGTAGTTGTCAAAAGAAGTGGTCAGAGGGTTAGTTTTAATGATGCTAAAATTGCTTTAGCTGTTAAAAAAGGTTTTGATAGTGTATATGAAGAATATGATGAAAAAGAACGTATACAAAGTAAAAAGAGAAAGTTTTTAGATCAAATAAGAAAAAGATTACAAAGATAGAAAAAAACTATTGGAGTAGAAGATGTTTCTGATGTTATAGAAGAAGTATTTAAAGAAACTTAAATATGATGAAGTATATGAATCATTTAAAAATTATAGAGAAAGAAGAGATGCATCAAGAGAAGCATTTGTAGTAAAGCAACAACATAAGTTTGTTAAAGCAATTGAATCTTTAGGACTTAAGAGTGCTACAGAGGAAAATTCAAAAAGAGAGAATGCTAATGTTGATGGAGATGGACCAATGGGAACGATGCTTCACTTTGGTTCAACTGTATCAAGAGAATTTGCTAAAGCATATTTAATGGATGCTAAATATAGTAGAGCCCATGATGAAGGAGCAATTCATATTCATGATTTAGATTTTTGGGCTATGGGAACTACTACTTGTATGCAAATAGATTTGAATAAATTATTTAAAAATGGATTTTCGACAGGACATGGTTACCTTAGAACTCCAAATAGTATTGGAAGTTATAGTGCACTTGCAGCAATAGCAATTCAAGCAAATCAAAATGAACAACATGGAGGACAAAGCATACCAGCCTTTGATTATTATATGGCTCCTGGAGTTTTAAAAACACATTTCAAAAAAGAATTTATACAAGCTATATATAATTATTTAGATTTTTGAAGGATTTAAAGAATTAATTAACTTTAATAAAGTAACTGATATTATTGATAAATTAGATACTATAGAAGTAGATTTAAGTGTATTTGATGAATTTATGTCAAAGAGTACAAGACTTAAAGAAATATTTGAAAGTGCTTATGATAATGCAATGAAGAGAACTGATAGAGCTACATTCCAAGCAATGGAAGCATTCATTCATAATTTAAATACAATGCATAGTAGAGCTGGTGCTCAAGTTCCATTTAGTTCAGTTAATTTTGGTACTGATACTAGTGAGGAAGGAAGAATGGTTGTTAAAAATTATTTACTAGCAACTGAAGCAGGACTTGGTCATGGTGAAACTCCAATATTCCCAATATCAATTTTCAAAGTAAAAGAAGGAGTTAACTATTTCAAAGAAGATAAAAACTATGATTTATTTAGATTAGCATGTAGAGTATCTGCGAAAAGATTATTTCCTAACTTCTCATTTATAGATGCACCATATAATAAAAAATATTATGTAGAAGGTGACTATAATACTGAAGTAGGTTATATGGGCTGTAGAACCAGGGTTCTTGCTAATGTGTGCGGTCCATCTGTAACACCAGGACGTGGAAATTTGAGTTTCACATCAATTAATTTACCTAGACTTGGTATTAAACATGGTATTGCTTTAGGCGAACGTGATAAAGCAGATATGAAAGCATTCTATAAAGAACTAGATGAAACAATGGATTTAGTAAAGGGACAATTACTTCAAAGATTCGAATGTCAATGTTCAAAATCAAAAGCTAATTTCAAATTCTTACTTGGTTCAGGTGTATGGCTAAATAGTGAAAAATTAGAAAACAATAGTAAACTTAGAACAGTTTTAAAACATGGAACACTTTCAATAGGATTCATAGGTCTTGCTGAAACATTAAAAGCATTAATCGGTGAACATCATGGAGAAAGTGAAAAGCACAAAATTAGGACTTGAAATAATTGGTCATATGAGAAAGAAATGTGATGAATACACTGAAGAATATAATCTTAACTTCACATGTCTTGCAACTCCAGCAGAAGGTCTATCAGGTAGATTTGTCGCAATAGATAGATCAATTTATGGAAAATTAAAGGTGTTACTGATAGGGATTACTATACTAATTCATTCCATGTTCCAGTTTATTATAAGACAGGTGTTAAACATAAACTTGAGGTTGAAGGCAAATATCATGAACTTACTAATGCTGGTCATATTAGTTATATAGAACTTGATGGAGACACTGTTAATAATGTTGATGCATTTGAAACAGTTGTTAGAATTATGCATGACTGTGGTATTGGTTATGGAGCAATAAATCACCCTGTTGATAGAGATCCAGTATGTGGATATGTTGGTGTTATTAATGATGTTTGTCCTCGATGTGGTAGACACGAAGGAGAAGGCGTTGAAATGGAAAAAGTAACATGCTTTGATTGTAATGGAAGATAGAAAGGAAGGATTAAAGATGGATAAAGAAGTTAAAAAAAGTAAAAAAATGGTTGGTGAAGGTGTAGGATTTGAAAGAATTAGAAGAATCACTGGATACCTAGTTGGAACTTTAGATAGATTTAACAATGCTAAAAAAGCAGAAGTAAACGATAGAGTAACTCATGCAACAAAGTAAAGAGTATATACGTTTAGCTGCAGATCTTCAAAGTGATTCAATAGTTGATGGTCCAGGTTTAAGGGCAGTTATATGGACACAAGGTTGTTCCCATAACTGTAAAGGCTGTCAAAATCCAACTACACATGACTTTAATGGTGGTGGACTAGTACCAATAAAAATGGTATGTGATGCGATAGATGAACTTGAATATCATACTGGAATAACATTTAGTGGTGGAGATCCAATGTTCCAACCAGTTGCTTGTAATGAAATTGCTACATATGCTAAAAGTAAAGGCTATAATATTTGGGTATATACAGGATTTACATTCGAAGAATTAATCGAAATGTCAAAAAAGAATCCTATTTATACTGAATTTCTACATAATATTGATGTTTTAGTAGATGGTAAATTTATATTAGAACAAAGAGATTTATCTCTTCTATTTAGAGGATCATCTAATCAAAGATTAATTGATATAAAAAAAACATTTATGAATGGTGAAGTAACTTTACTTGATGAATATGTTTACAATGAACAAAAAAAGTATTTGAAAAAGGAGCCTATGTTTGTATAGACTCTTTTGTTTTGAAATGATATACTTAATATAGAAAGAAGGATAAGGATGAAAAAGAAAAATATATTGATGTTAGTCGCAGTAATATTAGTGATAGTTTTAGTATTAATAGGCTATATACTTACAAAAGAATAAGAAAGATGATAATAAAAGTTCAACAACGAGTACAACCACAACAACACAAAAAGTAATAGAAAAAGAACCTATTAAATTAGAAGATATATATAGAATATGTACTAAGTGTGTATACAATAAAGAAGCTAACGAATGCAAATTCAAAGATGGAACAACAATGACGATTGCTTATACTCCTGAAAATGATACTGGTGAAGAATTTGGTGGAAATTATAAACTTACTTTTGCTAAAAATGGTACACAGATATATCAAACATTAGAATATGTAGATAATATTGAACAATTTAATTTTTTTAAATGAAATTGATACTAAAGAAACTAATGATTTATATATGTTTAAATTAAAAAGGTAGTAGTGATGTTGATGCTTATGATTTAATACTTAAAAATATATGATAAATCTATGAATGTAAAATATGATACAGAAAGTAAAAAAAGAAAGAATATAACTTATCTGAACATGGTGAAATGTCTAATGTAATTTTTAAATAAAAAGTACATTTAAAAATAGTTTATGCTGTTGAAAGTTTAATAACAAATGGAGAAGTATATTGTAATTTAGTTAAAGAAGGTCTTGCTAAAAATGATGATGTTGTATTAAAGATAGATGAAATCTTAGTAGGAACAGATATAAAAGGTAAATACAAGAACTATAACTGCTAAAGAATATGATAGTAATTCTAAATATTGCGATGCGATTAATCATAGAGAAGACATATAAAAAAATTGTTTACAATGTATGATAAAATGTGATAAACTATTATTAGTGAAGCACCTGACCCCTGTAGGCTAGGTATCACATATTATTGTTTAACCTAACTACAAAGTGAGTTAGGTGATTTTTTTAATTTATGAAAAATTAAAAAAATTATTATAAAAAAAGTAATATGAATATAATAACAAGTAAAAAAAACTTATTAAAAAAATCTTTCTTACTCATATAACATCACCTCCATTAGACTCCCTGAATACAGAAGATTAATATTGGCGACACCTAGCCTCAAGTGCTTTGATAAGTAAAGTAGCATATATAAAAATGTAATGCAAATAGGTAAAAATTTAATTTTTGAGGTAGTTTTTTTATAGTGAAAATTAAATTATGCCCTGGGCGAAAAATTTAATTATCAACCATGTTTTTAATATGCAAAAATTAAATTTTTAAGGAAATTTCAAAAAAATCAAGAATAATTCAAATTAGTCCAAATAACTCGTCAAATTTCACCTTTATCAGCAAAAACGAACTTATGTTCGCTTGCGGGGGGTAATATTTGCTATAATGATTACAAGATAAGGAAGAGTGATCATTATGAAAGATAAGAAAATGTATATATTGCTAGTGATATCTATACTGTTCGCAGTAATTGGAATTTCACTAGCATTTTTTTCACTTAATATAATTGGAAACGATACTGCTAAATATAACAAAATAACAACAGGCGATTTAGAACTAGTGTTTACTGATGACAATGAAGTATCACTTGATGGAGCATTTCCAGGTGATTCAATTACGAAAACAATATCAGTAAAAAAAATACTGGTACAAAAGAAGTAAGTTATAATATTGTATGGCAAGAACTTTTAAATGAGATTACAAATAATGAACTTGTAATTGATGGAACATGTAAAAATTTAAATTCAAGTAACGCAGAAGATGGAGAATGTAGTGCAATATCAAAGAAAGCAGTTAAAGAAGGTAACGTCACATCAAACATTCCAATAAAACCAGGATATACACAAGAATATGAAGTAAAAATAACATTTATTGATACAGGCAAACCTCAAAATTATAATAAGAATAAATCATTCAAAGGAAAACTTGGTTTAACTGAATCATCAGTAAAGACAATTTATTGTACGTATGATGGAGAACCTACGCAAGGAGCAGAGTATGTAAATGGACAATATACTTATAGGTATATGCAAGAAAGTAATGGCAGTTCATGGAAAAACATAACCATCAGTGGTTGGGGTGTACAGCTTACTGATAAAACTAGTACTGACGCAGTAACAAGTAAACCATGTACTTATATAAATGATAAACCGGTTGTATCAATGGCATATATGTTTTTTGATAGTCAAGCTACAACACTAGATTTAAGCAATTTTGATACAAGTAAAGTAACAAATATGGAAAGTATGTTTGCTCATAGTCAATTTACATTATTAAATTTAAATAATTTTAATACAAGTAAAGTAACGAATATGACAGCGATGTTTTATAACAGCCAAGCAACAACATTAGACTTAAACAGTTTTTAACACAAGTAAAGTAACTAATATGTATTGTATGTTTTCCTATAGTAAAGCCACAACAATTGATGTAAGCAATTTTGATACAAGTAATGTAATTAGCATGGAACAAATGTTTGCGAATAGTATGGTTAAAAGGTTAGATGTAAGAAACTTTGATACATCGAATGTAACAGATATGAATTTTATGTTTGGTCAAAGTTCAATACTAGAAATAAAAAGGTATAAATAATTTTAATACTAGTAAAGTAACAGATATGAGTAATATGTTTAGAATTTCATTTTGTACAACACTAGATGTAAGTAGCTTCGATACAAGTAATGTAACCGATATGAGTAGCATGTTTTATGCTAGTCAAGCTACAACATTAGATGTAAGCAATTTTAATACAAAAAATGTTACTAATATGTATGGTATGTTTCAAAGTTCAAAAGCAAAAACAATAGTGGGTTTGCAAAATTTTGATACAAGCAACGTAACTGATATGAACGAAATGTTTTTTGGCAGTAAAGCCACAACGTTAGACGTGAGCAGCTTTAATACAAGTAAAGTAACAAATATGAGCTCTATGTTTGAAAAAAAGCAACTAATCTTAAAACAATATATGTAAGCAATAAATTTGATGTCAGTAAAGTTACTAATAGCACCTCTATGTTTTTGGATTGCACTAACCTAGTAGGTGGAGCAGGAACCAAATATAATTCAACTAAAGTTGATAAAACCTATGCTCGTATAGATGGTGGAACAAGCAGTCCTGGTTACTTTACAGCTAAATAAATTTTAGATAAATAGTTTTACAAATAGATGATTACAATGTAATTGTCTATTTTTATTAATGATTTAATGAATTATTTACAACATACAATTGAATATGATAAGCTATTATTAGTGAAAGATTTATTAAATATTTCTAAAGATTGGGGTAAGAAAATGAAAAAAGAAACAAAACAATTTATTGCAGGATTACTTGGTGCAGCAACAGTATTTACAACAAGTGCTTGTGCTAAAATTGTAGACTGTGATATAAAGGGCAATCACTCTCATAATTATGTTAGTGATGAAGGATATATTTGGGAAATAAAAAGTGAAAGAGAATTCATAGAAAAATTTTATAGAACTGATGATTACCAAAATATAACAGATGAAGATAATGATAGATTAAGAATGATATTTTTTTATGATTTAATAAGAATAGATGATAATTTAGATAAATTATTAGAATTAGAATCATCACTTTATGATTATAAGCAATATGAATACAGTTATACAGAAAGAAAAATTATTTATGGTAGGTAAAAACAGCAAGTTCAAGATTAGTTACCTGTTATGACTATACTAATGATAAAAAAATGCTGAAAAATTTAACAGGAAATGAAAGAATAGTTACTCATAAATTTAGAGGATATAAACTTGTTTATGATGAAAAGGGTAGAATAGATATGATTAAAAGTGAACCAATGGATAGCATTGAAGAATTAGTTAATGCTGGATATGAGTATGTTAGATATAATAAATTATATGCTGGATATGATAGAGAAACAAATGAATTCATTGATTATGAAGATGATTTAGGACCTGATAAAGTATCTGGATTAGTATTAAAAAAGCATTAATTTGATATTATATTAAAAATTTTTGTTATTATATTTCCAATGTATAGGAGCAAATATGAAAAAAAGAAACAAAAACAAATAATCGCGGGATTACTAGGAGCAGCAACAGTATTTACTACAAGTGCTTGTGCTAGTGAAGTAGAATGTAATATTGATAAAACACATTCACATACATATGTAACTGAAGATGGGTATGAAAGACAAATTAAAAGTGAAATGGAATATGTTAAAGACTTTAATAGAACAGATGATTATAACTATATAACTGAAGAAGAAGTTAAAAAAATTAAGAAAGACTTATAGTTATGATTTGATAAGAATTGATGAAAATTTAGATAAGCTGTTAGAATTAGAACCAACACTTTATGATTACAAGCAATATGAATATAAATATACAACACGAAGTCCAAGAATTATTGGACCTATGATAACTTATTCAACAGTGACTCATAGAGCTTACACAAATGATAAAGAACATTATAATTTAACTGGCAATGAAAGAATAGTTACTCATAAATTTATAGGTTATAAAATAATTCAAGATGAAATAGGAATTTTTGATGTAGTTCAAAGTGAACCAATGGATAGTATTGAAGAATTGGTTAATGCTGGATTTGAATATATAGCTTATAATAAATTATATGCAGGATATGATAGAGAAACAAATGAATTCATTGAATATGAAGATGAAATTGGTCCTGATAAAGTAGCAGGATTAATATTAAAGAAGTAGTCATATTATATGGCTTTTTTCTTACTAAAAAAGTTGCATTGATGTATAATATTTGGTATAATCTATGCGTAATTGAAAGGGATGTGATAACTATGTTTATAGATGAAGTTAATTTAAAATTAATCGCAGGTAAAGGTGGAGATGGATGTACTTCATTTTTTTACGTGAAAAATATGTACCACTAGGTGGACCAGATGGTGGAAATGGTGGTAAAGGTGGAAGTATCATCTTCAAAGCAGATAAAGGACTTCGTACTTTAATTGATTTAAGATATAAGAAAATAATTAAAGGTAACAATGGAGAAATGGGTCGTGGACGTAATCAAACAGGTAGTTCAGCTGAAGACATAGTTATTGTTGTTCCAATTGGTACTACTATTAAAGATACTGATACTAACTTAATAATATGTGATTTAGTTAGTGATGGGCAAGAATGTACTGTCGCTCATGGTGGTCGTGGTGGTAAAGGTAACGCTGCCTTCATGACTAATAAAAATAAAGCACCATATACAAGTGAACTTGGTGAACCTGGAGAAGAAAGAAATGTTCTTTGTGAACTTAAATTACTTGCTGATGTAGGTCTTGTAGGATTTCCTAGCGTAGGTAAAAGTTCATTAATATCAGTGATAAGCGCTGCTAAACCAAAGATAGCTGATTATCATTTTACTACACTTGTACCAAATCTTGGCGTTGTAAAAGCAGGGGACTTTAGTTATGTAGTTGCAGACCTTCCAGGTATGATTGAAGGATCAAGTGAAGGAATTGGTCTTGGAGATAAATTCTTAAGACATGCTAGCCGTTGTAAAATAGTTGCTCATGTACTTGATATGGCTGAAGTTGATGGAAGAAATGTAATAGATGATTATAAAAATAATTCGTAATGAAATAAAAAAATATGATGAAAATCTATATAATAAAAAAAGAAATAATAATTGCGAATAAAATGGATTTACCTGTTTCACATGAGAACCTAAAAAAAGTTCAAAGAAGAATTTCCAAATGCTGAAATAATAGAAGTAAGTGCTTTGCAACTCGCGTGGGAACAAAAAGAATTAATATTCAAACTAAAAAGAATTATTAGAAAGTCTTCCAGAAGAAGAAATATACAATAAAAAAATGAATTTGAAGATTATGTTTTATATGAATTTAAACATGAAAAAAACCATATAAAAATACAAAAAAATAGGAGAAGGTAAATTTAGAGTTACAGGTGATGAATTAGAAAAAAACTACTTAAAATGACAAGATTTAACTCTGATGAATCAGCTCTTAGATTTGCATCTAAATTAAAAAGACTTGGTATAGATGATGAACTTAAAAAACTTGGTGCTAAAGAAGGAGATACAGTACAAATACTTAATCAAGAATTTGAATACGAAGAAAGATTATATTAATAAAGGTATGTAAGGATGTTTTTGGTGGTTAAGATATAGAAAAATAATAAACTATCTAAAAATATAGTAAAGAGAGTGATGAAAAAGAAACATAAAAAGTAATTGATTCAAATAGTTTTTAATTATATGCAAGAAAGATCACATTTAAGTGATGAAAAAAATTAATAAACTTATTATTTGAAAGAAATCTAAATAAATTATTATTGAAAAAGTATTATCAAAAAGAATTAATGAAACACCATCTTTATCATTTAAAGATTTAGTATCACTTGCTGAAAAAAGAAATTATTCTTTGGCAGAATTAGAAATATATTTTAAAGAATGTGATGAATGTAAATTAATTGAAACATTAATAAGAAATAAAACTGAAAAAGAAATAAGTAAATTATTAAAAAAAGATGAAAATGATATTGTTAAATTAATGGATAATAAAACAATTCCTTTTTTTCATATAAAAAGATTATTAATTATAACATATAAGAATGATCAGCGTATGATATGCAAATTACTAAATAAAGTTAAAGATGAAGAAGTAATAAATAATATAATATATGGTAATAAATATAGTGCTGATGTAATATCATGTATTCTTTTTTTACAAGTGATATAGGAGATATAATAAAAGATAAAAATAATTGAATATCAAATAGATGAAAATAATATTATAGATATATTATCAAGTTCATTAATGGCTCATAATAGTTTTAGAGAAGCAATAATGCCACGTAAAAAAAGAAGAATTAAATAGAATAATAATGAGACTTGATAAAGAAAAAAATATTATATTTAATAACACAAGACTATTGTAAAGATATAATAACAATAGTATATGAAAAAAAGATATAGTGATATAGTGAATATTATTAATACTTTGTCTATTAAAAGAATTATTGTTAACAGTATCAAGATGTAATTATGAACCTATATTAGAATTATTTTTATAAATTAAGAAATCAAGATATCAATGAAAGTATTTCTAAATTAAGTAGTTCATATTTAATAGAAGTATTATTATCTAAAAAAAACATAAGAGAAGAATTAAAGCCAGAAATAATAAAAAAATCAGAAAAAGATGAGATAGTAGAAGAACTTAAGAAAAAAAATATAAACATAATATTTTAACAATATTAAAAAAAGTGAATATGTACCAAATGAAATAAAAAGACTTATTATATGAAGTAAGATATGATTATATAAAAGAAATGCTTTTTAGAACTAAATGTATATGAGATAATAGAAACATATTTTTAATAAATCAACTTATTCTAGATTTAAAGAAGATATACTTGATTATGATATTAATTCATCTAATATATTTACAATACTTAATAGTAGATATACTGAAGTAGAAGAATGTAAAAAAATAATGGATAGAAAAAAACATAATATTAAGAGCATACATTAAAAAAATATGCATCCAACTGATTTAATAAAATTTACTACATATCCTGAAATACCAATAGAATTTCAAGATTACATATTAAATAATAACTATGATTTAGTTGTTAAAAAAAGATGAAAGAAAAATAGAAAAATGATTGTTTTTAATATAGTAACTGATTTAAGAGAAGTACCATCTACAATAAAGAAAGCATTATTAGATGGTTCAAATATTCCAGATGATGAAGTTGATTTTGTATTTGCGATAGGTAAATATTGTAAAACATCAGATATAATAGATAAATATAATGCCTTAAAATCATTTATAGAAAGTCAAGATATTGAATTAAGATTATTCTTACAATATGGAGTAGGAAGTCGTAAATATAAAAAAAATTGGTATATTGAATTATTTAAGATAATAGATAATCATGAAGAAGATAAATTTAAAAAAAGTAAAAAGATTACTTACTAAATAATTATTATATAGATAGAGAAAAATGATAATAAAAAAATATCATAAGAAACTTTTTTTAGAAATATTAACTAATTATAATAGATATGTAGAATTATTTACATATATGATAAGTAATAATTATAAACTTACTAAAGATGACAAAAATCAATTTAGAATTAATATTAAATCAAGACATGGAAGTAGAAATAAAAAGAACCTAAAAGATTTAGATAAAGCAAAAAGATGAAGTATATAAAAAGTATCAAAAAGAATAGATAAGAATGATTTATCACTTCAAGAGATAAAAAGATATATTTAATGATATGTTATTTTTGCGATGCTGATAGTGAATTTGATAAAATAGGTAATAAAATAGGCTTATTAGAGCTTAGAAAGAAAAACGAAAACTCAAGAGTTATAACTGATTATATAGATTCACTTATTAAATATATAGAATTTATTGAACTTGTAAATGACAGTACAAATAGTGAAGGATTAAAAAGATTCGTTAAGATTAATGTTAGAAACTAATATTTATGATTTCATTAAATTAAAGAGTGATTTTTAATAATATTGGTAATAAGATTAGAAGATTATATGAACTTGAATCACAAGTAAATCTTACTGATGTAAAAAAGTCTATTAAATTAGAAGGTGTTGTAAGAAAGGATTTAGCCGATAAATATGGAACTGTATTAGATTTTAGTGATAAAAACTACATATTATATGCTCATGTTGTTAGTGGAAGTGAAACAGTAGATGAATTAATGAATGGTGTATCTTCTGGAGAAAAGAATTTTTATTTCATTAAGTCCAATTAGTTATTTAGGACAAAGATATTATTATAATAATGCATTATGCAGAGTAATTTTTAGCATATGATAAAGTTCCTAATGGAAGTTTTATATGTAGTTCTAAAAAGAATTTAGGAAGTAATAATTTAATTAAAAAAAGAATACAAGTGAAGTAAAAAAAGAACTGATAGTTATCAAGAAGGAATATTAGATACAAGTGCGAGCATTCACTAATAATGCTGAAGCGTTATTTTATAGAGAAGGTATGAAACCATGTGGTATTATTTTAACTGATGGGATAAAAACCAACTTTAGAAGAATTAGAAATACATAGAAAATATAATATACCTTTTTATAATCACTCAAAGTAAGAATAAATGTATTATTGAACCAAAATTCATATTTTCTATGAACGATGAGTATTATGATTTCCCAGCAAGTAATAGCTTACTTAATAGTATGTATGAAAAAAAGTAAGTAAAAAGAGTAAATTATGTAGATAAAAAAAATATTTACACAGGTAGAGAAATAGCATTATTTACTGATAGTCATTCAATGTATGAATCAACTATTGAAGTACTTGAAGATATAAGAAAAAAAGAGGTATTACTGAAATATATAGTTTAGGTGATAATATTGGTCTTGGACCTAATCCTATAGAAGTATTTGATATGTTAGAATATTATAAAGTTACATCAGTAAGTGGTAATAGTGAATATTATAGTACATTTGGAGTTGGACCATTTAGTTCATATTTTGATACAGCTAAAACAGAAAATCAATTGTGGACAGCAGATAAACTAGGCTCTAAAAGAATAGAAAAGATGAAATTATGGACTCCATCTTTAGATATAAAAAGTCGGTAATAAAAAAATATAGGATTATGTCATTTCATAAATGATATTAGATGGGATTTTGATAAACAAAACACATGGACTTATCAAAAAGACTTTGTTAAAGGTGTAAATTCAAAACAATTTCTATATACAAACAGTGAAGAAGCAAAAGCAGAACTAGAAAGATTATCAAGAAAATATAATGGTGATATGGCAAAAGGAGTTATTGATGCGATTAAACATCCATTATTAAATGGTAAAAAGAGTAACAGATTATGATGCAATTATACAAGGACATGTACATTTTTCCATTTGAAGATTATATAGAAAAATACTGATATTCATACATTAAGAGGAGTTAGTGTAGGATTTAGGAATGATAGAAAAAGATACAGCTTGTTATTATATATTAAAAAGAAAAAGAAAGATGGTACATTTGATATAGAAAAAGAAACTAGTAAGATATAATAGACATCAATTACTTGAAAAATATATATTCTTCATCACTTCCACATAAAGACTATTTACTAAAAAAATGGTAAGATAAAAAAAATAAATTTAAAAAAATAATAAAAAAAATAATAAAAAAATAATAAAAAAAATATTGATAAACATTTATTAATAGTGTATATTTAAAATAGTAGTAAATCTTAATAAAAATAAGGTGCGTAAATATGAATAAAAAAAGTAAGCAGTACCAGTAGTAAAAATAAAAAAAGGAAGACAAATTAAAGAAGATAAGTAAATTATTTATTATCATTTGTAATTGTATTAAATTATTATTACTTTGTATAGTAATTTTTACTAAGTATCTTCATGTTTGTATTATCATTTGGGGATATATTTACTTTAGCATTTAATAAAAAAATTATAAGATAACTAAAGCAAAATATAATAGATACAACATTTAATATATCTGAAGATAAATTTAAAGATTATAAGTTCTTTAAATTTGAAGTTTCATATGAATTTACAAAAAGACAATAAAGATATAATTAAAGCAAAAGATGTAATTATATCACCTTCATATTATTTAATACATAAATATAAAAAAATACAACATATGTAGTTTACAATATTGAAGATGACAAAAAGAATCATATATTTCAAGTATATCTTCTTCATTTTGCTGTTTCAATTGCCTTATTATATGTAGCATTTATTGAAATAAAGCACATTATAACGTATAAAAGCACTTAGTAGCATTTAAAGATAAAATAAATAAATATATAAAATAACTAGAAAAGTAACTGTCTTTTTCTAGGCATAAAATTGATATAATATTTCTAAGGATGTGAAATAATGGTAGAAAAAAATTTATGCCTGATATTTATCAAAAAAAGCATTTATTATATAAATTATGATAAATTATACAAAAAAAGGAGTAAGATGTTTGTTATTTGATTTAGATAATACTATAACACCTAGTCATGTTATTAAGCCTACTAAAAGACTTAAAAAGTTATTTGATGAATTAAGAGATAAAGGATTTAAAGTAATAATTATGTCAAATGCACCTAAACATAGAATAGAACCTTTTAAATCATATTTAGGTGTTGATGCTTGTGCTTTTTCATTAAAACCAAGAAAAGATAAATATTTAAAAATAATGGAAAAATTTAAATATAAACATACTGAAATAGCTGCGATAGGGGATCAATTACTAACAGATGTGTATGGTGCGAATAGACTTGATATAGTAAGTGTGCTTGTTAATCCAATGAGTGAACACGATTATAGTATTACATGGATAAATAGAATAATTGAAAAAAATTTATATATGGTAGTTTAGAAAAGAAAGATGTATTTAAAAAAAGGTGAATATTATGACTAAAGAATGTTTAGGTTGTGGTTCAGTACTTCAAACAGAAAGTCCATGTAAAGAAGGATTTGTTAAATCAAGTGTATATGATAAATCTTCTTATTGTGAAAGATGTTTTAAAATAAAACATTATGGAGAATATAGTGTACTTGATAAAAAAGTAGATACAGATGGTATAGTAAGAAATATTAATAGTGATAATATGGCCAGTGTTGCTTTCTTAATAGATGTTCTTAATATAAATGATACAGTAAAAAATATATAAATAGATTTAAGAATAAAAAATATATTTTAATAACTAAGAAAGATGTATTACCTAAAAGTTTAAAAGAAAAAAAGATAATAAGTTATATAAAAAGATAATATTTGTAATACTGAAGATATTATGTGTATTAGTTCATATAAGAATTATAATATAGATAATTTTTTAAATAAGGTTAAGAACGATAATGTAAGAAGACTTTATATAGTAGGATTTACTAATAGTGGAAAAAGTACATTTATAAATCATTTGCTTACAAGTACATTAAAGAGTCCAACTATCACTACAAGCAGTATACCTAATACTACTGCTTCATATATAACAATAAAACTTAATAATAAACTTACTATAGTTGATACTCCTGGATTTATAGATAAAAGATGCCATATATAATTTTTGTTGATTATAATAAAGTAGTAAAACTATATCCTAAAAAAAGAGATAAGAGTTAAAAACATTTCAAGTAAGAAGTGGTTATTCAATAATAATAAATGATATTTTAAGAATAGAAAATACTAATGATAAAAACAAATAGTTTTTAGTTTTTTTATATGAATGATAAATTAAGATATGAAAAAGGTTAAAGATAAAAGAATAGTAAATTAAAGACATTTACCTAATATAAACTATAGTGTAGAAGAAGGTACTGATATAGTAGTAAGTGGTCTTGGATTTATTAGAATTACTAAAGAAGGTAGTATTAAAATATATACTTTAGATGAAAAAATGATTAGTAAAAGAAAGAGTATGATTTAAATGAATAAAATAAATGTAATGAGTGAAAGTTTAGCTAATAAAATAGCGGCTGGTGAAGTAGTTGAAAGAATAGGCAATGTAGTAAAAGAACTTGTTGAAAATAGTATTGATGCTGGTAGTAAAAATATTAAAGTTGAACTACTTTTTAAGCGGAACTAAACTTATTAAAATAGTAGATGATGGATGTGGAATGAGTAAAGATGATGCGATGCTTTGCTTTAGTAGACATGCTACTTCTAAAATAAAAAATGAAAAATGATTTATATTTTCATTAATACTCTTGGTTTTCGTGGTGAAGCACTAGCGGCTATATCATCTGTAAGTAATGTTTCACTTGATACATATGATGGTAATGAATCTACTTATCTTGTTATTAAAGATGGTAAATTTTTTTAGTAAATAAAGTAGGTAGTATGAGAAATGGTACTATTATAGAAGTAAGTGAGTTATTTTTATAATACACCAGCTAGACTTAAATTTATGAAAAGTTTACAAGCAGAATTATCTTTGACAGTTGGCTTTTTAGAGAAGATTGCTTTATCACACCCTGATATATCTTTTACACTTATAAACGATAATAAAGAAATATTTAGAACATCAGGTAGTAATGACATGTATAAATGTATACATGAGATATTTGGTTATAATACTGCTAAAAAAACATGATTAAAATAGATGCTGAAAAACTATGATTATATTATTCATGGTTATATAAGTAATTTAAATATATCAAAGTCTAACAGAAATTATATGATAACACTTGTAAATGGAAGAGTTGTATCAAATTTATCAGTTAACAGGACTATAAAAGATGCATATCATACAGTTCTTGCTGAAAATAAATTCCCAATAGTTGTTATATCAATTGAAACAGATCCTACACTTATCGATGTTAATATACATCCAACTAAACAAGATATAAAGTTTTTCTAAATTAGAAAGTTTAAATAATTTACTTTTTTTAATACTATTAGAAGTGCAATTAATGAAAGTGATAATACATTTAAAGGATATACTGAAACTAAGAAAAGTGAAGATCTTGCTTTTAACAGAAGATGAAAAAAAGGAAAATAATTTTTAGAACTATAGAAGCACTGAGACTTAATTTTTAATGTTAATGAAGATGAAGAAAGTTATAATAGCGAAGAAGTTAAAAAAAGAAGATGTGTTTATAAAGCCAGTAGGTTTAGCACTTGGAACTTATCTTATTGCTCAAGATGAAAATATTATGTATATGATAGATATACATGCTGCTAATGAAAGAATTAATTATGAAAGATATATGAAAGCACTAGAAGAAAAAGAAGTATATACTACAAGTATGTTATTTCCAATACAACTTGAGTACTCTCATAATGAATTTATGAATATAAAAGAGCATATAGATGAACTTTATAAACTTGGATTTGAAGTAGAAGAATTTGGTATTAACACTTTTAGAGTTACATCTCATCCATCATGGTTAAAAGAAGGATTTGAAGAAGAAAGTATAAGAAGAATTTTTTTGAACTTGTTGGTGAATTTAAAGGTGGATTTGATAGAGTTAAATTTAATGAGAAAAGCAGCTATAAGACTTGCATGTAAGATGAGTGTTAAAGCAAATACAAATATTGGATATAAAGAACAAGAAGAACTTATTAATGGACTATTTAGATGTAAATTTCCATATACTTGTCCTCATGGTAGACCAACTATTATTAAGTATCCAGTTTATGAACTTGAAAAATTATTTAAGAGAGTTAGTACGGAGTAGTTATGAGTAAGATAATATTAATAGTAGGACCAACTGGTACATGTAAAACAACTTTATCTATAGAACTTGCTAAAAAATATAGTGCGGTAATACTTAATGCAGATTCGACACAAGTTTACACTGAACCATTAATCGCAACAGCGAAGATAAAAGAACATGAAAAAGAAAATATTGAACATTATCTATTTGACGTAGTTTCACTTAATGATGATTATACACTTTATGATTATCAGAAAGATGGAAGACGTTTACTTGATAAATTTATAAATGAAAATAAGAATGTCATTATAGTAGGTGGTAGTGGATTATATGTAAAAGCACTTCTTTATAATTATGTTTTAGAAGATAAAAAAGAAATAGATATTGATTTTAGTGAGTATTCTAATGAAGAATTAAAGAATAAAGTATTAGCTCTTGATCCTAAAAGTGATATTCATGTAAATAATAGACAACGTTTAGAAGGATTCTTAAAACATTATTATGAAACAGGTAAAATTATTAAAAAAACAAATGAAATCAATAATAAACTATATAATTTTTATTAGTATTGGTCTTAAAAAGTGATAGAGAAACATTATATAAGATGTTAGATAAAAAGAGTAGACTCTATGTTTAATGAAGGATTACTTACTGAAGCAGAGAGACTATATAAAATGAATCTTAAAAAAATTATACTAATATAATTGGATATAGGGAATTAAATGAATATTTTTAATGGTAATATGAGTTTGGATGAAGCAAAAAATTTAATCAAAAGGAATACAAGAAGATATGCTAAAAGACAATTTACTTGGTTTAATAATCAAATGAAAGATATTAAATGGTTTAATGTAAATTATGATAACTTTCATGATACAATAAAAAGAAGTAGAAAAATTATTTGGGAGGTTTAAATGAAAAGTAGAAGAGAATTAAAAGCATTGTTACTTGCTGGAGTAGCTACATTGTCATTAATGAGCGGTTGCTCTAAAAATAATAGTAAACCAGACTATGGATATTATGTTGAAATAGAAGGAGAACTCATAGAAATAGAAAATGTAACTTTCTTTCGTGCCTATAATAGTGGTAGAGTAGAATTGGTCTTTGAAGATGGATCACATATGATAATGCCAAGCTCAGATCTTTATAAAATTGATAAAAAAATAGTGAATTACAAAAAAAGAATTTATGCGTAAACTAACAAAATAGACTTAAAAAAATCTTTAAGTCTATTTTTAATTCTAAATAATTATTTATATTGAAATTATGTTCTTTTTTTATCTTTTTTTAACAACTCATCAGTTGTTATCATATAGAAGTTATGCTGATTATTTTTTTATTTATTTCATCATCATCCCATGTAGCATCTATATGAGTCCATTTACCATTATAATATACTACGTTCCATACATGTTCACTACTTGTAACCTTAAAGTTTGGAATATGTAATTTATCAAGCATTAATGCTAAAGTATCAGTATAACCACTACATAAAAAGCAATACCATTAAATAAAGCACCATAAGCTTTATTAGAAACAGATTCTCTATTATTTTTCTTTATATTTTTTTCATCATATTTGATATTATCAATTACATAATCATGAAGTTTCTTTATATTATCACTACTTATAGTATCATTAATACCAAGTTCAATAAATATTGAATTTAATTTTTTTCATTAATCTTATCAATTTCATCTTTTGTATATAATTTTTCTCAATAGTTACATTTATTTCATTATCGTTAGTAATAACAGTATTATATCTTTTTATATGAATTAAATGGACTAACATAATTATTAATTAAATTACTATATTCACTATCATTTGCGATAGTTTTAACATCATTCGCACAATTATCATAATTTTTTTATCACAATAAAATGTAAATTCATCCCAACCTTTATTTAATACAGTAAAATATATTTTTTTAATATCTTCTATATTTTTTTAGGAATAAAGTTATCTGTTTCATGTGCTGTTTCAAAAGAATACTTTCTATTATAAACAGTTTTTTTCTTCTGGAACATTTATCTTTGGTTCTTTCATATTAGTAATAAAATTATTTACATCATTATTTATCTTATCAAAGTTTTGAAAGAATAAAAAAATGCTATAAAACTTATCACTAAAAAAACACTAATATATATAATAATTTTTTTCAGTTCTTGTCATTTATTTACCTTACTTTCTAAATCAAATATACAATATAGTAAGGTAATAGTCAATATTTTTTTATAATTGTTTATTTTTCAATATTACTATGTACTTCATTTATATATTTTTAATATTTCATCCTTATTATCTGCATTAGCTAATTCATTTGAAAATATTTCACTAATAATAAAATCTTTAAATGACATAGTTCTACGGATAGAAAAAAATATTCATTAATAAGTACATCTATATTTTTTTATTTAATATTGTTATTAAACGTATAATCTCGGATCACGTTTAACCATGTAATTAAATATCATTCTATATATTAAAGGACTTCTTAAATTTGCTCGATAAGATGGATCATATGCAATATATAAATTACCTGTTAAAATAATTAATATTTCAATCATTTCATTATCGGGTATGATATACATATTTCCTGTATTAAGTATTTTACTCATATTTCTAATTGCTCTATCAATTGAATAACCTAATATTTTTTTATGTCTAACCATTCTTTAAATGCGATTTTTATACCAGATAAAAGAGTATTCAGCAATAAAGCATTCTAATTGTTGGGGATTAATAGGGTAATTAAAATAATTTATTTTTATAAGTTAAATATTTTTAACATATAATTAGTAAATGTTTCGTTTGCCATACTATTTGAAGTAATATAAGTGGTATATATTAGATTAATGTTATCAACTATAACAATATCCATATATCTTTTTAGCACATTCAAAATCATTAATCCAATCGAATAATTCTATAGGTTTTATATGGCTTTTATTACATGCTTCAATATATTTTTTTATAATAATCATATATTTCTACTAAACTCATTTTTAGTATTATTTACATAAAACATAATTTTTAGTATCTTTTTTTGCATTTTTGAAATAAATTCTTTGTATGATAATCCATCTTTATTATTTTTTTATTATTAAAATTATCTTTTTATATAATTATATCTTTGCAATTATTTGTTGTGTCTTTTTCAGTAGCATCTTCATCTTTATTTATATCCGGATGGTATTTTGCAGCAAGTTTTCTATATTTTTTAGTTATATCTTTTTAGTGTATCATTTTTACTTACTCCTAAAATTTCACATGCGATAGTATAGTTCATTTTTAATTTTCACCCCTAAAAAATTGGCTATATTATAACATATTAATTTATTTTTCGCAACGAAAAAGTAGGATTATTCCTACTATATTTATTATTTGACTTTCATTTTTTTCTTTATCAGTTAATCTTAATTTCATCTTATTATTTTTCTTCGTTGATTATTCCAAGTACTGCATCCTTATTACCTGATTTTTTTCAAGAGCGACAGTACATATCATTAATGATAAATAATCTTTAAATGACATTTTATTAAAAAAATTCACTATATACATATTCACTAACTAAATAATCTATATCTTTATTTAGCATTTTAGTAAGTTCAACAGTATCATTATCATGTTTTGCAACATATATTAATATCATTTGATACATGTAAGTACTACGAAGGCTTTCTAAGTTACTTTGCTTTTTTTCTGCTTTAGGATTTTCACTAACAGCATGTAACACCTCAATTAATTCTTCATCACTTACATTATCAAATCCTTTATCTTGTAATACTTTAGATATAGTCTTATCAACATTTACTTTAGAATAACCAATCTTTATTTGATCTAGGTATTCCATAAACGATTCATTTGGTTTAGTACGTAAATATTTAGTTAAATGTTTTTTTCCAAGGTTTTAGCATTAATTTTTATATTTTTTTATGCTCATTTATAACATCTACTGCTGTATCTAAAATATATTTAGAAAATGGTATATGTAAATATATTATAGCATCAGAATATTCTTTGAATAATTTATGTATATCATAGTTTGCATCATTGCCAAATATATTTTTACGATAAGTGTTAGCTTTATCAAAGTCTGCTAACCATGCGTAGATTGACATAGGAATTCTACCCGAATGAAGACAAATATCTCTATATTGTTTATAGTAATATTCATATAATGTATAGAAATTTATACTATTATGATACATATAATATCTTACAAAAACTATCTTTCTTATATTTAGATATGAAATTACTTATAGTAAGATAATCACGATTTCGTGGTACTTTTCTAACTATAACATTATCATAATTTTTTTACATATATAATCAAATGCACCATTTATATCATCAATCATAAATTTCACTTTATAATCATTAAGATCTAAATAACTACCTTTAATTAATTTTTAGCATTTCTTTAACTTTTACTTCTAATATCTTCTAGCGAGTCAGTTTCATTCACTCCTAACATTTCACATGCTTCTTTATAATACATAATTTTTTTCCTCCTTAAGTTGTGTTTATAATAACACATAATATTTATATTTTTTTAGCTAAATTAATATGGTTAAATTGAATTAAAAACTCATTTATTTAATTTTTGAGTTCTCTCATTATTGGTTTAGCTTTTTTTCAATATCTTCTTCTTTTTGGTCTTTCAAATGCTTTTGGAGACTCATAGTGTAATTTAATATCTTCTATCAATTTACAAAAATGCTCAAATGACATATTTCTAAAGAAATAATTACTTTCATAATATAATTCTACAAGTTTTCTAGTATCACTTGTTAAATAATCCCATTGTCCACATTCATATCTATCGGCATAAGCTACTAGAATAGTAATAAATGTATTTTTAGTACGAAGATTATCTCTAGAATATGTTTTTCCATTGATACCGTTATCTCCTTTGACAGCTCTTAAAATTTCAATTATTTCTTCGTCAGTTACATTATCAAATCCTCTATCTTCTAATATTTTTTCTATATTACGTTTTACATTTAGAGGAGAGTAGTTGAACATTTTTTTCCATCTAAAAAAATTTAGTAAATTCAATTTTTTTGGCTTTGTACTTACATATTCATCAGCATATTTTTTTGAAATAATTTAACATCATCAAGTATATATCTTTGAATACAATATCTTTTTCTTTTTTTAAAGTTACTTGGGCATCATTTACTCTTTGTAAAAAAAGTTTCCATTGAAAAAAATCAAAAAAAGTTTTTTTCCTATTCTTATAATATCTTCATTATAAGTTTTTTTACATAAGCATCAATAGCGCAACAATTCTCATCCGTTGTACCTATAATATGACCAAAAACCACATCTATAATAGTCATCAATTTTTACTATAACCAATAAGCCAACTCATAACAGTTTCTGGAATTATATTATGTTTAAGACAAAGTTTATAGTATTTCTCGTAATAATTTAAATAAAAAGCAAATAGAGTAGTCAATGTGAGTTCTTTTTTTAAGTAAAAAAAGAAATATTTTCATCTTTTTCACATGCATCACAAAATTTATCTACAAAAGAATCATATTCTTCTCCATCTAAAAGTTCTTGATATTCCTTTTTACCTTTTCGCTTAGCATCTTTAATATGTTCAGAAATAATATCATCCACACTAAGAGAATCTTTCTTTACTTTATTTATCTTTTTTTACTTATACCAGTGTTAGGCAGGGTAGTACGATTTATTTCTATTTCTTTTTTTATTTATATTAGTGCTAGGTGAGGCATCATTGTCTTTTTTTATTTATTTCTTTTTTTACTTGTATTAGTACTAGGTGAGGTAGTATTATCTTTTTTTACTCGGGTTTTTATAATGCTTACAAATAATTTTTGAATGCTTCATTTAATTCTTCTAATATTTTTTTAGAAATATAATCACTATATTTTTTTGTATGTCTTCTTCACAAATTTTTTTACAAGTGCATTATACTTTTTCTAGAGTACTTTCTAGTGAATCAGTTTCATTTACGTCAAATATTTTACAGGCATTTTTATAATCCATAATATTTTCTCCTTAAGTTGTGTTTATAATAGCACATCATATTTTTCTTTATCAATAAAAAAAGTAGATATGATCTACTTATTTTTTTCATTAACTAATTTATTTAATCTTGTCTTATATCTATCTCTAGTATTAGCTTTAATAACACCTTTAGAAGTCTGCGATATCTATTTTTCTTAATAGCTTCAGGTAACTTAGCCATAGCTTCTTCCTTATTAATTGCTTTTTCAACTTTCTTAATAGCAGTCTTCATACTTGCTTTAACATCATTATTAAGAACTGTTGATTTCTTAGTAACTAGAACTCTTTTTTTAGCACTTTTAATATTAGGCATGATTCCACCTCCCTTAAAAACTTATTTAATGATAACAAAAAAATAAATTAAAAAAATCAATTATTTCGACATTTTTTTAATAATAAATATTATATATTTTTATATATGGAAAAAAATTTAAGAGTAGAAAATTCAATAAAAAAAGAAGATTATATTTATATCATTTTTTTAATATTTTTTTATATTATGTTATTTTTTTATATATATAAATACTAATATATTAAATAATTATTTTAATAGTTATTTTTAGTAGTGAAGAAGAAAGTAATATTAAATCAAGATTACTATATGATTCACTTAATAAAAATAGTATCATTAAGTGATATAAATAATTATAAAGATGAAGATGATGATGTAATAATAATTGATAATATTGTAGATAATAATGTTAAATTTGATAATAGTAAGCCTATAGTTTATATATATAATACTCATGATACTGAAAAAAATATAGTGTACCTTTTATAAGTGATTATTCAGTAACACCAACTGTTAAAATGGCTTCATACATATTTAAAGAACATTTAAATAATGAAGGTATTAGTGTGCTTGTTGAAAATAAAAAAAGATAAAAAGATTACTTGACTAAACATAAACTTAATTATTATGGTTGTTATGATGCGAGTAGAAGTTATATAAAAGAAGCATCTAAAAAAATAATGATTTTTAAAATATTAATTGATTTACATAGAGATTCAGTTAAATATAAACAAACGTTATATACTAAAGATAATAAAAAAATATGCTAAAGTAATGTTTGTAGTTACAACTAAACATAAATTATATAAAAAAAGAATTTAAAGTTTGCTGAATATTTAGATAACAAATTAAATCAAAATTATAAAGGATTAAGTAGAGGTATATATAAAAAGGAGTGATGTTATATTTAATCAAGATCTTAATGATAATGCTATATTAATTGAACTTGGTGGTGTTGATAATCAAATAGAAGAACTAAATAATACATTAGAAATATTATCTAAAATTATAAAAAGAATATCTAGGTGAAACATATGGATGAAATAAAAGTACAAGAAAAAAACACTTTACTTAAGATAGCATTGTTTCTATTTATTATCTTTTTTTAATATTATATATTTGTAAAGAAACAGGATTTTATGAATATAAAGCACATAATAAATCAGTTTTTGACAAGTGAATCTCTTAAGAAATTTGAAAATGATGTTAATGAAGGAAAAAGATGTATCTTTTAAAAAGATTATGTTGTAAATGAACATGTTGACTATTCTAATAAAGTAAGTAATCTTGGATATAATATAGGAAATACTATTGAAAAGTTTATGAATGGTGGCATTAAAAAAACACTTAAAATAATAAGTGCATTATTCTATGAATAGCATGGATACAACTTTAGTATATGTTCTTGTAAGAAGTCCACTGCCAAGTAAGGTACCACCAAAATATCTAATAACTACTATAAGAACTCTATTAAGTTCTTTTTTATGTATTATATCAATAAGACCTCTAGTAGTACCATTTGGTTCTTTATCAGCATGGCTCTTTTCAATATTATCAAATTTATAAGCATATACTATATGCCTACATTTCTTATGTTCATTTTTTTAATTCACTAATAATAGAATCAACTTCTTGAATATCATCAATTTCATATAAAAATACTTATGAATTTTTGATTTTTTTCTTCTGAATACTTCTCATTTAACTTTTTTTCATATCTAAATTATATATTATTTTTTTAAAAGAATTTAAAAAGTAATTAATGATATAATAATAAATATGGAGGAATTATGGCAATTAAATTTACTAAAGAATTAAGAGAAGTACCTAAGAAAAAGTGGATGTTATCTTATGTATAATAGTGATAATGTTGTAATATATGTAGGTAAAGCTAAAATATTATTTAATAGATTAAAAAAAGTTATTTTTACAGGTAGAGTAACAGGCAAAAACTCAAAAAAACTAGTAAGTGAAATAGATCATTTTTGAATATATTGTTACTAATAGTGAAACAGAAGCATTTATACTTGAAATAAATCTTATTAAGAAATATGATCCAAAAATATAATATATTACTTAGGGACGATAAAAGTTATCCATATATAGAATTTACTAGCGATAAGTATCCTAGATTAATAGTTAAAAAGAGAGATAAATATTAATAAAAAAAGATCAGTCATTTATTTGGACCTTATCCGAATGTTTATGCAGCTCGTAGACTAGTTAATTTACTTAATAGGTCATATCCATTAAAGAAATGTGATACTATGCCTAAAAAAGTATGTCTATATTACCATATTGGAGAATGTCTTGGTTACTGTGAACATAAAGATATAGATATTACACCTATGAAAAAAATGAAATATTATCTATTTTAAATGGAAATGATACACTTTTTGATAAATAAAATAAATGAAAAAAATAAAAAAATTAATTCAAATAATTTAAATTATGAAGTATGTAAAGAATTAGTTGAAGAACTTGGTTATATTAAGGAAGTATTTAAGAATCAAAGTATTGTAGAACTTGATGATAATATTAATAGAGATGTAATAAATTATTATTATGAAAATTCATATTTAAGTATAGTAATATTCTTTTATTAGAAATGGTAAACTAGTAGGCAATAACTATAAAATAATACCTATCATTAATGATATAAAAAGATACTCTTGAATATTATATAAGTACATTTTTATTCTAAAAAGTAATATTGCTCCTAAAGAAATAATAATGCCAGAAATAATAGATATAGAAATGATGAGTAATGTATTAAGTACTAAAGTTATAACAGTTAAAAAGAGGTCCTAAAAAGAAATTATTTGATATGGCTTATAACAATGCTAAAGAGCAGTACGATAAAGAGATAAGACTTATTTATAATAATGAAAAACTTACTACTGATGCGAATGAAGAATTAAGAAATTTACTTCATTTAGATAAATTACATATTATTGAAGCATTTGATAATTCTAATTTATTTGGAACATTTAGTGTATCAGGTATGGTATCTTTTTATAGATGGTGTTCCTTCTAAGAAGAACTATAGAAAGTTTAAACTTACTTTTTGATAAGAATGATGATGTTGCTTCTATGAAGGAAGTTATTTATAGACGTTATTTTAGAGTTTTTAAAGGATAAACTTGTTATACCAGACTTAATTATAGTAGATGGTGGTAATAATCAAATAAATGCTTGTAAAGAAATACTTGAAAGTCTAAATCTTAATATTAAAATAATAGGTGTTAAAAAAAGATGATCATCATAGTCCAGAATCTATAGTTGATGGAGATACTTATGAAATAATTAAGATAGATAAAAAGTTCTAACGTGTTTAGATTACTTAGTCGTATAGATGAAGAAGTACATAGATTTACTATAAATTATCATAAAGAAATAAGAAGTAAAGGCAGTATATCAAGTGTACTTGATAATATAAATGGACTAGGTGATAAACGTAAAAAGGCACTCATAAAGAAATATGGTAGTGTCACTAAAATGAAAGAAGCGACCACTTACGAACTTTCAGAGATAATACCACTTAAAGTAGCAGAAGAATTACATGAATATTTAGAAAGTATGGATAAATAGGAAAAATATATCACTTAAAAAAGATAACTAGGATTTTTAATTAATTCTAGTTTTTTTATATAGTGAATATTTATAAATAATTGTTTTTTTCTCTTTTTCGTTATGTTATAATATTTTTATACGAAAGGGGATATAATATGGAAATTACAATTGATACAATTAATAAACTTAGTATAGATGATATATACAATATATTATCTCCTCTTTTTTTAATAAAACTTATAAAAAAATTTAGTTTTTGTTAGTATGACAAAAAGAAGAATATGATCTTATAGTGAGAAAATCTATTTTAGAATCTATAAGTGCATATGATGGTAGTGGTGATTATAAAAAATATATATTAAGAAGAATAAGTAAAAAAATATACTTACTAAAAATACAAGAAGATATAAATGATCCAAGTAAGGCATTTAATATTATAAATGGATATATAAATCAAGAATTTTTCTAAAAAAATATAGATTATAATAATGCGATTAATTCATTTAACAAATTAGAAAGTTTTTTTAGAATTATGTAATTTCATATTAAGTACTGATATTATAGAAAAAAATTAGTAAGTGAAAATACTTTAATTATGAAACTTTTTAAATGCTATATTTGAAATGGATAGAGATGAAATAGTAAATGGTAAATTTGATGAATCATATAGTGAGCTAATAGTTTCATTTATAGAAATTTACTGTAAAAAAAGAATAATATTAAAATAAAAGAAGTAGAACTAAAAATATGAAGACTTTGGAGCTTTTTGCTAGTCAAGACAGCACTAGTATATATTTAAAAAGAAATACAAAAACTATAGAAGATATAGTAAAGAAGAAGAACTAGAAATAATAACTAGAATTAAAAAAATGGAGACATAAAAAGCAAGAAATGAATTTTTTTAGAACGAAATTTAAGATTAGTTGTTTCAATTGCAAAAAAAGTATCAAGGAAGAAATATTCCATTAATTGATTTAATTCAAGAAGGAAATATTGGACTTATTAAAGCACTTGATGAATTTGATATAAATAGAGGATGTAAATTTAGTACATATGCGACTAATTGGATAACTGCGTTTATAAGAAGATATATTGCTGATAAAAGTAGAAATATAAGATTACCAGTTAATTTTTTTATTATGAAATTAGTAATTTTTATGAAGATTAAAAAAATCGTTTAGAAAGAGAATTAGATAGAGAACCAACCATTTTTAGAACTAGCTAGAAAAAAATAGGTAAAGATAAGGATACAATATTAAGATATTTTTGCTTATTTAAATGATACTAAGAGTTTAGATGATAAAGTAGGTGAAAAAGAGGACACAGATTTCTCATATTTTTATACCATCAAAGGATGAATCTTTAGAAAAAAAGTGTAATAAAAAGATTTATCTACTAGAATGAGTGAACTTCTTAAAAAATGCAATTTAAATGAAAGAGAGATAGATGTATTATCATCAAGATACGGATTGAATGGCATAGATGTATTAACTTTAGAAGAAATAGGTCAAAAATATGGTGTTACTCGTGAAAGAATAAGGCAGATTGAAACAAAAGCATTAAAGAAGATAAGAAATTCTAGTCATGTGAAAAAATTTGCTGATTTTACTGACGATCCAGTTAATGCAATGAATAATCTTATGAAAATGAGGGAAGCATATTTATTTAATCCATATGGTTTTTAAGAAAAAAATATAATTTCTAAAGATGAAGATAATAATATTAAAGGAAAAAAAGCAAAAAAATATTTATGATAAATTTAATAGTAAAGGATATTCTAAAGAAGAAGTAGATGAAGCAATTAAGTCTTTGACAGTTGATGAAATAAACTTATTAAAGTCAAGATATGGAGATAATTTAGACAAATCCCCAACTACTAGAATGGATAGAGATGAATTTGCAGAGAAATTTACTCATGGATTATTTCCCAAGATTTTTGTTGATAATGAAAAAAATAATAGAGAAAAAGATATAATAAAAGAACCTAAAAATGAAAGGAAGAAATATATGAAAACACCTAGGAATATTTATGATATATTTAGAGAACAAGGATATAGTGAGCAAGAATTAACTAGAGCAATTAATTCTTTACATGAAGATGAAGTAGAAATGTTAAAGTCAATATACGGAGCTGATTTTACAAAAATACCTACAGTTACACTTAGTAAGGGAGAAAAAAAACCAAATTATATTCAGTTATTTTTTTTACAAAAAAATTAGAAGAAAAAAATAAAAAAAGGATAGAAATTTACAAACTGTTACACAAGATGTAGAAAAATAAAGCTGAAGTAGTAAATGATAGTGAAGAAACAATAGAGGATACTAAGAATGTAACTATATTTGATCAAACTGATGTTCAAGAAGAAGTACCAGTAATCGTTCCGATTAAAGAAGTAGAAGTATCTACAACTCCAACAGTAAATAGTGGGTATGGTAAATTTTTTTAGAATTATTAAAAAAACACCTACATTTAGTGATATGTTAAGTATTTTAACACCTAAAGAAGCAGTAATAATTATGCTTAAATTAGGATACATTGATAATAAATATTTTAGTACTGATAGAATAGCTGAATTTTTTTAGAGATAGAGCCTAGTGAAGTTAGTGAAACTACTAAGAAAGTGATACTACTTCTTAAAAGAAAGAATTAATGATTATATAGATTTAGCTATAAATGAAGTATCAAAAGGAGATATAGTTACACTTAAAAAAAGAACAAAAAAATAAAACAAAAAGTTTGACACTTTGTAACAAATATGATATAATATGCGTACTTAATTAAAAGGGGGAATTTGAATTATGTTTTGGAATATATGTTCAATATTATTTTTTTAGCATCAGGTGCATGTGAAGGATTAAAAAGAATATACATTTAGAAAAAAAGATTAGAAAGAGAAGGATATGAAATAGATGATAATAGATCTACTACTGAAAAAGTATTAGGATTTATTAGAAATTATGCATATCTTTTTAGTGCCAGTCTATAATATTTATAGAGCAGGCAAAAAAATTATTTAAAGATGAAGATGAATATTACGCTTCTAGATTCAATAGTTTTTAATAAAAAAAGGGATTACTTGTTAAGAGAGAAGAAGTAAAAGAAAAAGAACAACCTAAACAAGTAGAACAAGTTAAAGAAGTTAAAAGAGAAGTAAAAAGTGAACCTAAAAAAAGCAGTAACTGTCCAATCAGAAAATAGAGGTTATACAATTGATGAAATGATTCATATGAGAAATTATTATATGAATCAAGATAGAAGATTACGTGCTAGATATAAAGCACTTAAAGAAAAAGGTGCTAGTGCTAGTGAAATTAATGAAGTAGTACGTACTATTAAAGAAGTAGATAGTAAATATTATGAACTTGATAACGCTATACTTAGAAGTAAAAAGTAATTCAACTACAAGAACTATAAGAAAAATAAGAGACAGTAGTATGGAAAAAGGAAAAGTCAATCAAAAAGTATTAAATGCTTGCCTTGATGATTTACATAAAAAGTCTTAATGATAAATTAAAAAGAAGTAAATGAAGAAAGAAAAATTTGCAATCAAAAAGTTCTTCAAAAAGAATTAGAAAAATATTACAATGGCTGAATTAGTTAACTTAAGAGAATATTATGCTCATGAAGATAAAAAAATTAAGAGAATATTATGAAAGACTTATAAGATTAGACGCACCAAATGCTGAAATTAATCAAATAGTAGATTTAGTAAGAAAAAAATTGACAAATTATATCATATGACTAATGGTATAATTAAAGAAATACAGGGTCAAAGAGATAGAAACATACCATCAATGAAATAATAGAAAAAGAGGAAATATGACTGATTTTGATAAACAACATGATGAAATGCAATTATCATGGGAGAAAACGAAGAAAGAAATGGAAAGGCAACAAGAAATGTTTTTAGAATCTTGGAAAAAGACAAGTGAAGAAATGGACAGACAACAACTAAGAATGTTGGCTGATTGGAAAGAAATGAGTAAAGATGCTGAAAGACAATTTTCAAAAATGATAGAAGAATGTAAAAAGACCTATGGAACAATTGCCTTTGATTATAAATTTCCTAGTTTAGACTCTTGCACTAAAGAATGTATTACACAACAATTAGTAATGTTAAGAGATTATTATGCAGTGCTTGATAAAGATTTACGTAAAAGATATAGAAGTATTCAAGGTAAAAAGGGACATGCATATGAACTTAAAGATTTAGTTAGTGCAGTTAAAACAATAGATAAACTTTATTATAGAGTTAATGATATGATAAAAAGATTTGCAAAAAGAAAGTAAGCCTATTCAAAGAAAAACTCGAATCTAAAAAAATAAATAAACAACTAAAAAAAGAATAAGAAGGAGGGATAAATATGCCTGATATAGATTTAGGTGAATATAAAGATACATATAGATATTTAAGTGAAAGAGAAAAAGAATTATCATTATATTTAGAAGAACTTAAAAAAGAATATATGAGAGTATTACAAGGTGGAAATAGATATGCAATAGATGTTATGCATGAAAAAAATATAAATCAACAATAGGAATATATAAATATCATGTTGATTTCATGAGAGAAATATTAGCAAAAAAATCAACTGAACAAAGTATGAATCGAAAAACCACAAGAATTAATTATGAAATAGATGATGAAAGAAAATTTCATCTTTTTTTATTGCAATTATACTTTTTAATTAATAATAATTTTTATGTATAATATTTCATGTGATGTGTTATGAAGAAAGTATCATTATATCCAGCAGATGTATATCAAGTTATAGATAAAAGTTTATTATCAAGTAGTGATAAACTTGTTTTAAACATGCTTTATATGCCTATAATAGGTAATATTGCTGTAATGTTATACTTTTTTTCTTACAAACAGAAACTAAAAAAATACTTTTTATATCATGTGAACTTACTCATAAACATTTAATGACAAGTATGGGTATAACACTTGATAACTTAAAAGAAGCAAGATTAAAATTAGAAGGAATAGGACTTCTTAGAACTTATTATCATGAAGGAGAAGTAAATTCATATGTATATGAATTATATAGTCCAGTATCAGCAGCAGAATTCTTTACTCATCCAATATTTAATGTAGTACTATATAATAATGTTGGTAAAACTGAATATAATAGACTATTTGAATACTTTAAAGTACCACATATGACACTTCGTGATTATGAGGAAATAACTGCTCCATTTGATGCAGTATTTAAAAGCAGAAATTATAGTCCTCTTGAAATAAGTAGTGGAGAAGTAATATCTAAAAATAAATTATTATTAAAATATGAATTAGACTTTGATTTTGATCTAATGGTATCTTCTCTCCCAAGTGAAATGTTTAATCAAAAATGTTTAAATAGAAGTATGAAAGAATTAATAATTAATTTAGCATTCTTATATGAGATAGATCCAGTAACAATGGCTGATATAATAAGAGCATCTTTAAATGAAAAAAAGGTAATATTGATAAAGAAGATTTAAGACGTAATACAAGAAAATATTATCAATTTAATAATAACAATAGACTTCCTAGTTTATTATTTAAGAGTCAACCTGAATATTTAAAGAGTGCTAGTGGAGATAATAGTAAGCGTGGCAAGATTATTGATGTATTTGAAAGTCATTCACCATATGAATTCTTAAAAGCAAAATATAAAGGTGCTAAGCCAACTGAAAGAGATATGAAAATACTTGAAAGTTTACTTATGGACTTAAAACTTAATCCAGCAGTAGTAAATGTATTAATAGATTATACTCTTAAAACAAACAATAATAAACTTGTAAAAAGCATATATAGAAACAATCGCAGGTCAATGGAAAAAGGTGTGGTGTCGAAACTGCTAGTGAAGCTATGGATTTAGCAGAAAAAGAACATAAAAAAAGAGACTTAAAAAAAGAACCTACAAAGAAAAATGAATAAAGTTATGCCAACATGGTTCAATGAAAAAAATAGAATCAAAAAGAAGAAAAATAGTGAAAGTGATGAAGAATTTAAAAAGCTTTATAGAGGAGTTTAGAAAAATGATTAATGGAAGTAGTTTTTGTTAAAAAAAGTAAAAAAAGGCTATTAATGATGAACTTAGACGTGATTTTTGTTTTTAGCAAGTAGTGATGAAACATTTAAGAAATTATGTAACAGACTTAAATGTGATGAAGAAATACTTATGAAATATACAAGTAAACTTACCGATTCAGCATGTGAACTTAAAAATTGTTCAAGATGTAAAGGATTATCTTATTGTAAAAACGCTGTAAAAGGACATGTTTATTTTCCAAATGTTACTAAAGATTTTATAGAGTTTTCATATAAATCTTGCAAGTACTTTTAAAAGAAAATAAAAAAAATAATACTGTGTTTTTTTGAAACACCTAAAAATGCTTATGAATGCTTCATTAAGTGAACTTATCACTGAAAAAGAAAGAACAAATATCTTAAAATATATAAAAAGATTTCTTAAAAAAAGAAAGTAAATGGTGAAACTGTTAAAGGACTTTATTTAAGTGGCTCTTTTGGTAGTGGTAAATCTTATATATTAAGTGCTTTATTAAATGAACTATCTCTTAAAGGATATAAATGTGTTAATATAAATTATCCATTATTATTAAATAAGTTAAAAGCATCATTTAGTGATTATAATTATAATGATGTTATGGAAGAAATAATGATATGTGATGTTCTTTTAATAGATGATATTGGTGCTGAAAATAATAGTCCTTGGTCAAGAGACGAGGTACTTGGAACTATTCTTCAATATAGAATGGATAGTGATTTAACAACATTTTTCACTTCAAATTTCACAATAAGCGAACTTGAAACAGAACTTTCAGAAACAAATAAGGGAACAGATTTAATTAAAGCAAGAAGAATCATCGAAAGAATAAAATATTTAACAGTTGAAGATAAATTAATAAGTAAAGATAAAAGATAAATATTTGTTCGCTTGCAGGGGAGGGGACATTTTGCTATAATGATTACAAGATAAGGAAGTGTGATCATTATGAAAGATAGAAAAATGTATATATTGCTAGTGATATCAATACTGTTCGCAGTAGTAGGAGTTTCACTAGCATTTTTTTCACTTAGTATAATTGGAAACGATAAAGCAAAAGATACTAAAATAACAACGGGCGATTTAGAATTAGTGTTTACTGATGATAATGAAGTATCACTTGATGGAGCCTTTCCAGGTGATTCAATTACAAAAACAATATCAGTAAAAAACACTGGTACAAAAGAGGTTAGTTACAATATCGTATGGCAAGAACTTCTAAATGAGATTACGAATAACGAACTTGTAATTGATGGAACATGTAAGAATCTAAATTCAAGTAACACAGAAGATGGAGAATGTAGTGCAATATCAAAGAAAGCAGTTAAAGAGGGAAATATCACATCAAACATTCCAATAAAACCAGGATATACACAACAATATGAAGTAAAAATAACATTTATTGATACTGGTAAGCCACAAAATTATAATAAGAATAAATCATTCAAAGGAAAACTGGGTCTAACTGAATCATCAGCAAAGACAATTTATTGTACATATGACGGAGAACTTACACAAGGTGCAGAGTATGTTAATGGACAATATACTTATAGATATATGCAGGAAGGAAAATATCCAAGTTCAGGACTAGCATGGCAAGATATAACTTCTGATGGTTGGGGCGTGCAACTTACTGATAAAACTAGTACTGGCGCAGTAACAAGTAAACCATGTACTTATATAAATGACAAACCAGTTGTATCAATGGCAAGAATGTTTTTATGATAGTCAAGCTACTGAAATAGATTTAAGTAATTTTGATACAAGTAATGTTATTAATATGGAAGGCCTATTTTTAGCTAGCAAAGTTTCTTCATTAGATTTAAGTAGTTTTAATACATCAAATGTAACGAACATGGCCCAAATGTTTCAGGAATTAAGTGTTAATTCTTTAGAACTATCTACTTTTGATACAAGTAAAGTTGTTAATATGTTACAGATGTTTAATGAATGCCAAGCCACAACCTTAGATTTAAGTAGCTTTGATACAAGTAATGTAACAACGATGGTGAATATGTTTTATGATAGCAATGCTACAACCACAAATTTAAGTAGTTTTGACACATCAAATGTGATTGATATGTCAGGAATGTTCTATGGAAGCCGGGCCACAACATTGGACTTAAGTAGCTTTGATACAAGTAATGTAACAAATATGAATAGTATGTTCGCACGTTCATCGGCAACATCACTTAATTTAGAAAAATTTAATACATCAAAAGTAACAGATATGAGATGGATGTTTCAAGAAAGTATAGCTACAAATATAAATTTAAGTGGTTTTTGATACATCAAATGTGATTAATATGTCAAAAAAATGTTTTATGAAAGTCAAGCTACAACATTAGATTTAAGTAGTTTTTGATACATCGAATGTAACTGATATGGGTGGTATGTTTGGGTGGAATGAAAATTTTAAAAAAACTATATATATAAGCATTAAATTCAATGTTGATAAAGTCACCTCAAGTAACAATATGTTTTACAGAAATACTAACCTAGTAGGTGGAGCAGGAACAACATATGACGCTAACCATACTGACAAAGAATATGCTCGCATAGATGGTGGAACAAGTAACCCTGGATACTTCACTGCTAAATAATGATATATTTTATTTATATATTTAATTATCAAGTGAAATTTAGAAATTGAAAAGAGGTGTGATTGACAAAATCGCACTTTTTTGGTATAATATGTACATCATTAAGGGGGAATATAAAATGATGGATATTTTATTAATATATGCAGTAATGCAACTTATGTCTACAGCATTTGGTTTAGCAGTTATTGGAGCTGTTAGATCCTCAATCGAAGAAAAATTACAAGATAAAGGATATGTACTTAAAAAAATAGAAATAGTTTATATAAATTCAATGAAAAAAACTCGGAAACTTTTTTTAAAAGGATTTATTCCATTCTATTATGCTATTAAAGCAGTTTCACTAGTTCAAGGAAAGAATCCAATTAATAGAGCAGTTGAAGAAGAAATAGTAAGTGGAAACTATATTACACGTGATGAACAACTTGATATATTCCGTGAAGAAGAAGCACGTAAGCAAAATGATCCAACAATTGCTCATGAACCAAGAATAATGTTTGAAAAAAACCAGAAAAAAATACAAAGCAACAAAGAATAATATAGAAAATCTATATGATTCATATGAAACACCAATTGAATATGTTACTAAATTAGATACAGAAGCTGAAAAAAATTAGATATTACACCATTTATGAATGAAGGAAATATTAAACAAGTAGTTGTAAATGGAGAAGTAACTAATCAAGATATAGCAAGGGCTATTAGTGAACTTAATGTATCAGAACTAGAACAATTAAAAAAAGAGAAAAATTACTGAACTTGAAAAATATATAAAAAGTAGAAATAAATCATTATCTTTAGAAAAAAATATTGCATAAGAAATTTTGATATGTTATTATATATTTGTAAAGACATAATTGGACGAGATAAATAATATAATTATTGTAGAGAGTTAGTGTATGGTGAAAACTAATATAATTGATTATTTGTTACTACCAATTTTATGTGGTTAATAGCCAACGGGTAGTTTCGTTAATAACTAATAAGTTAAATATAGGGATGGCACCGTCATTTATGACTCCTTGGGGCTATCTCTTTTTTTGCTTTTAGGAGGGTTTATGAAAGAATATAAAAAGTGTAACATTATCAAAATTCTTATCTAGATTTTTAGCTGTTGATGGAATGGCACTTACAAAGTTATCTCATGCGGATGTTAAAATGCTGTTTCCAATGCTTAAAAGAGCGTCGTTTGAATATGTAGAGAAACATCCTGAAGATGTTATGTGCGGTAAGATACTTATGGTTAGTGATGGTAAAAAAACAATACCATATATAGTTCCAGATAGTAAGATTTCAGTGATGAAACGAACCAATATGCCTGAAGTAGAAGTTGTAGTAAAAGAAAAGAAAACTACTTGTGATTATGCTAGTATGAGAGTATATGAACTTAAGAGGCTATTAAATTTAAGATTTAATACATACAGAGTTAGTAGAGGTGCAAGAAATGAACTTGAAAACAGAGGAGTATTATTAAAAAAGAAATATAAAAGAGTAAAGAAAGTAGAATTGGAGGAAGAATAATGATAAATATTAAAGAAAAATAAAGAATTAAATACTTTAAATCATAGTTGTGCTCATCTTTTAGCACACGCAGTAAAACATTTATATCCAGAGGCTAAATTCTGGGTAGGTCCAGTAATTGAAGATGGATTTTTATTATGATATTGACTTAGGAGATATATCACTTACTGATGATGATTTAGTAAAAATAGAAAAAGAAATGAAGAAGATTTCTAAAGATAATAAACTTATTAAAAGAAAAGAAATAAGTAAAGAAGAAGCTTTAGAAATGTTTAAGGATGATCCATATAAAATAGACTTAATTAGTAGAATGGATGAAAATGATACAGTTATATCTTGCTACGAACAAGGAGATTTTATTGATCTATGTAGGGGTCCACATGTTGAAAGTACTAAACTAATTAAATACTTTAAACTATTAAAAGTAAGTGGTGCTTATTGGAAAGCTGATTCTAAAAATAAGATGCTTCAAAGAGTATATGGAATATGCTTTAATAACGAAGAAGATTTAAATAATTATCTTGCATATCTTGAAGATTGTAAGAATAGAGATCATAGAAAAAAATAGGCAAAGAAATGGAAATTTTTATGACTGATGATTTAGTAGGTCGTGGACTTCCAATGTTTTTACCAAATGGATATATTGTATGGCAAGAACTTGAGAATTACATTAAGAATAAAGAAAGAAAATTAGGATACCAACACGTTCTAACTCCATGTGTTGGTAATGTAGAATTATATAAGACATCAGGACACTGGGATCATTATAAAGAGAATATGTTTCCTGCGATGGAAGTTGATGGAGAAAGCTTTGTATTAAGACCTATGAACTGTCCACATCATATGATGATTTATGCTAATAAATTGCATTCATATAAAGATTTACCTATTAGAATAGGCGAAGTAGCACATGATTTTAGATATGAAGCAAGTGGTGCTTTAAAAGGTATTGAACGTGGAAGACATTTTTGCCAAAATGATGCTCACTTATTTGTAACAAAAGAACAAATTAAATCAGAATTTAAAAATGTTGTTGATTTAATATTCGATACTTATAAAGATTTCAATATTACTGATTATAGATGTGTTTTATCTCTAAGAGATCCAGAAGATAAAGAAAAATATCATCCAGACGATGAAATGTGGAATAAAGCTGAAAATGAACTACGTGAAGTATTAAATGAACTTGGAATTGAATATACTGAAGAAATAGGTGAAGCAGCATTCTATGGACCTAAATTAGACGTTAATGTACGTCCAGCAGTAGGAAATGAATACACATTATCAACTTGTCAACTTGATTTTTTTGCTTACCTGAAAAAAATTTAATTTAAAAATATGTTGATAAAGATGGAGAAAAGAAAACACCAGTAGTTCTTCATAGAGCTATCTTAGGCTCACTAGATAGATTTATGGCATACATCCTAGAAGAAACTAAAGGCGCATTACCATTATGGTTATCACCAAAAACAAATAAATATAATACCAGTAAATATGGAATATCATTTAGAATATTCATCTAAAATAAAAGAATTATTAGATAAAGAAGATTTTAGGGTTGAATTAGATGATAGAGATGAAAAACTAAATTATAAGATGAGAGAAAGTGTTTTATCTAAAGTACCATATACACTTATATTAGGTGATAAAGAAAGAGATAATAATACTATTAGTTATCGTTTACGTGGTGAAAAAGAAACAAATACATTAAGTATAGAAGAATTTATAAATAAAATTCATGAAGAAATTAATAATAAGAAGTAGAATGAAACTACTTCTTTTTATTGTGACTAAATTTTAAATTATGATATAATATGCATAAGGAGATAAATATGATTTTTACTAGCAATTATTATATTATGGATACTATTTAAATTATGGTTAAATGGTAGTGATGTATTTAAAGATAATAATAAAAAAATAAAAAAATAATCTAAAAAGACGATTATATTAAAAAAAGATATATATGATTCATCTAGTTTCGAAGAAGAAGAGTTAGAAGAAGAAGATTATCATTATGAAGATGATGACTAAATAATAAAAAAATATCATTAAATTATCAATTAAAAAGTAGAAATACATCTATTATTATGTTACTATATTGACTTGTGATATTATGATTGATTTTTAAAGAACTTATAGAATTATTTATATTAAGAACATTACCTAGTATTAAGAGTGAAAAGAAGAGATCCCTAATATTAATTTTATATTTGATAATAATAGTATAGAATTATTTAATTATGTAATGAAGCATCCATTTAGAAAGAAAGATGTATGGACTGAAGATATCACTTCTAAAGATTTAGAAATTACTAAAGAAATAAACAATATAAATCCAAATTCTAATACAATTATTATTGATGATGGAGTAGCGTTTTTTGATCTTTTAACTTCTATTGTAAATGAACATTTAAAGCTATTTAAGGAGTATGAATATACTTTAATGATTAGAAGTACTACAATGTCATTATTAACTAGAATATGGCTTAGAATGGATGATAATGACTTTAATGATGTTATATCATTCTTAAGAAAAAGAATTAGATTTCTATAAAGATAGAACACTTGATAAATATAAAAAAAGAAACATATATAGATTCATATGAAGAAATAGATGCTTATGCTGAATGTAATATTAATGAGTCATGGGATGAAACTACAAGAAGTATGAATTTTAGATTAGAAAGTAATGGTGAAAGTCATACTATATCAAGAGTACTTTATGATATAAGAAGTGAAAATGGTATTAAAGTATGTTATATATATGGTGTTCAAAAATAATCTATTTAATATAACAAATAAAAGAATAGAAAGAAAAACTATATAAATTAAATAAAGGTATTGATAATCCTAAAGTGCATCCTAATCAATTGTATTCTCTTATATTATTTTTTTAGAAATATTAAAGAAAGAAGGAATTACTACTATTAAAGTACCTAAGAATCAAACATTAAGTTATGGTTATCATAAGATATTAAGTAATAATGAAAAAAATCAAATTTTTAAAGCAAAATGGCCTACAGAAAAAAAGTTAGAAAAAATATATAGTAGTGATGATGAAGATAGTGTTAGTAAAAGACATGAATATGAGCTTGATAAAGAGTGGTTTAAACATATTGTTGGTAAAGAAGATACAATAGAAAGACTTAAAACTGATAAATTATTTGAACTACTTAGAAGATTGTGTTTATATGATCCTAATTTTTGAATTTGTTGGAATAAGTCCTAATAATGATGAAATTTTTAGTATATAAATTAAGAAAATAGTAACTCTATATCAAATTTTTTTAACAAAAAAATCAAGAGAAAATTCAAATAAAATTTGACAAATTGACACTTTTATGGTATAATCTACTTACTAAATCATTAAGGGGGTAATGGTTATGAAGGGTAGATATATTTTTAGATTATTTAGATGAAAATAATTTTTAAAAAAATTAGAAAGAAGTTTAAAAAAATATAACATGGTTGCTTATAAAAAGTTAATGTTTGATTTTTTTATCCAAAAATTAAGAAGTGGTGAATTTGTAGGAGAATTAGTTTCAATTAATAAACATGAACAAACTGAAACATATGATTTAAAATTACCAACTGATTCATTATTTGTAAAAGTATATGGAGAAGTTAAATTAAACTATACTGTATATAAACAAAAATAATATTGTTATGTTAAATAATTTAGAACCAAAAGATATATTATTAGATGGTCATAAATCTGAATTAACTGCTTATAAAGGAATTATGATTTCTAAAAGCAAATGCTCAAAAAAAGAAATGTTTAAAATTGATTTATTATGTAGATTAGAAGGAAGAGAGTAGTCCTTCTTTTTTTATTGAAATGAAATGTTATTTTTCTTGTTCTAATTTTCTTGATTTAACTATTTCTATTGCTTGTTTTTAATTCATTATCTTTATAAGTGCCATATTCATATGACATAAGTAAGTCTTCTTTAGTTTTTAATTGAGGGCTCTGTTTGAAACTCCTCTAAATTATAAAAATGTAGATGGGATAACTATATTTAGCATCATTTCTTCTTAATATGTCTGTAGTAAAAGAATAGGGCGTTACTCCAAATCCATCACCGGATGTATGACTACCAATAGTAGTAGCAAATCCTGTTTTTATTAGAAAATTTTTGATAATGTATCGCAAGCAGAATAATTATCACTATTTATAAGTAAATATCTATTTTTTTAATAGTAGAATTACTATTTCCAATAAAAAAACAGAGCAATCTAAACTACTAGTGCCATCTTGAAGTCTTTTTAAAGAAGCATTAATATCTTCACCAAGTCCATTAATTATTTCATTTGTTTCACCATAAGATTGCTTACCAATAGCAGAATCTACACTATAATTATGTATATATTCTTTATCAGAAAACATACTTAATAGACTAAACCATTCATCACTACCACCTTTATTACCACGTATATCAATTATTAAATCACTAGCATTATTACTATTTAGATAGTCTGCAATTACATTTAAATATTCAGTTGGACCAGTTATTTCACTACCTAAAAAATTATACTTTTCTTTAGAAGTAAGCATTTCATGACTAAAACTATTTATCCTTAAATATGGAATACCATCTATAATATTAAAGACAATGTTATTAAAATAAGGATTATCTCTCTTAATAATTTCATGATTAAAGTCTTGAGAACTCATAGGCTCAATAGTAATTTCTTCATCACCAAAAGAAATGGTTTTAGCACTTTCACTAGGTATTGTTAAATTCTTAATAAACATTTTTCCATTTTCAAAAGAGTAACTTCCTTTAAAAATTCAAAATATATTTGTCCATTTTGATGCCATCAATCATAGTGACTTCTTTATTTTTCTAATTCCTGATTTACTGCTTTTAATTACATAGTATTTACCATCTTTATATTGAATACATAATGGAATTATTTTATCAAGTTCATCACTTTTTAGAAGATAAATACGCATGTCCTTCATGTAAACTAGTCATGAAACTATCTATTATTTCTAAGTATTCTTGATCACTCTTTATATTTGAAAGTTTAGTAATAATTCTATCATAAGATTCACTACTAAATGGATTTACATTATTATTTGATAATACTTTATCATTATAATTTTTTTCATAGCAACTTTTAAATAATTAAATATTTTGTTAAATTCTCTTACATATTCATTCATAATATCTTTATACCTCAATTATATTATATCAAAAAAATATTGCATTTAAAAAAAGAACTAATCTTTATTAACTAGTTCTTTATACTTATCTTCAAGTACATATATATCCTTACTACTCATGAATACAAGTACAGCATTTTTATATTTAGTAAGTTTATCTGCTTCATCAAGTGTTAAATGTTCACCATTTTTTTAATATCTTTAATTATATCATATGCACTTACATCATCATATCCAGTTTCTTTTCTATCTTCTCCAATATCCATAACATATGCTTTATCTGCAATACTAAGTGCATCAGCAAACTCTTTATGGAAATATTTAACCCTAGATTTAGTATGTGCTTTAAATATAGCAACTAAATATCTATCTGGATATTTCTTACGAGCTGCAAGTAAAGTAACTTTAACTTCAGTTGGATGATGAGCATAATCATCTATTAATATATTTGATTTAACTTTTTTTCTTCTATAAATCTTCTTTTTAGCATGTTCTATTTTTAGATACTTGATTTTTTTAACTTCAGTTTTTATCTATATTTTTCTAAATAACAAACAGTTATAACTGATAGAGCATTAAGAAGTAAATGATCACCTACAAATGGAAAGGAGTAGGTATCATAATATTCACCTTTGATGTACACATCAGCAATAGTTTTATCATTCTCAGTTTTAATATTTTTACATATTACATCATTATTATCATTAAATCCATAATAAATTACTTCTTTGTTTGCTTTTATTTTTCTATTATTAATGTCATCTCCACACATTATAACGCCTTTACGAGCTTTATTTATAAATGTAGTAAATGCGTCCATAACATCATCTAAATCTTTATAATAATCAGTATGGTCTAGCTCAATATTAGTAACTATTACATAATAAGGATTATATGCTAAAAAATGTCTTTTATATTCGCATGCTTCAAGCGCAAAGTATTCATTACCAACAGTAGCATATCCAGTTCCATCTCCGATAAGATAATTAACACCAACATTTTCTAACACTTTACTTAACATAGTTGTAGTAGTAGTTTTACCATGACAACCACATACAGCAATAAGTTTTGTATCATTAGTAATTTCCGCTATCATCTCTTGATAAGTAAATATTTTTAATCCAAGTTCATGTGCTCTTTTAACTTCAGGATGTTCATCAGTAAAAGCATTTCCTTGAACTATAATCATGTTTTTCTTTATATTGTCAGCATTAAACTCAAAAAATTTAATTCCTTTTTTAATAAGTCCCGCTTCAGTAAAGAAATGATCTGGCTTATCACTTCCCATAACAGTATATCCAAGATCACTCATTATTTGAGCAAGAGCACTCATTCCACTTCCTTTAATTCCTATAAAATAATATATCAATTTAATCACCAATATAATTATACTATAAATATAAAAATATTTTTATACTTACTTTTACACTAAATTTCACTAGAAATAATTGTGTTTTTTTATTGTATAATATATTTTGTGATGATATGGAAAAAAGAAATTAAAATTTTTAATAATTGTTTTGTGTATAGTATTTGGTGTATTTATACTTGATTATTTAAGAAGTGCAATATTTAAGAAAGAACCTTTAATTGTAATAAGTACAACAAATCAAGAAGGTGTAAAAATAAGCAATAGTATTTTTATATAGAACTTATAATTGTAATGGTACTATATATGTTGAATCAAAAAAACAAGTAAATTTAATTGTCCAGTTGTACCTAAAAAAATATTTCAATAACACAAAAATAATAAAGATATATGGTTTGATGGTATAGATTATTTTTTTATGAAGATGAAAAACTATAGATACTATTTTTACTTGTATGAAAAGTAATTATATATTCATTAAAAAAGATGATAAAGAATATACATTAAAAAGATGCTCTTAATAATAAAATAATAACTATAAATGACATAGAAATCTTAATAGAATTTAATAAAGAAAGTAAAAAAAGATACTGAAGTTATTAAAGAAGTAGAATTAATTAAAGATAAAAAAATAAATGTAGCACTAAATTAGAAAAAAATATATACATACAACAAAAACTGAATATTATTATGATTGTAGTAATAATACTTATTCTTTAAAAATTAAAGGTGAAACTTTTTCATTAAATAAGGCACTTGAAAGTGGAAAGGTTACTATTGAAAAGCTAAAAGAATTAGGATTAAATGTTATATCTAGAGAAATAACTAATAATGATGTAGTTATTAAAAAAGATACTGATGTTACTATAGAAAAAGAAAATAATACTAAACTGGATATTAAGAAAGATAAAACAATAGATGAAGCAATATCAAATAATCCAGAATTAGTGTTCATTAAGAATAATAGTAAAGATCAAAAAGGAAAACAATCATTTATAAAGATTCAACATATGAATATTATTATTACACACCAACTAATGGCGATTATAACATTAAATATCAAAATAAATATTATACTGTTAAGGATGCTATTAATAAGAATATAATTACGCTATCTAGTTTACAAGGATTAGGACTTACTTATCTAAAGACTAAATTAGTTACTATTGATGATAGTAAAATTAATACTGGTAAGGTTGATGATAATATAAATAAAGAACGCAAAATAACTCTTATTGATAAGTCTAAAGGCACAAATTGTGCTCAAGCAATAGAATATTTCTATGAGGATAGTGCTTATAAATACTACTTTACATGTATTAAGAGTTCTAGTATGTATTTACTTATTGATGGTAAAGAATATCCTCTAAAAAGAAGCTTTAAATAATAAAATAACAACTATTAAAGAACTTGAAAAAAAAACGAGTATTAAATTTTTTTAAAAGCAATCTAAGAATTTGGTAACAAAATAGGGGAATATGAAATATATATTAATTTCTTTGCTCATATTAATTGTAATTTTAATAATATATTTATTATATAAAAAAATGCAAAAAAAGCAATAATTTTTGATTTAAAATATAAAGAAAATGTACTATTTATTATTCCAACCTTCATTTTAATATTTACATGCTTATTTAATTTTTGAATATTATCAAACAAAAGTAGCTTTAGAAATACCTTTATTAATATTTGCATTTTTTGTCATAATTTTAATTATATATTATATTGTTAGAATAATTGTATTGAAAAAAATATATTCCATTGAAAATTATTCTTTTCGATATTATAAATAATTTATTAATACTTTATATAATTTATATGATGGCTGATAAAGTAACAAGCAATATAGATGGAGAAAAATTATTTCGAACTATTGGTATTATATTTTATAGTAAGTTTATCATATGTGTCAGTGTTACTTTTTAATAAATATTATAGTATTTATTGTTAAAAAGTATTAAAAATAATTTGAATTATAATAATAAAAAAATTATAGTATTATTAAAATAGCTATATTAAATATTGCTATGTGTATAATGACTTCATTATTTATTATTTTTTTATTGATAAATTAAATTTAAATAGTTATAATAAGTTATTACTAAAAGCAAAAATAGTATAGTGAATTCATATTTAAAAAGTGAATATTCAGAATATAGTTTTAAAATAATTGATAGTCATAAAAACAAAAAAACTGATTGTTATATGTTTGGTTGCAAAAACAAATGTAATTAGAAATGAAATATTAAATTTTTGAATATAATAAACAATTTAGTATAGATGTAATTATTAAAGATTTACAAATAAAAAGATGATGAATTTAAAAAAATAAAAGAAGAAAAATTCTATACGCAAATAGAAGTTCTTCTTTTTTTATTTTTATAGGAAAGTTCATCTCGTGTAGAAAAAAATAATTTAAAAAAATTATTACTTTTTTTAGTCATTTTTCCAGTCAATATAAATTTTTTTAAACGAGAAAAAAACGAACTATTTCTATGTTCGAATAAATCTTTAATGGTGCGATACAAGAGCCTATTTTGAACACTTATATCTAAAAAGAACAACTAATAAATATCAGTTCTATATATAATATAGCATATTTTTTTAATGTAAAATAAACAAAAAAAACATCATTTTAATGATATAATAGGAATGAAGGGTAGTGAAAAAAAAATGGCTGAGTTAGATACTGTTAGTTATGATCAATATAGAAATATTCCTTCTTTTGAAGATTTAAACCAAAAAGTAAAAATTGTTTTTAGTAGTAAATGTTATGAAAATATTAGGCAAATGTCTATTGGGGCAATGAATAATAATCGGGAATATGGTAGATTTTTTGTAGGAAGAAGAATCTCAGAAAATCCAAAGGTTATATATTTCGACTACAATACAAGTGAATTTGCTCCTGCAAGAGGCCCAATGGGAGAAGGAAAAGCTGTTGATCCGACTCAACAAAACTATAATGAATTAAATAGTAAAATAAACGAATACGAATTTAATGGAATTAAGCCTATAGTTTTACATTTTCATTCACATCCCAGAGCTGGACATTTTGAATCTTTCTCTGATCAAGATTTACAGTCTTATGCAAAAATGCAAGTGCAAAATGGAAATTGTATTACTTTAGGTATGTTAGGATTTCCAATTGATTATACTTCACCAACATTTGGTATGTGTATAGTTCAACCTTTAAACACAAAAATAATTGGTGGAATTGGAACTGCAGATTTTGTCAGATGTGAAGATATTTGTTATACGAATGGCAATGATATATTAAGTGTCGGAAGATTCGAAAAAAGATATAATGGAAGATTACATAATCCAAATTTAGGAACTGGAATTGTAAGGCAATATTTAACACTTCGTTCTAATGGTAAAGTATGTGCTGAAGGAATTGACCCAAATACTGGCATTCAAATAAAACCTACATGTGTTGGATATACTGACACCTCTGGGCATTTATATTTTTACTGAAGAGAATTTATCTTTAGAAACATCAACTATGTCAGAAACTAATACAACAGGAATACATAGGTAAAATTTGATTTGAATTTTTACAAAGCAAAAAGGAAGAGATAAACTCTTCCTTTTTGAAATACTTCTACCAAGTGTATAAATACACCTGCAACAATCTAAAGTAATTTAATTATACCATTTTTAGTGGTTAAGTCAACACTTTTTCACGATTTTCTTTAGTTTTGTGAATAGTATTATACTTTGTAATATTTTTTTGTTTTTTTCTTTTTACTTCCTCAAAAAGCATAATATTTTTTAATTATTTTCAGAATTGCATCATTATCTTTTTTTAGTAATTGTTGCAATTTTGTTTTTAATAAAATAGGGTTCTCTAATTCTATTTGTGATTATATTAATTAAATTTTTCTATTCTAGCAGTTCGTAAATTATTATCTATTAAATCGTAGTGAAAATAATAATTGATCCTTTTTTTAATTTCACATTTAGTATTACAAAAAGCCACATATAAATTCTAGTTTCTTTTTTTAATGCTTCTTCAATATCTAAATCTTCTTTAATAATATTTACCATTAAATCATCCCTTTCTTTTCACACAACAAAAAAATCAATTCCATTTCTAGAATTGATATTTATTAGTAAATTGAACCAAAGTTCAACCAAATTCTTTAATGGTGCGGGTGAAGGGACTTGAACCCCCATGGATTGCTCCGCTAGATCCTAAGTCTAGTGCGTCTGCCAATTTCGCCACACCTGCACATTAGTGGTGGACCTCGTAGGACTCGAACCTACAACCGCCCGGTTATGAGCCGGATGCTCTAACCAATTGAGCTAGAGGTCCACTGCTTATTCATAATAACACATTATTTTTAGGTTTTTTTCAATATCTTTTTGTTTATTTTTCTCAAAAAAATGTGATATATTATTAATATATGATAGGAGATAGACAAACATGATGCTTCTAAGATTTAAAAAAATAATTTCTTAAAATATATTATTTATATGTCGTGCGTATTCTTATTACTATTCGTTATAGTAAATTTATCAAATGTTAATAAAACAAAAGAGACAGAAGAAGTAACCACTTCATATATAACATATACAGATGAACTAACTGAAGTAAACGTAATGTACCCTAGATTTAAAGAAGATAAAGTAACAAATATCATAACAGATAATATATATAGTTATGTAAAAGAATTTAAAAGTTATGATAAATTAAATAAAAATATTAGATATAAAAATACGATCTATATTATTTTGATAATTATGTAAATGTTGTATTTTTATATTGAGAATACACTTACACCTATTAAAAAAATAAAAATATATTGATAGATTTAAAAAAATCAAAAAAACTAGCATACATATCTAATATTTATGATAAAGACTATTTAATAGATGAAATTAATAGTATAGTATCATCCAAATATTCAAATGAGGTATATGAAAAAAAGTTAAGAATTCAAATGTAGATAATCATACATATATAATAACTGATAGTAAAGTGGAAGTATACTTTAATGATATAATTGATAAAGATTTAACTTATGTACCAATGATTACAATTAAATCAACTGAAGCAGTTATTGAATATGAAAAGCCTAACCACAGTAACGTCAATAAAAAAATTTATAGCATTCACTTTTTGACGATGGTCCAAGTAAATATACTTTAGAATTATTAAACGCTCTTGAACTCAATAATTCTAGTGCTACATTCTTTATGCTTGGTAATAGAATGAAATATAATAAAGATATAGTTAAAAAAAGTATATGAGTCCGACAGTGAAATAGGAACTCACACATATTCTCATAAAAGACTTACAGCACTTTCCCTTGAAGAAATGTATAATGAAATAAATAGCTCTACGATTATATTTAATGAAATTACAAATGATAAAATAAAATATTTAAGACCACCATATGGTTCTTATAATGATTCAGTTAAAAAAAGCTTGAATATAGCATTATTCTTTGGAATATTGATCCTAAAGATTGGTTAGTAAAAGATAGTAAAAAGATATATAATTCAGTTTTAAGTACTGCTTGTGATGGGTGCATTGTCCTTATGCATGATATATACCCTGAAACAATTGAAGCAGTAAAGATGTTAATACCTGCTTTAAATGAAATGAATTATGAAGTAGTAAGTATAAGTAATTTAATGAAGATTAAAAAAATTATATTTCAAATAATAATAAAGCTATTAGTTATATAAATAACTAGTAGCTTTTTTTAATACTTTAATTTTTTTAATCTATATAACCATCTTTATCAAAATTAGGTATTTCAAATTTTTCAGGAGATTTCACGCGTTTCCTTTTTCTTTATATTTAATAATTCATTGTATTGTTCTTAAGAATTTTTTTGTTTATTCAGTAGTTAATTTAATTTAAACAATGAAATTAAAATTAATTTCTTTTTATATAACCATTATCATTTTTTTCAAAAAAAATTAAAATATTTATAATAAGTCATAAATCAACTAAAAAAACATAACAGCAAATATCAATTTGTATTTACTTTTTTCATTATTTTTACCACTTTTTTTCAAAAAAATAGTGTTCCATTTTAATAATTTTTTTGTGCTATACTTTTTGAAGTACGAGCAAGATGGACCGCTAGCTCAGCTGGTAGAGCAATCGACTCTTAATCGATGGGTCTAGGGTTCGAATCCCTAGCGGTCCACCATTAAGTTATGTAAGCCTTATATTATAGGCTTTTTTTAATTGTAAAAAAATTATATTGAATTACATATCAAAAAAACACATAACATTTATTAAATATAAAAATATAATATAGTAGGTAAGAAAGGAAAAATCAATCTTTCAAAAACTAATAATTCTATAAGATTGATTATACGTGATAAAATGATACTAAAAAGAAATTAAGAAAACAAATAAAAAAAGATATTTAACAGTATTAAAAAAATATTTGAATAAATTAAAAAGAGATTGAAAAATATGAATTCAATCTCTTTTTCTAACTGAATAATGCACTAATAATTATTGTAAATGTACTACCTATCATTGCTATTAATAATATCCATGCAATTATTTTTTTGCTAAATCTTTTTTCTTTTTTTTAGTTGCCATAATTAATACCTCATATAAATTATAATATATTTGTAATAAAAAAAATAAAGAAATAAATATAATTTAATATGAAAATTATAAAAAGTAAGTTATTTAAAACGTTGTTTTTTTATTTTTTTGTTTGGAATTGTATGTGGTATCATAAGTTATATCTTTATGAATAAAGATTCAGTAAATAATAATGTAGTAAACTATATTAAATTAATCAGTGGTAATAATTATAATTATCTTAGTGGATTTATTATGAATCTATATAACGATTTTAAATGTTATTCATTAATATGGATTTTTGGTATTGTATTTATATGTTCTATCTTTATACCAATACTTATCATTTTTTTAAAGGTATATCTATTGGATTTAGTATTTCAACAATAATTTATACTTTCAAGATAAAAGGTATTCTATATAGCCTTATTTTAATGTTTCCAAGTATATTAAAATGCATCGTATTTATATTATTAAGTTATTATAGTATTAGTTTTTTTCATACAAATGTTATAATGCATTTAAAGAAGATAATTCTATCAATATTAAGAAATTTATATTAAATTACTTCTATATATATTTAATATTGTTATTTATACTAATAATTATTTGTCTAATTGAAACATATATTTGTTTTAATATATTAAAATTTGTAGTATAATTACATAAGACGAAAGGGAGTATTAATATGAAAGTAGTAGTAGGTATGAGTGGAGGAGTAGATTCAGCAGTATCAGCTTATTTACTTAAACAAGAAGGTTACGAAGTAGTAGGGCTATTCATGAAGAATTGGGATTCTAATATTAATAATGATAAAGAAGGTATTACAGATGGAGTATGTCCTCAAGAACTTGATTATAGAGACGCTAAAGCAGTTTGTGATGAACTTTGTATTCCACTTTATAGAGTTGACTTTATTAAAGAATATTGGGATGATGTGTTTAAGTATTTCTTAGATGAACTAGAAAAAGGAAGAACTCCTAATCCTGATATTATGTGTAATAAATATATAAAGTTTGATTTATTTCAAAAAAGAAGCTAAAAAGACTAGGAGCAGACAAAATAGCTACTGGTCACTACGCACGTATAAAAGGAAATAAACTTTTAAGAGGTGTTGATAATAATAAGGATCAAACTTATTTCTTAAGTCAAGTTACTCCTGAACAATTAAAAGATGTATTATTTCCAGTAGGAGATTTAACTAAAGAAGAAGTAAGACGTATTGCTCATGAAAATCATTTACCTGTTGCTGATAAAAAAAGATTCAACTGGAATTTGTTTTATTGGTGAACGCCATTATCAACAATTTATCTCTAACTATTTAAAAGGTAAAGAAGGAGATATTGTTGATGTTGAAACTGGAGTTGTTATTGGTAAACATAATGGTCTTATGAATTATACAATTGGTCAAAGAAGAAATGTAGGTTTAAGTGGAGATGCTGAACGTCATTATGTATGTGGAAAAGACTCTAAAAAGAATATTCTTTATGTAGCATTTGGCAGTGATTCAAAAATATTTACTTTCAAATGAAGCATTAATTGAAGATGTAAACTTTATATCATCTAAACATCCTACTTTTGCCACTGCAAAGTTTAGATATAGAAGTGAAGATGTACCAGTTACTATAGAATATTTAGAAAATAATCAAATTAAAGTTAAATATGTAGATGGCAAAGCAGTAACACCAGGTCAAGCATGCGTTGTATATTTAGGTGAAGAATGTATCATGGGAGGAATCATAAAACAAGTATTTAAAGATGGAAAAGATATTTGGTATTTAAGATAATGATGAGAGAAACATATGAATTAATAGATTTAAAAAAGCTAGAAAACAATGTTAAAACTATAGTTAATTATTCATCTAATTATAAATATCATATTGCAGTCGTCAAAGCAGATTGTTATGGTCTTGGTATAAAATGCATAGAAAGTATATTAAAAGGTGGTGCTAATTATTTAGCAGTATCATCTTTAGATGAAGCTTTAAAAGTAAGAAAAATTACAAATGAAAGAATACTTGTTCTTGAACCAATTGATATAAATTATATAGATTTAGCTATTCAAAATAATATAACACTTACTATTAGTTCACTTGATTATTTAATGAAAGTTAAAAATAAGAAATTTATTTGTCATATAAAAATAAATACAGGTATGAATAGACTTGGAATAAATACATGTTATGAATTAAATAAAGTATATAATATTATAATGAACTCTAACATTAAATTAGAAGGTATTTATACTCATCTTTATAAAGCTGATGATGAAAACATTACAAATGAACAATTTAAAGTGTTTGAACATATTACAAAAGATATAGATTTATCAAAAATAGAAATAGTACATATTCCAAATAGTAAATGTATAACAGCTTATAAAAAGAAAGAGTACGTTAATGGATGTAGGATGGGTATAATAATGTATGGTTTTGATGATAAATTAGATTTAGATAGTATTTTTTTCATTAAAATCAAAAAAATTATAGAGATTAAATATATTAAATCAGGTGAAGTAGTTGGATATGATGGTAAATATATTGCTTCTAAAGATGAAGTTATAGGAATAGTACCAATTGGTTATAGAGATGGTATCATAAGACATAATACTGGTAGATATGTTTATATTAATGATAAAAAGATATAAAATAATAGGTAATATATGTATGGATATGTTATTTATTTTAATAGATAATACAGTTAATATAAATGATACTGTCTATATTATTAAAGATAATAATCATATTAATGAAATAGCTAAACATTTAGATACAATTAATTATGAAATAATGTGTAGTATAAGTGATAGAGTAGATAGGAAATATATAGAAGAATAGTACAAATTCTTCTTTTTAATATGATAAAATATTTATATAAGGAGAATAAAATTATGAATAAAGTAATTATAATAGGTTGTGGTAATGTAGGAATGAGTTATGCATTTTCACTTTAAATCCAAAAATACTAGTGTTAATGAGCTTGTACTTATTGATATTAATAAAGAAAGAATTATAGGAGAGGTAGCTGATTTAAATCATTGCTTAGCATTTTCACCATCTAAAATAGATATAAAAGTTGGAGACTATAGTGACTGCAGAGATGCTAAATTAATAGTTATTGCTGCTGGTGCTAATCAAAAATCCTGGTGAAACTAGAATGGATTTAATAAATAAGAACTCAAAAAAATATTTAAATCAATTATAACAGAAGTAATGAAAAATGATTTTTAAAGGTTATTTTTCTAGTCGCAACAAACCCACTTGATATAATGACATATATTGCATATAAGTATTCGGGTATGGATCCAAATAAAGTAATAGGTTCAGGAACAAGCTTAGATACAGCAAGACTTAGATATTTAATTGGTGAAAAAAAGTAAATATAAATCCAAAAAAAGTATTCATACGTATGTAATCGGAGAACATGGAGATTCTGAATTTGTATTATGGAGTTCTGCATTAATTGGAAGTGAAAGATTAGATAAATATTTAACAGTTAACGAAATGGAAACAATCGAAAATGAAGTTAGAAATGCTGCATATGAAATTATTGAAAGAAAAGGTGCTACATATTATGGCATTGCTATGTGTTTAACAAGAATAACTAATGCAATATTAAATAATGAAAATACTATTATTACAGTGTCTAGTTATGATGAAAAAGATGATATATATTTTAGTACACCAACTGTTATTAATAAAGATGGTGCTGTTAAAAAGATGGAAGTTGATTTAAATAGAACTGAACAAGAGAAATTAGATAATTCAATTAATGTTATAAAAGAAGCTATTAAAAGGATTAAATAATGATAGTTTAATAATTTAAATTATGATACAATATATATATACTAGAAAGAGGTAAATTATGTATAATGAAGAAAAATGAAAAAAAGAAGTAATAGTAAATCCAGAATACGATTACTCAAATATTATTCCAAATAAGGAATATATTAAAGTATTAGTAAAAATCATGTGAAGAAATGTATAAAAAGATTAATGAATTTAATTAAAAGAAGATGAATTGAAAAAAATGAAAGATTAAAAATATGAATATAGAAACTATGAATATAAAAAAATATTTTTGATACTGATTTTTTTCAATAGATATACGAGAATCTAGCGTAGGAGATGGTAGTTTAGGACAACGTTTAACTTTTTAATGATTCAAATACATTTTTCAGAATACATAGACAGAAAAAAATAAATTTAGAATCACTAGTGATAGACTTGAACTTATCATATAAAAAGAGGCTATGATGGAAAAAGAGAAAAAGTACATTTAAATTCATTTAAAATTTCCTTTTTAAAACCATATAACATTAAATTTAGAAGAAAATCTAATTATAATGATGAAATTATGAATCAAATAGAAAATTATATAAAAATCAATATTAGATAATTTTTGCTATAGAAAATACAATATTCTGTAATAAGTAATGGAGGTAATATGTATTACGATACAATAAAATGTGAAAAACAAAATAATATCAAGCGAAGCTTTAATGGAAATATTTCAAACTATGAATGACACATTAAAGAAGTATGAAAGAATCTCAGAACAAGAAAAAATGCAAAATCAAATGTTAGAAAGAAAATATCAAAAAAATTTACTTATGACTATACAATAAGTAAATTATCATTTCAAATAAATTTTACTGATAACACTGATATTTCTATAGATAAATTTGAAACATTTAGTGGAATATTTTATAGTAGAATAAGTGAAATAAAAAATATATATGTAAGAATGGCAAGTTTATATGATACAAAAGAGGAGGAACAGCAAGCTAAATCATATAGACAATATATAACATTGGATATATCAAATAAGAAAAATGAATATATCTGTTGAACTTGATAGTGATGATCCAAAAATTTGATAATGTATATAATAAGATAAAAAGGAAAAGGTATTAATGGCTCCAGAAAAAAATATGATGACTTTATGAGAAATAAAAAAAGTAAAATTGTAAATGCTGTAACAGTGGCAACAGGAATGATACCTGCTATAATAATTACTTCAATATTTTTTTATTTATACCTACTTTAAATAAAGTGTTTTTTTAAAAAGGAATAGTTGTTTATCCTTTAGTTGTAGTATTTTTTTAATGTATATGATTGGAAGTATTATTGCTAATTCAAAAATTAGATAAGTATTATGATACAATTTCTCCAGATAAAAAAAATATGCTGGATATGATACAACTAATAATAAAAAGCATATATAAAGACGATATGGATTCTTATTTAAATACAAGTGATATTTTTAATTGGTAGTAAAGTTAATAATTTAGTTTATCGTGAAAAAAATAAGAGAAATATATAATAAATATAAGAATTCAGTTTTACCAATGATACTGGTACTAGCTGGAGTTTCTGTTGTAGTTGCAATAGTTGGACTATTAATTGAATTATAAATAAAAAAAGATATTTTTGGAAAATATTATGGGTACTAGAAATAGTACTTTTTGTATGTAATAATTTATATAAAAATTTATATAGACATAAAATATTTTTAATAATGATGTCAATAAATTAATGAATTTTTTTCACTTCTTTTTTTAACTAAATATTTACTTTTTGATATTGACAATCAAGTGTAAAGTGTTATACAATTAATGTGTAGAGTAGAGGAGTGATTAGACAGATGAAAGAATTAAACAAGTTGTTAGGTGAAATAGGAATTTCTAAAGTTAAATTAGCTAAATATTTAGGCGTATCAAGACAAATGATATATAATTACCTTGAACTTGATTCATTAAGTAAATGGCCACAAGAAAAAAAGAATAATGTTATTAAAATTATTAGATATAGAAGATGGAAATGAAAATACAATTAAAAGTATTAAAATTACAAGTGAATATTTAGAGAATGTAGAAGCAAGATTAAATCAAAATGTAAAAGATCCAAATAATCAAGTATTCAATTATAAAAGAATCTTACTAAGGAAGAACAAGAATTATTGAATGATTTAATATTCTTAATTAAAGAAAAATTCACAGAAGAAAAAACTAAAGATACATATTATACATTCTTATATTTATATCATGTACTTCAATCACTTGAGAATGTACAAGAAATTAAATATATCTTTGCATATCTTTCTAAAAAAACTGGATTTACTAATCCAAATGAATTTAAATTTAATGAAACTAAACAATTCATATTAGAAAGTATTATATTCACTGCATTTAACTTATATAATAATGGGGGAGCTTCTAAATCAAAAATTAGTTGATTCTCATAATAGATTTGTTCAAGAGATTGAAAATGATAAAGAAGAAAAATTAAGTAGAACACAGCAGACTTAATACAGTCAAATTACAGGCATTAAGAGAACTTGGTTATACTGAAATAAATAAAGATAATGCTAGTGAAGTATTAAATAGAATGGCTGAAATTCAATCACGTAAAATGTAAATGATAATGAACTGCTTTAATTAGCAGTTTTATTATGCCTGTAAATATGTTATTATAAATACAGAGTAGAGGGGGTGCTATATTATATATGGAAGCTTTAAACAATATAATTTATATTGTAATTGGAATATTAACTGTAATCAATTGTATAATCACACTTAAATTAAATATTTGTTTAAAAAAATTAATAATTGTTTAAATAATATTAATATTAATCATGATAATACCAATACTAAGAAATTATCTATAAATAATAACAGTATAACAATAAATATTAATTTAATATCTTTAATAAAGAAAAAGTATTAATTTTTATACAAGTTAACATAACATATATAGTAAATAGTTTACATATAAGTGATATTGTTTGAAGTAATATATAATATAATTTTATTTAATTACTTGATATTTTTTTAACACTAGAAGGGAGTGTTATTTTTTATGTTTGAGAATGAATGTCGTATCCTTTACATCAAAACTTATGATTTTACTGACGAGAAATCTGGTAAAAATGTCAAAGGTGCTAATGTTTCGTATATTTGGACTAAGCCAAGTGATAAAGAAAATGAAAAAGGTTTTCGTGTTATGTTTGGTAAATTGCCATATGATGTTGCTATGAATTTAATGAATGATTTACCTTGTGATATTGTTGGTAAATTTGAATTATCAAGTAATAATGAACTTAAACTTGTAGATATTGCAAATTAGTTATAATATTTTATGCAAGGGGGGTGTTGCTGATGTTAGAACTTGAGGAATATAACAATAAATTGACTCGATTCTGATGTTGTTTCACTTGTTAAAGTTCAAGTTGACAATTGTTGTAAACTTCATGATTTTTGCTTATTCTTTATTAACACCAAAAAGAAAAGGAATTTTTTTAGAACCATTATTTAATTCTTCTAATAAAGTTTTTATCTAATGTTGTTCAGACAGATACTGGTAAATATATTTCATTATTTGTTCCAGAGTTTCAAGTTAAAGAATGTTATGTTAAAAAGTAAACATTTTTAAATATGAAATAACATATTTAAAAGCAAGATCATGATTTAAAAAAATTAAAGTTTATGACTTTTTTTACCTAGAGTTGTTGAGTATCCTAGTTATGAGAGTCATAATGTTGAAGATTATATTGGATGTCATAATGGTTATGGTTGGGAAATTGTTAGAGCTCGTTTGGTTGAACAAGTTCATTGGTCAAGAGAAATTTTATATTAATTAGTTCATAAGGCATTTTTGTCTTTATGATAAATATTTTTTTAGAAAGGAGTACCGTATCTATGTCTATGTTTTATTTAATGGATGCTGCTGCTACTGCTAATGCTGTAACTGCAGATTCAATTAAAAGTGTATTAGATGTTCTTGGATCTATTTTTACATTCCTTGTAGGTCAAATTGGTTCAATTGTTGATTTAGTTATGAGTCAACCATTATTATTAATTCCAATTGGTATCACTTTAAGTTATGTAATTTTTTTAGATTCTTTAGAATGATCTTTTAGATTAGCTTAGATTTATGGGGGGTGTATTTATGAGTGTAAAAAAAGTCTTGATGATTTAATGGATCGTGTTGGTTTATTACTTTGTCAAATTAATGATACAGATGAATTGCTTACTGTTTATTTATTTTTCAAATTTATTGATTAAATTAAAGAGTAGAGCAATTGTTAATATTTCTGAACATGATTTACTTCATGATTCTGTTTATTAGTTAGGAGTGTGTGAGTTGATTAATTATTTATTAGGTGTTTTTTTCAAGTAGCACAATTTTATTATTAATATTTATATTTAAATTTTTGTAATGTTTGTTTAAAAAAAGAAAAAAACTATTATTGAAGAAGATATCAGTAAAATTAAGCCTGAAAAAAAGCTATTAAAAAAATCTGATTTCTTTGTTAGTTAGGAGTGAAAAAAATGAAAAAAATATAAAAAATTCTGTATTCTTTCTTTTTCTAGTATTTTTTTAGTTTTTTTCTTTTTTTCTTTTTTCAAATTTAAAAAGCTGCTACTAATTTTTGATATTAATTACGATATTAATGAGCATTTTAATTATTTTTTTATGAACAAAAAAATAATACTCCATTTTATCAATTATTAATGTCTCGTGGTGATTCTTTATTTAGTGATTATTTTAAGTCATTTTTATAATGGTTATCAATATGTTTATATTTCATATTGTGTTGATTATTTAGACGATTATTCTGGTGCTATTCCAGATGTTATGCTTGGTTGTAAATATGCTGTTGTGTTGTCTCATGAGTCACATAGTTTTTATTTATAAAAAAATGGTGTTTTTTTAGTCTTACTAATTCTTATACTTGTTATGGTGGTCGTCCAATAACTTTTTTTGTGAAGATGTTATATTATTTTTTTGATCAAAAATGCTAATCTTATTTATAATGGTTCTTATTCTTCTTCTTCGACTTTTTAATTTAAGATATAGTTTAAATGTTGATAATACAGATGAATTTGTATATATCATTTCTAATTATTTTTTTATGGTAAAAAAATGGTTTGAAATTTGGTTCTGATGGTATTTCAACTGATTTAAGATTAACTCGTTTAATTTTTAAATGATAGTTATTATTCAGTGAATCGTATTTCCACAAGAAATAATTTTTTAAAATTTTTTTGGTCTAATTTATATGGTCATATTTTTTTAATGATCAAACTGGTAAGGATATAAGTGATTTAGGTTTATCGTATTTTTATTAAAAAAACTTTTTATATTAAGGATAATAATCCTACAGACTGGTTTGTATAATTTATTGAATTATAATTCTTCTACATCTTCTATAAGTGTTCCAGATGGTTATTCTAATCAAACATTTAGTTATGATAATCGTTATTATCTTGTTCCTAATAGTTTAACTTGTAGTTTATCTGAATCTTTGTTATATTTTTTTCTACGACTGATATTTCTTCATTAAATTTAATTTATTATTCTGTTATTGATGATAATATATCATATGATAAATTTAATTCATTTACTTTTTAATTTAAAGTCTGCAAATCGTTTAGAAGCTTTTATCATTAACTAAGTTTGTTGATAAAATAACTGATAATTTTTTTATATTATTTTTTTCTAATGATAATTTTGCTGTTAATACTTTTTTTATTATAATCCTAATTGTTATTCTGTTTATGATTCTGTGAGTACATCTAATATTGAATTTGTTAATCCTAATACTAATAATGATATTATAATTACTCCTGGAGATCAAAATTATATTTATAATGAAATATCTAATAAATCCTTTGATTTAGTTACTGATTCAGGTACTAATTCTTCTGATATAGATGTTGTTTCAATTATTTCTGGTGCTTGGGAAGGTGCTAAAACTTTTTATAAATTCTAGTTATTATATTTTTAGGTATGACTACTAATTTATTTACTTTGTTACCTGTTCAAGTTTCTAGTATTATCTTGTGTGTATTTAGTGTTGGTATGGTTATTGTTCTGTGGAAGATTTTTTTCGTTCTTAGGAGGAATCTAATATGATTGATTCATTTTTATAAAAATTAGCTTGTTTATTCTTGGTGAATTGCCTTCACAGTTTGCCTTCTTAAATGCTATATTTGCTCTTGTATTAGCCTTGATATTTGTTTTTGTTGTTATTTCTCCTTTTATCTTTTTATGGAAATTGTGCTTTAGGTGGTAGTATGGAATTAGTAATTAAATGGTTATTTAATATGTTTTTCTTATTTGGTTGAAAATGTTTTATCTTGGAAATTGATTGGCGAGTTTAGTATTCTTCATTTCATTTTTAGGTTTTTTTCTTACTTGTGGTTTTTACTTGAATTTTTTTATCTTTTGGCTTTTTACATTCTGGAAGTACTGCTGATTATATTGGTGGTTTGCGTCGCAGTTCTAATTCTGAAAATAGAAAAAGATAAAAAAATATTTTTAAGTTAGGTAAAAAGATATAAAATAATGGATAGTGAATCAGGTGAAATAATTCTATGAGAAAAAAATTCTTTTTTTACTATTTTTTTAAGTTTTTATTACTACAATTTATGTAAATGCTAGTAGTTATGTTGGTTGGCAACATATTGAAGTTAGTTCTTTACCAGAGGCTTCTGCTGATACTATTAATTATATTTATGATTTTTAATAGTAAATATTATGTTACTAAAGTTGTTTATTCTGATTATTCTTCTTTTTAATGTTAATGATAAGTTTAATTCTTCTACTGTTTTTTTACTTTTTTTAGCGATAATTTGAGAACTAATTTAAAAAGATTATTTGATTGATAATAATTATATTGATTCACTTCATTATTATCGTGTTTTTTTGATTATTCTTATGGTAACTATAATTTTTAGTTTAAATTTTTTTATTATCGAAATGATAAATTTTTATTATTCTTTTTTTATACTAGTGGTTTGTCTCAGTATACAGAATCTATTTCTTTTTATTGATGATAATAGTTTTTAAGTTGGTATTATTTAATTTAGGTTCAGTTGATTATTCTATTACTAAAATTTATAATGATTTTTCCTTCAATGGTTATGTTTAGTTCATTACCAGCTGTATCTTATGAATGGAGTGAGATTAGTTATTATGATTGGTATGAATTTAGTTCTGATTCTAATGATTTTTTTATTTATTTTTATAATTTTACCGACATTTCTTCGTTTGATGTTTTTGTCTTGGGTTGATTTTACTTCTTTTGATGATTTTTCAGAAGTTAGTTGTTGTTATTACTGTTAATGTTTTTGTATTGCTTATTATTGTTGCTATTTATTTATGTGTTTTTTTGAAGCTTTTTTTAACAAGTTTGTTAGTTGGATTTTTTTAGATAAAAAAATACGAAGTATTTTTCCATTTCAACTTGTTGAAATATAGCGTAGCGTAACAGCCACGACGCGTGGCTTTTAAAACTAATACACGACGCGTGTATTTAGGTTTGTAGTTTTTTGTAAGAGAGGAGTTTATTATAAATGATTTATAAGTTTATGTTGTTTTTTTATATTTATTTTTTTAATATTTTTTTCAATTGTTTATGTTTTGGGATACCATTAGTAAATTCTTTATTAAGTTGTATTTAAAATTGTCTAAAAAAAGATGTTCTACCAAAACTATTGTTAAGCGAGTTAGGTAGTATTATGTCTGTTATTTATATTGGTGGTGTTCCTGGTACAGGTAAAAACTTTATTTGTTACTTATTTAATGATGAAAAAAATTTAGACATGAAAAATAATTTTTTTAAAAGATTATTTTTCACATAAATATTATTTAAATGTTTTTTTAGTAATTATCCTATTAATTTATATAAGAATATTTATTCTTATTCTATTAGTTTAAATTCTTTTTAGAAATTTTTAATAAACATATTCCTGATTGTGATATTGTGTTTGATGAATTTCAAAGTTATTGGGATTCTCTTGATTATAAAGATTTTCCCAAAAAAAATATTTCTAAAAAAATTTTTCAATTTCATCGTCATTTTGGAATTCATGATATTTATTTAGTATCGCAACATCCATCTCGTATTGTTAAACAAGCTAGAATTTTTAATTAATGAATTTTTATCAGATTACTAGATTTATTAAATTACCTTTTGGTGTTGGTTTTTTTGCGTTACAATATTTATTATAATTTTTGATGATTATGGTAAGTCTGTTAATGTGAAAAAGGGAAGATGTTGTTTATGATTTTAAAAAAAGAAGTTTATGTTTTTTTCGATATAAAAAAAGTGTTTTTAATGCTTATAACACTAAGTATATGAGAGCTTTTAGTTGATGATAAATCTTATATTAATACATCTGTATATTCTTCAAAAAGATTTATCAATTGATTTGATTAAAAAAAGAATTTTTAATATTAAATAATTGCTTGTGTACTACACAAGCATTGGGAGTGTATTATGGATTATAATTATAGCATTGATAAAATGCAAATAGCCCCCGTCACTAATAGGGGGGTAGTAATATCATTGAAAGATAATGTTTTTTTCCTTTTATTTGACTGGCTTCAAGCTACTTTTTTTGTATTAATTCTAAAAAAAGTATAATATTTATGATATATTTTTTTATCTTTTTGGTGTTGATTCATGTGATGTTTTTATTAAATGAAAAAAATCTCCACATTTTTGGATATTCTTCTTGTTATAGTTATCATGATATATGTATTTTTTTCGTTCTGATCGTGACGATATGGGATATCATTTATATATGACTGGTTCAGCTTGTAGAGATTTTGAAGAAATGGGTTTAAATTATCGTGATTTATTTGTTAAATTGTTTAAATTGAATGTACATTTTACTCGTGTAGATGTTTCTATTGATGATTTTACTGGTAAGTATTTTTCCTTTAAAGAAGATTAAGAATTGTATAATTAATAATTCTGTTGTTACTAAATTTAGATCATCAATTCAATTTTTTTAAAAAAACTGATTTATCTTCTGTTGATGATATTGGACATACAATTTGGTTTGGTAGTAGGGCAAGTGATATTCAATTTGTTTTTTTATGATAAATTTAAGGAAAGAATTTATAATGCTGGTTGTTCTATTGATGAATCAATAAAAGCTTGGAATCGTTTTGAAATGAGATATAGAAATGTTTATGCTGATACTATTATTGTTAATTATCTTTATGTTACTGATTTTAATGATTATATTTTTAGGCGTTATAAATAATTATATTAGTTTTTCGTGTTCCTGGTAAGGATAAGATTCGTTCTCGTTGGAAAGTTCAAAAGTGGTGGTTATCTTTTATTGATACCATACGTAAAGTTAAATTTCAGTCTAGACCTGTTGAATATGATATTGTAAAAAAGAAGAATTGGATCCTTAGATCTTGCTCTTATTCTATGTTTATTACAATGCTTTCTGATGTTAAAGATTTAAGTTCTGATTCAATTTTTATCTGCATTTATTTTTTTGATACTTTTAAAAAAATGGTAGTACTGATATTACCGATTTACAATTACAGAAGCTTAATCAATATCGTGTTAAAAAAATAATTTGGTTCCAATTAATAGGGTAGAATTAAATGATTTTTATAAAAGATATTAAAGATGTTTTTGATTCAAAAAAATCACAAAAAAATGATAATAATTTTTTTGATTTATAATACAAGATACAGCCCTATACGTGAATGTATCTTTTTATTATTGATCAATAGGCATTGAGTGGTAAAATATTTAAACAGGAATGAGAACCTTTATTGATGTTTTTTTATTTATTAGTTATGGTCTTTCTATATTGGTGTATACTATAAAATGCATCTTTTATTCTCGTTCCGTCTGTTTTTTTTTACCACGAAAATGGGTTCCTATTGTCAATATTAAAATAAAATGTGATTTATAAATTATAATTGTTCTTTTTAGAATAGTGCTAAAATTTGTTTGGGGGTGTAGCCTCCAAACAACTCAAAAATTAGAAATTGCAAGTCTAAAAGCTTTGCTTTTATGACTTGGTGCTATGTCATTTCAATTTCATTGTTCTGTTTCAATTTATCATTTTTTTGTGTTATAATTTTAGGCACACCAAAAAAATTGTAAAAAAAACATTTATTTATTTATAATTTTTATGGTATTATTTTTTTACATAGTAGAGTAGGTGTTTTTATGAATAATTTTTGAAAATTTTTGGTTTGTTTATTTTTTTGGGTATTATTTTTATTTATATTATTGATAGTTTTTTTAATTACTATGTTTTTTTATATTATCATTGGGGTTATCATTTTTTTAGAAAAAGTTATTATACTTTGGATTTAGTTAATGATAATTTAATGAATAGAAATAAAAAAATGAATCTAATGAGTAAATTTAAAAAAATAATTTATATTTGACTTGATTTTTTTAAATTTTGTATGTTGTATTATTAATTTAGAAAGTGTTATAAATATACAAGTTTACATAACATATATTATTTAAAGTAACATATAATATAAAAAAACTAACTATAAAAAAATTATAAAAAAATTATATAATAATTAATATATTTATATTATTTATACTCGATATTATATAGTATGTAATATACAAACCATATAATATACATATAAATCTACTAATGATTATATAAATAATTTAATCTAAAAATATAGCATAAATATAATTACTTATTAATAAATATTTATTTATATAAATAATAACATGCTGTAATTTACATCGACATATCAAAAATGTATATAATTCTCCATCTCGATAAAAAAATCATTATTTCTAATTTGCATCGAGATATTAAAAGATGTATAATTCTCCACCTGAATGCAATAAAAATAATAATATGTTTCCCCTACTTTTTAAAAATTATATGAGTAGGGCTAATGCTATAAAAAAACATGACAATAATATACCAATATACATATATTTCAATTTATTATAACTAAGAGCTTCTTTTTAACATATCATTAATTGATAAACTTATCATTAGTCCAGCAACAAATAATAAAAACCAAAAGAAAGAAAAAAATATCATTGATATAGTTCTTAAATAATAAATATGTGAGTAGGGCTCCAAGTGGTTCTGTAAGTCCAGAAAATAGGGTGTATAAAAAAGTTTTCCTCTTCCCTACACCACTATAATAGAGTGGAACTGCAATAGCAATACCTTCTGGAATATTATGAAGCATAATCGCAATACATAATTTAATTCCTATACTTATATTAGTATATGCACCCATAAAAACAGCCATGCCTTCTGGAAAGTTATGTAACATTAAAGAAATCATACTAACTATCCCTATTCTATATAGTGATGACTTATTATTACTTTTTATCTATTTTTTTCTATTAATTTTTACTTATAGATAAATATCCAAGTAAGAAAGTTAATATACATATAGGAACGCCATAAAAATAATTGTATTTATTAATAATAGTAGGTACTGAAGAAGGTATTAAATCAAATATCGATATTAAAGTCATAATACCAATCGAAAAAGAAAGAGCAAAAGTAATAAACTCCCCTATTCTTTTTGATTTTTAATAAATATAAGTAAACTACCTATAACTGTAGATAATCCTGCAATTAAAGATAATAATAAAAGGTATATAAATATTATTAATATAAAAATTATATTCTATAAAAATAACAATAATTACCATAATTAATAAGTATTATTTTTATATTTTTTTCCATAATAATAACAGGTGGTGATTAAAAATGACTAACGCAAGAAGTAATTCTAGATCTAAATCTAATGCTAGAAACAATAGTAGAGCAAGAAACAATGCTCGTAGTAATGCTAGAAGCAATAGTAGAGCTAGAAGTAATTCAAGATGTAAATAGTATAAAAAGATATTCGAAAATGAATATTTTTTTACTTGTACTAAAAAAATCTTATATTATTACTAAACACTTACATTAAAAACTATTATTAAATTTATTCCACATATTATTGAATTTGTATTTATTTTTATGATAAAGTAATACTATGAATAAGATAGTAAAAAAATGTGTTGTGTTTCTATTGCGATAATTTCACTTTCAAGTGTAATTTATTTTTTCTATCTTAAAAACGATTATAAAGTAAATGGTTATCCAAATATTACAACTACTAATATTAGCTATGATGATAATAAATTAACAATAACATATGAATTAAATAATACTAAACTTAATCATAATAAAATATATTGTAACTATGGCATAGACAATGAAGAATATAATACATTCACTAATGAATGGAAAGAAACTACTAATAATAAATGTGTGATACAATTAAGCAATCAAGGAAAATATTATGTCTATTTAAAGAATGAAAACAATACTATATATAAAGTTGATTCAACTGAAAATTATGGTAGTATAACTGATATAAAATTAAATAAAGAAAATATCTATTTAGCAATTAATGGAGAAGAAAAAATTAATTATGAAGTAACATCAGTAGGAAATATTGATATAAGCCCTACTCTATATAGTGATAATGATAAAATTGCCACTATTGATAATGATGGTAAAATAAAAGGTATAAGTAAAGGTAATACAAACATCAACATAAAAGTTGGAAATATAGTAAAACAAATAAATGTACTTGTAACTGATTTAATAGTTAAAAGACCTAATAAATTTAATAGCAAAAAAAATCATATTTGCCTTGTAATAAATATAGTGAAAAAGATAATGATACTCTTGATTTAATATTAAAATCAAGAATAGAAGATGTTGGGTATAAAACAAGAGCTGGTGCTGTTGAGGCTGCTAGATTCTTAACATTAGAGTTTCCATATAAAATAAGATACTTTAGTGAAAATGGTAGAGGTTCAACTAATAAAGTTGAAGGTGAAGGAAGATATTATAATGTAGGTTTGTATTTACACAAATCAAGATTTAAAAATATTAAGAAATCACTTGCTGGACCTGCTACCTGGGGTTGTTCTCTTTATAGTAGGCCATCAAAAGGTAAAAGAAGTAATGGACTAGATTGTAGTGGATTTGTTTCATGGGTAATGCTAAATGGTGGTTTTGATGTTGGTGACATAGGTGCTGGACTTGCTCCTCATTTAGATTTAACAGATTATGGTATAAGAACAAATTTCAATGCTAATGTTGTAAAGTCAGGTAAAGTAAAAAGTTGGTGATTTATTAAGTTCAGGTGGAAAACAAGGAGGACATATAGCAATAATAGTTGGTGAAGATGATAATTATTATTACGTAGCAGAAAGTTTATGGACACCACCAAATGTAGCAGTTGTAATAATGCCATATTCTAAAAAGACAATATTTAAAAAGATATTATTATGTAATGCTTATGGATAGTTATTATAAAGAAGATGGTAAATTAACTAAATTATGGTATTAATGTATACAAAAAAACTTCTAGTAGAAATATCTAGAAGTTTTTAATATATTACATTTATCTTACTCACTACGAAGTGCTTCTACTGGATCTTTTTTACTTGCCATATTAGATGGGATAATACCTGCGATTAATGTAAGAATAACGCTTAATAATATTAATCCTACCCCTCCATATAATGGAAGTGTTGCTATATTTTTTTAACATTAATTAAATTATTAATTATTATATTAATTGGTATACATAGTATTAATGTAACACCTATACCTAATATTCCAGATATAAATCCTTCTATAAATGTTTCTGCATTAAATACATGTGCTATATCTTTTTTTAGAAGCACCTACTGCTCTTAAAAATACCTATTTCTTTAGTTCTTTCAAGAACACTTATATATGTGATAATAGCAATCATAATAGATGAAACAACAAGTGAAATTGATACAAACGCTATTAAAAACATAACTTACAGTGTTAACTACTTCTTTAACAGAAGACATTAATATACCGGTTGTATCAGTATATTTTTATTTCATCTTCATCATTACCATTATTTTTTTAACTTTATCATTATATTTATCAACAAAAATCAATAAAGTTCTCTTTTTGAATCAAAACTATTAAAATAGAAAGATATCATAGTAGGTTCATTAATATCTTGATAACCTAAATTAGTAAGATTATTTGAATATGTTTTTTTCATTATTAGACGCAAAAGATGTCATTATTCTTTTTAAGTTCTTCTTCTGTTAAATTGAATTTAAATGCAGAAGCAATCTTCTTTTTCATCAACGCTAAATGCATTACTAAAAGTTGATATAAGATTATTAATAAGGTTCCCTACTTCACTAAGTATTGTTTTTTGCATTACTGCTTCTATCATTTTAGATGACATCATATCACTTGTGCTTATTATTATTGAACTATTTACATATAAGTTTATTGATTGGTTTATTACTTCATTAGTGATAGGGGCTGCCATATTATCTGGAACAGTAGTAAATGAACTATCATTTTGATTATATAGTGTTATATATGAAGTTAAGAATCCTTTTTAATAAATTAGTATATGTAGTATTAAATACATCATAAGGTATAACATAATCACTCTCTAATTCTTTTTAATATTTTTTTATTGTATTTTTCATTATTTATAAAGTTATTTACTATTGTTTCTATATCATTCATTTCTAATATTGCTACTTCTTCATTATTAAGTAATTTAGAAGTCTTTAGAGGGTCTTTTATATAATTTGTAAGTAAATTATCAAGTAAAGTATTTAATATGCTTAAAAAAAGTCTTTTTTAGCCTTACTTGTATCAGTAGTAATAGATGATGAGATATTTTAGAAATGGTATTACTTGTGTTATTCTTAATAGTATTTTCATCTATATCCATATTAAATGCACTCTTTAACATGTCAGTATCTACTTTAATAAGTTCTTCAAAATCAATATTAGATTTATTACTATCATCATCAAATCTCTTATTACTAAAAACATCTATATCTTTATTACTAAGTTGTTTCTTAACAATATCACTATTTTTTTAGATTTATTAATTAAGTAATTAGTAAGTTCTTTTTGTATAAGCAACACCTGGATTTAAACTCATTGAATTTATTCCATCTTTAAGAGTAACAATACCAACTATTTTAATATCTAATGATTTATCATATAACTTTTTTTCATATATTCTTCATTATCAGACATATCTTCATATATATTGTATTTAGAATTATATTTATATGTTTCATATGGAAGAATTAATTTAAGTTTTTATATTCATAAGTTCTTCATAAGTAAAAATCATATGGTTTATTATTTATATTAACTTTTTTTCACCACTCATAAGTTTAGTGACCATATCATTTAGTTCACTATAATCTCTTATTCCAAGTGAATAAACTAGTAAATCTGATATAGTATTTTTATTAGGAAGTACTATAACCATTTCATCATATTTGCTAGGCCAAGAGCCTTTTAAAACATCATATTGACTTTCAAGTTTATCCATATTATCTATCATTTCATTAAATACACTACTGAAACTTTGATATGTACTTGCGACACTACTAGAATACACACTTGTCATAAGTGAACTTGGATTTAGTTTACTTATCTTATTTTGAGTCAAGAGTGTATATATTTGGTGTAACATTATATGAATATTTTACTGAAGATATATCATCTTTAAGTAATAGCTTATTTTTTTCATAATAATTTTTAAAACTCTTTAAATTATTCTTAGATACACTTCCAAACATTGATGTAATATATTGTTTCTCATGTACTTTATTACTTTTTATCATCATAATTACCTTTATCCATCATTGATAAGAATAGTGATGTCATATCAGCTTGTTTACTTGTGATACTAAGTGGATATGAACTAAGTGTATCTTCTTGTATACTATTTATATAATTTTTGAAATCCATTTGATAATGACATTATAAGTGCTATACCAATTATTCCAATAGAACCTGCAAGTGATACTAGAATAGTTCTACCTTTCTTTGTCATAAGATTATTAAATGATAAACTAAATGCTGTTAAAAGAGACATTGATGTTCTTTTAGTAAAGTTTTCTTCTATTATTTTAGATTTAACATCTTTATATGGATTAGTATCATCAACCACTTTACCATCTTTTTATATTAATTATTCTAGTAGCATAGTTTTTTTAGCAAGTTCTGGATTATGTGTAACCATGATAACAAGTTTAGTCTTTGATACTTCTTTTAATAATTCCATTATCTGAACTGATGTATTTGAATCAAGTGCTCCTGTTGGTTCATCTGCAAGTATGATATCTGGATCATTTACAAGTGCTCTTGCTATCGCAACTCTCTGCATTTGACCACCACTTAATTGATTAGGTTTTTTATTTATATGATCTTTAAGTCCTACTTTAGTAAGTGCTTCTATTGCTCTTATTTTTCTTTCTTCTTTAGAAACACCACCTAGTGTTAAAGCAAGTTCTACATTTGATAATATTGATTGATGAGATATAAGATTATAATTTTGAAATACGAACCCTACTCTATAGTTTCTATATGTGTCCCATTCTCTACCTTTATATAGTTTTTGTACTTACATTATTTATTATTAAGTCACCACTAGTATATTTATCAAGTCCACCAATAATATTTAAAAGAGTTGTTTTACCACTACCAGAAGGACCTAAAATAGTCCTGCGAACTCATGTTCTCTAAATGATATACTTACATTATTAAGTGCTGTTTGTTTAAAATTATTTGTATTGTATGTTTTTACTTATTTTTTTAAGTTCAAGCATTTATACTCCTCCTAACATGATTATTTATTTTATTATAATATTTTTTTAAATGTTCAAGTAAAATATTAGTTCCAAGTAATATTAATATGATACCTCCAATTATTTGAGCAACTTTACCATATTTAGAGCCAAATTTACTACCAATTTTAACACCTATCATTGATATTATGAATGTAATTATCGCAATTACTGTAAAAGTTAATATTGCATTATTACTACCATAAGCACATGCATAAGCAATACCAACAGCAAGAGCATCAATACTAGTCGCAACGCCAAGTAATAATATATTTTTAATACTTAAATCACTATTATTATTTTCTTCTTCATTATTTGATTCAATAATCATTTTAATTCCTATAAATCCAAGTAATACAAAAGCAACATAATGATCAACATTAACAATTATTTTTTCAAAAGCACTACCAAGTAAATATCCAATTAAAGGCATTATTCCTTGAAAAAAACCAAAACATAATGCAAGTTTCATAGTATCTTTTACACTGATATTCTTAACTGATAATCCTTTTACAACTGATACTGCAAATGCATCTGCGAAAGCAAGTCCTACACTAATTAATAATATTTGTAATATATCCATATTTTTTTCTCCATAATAATTATATCATTTAAAGAAATAAAAAAAGAATTTAGATTTACATGATTTACACTATTTATCTAAATCTTTATGTTTCTACTGGTTATTTGTAAATAAATCTATAAATTATTTTTTTAATAATCTTATCAATAAAAAAAAGTATAAAAAAACCATTATTATTGATATTAAAAAGTCCTATATAAAAATTCAGGAAAAAGCAAGATTAATACTGTTATATAAATTAATATCTTTAGTTATACCAATAGTATACCAAGTAAAAAAATTCATATATTTCTGATATTACTAGTCCAACGACACCTATTCCACCTAATATTTTTATTTGTCTTTTTTTATATTTTTAAATTTAAACCATATTCCGAGGAAAAAAATAATATAATTGATACAATAGTTATTGAACTTAATAAAATAATTAAACCACTTATTTCTTGAACATCTCTCATACCACCAAATTGATAAAGTAACATGGGCATTAAGCTCATAATAAATAATATTGTAAGTATTACTTGTTTATTTCTACTACCTACTTTATTACTATAATTAATTAATGTTTTTAGTATATAGTTTATCCTTTTTTTATCATTTATTCTTTCACCATTTAATAATTCTATAATAGAAATATCTAGTTCATTACATAATGGTTCGAATAAAGATATATCCATCATTGTTTTTACCGCTTTTTCCCATCTACTTATTGATTTATTACTAACACCTAATTTTTTTCTGCTAAATCTTCTTGTGTCATATTCTTTTCCCTACGACATTTCGCTATAAATAACCCTATTTTTTTCTTGATTCATTTTTCACCTCATGAGAAAAATTATACAAAATAATCGTATAAATTGACAGGACATAAAATGAGAATAATATTATTTAACATATTTATTAAATAATTCTTTAATTTATTATTAAAAAAATGTTATTATTTTTAATAGGAGGATAAAAATATGGATGAAATAAGAGAAAAAAAGCTGAAAAAGGAAATTGAAAAAGCTAAGAAGTGATGAAAGATTAGCTACATTATTTGAGAATCCTAGATTTTTATAGTGAAGTATTAGCTCAATTATTATATAATTCTAGTAATCCTAATTTTAAAATGACAGTTGAAGATGGAAAATTGAAAGTTAGAACTGAATATAATGCTATGCCACAACAAGTTGATTATAATAATCCTTTAAGAAGTCAAAGTGAAGTTACAACTTATTATATTGCTAGGAAAGATGGTGCTAATAATTTGGTTGCTGTAAGAGAACGTGGTTCAACATATTATAACGCATATGATACTAATGGACTTGATAAGGGAACATTTAGTCAAGAATATTTTATAGCTAATCCAAATGGTGATATAACTCATCAAGGAAATATGCAGACTTCTATTGATGTTATTAAAAATTATCCAGCAAGTAGTATCAAGTCATTAAATCAAGTAAGTAATTTATTATTAAGTGAAAATGCTATGTTTAGTGGCAATTTTATAGAGCCAACTGTTAATAATGCAAATGTATCATATACTTGTAGTAGCAGACTTCCAGATAAGTCTGGAATAGTAAGAACAAGTATAATGGAAAGAAAGTCAAGTTCAAAAGAAAGTTCAGATCTTAGAAAAGGACAATATTCTGTTTTTAGCAACAGAGAGACCAGAAAAATATGTCTATTGGTGCTGTTATTGCAGAAAGTGAAACATATACTACATCAGCAGGAATTAGTCAACAAGTACCTATGACACCTAAACCTATAAATGGCGTACAATTTTTCATTACAAGATACTTTAAATTATTATCAAAATTCTTTTCAAATGGCAATTGATGCAAATAAGCAAATGGGATTATAATGTTAGAATAATAATTAATATGTCATATTTAATTATTATTCTTTTATTTTTGCACACAATTCTAATATCTTTTTTTATAGTATTAGCTGTTCTTATAGTAATTTTATCTTTAATACTAGTGCTTGTTGTTTTTAACCCACCATGTGGACTTTCTATAATTCTTTAAATCAAATGTCCAAAATATAGAGTTGTTATATTCAATAATTTGTTCAATATCAGCTTTAGGTTCACCAATCATATTATATACTTCTTCATATTTAGTAGGAGGAATTATAAAAAAATAAGATTATCATAAGTTTCTTTTGTTATTTGTACCCCACCACTCTGGACTACTTTTTAATATACCTTCAAGTTCACTTGAAGTAATCACAAATACTGGAATATCAAGATTAAATCTATTTTTTTAATTATATTATAAATATCATTCATTACATATTCTTTATCTTTATCACTATCTAAAATAACATTACCACTATTTAAATAAGTTAAAAACATTTTTGATATTTTTTTGGAAAGTTCATTCTTTAATTCAGCCATAGATATTTTTATTTTTTTACCACTTATATTAATGCCTCTTAATAATACAATATATTTCATATAAACTCCTTTAAATTCATTTAATAATTTTATCACCATCTATTTTATATTAAATAATATTTTTCAAGTAATGTAATACATTCAATATGTTTTGTCTTATTAAACATATTTATTATTTCTAGTTTTACCATTTTATAATTATTAAGTAAATCTATATCTCTTTTTAATGTTTTAGGATTACATGAAATATAAACTATTCTTTTAGCGTTAGACTTATTTAAAAAAATTAATTACTTTTTTTGATAGTCCACTTCTTGGTGGATCTACTATTATTACATCATAATTACTATTTTTTTAGCAATACTAGCATCTCCACATACGAAATTTATATTATCAATATTATTTATTTTTTTATTTATATTAGCATTCTTTATTGAATCTTTGTTTATTTCTATACCATCAATGTGTTTGAAATTGTCTTTTTAAGTATATTCCAATTGTACCAGTACCACAATATAAATCAAGCAAATTATTACCATATCCAGCATATTCTCGTGCTTTATCATACATTATTTTCATGTTGTCTTTATTAACTTGAAAGAATGAATCTGGATAAATACTATATTTAATGTTATCTATTTCTTCAATAATATAGCTTTTTACCATAAATTAATTTATCATTTAGGTAAATTGATGTTATATTAAAGTTATTTATAAGACCATTTATATCATATTTTTTTACCTTTAAATATAACCATAGTATCTTTTAGTAGTTACTCTAATAATCACTTCAGTAATACCATTTAAATCATTTATTTTTTTAAATAATTATATATATCATTAATTCTATTATCTAAAAAGTAAACAATTATCAAATTTTACAATATCATTTGTCTTTTTCACTATAATATCCGATTTTACCATCTTTAACATGAAATGTAGCCTTATTTCTATAATTATATTGATTATTAGTAAGCACGCTTTCTATATTTATATTAAATAATTTATTAATGTAGTCTATCTTTATTCTTTTTTTCACTATCAAAATCAATATGTAAGAAATTACATCCTCCACACTCATTATAACAATGACATTTAACTTCACATCTCTTATCACTTTTAGTAATGAATTCTATTATTTTTCCTACTGCGAATCTTTTTACTTACATTTACTATTTTTAAATTTTAACTTTTTTTCATTACTTAAAGTATATGGAACAAACACTACTATATTATTTATTCTAGTAACACCATTTCCAATATCATCAACACTTTCAATAACCACATCATATATATCATTTATTTTCATATTTCACCTCATAAAAAAAGATAACTACATTTTTACCACATAGTTATCTTCATTTCTATAAAACTTATTATTTATTCTTTATCTTTTTCTTAATTCATCAAATATAGATGTGCCTATACCTAAATCATTCTTAATATTGAAATTATCTAATATAGTAGCACCTATATCAGCAAAAGTTTTTTTCTATCAGGAAGTCTTTTTACCTGTTTTTAAATATAGGACTATACATAAGTATTGGAACATTTTTCTCTTGTATGATCATTTCCTCTAAAAGTTGGATCATTACCATGATCAGCTGTAATAATAAGCAAATCATCTTTTTTTAAGATTTTTTTAAGTATAATTGGTAAATAGTAATTGAAGTCTTCAAGCGCTTTTAAATATCCTTCTCTATCTCTTCTATGTCCATATAACATATCAAAATCATTTAGATTAGCAAACAATAGTCCACTAAATTCACCTTTAGCAAAGTCTATTATTTTTCATCATACCATCCATATTATCTTTTAGTTCTTATTTTTAACTGCAATACTTTTTACCATTAAATATATCTGATATTTTACCTATAGCAATAGTTTGAATTCCATTTCTATCAAGTAAATCAAGTACATTGATTGGTGGGTCTAAAGCATAATCATGTCTTCTTGGAGTTCTTGTAAAACTTCCTGGTTTTCCAACAAATGGACGAGCAATAACTCTAGCTATTTTATATTCATCACCTTTTAGTAAGTTCACGTACCGTTTCACATATTTTTATATAATTCTTCTACTGGAATAATATCCTCATGAGCAGCAATTTGAAGTACAGAGTCAGCAGAAGTATATATAATTAATGCTCCTGTCTTCATATGCATTTCGCCTAAATCTTGTATTATTTGAGTGCCAGAAGCAGCAATATTACCAATTACATCTCTACCAGTAGCCTGTTGTATTTTACTTATAAGTTCCAAAGGAAATCCTTCAGGATATGTTTTATATGGAGTTTTACATACAGCACACATCATTTCATAATGACCATTTAATGTATCTTTTGCAAGATTAATCGGACATGCTTTCATATAAAGTCCTCTTGTATTTTCTACTTCTTTTCCAACAAGTGTAGTAAGTCCAAGTCTTTCTAACGTATCTAAATTATATGAATCTCTTATTGTATGTAAAAGTGTATTAGCACCAACATCTCCATATTTAGCTGCATCACTTGCTTCTCCTACCCCTACACTATCCATTACTACTAAAAATATTCTTTTAAACATTTGCATCACTTTCCTTCTTACTTCTATTAAAATACTCATTATAATTATCCTTAACAAAAATTATCTGCTAAATGAGTATATATTTCTGTTGTTACAACATTTTCATGTCCAAGTAACTCTTGAACACTTCTTATATCAGCCCCACATTCTATTAAATGAGTCGCAAAACTATGTCTTAAAAACATGAGGAGTTATTTCTTTATTAATATTCTTTGTCTTTGCTATTTCACCTATTATTTTTATATAATCCTTGACGTGTCATCCTGTTACCATGATTATTTAAAAAAAATAATGAATCAGTAGGCTTTTGCTTCTTTACAAATAACTTACTTCTATATTTATTAATATATAAATCTAAATAATTAACACATACATGTGATAAAGGAACAATTCTCTCTTTACTACCTTTTTCCATATACATTAACAACCATATTACCAAGATCAATATTATTTAAATCTAAATTAACAAGTTCTGTTGCTCTAAGTCCTGTTGCATATAATAATTCAAGTATAGCCTTATTTCTATAATCAAATGGCGTTTCAAGCTTAATATCAAGTAATTTATCTACTTCTTCAATACTTAAATATTTAGGTAATGTTTTCTTTCTTTTTAAACTTTCAACATCTTCTGAAATATTAATATATCCCTTATAAATAGATAAATACTTATAGAAACTCTTTATACTAGCAATTATCCTATTAATAGAACTTTCATTATAATTAGGAAGTATATGTAATACATAATTATCAATATCTTTTTTTAGATATATCTAATATTTCTTTATTAGTATATTCTAAAAAAATGATGTTATATCTCTTATATATGATTCTATTGTATTTTTCTGAATAATTCTTATCAATTCTTAAATAATCTTTAAAATCATCAACTAATTCTTTATTATCAATTTCTATCATAATTATTACCCTGATAACATTATACAATATAAAAAGACTATTTTTTTAATAGTCATTTTACTTATTTTTTTACATTTTTTTGAATCAATTATGTTAAACATTATACCACCTGTAATCATTGGTATATAGTATGTTATAAATCTCCATACTAATAGTCCTGGTATTATGAATGCTTCTTTTACTATTACTTCAAAGTAGTGTATAAACGAATATTCTGCTCCTACACTAGCACCTGGTATTGGTACAAAGCATGATGAAGTATATATAAAACAACCAAATATGATTGAATATATGAAGTTAATATTCATATCACTATGTAATGCTTTAAAAAAACAAAGAATGGTACCATAAAAATATATAGTCATATATATAAAGTTAATAATTACACATTTGATAATGAATTTCTTATCTTTAGCAAGTTCTTTATATCCAAGAGAATATTCAGTACATTTAGTAGACCATTTCTTTTTTTCTCATCTTCTTTATCTTTAAAGAATTTAAATTTATCAATAAAGAAATAACCTACTTTTTTTAGCAACACTTGTTTTTTTAAACATAAGAACATCGCAATAAATAATGAAACGATAGTTATAATTATACCAAGTATAGTAATATATAATATGAATCCACTAGGCATTATATTAAAGATGTATCCTATTATTAAATATAATATACTCATAAGAGTCATAGTTATTTGTAATATAATAAAATTTTCTACTAGAATCAATATTCCTTTAGTAACACTCACTCCTTCTCTATTTAATCTATATATTTGAAGTGGTTGACCTCCTAGTGAAAAAGGAGTTATCCCATTAAAAAAATTTAGTCATTATATTTAAATTAATCGCATCTTTGAATTTATAGTTTTTTTCTTTTGTTTTTTGATTAAAAATATATAGTAAATATGCTTCAACTATTATATATAATCCAAATATTATAAATGCTAGTATTATATATAAGTAATTAGCATTCTTTAATAACTTCATTGATTCTATAAAATTATCTTTAAGTAGATAATAAAAATATAAAAACATAGTAAGTAGAAAAAAATAAATATTGTTTTTAAATCCTATCTTCTTCATATCTTAGCCACCTTTAAACATTATATCATAATTATAATATTTTTTTAAAGTGACTTTTTAAATGACAATAAAAAAATAAAAAAACAGAAATCTATTAATACATTGTTTTTAGATTTCGTTAATCTTATTTTTATTAATTATGAGATACTAAGCATTTTTTTCTAATGTAACATTTAATGATGATAATAATTCTTCCAATTCAACATTTGTACTATAAGTAAAATATTTATTTCAGTTTTTCATCTATAATAGAATATGGTTCATGATTATCATCTTTGTATTTATCAATATTATCTATTATCTTTTTTTAATATCATAGTTATATATACCAGATTTAAGAATTTGATCATTGCTTTCATTAATAGCAATTGTATCATATTCAAAACTATTATCACTATATAAATATAGTTTTGGAGTATCACAATCAATTCCTTCATAAGAAATAGTATAAGATAGCTTTTACATTCTCTGCATTATTCAAATATGATTCATCATTTTTTTGTAATACTATTAAATATATTAATCTCATCTTTTTCGTAATAAAGAATTTCTATATATAGTATTGTCTTTATCTTTATCCTTTTTCAATTCTTTCAAAGCATAATCAGTTAATATAGCCTTGTTCTTTTTGTGAAAAAAATTAAGAGAATATGTATTAACATTAGTAATATCATAATTATCATTAATTTTTTTATTTTTCTTTACTATTATTGAATCATCATTTTTTTAATATATATATAATAAGATAAATTATCGCTTTCTGAATACTGAATCTTATATTTATATTCTTCTACACTTATTTCAAAAAAAGTTTTTCTCCAATTAACAATCCTTGTATCACTTCTTTTTTTGTTTATCATTTAATTCATTTGGATGTAATTCTGTTTGTTCATTTGAAAAAAATTATTATCAATAAAAAGTTTTTTTAACTTTTCAAAATTACTTTTTAGAATACTTAAAACTTTCTGTTGTAGTTTTAGAATCACAATCAAGAGTACTACAATAAGATGTTTGAACTATTTCAATTTTTATTATTATCAAATACACTTATATCATACTTAGAACCTGGCACTCCATCATCATAATATACAATTTTTATAAAGAGTAGTACCTACAATTTTTAATTTTTTAAATTTAAAGGGAAAAAAATTAAAACTAATCCAACACCTATAAGAATCACAATAACTACAATTAGAATTATAGGTAAATTCTTTTTTGAGACTTTTTTTGAGATAAATCATTTTTCCATATAACACACAACCTTTCAACGATAATTTAAATACCTTACTGATGATAGTATACCATATTAAACAAAAAATTACAAACATATTTCCACACATATTAAGTCTTTGACATATTGCACTTAAAAACAGTTCATCATTGATAATTCCATTTGCGAGTGTTTGCCAAATAATGTTGTAATTTACATCTAATGTGCATTTATTGCTGGTCCATCAGTATATGTAAGCTTTAGTGTGTATGCTTCTACTACCATATTTCTAATTAAAATTTTCTTATTTTTCATAATCTTCTACCATCCTTTACGATAATGAGTATAGCATAAATTATCTCCACACAAGCAAACATTTGTTCACATACTAGATTGACTGAAAAATCTTTTTATGCTACAATGTTTACGAGGTGTAACATGGAATTACTACAAAATAAATTAAGGCCAACTTCACTTAAAGATGTTCTTGGTCAAACACATATAATTGGAAAAGATAAAGTACTTACTAACCTTGTAAAAGAAAAAGAAACTTTTTTTAATATAATATTCTATGGATCAAGTGGTTGTGGTAAGACTACCATAGCTCTTGCTTTAATGAATGAATTTAATATGAGATATAGAATGCTTAATGCAACAGTAAACTCTAAAAAAAGATTTTTGAAGTAGTTATTGAAGAAGCTAAAATGTATAATGGACTTATACTAATTGTAGATGAGATTCATAGAATGAATAAAGATAAACAAGATATATTACTTTCATATTTAGAAAGTGGTCTTATTACATTAATAGGTCTTACTAACTCTAATCCATATCATTCACTTAATCAGGCTATAAGAAGTAGATGTAGTCTTATTGAATTAAAACCTCTTAGTGAAAATGATATTGAAAAAGGTATTAAGAAAGTAAAAAATGTTCTTCCTGATATTAAGATGGATAACAAAACTATCAAGTATATAGCAAGTGTATCAAATGGTGATATAAGATATGCTTATAATTTAATAGAATTTTTGCTACTATGGATATAATAAGGAAGTTACTATTGATAATATAAAATTAACTCATAATACTCCATCATTCTTTACTGATAAAAACGAAGATGGATATTACGATATGCTATCTGCATTTCAAAAAAGTATTCGTGGTAGTGATGTTGATGCTGCTCTTCATTACTTAGCAAGATTAATTGTAAGTGGTGACTATGATATTATTTATAGGAGAATGCTTGTAATCGCATATGAAGATATTGGACTTGCAAACCCTACTATGGGAATGAAAGTACTTTCAGCAATTGAAGCAAGCGAAAGAGTCGGATATCCAGAATTAGTTAAACCACTTTCTTGTGCAGTAATAGATATGGCACTAAGTCCTAAAAGTAATTCAGCAGATACGGCAATTAAAGAAGCTATTAAAGACATAAATACTATGTCAGTCGGAAGAATACCAGCACATATAAGAACAACTAGTACAAACTATAAATATCCCCATAACTATCCTAATTACTGGGTAGATCAAGAATATATGCCTAAAGAATTAAAAGGACGTAAATACTATATACCAAGAAAGAATAAATATGAAACAGAAATGTATAAATTTAATAATAGTATAAAAGGTGGAAAAAAATGAAATATATAATGTATAGTACTCCTAAAACAGTAAATATAGATTCAAAAGTTATAGAAGATTTAGAACAAAAAAAATATTATCAAAAGAACCACTAACAAAAGAAGAAATAAATATATTTTTAGATTATGTTTGTTATGAGACGAGATGTAAATTCACAAGTGATTTTTGATAATTTCAGTTTTGAATTTAAATGCGATAAAAGCACAAGCAATAATAACTCACTATTTAAATAGTTTTAAACGTAGAAACTCATCCTTGTATGACACAACATGTAATAACTAATGATATTGAAGGTCATTCATTTGTAGTAGCTCTATTCAATGTAAATGGAATAGAAACTCCATATTTAATAGATCCAACATATAGACAATTCTTTATGGATGATAATAAAGACTATATAATGTATAATAGTATGATACTTAGAACACCTAGTCCTGGTAGATTTATAAAAGATGAAGATAAAGGTGAAACACAAAAAAACTATTAATAGATGGATATCATATATTAGATGATAATATTGCTAGAATATATGGAGATTCTTTTTATAACACTAAAACAGGATATAGACGTAGAGAATTTCAAACAATGAGTGGAAGTATATATAAAAATTCATTTTTAAAAGGACATGAAACATTATCTAAAAACAATAGATGAATTAGATAATGAAAATTTATCATTAAAAAGCTCAATCAAAAAGATGTAACTACATACCAGTTACATCTTTTATGATATAATTTGTTATAAGAAGTCCAGCAACACCTGGTACAAAAGCACTTGATCCAAGAACATTATTAGTATCGATTGCTTTCTCTGTTGATGTTACAACTACTACATCTTTCATTAAGTCTTTATCTTTTCCAAGTTCATGTCTTATCTTTTTAGCAAGTGGGTCTGTATTTGTCTTATCAAGTGTTGTTATTATAAGTTTAGTAGCATCTATTTTTTTAGCAGTTCCCATAGAAGATACAAGTTTAATATTTCTACTCGCACACTCTCTTATTAATTTTACTTTAACACGAGAAGTATCACATGCATCAATAATATAATCATATTGTTCACCAAATAGTAATTCAATATTATCAATTGTTATAAATGTATTTATTATATTAACAATAGCATTTTTTTATTGATAAGTTTAATTCTTTTTTTCCATTCTCTAGTTTTATATTTATTCATATTTTTACTAGTAACTATTAATTGTCTATTGATATTACTAGGTTTAATAGTATCACCATCAACGAGTGTAATATTTTCTACACCACACCTAACAAGTGATTCTATAGCATATCCCCCTACTCCTCCTAGTCCTAAAACAAGAACTTTAAGATTTCTAATTTTTTCTATATTTTCATTTCCAACTAAGCTTTCAAGTCTAACAAGATTCATAATTGCCTCCCTTAAGCAAGTAGTATTATACCAAAATAAAAACCCAGTGTAAATATAGTGTAATAAAACTCGCGTTTCGCACGAGGTGGTAGGATACATAATATACTTGGGATCTTGCAACTAGGCAATATTCAACACCATATACTAATTAATCCCCCTATAGTATTACATAGCCGGTTTAAAAAGCTATATCTATCATCTAGGTTATTTATAATATACCATATATAATTTTTATATATCAATAGGCTTGTCAAAAATTTGACATTCGTATTACATATTATTAAAAAAATGACCATACATACTAGTGTTATAGTAACATTTATTAAGCAAATTTAAATCATTAATAATATTCTTTTGGTTCACATTCAGTATATAACGAATCATATTTTGAAATGGTTGCTTCTTCATTAAGCATTCCTTTATCACTATCTATGTATATAGCAAGTGGCTTTCTAATACCTATTGCATAACTAAGTTGAACTTTACACCACTTAAGATTATATTTTTTTAAGTAATAGACTGCTATTTCACGTGCTTTATATGCTCCACTTCTATCTACTTTAGATGGATCTTTTCCAGAAAATGCACCTCCACCTACAGGAGCAAATCCTTGATATGAATCCACTACGATTTTTCTACCAGTAAGGCCTGCATCTCCTAAAAAAATCCTCCTATTTCAAATCTACCAGTTGGATTAATTAAAAATTCTTCTACTGTAACATTATATTTAGAACATATTTCATTTACAATATTCTTAATTATCTTATCTGTTTTTTTCTCTTTCTTTTTTTCTGTATTTTTGATAACTAATAGTGAATGTTTTTAATCTTTAATAATTTCATATCATTATCATAATATCCTGTTATTTGTGCTTTACCATCACTTTTAAATCTTGAATCTTTACGCCTTAATTCATCATATTTTTTTACTTAGTTCTTTTTAATATAACCATGGCTGTAGGTAAATAATATTCATTATCGTTAACTGCATATCCAAACATCATTCCTTGATCTCCAGCACCACAAACATCATCATTAGTACCAAGTGCTATATCACTACTTTGAATACCAATATTATTGATAATTTCATATTTTTTTCATTGTAACCTACATCTTTAAGTACTTTGTTTACAACACTTTTGATATCTACATTACTATTAGATGTTACTTCACCAGTAATAAATATTTTACCTTTACCACCAACTGTTTCAATCGCACATCTACTTTTCTTATCTCCTTTTAAATATTCATCAAGTAAAGCATCACTAATCTCATCACATACTTTATCAGGATGACCTCTAAAAAAACAATTTCATTACTAAATAATCTCATATATCATTCCTCCTTTTAAGATTACAATTACCTTAAAAAGAAAAATACCTAGGAATAACCTAGGTATATAAGTTATCCTCATCCATCTGGGTTTACCACCTAATCAAATAGGTTGGTGTGACTTCATAGAGCCAGTCTCTCAGTCACTCTTTATAAGGTAATTTTTAAAATTGTTGTCATTTACGACTACTTAATAATATCATAATTATATAATTAATTCAAGTACCATTTCATATACTTTATTATGTTAAATAAAATAAAGAATAATATTTTTTTAAAGTCAACATTAGTATTACTTATAGGTGGTACGATTGGTAAAAGCAGTAGGATTTATTCTTAAAATAATTATTACAAGAACACTTGGTAGTGAAGGAATGGGTCTTTATAGTATGCTTTCCCCTACTATATCTCTTATTACAGTACTATCTACATTTAGTTATCCCACTAGTATATCAAAAAGTAATATCAAGTAATAGTGAAAGATCAAAAAAACAATAATATTATCACTATTACCTCTATCTTTCATTATGAATGCTTTTTATAATACTTATTACTATTATATTTGCTAAAAACATTATCTACAAATTTACTTCATAATAGTAGTCTATATTTTTCCAATAATATGTATATCAGTACTAGCGCCATTTATAAGTGTTTCATCAATAATAAAAGGATATTTCTGGGGACGTCAAAATATGTTTCCATATATGTTATCTAACTTTTTAGAACAAGTAACAAGACTTATCTTAATTGGAATATTTATACCTAAAATAATTAAAAATAAGCTTAATACATGCGATATGCTTTTATAATTCTTGTTAATGCAATTGGTGAAGTAATATCACAAATAGTAATGATATATTATTTTTCCCCAAAAAAAGTATTTCATTTAAAAAGAATATATAAGTAAAACAGCAATTAAAAAAAGTAATGGATATATGTGTACCTTCTACTTCAAGTAAAAATAGTTGGTTCATTTTCATACTTTTTTTAGAACCTATAATTCTTACAAATGTACTTTTATTTGTTGGATATTCAAATGATTTTATAGTAAATGAGTATGGTATTATTATTGTTTATGCTATGTCACTTTTTACTTCTTCCTGCTTTCTTTACTCAAAATATGGCAACTTCTTTAATACCAGAATTATCTAAATATTATAGTGTTAAAGATTATAAAATGTGTATTAAAAAGAATAAAACAAATAGTACTTATATCATGCACTATTGGAAGTATTTCTACACTTGTAATAGTCTTATTCCCAAAATTCTTCTTAAATCTTTTTATATAAGACATCATTTGGAATAGATTATATAAGAATACTTTCTCCTTTTACAATATTATTTTTATATAGAATATCCTCTTTCAAATGCACTACAAGCATTAGGTAAAAGTACAGAAGCTATGAAAATAAGTATCTCATCATCAATAATAAGACTTATTGCTATTGCTGTACTATCATTACTTAGAATTGGTATGTATAGTTTAATATTATCAATAATTATTAATTTAGTTTATACAACATATTTATATTATAAAGTACTCAAGAAAACATTAATCTTTTTAATTCATTTCTTTTTAATTATATAAATTTGTTTATTTTTTTATAAAATGCATAAAATATATCTTCTTTTTTTAAATTATTTTTCATTTAGGTAATCCATAATCCATTTTTTTCATCTTTTTTTCTATGTAGTTAAGAGTATCTTTTTGTATAACTCCATCTAATATTAATGGGAATGGATTGGCACTATCTATACCAAGAAAACTATATTTAAATATATTTAATTTACCACTATTCTCAAGAACAGCATATTCTACATCTTTAAGGTTCTTAATATTATTATTTCTAAGTTCAAGTAATAAGTCATCAAGTGAATATCTTTGTTTTTATCATTTCTTTTATAGTTTATAATACCTCTATTTATTATTAGAGATGGTTTACCATCCATTATATTTCTAAATTTATTAAATCTAAGTGACAAATATCCTGATGCAATTTCAAAAAAATAAAAAGTATTATTATTGGTACAACAGTAAGCAATACTTAATCTTTATAATTTTCAATGCTAATAGCCACTAATTCTGCAATCAAGATACTTACTACTAAATCTTGAACAGAAAGTTCTCCTATTTCTCTTTTTCCCATAAGTCTAAAAACAATAAGTACTATAAAATAGAATAACACAGTTCTTATAATAACCATTATTAAATCCATAATTTCACCCATTATTATTATGTTTAATCATAAATATTTTAAACATAAATATAATTAATTAGGTGAAAAAAATGAATATAATATTAACATATTTAAAAAAAGTATTTATAAATTTATAATATTATTTATTATTACATTATTATTTTTCTTCTTTATTTTTATTATTTTTGAAATATTAGATTTAAAAAGTAGTAAATATTATAAATTATATCTTAACACTTTTTATTATTCTTTATATTTGGTATGAGGTTATCTAAGATTAAGAAATCAAAAGGATATTTAAATGGATTTATAATTGGTATCATTATGACACTATTATTTTTCTCTTATAACGATTATCACTTCTAAATATAGTTTAAGTACTCTTATATATTATTTAACACTTATTTTTATCTTCTATAACAGGAGGTATAGTTGGAGTATCAAAGAATTAATTAAATATTTCTAGTAAGATTTAAGCAAGATTTAAGCAAGATAAAAAGAAGTAATTCAATCACGAGTTACTTCCTTTTTACTATTATATCTACTTACAAATTCTTCTCTAAATTCTAATAAGTCATTTTTTTCTATATGCTCTCTTATTTCTTCCATTAAATGAGTTAAGAATCTTATATTATGAATTGATATTAATCTTTGCCCGAATGATTCATCAGCAACAAGTAAATGTCTTATGTATGATTTAGTGAAGTTTTTACATGTATAACAATCACAGCCTTTTTCTATTGGATCTAAATCTTTAATGAATCTTGCATTACGAAGATTAGTTCTTCCATCATGTGTTAGAGCATTACCATGTCTAGCAAGTCTAGTTGGAAGCACACAATCAAATATATCTATACCACGAATAACACCATCAATTAGATCAATTGGTTCTCCTACTCCCATCAAGTATCTTATCTTATCTTTAGGTAAGTAAGGTGTAGTATATTCTATCATTTTAAGTTTAGTTACTGGGTCTTCTCCAACAGATACTCCACCTACACTATATCCATCAAATCCTATTTTAGCAGTTTCAATCGCAGAAAACTTTCTTAAGTCTTCAAATTCTCCACCTTGAACAATACCAAATAGTGCTTGATTGTTCTGGATCTTTATGAGCATCTTTACTTCTTTTCATCCATCTAAGCGTTCTTTCAATACTATTTTTCATATATTCGTGAGTTACTGGATAAGGAGGGCATTCATCAAAACTCATCATTATATCAGAATGTAATTTATTTTGAATCTCAATACTTTTTTCAGGTGTCAAAAATAAATTTCTTCCGTCAATATGACTTTTAAATTTAACTCCTTCTTCACTTATATCTTTGGGTTTAGCTAAACTAAATACTTGAAATCCACCACAGTCAGTAAGAATAGGACCTGTTTTTATAATTCATAAAATTATGAAGACCACCAGCATTATCAACTACATCTTCACCAGGTCTTAACCATAAATGATATGTATTTGATAAAATAATGTCAGACCCTGCATCTTTTAATTCTTCAGGACTAAGTGTTTTAACTGTAGCTTGTGTTCCAACTGGCATAAACATTGGTGTTTTATGTGTACCCCAACGTGTTTTAAATTCACCAAGTCTTGCTCCATAAGATGTTTCTTTTATTAATTTAAAATGTAAATCCATTATTTAACCTCCTCATTTGTTAAAAACATAGCATCTCCAAAACTAAAAAATTTATATTTTTCTTCCATTGCATGTTTATATGCGTTCATTATAATATCAACACTACTAAAAAGCAGATACAAGCATAACAAGTGTACTTTTTAGGTAAATGAAAATTAGTAATTAAAGCATCTGCTGACTTAAATTCATATGGAGGATATATAAATATACTTGTAGCTTCTTTAGCCTCTTTAAAAACATCCATATTTACTTATATTAGCCTCTAATGTTCTCATAGATGTAGTACCAACACATATAATTCTTCTTCCCTCTTTTTTAGCAAGATTAAGTCTTTTACATACGTCTTCACTTATTTCATATGTTTCACTATGCATATCATGATGAGTAATATTATTTTCACTAACAGTTCTAAAAGTACCTAATCCTACATTAAGAGTTACATATAATACTTCAATACCTTTTTCTTTTATTTTATCAAGTAATTCTTTAGTAAAATGAAGCCCAGCAGTAGGAGCAGCAGCACTACCTTCACTTTTAGCATACACTGTATTATATCTACTGTTATCCTTAAGTTTTTCATGTATATAAGGTGGTAGTGGCATCGCACCAACTTTATCTAAATGCTCAACAAGTATACCACTATATTCAAGTTTAACATGAGTAATACCATTATCAAAAACGCCTATTACTTCACAAGTAAATTCATTATCAAATTTAATAGTTGTACCAATATGTACTCTTTTTTTGTGGTCTAACAAGACATTCCCATACATTATTACCTAAATCAGTAAGCAATAACACTTCAATTTTTAGCATTGGTATCTATCTTATATCCAATAATTCTACTTGGTAATACTTTAGTATTATTTAAAAACTAATACATCTCCTTTATGAAGATAATTTATAATATTATAAAAATACTTCATCTTTATAATTTCCATCTTTTTCTATTTACGACTAATAATTTAGAATGATCACGCTCTTTAATAGGGGTTTGTGCTATTAAAGATTCATCTAAATCATAATCATAAGTTTCTATATTCTTATAATCCATAATCTACCTAGGAAAACATCCTAGTGATTCACCTCAACTTTCTACAAGATTATATCACATTAAAAGCACTATTTCTAGTGCTCTATTAATCAACATCTACATTACATTTTATTTATAATTTCCATTAATTCTTCTTCAGTTTGAAATCCAACTACTTCTTTTTATCTTTTTTTACCATCTTTAAAGAATATTAAAGTTGGAACACTCATTATTCTATATTCTTCTGTTAGTTTAGGTAATTTATCAATATCAACTTTTACTACATTGATTTTTATCACTTACTTCTTCAAGAACAGGAGCAAGCATTTTGCATGGTCCACACCATTCTGCATAGAAATCTACTAAATAATTACCACTACTTATAACACTATTTAAATCATCATTTTCTAAATGTATCATTTTAATTTTCCTTTCTCTTTTAATAAATCAACGTTTTTCACGAGTTATTATATCATATTTAATAAATAAATCTATCGCTTCATTATTAAATTTCTCACCTTTAGATTTAGTCATTAATTCTACTAAATCTTCAGTAGCATTTTTAATATTACTAACAGCTGGAGTCATAACAGGTGTATTATTTAATATAAACTTACCAACTTTAGAATCATCTATACCAGTTATTTTTAAGAATGGCTGACTAAATATAAATAATATAATAAATATAATTACATAGCTCTCAATGAATCCAACTATAGCACCACCTATTCTTGAAAATATCCCAAGTATTATTGTTGCCTTTTAATATTTTTTTCGATTAAACCAGTTACTTTTTAATAATATACGTAATATTAAATATAATATAGAAAATATTATTAAAAAAACGCAATTAACTCATAAAGTAATATATTTAATATCGCAACTCCTTGAAATTTACCACTAAATTCAAAGAAAGGTAATGTTTTATACATAAATGTAGCAATTGGTGTACGAAGATAAAAAGCAACCACTATTATAAATATTAATCCAACAAGTAAAACTGTTTCCTTTATAAGTCCTCTTCTCATGCCTCCCATGATACCAAGGATAAATAATACTATTATTAAAGCATCTAATATATTCATAATCAACCCTCACTAATTTGTTAATTTATATGGACTAGATAAACTTCCAACACCACTTAATAATTTAACTGTATTTTTTTAATAGTAATAACTGGTCTAACGCCTGCTGAAGTATTTACTGATACTGCTCCTTCAGTAGTACCATCCACTAAGAAATTATATGCACTAGTTCCATTAAAATATGCAGGAGACATAGTCCAATATTTATCAGATGTTGACAAGAATGAAGCATTATTTATTTTCATACCAGAGGCCATTTTTTCAACACTATAATCATTAAAAAAATTTTTGTTAGACATCATGTCTGTTGCAAAATCAGTATCTCTTATCATACTACGAGTGATTGAACCCATAAGAGCCTCACTAGCATCAATAAGGCCAATTGGATAAGTAAGGGACTTGTTTTTAACACTTAATTTATCATTACTATTTTCACAAGAAAAATTATATCCTTTAATCACAGAATCATATCCTGAATTTAAATTGCTATATCCTTTTTTTGAATATTCCACTCCATTACTTTTTAAAGTCAGTTAAAATTCTATTATTGCAATACTCAGTATCTTCAATATAATCATTATACCTAATTAAATTTTCAGCATACCAATTATCTAGCATGTTTTTTTAATAGTACTATTATTAACATTTTTTTATGTTCATCGCTATAAGCAGAACTATTAGGTGTTCCATACATATACCCAACATAAGCATTATAATTTGAACTACTATTAAAAAGTACTATTTCCAATAGTAGCATTACTTCCAGTAGCATCAGTACAAGCACCATTAGTTGGAACACCATTATAAATCATTTTAATAGAACCATTATCAGTTGTTCTAATTATTTTCCAACAAAATCCTGCAAATAAAACATTATTATCAACAGAGCCACCTGTAAAAAAATAAATTTTTTTGCCATCATCAGAACTGTTTGTATACATTAGTTTGCCCTTGTTTTGATCACCACTAGTACCACCAGAAGGATTCAAACCTAAAAAAGCCATTTTAGGCCTTTTTATATCATCAAGCTCAAAAGATTCTAAGACACCCAAATTTCCTGAAATTGGTTCTTTAAAAACTGTACTTTCAGCTACATTAACTATCTTATAACTTAAGGTATCAGCACTTAAATTTTTTTAAGTGCTCCAGAATTTGAACTAGGAACAATATTTATATTAGAAGAAAAAAAGTTTTATTCATATTATATGATTGATCAGTATCAAATTCTAAAAAAATTTAATTTGCATTACATAATAATGTGTATCACCAGGTGTAATTTTTATATCACTAAGAAGTGTACTATCAGTTGTAGGAATTGTTGTTTGCGTCCTTGAAGCGTTACCACCTGTTTCAGTAATAGTATAAACTAGTTCATCTGGTACTTCAAAATTATTAACAACATTTTCAAGAATAACATTATAATAAACATCAACATCACCAGTATTCTTAACAGTAAAAGTCTTACTTATAGATTCACCTGTATATGCATTAACAAGAGTAACATTACTTGTATCAGTATAAGTAATTTCCATATTCTTATTGAAAGTTCGAATAGTCATATCCTTTCCTTCACCTTCAATTTCTAATCCAAAAATATGCATAAGTAGCAACACCCATTAATGCTAAAATAATAATAACACCAATATAAGCAATAATAGTTCTTAAACTAGTTTTTATTCATAAAAAAATCTTAACCTACTTTCCTAATCTATAATAATTATATAATTAATAATTAAAATTTTTTTCAATAAAAATTTGATATTATTAATCATTTTTTTGGTAAAAATAATGCATGGAGGAAGAAGTATGTTTAGACAAAGTGATATATTAGATGAAAAAAAGTCTAAAATATTAAGAGAAAAAAAGTAAAAAAATAACTTTTTCCATTAAGTGAAGATGATAAATTATTAATTAATGATATGATAATGTATCTTAGATTAAGTCAAGATGAAGAATATGCTGAAAAAGAATAATATCAGAGCTGGTATGGGACTTGCAGACTGTACAACTTGGTATTCTTAAAAGATTCTTTTGTTATTTCATATAAAAAAAGAAGATGGTACATTTGAAGAATATAGAGTTATTAATCCTGAAATAGTTTCTAATAGTGAAGAGCTTATATATGTTGAAGAGGGAGAAGGATGCTTAAGCGTTAATAGATATGTTGAGGGTATAGTACCTAGATATGCTAGAATAACAGTTAAATTCTATGACGAAGAAGGCAACGAGATAGTAAAAAGAGTTCGTGAAGAAATAGCAGTAGCATTTCAACATGAAATAGATCATTTAAATGGTATTATGTTTGTAGATAAAATTGATCCTAAAGATCCATTTAAAAAAATCAAGAAAAATATGAGAGCAATATAAACTCTTTTTTTAATTTAATGGATTTATTATTTACTTTTTTTAAATTTAATATTTTTATAATTATTATAGGTGAAAATAGATATGAAAAAGAAAATAAAGCAAGGTTGATATTCTGGGGAACAATATGGATAATAATGGTTATTTTATCCTCTGTTGGCATTGGGTTATACATGAATGGTATTGGAACTCATGGTAAAAATTAGAAAAAGAATTAAAACCTATTAATGATTCATTTAATAATTTAGCTACAATACAAAGATATAGAGATGCTGGTATTGATATAAAAAGCAAAAACTTAAAGATGATAAAATAACTGTTAGATATAAAACTGATACAATAGATGCTTCTTATGACTTTGTATATGATGACTCAATTGGCATTGGAACAATAGTTATGCAATATGGAAATAATAGTGCTGATAAAGATGTAAGTATAAGTGTTGTTAGATTTATGATTGATGCAGTTGTAGTAAAAAATGGTCGTCCTGAAGGTGAAGTATTTAAGAATTATCAATATGATTACTTCTATAGTACATCAGTTCTACAAGGAGTAAACATAAGTGATTCAGGAACAACTACTACTGTTAAAATAAATTTAAATGCAGTAATAACTGGCTCATCATTAAATAACACACCACCTAATATAAATGATACATCAACTATTATTCAAAACTGGCAATCAAAAATAAATATAACACAAAATATGATAACAATAATTGGTAAAAACAAATAATGAAAAACTATGCTAAATATAAAACAGATATATCAAGTGTAGCAGAAAATAACAAAAATAGAATTATCTTGGATAGATTATGAAACGCTTAATGAAACAGATTTAAAATATTTAGAATATATGTATAATATTAAGAATATAAATGATTTCTATGGAATAATTACTTCTAATGCTTCTAAGATATCTGATATTGTTGGCATTAAAACAATACAAGAAATAGAAAACATATTAAAAAGAAAATAATGTTATTAAATAACATTATTTTTTTACATAAATTTTAAATTTAAAAAAAGAGGACTTAATCCTCTAATTTAACACTTACTATTTTACTTACTCCACTCTCTTGCATAGTTATACCATATAATTTATCCAAGAATTCCATTGTTTTTCTCTTTTTATGTGTTATAACAAGTAATTGAGTTTTTATTCTTATAATTATCTAAATATTCACCAAATATAGTAGCATTATTTTTCATCAAGTGCACTTTCAACTTCATCAAGTATTACAAATGGTACTTTTTTTCAAGATTCATTATTGAGAACAATAAGCTTATTGCAGTCATAGTTCTTTCACCACCAGAAAGTAAACTAATTGGTTTTTTTATATTTTTACCAGGAGGTATAGCAATAATATCAATACCAGTTTCAAGAATATTATCAGGATTAGTAAGTTCTAGGTGAGCACTTCCACCTTTAAATAATGTCTTAAACACTTTACCAAATTCTATATTTATATTATTAAATGATGTAATAAATTTATCTTTCATTACTTCATCCATATCATCAATAATATTAAGTAAATCACTTTGGCTCTTTTTCAAGATCTTCTTTTTGTTTAGTTAAAAATGTAACTCTTTTTATATATTCTATCATACTCATCAATACTGCCTAAGTTAACATCTCCAAGTGATTTAATCTTTCTTCTTAAAGTGCTTACTTTTTTTCACGAGCAACACTTTCTTCTATTTCAAGAGTATACTCATTTCTAGCTCTATCATATCCTAAATTATAGTCCTCACTTAAACGATTTAATAAGTTATCTAAATTCATATTAAGTTTAGTAATATCTATCTCTAAACTACTTATATCATTCTTTAAAGATATATATTCTTGATTAGACTTTCTAATGGATGATTCTAAATCATTAAGAGTAATATTAAATTCATTCTTTTTCACTATTATATTTATCAAGTAACTTCACTTGTTCACTTTTTAACTTTCTCATTTTCATAGTATTCACTTATTATATTATTAAGTTCATTATCTAGTGAATAATCAGTAAGATTCTTTATTTCATTATTAATACTTTCAAGTTCACTAACCTTTTCACGTAGTAAAATAACTTTATTATTAATTTCTTCATTAACTTTAATTATTTCAATATTGATACTATAATTCTTATTCTTAATGATTTCTAGTTCTTTATCTTTATTATCAAGTTTAACATCTAAATCTTTAATATTATTATTTATATTATCAAGTACTAATTTTTAATCTTTCTAGTTCATATTTATCTGTTATATATGAATTATTATTTTTTTAACACTACCACCTGTCATAATACCACCAACATGTATTATTTCTCCATCAAGTGATATTACTCTATATCTATGATTAATCTTTTTAGATATTGCTATAGCAGTAGATATATCACGAGCAACTATAATATTACCAAGTTGATTCATTACAATATTATAATATTTAGTATCATATGTAACTAGGTCACTTGCAATACCTACAAAGCCAATTATATTAGTTCTACTTCTTAAGTGTTTCAGGATCTACACTTTTTGGTTTTATAACATTAAGTGGAAAGAATGTAGCTCTTCCTTTATTATGACTCTTTAAATATTCAATTGCCTCTTTAGCACACATTTCATCATTAGTAATTATGTTATTAGCACTAGCACCAAGAGCCACATCAAGCATAGTAGAATATTCTTTATCAGTATCAATTACGTTTGCTATAATATCATGTATTCCTCTTAAAGTAGGATTACCTACTATTGCTTTAACTGCATAAGGTATCTTACTCATATTAGATATATTATTTTTCAAGAATATCGATTTTTATATTTTTAGTTTCAATTAATCTTTTTACGTTCACTATTAAGTTCAAAATTAACTTTTTCACGTTCACTTAATACTTCTTTTATATATATTATTATTATCAAGAACTTTATTATCTAAATCATTCTTATTATTTTTAAGACTTCCAATGTCAAACTTTAATGATGATATTAAATTATTAAGAGAACCTTCTTTATCTTTTGAGTAATATTAAATTATTTTTGTACTTCATTACTTTCTTTATCATATTTAATTCTCTCCATAAGTAATGTTTTTCTTATTACTAAGTTCAATTAAATTCTCATTGATTTTTAAATATATTAGTACTTGTTTCTTTTTATTTTTATTATCTAAATTAAGAATATTAACTTTAATCTTTTTCAACTTCAGTACTATCTTTAGTATTATCTGTATCAAGAAGTGATAATTCTTCTTCTTTCTTAAGTTTCTTGTCTTTCTTTATTTCTATTTCTTCACTATAAGTATTTATATCTTTAGCAATTAATGCTATTTCAACACTTTCTAGTTCATTTAATGCCTCTTTATATTCACGTGCTTTTTTTAGCTGATACACTAAGTGGTTCTAAATTTTTCACTATTTTCACGTATTATTAGATTAACTCTTTCTATATTATCATGTGTTTTTAGATAGTTTTTGATAAACTTTCTTCTTTACGTCTTTTTATATTTAAGAACACCAGATGCATCTTCAAATATAATTCTTCTTTCTTCAGGCTTTTTCACTTAATATTTGATCTATTTTATTTTTGAGGAACTATATTAAACGATTCTTTACTACTCCTACTATCCATAAATAAATCAGTTATATCCTTAAGTCTACATCTTTCCTGATTAAGATAGTATTCATTTTCTCCTGTTTTGTATACTATTCTTTTTAATAGAAACTTCATTAAAATCAATATTAAGTGTTCTATCACTATTATCAAATACAAGTGTTACTGATGCATAATTAGATGCAGGACGAGATGATGATCCACTGAATATTACATCAGTCATGTTATTACTTCCTCTTAATGTCTTAACACTTTGTTCTCCAAGTACCCATCTAATCGCATCAACTATATTACTTTTACCTGATCCATTAGGTCCAACTATACCAGTAAAAAAAACTCGTCAAGTTCTATATCAATTTTATCAGCAAAACTTTTAAAGCCATGTAATTTTTATATTTTTTTAATGTACATATTTATTCACCACTTCTATTTTTGATTACCATTTAATTATAACATAAACGAGGACTAAAAAAAAAGAAATTGTTTACACAATTCCCATAAAAAAACGTATAAGTTAACTAATTCCAAATGATGAAGAAATATTATTACATAAGAATAATTAAAGCTATGATAAAATCATCATTAGTATTAACCTATCAATATACATTATTTTACATTTATTTTGCTCTTTTTTGATATGCTTCTTTAGCTGCATTTTGCTCAGCCTCTTTTTTAGAATTACCAATTCCAACCCCCAGTAAAACCAAATCATCAATAATAACTTCAACTTTGAATTGCTTATTATGAGCAGGTCCACTTTCTTCAATTAAGTTATATGTAACACTCTTCTTAACAGTTTGAACACTTTCTTGAAGCAAACTCTTATAATCCATTAAAAAGTCATCATGATGTTTTGATATAAGGAACAATAAGTTCATTAAATAATTTTTTTACAGTATCTAATCCTTGTTCTAAATATATAACAGCAATAACTGCTTCAAATACATCTGCAATTATTGTTTTATTAGCTTCCATCATACCATTACCAAGTAATATATAATCTTTAAGTTTAATTTCTTTAGAATACTCAAATAAAGCATTATCACACACATAAAGACTTCTAAGTCTACTCATTTCTCCTTCAGGATAATTAGTATTCTTATATAAATAATCACTACAAACTATTTCAAGAACAGCATCCCCTAAATATTCAAGTCTCTCATAACTTTCACAATTATGTTCATTTGAATAGCTTGAATGAGTAAGTGCAACTTTTAGTAACTCTTCATTTTTCTATTATAATTCCAAATTTTTTTAAATATTTTTTTCATAACAATCACATGTCAATTATATCATATTTGTTTTTTTCTTTTTCATTACTTTTTGTATATTAAAATTAAAAGAAATTATAACTATAAATAAACACCCTATTTGATTTACACTTAATATCATATTATTATTTTTTTAAATCTTAAAAAAATCTAATAAGAATTTAGATATAGAACACATCAATATCAATTTATAAATATCTATTTTTTTAAACATTGTAATAATAAATATAATCATAAAAAAACTATACTTTCTACAATTTGAATTGGAAATAAATTTATACCATTTATATCATTCATAGAATATTTATATACAATACTAAAAGGTCCACTATACTCTATTCCATAACAGCATCCGACTAAAAAACATCCTATCTTACCTACTGCATACATAAGTGGTATAGGTTTTTATAAATAAACTTAATGTTTCTTTTTATATTTCTTTTTAAATTGAAGACAAAATAATATAAGTAATAATACTCCACCTATTAAACTTCCTAAAGATGAAAAAAACCAAGAGTTAAAAAAAATTAAAGCTATCATACTTTTTTTATATTAACTAAATATGTAAATAGTTTTCCTCCATATATAAAGCCAATATTTCTCATATATAAGCATATAATAAAACAAGCTTATCTTTCTTTTTTTATTTAGTAAACATATAACAATTATATTCAATATAAATGATAAAAAAATATAAATATACTATATAATGGCACATTAGTGTCTATCATAATTATCAACTATTTCCTTCACTATTTCTTCATACGTTTTTATCATTAAGTTTAACCTTATAAAAATACAATATGAGAAGATTCCCTCATTAATGATATATTATCTTTATAGAAAATTATTTCATCATTATCATTTATCTTTAAAGTAACATAAGAAACTTTATCAATAAGATTATATATATCATTATATAATTCTTTAGTTAATACTCTATTTAAACTACCATAATTAACTATTTCTACTGTGATATCATTTTCAAAATAAAGGTTCTTTGAATCAAAACTGCTTACAGACTTAATATCAATATAGTAATCTTTATATTTATTATTAAAAAGTATCTTTTAACATATTTAATATCTAACATTACATCTCTATTATTTCTATATTCAACATTACCATTATTATCTATGTAATATGCTTTATACTCTGCATCTTTATCTTTTATATCATATTCATATATCATGCAATTTTCAATGTCTTCACTTCTTATACATGTACCATCACAACTATCAACACATTTTTCTACAATAAAAAAAGAATCTACATATGTAATTTCACTATTTTTTTATCATATATATTATTTTTTTAACTTTATGTTTTTATTTGATTAAGGTTTTTTTCTCTTTTTTTAACAAAAATTTATTGCAGTAATCAAAAACAACAATTACAAGAATAATTATTACAATAGAAAGAACTACAACTTTTTATAGAGATTTTTATTTCTTCTTATCTTCTCTCCACATTTGTTGCAAAATTTTTCATTATCTTTTAATTTACTACCACATTTTATACAATATTTCATATTACTCACAACCTCTAAATGAATCACCACAACTATTACACACAACTAATGCAAATACTATAAATGTTATAAACATTATTAAATACATTAATTCAATCCAAAAATACTACATTAACTGTTGTTGCTTTTAGGATATTTAATTTTTAGCTGTAATAATAATTATAAAAAGCCATCAATAATGCAAATGGAGTATACGCTTTTTGACTCTAAATTAGAATTTTTTTAATGAATTTTTTTACCACAATTGGTACAATAGTTCATCTTTATCACCCACAATTCATAATAAAAATTAGTACACATTACCATTAAAATTATTACATATATAAATATCATTAAAGTAAAAAAATTATCTCAACCCAAAAATAATACCTGAACAATAACTACTTTAGGATATTTAATTTTTAGCTGTTATAATTATTACTAAAGCAGACAATCATACTAATAGAACCATAATCATCTAATCCTAAAAATATATTTCCAAAAAAATTAATATTACATTCGCAAGTACATAATATTTCCAATTACTATCATTATTAATTATTTCTTTATTTACAGTTTTTTTCATCTGTTAAAACTTTAGTACCGCACTCGTCACAATAATTAGAATTTTTTTAATAAGTTTTTTTACCACAATTAGTACAATACTTCATACACACCTCTACTCTATATGTCTAGTATAACATAAACCATATCAAAAAAAGATATTTATTTTTTTATAATAATTTATTATATAATTGATATATGAAAAAAATATTAATAAAGTTAATAGATATATATCAAATAACACCTCTTCATTGTCATACAATGTGTAGATTTACTCCTACATGCAGTGAATATATGAAGGAATGTATTAATATATATGGAATAAAAAGGTATTAAAAAAAGGAATAAAGAGAATATTTAGGTGTCATCCATTTGGTAAAAATCGGATATGATCCAGTTATTCGTGAAGGAGAAGTTTATGAAAAAAATATTTAGTATTTTTATTAATTTTTTTATTTTTAATTTTTATCTGGGATGTAGTTTAAATGATGACTTTAGTGATAAGTATTTATATGTTACTACCTATCCTATTGAATATGCTACTAATATGTTGTATAGTGACTATGCTAAAATAAGCAGTGTTTATCCTAATGGTTCAAAAAAAGTGATTATAAAGTAACAGAGAAAAAAAGAAAGATAAATATGCTACTGGCGAATTATTTATATATAGTGGTGTATCTGGTGAAGCTTATCTAGCAAAAGACTTATACAACAGAAATGATAATATTGGTCTTGTTGATGCAACTAAAGGTATGAATAGAGAACTTAAAAACGAAAGTATTTGGTTAAACCCATCAAATTACTTAATGTTATGTAGCAATATTAAATCAGGATTAATTGAATATAATGATAATGTTTATGTAAAAAGGAAAAAATAGAAATTAATTACAAAAGATTTAAATGAAAAAAATCAGTGAACTTGATGTTACTTTTATATGATATTGGTAAAAAAATGGTAATTATAATACTATTCTTACTACAAATGAAGTATTTAAATACTTAACTAAATATAATCTAAATGTTATATCAATTGATGAAAATAATAAAAACAATAGATAAATCTTATGCAGAAGCTGAAAAAAATTAGTTAAATCAAAAAGATATACAATATGTATATTATTTAGAAGATGATGAACTTAATGAAAGACAAGAAAAAAATTCATAAGTGAAAAACTCAATAGTAAAAAAATACCTATTAAAAGTATGTTTACTATTACAGAAGAAGAAAAAAATGATAATAAAGATTATATCTCAATGATGAATGATGTAATTGATAATTATAAGAAAGAATTATATAAAAAATAATTCTTTTTATTTTGTCAAAACAGTAATTACTATATCTTTACCTTTAAGTAATATATTAGGTACTTCTTTTTTAGTATCAGTAATAACTATTTCACATATTCTTTCATCAATAATTTTTATTTATCATTGATTTTTAAATTATTTATACCATTTTTTTATATTTTTGAAGATATTTTTTTAATTAAATCGTTATACATACTTTACCTCCTACTATTTATATAAGGGATAAATAAGAAATACACTTCTTTTTTTAGAAAATTTTACATTTGGTTTAAAAATATATAAAAATTCAATTAGTGGAGAAAAAAATATATCAAAAATTTATTTTTTTCATAAATGTCTTTTTATTTTTTTAAAATCATAATAAAAACACTATTCATAATCAAATAGTGTTCTTTGTGTATTTATTTTTAAATTCTCTATATGTTTTTTTCAGTAACTATTCTACCTCTAGGAGTTCTTTTAACATATCCTTCCTGCAATAAAAATGGTTCAATTACATCTTCAATAGTAGTTGCTTCTTCACCAATAGATGAAGCAATTGATTCAATACCAACAGGGCCTCCATTAAATTTATTAACAATACTCATTAAATATTCAACATCAGTACTATCAAGTCCATTATCATTAATTTTAAGTCTTAATAATGCTCTTTTTTACAACATCAATATTTATCTTTCCATCACTTTCAACAAGAGCAAAGTCACTAACTCTTTTTAATAATCTATTAGCAATTCTAGGTGTTTTTCTACTTCTAATGGCAATTTCATGAGCAGATTCTTCATCAATTTCAACACCTAGTACTCTCGCAGTTCTTTTTACAATCTCTGCAAGTTCTTCGTTACTATAAAATTCTAATTTAGAGACAATACCAAACCTATCTCTTAATGGACTAGACAAATCTCCTGCTCTTGTAGTAGCACCTACTAAAGTAAATGGTGGTAAATCAATCTTAATACTCCTGCTTTGACCTTCTCCACCAATAATAATATCAAGTTTGAAGTCTTCCATAGCACTATAAAGTATTTCTTCTATATATCTTGGAATTCTATGTATTTCATCTATAAATAGTACATCATTTGGTTCAAGTGTAGATAATATTGCTGCAAGATCACCACTTTTCTCAATAGTAGGACCACTTGCTGTTTTAATATTACTACCAAGTTCATTTGCAATAATATGAGCAAGTGTAGTTTTACCAAGTCCAGGAGGACCATATAAAAGTACATGATCTAAATTAGTATTTCTTATTTTAGCAGCCTTAACAAATACTTTTATATTTTCTTTTACATCTGTTTGTCCAATATATTCATCAAAAGAATCCGGTCTAATTGTACGTTCAAAAGTATCTGCTTCAAGTTCATGATTAGTAACTATTCTCTCATCCATTATATTTTTTTCCTCTATATATTTTTCTATATCTTTCCAATTATCTTTACGTACAAATCTATTTTTCTTCAGTATTATATGCGTTTGTAAATAATATAACATCAATACCAGCTTCACTTACTTCTTCACAATGACTTTCTTTTATCATCAATAAATAAATTTACTTTTTGATTCAATACATTCATCTACTTTAGAACCAGTATCTACATAAATCTTATCATATTTAACACCATTCTCATCTAACCAATTCTTTGTAAGCATATATGGGTCTTTCAAATACTTTGCTTTTCTAAAAGATATAATTATAATTTTAAATCCTTTATCATGGAGTCTATTAATAACTTCTTTTGCATCTTCTTTAATAGTTGCATGAGACATAATGTATTCAAGTCTATCTTTAAAAAATTGTCCTTTCATTTCAGGTGCCCAACCAAGCATATCATTAAATTCATATGCTTTTACATCTTTAACACCAATTCCACCAAGTACTTCTTTATCATATCTATCAGCTTCTACAATAATAAGCTCATTAGTTGAACATATTGTATCATCCATATCAATTCCAATTACCATATTACATTTACTCCTTTACTTCAATAATAATTTTTAATGCTTCTTTAATTTGATTTTTCAATAGGTAAACTTGGATCAACTCTAGCAATAACACTCTTTATATCACTACCTTTATAGCCTAATGCTTCTAATGCAGCAGCAAGATCCTCACTTGAATTATTAACATCATTACACTCAATACTAGAAAGTTTTCCTTTTAAATCAAGTATTATTTGTCTTGCAACTTTATCTCCAATTTTTAGGAAACTTCTTTAAATATAATATATTTTTCTCTATCAATCGCATCAACTATACCACTAATTGATCCAGTTGCAAGTATAGGAAGTGCCATTTTAGGACCAAGTCCTTTAACACCAATAAGTTTTTAAGAATAATTCTCTTTCTTCATAAGTTGTAAAACCATATAATGAATTTTTCATCTTCTCTTATATGATTATAAATATATGCTATACAAGTTTCACCTTCTTTAAATTTATATGGATTAGGTGTAAATATTTTATAACCAACTCCATTACAATCAATAACAACATAATTTGGTGCTGTAAAACTTACAATTCCTTTTAAATAATCATACATTTATACTACCTCCAATATCTATTTCTTTATATTTCTTACCTATTCTAAATATAGTATTTTTCTACATATTTTTTTATCTTTATCAATAAGATCAGCAATTTCTTTATTATCAAAACCTTGTAACTTAAGTTCAAATATTACTTTTTTTCATTTTTCACTTAACTTTGCTATTATTCTATTTTTTTAAGTTCAAGTGTTTCTTCTCTATCAATTAATTTTTTTATTAGGTTCTTCTCTTTCATCTTTGAATACTTCATAAAAAAATTAGTATCTGTATCTTCACATATTTTTATCAAGTGAATATGATGTATTAAGTATTCTATTTTTTTGTGTGAAGGTACTTCTTATTGCAGTCATAATAGAAGACTTTATACAGGCATTAGCATAAGTATAAAATGTTACATCTTTATCTTTATCATAAGATTCAATAGCGTTTAATAACCCTAATAACCCCTCTTGATATAAATCTGTTATTTCAACACCAACTATTTTTATATTTCTTTTTTTGAAATCTTTTTAATATAATTAATATCATTCCTTTATATTTATTAATTAATTTGGTAGTGGCATCTTCATTATTTTCACTACATAAATATACTAGCTCATTATCATTTAGTTCTTCATAGTTCATAATACACCTATTTATATTTCATTATTTCATATATAAGTATTCCTGATGCGACTGATGCATTTAATGAATTTACTTTACCTTTCATTGGTATAGAAATAATCTCATCACATGAATTACTTACTATCTTTTTAAGACCATGTCCTTCACTACCAATTATAAGACATGTTTTAGAATCATACTCAATACTTCTATAGTCTTTTCCTAAAGCATCACTACCATATACCCAAAAATCCAAGTGTTTTGAGTTTCTTTTATTGTATTATTAAGATTTACTACTTCTATTATTTTTAACATTGTTTAATGCACCACTAGAAGTCTTATAAACCGTACTATTAACACTAACACTTCTATTTTTTTAGGTATAATTATATAATCAACACCAGCACATTCACAAGTTCTAATAATTGCTCCAAAGTTATGTGGATCTTCAATAGAATCTAACATAACAATAAAAATTTGCTTTATCATCATTTTTCTAATACATCAATATTTAAATATCCATATTCTTCTATATCTAATGCAATACCTTGATTAGTACTACTACCACACATCTTATCTATTTTATTTTTTTATCAATATGAAATTTTTTTAGATTCTTTTTATTTATTTTTTCTAATAATTCATTATCTTGAAAATTATTATCAAGAAATACTTTATATACTTTAGTATTACTATTTAATATTTCTCGTACTACATTTCTACCATATACAAGCATAATTCCTCCACTATTCTTTTTATTTTTATTAATAAGTAATTTTATACCATTTGTAACTATAAATATTAAACTATATAATATATTTATAACAAAGAATGAATATATAGAAAAAAAGATTCTTCAATATTACTTAAATCTTCATCTATAACAAAATTCATATTACCACTTATATATATAATTAATATACCTATAATACACATTATAAAAATTACTAATTATTATTTTTATAATCAATATATTTTTTTCTTAATTAACAAGTATATATAATAACTTAAATATAATATTATTTCAATTAGTATTATTATATATCTATTTGATTTAATAGTATAAAGTAGTATTAAAAAGTATTATGTTAATTAATATTATTATATAGATATCTTTATTTTTTTCATTTGTTATATCCATTTTTTTACACTTAATGCTTTGCATTACATCCATCACTAACAGCTGTAGCTATTTGATATACTTTTTTTGTTTATTATATCTCCTACTGCATAAATACCTTTTTCATGTGTTTCATATCTATCATCTACATCAATATTACCTTTATCATTTATGATATTTAAATCTTTTTAAAAAAAGCTTACTTCAGTCATATAACCTTTGTATATAAATCTTTTGCATTACATTTAATTGTTTCATTATTTTTCAAGTATTACTCCAGTAAGAATATCTTCACCGACAAACTCTTTTTACATTTGAATTAACAATATTTATTTTATCACTTTTTAAGATATCTTTATTATTTGTAATAAATGTAACTGTAGAACATATATCATTTAAATATAATGCTTCATTGTATGCAAGACTATCATCACCAATAACAACTACATCTTTATTTCTTTATATAGATGACTATCGCATATAGCACAGTAACTAATACCTTTTTTTATTATATTCATTTTTCTCCAGGTATTCCTGCTTTCATAGGCTTTCTACCTATTGCTATAATTATTTTTTTAGTGCTATATTCATTTTTTTATTTGTTATAACTTTATAACCATTTTTCTTTCTTTTATACCAAGTACTTTTTTTCATGCTTTTAAAGTTATTCCTTCACTTCTAACATGTTCGTACATATTAAATGCAAGATCACTTCCACTTATATCTTTAAATCCCAAATAGTTATCTATTTTATTTAGTTTATTTAATAGTCCTCCAGGAGTATCACTTTCAATAAGTAATGTATTTAAATTTGCTTTATTTGCATACACACTAGCACTCATACCAGCAGGGCCAGCACCTATAATAATTAAATCAAACATGATACCTCCCTAGAATCTTATTTCTTCTGTTTCTACTGAATTATATAATTCATCTAATTTTGGCTTCTTGCCTTGAATAAGTTCAATAACAAAACCTATTATAAACATAATAACGCTTACTATTCTTGCTACTTTTAAATCACCTAACATTAAACTATCAGTTCTAAATGTTTCAATAACAAATCTAGCAGCACCATACCACATTAAATAAAATCCAGTAAGTTGTCCTTTTTTTAATATATCTTTTTTTCTTCTTAATATTAATGTTATAATAAATCCTATAAAAACACCATATTGATTCAAAAATAGAACATTGGTAAATGATAATATCCATTTATATACATATTTTTTTAATTATGAATTCAGGTATAATTTTCATATTCTCAAGTGTAGTTCTAGTAACAATAGTACCATATGCTTCACCATTAAAGAAGTTACCCCATCTACCTAGTGCTTGTCCTAAAAGTAATGCTGGTACTATTAAATCCATAATTCTTCCTACTTTAACTTTATATTTTTTTACAATATATAATTATAGTTAAAGCACCAGTAATTATACCACCATGTATAGCAAGTCCACCATTCCATATTTTTATATATATCACTTAAATGTTCACTATAATATGCCCAATTAAATATAACATAATAAATTCTCGCTCCAAGTATTCCAAATATTAATGTCCAAAACATCATATTAAATATAAATTCACTTTTAATATTAAATCTTTTACTTTCACTATAAATCATATAATATCCGATAATAACACCAAGTGTTATTAAAACACTGTACCATTTTAATGAAAAATTACCTATTATCACTATTGTATCCATATCTATCTCCCTATATTCTTAGTTATTATATTATCAAGGATTATTCTAAGTCCACTTATAAATATTGCTATTATAAAAGTTGCAAAAAAATCCATTTATATTAAATGAACTTCCCATAATAATATCACATAGCTTTAATATAATCATATTAACTATCGGATATGCAATACCATATGTCATAACAGTTAAAGGAAGTGTCCAATATATCAATATTGGTTTAATTGTATAATTAAGACCACTAAGTATTAATGCAGCAATAATCGCACTAAAGAAACTTTTAATCTCAATTCCTTTAAATAAACTATTTGCAACCATAAGTACAAAAAGCATAAACAAGTATACTTACACAAAAATGATATAAAATCATTCTTATTATTTACTTCATAAACATTCTTTTTTTATTATTATTTCCTTTTTTTATCAATCTTATATAATTCACCTTTTACTCATATTAATCACCTTCTTAATTATATAATAATTTACATTAAAATAAAAAGATATTATTTTTCTAATACCTTTTTATTAATAGTTATCTATTTTTGCTGTAAAATATCCAGGACTAGTTACTCCACCATCTATACGAGCATATTCAATTTTAGAGCCTATTTTCTTTGTGCCAGCACCACCAACTAAATTATCACATCCAACGAATAAATTTTGATTAGTTTCAATATTACTTAAACATATATATTTCTTATCAGTATTATTATCATAAGGCCCAGGACAGCCATAAATATTATCAAGTGGATCGAAGCAAAAAAATCCTCTAAATATGTTTTTAGCCACACTTGATACATTATTTTTCTTGTATAATCATAAACTTCTTAATATTATTATTATATATTTTTCAAAGTAGCAAGAGTTCCAATTGTACCTAAAATAGCAATAATGGCAATAACTGACTAAAAAGTTCAATCAAAGTAAAACCCATTTTTTTATTAATATCATACTTATTCATATCACGCATCCTTATTCTATATAAATTATGCAATATAAAAAGATACTATTTCTAGTACCATTCATTTATTAATTTCTTAATACCTTATATTTAATTATCCTATTCTAAATGCTGGTGAAACGCCAAGTTCTACAACTGAATATCCTTTTGAATAATATCCATGCTTATTAATAGTTGTATATGCTGTATCAAACATTTCAAAGCCTGAACGTAGCCACCATTCTGTTGAAGAGCCATTATAGTTTTTAACTGCTGGAGCAAAATTACTCGTTGTAGTTCCATTATTTTTATAATAATCAAGTTGTCTTGTTGAACCAACAACGTGATCATAAGTATTACTAATGCTTTCATATATTTCTGGAAGTGTTAATAAATATAGTTTATCTGTTGAAGTATAATTTTCAGCATCCATATTTCCATATCCAGATATAGTTACTGTATTTATTATATTATTCTTTAAATCAGGGGGCAATTGATTATATATGCTATTATTTACTAATGAATACATTTCACTTTGTGGCCATCCTCCTTTATTTGTACTTTTTGAACTCATTGGACCAGTTGTTATAATATCTGCAAACTCAAGCACAAATCCACATGCACTTTGTGAAAATGTGGAAGATTTACATTCATTTGGCGTTGATTTATTTGCGATACGAACAGTATGCTTTCCATAACTTCCTAAATCTATTTCTTTTGTATCTCCTACATTATATTTACTAGTGTTTCCACTTTTAACTGCTTTAACTATTACATTCCATGAATCAGTGCTAAATGACACTGGCCCAGCTGGTTTTGTAGTAGATGGAGTTGCATTAACTTCAGTTGCTGTTACTTTAGTCGCATCATAATTACCACCAGTAAGTTCATACTTATAAGTTCCATCAGTTGACTTAATGCTATCAACTTGACCATTTCTTGAATTAAATTCAATTACAAAAACTAGTTAAATTTCCAGATTCTTTTTTTCAATTTTTACAATATTGACCAGCTGATAAAGCAGTACTAGTGGTACAAGGAATGATGTTAGTAGAAGCATTAGGAACATCATTAGAACCGGCAGTAGCATATCTTGTATGTTTACCAAAAGTAGTTAAATATTGCTGCTGTGCAATTCTAACCATTTCTTTTGTCTCCGTAGTAAATGTATCTTTTTTAGCTTGATTAAACATACCAAGTACATTTGGAACAGCTACTAATACTAGTATAGCAAGAATAGCAATAACTGCAAGTAACTCAACTAATGTAAAACCTTGTCTTTTTCATAATAAATATCACAATCCTTTTCATATCATTTTAATATTATTTATCATATATATTTTTAACTAACCAACTTTAAATGCTGGAGATATTCCACCATCACGATAAGCATAACCATAACCACGCATACCATAAAACTGAATATCATCATTATATCTAGCAGAACGATGCCACCAAAAATAACTAAATTTTCCATCCTTTTTTTCAGTTGCACTATAATTATTATACGTTGTTCCCTTACTTACATAATAATCTAATTGCCTAGATGAATTCTTTGCTGTATCCACCTCAGTACCAGTTGAAGCACCAGTACCTGACCAATTATTCCACATACCAGTCCAATCGCCCCATACTTCTGTAGCAGATAACAAATATAGCTTATCAGTTGACGTAAAATTAGATGTTTCATTACTTCCATGTCCAGAAATAACTTTAGTATTTACAATAACACTTTGTAAATCGCTTGGCAATTGTTTAAATATATCATTATTTAAATAAGTTCTTAATTTACTTGCTGGCCATCCTCCAACATTTGTTCCATATTGATAATATTTACCATTATAAGTTCCAGCTGGATTCATATTATATCTTACTATTATATCTGCAAATTCTATTACAAAACCACATGCTGTCGCAGAATAAGAAGAAGAATTACACGAACTTGGTTTTGATGTATTTGCTACACGAACTGTATGAGTTCCAAATGTTCCCACATTAACTGACTTAGTATCACCCAAATTATATTTACAAGTATTACCATTTCTAACAGAATAAGCAATTGTAGACCAACTATCTGTACTAAAAGATGATGGATTAATCTTATCTGAAAAATAACCTTTATTACTACAATTATCAATCTTAGCATATGTTTTATCTATCTTAGAACTACTATATATAGTACCAAATCCTCCAACTAATTTAGTTGAATCTTTAAACATATTAGTACTGCTAGTAACCTTGCTTGTCACAAAATTATTACTAACATATATTGTCTTTAAATTTGGAATACCATAAAACATCTTATTCATATTTGTAACATTTCTCGTATTAAAGCTACTTAAATCTAATTCTTTTATTATGGTAGATTCAAACATCTCACTCATGTCTTTTACTTTACTTGTATTAAAACTTTTTACATTAAGTGCTGTTGAAGCACAATTAGAAAAACATTCCACTCATATCAGTTACATTACTTGTATTAAAAACTGCTTACATCTATATTTGTAGCAACAGTATCATGAAACATCATTTTTCATAGTTGTATCTTTACCTGTATTGAACTTACTTACATCTATATTTGTAGCCTTACTATAGCAAAAACATTAAACTCATATTTGTAACATTACTTGTATTAAATTTACTTAAATTTAATGTTCTAGCATTACTAAGTCTAAACATAGAAGTCATATTTGTTACTTTACTTGTATCAAAATTTTTCTAAACCTTTTTATTGTTGTAGCCTGACTTCCATGAAACATAGAATCCATATATACAACATTACTTGTATTAAATTTACTTAAATCTAATGATTTAGCCTGAGTAGACCAAAACATATTTCTCATATTCTTTACATTTCTTGTATCAAAACTACTCATATCAATAACTGATGATTTAGAGAAATAAAACATGCTTGACATCGATACAATTGGTTTTCCATTAATAGAATTACATAATTTTGTTGTTACTGGATCTGTACTATTCTTATTAGTTAATACGACTCCCCAACCATCATTAGTAATATTAACCCATGAATTTCCTTCACCCTCTTGCATATATCTATAAGTATATTGTCCACTTACATATTCAGCTCCTTGTTTAAGTTCACCGATTATACGTGCAAGCAGTCTGAATTGGTTTAGTAGTTGTTGTTGTAGTTGTTGTAGTTGTCGTACTAGAATCATCTATCCCAGAAGCTATATTACATATTGAATAATCACTTACATTTAATGATTCATCTGTTACATAATTATATTTTTTACTTTTACTATCATAATCACAATATAAATATGTTTTAGGATTAACATAATCACCATCATCATTAGGAGAAAAAACAACAATTCCTTTACAACTTTCTTTCTTATAAGTAACATCATTAATATAAGAATCATTATAATCCTGTGCTTTACTATTATCTTTCTTCACTTGTAAATTACTTAAACATATATATTTCTTATTAGTATTATTATTATAAGACTGAGGACAGCCATAAGTATTATCAAGTGGATCAAAGCAAAAATCCTCCAAATATGTTTTAGCTACACTTGATACATTATTTTTCTTGTATAATCATAGTCTTCTTAATATTATCATTATATATTTTTCAAAGTAGCAAGAGTCCCAATTGTACCTAAAATAGCAATAATGGCAATAACAGCTAAAAAGTTCAATCAAAGTAAAAACCATTTTTTTATTAATATTATACCTATTCATATCACACATCCTTATTCTATATAAATTATACAATATAAAAAGATACTATTTCTAGTACCATTTATTTATTTTCAATACTTTTTTTATAATTTTTTTACGAGCTTGTTCAATTATTTTTTTAAAGCTTTATTCTTAGGATAATAGTTTTCAACTTTGACATCTATCTTTTGTAAAACTTTATAATTTTTCAAAAGAAATTTCTTATTTCATCAAGTATAAATTTAGATAAATCATTAAGTTCTTGTATTTCATTATATCTAGGATCAACATCTACAACTGATATTATTTTTATAATCATCAAATCCATTATCAGTTATTTTAAGAACACCTATTACCCTAGCAGGAATAATACATCCAGGATAAGTAGGTTCTGTTCCAATAACAAGTATATCAAGTGGATCACCATCACCAGCTAAAGTTGAATCAATAAAACCATATTCAGCAGGATAGCCCATGGCACTATATAAAAACTCTATCTAATTTAATTTTTTTCCATCTTTAATTTCAAATTTATTTCTACTTCTATATGGAATCTCTATAATAGCTTCAATTACATCATTTTTCATAAAATCTCCTCCTATTTAACTTTTGAAAGTGCACTAGTAACAGCATTTTTAGCAGTAATAGCATTACTTACACTTGAAAGATTAGTATTATTTACACCTAAAGAACTAGCAGAATAACTATTATTTTCAGTTATTTCAGCTATATGATTTAATGCTTTAAAGTAAACAATATATTGAATATTATATTCTTCTCTTTCACTAGCACTACCACTAATTGCACTAGTAGCAAGTTCAAGCATACTATTTAATATATCTTTAACTGAATTTAAAATACAATTATTATTTTCACATTTAGCAAACGTAATTAATTTTTCAGCCTTAGTATTATTAGCATTTAAACTTACCATATTTAAATTCATTTTTTTCTTTGATAATTCTTTTATTATATTTAAACTATTACTATTATAATTAGTACAACTTATATTACTTAAATTATCATCATGTATATCATATAATAAATAATCACTATCACTAAATAATAAAATTCCATTAAAAAGCAGTTTTTTTCTTTAATATCATCAATTTCTTTAATTAAAGCAGTAAGTTCATCATCATAACTCTTTATATCGCTTGAAGTATTAGTTCCATTACTACAACTTGTCATTAATTCATGCATACGATAAGACATATTTATTACTTCGTTAAGTGCACCACTTGCTGTTTGAAGCATTGAAACCTCATCTTGCCATACATCACTTCCTGTTAAATCTTTTTTGCTATTATTTTTAATATATTCAGCTGCATCTTCATAAACTTTCTTACTACTAGCTTTAGTTAATACATTATCACCATTTTTTTAAATATAGAATTTTTTTACTTATTGAATTATCATTCATATTTTTTTAGAAAAATACATCTAAATTATCAAATAACTTTTGTACTTCCATATCAATAGATAAACGATCATCATCACTATCTGTAGTAGAATAAGTAGTTCTATAAGATAATTCATATATTCTTTTTAACCATATTTAAAACTTTATCTAATTTACATTCTTTATCACTGCACCCATAAAATGAAAGTCTATATTCAAGAGCATTTATTTCAGCACCTAAACTTGATCTAAAAATATAATACAGTTCTTATTGCTTCATAAACAATATTTAAATCTTTATCATAATCACTAAATGTAAAACTATCTATTTTTTTAAATTACTAGGACTAACAATCTTAACAACATATTTACCAGTTAATTTATTATTAGGCTGTAATATCTTAGAACCTAAATATTCATAATTATACACATTATTTATTTCATTATTAAGACTATTAATTTCTTCTTTAATTGCTTTTATATCTTCTTCTAGGTTAGTATCATTACTTGCTTGAACTATTAATTCATTTTCTCTTTGAAGTATTGAATGAATTTCACTTAATTTTTCCTCCATTAATGAAAGATAATACATATCATTATTAATTTTTAATATTACATCTAGGATATAATCCAGGATTTAGAGATTCATCAGTTATATAACCATATTCACCAGTATCAGGATTACCACAATATAAATAAACAGTTGGTACAACATAATCACCATCTTCATTTTTTTATCAAATGTTATAATACCTTTACATTCATCTTTTTTTATAAGTTACTTTATTTATATAATTACCAAATTTATTATCTTGTAAAATCATCTAAACATATATATTTATTACTAGTGTAATTATTATACGAAGAAGGACACACATAAGAACTATCAACAGGTTCAAAACAATAATCTTCTAAATATATTTTAGATGTACTAGCTACATTATTTTTCTTGAACTATCATAGTCTTTTTTTAATACTATCATTATATACTTTAGTAACAGAAACAGCAACAATAGTACCAAGCAATCCAATAATTGCTACTACTGCTAAAAGTTCAATCAAAGTAAACCCAGTTCTATTCTTAAATACCACTTAAAACCACTCCTATTCTATAACAATTATACAATCTAAGGAGTACAAAATCAAGAATATTTTAACAAACAAAAAGCCAATATTTAATTGACTACTTTGTTTCTTCTTTTTGAACTTTAATTGCTTCTTTTTCCTTTATAATAACCACATTTAGTACAAGCTCTATGAGGTGCTACTGTTGCTCCACAATTACTACAAGTTGATACAGTAGGAGCTGTTTTTCCTTTAAGTGAGTTCTTCTTTGTCTTTTTAGCAGTTTTACTAATTCTTCTAAAAAGGTAAAAGCACCGAATAAAGTAATATTTAATTTCATTTTTTTATTCCTCCCTTAGTCATGCTATAAATTTTTCATTTGCTTATGTATTTTTCTCATAAATTAAAAAAATATCAAGAGAATTTAACTATTTTTCATGATAAATTTGTATAAATCATACTTTTTTTGATATAATTAAACATATATTTAATTAAAAAAAGAGGGGTTGAAAGTGAAAAAAACTGCTTGTTAGTGATTACGATGGTACATTTAATAAACACAATAATAAAAAGAAGTATAAGTGGTAATATAAATGCAGTAAAAAGAGTTTATAGATAAAGGTAATATATTTTCTCTCGCATCCGCAAGAAGTTTCAATTCACTTAAAAGTGGAACAGAGAAATTTCATATACCATATAATTATTTAATATGTAATAATGGTGGAGTCATATTTGATAAAGATGACAATATAATATTCTTTCACCCAGTTCTTAATAGTTCATTATTAAAGATATTAAAGCATATAAATAAACTTGGTATATTAAAAAAAGTATATTATTTAAAGATTTCTATGGTAATGTAACAACTGATCTAAATGAAGTGTGTGATATTATATGCACTATTAATGCAGATAATTTAGATAAATTAAATCAAATACAAGAAGAATTAAATTATTTATGTTCTACCCCATTCTTTCATTTACTTATTTTTAGTGAAAAAATGGATAAAGTAGATGGTATAGATATTATCGCATCTAAAGAATCTATAACAGAAGAATCAATATATACAGTTGGTAATGATTTCTTTGATAAAAAAATATGTTACTTAGATATAAAGGATATAGAATGATTAATAGTAATCCTCTTCTTTATCGAAATGGAATTAGTAAAACTGAATCAGTAAAAGCTTTAGTAAGGAGATTATAGTAATAATGAGAAAAGTAGTAGGAATAGTATGTGAATATAATCCATTTCATAACGGACACTTATATCAAATTAATAAGATTAAAAAAAGAAATATGATAACCCAATTATTATCGCATGTTTAAGTAGTACTTTTTACACAAAGAGGTGAATTATCTGTATTAAATAAGTGGGAAAAAAACCAAAAGTAGCACTTGAAAAATGGTATAGATATTGTTATAGAACTTCCATATGTTTATGCTACTCAAAGCAGTGATATATTCGCAAGATATTCAGTTGCTTTATTAAATAAATTATATGTTGATGTATTATGTTTTTGGAAGTGAACGCGAAGACATAGAGAGTATTAAAAAAAGCCGCAAGATATCAAGTTGAAGATATAAATTTTTGATATAATAACTAAAAAATATCTTAATGAAGGAATAAGTTATCCCACTGCTCTTAATAAAGCATTAAACGAACTTTGCAATATAAGTATAACAAAACCGAATGACCTACTTGCTCTTAGCTATCTAAAAGAAATATATAGAAATGGTTATTTCATGGATGTTTATAATATTAAAAGAACAAGTAGTTATCACGATCTAGATTCAAATGCAAAAAGTAGTATCTGCATCAAATATAAGAACTAGACTCTTAAATAAACAAAATATAAAAAGATAAAGTACCTAACAATGTATATGAATTATTAAAAGATAAAGTTCTTGAAACAAAGTATTTTTGAATATTTAAAAATATAAAATATTAACAGAAGAAGATTTAGAAAAAGTATGTTGATGTAGATGAAGGACTAAATACAAGAATTAAAAAAAGCAATATTAAAAATCTAATTCATTAGATGAACTTATCAAAAAAATATTAAAAACTAAAAAGATATACTTATAATAAAAATATCAAGAATGTTAAATCATATATTTTGCTCATTCACAAAAAGAAGATAATAAGAAAGTAAGATATTTAGAATATATAAGAATATTAGGTTTCACAGATAAAGGAAGAAAATATTTAAATGAAATTAAAAAGTGAAATAACACTACCTATTCTTAACAAGTATAATACTAAATATGATGCTTTAAGAATAGAAAAAAAGAATTACAGAACTTTACTCATATATTTATGAAGATATAAATAAACAAGAAATACAAAAATATTCCAATATATATAAAAAGAAAATCAGGATTAATTAGTCCTGATTATTTTTATTTTATCCAATTCTAAATGCTGGGGAAACGCCATATGGACTAGTAGCTACAATTCCAGCTCGTGCTCCAGTTTTTTGTACACGACTAAACGCTATACCAACTTCAGGCGTACGAAGCCACCAATCAGCAGCACTAGATTGATACTTCTTTATCGCACCACTATAACTACTAGTAGTGACACTAGCATTAGTATAATAGTCTAGTGTCCTTGTTAAATCCTTAGCAGTATCAGCAGAAGAATATTGGTATGTAGACCAATCACTATATACTTCCCCTGGCGACAACAAATACATTTTATCAGTAGATGTAAAATTTGATTCGCCTGTATTGCCATGTCCTGATACAACAGTTGTATCAGTTATTGCATTTTTTAAAATATATGGTAATGAATTATATAAATCAGTGTTTACAAATGTATACATACTACTTCCAGGCCATCCACCAGTATTATCAGCAGTATCTTTCATTACGTGTTCAGCTACAATATCAGTAAATTCTACTACAAATCCACAAGCACTTTGTGAGAATCCAGTACCTGAACATTCACTTGGCGTTGATTTATTTGCAATTCTCACCATATGTGAACCATATGTACCAAGACCAACCAATTTAGTATCCCCCACTTTATATTTACTTATATTATTATTTTTTTAACAGCCTCTGCTATTGTAGCCCAAGAATCACTACTAAAAGAATATGGTTCAACAGGCTTATCAGCAATATCAGTGAAGTATCCTGGATTATTTGTTCCTTTATCTATACGAGCATATTCTGCATCTATATGATTTTTATCATAAGCTGTACCAACTCCACCCACTAAATTAGTGCATCCATTAAACATATAACTACTAGTTGTAGCTGAATTAATAACAAATTTATCACTTACATAAATAGTTTTTTTAAAGTATAAAAATACTGTAGAAAACATCCAACGCATATCAGCAACTTTGCTTGTATCAAAAACTGCTTAAATCAATACTGACTAAACGTGAAGAGCCATAAAACATGCCCCACATATTTGTAACATTGCTCGTATCAAAATTACTTAAATCTATATCTGTAAGCTTATTATTAGAAAACATACGACTCATATCAATTACTTTGCTAGTATTAAAATTACTTATATTTAATTCGTAATATTACCTTGGTAAAACATACCACTCATATTAGTTACATTACTTGTATCAAAATTACTCAAATCTAAAGCAATAGATGAATCATTGCGATAAAGCAAACTATAAAACATACTTTCCATATTAGTAACTTTACTTGTATTAAAACTACTCAAATCTAATACTACTGATTTACCATTTTTCAAACATATGAGCCATATTAATTACATTACTTGTGTCAAAACTACTTAAATCTAATTCTGTGGCTTTACTGCTTCGAAACATATACTGCATTGAAATAATAGGTTTATTATTTATATATGTGCATAACTCACTTGTCACCGCATCAGTACTTGTTCTATCAGTTAAAATTACTCCCCAACCATTATCAGTTATATTTTGCCATGTGTAAATTACATTATCATCGTCATCATAGTCAACATTAATTTCCTGCATATACCTATAAGTATACTGCCCATTCACATACTCTGCTCCTTGTGTAAGTTCTCCATCAAATGTACAATAGATTGTCTTTGCTGATGATTCAGTTATACCTATTTTACCTGTGAAAGATTTATTTAAATTATAATTTTGAAGAGTACCTGTATCTTTAAAAGTAACTCTAACAACATATTCATGAGTATACCCTGGTTTAATTGGAATATTTGATGTGATATTTCCTTCTTTAACTGCTTTCTTTGATATTGCACTACATGTTCCATCTTCTGTATTACTTGCATTTAAATTCTTACATGTTCCATCAACTATTAACTCATTATTAGTAATACCATTCACAAGATCCTGCCATACAAGATTATAACTTATCTCCTTTGTACCAGTATTTTTTACAGTAATTGTCTTTGTTACTGAATCACCTGGTTTTGCATCACTAAGTGACACTGCATTACCATCTGTAAGTAAAAGCCTTAAGTCACCAGTAGTAATAACAACATTTTTTGCATTTTCATTACCAACAATATTTAACGCAAAAAATGCTAGTGAAACACCAATAACTGTAATAAGTATTGATACCACTAGCAATATATATATCTTTTTTTATCTTTCATAATTATCACATCCTTAGTATGAGATAATTATATCAAAAATTATAATCTGCTTACAAGTAGAAAAAAACTATTTTTGCTTCATACCAATCTCTACCATAATCAATTTCTACTTTTTAATGGTACAGATAATTTATAAACATTTTCCATTATTTCTCTTACAATGTCTATTACATCATTTAACTCATCATCTGGTACATCAAATATTAGTTCGTCGTGTACTTGAAGTAACATTTTGTTTTGAGATTATCTTCTTTTAATTTTTCATCTATTCTTATCATAGCAAGTTTTTAAAATATCTGCAGACTGTACCTTGTATTGGTGTATTAAGAGCAATTCTTTCTCCCATTTGTCTAATCATATAATTTGTATTATTAAGTTCATCAATTGTTCTCTTTCTATTAAATAAAGTTCTAACAGTTGAAGTTTCACGTGCTTTTTTAACAATCTCTGTCATATAATCATTTACCTCTGGATATAAAGTTAAATATTTTTCTATATACTTCTTTGCTTCACTAGGACTTATATCTAAGTTTTCACCTAGTCCATAACCACTAATACCATAAACAATACCAAATATTACCGCTTTAGCAGTTCTTCTCATATTCTTTGTAACTTCACTTTCAGGAACATCAAATATATCACTTGCAACATGAGTATGAATATCTTCCCCATTAATAAATGCATCTTTTAAACTTCTTGAATTACTTATATGAGCAAGTACTCTTAGTTCAATTTGAGAATAATCACTAGAAAGTAAATAAGAGTTTTCACTTGGTATAAATGCTTTTCTTATTTGTTTACCTTCTTCACTTCTAACAGGTATATTTTTGTAAATTAGGATCTACACTAGAAAGTCTACCTGTTCTAGTACCTGTTTGTTTATATATAGTATGTATTTTTACCATCATCCATAACATAACCATTAAATGTATCTAGATAAGTAGAAACAAGTTTAGTTAATGCTCTATACTCTAAAAATATCATCAACAATAGGATTTAAATGTCTTAACTTAATTAATACATCATGTGATGTTGACATAGCATATTTACCTTTTTCCTTTAGGTAACATAAGTTTATTATAAAGAATATCAGCTATTTGTTTATGACTACTAACATTAAAATCTACTCCTGCTTCTTCATGAATCTTACTCTCTAATAATAATATTTTTTCATTAAGTTCATTTTTTTAAGTTCATCAATAACATCAGTTTTAACAGTAATACCATTTATTTCCATATCAGCAAGTATACGAATAAGTGGTCCTTCTATATCAATATATAAATAATCAAGTTCTTCACTTACAAGTTTATCTTTAAATTCTTGATAAGTATCATATATAAATATAGCTTTAGATACTATTGAACTTCTTATTGCATCTTCACTTAATTTATTCTTTTTTTACTTATTATTTGATCATAAAAAAAGCAATATTTCTATCAAAAGTAGATGCTAAATAAGCAATATCATCTTTAACATTATATTCAAGTAAGTAAGAAGCTATAAATATATCAAATGAATCATTAATACTTACATTATATCTATTCATAAATACAATATTCTTTTTTTATTATCAAAAAGTAGCAGTTATATCTTTAAGTAAATCACTATTTAATAGTAAACTTGGTAAATCAAAATAATATGCTTTTACGTCCATCATATATAGCAGCAGCTATAAATCCTGCTTTATGATAATTAGTTTCATCAAGTTCAATATATAAGCTCTTGATACCATCTATTTCTATCTTTGATTTGACTATTTCATATTCTAAATCCGTTTTTAATTTCTTCTGTATTTTTTTATTTAAGTTTTTTTAAGAATGAATTAAATTCAAGTTCTTTATATTCCTCTATAAGTCCCAGTTATATCTGGTTTTATTATATTTAATACTTTCAAATGTATAATCAAAAAGGAACTGTTTTTATATATTGTAGCAAGTTTATATGAAAAGTATGCACTTTCCCTGTCTTCTATTAATTTTTTTCTCTTGTTTTTAGGTGTTAATTCATCTAAATGATTATATAAATTATCTAAATTATCATATTTAGTAAGTAATGATAAAGCAGTTTTTTTCACCTATTCCTTTAACACCTGGTATGTTATCACTAGCATCTCCCATTAATGATTTTAAATCTATCATTCTAATAGGCTTAATACCATAATGTTCAAAGAAAGTTTCTTGATTCATAAGTATATAATCTTTTTTTGGTTTTAATAATTTAACATCTACTTCATCACTTATAAGTTGTAATAAATCTTTATCACTACTTATTATAGTTGCATTATAGTTTTTATCTTCGTCTGCCATTCTTGCGAATGTACCAATTATGTCATCAGCTTCATAGTTATCACATTCAATATATTTAATGCCAAGAAGGGTACATATTTTTTTAGCCTCTGGAAATTGAATCTTTAAATCATTAGGTGTTTCAATTCTACCATCTTTATATGTATCGCATAAATCTTTTTCTAAAATTATGTCCTGTATCAAATGCTACCATTATATATTCAGGTTTTTTTCTTCATTAATTATTTTTATTTAACATATTTACAAAACCAAATAATGCATTGGTAGGAAAACCCTTACTATTCTTCATTAAATTACCGTTATATGCAGTAGCATAATAACTTCTAAATAATAAATTATTACCATCTATTAATATTGCTCTTTTTTTCATATTTTTCACCCTTCAATTTATATTTGTATAACTCTATTAATAATATAACACATATTTAATAAATTTAAAAAACTAAGAATTAATTTTTTTCTTAGCTTTTTATATGTATTTTTTTGATAATATTTTATCTATTATTGTATTACCTATAGTGTCGTTTATTGATCCATTTTTATATGTTATAGTTAAATATATTATTACGCCTATCATTCCATGTATAGCAAGACTTACAAGTGAAGTATATCTTGTATAATTAAATTTAATAAATATTTTTTTGATAATGTAAGTGGAACTATTAAACATATTGATGGTAATATTAATTTCTTTAGTAAATCAATTGTAGGTCTATATGTAAATTTCATTTCTTTTTTAAGATATATTAATGCGATTGTTATTGATATTGAATAACCTATTATTGTTGATACTATTGTTGCTGTATAAGCTGGTAAGCCAATTCTATCAAATATTAATATAAGTGGTATATCTAAAAGTGCATTTGATACTAAACCAGCAATTGAATTTATATATACTATTTTTAAACTTTCTCATACTTTGAAGACAAGTATTTATAACGCTCCATACTCCAAAGAATATATGACTTATTGCTGATACTTTTAGTACTGTACTTCCATATTCACTAGCACCATAAAATAATGTATAACTTTCATTTGAAAGAATAAGTAACATTAATGCCATAGGTATAGTTATTATAAGCATTGTACTTATTGCTTGATTGAATCTTCTATTTACTTCTGTCATATCTTTTTTTAACAAAAGCAGATGTTACATGTGGAATTATATTAGTTGTAAGTGATATCGCAATAGCAATAATAACAGTACATATTTTAGGTGCCCAAGTTGATACAAGTGAAGACATCATTTCACTTTCTATTGCAGTATATCCCACTATATTTAATCCTTTTATGATAAGCTTAACATCAACTATTGTATATAGATTATCTACTATAGATATCATTATAAGCGGTATACAATATTTAAGTATCTTTTTTTAGATATCTCTCTGTCAGTGATTTTATCTTCCTTTTTGCTTACTGGAAACTCACTTTTATTCTTTTTAACTTTAATAAGTAAATATATATATGCAAAAAGTCCACCAAAGAAAGCACCAAGTAATGCAATACTTACTCCACTTGTTACACCTTTATTAAGTACTTTAATTGTTACATATGAACCTAAAAGTACTACAAGTATTCTAACAATTTGTTCAATTAACTGTGAATATGAAGTTGGAGTAATAAACTTATGTCCTTGCATATAACCTCTTAAAACACTTAAGAATGGTATTATTATTAAGCAAAATGATACCGCTCTTATAACAGTAGCAATATCATTTATAGAGTTACCACCTGTTACATCACTAATTATGAATTTAGCAATTAAATTTGCACCTAAAAACACTACTAAAAATGATACTATCGCAAGAATACCTATCATCTTTTTACCTATTTTATACGCTCTTTCTTTAGCGTCTAATTTATCTAATGCTAAATATTCACTTATTATCATAGATATAGCAATAGGTATACCTGCTGTAGAAATATTTAAAAATAAATTATATATATTATAAGCATAACTATATAGTGTTCCACCATTAGTACCAATTATTCCATAAAATGGTATTACATATAATGCACCTAATATTTTTAATAATAATTAGTATAATTGATGTAATAAGTGTTCCTTGTATGAATGTATTCTTTTTTTAATTTTTTTCATAGTTTCATCTTCTTCATTTCATCTTTACCTAATATTTTTAGATATTTGAGAAAGATGTCCTTCATGTTCATCATTAAATAAGTAATATTGAACAAGTCCATAACTAGGATATTCATTACCCTCCATAATAACAGGTCCATCTTTAGTTATTGCTATATCCCAACCAACATATCTAACTTCAGGTACTTCAAGTGCTGCTTTTAAAGCCATATCAAATGCTTCTTTTACATAAGGAACAGTAACTGTATCAAACTTAATCTTAGCAATTGGATGTTCAGTGTATACATTTGCTACATCATCTACTACTCTACTACATATTTTCCCATCCTCATTTAGTCTCATATATGCATCACTACAACCTATAGCAATAGCATCATCAATATTAATACGAAGAGCATTTGCTAGTATATATGCTTTTATTATTTTTTTAACAAGAGTAACTATTCTAAATGAATTAACCGCATATGGATTTAATTTATCAAGTTCAGGATGTTGTATTATTTCTTCTTCTACTAAATATAATCCTTTTATTCATAAGATCAATATGTAATATACTAGCATCTTTAACATCACTTACATCTATTTTTTCAATACCATGTCCTCCAAAATCTTTAGGTGGTTTAGCAAATACATGTTTTTTACCTTTTATAAACTTCTTTAAGTCATCAGGAGTTGCCACTCTTAAATCAAGAAAATCACGTTTTATATATTCTCTAAACACCTTATTAAATAGTATTTTATCTCTCATAACTGCAATATAATCTTCATCATTTAAATACTTTAACATCTTATAAAAACTCTTAGTTGTTACATATGTTTTTCCTTTTGTTTTTCTGTTAAATTAATATAATCTCCTTTTTAAATAATCAGTATATCCAATACCATATTTAATAAAAATTTTTTTAATCATATCTCTTTTTAACATAACATTTACTTTTTATTATTACGTTTAGCAATATCACTACTTAACTTATTTAATTTTTTTCATAATTAATTGCTTTTTACTTTCTTAAACATCATACTTTTTTTAAACTCATTTTTATTACCTCATTTCTATGTTCTACTATACCTACCACTTTATTATTTTTTTATATACACTTTAGGTAATGTTTTTACCTATATTAACAAGTGTATTATGAATAGATGTATTATTAAGTCTTGATATCATACCAAGTGTTATACCATCTCCTAAAACAGTAACTTCATCACCTATATTCACACTATCATCTATTAGTATGCTCATCATACACATAGATATTTCACCAATAACAGGATATTTCTTATTATTTATAATTACATATCTATTTATGTGTGATATACCAATACCATCATCAAATCCAATAGGTATTGTTGCTATTTTTTCATCTTTAGTTGATGTATAAAGCATACCATATCCTACTTTATCACCTGCATGTATATGTTTAATTTGTATAATATTTGTTTTGACTTTTAGTGCTGGTGTAAGCTTAATATTAACATCACTATATGTCTCACTTATGTTATACTTCTTTATTAAATATTTATTTCTTATCTTTCTAAGTATATCTTTAGGATTATTACTAAGTGCGCGAGGACTTATATCATAACCATATAATATAGTTCCAAATCTAACACCATTTGCAAATTCAATTTTAGGATGAGCAAGTAATATAAAACTACTACTTAAATGTACTATTGGTATACTTTTTTTAAATTAATATCACTTGTTATATTCTTAAAATTATTTACTTGCATATCAAAATATCTATCATTAATACCAGGTGTTGCAAAATGAGTAAATAATCCTTCTAAATATACATTATCATTCTTCTTTAAAAGACTAATTACTTTATTAAACTCATCTTTATCACTTATACCAATTCTATTCATACCAGTATCTATTTTAATATGAACTTTATATTTAGATTTATTTTTTTATGAATTAACTTACTTATATAATCATAACTCACAATAGTAAGTGTTATATTATTTTTAATTGCTATATCTATGCTATCCAGTTCAATAGGTTCTACACATAATATAGATATATCTTTATTATATTCTCTTATTTCAAGTGCTTCTTCTAAAGAGGATACTGCAAAGTAATTAATACCACACTCTATTAAATCATTTACTATATAATAACCATGTCCATATGCATTAGATTTAACCATTGCTATATAATATTTATAATCATTATATTTTTCTATTATGTTTGATACATTATTTCTTAATGAATCAATATTTACTTCTACAAATGTTTTTTTCTATACATTTTTCATCCACCTATCTAATTTTTATCACATTAGGATTATTTTTTTAAAAAGAAAAAGAGGCATATTATTTTTACATAATAGCCTCTTCATAACAATTTATTTATCTTTTTTTATTATCATTAAACGCATAAGGTAAGAATTTCAATAGAATAATAATTATATATAAGAATGGTAACAATAATAAAATAGATTCTAATATCTCTCTAGTATTCATCTTATCATATACTTCTATTAAATGTCTAAATGCATCTCTAAAACATGTTGAACATAAAAAAATATTATTATTCCTACAACAACAGCGCTACTGATACTTTGAATTAATATTTTTTTAGGTGTTGTTTCATTTTCTAATTTAGCATTAACATCAAATCTAATAATTGGCTTACTTTTTCTTATCTTTAGTTGACCATTTTAATTCTATTTTTTCTCCTGAAATCGCAATACCAAATGTAAGTCCAACTACTAAATATAATGGAAGATAAAGTATATCATTAAAAAGCAATTGATAATAATAATCCTACACATAACCCAATACATATTCCTAAAACAAATGCAACATCCCCTGAATCTTCTGTATTTTTCTTTTTCTTCATAATTTTATTCTTCCTCCTATTGTAATAATATCATATTTTTTTAGTAAATGTATATCATACTTCAATAAGTTCACTAATTTTTATCTTTAAATGCTATATATATTGGTATATTTGAATCAATACTTTCTCTATTTACTTCATATGCTTTTTTTCATATATATTATCATTTTTCACTTATATGAACAAGCATTATATATTTAGTATCTGGTCCTATAAAAGTGATTTAAATACATCGCACAGTCTTCATTACTTAAATGCCCTTCATCACCAATATTTCTATATTTAATGTATTCAAATTTCTTGCCATTCATTTCCATTTCTACATCATGATTACTTTCAAGTAAGTATACTGTTTTTATATTTTTAAGTTTTTTTCATGATATCTAGAATGTATCATACCTGTATCTGTCATATATGCTAGTGATTTATTTTCATATTCAAATACGAATCCAAAGCCTTTTTTATCATGACTTATAGGTATTTTTAGTAAACTTAATTCCCATTATATTATCAAATTCATCAAAGAATTCATAATTCTTTTATGTAATCTTTTTTATTATATTCATTAAATGTTTCAATAGACATATATATTTTAGTATTATAAACTCTATTAAATGAGTGTAAACTTTTAACATGATCACTATGAGCATGTGTTACAATTATGAAATTTAAATCTTCAGGATTCTCACCTATTTCATATAATGCATCTTTAAGTTTTTCCCAAAAGGTAGACCTGCATCTATTAAAAAAATTTTTATATTATTTATATTCAAAAAAATGTAGAGTTTCCACTACTACTACTTCCTAAAACTACTACTTTCATAAAAACCACCAAAAAAATATTATATCACACTTCATATATTGTTTCTTTTTCTAATTTTTTTATCAAATTTTTTTATTTAATTATGAAATTCAGATCAGTTTTTTTCCAGTAACATCACTAACATTAAATTTATTTAAAACTTCATTATTTTTTTAACATACACTGTTTTTTTAAATTAGAACTTCTAAAAAAACAAATGATAAATTTACTCCATCTTTTTAAATCAAAAACTACTTAAATCAAGAGATTCAATACTTGTATTCCAAAAACATAAAAAGCCATATTTGATACATTACTTGTATTAATATTATTTAAATTGATACTAGAAGATGAACAGCTTTTTAAACATCGCATTCATATCTATAACATTTGATGTATCAGCACCATTTAAGTCTATACTACTTGCTCTACTTTCTATGAACATTCCAGCCATTGATACAAGTGGTTTTCCATTTATACTAGTACATATTTTATCATTAACAGGTGATGTATCTCTTTTATTAGTTAATGTAATTCCCCAGCCATCAGTATCAATATTAGACCAACCATCTCCAGCAACTGGACCAATTTCAGTTTTATAACTTTGCTTATATCTATATGTATAGACACCATTTATATATTCGCTTCCTTGAGTAAGTTCACCATCATAAGTACATTCATATATTTGTGGTATAGATGGATTATCATCAGCAGTATTATCACCAGTATCAATGCATTTTCCTTCAGCTATTTTATCAGTAGTAAGTTCTCCTAAATTATTAAATTTTCCGCTTATACAATATGTATCATTGCTTACTTGAAAATCAGTAATATTTCCCTTACTATCTAATTTAACACTATATTTTAAATCACTTGTATCCATATCAAGCTTATTATTATCATTTGATATAGAACTAATATTATTGCCTCTCATACTTTCACTAATATACTTTTTTTAGAAATTTCTTTATAAACATTTTTTTAGCATCGGTCAAAAAAATACATCCTTTTTAGCTTTATTAAACATACTAAGTACATTTGGTACAGCTACAAGAACTAATATTGCAAGTATCGCTATCACCGCAAGTAATTCAACCAATGTAAATCCCTTTTTATTCATATAATCACATCCTATCATCACAATAAATTATACAATATAAAAAGTATTATTTCTAGTACCTATTATTTTTTATCTACGATGTCTGTAAAATACCCTGGCCAATCATCCTCACCATCTATATAGTCAATATGCACATATTCAGCAGTTACATTATTGCTATCATATTTAGTGACAGCTCCACCAATTAAATTTGTACAATTTTCAAACATAATAGTATCCATATATACTTCATTTGTAAAAAGTATCATTCTTATTATAAATAGTGTTTGTTTATTTTTTTCATTACCACAATACTATTATTAGTATGTAATAATTATAGCAAAAATTTACTCCTCTCACAATCAAACATTTGTTCTTATTTGAGTTTAATCAAAAAGCTGACCTATTTTGCCAACTTTTTAAAAATCAAACAAACTTAATTGTGAGCTTTCTGGCATACTGTTGAAGATACCCATTGCTCTCATTTTATCTATAAGTGTTTGAGAAACTTTACATCTATTTTGAAAGTCTTCAATGCTTATGAATGGATGTTTTTTTGCTTCTGATTCTATGTTTTTTTAGCAACTGTTTCACCTAGTCCATCAATGGTAATGAATGGTGGAATAATTGTATTATCATCTTGTACACCGAATGTAAGACCTTTACTTTTATATAAATCAAATGGAGCTACTTTAATATTTCTTGCTGCCATTTCAAGTGCTACATTAAGACATTCAAGAACGCCATTTTCTTTATTAGTTGCTTCATAACCTTTATTTTTTTAATTTCAATAATTTTTATTTTTTTATTGAATCATATCCATTAATCATAGCTTCTATATCAAAATCTGTTGCTTTTGTACTAAACCATGATGCATAGAAGTATGCTGGCATATGTACTTTATACCATGCGATTCTAAATGCGCTTGTTACGTATGCTGCTGCGTGTGCTTTAGGGAACATGTACTTAATCTTTTGACAAGAATCAATGTACCATTCTTCAATACCTGCTTCTTCCATTGTCTTTCTATGTTCTGCCCATGTAGCTGGATCTTTAGATGCTTTTCCTTTACGAACAAATTCCATTATTTTGAATGCTTTTATTGGTTTCATACCTTTATACATTAAATATACCATTATATCATCACGACAACCAATTACATCTTTAAATGGAACTTTTATATTACCATTTTCATCTGGTGTACATAAGTCTCTTGCATTACCTAACCATACATCAGTACCATGAGAAAGTCCTGATATTTTAACAAGTTCTGCGAATGTAGTTGGTTTAGTTTCAGCAACCATACCTATTGTAAATGGAGTACCAAATTCTGGAATACCAAGTGTACCTGTTGGGCACATTATTTGTTCGTTTGTAACCCCAAGTACCTTTGTACTTGTAAATATACTCATTGTATCTTTATCATCAAGTGGAACATCAAGTACATTAGTATGACTTAAATCTTGAATAAGTCTTAGCTGTGTTGGATCAGAGTGGCCTAAAATATCTAGTTTAAGCAGATTTTCTTCAATTGAATGGTAATCAAAGTGAGTTGTTCTCCATGCGGATGTTGGATCTTCTGCTGGAAATTGGAATGGTGTAAAATCGCTTACATCCATATAATCAGGAACAACTACTATACCGCCTGGATGTTGTCCTGTTGTTCTTTTAACTCCAGTGCATCCCATAGCAAGTCTTTCTATTTCACAACTTCTTTTATCTAAGATACCTCTATCTTCAAAGTATCCTTTTACAAATCCATATGCTGTTTTTTCTGCGACAGTACCTATTGTACCTGCTCTATAAACATTATCAACACCGAACAACACTTTCGTATATTCGTGAGCTGATGCTTGATTTAAATCTGAGAAGTTAAGGTCTATATCTGGAACTTTATCAGCATTAAAACCAAGGAAAGTAGCAAATGGCATATCCTGTCCATCTTTATACATATGCTCACCACAATTAGGGCATATCTTATCAGGTAAATCAAATCCACTTGAATAAGTAGAACCAAGAGGATTACCTTCTTCATCATTAAATAAACTTGTTTGACATTTTAAACATCTATAGTGTGCCGGTAATGGATTTACTTCTGTAATACCCATCATTGTTGCTACAAAACTACTACCAACAGAACCTCTTGAACCAACAATGTATCCATCATCATTAGAGTGTTTAACAAGTCTTTGAGCAATTAAGTATATTGGATCAAATCCACCACCTATTATACCTCCGAGTTCTTTTTTTACTTTAGAAGCAAGACTCTTTTCATTAAGTTCTCCATCTTCTTCTGTCCATTCACTCTTTACTTTTTTTCACCAATTAATTCTTTTTACTTTATCAAAACCAGAGATAAGTGTTTCATGTAAATTATCAAATGTTTTTTCTATAAGTTCATCTTCACTTATACCTTCATTTTCACTCTTTAATCTATTATACCAATAATTATATACTGCATCTCCATATAATTCTTTAGAAATTCTTTCTTCAATATTATGTGGAAGTGGACTTCCATACCAAGACTTTGCCTTATCAAATACAAGATCTGTAACTACTCTTGGACAATCAAGATAAGTTTTTCCATCATCAGCTTTAACTCTTGGACTAAATGGAATACCTTTTGTATCCATAATTACTTCAAATTCACTTACCATATCACATATTTTATTTGTATTAGTAACTACTATTTCATATGCTAAATCTTCATCTAAAAAATCAAAATCTTTAAGCATTTCCTCAGTAGTTCTGAAATGTTGAGATGGTATATTTGTTATATTACTTTTTAGCAAGTGGATGCCTTCCTCCACCCGGAACTTTTTGATTAACAATAATTTCTCTATATATTTTATCTTCTCTTGTAAAATGATGAACATCTCCTGTCGCAACAATTATTTTTCCTGCACTCTTAGTTGCATCAATTACTTTTTTTATATGTGTTTTTAAGTTCAAATATATTAGCAAAAATCACTTGTTTGTATTAAATGATCATACACTTCTGGTGGTTGAACATCTACATAATCATAGAAGTTAATTATATTTGTAAGTTCTTCTCCATCTTTACTTCTTGCCTCAATAAAAACTTCACTTTCATAACATCCACTTCCGATAAGTAATCCTTCACGAAGTTCATTAAGTTTACTTCTTAAAATTCTAGGTGTTTTTATATAAATATGTAGTGTTCGCAAGTGATATAATTTTAAATAAATTTTTAAGACCTGTTCTATTTAAGGCTATTGCATTAAAATGGAATGTTCTACCAAATTTATGTATTTCATCTTTAGGAATTAATCTTTCAAGTGAATTAACTGTATCATAATTTTGACCTATTAATCTTTTTGTAACATTTTTATGAAATACAAGTGCTGTACCTTCAGCATCATAATCTGCTCTATGGTGACTTTCTTCATCCCATGGTACATTATATCTTTTAACAAGTGCTGATAAACTATGTCTTGCAAATCCTTGATCAAGTGCTCTTGATAGTTCTAATGTATCTATAACTGTATTAGTAAACTCTCCTAGAGAATACTTTTTTTCATAGACATTTCTATAAAGGAAATATCAAATTTAGCATTATGGGCAACCATTGGAGCGTCCCCAGCCCAATCCAAAAATTCTTTTGTAACAGTTCCTTCATCATCTGCATCTTTAACCATTTCATCTGTTATTTCAGTAAGCTCAGTTATTTTATCAGGAATGTGTCTTCCTGGATTAATAAATTTATCAAATCTATCAGTAATAACTCCATCTTTTATTTTAACCGCACCTATTTCAATCATTTGATCTCCATTAGCGGCATTAAATCCAGTTGTTTCTGTATCGTATACTACAAATTCTGTTCCTTCAAGTAGTAAGTCTGTTCCTTTTACTACTATCTTAACTGTATCATCAACAAGAGTAAGTTCAGTTCCAAAAAGTCCTTTAAATATTGGTGGATTTTCTACGTCTTTCTCTGCTTTTTCTATTTTCTTTTGAAGTTCTATTTTTTCTTCTTCAGTTAAGTTATCATTAAGTTCACTTTTTAAGTTATCAAGTGTTTCTTTGACTTTCTTTCTAACACCTTTATTGTATCCTTTTATAATTTGATATGCGATAGGAAAAGCCTGACAACCATTATGATCAGTAATTGCTACACCCTTATATCCCATATCAATAGTTCTACTTACAAGTTCACATGTATGAGCACCTAAATCTAATCTAGTAAGTCCATCCATTTGACTCATCATAGTATGAGCATGTAATTCTACCCTTTTAACTTCTGCATTATCTACTATTTTTAATTTTCAGTTTTTTTCATATGTCTCTATATCATTAACGCTAAATTCATAGTCGTTACTTCTTGTATTATACTTTGTAGTACCTTTTAAATTTATACCACTTATCTTTTTTAATATTTGAAAGAAAATAATCAAATTCTTCTTGTTTCTTTAGTAAAAAAATATTTGCCATTATACTATCAGTGTAATCAGTTAATTTAAGAGTAATTATAAACCAACCACTTTGAGTACTTTTTGAGTCAACACCAAATACTTTTGCTATAAGTACAACCTTGTCTTCAGCTGCAATTAGATTCTTTATTTGCGATACATCTCCAGCAATAGGATTACCTTTAATAGTAGTTCTTGTCTTCTTACTTTTTAACTTCATCATGTACTTCTATTAATGATTCTTTAAATTTTTTTCTCTTTCTTTTTTTCATTAATAGTTGCTTTAATATTTATATCGTCAAAGCCCATATCACTTAAAAATACTTCTATTTTATCAGTAAGTTCTTCTATCTTATTTTTTTCAGCACTATTTAATACTTCAATATTAACACAATTACCATCAAAAAGTGATTTTTATCTTTTTTTAATACATTCAAGCATTGGACAAGATTTAACTAATATATCAAAATAATATAAAAAAAGTATTCTTTTAAAGTATTTATTATTCTCCTTAATAATAAATTTATATCTTATTTTATCAACACCATCTAAAGTAGTACCTTTTTTTCATATAATTCATGAAACATATCTATTGGAAATAAAAAAATCATTAATGATAACTATAGTCATTTTATTAGTTTTTCTTATTTAGAAGCACTTCTTTTTAATTCAGCATTTTTCTAAATATTTAGTGAAATTTTTCATTTAATTTAATTGTATTTGCTAATTTTAATAGTCTTATATCTTTCATTTCACTTCACCTATTCAATTATACCTATTGAACAAAAAGACAAATTAAAATTTGTCCTTGAAATCTCACGATTCCAAATTTCTGCTTCATAGACCCATTAAGATGACTTCTCCACAGACTTAAATTCCGATAGTCGCTACCGTATTTTTTGTTCTTACCTTTCTATATAAACTAATTTTAACATATTTATACTAAATTTGCATTATTTTCTATATACATTTTTAATCCTTCAAACATTATATTCATACTTGCATTTAAATCTCTATCTAATTTTAAATGACACTTTTCACATTCATATGTCCTTACACTTAAATTCTTATATTTTTTATCTCGATTATCGCATCTACTACATATCTGACTTGATGGATAATATTCATATATTTGATAAAACTGCTTTCCTTTGAATCTTGATTTATAATTTAATTGTCTTAATATTTCATTGAAACATGCATCATTTATATTTTTTGATAGAGTGTTCTTTTTTTACCATTTATTATCATTTCTTTAGTATGTAGTTTTTTTCACAAGTAATAATGTCATATTCATCTGTAATATTTTTTTAGTTATTTTTATGTATATAGTATTTTTCTTGAATTAGCTAGTTTACTATGCAATACTGCTAATCTCTTTTTTTACATTTATAATAGTTGTTACTTCCTTTTGCTTTTCTTGAAAGTTCTCTTTGCATTCTCTTTATTCTTTTTTTCATACTTTTTCAATATATTTGTTATTTTTCAGAACTGTTTCCATCTGATAAAGTTAATAATTTTTTTAATGCCTAAATCTATCCCAACTATTGATGATGGTATCACTTCTTTTATCTTTTCACTTATTTCATAAAGAACTGATACATAGTATTTACCATTTGATTCCTTTGAAATAGTTGCATTTAATATTCTTCCATTAATATGTTGTAAATTTCTATAACCCCTTATTTTGATATTTTTTTAGTTTAGGAAGCTTAATAGTTTTTAATTTTCTAAATCTAAATCAATGTTACAATAATTATTGTTTTTTTGTATGAGTTATATACAGCGTTTGTATTATATGAGTTTCTATTAAACTTACTCTTTGAATTTTTGGATAGTCACTCTGTCTTTTTGAAATATCTTTTTAAAAAGAGTCTTCTAAATTAAATAATGATTTTTCTAATAACTATACTATCTATTTCTTGTAAGAATGGATATTCATATTTTTAAATAGTTTGTATGATATTTTTATATTTTCAGATGCTTTTTGTATATTTATCTTCCTTTATCTTATTTAAAAAAAGTAGTTGTATATAAATCTATTACAGCCAAATGTTTTTATTAATAAGTTCTTTTTTTGTATTTTTATCTGGATATATTCTAAATTTATATGCTCTATAATACATGTTTTTCCCCCTTTTAATTTTTTTCTTTAATAATATGGTTTTTTTATCATACAATATTAATATACATATAGCAATAGAACTTTACAAAAAAATTTTTAATTATTTTTTTATAATGAGAGAAGAACTTTCCTACTAAGACAAAAAATTATATCAAGAATGTTGACATAATTTTTTTATTTTTTTCTACTCCTTTTTAAATATAATTTTTTTGAAAATCCTCCTCTTTTGATTTTCTTTTTCTTTTTGCATCTAATATATCTTCTAGTGTTTTTGTTATGTAGTTTTTGCAATTGATTCCATCACTTCTAACATATCAGCAAGTTCTTCAACAATACTTTCTTCATTTGCTTCAACTACTTCATGATATTCTTCATTTAGTTTTTTTGATTAGTTCTTCATTGTATTCAATATCATCTAATATTCTTGTGATAGGCTTTTTCACCATTACTTTCTATTATTTCTGGTATTTTTATCTCTTACAAGTTTATTATATTTTTGGCATGCTATTTCTCCTTAAATTCATCTTTATGTTCATTAAAAAAATTCTTTGTATATTTTTTTACATTAGAAAGTTCTGTCCATTTCTTAGTTTCAACTGGTGTACTATCTAAATCATAAATAACCGCATCTTTCATTGATAAAAAAAGAATGGCGAATGCGTTGATATTATAAATTGACAATTATAAAAATCTTACTGAATCTTCTATATATTTTTTTAGTTTCAATTGATTTTTCAGCACTTAAACTATTCTCTGGTTCATCTAATATATAAATACTATCTTCTTCTATTTCTTTCTCCCAAAACATTAATGCTGATTCACCATTTGATGACTCAACTATATTATTATTAACAAGTCTATCTCTTATATATTTAGACATAGTCTTTCTTTTAGAATCTAGTGTATCTCTTATACTTTCAAAGTCATCAAAATACATTGTATCGCTGTTACTATATTTATTTTTCTAAAAAAATCATGTGCTAATTTTTTTCCTTTTCTACGATTTATATGAGTATTAATACTTCTTATATCAAGTAAATAATCAAATACATCATCACTAGTTATTGTTTTTTTATTGTAATTGGTGTTTCAAAACTCATTTCATATGTTGTATGTTTTTACATATATATTAAAGTATGATCCTTTATCTATTTTTTTGTTTTTTTCTATTAGAGTTTATCTTTTTCAGATATTATATTTAATATTGTACTTTTTACCACTACCATTGCCACCATAAAAAAACACGTAATAGAACCAAATTTTATATCTTTTAGTCTTTTACTACTAAATATCCCAATAGGATAATAATTATTATATATATTTCTTATATCACTACCAAGTACATAGTTATTTTCTTCTTTATCATCAAGTAAAGTAAAGCTTTTTAAATATATCATACCTTTCACCAATATCATTATATTATACCAAACATTAGTTTGTCAATGTGATAATTATTTTTTATTATAATCAGTTATATCTTCATATTTAAACATTTGATTAAATGCTTTTTTAATAAAACTTTGACTCTTGTATACTTCTATCATTTCTAGTTTTTTTATGATATGTATATTCATCTAATAATCCATTATTGTCTGTCTTATTTTTTTGATTTTTCTTTTTTTAGAATAGTATTTTTCCAAAAATATTTTTAATTTACCTACAGGATCATTATCATAAATACTTGTAACTATTTTTATTTGTCATTTTTATGATGAATGTGTCCATACTCTCCCTGTTTATTATGAGTAACTATATCATTCCATTCTTTTTTATGCATAATATAGTCTAGCTCTTTTTTTGATTTTTTTCTTTTCCCTTTTTTTCCATTCACTTCTTTTACCATGAACTTTATCAGGCATTTTTAAAAATACTACTTTATCATCACTTATTTTTAAGAGCATTTTTCTATTTCTTTATCTCTTACTCTTTTTATTACCACATGTTATACACACTACTAAATATTTGTCTTTTATCAAGTAAGATGATCCCCAAAGTGTTTCATCATCAGGATGTGCTACTATCATTAAATTATCTACTTTATCCCAATCTTTAAAATTAATATAACTATGAGGAAAAAAAATATATTTTTGAATGATATAAAAATAAAAATTATATCTATTATAATTATTGGTAATAATACTATTCTCTTATTCATACATATCTCCTCAAGACAGATTATATCATTAAATTGCTTTTATAGTAAATTGTTTAAGTGAAAGATTATAGCTTTATTTTTTTCGTGATATGATTTTTATTATAATTTAATGATTATTTTTTTGTAGTCTCAAATTTGGACCGCAAAATTACATTATGTATCTCATTGATCAAAGTAATATTTCTATTCTACTAACTAAATCATTAATAAATATTTTTTTCATTCATTTTTATACATATAACTATATTTTTTTACCTAAATCTTTAAGCGACATGCCACTTACATAAACTGTTTTTTTCTATCAAGAATAATATATCTATCATGAAATAAATCATTATTTATAAATGTAACATTTGAATATTGTTTACTATATTTGTTTATTAAAAATATTATCTAAGTTTTTTTGATATAACATATATCTTTTTTTATTTATATTTTTTTAATATATCAAACAATTCCTTATTTGCATAATTATCAACTATAATTATTTCTTCATATGCTTCATTAAGTATATCTAATAATAATGAATATGAATCATATATACATCCTTCATATATTATTGAATTTTTGTTTAGCTGATAATTTATTAAAAAGATTCTTCAAGTTTTTAAGATTCGTTCTTCATGATTTAAAATTATAGAGTCTTTATTATTATATGTTAAATATTTTTCTCATATATACAAATGCATCTATTATTTTTCATACTTATTATGTCAGCAACACTTGTATGTAATATTGTAGCGAGCATAGCAACTCCTTGTTCTGTAAAAGCATAAGGCAGGGTTCTAGTTTTTGATTTTTGCGGTCCCAAATTGGGACCGCAAATTATATTAAATTCTTCTTCTGTTAATTTAAACATATACCTTTCTGGAAATTTATTAAGGTTTCTTTTTAACTGCTTGATTAATTGATTTTTGTACCATTTTTTTGCACTCATAAAGTCTAGCTAAATCATAATCTAGCATCACTTGTTTGCCTCTTATTTCGTAAATTATATTTTCTATTTTTTCTGTTTCAGTTATCTCATTCATGATAATTTTCTCCTTTTAATTATTATCATTTTTGCGGTCCCCAAATTGGGACCGCAAAATTATTTCTTGTTTCTTTAGATAAAAAAGCGGAATACATCTATTAGATATATTCCGCATCATGTATACCTTTTCTTGCCTAAAAAGTATACTTTATCGTCCAAATTGTCACATTAACATGGCAAGTAATTAATGTAAGTTATATTATATAATTAATATATACCAAATTCAATAATTTTTTTATATAATCTTTTTAGTATTCTAAGGTCCCAAATTGGGACCTTAGAATATTCCTTTTTTTTTTTGCAGTCACAATTTTTGACCACAAAATTATTAATGTTGTTATAATAAGTTGAGTTACATTTTTAACTATTTTTTTATTTTTTTATTATTTCTTTTGTACATAAAATACACTTCATGAATAACTGTGTCCCAGTTAACATATAAATCTCTATATGCATTTTTCTGATACTTCTTTATAAAGCCTTTTTATTATCTAATATTTCTATTATTTTTATTAGCATAATCTTGTACACTATATTTAGATAAATAGCCATTAACATTATCAGTAACAGTAACACTAGTAGCAGTGCCTTCTAAAAATACAGTTGGAGTTTTTTGACTTGCTGCTTCTATTTGAACGATAGAAGAACAATCATACACTGATGGAAAAAGCATTAAGTCTGCTCTATTGTAATAATATGAAAGAATAATTCTATCAGTTACTTTACCACACATAATAACATCATTATCCATATCAAGTTCATGTATCTTTTCTTTTAGTTTATCTTCATCTTGACCAGAACCTACAAATAACATTTTTAAATCTTAATCTAGGTTTCATTTCTTTTTAATACTTTTTAGAGAATCAACAATAAAGAATATGTTTTTTTAAAGTATTAATTCTACCAACAAATAGAAAGACAATATCGTTTTTCTTTTTATATTATATAATTTATTTATATATTTATGAGCATATCTTGTATCTTTAACAAGTTCCATTTCAGTAGCATTATTAAGTACTTTAGGTAAACATTTATAATGATAATCTTCATAATATATACGTGCTACTTCACTATTAACAGCAAAGCATTCGTCACACTTATTAAATACTTTTTATTACACTATGAGTTAATATTCTAGCAAGCCATTCATTTTTTACTGCTTTCATAAAATCTTGCTTATATTGACTATGCATAGTCGCAACACATGGAATATTATGCTTTTTAGCATATTTCACTCCCTCTTTACCCAAAGTAAATGGTGAGTTAATATGTACGATATCTAACTTATAACCATCAAGTATTTTCTTAAACTTTTTATCAAGTTTAGGCATTGGTAAATTATAATCCCAAAAATATGTTTTTTTAATGAGTAGCATCTTACTACTTTATAAGGTAAAGATGAATCATCAAAATCACATCCCATATAATTAGGTGCAAAAACTATAACATTAGCGTACTTAATTAACCTTCTAGCATAGTTATCTACTACCATAACAACACCATCAGTCATAGGAAAAAAATGTATCAATAAATATTCCTATTGTAATTTTATCATTCATATATCACTCCTAGATTTATTATAGCAAAAAAGATAGAATATTTTTCTATCACTATAGATTATTTTTCTATCTCTTTCTTTCATTGTTGGGAATAATATTACATCTCTTATACTTTCTGATTCAGTAAAGAACATAACAAGTCTATCAATACCATAACCAATACCACCAGCAGGAGGCATACCATATTCTAGTGCTTCAATAAAATCCATATCAATATCATTAGCTTCATCATTGCCAAGTTCTCTTTCTTTTAGTTGGCTTTCAAATCTTTCTAATTGATCAATTGGATCATTAAGTTCTGTATAAGCATTAGCAAATTCTTTTCCTGCTATAAATAATTCGAATCTGTCTACAAATCTTGGATCTTCTATATTCTTTTTAGTAAGTGGACTTATTTCAACTGGATGACCATATAAGAATGTTGGTTGAATTAATGTTTCTTCTACATATTTTTCAAAGAATAAATTTATAATATGACCAACATTATGTTGATGCTCTTCTACTTCAATATCATGTTCTTTAGCGAGTTTAAGTGCTTCTTCTACTGACATTTCTTTCTTAAAAATCAATACCAGTTACTTCTTTAATAGAATCAACCATGCTTATTCTTTTCCATTTTCCTTCAAGATTAATTTCGTTACCATTCCAGTTAAATGTATATTTATTAAATATCTTTTCAGCTATTGTTTTAAACATGCTTTCAGTCATTTCCATCATACCATCAAGGTTCGAATATGCAAAATAAGCTTCCATTAATGTAAATTCTGGATTATGCTTTGGATCCATTCCTTCATTTCTAAATGTTCTACCTATTTCATAAACTGCTTCCATACCACCAACTAAAAGTCTCTTTAGTGGAAGTTCAAGTGCTATTCTTAAATACATATCCATATCTTGAGTGTTATGATGTGTAATAAATGGTCTAGCACTAGCACCAGTTAATAATGTATTTAAAATAGGAGTTTCTACTTCAGTAAAGCCACGACTATCCATAAATTTTGAATACATCTAATAATTTTAGGTCTTGTGAAGGCAACTTTCTTAGAGTCATCATTCATAATTAAATCAACATATCTACGTCTATATCTTTCTTCAATATCAGTAAGACCATGGAATTTCTCTGGTAGTGGTTTTTAATGCTTTAACAAGAGGTGTATATTTTTAAACATTTAATAGTAAGTTCACCTGTTTTTAGTTTTTCATAATTTTTACCATAAACACCAACTATATCGCCAATATCAGCACTCTTAAATAAATTATAAGATTCTTCTCCAATATCATTTATAGAAATATATATTTGAATTGGACCAGTTTTTATCTTTAATACTAAAGAATGATGCTTTACCCATCTTTCTAATAAACATAATTCTACCAGCAACAGTAGCTGTATCAGTCATACTCTCGAATTCTTCATGTTCAACATCTTTGTACTTTTCCTTTAAATCAGCAGCAAAACTATCTCTATCAAATCTACTACCAAATGGATCCATACCAAGACTTCTTATTTTTTCCATCTTTTCTCTACGAACAAGTTCTTGTTCTGTAAATTGTCTTTCCATCTTTTTTTCACTTCCTTTATAATTTAATATCTTGGTCCATAGAATTTACATAATTCATAAATCTATCAAGAAATGCAAATTCAAGGCCATTATCTTTTTTTCTTTTTTTCTTCTCTATATATTTCTTTTTAATATGGATAAAGCTGAGTCATCATCATTTGTAGTAACTTTTAGATATTTTTTTCTTTATCTACTCCTACTCCACTTTTAGTATGCATATTAAATGATTCTACTTTATCACTACTTGTTATATATCCTAAATACATTCTATTAGTAAATTCTTCTTTTTCATGTAATTTAGCTTCGTCTATATCTAACTCATCATAATCATCATGAGGAATATCAAGTTTTAATACTATATTAGATTTCATATATTCCATCATCCATGTTATAGCATAGTTAACATTATCTTCTGTATAGTATAGTCCATTAGTAAAATCTTCTCTAAACTTTCTTTTAAGATTCATTCTTTCTTCCTTAGTAATATCTTTATATTTAAGAACTGAATTATATAAACTAATTCTATATATGAACCAGTTAATCCATACATCGCATATTCTAAGAAAACCAATGTTTCCTTTTGAAAAAAATACTTTAGATGTTTTTTTCTATACCGTTTGCATTATCACCAATAGAAGGTATAAGTCCATTTAAACTTATACTTTCATAATTATCTCTACTCGTAAAATGATAGAATGCGTTTTCACCATCAAATTCGTTTAAATCAATTGTGTTCATTAGTCACGAACCTTGATATGAGTTTCTCTAAGTTGTTTTTCAAATACTTCATTTGGGCATCCCATTAATGCATCAGCTCCATTAGCAGCCATTGGGAATGCTACCATTTCTCTTATGTTTTCTTCATCTTTTAAAAGCATAAGAATTCTATCAAGTCCAGGAGCCATACCAGCATGAGGTGGCGCACCAAATTGAAATGCTTGATATAATGATGGGAATTTACTTTCAACAACACTTTCATCATAACCAGCTATTTCAAATGCTTTTTTAAGTATTACTGGACTATAATTTCTTTCACCACCACTTGCCATTTCAAGACCATTACATACAAAGTCATATTGACATGCAACTATATCACCAGGATTTTTATTAAGTAAAGCATCAAGACCACCATTTGGCATACTAAATGGATTGTGTGTAAAATCCCATTTATTATCTTCTTCATTCCATTCATAGAATGGGAAATCAACAATGATACAGAATTCAAATCTACTCTTATCTACAAGATTTAATTCATTGCCTAGTTTAAGTCTTAATGAACCACAAAGTTTATCAAATTTTTTTCACCTTTGTTACCACATATAATTACTACAGTATTTCCTTTTTTTCAAGTTTTTAATGTTTTTAACAAGTTCTTCTTTTTTTCATTATCACTAAACAATTTAGCCATTGAACCAGTTATTTCATCATTATATTTAATGAATCCAGAGTGAACTAGCACCTAAATTTTTATATTCTTCTTCTAGTTTTTTTATAGAAACTATTAGATTTATCATTTTGAGGAAGAACCATACATTTTACTTCTTTGTCTTTAAATACAACACTTTCATTTTTTTAGAAAGTAATTCAGTAATATTAACAATTTCAAATGGTATTCTTAAGTCTGGTTTATCACTACCATATTTTTCCATTGCTTCTTTAAATGGTATTCTTCTAAATGGTACTGGAGATACTTCTTTATTACCAAATTTCTTAAATGTATCATAAAAATACCCTTTGTCCTACAAGAAATACATCTTCTTGAGTAGCAAATGACATTTCAAAGTCTAATTGATAAAATTCTCCATATAATCTATCACTTCTTGGATCTTCATCTCTAAAGCATGGTGCGATCTGGAAATATCTATCAAATCCACTACACATTAATAATTGTTTGAATATTTGAGGTGCTTGAGGAAGAGCATAGAATTTACCTTTGAATTTTCTACTTGGTACTATGAAGTCCCTTGCTCCTTCTGGACTAGATGCTGTTAAGATTGGTGTTTGAATTTCAGTGAATTTCATATCCTTCATAGTATGTCTTATGAAATCAATTACTTCTGTTCTAAATTTAATACCATCATGAACACTTTTGTTTCTTAAATCTAAATAACGATATTTAAGTCTTGTTTCTTCGCTTGAAGATTTACTATTTTTTTAACTTCGAATGGAAGCGTTTTTATATACATCACCTAGTACTTCTAACTCCTTAATTTCAATTTCAATTTCACCGGTTTTCATGTTTTTATTAACCATTTCAGGTGTTCTTGAAACTACTTTTCCAAGAACAGTAACAGTGCTTTCACGATTAAGACGGCTATATTCAGTATTTTCACTAATTAGTTGTACTATGCCTGTTTCATCTCTTAATGCTATGAATACTAGACTTCCTAAATTTCTTACATTCTCAATCCATCCAGCAACTCTTACTTCCTTATTTTCATATTCTTTTGTTACTTCACCACAATATATATTTCTATATTTGTTAGCCATAATAATTCCTCCTTTATAAACAAAAAAAGAATCTAATTTGTAAGAGCGATTTTTGTTCGCTGTACCATCTTACTTCATAGATTCATTATTTCTACCTTTTTAGTCTTTATAGCAGACAGGCTTATTTGCTCTGGAAATTGTCACGTATTTTTTATTCATTATTCACCTATTATTAGTTTCCACCAGCCACTAACTCTCTATTAAGGGAAATAAATAATTACTACTTTCCTTCATCGCTTATGAGTAGATTATAGTTTATTTGATACCATTTTGTCAATAGTTTTTTTAATAGTGATATGAAATTAAATAAATAATTACATTTTATGAGAATTACCTTTTTCAAATGCTTCAATAGCCATATCAACATCATTTAGTGTTCCATATAACTGTTCTAATTTTTCTATCATAATTAACCCTACAATTATTTAAATCACCACCACCTGCGATAAACTGTTGTTTTTTTCACTTATTATTCTATTAATTTCAGACATAATTCTATCTCTATTATTAGTTAAATCATGAGCAGTATTTATTCTACCTAAATCTGCCATATTTTTAAATTTTTCTTCTCTTTCTTTATTATGCCTTGCTTGTTCAGAATTATCAAGTGCTACTTCATCATTATCTTCTAAAAAGTGCTTATCAGTTGATGATAAATATTCACCATTCGCATTACTTTCTTTTAAATCTCTTAGATTTTCTGTTACGTCTTTTCTAAATGTTTTTTTAAATTTACTTCTCAATAAGTCAGTTTTAGTAATAGTATCTTGCATATCTTCTTGATTTCTTCTCTTTTCTGCTTCTTCCTGTGTTTCAGCTTTTGTAGTTTCTAAATATCTTTCAAAAAGCTTACTATTTTTCTCTTCATATGCTTCATTAACTCTTTCTGTTAACTCTTCTCTATCTTCAGTTGAAAGCATAGGCAAAATACTAGTAATATCACCTTTATCTAATAATTTATTAATTTTCTTAGATTCTTCAATTGTACTACTTTCATTAGATTTATTTACTTGTTCCATAACTACTCCATTCATATTTTTCTATTTACAAAAATAATTATATCAAAGTGAACATAAAATATCTATATTTTTATTAAATATTAATTAAATAGTTATTTAATCTTTTTAACTTTCTCTTTTTGAGTTTGAACACTATTAGATAAGTTATATATTCTTTTTTTAATATTTCATTTAATTCATTTTACTATATCATTTATGTCATTACTAGAAATATCATATGTTATGATACCCTTTAATTCTTCTTCGCTCACTTCTTTACTTAATTTATTGTATTCTTCTTTAATACTGTTAATCAAGAAGTCAATATGTTTGTTATTACTTTCACTTCTAGCAAAACGAAATATACTTATTAAATATAAACATTCATTTACATATTCACTATTAGTATAATCATCTTTTTATCTTATTTAGAATATCTTGTCTACTTTGAATTAATGCATCCATTTCACTTTCTTTTGAAATAGATACCATTCTTTCAAGTACTGGATGTAATCTCATTCTAAAAATATCTTTCATATTCTTTTTATATATTTTTATATTGTAATGTTTTATAATCAATTCTTAAATTTATACCATCACTAAAAAGTAGTTATGTATTTTTAAATAAGTTTCTATTTCATCTTTATCTTGTATAAATAAACTAAGTAATCTTTCTTTTTATTTCTTTCTTTTTTTATCTTCATCTTTACTTATGCTAGGCAATATATCTTTACTTATATTTAATATATCTTTATATAGTTCATTATCACTTTCACATGGCTTTCCATTAAATGTATCAATGCAATTATTAATAAGTTCTAAGATATCATGATATTCTTTACTAGATTCACTACTTCTTTTTTTAATTTATCAAGTATTCTATTTAAATCACTTACTAAATTATTATATAATCCTTCTTCTGTATATAATATAAGACCTGTATTTGTTTTTAAACTATTTATATCAGCATTATATTTATCTATAAGACTTTTTACTATAGAATTAATATCATCACTTCCATGATAATATTCAACATATACGCTTATTTCACTAATTAATGTTTCTATTTCATTAGAATGATTTTTGAATATTCACAGGTACCTATTTATCTTTAATATTTACATAATCAAGTATTGCTTCTTTTAAGAAGATTTCATTTAAGAAATAATATAAATAACTATCTTTATAAGGACATGGTTTGTTAGATTTATCTTTATTATATGGAATTCCACCTAAAACTGGATGCATTGCGATTAATGTTTTTCTTTCCCTATCAATTTTCCATTTTATAGGTTCTACTTTATATGATGATAATATTCTTGCATTTCCATTCTTATCCTCTATAAATATATTTTTTTCACCATCAATTAAATATTCTTTACATTTTTGTAGTTATAGAAGATGGAGAAACATATGTATTTAAATCACCAAAAAGTATATGTTTTTTTCCAGTAAATTTTTTTGTTTTTTTAATATTAATAATTCTATTTTTTTAGCACATTTTCAAAGAAAAAAATATAAATTATAAATTGATAATGCAGTTCTAGGATAATATCCAAGTTCTATTTCATCCACACCTCTAGGTATATTACCAACTATGTCTTCAAATGCTTCGTCACTCAATTTAATAATTGGCAATATTACAGATTTTAAAGAAAATTCCCTTCTATTTTCAAAAGTTAGATAATGATGTGAATATACTTTTATCAAAATCTTCAATATAATATTCATCTGGAGTATCTAAATATTCAGAATCAGACAAATCATATTTACCAGAAACAACTATTTCTAAAGAATTATTTCTACTGAACTGAACCCCAAAAGTTGGACAGTTTATAAATAGTTTCTAATTAGAGGATTGTAACCTGTAATTTACAGGTGACAGTCCTTTTAATTTCACTTTAATTCTATCATAATTATAATACTTAATATAGTCATCAATCGCTAAAATTAATTCATCTAGTGTTTTTATATTTATCTTCTTGATCGTAAAAACATTTCAGTTTTTAAGTAGTCCAAAAAAAGTTTTTCCATCATTCCATTATCCATACTATTTCCTTTTTCTGGACATGCTTTGTTTTTATACCTTTATTTTTTTAGTCTTTGCTGATAAGATTGGTGTTGATATTGCCATCCCTGATCTGAATGAAATATTAAGCCCTCTAGATTTTTACCATCAAATGCTTTATTAAGCATATCATTTATCTGCTCTAGATTTGGTGATTTAGATATGTTATAAGATATTACCTCACCATTGAATCCATCCAATATTGGTGAAAGATAACATTTTTTACCACGAAGATTAAATTCTGTAACATCTGTATACCATTTTTTTCATTTGGATTATCCGCGCGAAAAATTTCTTTCGATTAAATTATCAGCAATTTTTACCAACAGTTCCTTTATATGAAGAATACTTTCTTTTTATTTCTTTTTTTAGTGGTTTTTAATCCAAACTTTAACATTATTCTGTAAACTTTCTTATGATTAACATAATAGCCTTGATTTCTTAATTCTAATGTAATTCTACGATAGCCATATCTTTCTTTATTATTAATAAATATTTCTCTTATTTTTATCTATGATTTCCTTATTTTTTTACATCTTTATCTTCTTTAGTTAAAGTATAGTAATATACTGATTTAGCTAAACCAGATACTTTTTAGAAGAATCATTAATGGATATTTTAGCCGAAGTTCACTTACAACGTTTACTTTTTCTTCTGTTGTTGATTCTTCCTTGCTTGAACAACGGCTCTCAATTTTTTTGAGTATTCTAGTTCCGCTTTTTAAATATAAATTTTTCTTCTTCTAATCTTTTTAATTTTTTTCGTCTTTAGTTTCATTTTTCTTTTTTTCCTTTATAACTTTAGGCATAGCTGACTAGTCCTCGCTTTCGTTCAACTATATTATAACAATTTTTCTTTATATTGTTTAATCCAATTAAATAATATTCCGTTACTAAGCAAGCCTTCATCTATTGATACAGAACATGTTGATTCATTATTTATTAAAACGCGATTAATAATTCGTTCTTTCTCATAAGCAGGAAAACTTCTATTTTTGCTTGTTCTTAGAATATCAAAACCATGTTTATCAATTAGCCTTATTAAATATACAATCACTGTCTTTCTTACATTATATTTAGCTATTAAAGATGAGACTGATAATCCTTTCTTTCTATAATTATATATATTTATTATTATATTCATAACTTAATTTTTGACATATAAAAAAACCTCATTTCTTATGTCCAAGAAACGGGGTTCATATCATACCTGCTAAAGTTCTTTTTTTAGACATACTACTAGACAATATCTTTAGAATATCAGCATTTACTTTTGATGTAGCATATGGTATAAAAACTTCAAAACTTTTATTATTACTCATAACCAATCCCCTTAATGGTTGTATATCATATCATATTTGATACTCACTGTCAATTTTTCAAGCAAAAATTAAAAGCAAGAACTAACTCTTACTTATAATATCTCATTTCATGTCTAAGAACGTATTCTGCTTCTCTTGAACTATCTAATTTAGCAAGTGTATCAACATCATAAATTGGTACATCATATCCATTTTCACTTAGTGCATAATTCATAGTATCTAAGTCACACATTATTCTTTCCATTTTCTTTGCAAAGCTTTCACCATTATCACGTACTAAATGTATAGGATAAGTAAGACCTATCATATGTTCAAGTGAAACTTTATCACGAACTTGTACTTCATCAGGCATATCACTATATCTTTGATTACCTTTAAGCAAACCTAGCTTTTTCATTTTAGCATAATCCTTTGCTGTTCTAAGTGTTGGTGCTTCTATTATAGTTGGTTCTATAACATCAAATTTATCTTTAGGAAACATAATTGATAATGAATATCTTATATATGTGCAAAATGCATTAAAATCGTCGTTAACTCCTGCCATAATATCTCTTTTAGAATAATCACAAAGTGATACATAATCAACACCATTAAATCCTTCATTAGACATTGCTTTTTGTAATCTTGAAGATAAAAGAGCATGGCATTTAAGTATTTTTACATAATAAAATATAAGTATCATATGTATCAATATAAACACCATTATTAGTGGCATTTATCGCATGTAAATAAATATTATCATCCATACTCTTTTTATATCCCCCTGCCTTTCAAATAATTATTTTTTTAATTTATTTATATATCTATTAACTCTTACTGACCATTTTTGGATCACTTGCATATTTTTGGTCCAATTTGTTCAGTTGTTGTAAGTCCTTTTTATAATATGAATTTAATTTGTTAATTGCAAATTTAATTCCTTCTTCAATAGTATCAAATTTTTCTATAACTTCCTCCATTACAACCTGGTTTACCTTTGTTACCACCAACATTATTGCATACTCTTGTAAGGTAACTGCAAGTCCATTGACATCCAGTTTCTTGAAGCATAACACCAGTCGCAAGATAAGGATCCATTCCAACCTCTATAGAATATTTAGCTATAAATTCACCTTTACCTTTTAATGTAGAATTTAAATATCTATTTAATTTACGAGCAATTTCATCTACTGTTTCTCCATTAAAAAGTATTTATCTTTTTCATATTCTTCCTTTTTCAACTTCAAAGTGTTTAACACTTAAATTAATATGACTATCTAAATAATCATGATTAATCGTTATTTCTTTATTACTTCCAAATATATTTGCAAATAAACTTAAAGTAATAAATAATTTACTTAATATCATATAATTTTTTTAATCACTCCTCATTTTTTTAAGCAAGCGAGATTTATTATATCATATTTAAAAAAGAATTTCAAATGTAGCGAATTTGCCATAATAAAAGAAGTATTTCTACTTCTTTTAAATATTAATCAACATATGGATTACAAAATTCTATTCTTCTTTTTACAAGTATCATTATTGCATTCTTTATAATCATCACAATTAAATTTTTCACTTTTTACTTATAGATATATTTTTTTGTATTATAATTTACATTATATTGAATTTCTAAATATTGATTTGGTAATAGTTCTGTATATTTGTATCCATTACATGTTCCATTATTTGATGGAGAACATAACTTTTCAGTAAAGTTCTTTTCTTTTAAATCAATTGCATAATCTACTGCTGGTATTCCACATTGGCAATTTAAGGTAACAAATACATAATCATTATACTTTTCTAATTTATATAATGTACTATTATCGCCTGTATAAACTGAAGAAAGTTCCCCATTTATATCAAAATATATATAACCTTTACTATAATATATTTCTAATAATGAATTATTTATTTTTAACTTTTATATGTAACTGATTCTGCTTTTTCAGTATCACTCTCTATTTCTTTAATACCATTATTTGTAAGTTCAATATTAATAATTTCTTTATTATTATCATTTTTCATCGTTATCATTATTTCCTGGTATTACTTCATTAGGTGTATTTGCTGTCTTATTATCATCCTTTTTCACTTTTTATGGTTATAAATTATATAGCCTATCAGACTAATTGAAATAATACTCAAACAAATAACTAAAGCAACACAAATTTTTTTCTCTTTTTCACATTCTTTCCTCCTAAAAAAATATTTTTATCAAATGAAAAGAAGTATTTCTACTTCTTTATTGGTTCTTACATTTATTTTTACATTAAATATGCTTAATATATCTTTACCAGCATAGCTAGTTGGAAGTTTACCATCCCATTTATTGATAAATTCTTTTTGCGATTAAGTTATCAGTAAGACTTTGTTTTTAATAAATCATTTGCTTTCTTAGTAGCTTCTGCTTCAACAAGTTTACTTTCAGCATCAAGTTTTGCTTTTTCTAATTTTTGCTCTGCTACTTGTTTATCTTCAATTGCTTTTACTATATTCTTCACTAAAACTTAAATTAGTTATGTTGAAATTATCAATTGTTATACCATATTTTTTTCTACTTTCTTTTTGTAGATCATCTAAACAATTATTTGATACTTCTGCTCTTTCAGTAATTACTTCTGCAGCTGTATATTTAGCTATAGTTGCTTTAATACTTTCTTTAATAGCTGGCTCTAATATAGTTGCTTCATAATTATTACCAACTGTTCTATAAAGGTATGTTGCTTTATCACTATTAATTCTATAGTTTACTGCTAAAGTTGTTTGTATTGTTTGTAAATCCTTACTAGAACTTTCTGTATTAATTTCTAATTTTTGTACCTTTATATTTACTGTAACTATATCTTCAATATAAGGTATTTTTTTAAATTTAATCCTTCATTTAATTGAGTATTAACTATCTTACCAAATCTTACTTTAAGTCCTACTTCACCACTCTTAATTGTTTGAAAACTACTAAATATAGTTATAATTAAGAAAAGACCAAGTACTCCATAAATAACTAATTTTTTTATGTTTTTGTTTATTCATATGATACCTCCCATTTTTCATTTTGAATTCGCGTTTCAACATATATCCTCCAGATTGGTTTTATATTATACTATATTTTAATGATTTAGTATAGTCTTATTTATGATATTAAGTTCATTATCTAGTTCATATATATAAGGTACAGCGGTAGGTATTTCAACATTCATGATATCTTCATCACTTATATTTTCTATATATTTAATAATACTTCTTATACTATTACCATGAGCTACTATAAGAACGTTTTCTCCTTTTAACAAATGATTTTTAATTTCATTATTATAATATGGAAGTACTCTTTCTAAAGTGTCTTTTTAAACATTCTGTAAGTGGTAACTCATCTTTAGTTAAACTTTTATATAATGGATCATTACCTGGATATCTTGGATTATCTATAGTTAACATAGGTGGTCTTACATCATAACTTCGTCTCCATATATGAACTTGTTCTTCTCCATATTTCTTTCTAGTTTCATCTTTATTAAGACCTTGTAATGCTCCATAATGTCTTTCATTTAATCTATAACTATAATATACTGGTACATTTACATTCATTTCTTTAAGTACTAATTCTAATGTTCTTTTTTTGCTCTTAAAAAGTACACTACTAAAAGGCTACATCAAATGTAACATTATTATTTTTTTCATTATTTTTACCAGCATTAATTGCTTCTTCTACACCCTTACTAGATAAATCTACATCAGTCCATCCAGTAAATCTATTTTCTTTATTCCAAACGCTCTCCCCGTGTCTTAATAATATTAATTTCATATATTATATATCTCCCTAATTATATTTTTTTCATTCATTTCATCTTCTAATTTATCTTTTTTTATCAACTAAACTATCATATTTTTTCATAGCACTACTAGTTCCAAAAATAACAATATTTATTTTTCTATACATAATTTATAATAGCTTATTGAACCTTCTTTATCAGCAATACTATCTTTAAAATCATTAATTTGATTTTTCATAGTCATTATATTTCTTACTAAAAACCGTTTTTTTCTAAATTCTTTATTTTTGGTTTCAATTTTTAAGTCATCTATTTTTATCTTTAGTAGGTTTTTACTTCTTCTTTTTAATTTATTATATTCATCTTTAATAGTATTAAATTCTTGATCAATTTGACTTTGTAAATTATCTATTTCAGTTTGATATTCTTCTTTTTGTCTTAAGTTTCTTTGTTGTTTTTAAATATATCAGTTGGATAGTATTTATTTGTAGGATCATTTTTTATATTACTTCTTATCATCGAAAAAACACCACCAAATACTATAAAACCTATAATAATAACCATAACAACAGGAACAAATACTATCCATACATTACTACGATTCAACTTCTTTAATTTCTTTATTGCTTCTTTTTTTATCTTTTTTTCACTAAAAGTACTCATATATTTATCATACTTAGTTTTTATATTTAGATAATTCTTTTTTTCATCTGCTAAACTTTCATATTTATGAAAAATATTCTTCATATTCAGAATTATATTCCTTTTTTTAGTAAAATCTTCTGTTGAACTTCTAAGTAATCCAAGCCATACTTCTTTATTATCAGCATATCTCATAGATAATCTTTTTGTATCCATAATATGCTTTTTGATACTCTTTAAATTTTTAGATTTGCTTCAGCATTATTAAATTCTTGTTCTTCAGTTATTTGTCCCTCATGTAATATTTTTTTACTTTCTTTACTTCATCATCAATAAGAATTTTTATTACCGCAAAAACTCGCAAGTTAATTCCTTTTTTTACTTTTTATCAACTTTCATTACTGCCTTACATTTAGGACATGTTATGTCAATTAATTTCATATTTTTTTACCACTTTGTTAACACATTAACAGTACCACTTATTACTTCTATATCAATAAAAAGTATTACCATTACTATTAACATTATCCCTTTCTTCATTAATATTTATTATACCAGATATTTTTAGTGGTTTTTAAATCTATAATCATCACCTTTTTAAATTTAAATTAACTTTTTCCACTTTTTAAGTTCTATATGATTATTACCTGTAAGTAAACCATTTATATTAATTACACCATTCTTAATATCAGCATCTATATTATTAATATTACTATTTTTCTATATAAATTGTACCACTAGCATTATCTATATCAAAAATTATTGCTTACATTTAAATTATTTATCTTAATACTAGCACTCATATTATCAATTTCTAATTCTTTTAGCATTTAAGTTATCAATTTCAATAAGACCACTCTTAATATCAATATCTACATCATTAAATATAGCGCTATTTGGTATATAAAGATATACAATCTTACTCATTTTATCAACTATATATTTATTCTCTTCTATTTCAAGTTTACCATTTTCATTTTTAATATTAATGCAATCACAATCAGTTTTTAACTCTAAATTCATCACTATTTTGAATATTTATAGTTATACTTTTTAGTATCAATAACAAGTTCACTAATATTATCAAATTTCATATCTATCATATTATTTACATTATCCTTCTTAAATAATGAAGTTATTACTCCTATAAACACTATTATTATAATAGTAATTGGTATTATTAAATATTTATTCATGATTACTCCTTACATATCTACTTTTATCAAACATTTGCCATGGCAAATATCTTTTTCCTTCAGTGTGGCCACTTATTGAGAATTCATTCATATTATAGTTTTTTAGTTCATCTTCCATCTTTTCTAATTTCTTTATTACATTTTTTTATTACATCCATCCATACAAAGTCAGGTATCTCATTATATTTTTTTCTGGTATATATTTTTCTACATCTTCATTATGTATAACACTCTTTTAAAAAAATTAATTCTATCATTTCTAGTATTTTTTTATATTCTTCATCTTTTTATTAAATAAGTATTATATTTTTTTAAAATTACCAATACTAATATTTCTTATTTCATACCATGGAATACAATATCTTTCATGAGTACAAATTCCTTTAGATACTTCTCTACCATCAAACCCTTTACCTACTGCTTCAATAATAATCTCATTACCTAAGCTTACACTTACTGCTATACCTGCATATCTATTATATCTTTGACTAGGCTCATGATTTAAATTAAATAATACTAATACACCATCTTTATCTATTTCTTTTTATTTTTCTTAAATATTTCTTCAACATTATCTTTTTTATACCTTTAGTCTCAACGCTTTTTCATTGATGGTTTAGTAATTAATGTATCATTTCTAGTGCATAATAATTTACTTGTTACATCATAATTATCTAAATAATCTTTATAATCCTTAACAATAGTTAAATCAACAATTGGACTGAGTTCAGGAAAATAATCAATTAAATTTATCATATCCTTACATCTATGATAATTTCTCATTTTATCTTTATCTTTTTCTATTACTAACATAATCTACCTCAAAACAAATAAATATATTGCAAAAGTAATGACATATTGATCTTTGCTATACAAAAGAAATGAAATACTGAATGTATATATTTCTTTTTTTAGATCCAAGAGCATATAATATTGTTCCAATTGAATAAATAAGTCCTCCTGCAATAATTAGTGTTACACCATATATTCCAATATTGCTAATAAGTTTCTTTATTAAAAATAATGCACTCCATCCATTTATTAAGTGACACACTACTTCTATTTTTTGATTTTTATCTACGTTAATAGCACTAAAAGTAATACCAACAACTGTAATAAATGCACTTATTCCAAAGTATATCCATCCAAGGTATCCTCCTATTCCAACTAAAGCAATAGGTATGATTGTACCAAATACAAGTAAAAATACATTACAATGATCAAGAACTCTCATTACTTTTTTGCCTGTTATTCTAGGACTTAATGAATGATATATACAAGATATAGTATATAAGAGTATCATTGTCGTTCCATATAATGTAACAGTTGTTATTTCTAGTCCTCCATGTGCTTTAATGATAAGCATTACAAGTCCCCAGACACTAAGTAATGCAAATATTCCATGTGATATAGCATTAACAAGTTCTTCTCCTAAAGTATATGAAGGTACGATTATTCTCTCTTTCTTTTTCCATATATTCACCACATATATTTTTATCAAAAAAAATTAAAAGAAATAGAACCTTATCTTCTATTTCTAAATATTCTTTTGTAATATATTTGTTTTTTTACGTTCTCCAAGTACTACTTCATCAAATGATTCAGCAACATGTACATTTCCATAATCATGTAGTATACCTGATAATTCCTCTACTGTCATACCTCTAAATGTTGATTCACTTTCATAAGTTTTTGATGGGTCGCAACATATCAAACTACTTAGCCCACATGATGCTAAAACTATTCCATCGCTACTTATCATTACTCTAACATCATCATCATAACAATATACTATTGGTCCTTTATCTTTCATCTACTTTACCTTCTTTTTCTAATGTTATACCTTTTTTTCGGATTTAAAATTTCTTAATTTTTCTACATAGTTCTATTTCTTCATGAACTACTTTAGCTGATACAGGATCTTGATACATACTTTCTAAATCTTGTAAACTATAATCATACATACTTACTTTATCGCTAGGTATTACAAAAATTTCCACCTTGTGGTATTATTCCAATTATTTGCCATTCGAGTTTACTTATCATATCATCATATTCTTCATCGCTTCCCCAAATACTTTCAAGTAATTCTTTTTTTACTTTATCATCTATATCAGGGTTTTTCAAGTATAAATTTCTTAAACATAAATAAATCAGCATACATATCTGGTTCACGAAACATATCTATTATTTGTTTTTCAAACATTTCTTTAAGACCTTGATCCATAACAACTGCATCACTGCTAAGAGCTACTGCTAAAAACTTAATATAATCAGTTTTATAATCAAATCTATTCAATCCCATTTTTATTCATCCTCTTCACCTCAGGAACCATAGTATACAACATTTATATGAAAAATTTCAAGAAAAAAATCGAACAAAAGCTGCAAACAAAAAAATATTATTCTTTATACAAATAACATTCTTTATCATGAGAATAAATGATGCCTATCGCTTGTAAATATGAATATATTATAGTTGTACCTACAAATTTCATACCTCCTTTTATTAAATCTTTTGACATATTATCAGATATATCATTATGAGTTTTTATCTATTTCATATATAATTTTTATCATTTGTGAATCTTTTTTTAAATAATTATAAAAAAACTTCCATATTCATTTTTGTATACCCTTAAATATTTTTTTGCATTATTGATACTAGCATTAATTTTTTTAATTTATTTTTTTATAATATTCTTATTATTTAGAAGCTCATCTATTTTTAATTTTGATCATAATTACAAATTTTTATCAATATCAAAATTATCATAACACTTCCTAAAGCTATCTCTTTTTATTTAAAAACACATTCCCAAGATAGACCAGCTTGAAATGATTCAAGAATTAACATTTCAAATAAATAATCTTCATCTAAATTTAACTTACACCATTCATTATCATGATATTCTACATATTTTTTTGATTATTTAAATTACACCACTTACATCTTTTTCATAATCTATTTCCTTTTTGTATTTATATTTGCTTACATCTATACCTTCTAATTCTAATAACTTTATCTTATTATTAATACCGCCACCATAACCTGTTAAATTATTATTAGAACCTATTACTCTATGACATGGCATTATTAAACATATTTGATTTACATGAAGAGCATTTCCTACTGCTCTTGAACACATTTTCTTAATACCTTTCTTTTTGGCTATTTCACTTGCTATATGCCCCATAAGTAATAATTTTTCCATATGGTACTTTCATATTAATATCATATACCATCTCTCTAAAAGATGTTAAATTTGTATGTTTTATCTTTGGTATAAAATCAGGCATTTTGCCACTAAAATATATATCTAACCATTTAATAGTTTCATCAAATACATCTAATTTCTTATAGTTAAAATCAGTTTTTATCATTATCAAAAAAATAAGTCCAGTTAAGTACTCTCCATCACTATATAAAAACTATATCATCAAAACCTACTGGTGTTTTATATCTTAAACTATATGTCATTTGTTTCCCTTAATTATATTGATAATCTCATTACCATGTGTTTTTTTATCTTTATAGGTGTTAAGATACTCTTAAGTTCACTTATATCTTTTTGGCTTTAATTCTACTAATTTATCAAGTTCTTCATTAGTAAATACATAATATGCTGGAATATACATAGAGGCTGATCTTTCTTTTTCTAAAATTAATTAATTTGTTTTTTTAAGATTATCATTATCAATTGTTTTTTTCCTTTTATAAATTTACTCTTATAATAATCATAGTAATCTATATCATTTGATACATTATAACTTAATAGTGAACTTGCCCATGATTCCATTTCTTTCTTACCCAACCATAAGTCTCTATCACTATATTTAATATCTTCTTCTATTTTTTTCTTATTAATGCATCACTTCTAATAACTTTATTTTTTTATATCTTTAGATGCATATCTAGTGTTTAAGATTGTTTCATTATTCGCTGTTACTACTAAAAACTCTATAATTATCACTAAAATTTTTATTTCCATAGTACTTTTTAAATGCTTTTAAAAGCACATTTCCATCTATATTACTTTCCCATATCTTTCTAAAAACATCTCTTTGAGCTTCTACTTGTCTAATTGGTGAGTACATTCCCTTTTTGATCTTTTTACTATTAATTACAAATTCACGTATAAAGTCTCCTCTTTCATTTATAGTAATATTTCCAACTAAGTTTTTTTGCATTCAATAAAATAAGCACATACTTTTGTAATAATAATGTAATCTACTTGAGCCTTTAAATCAGCATTTTGAAGATTTACATCATGTAAAACATACATACCAATATTAGATTTACTAAGTTGATATTTTTATTTCTTTTTTTCACCAGCAATACCTTTATTAATTAAATATAGTTCTTCTACTATATCTTCTCTATTTGAATATTCTTTCAACAGCTTATTTAATGCATCTCTTTGCTTTTCAAGAGTAGAATCTTCTTTTAAAAATATTGTATCTTTAAATGTATCAAATAATAACATAGTCACTCTCCTTAAGAAAATTATATCACAATAAAATGACACTTCATAGTGTCATTAAATCATTAATCCATCTATCTATATCACTTTTGAATACTTCTAAATTAGTCTTAATTTGTTCATTATCGTAGATATTTGATTCTTTCATTCAAGCGTAGCTATCCATTAAAGCATCATAAGTTTCTATAATTCTTTTTCATGTCCCTCTGACACAAATAAAGTCATTATATCACGGCAAAGTCGATTAACACCATCTTCTAGACTAATTTTATCATCAATAATATCATTTTAAAAACAGCATTTTTTTATATAATGTATACTTATTTCTACTGAACTATTTGCATTTATAGCTGTACACACTGATTGAACTATTTTTATTCAATGTATTCTCAATTTTCATATAATCTTCTCTTACGCCACATACTTTCTCAATATATTCATCTATTGTTTTTAGGATTGCTTTCATTATTATATCTTTTTTAGAAATCTATCAGGAATATCGTGATAAATTTTTTTGTCTATAATTTCCTAATATAAAGTCAATGCAAGATAATATGCTTTTTGTATGCTAAATACAATTCATTTTTTTATCCAGAAATCAATGGTAAAAGAATTTACAAGTTCATTAATTTTTATTAACACACTTTTTCTTCAGCACTTCCAGGTTCATAAACTTTTTTTACTAACATATATTTGTAATTCTTCTTTTTAAAGTATTATAGTATGATGAATCACAATTAATTGGTTTACCTTTTTAAAGTATCATAAGCAGTATTTACCGCTTTCATCATTTCATCACTTCCACCCATATCTGGATGATATTTTTTTGGAAAGTTCTAAATATTTTTTTCTTAAATTTTTCCTCAGTAAATTCACCTGTAAAACCAAATAAATTTAATGCTTCACTATAATTCATAATAACCCCTCTTAAAAAAAAACTCGTTGATTATATAACGAGTCTCAATTTCACTTTTTTTGCAACCCCCATTGCTTAATCAGTTATTTGATTATAGCACATAAAAGGTTAAACGTCAAACTTACATAAATTATTTTTTTGAATTTTTAAAATTAATGTAAACGATTAATTTTTGCAATTAAGTCAAATAAAACTGGTATATTAAATATAATTATAAAAAGTAATAAAATTATACAAAAATAAAATATCTATATTTTTTTGTAAATTAAAAGCCTTTTTTTCTATAATTCTTTTTATATCATTAATCCATTTATCTATATCACTTTTTGATGTAACAAGTTCATTACTATAACTTTCAAAGACAATATTCATTTCACTCTCTACTTTAGAGTTTTTGACATAACTTTTTTTATTTCGATAAATGTTTTTACCAAGCCATCCTGCATTTGTCGCATAAGGAATTATTGTTTTTACTAGATAAATCATTTTCTATATGAAAAAAAATAAACTATTAATTTTTTTGTTCATATTATTATTTTCTTTCAGTTTAATTTAAAAAAATTCATAACTAAATCAATTATTACTTCTTTTTCTTTTTCGATTAGATTCTGCTATTAATATAGTTAGTGCTGTTAAAGTGTTATTATCAATAACTTGCTTATCATCTTTATATAAAAATGTTATAATAGTTTTAAAAAAATATATAAATAAAGTTGTCTGCTATTCTTTTTATTTCCATCGATAAAGACATGATTTTTAACAATCATATATAAGAAATTAGATGCTTTTTTTCCTCAATACTTTTTGTATACATCATTTCCATCAAATGTTTGATATATATTTCCAATTATTGCCTGTAATCCTTTGTCTCTTTCAATAGCAAAAATATCACTTTCTTCATTAAATCTTAATTTATTAATCACATCTAAACAGTCTTCATATTTAATTTGTTCTTTACTATTACTTCCTTTAGGCTTTGATAATGTCTTATGATCATAATCATCTAAAAGATCAAGAGCTTTTGAATAGTTACCTATTACTTTTTAATATTTCCCTTGCATCACCATTATTTAATTTTTCCATCTATTCTATTAGCAATATCGATTAGTTTAACTGTTTTTTTCTAGATATTCTAATCTCTTTTTGATTAACCGCATATCCTTTAATCATATAATCTTTAAGGATTTTATTAGCCCATTTTCTGAATATGATACCATTTTTAGATTTTACACGATAACCGACTGAAATAATCATATCTAGATTATAATGTTCTATCTCACGAGTAACATTTCTATCTCCTTCTTTTTTTGAACTGTCGCAAATTTTTGCGATAGTTGAATTGTCTAATTCTTCCTCTAAAGCATTATTGATATGCTTTCTAATTGTTTTATAGTCTCTATCAAACAATTTTGCCATTTGTTCAGTATTTAACCATACTGTTTCATCCTTCATGTTAACTTCTAGCTTAACATTTTGATTTTCAAATAAAATTATTTCGTTTTTTTCATATAACTTTCCCCCTTTGATTTTTTTATACATTTATTTTTAACATATAAACAGAATTTTTTTACTATTATTTTTCATTATTATTTTTTTGAATTTATTTTTAAGCTATTATATTCTTCATCATTTACTGGTTCGCGCCATTCATTTGATGTATTTTTCTAAATAATATTTAAGTGTATTATCAGTAATATCACTAGACATACTGTAATAATACATCTTGTTTTTTTAAATTGATTGATTCAACACTCCAATTTTTAAAGTTTTTTTAAATCTGTTATAACTTGTATTTTAATTATTTAATCAATTTTTTTAATTCTTTATCAATAGTTAATTTACCTATATTTATAAATTCCATCATAACTTGATTAATTCCAATTTCACTTTTTCCACCAATCACTTTTTACTAATATTTCTATTATCAACTATTCCATAAAAAAATCACATTTATCTATTGGAAAAATTATATTTTTCTAGCATTCATAAACCATCTTCTAGCAACAAAAATCTTTTTGCAATTCTTAAAATTCTATTAAATTTGCTTATATCAACAAGTTTATTTATATTTTTTTAATATTTCAGGATTACTAATGTACTTATCACTAATTATGATTTTATTTAACAATCCTTTTTCTTTTAATAAGTTTACTAATATACTAGCACTTCTTACATTATTATTTCCATGACCTTCACATATAATAAATAAAGTGTTTTTCATCTATTATATTCCTTTTTAAACATTATTTGCATGTCGTTAGCAAGACTTTCTTCAGCCCAATCAGCATTTATAATTAACAAATCATAATGAGATAATTCGTCAATAGTTTTTTTCCTATAAAAAAATAAAATCAGTAACATCTTTTTATTGTACTATTTATGTTTATCACCCCAAGCTTAATATTTTTAATAATTGGTTATTTAATTATTAATCATTCTATACATTCTTTTTATTCTATAATTATCCATTCTTGAAGATATTTAATTTTTAGTATGGCAAAAATTCACATTCACCTTTTTTTCGCATCAATAGAAGCACCACAATTATGACATTTAATCATATTAGCTCCATCTTTTAAATCTAACACATCATTACTTATCTTTTTTTAAATGTATATTTTTTTCTTCTAAATACTTTGACGTTATTTTTACCATTATCAAAGTATACAATTCTTACATAAGCATCAATATCAATATATAAATCATTATTCTTTTTATAACTTTTAAAATCATCAAAATCAATAACATCATAATCAATAATATTAGATTTAGAATAATATTTATTTCTTACTTCATAGTTATAATTATTAAAAAAAGTTTTTTTCTTATTTATTTTTTTGTACTTTTTCCCAAAAGTCAATTTGTTTTTTTGATTTTTGTTTATCTTTATATCTTTTTAATAGGCCCTAATACTATATAAGCATCTATTATATAAAAAGAAATAATAAAGTATTAATGATAATATAAATCCATATATAAATATTTTTAGATATATCATAAGAATTAAATGTTCTTGATGTATTAATTATATATAAATATGTAAGAAATAAACTTATTATAATATCTATTATTCCTGTAAAAGATTCTATATTTTTGTATTTCTAAGTACTCTATCATAATGATACTTACTGCCTAGTTCTTTATCTATATAATCTATATTATAATATGTTTTACAATATGGACAACCGTCTAAGAAGTCATGTAGTTTACCACTCATACCACAGTTAGGACATTTATAATCTTTATTTTCCATTTCTTTTGATATAAATGTATATGTAATTCTTGAATCAAATTTATTTTCTGTATGAACTAATTTATCATTTAGATAATATTCTTTTTTTACATCTTATACCATCTAAGATATCATCATTATAACTGTTATCTGTATTACGTTCTAATATTTTTATTACCAGTTATATATTTTGTTTTTAATATTTATATGTAATTTCCTTAATTTATTATATTGTGTATCTTCTGATATTAATGACATATTATCACCTACCTATTATTGTTGTTATTGTTGTTATTGTTATTATTATTGTTATTTGATGATCCGCCACTATAACTTCCACTATATCCACTACTACTAAATGTTGTAGGTTCATAATGTGGTATAAGGCTAAATTTTTCATTATCCATTACAAGTCCATCAATACTTTTATTTATAAGATTTACTTTCATAGTTTCATTTTCTTTTACATTTTTTTTCACAAGTGAAAGTTCTGTTAGACCACCTCTTACTTGTCCATCTTTATTTTTCTTCTAAAAAAAGTATATATTTTTATTTAAATCATCCATACTAAGTTCATAATATTTAGTTAAGTCAATACATCTTTTTTGTCTTATTAATTCTTCATATGTTTCTGGTTCTTTATTCATTCTATAACTCCTTATCTATATAATAAAATTCAATATTTTGAAATGGTAAATTTATAGCATTTATATGATAATATGCATTATTCTTTTGCTTTAAATAATGATAATCTCTTAAAGATGATGTAGTAAAGAATATATTATTTGGATCACTTATTGAGTATTCTTTACTATATTCTTTTATTAAAGATGATATATCATATTTATAATATCCTTTTTTAGAAGAAACATTGTTATCTAAAACGCCTTTATATATTTGATGTGTTGTAATATGTCTTTGTTTAGTTCTATTTTTCATCTCCATATGTGATTAAATCGCCAGATAATAACATTATATATAATGAATTATTTTTCAGGATAATCACATACTTCATTTATTAAATTCTTTTTTTCATATATATTTCTATTTTTAGAGGTTTTTAGTGATATAAACTATATCTCTAGTTTTTCTTTTATAATTTGAGACTCTAATTTAAATTCTATTCCATCTACTAATAATATAAATGAATCATCATCATAAATATATTTTTAAGTTTTTTTATCATTATTAATTATACTCACTAAATCTTGATTGTTATTACTTATCCTATTTGGTATATATTTAGTAAGATCTATATTTCTCATATTAGATAGATATTTATAAACTGTTTCATCATTATATATATCTTTTTGAATAATTTCTATCTTTATACATTTTTTTGTTGTAATAAACATGTATAACTTTTTATTAGTATTATAGTTATTCTTCACAAATGGGCAACCTGTTTTACATAAATATAAATATCCACATTTAACACATTCATCATTAAATGATAGTTTATTATGGTTATTAAATATTTTTAATTCTGCATTAGTTAGTATTTCTTCTATAGTGTTTTTATATATATTTCCATAGTAATAATCTTTATTTTTGACCTCTTACACATGAATAGATATCACCATTCTTTTCAAGTAAGAAGAACTTTTTACCACAGTTATCACAATTAGAACAATATTCAGGACCAAATTCATCAAACCATGGACCATTTACTCCATAATCCAAATCTGTACCATCAAATTCTTTATGCATTCTTTCATAGAATGATACTTGTTCTTCTTCTGTTATATGATGAAGTATACCATTTGAATTATAATCAAACCCTATCATAAAATTAAAGTCATTCATATCTAAACAACTATTTTTGTGTGTAAAAAAATTTAATATCATTAATTATTTCATCTATTTTTTTCATAATGTTCTTTAAATATTGTAGAAGAAATTTTTCTTTTTTTATTTGGAATATCTTTTTAATAGTTCTATATTACTAAGTATTTTTATCTAGTGTTTTATTATTTCCTTTAGTAACTCTATATTCATCATGAAGTGATAGTGGTAAATCTAAACTACCAGAAATAGACACATTAAATTCTTTTTATTGTATCTATATGTTTATCTAACCCATATAGATTAGTTTTTTTATATGTGGCTTTCCTACTTTGAATCCTGCGTTTGTTATAATATTTTTTTAATTTTCTTCATAGTAATCACTTATGTATTTTTATTAAATCATGGAATTCTTTTTTTAGAAAGTGTTGTTACTTCTCCTCCGTGAAGTGAAATATTAAATGGAATAACATTATCTTTTTTTGAATTTATTAATCGCATATTTTAATGTTTCAATAGAATCAATATTACTATATTCATCTTTTTGTATTATCTTCAAGATAACAATATTTGCATGCCATATTACATGCCATAGTTGGAACATATAATAGATGTATAAATTTTGTATTATTCATGTTTATCACTCTTTCTATCTATAACATTGTACGCTTGTAGGACTTTCTTTAAATGCTCTTTCATTAACATAAGCACTGCATGGATATATTATATTTCTAAGATTTGGGCATAATCTAAAAGCACTTGATCCTATTTCAGTAAGTTTACTATTTTTTGATATTGTAACACTTGATAATGAAGTATTATGATAAAATGCATGTCCTCCTATTCTAGTAACTTTATCAGGAATTACAATACTAGTAAGAGATGTACATTCTTCAAAAAGTATTTCCTTTTATTTCAACAAGATTTTCTGATAGTTTTATATATCTAAGAGAACTTGCATTATAAAATGCTTCTCCACCTAATTCAGTTAATGTATCAGGAAGCATTATTTCAGTAATGCTAGTACAATTATAAAAAAAGGACCACCTCCCAGGTACTCTAAACTTGATGGAATATTTACTGTTGTTAGTTTTCTATCATTTTTAAAAGCTTGACCCCTTATTTCTTTAATAGTATTTGGAAGGCTAACACTTTCTAAAAATGGCATATTAGAGAATGTATTACCTCTTAATTCAACAACCTTTTTTTATATTTTTATATGTTTCAGGTATAGTTGCAGTTTTATAATTAGTAAGTCCAAAAGTATAAAATCTAACTGCATAACCACCAGTTGTTTCTTCATACAATATTCTAGGTTCATAGAATATTACAAGAGGAATAATAACTGCGATTAATATAAATACTATATTTTTTTCTTTTTTTGCTAGTATCTTCAATTAATGAAACTTTAGTATTCATAATTATATTAGATATTTTTTTCACCTGGTCTTGATTTAACCTCTTTCTTTAAATAATTCATCAAATTATATTTTTTTAGTTAATTTTGATAATATAAATAATATTACTATACCTATAATATATGTTATAAGTGGAAAGTGAAAAGAATATAAGAGATATATAAACAAATATCAATACTGAAAAATATAATATTAAAGATATTTTTTTCTTTTTCATTAATTCTTGTGGTATAAGTGTAGTATCAAGATTAAGTTCTGCTTTTTTAAGTTCTCTATATATAAATGCTTCTAATAGTTTATCATCATCTTTTGCTTGAAAGATTATATCAAATTTAGATGGATCTACTACTTCTACAACTTCTTCACTAACGATAGCATTATTACCACTAAATGCTTCACCACAATTAGTACAAAATTTGTCATTAACATTCATTACATTGCCACATTTAGCGCATTTGATGATAACTTCTGTTTCTGTTTTATTAGCCATTTGTGATGTTACTGTTATATTAGGCACAGATTGTACATTTTTTTATAAGGATCTTTTTTTCTTTATTATACTACATACAGGTACAATAAATATTCCAAAAAAATAGCTATTACTAACATATCAGTTTTTATATATATTAGTAGAGATAAATAGATCAAATATAATCAATATTAGTGCTCTAATACCAAATAATTTCCAAAAAAGCTTTTCACTTTCTGTTTCTGAAAATAATTTTGATAATGGCTTTAAAACAAAAGGAATAGCAAATATTGTAGTAAATGCTTCATAAAATACTGCATCATAAAGAGAAATTGTATTATTAGTACTTGCTAAAATAATATTTGGTATTATCAATAAACTTACTAACATTAAATAATTTTTATATATTTTTTTCATACTGCACCTCTAATATTCTAAATACTAAAAATAATTATAGCATAGTTATATTTAAAAAAACTAACTATATGTTAACTTATTTTTTTAATATTTTTATTAAATTTCTTTTTCTAGGTACATATTCTTTCTTATTTGAAGATTTTTCTTAATTTACGCATAGTTTTTACAAAATTCTATTTCATCATATATTCTATCTGCAGTTTCTTTTATCTTTATAAAATTCTAATAACATTTGATATGTACATTCATAAATATCAAATGTTTCAAATAAGAATTCTGAATCTTTAAAGTTTACAGGATCATTTATAATAGCACTTTCCCATTCTATTAAGCATGTTTTGAAATCTTCTTCATCATACCAAAAATCATGAACTAGTTTTTCTTTTTCAAGATTTGACCAATTAGGATTCCTAAGAATCCAAAATCTAATATCAAATTCTCCTTTTCCATGTGCTTGTGTTCTTGATAGTAATGATGTTAAATAATTAATACGCATATAATATGTTTCTAGTCCAATTGGAATATTAGTATCAGGAATATTAATAGTCATTTTATCATTTATTCCTTTATTTTTTTAAAGCTTTATTATATTCATCTCTATTATTTTGGTAACGAACTGTACCTATCTTGTTCATTGCTTCATCTACTGCGAATGCTTTTTGTTCTTCAGTTAATTTTAAATTTTGATTCCATAAAGTCATAAGTAAGAATGAGTTTCCACCATTAGATGCTCCATCCATAACAATTCTTGCAATATCTCTATTACTATATATACTTCTTACTAAATCTTCATATACTTCTTTATCTACTTGTTCATAATCAAATAATATTGAATAGCATATAGTAGGAGCAACTACAGTGTCGTTTTCGTCAAATTTATCTCTAGTGATAGTTATTGCTTCCTTTAATATTTCTTTATCACTACTTATTTTAGACCATATTTTATCATAGTTTTTAAGTCTTGGAATAGTATATATGCATCCATATAATTCATTTTCTAATACATCAATTTTCTTCATAACATACCTCACTTTAGTTATTTATTATAACACACATCTATTTAAAAACAAGTTGCACTAATTACAACCTGTTATTTTTAATTTTGAATAATTAACTTCACAAGAACCATTATGTTCACTAAAATAATCTTCAATATGAGCAATAATTTGATTAATGTCTTCATATTTTTCAACATCTATATGATTAGGTATAAAAGCATCTCCTCCAGCATTGATAACTTGATAGTTTTTATTATATTCAACTTCATATAAATATTCTTCACTATTAAGTTTACAAGAAACACTAGCTTTTCCAACTATAACTCTATCATTATTAAATCTTTTAAAACTAAGCATTATAAGTAATGTAAGCATTAAAACAATAAATAATATAAGTAATATGCCCTGATACCTTTAATATCTTAATAATTATACCAGCTAGTCTTTCTGTATTACTTACTTTTTTTCTATTAATATACTATTTACATCATTATTAACAAGTTCATCAAGACTTATATTAAATATCATAGATAGTTTCTTTGCTTGATTAATATCTGGCGTTGTTTCTTCAAGTTCCCATTTGGATATTGTTTGTCTTGTTACACCTACTTTCTCTGCTAAATCTTCTTGTGAAAGATTATTCTTTTTTTCTTAAAGTCATTATTTTATTTCCTAAATTCATACTTTCTCCTTTCAAAAAGATAATAGCATTTTAAGTAAGTATATTCTACCAATATTCTATGGAAATTACGCAACTAATTTTAACATTTATATAATACAATAAAAATTTCTTTATGGTGCCAAAAAGAGGAATCGAACCCCCAACCTACTGATTACGATTCAGTTGCTCTACCAATTGAGCTATTTCGGCTTGGTTGCCTCAATAGGATTCGAACCTATGCATGCTGGAGTCAGAGTCCAGAGCCTTACCACTTGGCCACAGGGCAATATTAACAACAATAAAATTATATCAAAAGAAAAAAACTCTTTTTTAAAGAGCTATTATTAAATTTTTATGTTGTTCTTCTTCTATATATAGATTTTTTTATATTCTTTATTTTGAATCTTGCTTATAACTTCATCACATATTTCTTGAATGTCTTTACTACCAGTAACTTCTCTAATAGTTGATACTCCTTCATTACAAGGCATATTAATAAAATGTTTATTAGCATTAAATGTTTCAGGACTTTCATTAGGATTTCTTTCTAATAATCTTTCATTTAATATTTGAATTGATTCTTCTTTATCTAAACTTGGAATCATATATACTACATTTGAAAATCTACTCATTAGTTTTTTTGAAATTCATAAAAACATTATTGGATCTTCATATACAGAGTGTCCTGCTCCAAAGTCTATTATTGCTGGTACTTTTAGATTTGTTAAAACTGAACTTGATAAATAAAATTCAAAATCTTTAAAAATCTTCAAATTCACTTCTTTTTGTTATAATATTCTTTAAGAGTTTCTCTATCATCTAATGAAATTTTTAGGCATATTTAACACTCGAACTCACCACACTTGAAGTAGAAGATTTTAATGAACCCATTGGTCCGATAAATATAATACTATTTGATAAGACATCACTTGGTATATCTTTTTGATACAAGACTCTCCATCATACTTATTCTTACAACTTGATTATTTATTTCTTTGCATATATCTTCATCGCTTTTTATTAGAATTAAGATAATAGTTCTTTATATCATCAAATTTTTTTCTTTTTGGAAAATCTTTTAAATCTCTTATATATAGTATCAAGGATAAATGATATTTTTTCTTTCTTTGAACCATTTAAAATGTCTAGTTTACTTTTAATAACTGATTCTAATGAAGGATAATTTTTAGAAATCATAAGATAAGAGGATTCAATAAATTGTTCATGTGATGGATTAAGCATTTGTCTTACTAAGAACTCTTCAAAAAAACATCTACTATATCATTTGTATCAAATGGCTTTTTTTCCTATTTTTAGATAGTTCTTTATTAATTGATTCAAGTGCATTTGGATGCAAAAAAATAGTAGTCTTTTTAAATGAAGATTTAGTTAGCCTTTTATGATTTCTTTCATTTTGTTTGATTTGATTCATTACTAAATCACTGTCATCTTCTGGTATTACATTTGGTCTATTTGGAAATCTATATATTTCTACTTTACCAGATGATTCAAGTTCTTTTACTTTATCATATACATTTGAAATACGTGTTTCACTTAAAGTTTCTACTTCACTTGTAGATACTAATTCAGAAAATCCAGTATGTATGTCTTTGAATGTGGTATCAGGTACAGTATATAATGATGACTCATTTGAATACATTGCTTTAAATGCATTTGGTACTCTTTCAATTAATTTCCATGGTCCATCTTGATTATCTCTATATAAAGTATAAGTTAAGTCATCACCACATTTTCTCATAAATAATACTGCTAATTCTTCATATTTAGTCGCATAAACATAAGTTCCATGTGTTGACTTTCTTGGTTCTAATTTTTTTAGTCCAGATACTGAACTTCCATGATAAAGTGTTCCCATAACTACTATCTCCTTATAGAAGTAATATAACATTATTTAAATGAAATTGCTACATAATTATTTTTTTATAGTGATACTAAAACTGTGTTTGATAGTATGTTTAAAATGATAAATCACAAATAAAAAAAGCCCACGTTTAGGGCTAAATTAACACATTTGGTGGAGATGAGGAGTAGCGAACTCCTGTCCAAGATTCATTCCAATAGAACATCTACAAGTTTAGTTGGTTTTTATTCTCGAATAATAATGTAGATTGCCAACTTCTCTTACTATTCAAAGTTTGCTAATCATTCGTTATAAACCACTAACAAATTTATAATATAGTTCACTTTATGACTCCCCTCTTAAAACTCGTGAACAAAAGTTAAAAGTGGAAGCTCCGTTTTACTTAATTAAGCAAAAGCTGGAGAGAAATTAAAATCGTTTCCGATTATTTTGTTTTTACGTTTAAAGTACGCCTACTACTTGCATTCTACCCAAACATAATCCTGTCGAATCAATGCATCCCCATATGTGTCTAATTATATCACAAAAATATTTGCATTGACAAATAAAATAATATTTCATAAAAATAATACTTATGAAATATAGTGCATTAAAAAAATTATTGAACTTGTATTTGTAAATCTAATAACTACTACAAGATTATTAGGTGCTTTTGCATTACCATTTATATATGCATATCATGGTCCTAGTGTATGTGCTTTAATTACAATAATACTTTTTAACAGACGCAATCGATGGCTTTTTTTAGCAAGAAAACTTAAAATATCAACATTTTTAGGTTCAATGTTAGATGCATTTAGTGACAAATTATTAAATGGTATATCATTTATAATACTTGGTATAGAATATAATATCATGTTTGCTCCACTAATACTTGAACTTTCAATATTATATACTAACTACTCTACTTATAGATTTGGTGGTAATGTTCAATCAAGCATCATTGGTAAAATTAAAACAGTAATACTTGATATATTTGTAATATTAAGTTTTTGCACTTTTTAAGCTTAAATGCGTTTAATACAAATAATAATATAATAAAAACATCTTATTGAAAAATACAAATATATACATCAATATTTTTTTGGATGCATAATCACTATCGCATGCATAGTCGCATTACTTGATTATATGAAAAAGAATAAAAAAACAAGAATTAATCCTGAATTTACACATGTTAAATTTCAAAATAGAAAAAAAGAGAAAAACATTCAAAGAGTTAATGAATAATTTAATTGATACAAAAATATTATGTTAAACATAAAAAAATGAAGCAATAATGAAACAATTCTATAAATAACTTTTTTATAATAAATAATAATATGATAAAAATATAATGGTAAGGATGTGAACTATGAAGAAAAAAAGCAGTATAATGCTTATAATAATTATGGCTATAGTTGGAGCTTATTTAATATATAATCACTTTAGTAAAAAAATGAAAATATAAATAATAATAAAAAAATTTTTAATGAAGAATATAGTTTAGTAAACAAAGAAAAATGTATATAAATATAGTAATATTGATGAAGTATTAGATACATTTGATAAAAAGTGGTATAATATTTATGGGTTTTTAAAAGAAAATACTTGGTCTAACTACTATGCTAAATACTTAAATGAAGTTGCTAAAGATAATGATATAAAAGAAATAATATATTATGATATTAAAAAAGATAGACAAAGTAACAATATTAAATATAAAAAACTAGTAAATTTACTTGAAAAATATTTAATGATGAATGACGAAGGAAACTTATATATATCAGTACCATATTTAGTTATCATTAAAGATGGTAAAATAATGTATACTGATAATGAAACATCAATTATAAATGGTAACACTACTCCATCATTATATTGGAATCAAAAATAATATAGATAATTTCAAAGATAAAATAAATAATTATATAGTAGAATTCAAAGGAGGAAAATAATGGGAAATTACTGGCAATATGTAATTATAATTCTTGTATGTTTAATTGTATCACTTATAGTAATCAAAATGAAAAGAAAAAGATTTTTCATATTGAAATTAATAAGTTAATACAATACCTAGGTGGTAAAGATAATATAATAGACGCTGAAATAAATCTATCAAGACTTAAAGTAAGACTTAAAGATACAAGTATTGTAAACAAAGAAGGAATACAAAAAAATTAGGAGCTAAAGGTATAGTTGAAATTGATAATGAACTTAAAAATTATATTAGGACCTAATTCAAAAACAAATTAAAAAAATATATGACTGATTTAAAATAAGAAATTCAATTTTTTTTTTGACATAATTCGACAAAAATTCGACAAATTGATTGTGTTAAGATATAGATGGTGAATAAAATGAATCATATAGAAATAAATTATATCTTTAATAGTATAGTTATAATACTCGATTATGATATATATAATATTCTTTTCATATAAAAGATGAAATAAATAAACTACATAATAATGTTACATCAGAACTTACTATATTACTTATATATTTTTTTATGTTTATATGTATTTATTAGAATATTTAAGATAGAATATATCTATTATATAACCTTACCTATCGTGTTATCATTCATATTTGATAAATATAAATTAAATATATTTTTATCTTTAATAAATATATTTATTACTCTATATCTATTTGATATAAATATTTTTTTACTCATTAAGTTATTATGTTATTTTATTTATTCTATATTTCGTTATTAAGAATAAAAAAAGATTTTTATAAGTACATATACAATACTTAATATAATATATATGTTTTTTTACTTAATAACTATAATATCATATTTTTTTAATAAGTATATATCTAATATATAACCTAATAATATTACTTAAAAAAACGTATGAAATTATATTATACTCTTGAAGATATAGAAAATAATAAGATAATTAAGACAAGTATATTTAAAGTAACTCATGAAATAAAGAATCCTCTTGCAGTAATAAAAGGATATTTAAGTATATTTGATCCATATGATAGTGAGAAGTGTATAAAATATAAAAAAATATATTAGAAATAGAAGTAGAAAAATGCATTAAATGTTTTTAAAAGACTTTTTCTTCTATAAATCATTTAGATATTAAAAAAAGAATAATATTAATTATTATGATTTACTTATGGAAGCTAAAGAAACTATATTACCATTTTTTAATGATAAAAAAATATTAAAATAAATATAAGTTCTTCTAGAGAATTATTTGTTAATGTTGACTATAATAGAATGAAACAAGTGCTTATAAATATACTTAAGAACTCTACTGAGGCATTAAGTGATAATGGAAAAAAATTGATATAAAAAAAGTTATATAGAAAATAATAAATTAATAACAATTATAAAAGATAATGGACATGGTATGGATAAAGAAACTATTGATAATTTATTTACTCCATTCTATTCAAAGAAATCATTTGGTACTGGTCTAGGCCTTTGTTTGTCTAAAGAAATTATTGAATTACATAATGGCACGATTAAATATACTTCTAAATTAAATTTATATACAGAAGTAAAAAAATAGTAATTCCAGTATATTAGAATTACTATTATAATATTATTTCTTTTTGTAAGATAAGTTCACTACTTTGTTTTTTTACTTACTGATTTATGTAAAATGCTTGGATACATATGAGCTAATTTTTGTAACAAGAGGACCTATTTCATGTCTTTCTCTATAAGTAACATTTTCAAGATTCTCATTTAATATATCATTAAATAATTTTTCTATGTCACATTCAAGCTGTTTTTTTCTACTGATTTACCAGTTATTCTTTTAACAAGTTTAGCAAGTACCTTTTGATAGTTTTTTTCCATGTCATTACAATCTCAAGTGGATCTTCAAGAGGATAACATCCATTTTCATCAGGTATTAAATTTAATCCTCCACTTGGTCTTTTTGATGCATCATATTCGCATCCATTTTCAGTAAGAAGTGAGCATTTTGTTTTAAAACTTAATAAATCAACTGCATCTCTACCTGTATTTCTAGCTCTTAAATATAAGAATGGTGTTACATATTCACGTCCAAATTTATTCTTTTCAACTGATAGAAAAGCTACTATAGATGTTTTACCTTCCATTAATATATTATATAATGCATCATATCTTAAATCATCAAAGTCTTTAGCACTATAATCACAACCGGATTTTTATACAACAAAATCCACCACATTTTTTTACATAATTCTTTATTTTTCTCTTTTTCCATAATATTCCCCACAAAGTAGGCATATTATACTACATAAAAATATTTTTAAATCAATATATTAAACTATGAAAATATTTTTAGCAAAATGGTATTTATTTTTTTGTAATAAGAATTTTTTTCTATAATTCTTTTTTTAATGTTTTTTTGGTTGTTCTCCTTTATTTAACAATTCCATATAACTATTAAATTCTTCTCTTGCTCTAAAATCATTTTTCTAAACAATTGCCAATTATTCCTTCTCGTGTTTCTGCTATATACCAATCTTTAGAATAATAAACTCTTCTTATAAAGTATTTATTCATCGGTATATAGTTTGAAGGGTCAACTGAATAATTTATAGAATTGATTACATCAAGTACTTTTTTTCACTATTGTTATTGTATCTGCTTTCAAGAAAATCAACAAATTTTTATTTCATCTCTAGGATCCATATATGAAACATCTGGATTTTTTTGATTTAATATTTTTTTAAAATCAAAATCACTATCTTTATATACAACATCTAAAGTTTTTATGATAAACATCAGTGTTTCTGTACGCTTCATCATCTTTTTCAAATATAGTTGGAGTTGGATATTCATTTGGAAAAGGTGTTGTATCTGGTTTTAAGCTTGATTCACTACCTATACATACTAAATTAATTGGTTCCCTACTTTGTTTAGTAACTTCTACTATCTTCTTAGTTCCTTCTTTAAATGCATTAGATATTGAATAGGTATTAATTCCTTCTGCTTTATTTACACATTCGATACTGTTTGCTATTAAAACATTTCCATTTCTTTTTAATGGAGAAAATGCTGCTACATCACCTAATTTATCATATATTATTAATACTCTACCATTCCTACAAAGTGCTGCATGCAATAAATGATTATGTGCTATATCAAGTGTTCTAATACAACAATTAGCTTTATAACCTAATTCAAATATTTGTATGTCATCTAATTTCATAACTTCATAAGTATAACCACTTGATGAAACTCCTTTTACATATGGAATACTAGATTCTACTCTTTGCTTCATTTGTGAATATATTTGAACAATTTTTCTTAATACTTCATTATTGCTATATTGTGTCTTATTTCCTAAAATAATATTTTCTAAGAAACTACTATTATTTAATAAGTAATTATCTGGAGTTATTATTTTTTTCTATCTATATCATATTTTTTTCTGTTTCTAATATTGCATTTACTTTCTTTTAATGTAATTTCATTATGACATTTTTTTCTAATACTTCATCATAATTATTATATAAATAATACCATGTTTTTATATAATTCTGAATCTTTATTATTAAACATATCTATAAAATGATTATTCTTTGGAGTTTCAAACATAAAGTTAATGAATCTTTTTATCTATAATTGGTAAAAAAATTTATTTCCTTCTGCTTGCATTTCAATTCTTGTTACATCAGTTTTAGCAACATTATCTAAAAAAATATTCTATTATATTGTCCGAAAATTACCACTTAATATATCAATACTTCTTTCATATCCAAATATAAAAATACATTTTTTTATACATACACCATATATTGCTGATAATTCATCTTGTGTCTTATCTTCTAAAAAAATTTAACTAATTTATTAATATGTTTAACATTTACTTTAGATAGTTGCTCTACAGTTATACCATGGAGATATCTAGCATTTAAAAAGCGCTATATTAAACTTCAAATAAAACATTAATCTCATATCTTTCATTGCTTCATCATAATTATCGGTTAAACATTTTTATATCCATATAACTTATCAATCTATTATTTAAATTTCTTTTTTTAAAGTGTTATACATTTTTTTCTGGATCAATAGAACTATTTTTTTAATATACGACAAAGTAAATATTTTTAAAAGTTTTTTTCTTTAATCAATTCCTCATGAACTTCATTTAATAAAATATGATATATTTTTTTCTTCTAAAGTTACTCGTCTATAAAAAGTCTTGACATCTAAAGTTATTTCGTATTTTTCTCTTATTGATTCTTCTTTCTTTTTTTATATCAGCAAAGAGTTCTTCAAATGATTTACCATTTGTTCCTACACTATCTAAAAATATATCTTTTTTTAAAGCGTTATTATTATCAACATTCTTATTAATGTAATCAAGAAAAAAACAATTCTTCTTCTGTTAACTGTTCTAATATGTCACTATCAATTTTATCTACATCAGAAATAAATAAAATACTTTCTATATTCTTATATCTTTTTTTCTAAAATCAGGAGGAAGAAGTATCTCTTTAGTATAACCATTTAATTTCTCTATTACTCTTAATTGCTTATCAGCTTTTTAATGAATTAAATTCTTCACTTTGTATAATCAGCATCAAAAAAACTTTTTTTAAATCAAATGAATTAAAAAAATCTATTTTCAATTTTATCACTTTTTCATAACAATATATATTAAATATTTATTACAATATATTTGATCTTTTTATAGCTTGTGATTTTTATAACTTTATTTAAATTTTCAAGATTTCTTATAGTCTGTTCAGTACTAATAAAACTATCTAAATTTGTTGTACCTAAAATCAATATTCTTTGTATTTTATCATTAGTCCATAATTTATTTTTGCATATTAGCATTTACATTTCTAAAAAAATAGAATTAATAGTATTAACATCTAGATCTGAAATAAATTCAATTACGCTTGAATCTACCATTATGTCTATTTGTTCATCAGTTAATTTTTTTCAAAGTATTAATTAGTTTTTTTAGTTTTTATATAATTTTATATCATTAAAAGTTATTTGAATATTATCATTCTCCATAGTTTTTTTCCCTTTCAATATAAGGTGTATTATACCATATTAAAAAGAGAAAATGTTTATGATTTTTCTCCTTCATTAAATAAACTTAAATTAATAATAAGGATAATATTGATATTGATAAGGATTACTATAATATACTGGTCTTGGTCTATAAGGATTAAAAGCACCTACTGCTACACCACCAGTTAAAGCACCAAGTAAGAATGGAGCAGCAAATCCAAATCTATCTTTTGAATATTTTACATTACTATACATAATTCACCTCTAGTATATCTTATGAAAAAAACACAGTTACTTCTGTGCTTTTTAAACGATATAAATTAAATGAAGGTTTATTATTAAATCTATAATGATATTTTTCTAGTACCAAGTCCACTTGAAATATAAATATTAGTAATGCCTTTTTTTCATAATGTTCACTATAATACTTATAAGATAAATCATCTAAAAAAAATAATGCTCCATAATATGGTACATCTATACTGCCATTTAAAGAGTGTCCTCCAAGTATTAAATCAACTTCATAAGTACTATCATCTATATACTTAATAGTTTTACCATCATGAACTAAACATATTATATATTTTCTATCTTCTTCTTTATAAAACTTAAATGATTCGTCTAAATTAACTTCTTCTTTATCACTACTTGAAGTCCTACTATATACATAGGCTCATTAGTTTTTATAATATATTTCTTCATAACTATTACTAAGTAATTTAAAATCACTTTTTTTGTAATTACATATTCATATTCACTATAATTATAATCAGTTTCACCATATATTGCATATTTACCAATACTTGCATTTAATGAACTTAAATATTCAATAATCTTTTTCTTTATCACTATTACTTATTTTTTTACTATAAATAAGGTCTCCTGTATACACTATAATATCGGGTTTTAACTTATTTATATTACTCACTAATTCTTTAAAGTCATCTAAATCAAAAGTAGAATTATAAAGTATATCACTAAAATGTACTATTTTTAATACCATCAAAGTTATCACTTAATATTTCACTATTAATTCTATATTCTTTTTACTTTTTAATCCTTTTTACACCAACATATTTAGAATAGAAATATAAAGAACATAAAATAACTATAATAAACATTAAGAATTTTATAAAGAAATGACTTTTCTTTTCTACTTTTTCTTCCTTTTCTTGTTCTTCTTTCTTACCTTTTTCCATTAAATAGCAACTCCTATACTAGATACAAGTAAAAGTAATATTCCAGTAATGGCATTATGTATCCCATGATATGTAATTGATGTAAATGTTGTTTTAGTATCACTATCCATAAGACTAAATACAAATCCAAGTGATCCATATGGAAGTAAAAAAATAATAAATCAACAAGTCTAATCGCATCTCCAGTAAGTAAATGAGCACCACCAAATAATAAAAGCCGAAATAATTGCTCTTACCCATTTATTTTTTTAATAAGAGGTTGTATACTTTTTTTCTAAATATTAATTCTTCAGTTATAGGCGCAAGTAATGAAATATTAATAAGCATAAATATAGGACTTGCAAGAAGTAATTCACGTACACTGCTTTCATTTGCTGATGTTCCACCTGTGAAATTTGTAATAACTAAAGATGATAAAACCATCGCACCTATTCCCATTATATAATATTTAAACCCTGTTTTTAAGTGAAAAAAACCTAAATTCTTTTTTTAAACGTCTTAAATTCAACTTTTTAAATCTTTATAAAAATAAGAATATCAAAAAAATGAAATCATAAGAGCACTATTTATAAGATTAAGTATAACACCATTCTTAATAACATTCTTAAGTGTACTTGATACTATAAATGGAAATATCTCAAGACTTAAAAAGGCACATAAACATATAACTAAATTAATATACCATTCTCTATCTTTACTTAATTTATTCATTTTTATCACGTCCTTACTATTAAATTATATAACATAAATAATTTATTTTTAAAGAAAAAAAGTTAACTATTTTTACTAAGTTAACTTTTAATATGTGTCTTTTTACCTTTACTGATTATTAAATCATTAATTTCTTCTTTTTGTAAATATTCTTTCTGGGTTCAATTCTTTTTTTCATTATTAACACTTATTCCATTACCAATGATAAGTCTTCTTGCTTCACTTTTTGATGTAGTTATTTTAGTCATAACAAGTATATCCATAAGATTCATATTGTCCTTATATTCAATTGTTTCACTTGGCATTCCTTCACTACTATATCCTTTAGTAAATACTTCTTCGCTTGTTTTCTTTGCTTTTTCTGCTTCTTCTATTCCATGTAAATCTTTCACTACTTCATATGCAAGTGTTTTTTTGTGCTTCTCTCTTTTCTGGTTCTGTTTTTAACTTTTTTTCTTCTAAAGCATCTATTTCTTCTTTTATTTAAGAATGTAAATACTTTTTAAGTATTCAATAACTTTAGAATCATCTGAATTAAGTAAGTATTGGTATATTAAATATGGACTAGTTTTTTCTTTATCAAGCCATAAAGCATTTCCTTCACTTTTACCAAACTTTTTACCTGTTTTATCAAGTATTAATGGCATTGTAAATCCATATGCTTCAGTACCTTCTATTTTACGAATTAGTTCTATACCTGTTGTAATATTTCCCCATTGATCAGACCCTGCTGCTTGAAGTGTACAGTTTTTCTCTTTAAATAAATGTAGAAAATCAAATCCTTGAAGTAATGTGTATGAAAACTCTGCATATGTAATACCACTTTCAAGTCTTCTACTTATTATATCTTTATTAAGCATATAGTTAACATTAATATACTTTCCAATATCTCTTAAGAAATCTAAGAATGTAACATTTTTAGTCCGATCATAATTATTTACTACTTCTGCTTTATTATCTAATAATCTTGTAACTTGTCTTTTTAATCCTTCTATATTTTTTTCTACTGTTTCTTTAGATATAATTTCTCTTTCAGATGTAGGTCTAGGATCTCCAATTAATCCTGTAGCTCCGCCTACTAAAAGTATAGGTTTATGTCCATGTAACATTAATCTTTTTGCTGTTACAAGTGAACTATAGTGTCCTAAATGTAATGAATCAGCTGTAGGATCTGTTCCCCAATAAAATGTTAAGCTCTCATTATTTAGTTTTTCTTCTAAATCTGGACTACTTATATCTTTAACAAGCCCTCTCCATTTTAATTCTTCAAAAAAATGTCATTATTTTTTCCCTCCTTATTGGTAGAACCAATTCCACCAGTTCTTTCATTTTTCTATTTCTTCTTCATCATCAACAGTTAAATACTTCATAAATATTCCTTGAGCAATTCTATCTCCTATATTAATTTTTTTACTTCTGTATCACCATGATTAATAAGTTTAACTTTAAAATGTCCTTCATTATCAACATTATTATAAAAATCACTATCAATAACACCAACACTATTAGCAAGTGTAATATTATATTTATATCCAAAAGAACTTCTTCCATATAAATATAAAAACTTCATCACTATTCATACTTACTTTAAGTCCAGTAACAAATATATGAGCTTCTCCTGGTTTTAAAGTATATTCTTCTAAACTAGCTATATCGTATCCAGCACTATTTTTAGTACTTCTTTTTGGTAATAAATAACTTTCATATAGTTCTTTATCATCACTAATATCTTTCTTAAATTGTTCAAAACTAATCTTCTCAAATTTTCTCATTTTTACCTCCAAAATAAAAAGATGGTATCAAAGGACGACTATTGCCGTGGTACCACCTTATTTTATAGTTAAACTATCTCTCTTATGACTATAAAGCATCACCATTAAATTCAAAAATCAGTAACTTCTTTATAAAAATTCATTAGTTTCCACCAACCACTAACTCTCTATAGATTATTTCTATAAATACTAATAATTTCATCAACATTTAATAACAAAAAGTATATATTATTTTTAATATATTGTCAATTCTTTTATAATTAATTGTTTGTTATTTTAGATTCATTCCATCTATGCAGTTATCGTAAATCCATTTCTTTAGTTCATCCATTTCACCAGTTTCATAATACTTAATCAATTTTTCATAGAATAATGACTGTAATTCTTGACTAATAGATATTATTCCACAACCATTGTCTATCATAATTTTATTAGCAAATAACATAGCCACTCGTTTATTACCATCAATAAACATTTGCTTTCTCATAACATATAACATACATACAATAGCAAGTTCAGTCTTAGATTCATATTCACCATTTAATATTTCTTCTAATTCTTCTTTAATCTTACTTTCTATTGGAAATGCTGGTTTCCATGTTGTACCACCAATATTAACTGGTGTAGTTCTAATTTTTTTCCAAGTACAGTAGATGGAACAAGTTTATCAGCTACTAACTTATGAATATAACATAAAACATTATAATCATAATTTATATCTTCATTTTCAAGAATAAAATTCCATGCATATTTCAAATTGTTTATAGCAATAATATCATCAACTTTAAGTCCATTTACAATACCATTATCATATATTACTTGAGTTTCAGGATATGTAACACCTATTCCTTCTAAATTTGCACTCTTCCATATATAATCAACAATGTTTCTTTTTAGCAATAAAAACAACATTTTTCTTCTCTTGTTAAATTAAATTTATCTTTCATGTATTCTAGAACTCCTATTCATTAATTAATAAGTTTATTATATCACATTTTTATATAAAATCAAAGAAAAAAACTAACTTCACGTTAGTCTTATGCTCTACTAAAATATTTACCATCACGAGTAGTTATAACGATTTCTTCTCCTTCAGAAATGAATAATGGAGCTTTTTAAAGTATAACCAGTTTCAATAGTAACATCTTTTTGTGCAGTACTTGTTGTATTTCCTTTAACTGCTTCAGGAGCACTAATTACTTTATAAGAAACTTTTTTTCAGGTAAACTAATTCCAATAATTTCTCCTTCAATACTCATTGATTCAACATTAATTCCTTCTTTTAAGAATTTAGCATCATCACCAATAAGTTTTGCGTCAAGTTCAATTTGATCATAAGTATTATTATCCATAAATACATACTTATCACCAGCATTATATAAATATGAAAGTTGATTCTTACGTACATCAGCCTTTTCCATCTTAATACCAGCATTAAATGTAATTTCTTGAGTAGTACCAGCTCTTAAATTTTTAAGTTTAGTTTTAACAAAAGCACTACCTTTACCAGGTTTTACATGTTGAAATTCAACTACTTGATAGATAACTCCTTCATATTTAATAGTCATGCCATTTTTTTAATATCATTAACATTAAACATATATTAAATACCTACGCTTTCTTTTCTTTGTGAGCAGTTGTTTTTATTACATCTAGAACAGAATTTCTTAATTTCCATTTTTTTCCTTCAGTATTCTTTTTTTATTCTTACTTGTTAAATAATTAATTTCTTTACATACAGTACATTGTAATGCAATACCTTCTCTATTTTTCTTTCTTTTGCCATTATAGGTTTCCTCCTTTTTTACATAGAGATTATAACAAATAAAACAAATAATGACAAGAGATTTTTATGTTTTTTTATTGAGAAAAAAATCATTAAACATGATAAAATACATACGAAAAAAACGGAGGAAATATGAATAAAAAAAGTGTGTTTTAGTAACAGGTTCTAGTATAGGACTTGGAGCATCAATAATAAGAAAATATGCAAGTATGGGATATAATACTATTATTACTTACAATAGTCATAAAGATGAAGCAATAAAATTACAAAAAGAAATAAAAGATAAATATAATACTGAATCTTTAGTAATAAAGTGTGATATATCAAAAAGAAGAAGATATAGAAAATTTAAGACAAGAAATAATAAATAAATTTAATAAATTAGATGTTTTTAGTAAATAATGCTAGTATTGCGATTGATACAACATTTAGTGATAAAACAAAAAGAAAACTATATGAGAATATTAGAAGTTAATTTAGTTGGAACATTTCTTGTATCTAAAAATAATGTCTACTATAATGAATGATAATAGTAGTATTATAAATATAAGTTCAACAAATGGAATAGATACTTATTATGAATATAGCCTTGATTATGATAGTTCTAAAGCAGGAATAATTAATTTAAGTCATAATCTAGCAAACTATTTAAGTCCTAAAATAAGAGTTAATACAATATGTCCTGGATGGATAAATACTCCTATGAATAAAGATATGGACACGAAATTTAGAAAACAAGAAGAAGATAAAATATTACTTAAGAGATTTGCTGAACCAAATGAAATTGCTAATCTTGTATATTTTATATCTAGTAATGATGCAAGTTATATAAATGATTCAGTTATAAGAATAGATGGTGGTAAAAAAAATGTTAAAAACTTAATCAAAAATATATAGAACTAGTTAATAATGAAGAAAAAAAATTAATAGATATTTTTTTAGTGAAATAGATAATAATACATTTAACAATAGTAAAAAAAGTATTAGATGCTTTTTCATAAATATAATATAAGTGAAAGTGATTTAAATGGAACTACTGGATATGGTTATAATGATATTGGTAGAGATAAGATAGAAAGTATTTTTGCATATATTCTTGATACTGAAGATGCTCTTGTAAGAACACAAATAATATCTGGAAGTCATGCGATAAGTACTGCTTTATTTGCTATTTTAAGACCAAATGATACACTTTTAACAATAACAGGTACTCCATATGATACATTACATGAAGTCATTGGAATTAAGCCTAATAACAGTTCACTTATTAGTTATGGAATTAATTATAAAGAAATAGATTTAAAAAGATAATGATTTTTGATTATGATAAAATTAAAGAGAAAAATAGAAAATAATAATATTAAAATGATACATATTCAAAGAAGTAGAGGCTACTCTCTTAGAGATTCATTAGATGTAAATAAAGTTAATAAAGTAATAAGTTTTTATCAAAAAAATATAAATAAAGATATAATAATATTTGTAGATAATTGCTACTGTGAATTTGTAGAAACAATAAATCCTAAAAGCAGACTTAATCGCTGGAAGTTTAATAAAGAATTTAGGTGGCGGTATTGCTCGTAATGGTGGCTATATTGCTGGTAAAAAAGAACTTATAAAGTTATGTGCTGAAAGATTAAATGTGGTAGGAGAAGGAAAAGAAGTAGGACCTAGTGGAAGTGCTAATCGTGAATTCTTACAAGGACTATACTTATCACCTTCTGTAGTATCTTCTGCTTTAAAAACTGCTATTCTAACAAGTAAAGTATTAGAAACTCTAGGTTTTAAAGTAAGTCCAAGATATAATGAACATAGAGCTGATATAGTAGAACTAATATATTTTAATAATAGAGAACAAATGATCAAATATGCTGAAGGAATCCAACATAGTGGAGCAATAGATGCAAATGTTAACCCTATTCCATCTCCTATGCCAGGTTACACTGATGAAATAATAATGGCTTCTTCTTCATTCATACAAGGAAGCTCAATAGAAATATCATGTGATGGACCATTAAGAGAACCATTCGTAATATATGAACAAGGAGCACTTACATATGAATATGGAAAAAAATATCACTTATTAATGCAATATCACATTTAAATGAATAAATAACTCTCTTACTAATAAACTATTAGTAGGAGGTTTTTTTATTTGAAAAAAAGAACTACTTAAGAACTATATATCAAAACTAACTAAACAAGATATAATAAACTATTTAAGTAAAGAATGTATACCAGCATCAAATGAAGAAATAGATATGATATATAATGCTATTAAGAATGACTATGAAGAGATATTAGAAACTAATTTCATGAATTATATTTCAAATTATAAATTAAATTTTTAATCCAGATCTTTATAGAACAATAATAGAAAAAAATATAACCAATATAAAAAAAGTTTATTGAATAAAATCAGTAAACTTTTTTTATTTCTAATACTCTCTATTTCCATTTTATATGGAGCATAAGCATCTTTTATTATTTCTATTTATATATGGTGTTTCTAATATAAAAAGGTATTCCTTCTAATCTATTATTATAAACAACATTAATTAAGTTATCAAATCCAATAGTGCCATATCCAATATTAGCATGTCTATCTTTATGACTTCCAATAGGATTTAAACTATCATTTACATGAACACATTTTTATTTTTATTAATGCCTATCTTTCTATCAAATTCATCTAAAAAAATTCGTTAAATTTAGCTATATCAACACCAGAATCATTCATATGACAAGTATCTATACATACGCCAACTCTATCTTTATCATTTATTTTGTCAATAACACTTTTAAGTTCATCAATAGAAGTACCTACCTCATTACCTTTACCAGCCATATATTCTAAAAAGTATCATTACATCAGTAGTTTTTTTCATATATTTTTATTTATACCTTCAGCAATATTAGAAATAGCTTCTTCTTTTTATACATGTAGTAGCACTACCAGGATGAAGAACTATTTTATCTAGTCCTAATTCTTTTTACTCTATTTAATTCATTTATTAAGAATTCTATATAAAATTCATATTTTTTTCATCACTTTTTATTAGCTAAATTAACTATATATGGAGCATGAACGATAACATTCTTAGGATTAATATTATTTTTCAAGCATAACTTTAAATGCTTCATATGTATATTCATCATTTATACCACTTCTTATAGTACTTTGAGCACCACCTGTATATATCATAAATGTATTTGCATTATAACTAAGTGCTTCAAGTGCACTACCAAGTAATTGTTTCTTACTATTAAAACTAACATGACTACCTATTATTAAATTCATTTTACATCACCAATAACATTATAAAATATTTTTTCAAAATAAAAAAGCCCTAAGGCTCTATTTAAATAATTACTATTGTGCTACAACATCTTTAGCATTAAATTCATTACTATCAGTTTTAGTAAATGTATACTTATAAGTTCCATCATAAGAGAAAACTTTCTTAACATCACCATGAGCAAAGATTAAATTCTACGTAAAAAGAAGTTAAATTTCCAGCATCTTTTTGAAATTATACAATACTTACTAGAAGTATAATCAGCTGGGCTATTTTCACAATCAACTGTAGTTACAGAAGCAGCATCAGCAGCTTCACTTACCTTTGAATCTTTAATGGCATAATTAGTATATTTACCAAAATTAGCTAAATATTGTTGTTGAGCAATTCTTATCATATCTTTTGTTTCAGTAGCAAATGTATCTTTTTTAGCATTGTTAAACATTCCTAAAACATTTGGTACAGCTACTAATACTAATATAGCAAGAATAGCAATAACAGCTAATAATTCAACTAACGTAAAACCTTGTCTTTTTCATAATAAATACCTCATTCCTTTCTATATTATCTTTACAATATTAATTATAATTTAATTATAAAAATATGTCAATCATGACAATAATATTTTTTTAATTTATATATCATTTACACTAAATTAGTAAAATATTTCTATACAAGCTTTTTGGCTATTTAATTTTTATAATATCAAACGTACCATCAATAGAAGAATCAAAATCATAATAATACATATCATTAAAAAGAATAAATAGTTTTTAACTTCTGCTTTTAAAGCATCAAAAAGTAATTATAAAGCCTTTTTAAATTAGTGCCTTTTTCTTTTTAATTTTACAATACTTTTTTTAACATTTATAACTTTCCCATTAGAATCAGTTATAACCTCTGGACCACTAGATACTGTACACTCTTTTGTATCTATAATTTTTGAGTTTTTATCTTTTGAACCTTCCATAGCATAATAATTCCACTTACCAAAATTAGATAAAAATTGTTGCTGAGCAATTCTTACCATATCTTTTGTTTCAGTGGCAAATGTATCCTTCTTAGCATTATTAAACATACTAAGTACATTTGGAACAGCAATAATAACAAAAAAATAGTTAATAATTCTACAATAGCAAAAACCTTGTTTTTTCATAATAATCATTCAACTCCTTTTTTTATAATGTCTTTACAACGTCACCAAAATTATCAAAAATATGTCAATAATAATGACATATTAATTTTTTTAAATTTAACATTTTTTTATAAATTAATCTTGTGCTACAACACTTTTTAGCATCAAATGTTCCATCAGTAGAAGAATCAAAATTATATTTATAAGTTCCATCAGTAGATGTTACAGTTTTTACATCACCTTTAGAAGGTTCAAATGTAATTATAAAGTTTGTCAAATTTCCAGCATCTTTACTAATTTTGCAATAAGTAGTTGTATTAGTGCCTGTTACAGCATTTCCATTTTGATCTTTCTTAACTACTGTTTCAGGTCCAACTGTTGAAGAACATACAGTAAATTGTAATGTTTCAGTTGCAGTTTTTGAACCATCAATAGCGTAACTATTCCATTTACCAAAGTCTGCTAAATATTGTTGTTGAGCAATTCTTATCATATCTTTTTGTTTCAGTAGCAAATGTATCTTTTTTTAGCATTGTTAAACATTCCTAAAACATTTGGTACAGCTACTAATACTAATATAGCAAGAATAGCAATAACAGCTAATAACTCTACTAAAGTAAAACCTTTCTTGTTCATAATAAATACCTCATTCCTTTCCATATTATCTTTACAATATTAATTATAAATTATAAGAATTTATATGTCAATGAATTATGACAAAATAATTTTTTTATGATTATTTAATATTTGCAAAAATCAAATACACCATCAACAGAAGAATCAAACTTATATAAATGTATTCCATCAAATGAATATACAGTTTTTTTATTTCACCACTAGATTCATCAAAAGTAACTATAAAAACTTTTTTTAATATTATTTCACTATTATTATATATTCTACAATATTCTTTTAATATTTCCATTAGAATCAATTGGCACATCAATACCACTAGTTGATGTACATTCTTTAGTAGTTATAATATTTAAATTATTATCTTTTGAACCATCTAAAGCATAATAATCCCATTCGCCAAAATTACCCATATATTGTTGTTGAGTATTTAATATCATTCTTTTTGTTTCAATAACAAATCTGTCATTACTAATATTAGTAGTAGTTGTATTATTATCAACCTTATTATCATTATTAAATATTTCTATCAATTTTGGAACAATAAAAATAACAAAAGCTATCAATATTACAAATATAATAATACTTTCTTTTTTTCATAAATAACATCTCATTTCTGTATATAATCTTACGATATTAATTATAAATTAATAAAAAAATTATAAATCAATAACTTTATACACAACATTGTAAATAATATATAATGTAAACTATTCATTAGAAAGGTTTATTATTTTAGTTACTAAATCAACTGTATCAACAAAATTATCTACTTTATCTATGGTTCTAAGTTTATATTTCTTTTTCATTTCTTTAACAAAAAGTATCATACGAAGATGGATTTCTATTAAGCTCTTTATACCAGTTAGAATTCTCTCTTAAATACTTTTTAAATCTAGGATCTTTATCAAGTTTCTCTTTTACTTCTTTATACATTATTTATCTTCCCCAAAGAAAGTATCAATCTTTTCTTCTTTTGCTTCTACCTTTTCTTCATCTTTCTTACTATCTCTTGTTAATTCTTCTACAAGAGACATAGCCTTTTGAAGTGAACCAATGTTTTCTTCAAGAGAATCTAAATTAATATTTTTTTAAGAGTACTTAATATTCCTTTTTATATTAATACTATCTTTTTATATCATCTTTTTATATATTTATTCCATACATCCATATCTTCTCCATATATATCATAAAGTTCATAAAAAAAGATTGCCATGTTACTTTATTTTTTTATGTACATAATCTACAAATTCAGGATGATTAGAAACGAATTTTTTTAAATTTATCTATCTTTTTCCATATTAAATTATATTAAAAAAAGAAGCAAATTATGAATTACTTCTCTTTAATCTCAAAATAGTTTCCACTATCTAAATATAATATACCCTTTTTTTATTATCAACCTTTTTTTATTATTTCAACATATTTATTTAAAAGTTCTGCTTTTTGATACAGTAATATATACCATATTACCATCATTCATATAAAGTAAGAATCTTTTTATCATCATATGAAGTCTTACTATATTCTATTTCACTTATCATATCAAGTATACTCTCATCTACATTACTTAACTTTTTAACAAAGTTTTTCTCTATATCTTCTGGAATATAATTAATTAATGTAGGAACTCCCATTATATTATCAAGTTTATAATTATTATTATCAGATGCTTTATATGTATCAGTACTTCTTACATAATAAAAGTATTTTTCTTTTTCTTTAATATCAATTTCTAATATAAATCCATATTTCTTTTTTTAATAGTAACATCTTCAATTAGATCTAAATTAAGTAATTTTTTTCTTTAATCTTTTTTTCTATTTAATAATATAAACTTAGGATAATCTTCTATACCTGAAGTATAAATTATATCATCATCACTATAATAACTATTATTAAGTATAACTATATTTTTTTGTCTTAATAGATAATAAGTGTGAAATAAACATATATAATAAGAATAGAAATATTATAAAGAATAAGAATTTCTTAAAAATTAAATTTTTCTCTTAATCTTTTTTTGCATTCTTTTCCTTTATGATAGTTTTTAATATTATTTACTATTAAAGTGCTAGACGACATATCTTTTTATTTCTTTTTAAATTACTTTTTTTATTTCTTTTTAAAGTATTTTTCATCAAATATTTCATCTATTGCTTTAATAAGTGTATTTTTTTATCTAAATCTTTTTTTCTTCAATAAGAATACTTATCTTTTTTTATTAACTAAATCAAGTCCATTATAATATTGATGATTATTAGCTACATAAGGACTTGGTATTAATATTGATGGCGTTTTAGTTGCCATTATTTCTGCGATAGTTGAAGCACCAGCTCTTGATATAATTAAGTCTGCACTTTTCATTAGACTTGGTAGATTCTCAAAAAAAGGTATAATTTTAGTACTTTTTAGGTACAATTAAATTATTATTTAAATCTGCATAACTTTTTTTACCTGTTATAAATAAAATTTCAGTGTCATCTCTTTCATAACTTCTTAAAAAATCAAGTAATCTTTCATTAACAGAAGTACTACCAAGAGAACCCATCACTATTATTATAAGTTTTTTATCTTTAGAAAATCCTAAATCTGTTTTTATTATACTTTTTTTGTTTCAATTGCTCTTTGGCTAACTGGATTTCCTGTATATATAATATATTTTTACATTTAAGTTTTTCTAGTTCCATCTTTAAATGATACGAATACTGCATCTACTTTAGATGATAAAAATATATTTGTTTTACCAGGTAACATATTTTTGTTCATGAAGAAATACGCTTATTCCTTTCTTCTTAGTCGCTAAACATACTGGTAAAGTTACATAACCACCAAATGCGATAACTGCATCAGGTTTAAATTCGTCCATTATCTTTAAACATTTTCTTATATGAAGAACTAATACATTTAATATTTTTTTGATATCTCTAATTATATTAGTTTTTAGAAAGACCATATATTTCCAGTCCTTCATATGGAATACCCATGCTTGGAATTAAATCGCTTTCCATTCTATCTTTAGTTCCAATATATAAGTATTCATTACTTTTATCCTTTTTTATTTCATCAAGCACTGATAAAGCTGGATAAATATGACCTCCAGTTCCACCAGCAGTTAAAATAAATTTCATGGATTATACACCTCACTCATAAATATATTATATACCATAATTAGATTTTTTTGCATTAATTCTATTATTTTTTTCACGAAGTAACTTGTTAGCATCTTCTAAATCCATATTAGATACATCTATAGGATCACCTATTCTTGTGATTAATTGATTTGGTTCTCCATTATAATCTCCTACTGTCGCATAGGGAATAATTAAAGAGTTTGTTTTCTTCGCAAGAGATACTGCTCCAAACTTAAATGGTAGTAATAATGATTCTTTGTATTCTTCTTTAGTTATTATTTTTCTTCTTTAATAATTTAAGTAAAGATATATCTGGTTCAAGTATATAATCTTTTTAACTCATCTTTAGTAATTTTTATGATTATTAGATAACTCTATAAGTAAATTAACTTGTGTAGTTCTTGTACATTTATTTTTAAGTTTATCAAGTACTTCAGCGTGAGAAATGCCAAGTATTTTAGCAACTTTATCTATTTCTACTTCTTTAGATGTTACTTCATTACGAGTTCCTTCTGGAAAAAAAGACCTATTGCTCCTTTATTATTAAGTATTTCTCTTGCTTCACTTTTTAGCAATTTTCATCATGTATACTTCTATCAACTGGAATACACCCAGCCATTCTATAGAACCATTCTTTTTTACCTTTAAAGTATTCATCTTTAGCAAGCATATGGACTACTCTTTTAGTTGCGATAAGAGCATTATATTGATCATCTACATGTCTATGATTACCACATACTACTATACCACCTTTTTCTGGAATATTTTTCTTTCCCAAATACAACTGGATGATATTTATTTTTTTAAATTTAATTGTTACAAATGGTCTCATTAATTTATAACCAAATTCTTTTTTTGTGAATCACTTTTTCTTCTTCATCTTCATCTTCTCCATTCATTAATTCTTTATATGATATTTTTACCTAGTTTAGTTTTTAGGAAGTTCACGTCTATATCCATAAGCATAAGGAAGAGCATATGATGCAATATTCTTTTCACAATACTCTTTTAATACTTTTTCTTAATTTCGCTTTTTAAGAAAAAGTCCTTCTTTTAAAAACAATATATACTTTTTATTACTTCTTTTTTATATGGATGAGGAACTCCTACTACTGAACATGCTTCTACATAAGGGTGTTTAAGTATTATTTGTTCTATTTGTCCTGGATATATATTATATCCACTTGAAACAATCATTCTTTTGGCTCTTGATTTAAAATATACAAATCCATCACTATCCATATATCCAAGATCACCACTATGTAACCATACTTTACCATCTTTATGTGTCTTTAATACATTATCTGTTTCTTCTTTATCATTTAAATATTCTTTCATAACAGTAGGTCCACATATACATATTTCACCAACTTCACCACTTAAACACTCCTTATTATTAGTGTCAAATATACGAATGATTGTATCAGGACAAGGTATACCTATACTACCTTCTTTCACTGTTTCTTTTGGCATCATAGTTACACCAGCAGTACATTCAGTCATACCATATGCAGTTCTAACATGAGTTTCACATCCATGTTCACTTAAGAATTTATCTATTCTCACCTGTAGTTCATCATTTAATGAATCCCCTCCACATATAATACATTTTATAAATGATAAATTTTCTTTTTTGAGTTTTTTACTTTTAGTAAGTCCTTCAAGTACACTAGGTACACATGCTAAAAATATTAGGCTTATATTTAAGTAATGTTTCATCAAACTTTTTAGGATTAACACTAGGTAATATAATTGCTGCCCCACCTGATACTAAAGTTGCATGGAATGTACATCCAAGACCAAATCCATGAAATATTGGCATTATTGCTAAAATACTTATACCATTTCCAAGACACTTATTTATTTCAAGCTCACTTAATACAAGAGAATTAAAAATTCATATGAGTAAGAACTATTCCTTTTGGTTTACCAGTAGTTCCTCCACTATGTAATATAGCAGCAGTATCTTCACCTGTACCAGTATCTTTAATAACTTCATGATAATTCTTTGCTTCATTTAAGAAACTTGAATACATTATAACATCTTTATCAGGTTTTAATACATTTCTACCATTTGTTAATTTATAACCGAGTTTAGTTACAATATCCATACTTTCACTTATAGGTAAATAAATTACATTAAGTACATTTATATCATCTTTAATATTAAATAATTTTTTTGATATGCAAGATCACATACAATAACATACTTACTACTAGTTAAATTAATATCATGTTTAAATTCTTCTTCACTAGATAGTGGATGTATCATATTACATATAGCACCTATTCTATTTAACGCATAAAAACATATAATTGCTTCTGGTGTATTAGGCATAATTATAGATACAACATCACTCTTTTTTTAACACCAAGTTTTATAAAAAGCACGACTACATGTATCAATCTTCATAAGAAAACTTTTTATATGTAACTTTATTTCCAAAATAAGTATATGCAATATTAGATGGATATTTTTAAAGCACATTTTTCTAATTAAAGAATACATAGATGTATTTGGATATTCAATATGAGCTTTCATATCTTTATAATACTTATACCATGAATAATTATTATTTTCTTTTTAACATTATTTTTTTCTCCTTTATAAGCATCTTTGTAATTATATTCATAAGTTTTTTTATTTTCAATTTCTAAATCATCATTAACTTTATATGGTTTTTCCATATGTTATTTTTAATGCTTTTTTTCTAAATAATTTATATTTACCTGTTATAGTAAATGGAACTATATAAGCACCAGTTTTTTTCTTTTGCAAATGATACTGCTCCATATTTAAATGGAAGAATTATATCATTTGTTCTATTGATTGTAGCTTCAGGAAATATACCTATTACTTCATTATTTTTTTAAGTACTTCTATTGCTTCACTTTTAGCATTTTCATCATGAATTTTTCTATCTACTGGAATACACCCCATACTTCTAAAAAAAGCATTGCTTATTTTACTTTTAAACAATTCTTTTTTAGCAAGCATATGAACTACTCTTTTTGGTCCAGCAAGCATTATTGCGGCATCTAAATTATTAGTATGATTTCCAGCAAGTATTACACTACCACTTTTAGGAATATTATTTCTTCCTTCAAACTCTGGCCTATATAATAATAAAAAAATATAGGATAACCAAGAGTTCTTACTATTCTATATAATATATATTTCATATAACATCTCCATATACTTAAGTATATCACATTGTATATTATTTTTATCAATTTAAAAGAGTCATTTTTAGACCCTTATGATATTTTTTTAATATTAATTATCCAATTCTAAATGCTGGAGATACGCCAAGAGGTGTTTTAGCAGTAAAAAATTCACAACTACCACCAACTTCACGAAGAAAAAACATATTTACAGCTGAATATGGAGAACGTAACCAATAACTAGAATAGTTACCACTAGCATCATTTTTTTCTTTGCAAAAGAATTGTTTTCAAGAGTTGTTCCCTTTAATTTATAATAATCAAGTTGTCTTGATAAATCTTTTGCTGAATCCATATCAGTATAAGCAGAAGTGTCTTCCCATATTTCAGCTGGTGCTAATAAATATAATTTATCAATTGAAGTAAAATTATTACTATCTTCAGTTCCATGTCCTGATGTAACTAAAGTATCAGCTATTCCATTTCTTAAATCAGTTGGCAATGCATTATATATATCACTATTTAAAAAAATGTTCTCATTGAAGTTGCAGGCCACCCACCAGTATTATATCCTAAATTATAAGTTTTACCATTATACTCACCTTTTGGATTCATTTCATGTGTAGCAATTACACCTTCAAATTCAAGAACGAATCCACAAGCCGTTTGTGAAAAGCCAGATGTATTACACACATCAGGAGCACTATTATTAGATACTCTTATTTTAAACTTTCCATATCCAGAAAGTTCTATTTCTTTTGTATCGCCAACATTATATCTATTATTTTTTCCATTTTTTACATTAGATACTATTTCAGACCAACTATCCTCTTCAAATAAAGTTAAAGTAACAGTTTCACACACACCTTCTTTAACTTTATCATCAGTAAGTTCACCTAAATTATTAAACTTTCCGCTTATACAATATGTATCATTACTTACTTCAAATGACTTAATATTTCCTTTACTATCTAATTTAACATTATATTTTTAAATCATTTGTATCCATATCAAGTTTATTATTATCATTTGATATAACATTTATATTATTCCCTCTCATACTTTCAGTAATATATTTTTTTAGTTACTTCCTTATATATATTTCTAGCATCATTTAAAAATGAATCTTTCTTTGCCTTATTAAACATGCTTAAGACATTTGGTACAGCAACTAACACAAGTATAGCAAGTATAGCTATTACAGCTAGTAATTCAACTAATGTAAATCCATTTTTATTCATATCACACATCCTATTCTAATAAAATTATACAATATAAAAAGTACTATTTCTAGTACTTCTATTATAAAATTGTTATTGTTTGAACATTTTGAATACTATATCTAGCTGGTTCATTTGGAACTAATAAATTAATTGGAGATTTTTCTAAATATATACTATCTCTTTCAAAAAAACACAAAAATACATTATCATCAATTTCATCTTTAGAAAAAAAGTAACATCAAGACCACCATTACTAGAAAACATAACTTCATTATATGATTTAATTCCTAATGAATCAAATATTTCTTTTAATTTAAATCCTTTATATGAATGAGTTTCTTCACTATATCCATCATTCATAGTAGCTTTGATATCATATACTTTTAGCATTTTTTTAAACTTTCGTTATTAAATCCACCATCATAAATACCAAGCATACCAACAGAGAATTTAGGTAAAGTAGCAGTTGATTCAAAAAAACATCAATTACTTTTACCTTTCTCACCAGTTGGAATATTTTTATTTTCATTAACCTCTGTTTTATTACATCCAACTAACATTAATACACACATCATTACAATTAATAATACTTTTTTTCATTCTATTTCTCCCTTACTAACAAGTTTTTTTAACTCCACTATATACACAATCGCCATTTTTAGTTACAGTACCATTGGTTGCTCTATCACATCCACCACTCTTACAAGCTGGTAATTGTTCATACAATTCTTTGTTTTTATTCGCTAAAGCATCTTTTTCTTCTTTAGTAGTAGCCTTATGCCAAGCTTCTGAATTTTTATGCATTTCACATTCAACATCACAATAACTGCCACCACCGCCACCACTATTTCCTCCTGAACTTGGTGGTTCATATGTAGGACAATCATTACGCCAATTAGCAGTAAATGTAACTGTACCGTTAGTAGCCAAATTCTTAAAATATAAAGCGTTTGATGTACTTCCAACACTACTACTAACATTAGAACTATTGTTACCACTCTTAGCATAAGTAGTATTATGTCCGCTTATACTCCATCCAGTAAATGTATAACATGAGTAACTTGGATGAGATATATTTATAACTTCTCCATACTTAACTGTATTTGGATGAAAATTACCTAAACTTCCACTACCAACATTATAACTAATATTATAAGTATTCATTTTCCAATTAGCATACAAAGTGTAAGTATCATTAGGCTTTGATGTAAGATTTAATACATAATCTTTATCTTTATACTTAGTAGCACTATTATTAGTAATGCTCCAACCATCAAATGTTGCCCCTACTCTTGTAAAACTATTAGCAGGTAAAGTACATCTTTGATCATAAGTACACATTATACTTCCAACGTTACCAGCTGCTTCACTACTATTTTTATCAAACTTAATAGTATATTTATTTGCTTCCCATATTGCGTATAATTTAACAGTAGCATTAGGATTAGATGTTACATTCTTAACAGTAACTCCATTATTAAAAAAATTACATTACCAGTTCTACTATTAGCCCAACCTTTAAAGGTATATCCTGTTTTACTAAATCCATTTTTAGGAAGAACACAATTTTGATCATAAGTACAAGCAACAGAAGCAGTATCACCAGAAGAATAACCATTTCCATCAAAAACTAATCGTATAATTATTAGCTTTCCATTTAGCATACAATATAACAACATTATCTTTTGGTATATCAGTAAAATTAACACTATTACCATCATTAATAACATTATCATCATTAGGTTTTTAAAGTCCAACCCATAAATGTATAACCAGTTTTTTTCTATAAGTATTACTTGGTAATTTACAAGAAATACCAGTATCACACACAATAGTATCCATTCTACCATTAGTTGAAGAATTACCATTAAATGCTACCTTATATTTTTCTAATAAACTCCCAGGGATTAGTTCTAGTACCAGTTCCAGTAACTTTTACAGTTGGCATAACAAAATCAGTAACTCTTGTTCCACTATTTTTCTATTTTTAGACAATAAATCTATTTTTATTAGTCTTAACATTATAAACATTATTACCTTCTTCTGTCATAGTAAAATATGAAGCCCCAGTAAATAAATATGAAGCATTATCATGAGTAGAAAGTTCAACTTCCTTCTTGTTAACTAATCCTCCATTAATAAATCCATTTCTCACTTTACTATTACCATCAAATTCATATGGAATACTACTACCAGTTTCAATGTAATCATTATACATATTAAATCTAGTAATATAAATATTTGCTTGTGATTTAGACGTATCATAATTACTTTCAGTCGCAGCACTTAACATTCCAGGAACAAGAAGAAGTAATAATAAACTATTCAGACTCTTTTTCAATTCCCACACACTCCTATCTTAAATATATAATATCACTTTTTTTAAATCATATTTAAAGAACTAACTAATAATTTATTCAAAAAAATATATTTTAAATCAATACAAAAGATACTATTTCTAGTATCTATTTCTTTTTTTATACTTCCTAAACTTAATTGCAAATATGACAATGACCACTATCAAAATAACAATAATTGCTATAAATACATAAGGTAATATATTATTTACTCTAGTATTATTAAGTCTATCATTTTCAATATTCTTTATCATATCTAAAGCATCAATATCAGTTTTCTTATTTTTATTATATACAACTTGATATAAATCTTTATCATATAGAACTCTTAAATCTAAATCATTACCTTTTTTTATAATCTTTCTTTTTGTATTATGACTAAATAATTCTCATTATCCATAGTGATATTTGCTTTCATTTTAGAATGAGCATATACATCAAATTCACTTGAACTAAATGGTAACTTAAATATAATCTTAAGTTCATCAATATCATATTCTAAATTATTTAAATATTTATAATAAAAATTCTGCTACATCATTATGTATAACAGATAATGATAATACCATGTAATCTATATAAATATAAGTTTTCTTATCATTTTTCTTAATCTTTATAGAATAATTATTATCATTACGAATAGTTTCTATATCACTACTATCTTTAATATATTTCTTAAAGTCATCTTTATTAATTAAATTCAAATCATAATCTTCACTAAGTAAGCCTATATTTTTCTATACTTATGTTAACACCATCATAATAATTTTTTTATCATTTAATGTTAAATTCATATCTTTAAAATATAATTTATAATCAAAATCCTCATCTAAATTATCTATCTCAATAATCTCTTTAACAAGTAAATTACCTGATATATCTATTTCACTATCAACATACATTTTATTAATATTAAGCGCATCAACTCTTATAAATAATATAAATGTAATTATCATTAATAATATCTTTTTTTCATTTAACCACCTTAATCATTATACAATACTTTATGATGATTTTTAAACTACTAAATAAAATTGTTTCTTTTAAAGATGGAAAATGTTTATACATTATGTCTCTTAAATAAACGCCTTTTTTATATAGATTAGGATAAGTATTTAACATAGAATCTTCATTGGTATTACAAATATTTTCAAATATACGAGCCATATCTTCAGTAGGATAAGTATTCGCATATGAATCAACAAAGTATACATTATTTATATTACTTTCACCTATTGTATATTTATTATTATCAGTTTCTTTTATATGAATATGTATATGTATGATTTTTTTAGGATTTAGTTTATACCAATCACTAAAGTATTCTCCTTTTTTATTTAAATTACTTTCTATGTTATGCATAAGTTCATGACAAGTATTTGTTTCATTTGCGAATATTCCTATATTCATTGCGATAATATATTTATTCATATAAGTAAGTGAATAAGCAGACAGGACTACTATATTGAGTTCTTATATCTTTAGGCTTTAATTCACTTGTTAAATACATATGTAATCCTTCATAATCTTTATCATAAAATGAATCAAATACTTCTTTAGAGAATTTAGATAATATATTAGTTATTTCATCAATACTAGTTATTATATGCATAGTATCACTATATTCTTTCGCAGTAAAGTCAGGAAAACTCATTAAATCATCTTTAACATGTATATTAACATTATATTTATCTTTGATTTCTTTTATCTTATTACTTAATAATTCATCAAATGATTTAATGTATTCTTCAATTGTTATATAGTTATATTTATATAAGTTAGTATCTATTATATAGTAATCATAGTCTCCATTATATGTATAAATATATAAATAATTATTATAATAATCAAATGTACTTATGTACTTTTCATATCAATATAATCTATGTTATTTTCTTTATAGTTTATTATTTCTAATCTTTTTTTAAATCTGTATTATAGAAATATAAATTGTTATTTAGTAAGTAATTTGTATAATATTCACTTCTATCTATTGATAAGTTATATTTATCATTTTTATCATTTAATAAGTCATATAATTCTATGTTATCTTTATTTACAAAGTATATTCCATTATTATATTTAGTGTATCTATTAGATGGGATATCAGTACATTTATTATTTTTAACATCACATACTATATATTTACTATTATCATAATCAAAATAATATAGATATATTTCATCATTAATATTTTTGATAGTCATAATATTCATAGTTTTTTTATATTTATTATTAAGCTTATATATTACACTCTCTTTATCATATAAATCATTACCACTTATTACATAATATTTGTCCTTAACAGGTACTATATTGCTTCCAAGATTACTCTTTATCACATTAAGTTCTAAATCTAGCATATCGGTTTTTAGCATTATTAAAACAATACATTTTATCACTACTGATATTACAGCTCATATAGCCAAATGACTCTTTAAGTAATTTCTTTTTCATTATTATATATGTTATATCTATATAATGATATATCTTCTCCATTACTTACTCCGTAGTAAATATAGTCTTTATATAGATTACTAAATATTATAGTAGATTTTTGTGTCATCTTTAAGTTTATATCCATAAACATTATCACTTACTTTAGTACCACTAAGTGCCTTAATGATTTCATTATCTTTCTTTCTATTATATTTGATATATAGTAAACTACCTAATACAAGTATAATTATTATTAAAGGTATTACTACATATTTAATTACTTTTTCTCATATTTTTCACCATTTTTTTCCTTTTAATCTTCAATTCCCTTATATACTATATTTATTATTTATTTAAAATAAAAAGACTTACTTTACGTATAAGTCTTATATTGATTATGTTTATTAAGTTAACCCAATCGGAAAGCTGGTGAAACGCCGCTTGCATCATTAGCATTAGTAGCCTCTGAAGAACCGTTTTCAGCCACACGGAAGAAAACACTGTTATCGTTAGAAAGGGCCCCGCGAAGCCACCACTTATCAGAGTTAGTTCCGTTTTTCTTTATTGCTCCATTATGATTACTAAGTGTTACTCCTATACTTGTATAATAATCTAATGTTCTTGTTAAATCTTTTGCTGTATCAGAATTACTAGAAATATCTGCACTAGAAAAATCTGCAAATATTTCTTTTTGATGATAATAAATACAATTTATCAGTTGATGTAAAAATTTGTTTCTCCACTTGTAATTCCATGTCCAGATACTGTAACTGTATCTATTATTGCATTTTTTTATTTCATCTGGTATTGAATTATATATATCGTTATTTACAAATGCATACATACTTGAAGCTGGCCATCCATCTACATTCCATCCATAATTATAAAATGTTCCTTTGTAGTATCCTACTGGATTCATATTATGTGTTGTTATTATGTCCGCAAATTCAAGTACAAATCCGCAAGCTGTTTGTGAGAATCCTGATGTTGAACACTCACTTGGTGTTGATGTATTAGCTACACGAAGTGTATGTGTTCCATATGTTGTTCCAAGATTTACTTCTTTTGTACTTCCAACTTCATAATCACTTCCATTACCTGCTTTTACATTTGCTATTATTGCCTCCCATGAATCAGTTGCAAAATCAGGTTTTTTTATATTCTTCAATACCAAGTACACCATTAAATTTTTTTCCCTTGATTATAATTTTTGATCTGCATTTGTTTCTTTAAATAATATTGTGAAAGTATATTTATGAGTAAATCCACTTTTTTTATTGATATTTTTTTGCTATAATCATATCACTTATTGGTGCTTGTGATATAGATTCACATGTTCCTTCTACTGTTCCTGATGCATTTAATCTTTGACATGTTGCACTTAAAACTAATTCATTATTAGTGATAGTGTTTGTTAAAGATTGCCAAATAACACTGTAATAAGCATCAAGTGTACCATTGTTTTTTACTGATACTTCTTTTGTTGTTGACCATCCTGGTTTAATATGTTGAACATTTATTGCTGGTCCATCAGTATATGTTAGTTTCAAAGTACCAGCTTCCACTATTACATCTTTTGCATTATCATTACCTTTTACACTTGTACTAAAGTATGCATAAGAAAGTCCTGTCTTAAGAAGTAATAACAATACAAGAGCTGTTCCAATTAAAATTTTGTTATCTTTCATAATCTTCTACCATCCTTTACGATAATAATTATATCAAAAAAATTATCCCTTCCCACAAGCAAACATTTGCTCATATTTACAAATGCGTAGACTGACGAGTTATTTGGTACATTTTATAATTTTTTTAATTTCCTTAAAATTGAATTTTTACATATTAAAAACATGATTGATAATTTAATTTTTTTGTCTAAAGAATAATTAAATATTCATTATGAAAAAAACTACCTCAAAATTGAATTTTTACCTATTTGCATTACTTTTTTTCATATATGCTACTCTACATATCGAAGCACTTGAGGCTAGGTGTCACCAATATTAATTTTCATCATTCAGAAGATATAATGGAGGTGATGTTATATGAGTAAGAAAGATTTTTTTAATAAGTTTTTTTACTTGTTATTATATTCGTATTACTTTTTTTATAATAATTTCTTTAATCTTTATAGATTAAAAAAATCACCTAACTCACTTTGTAGTTAGGTTAAACAAACAACGTGATACCTAGCCTACAGGGGTCAGGTGCTTCACTAACAATAGTCTATCACATTTTAACATATATTGTAAATAATTTTTCAAAAAGAGAAAAAGTACTATTTCTAGTACCTCTTATTGAAATCTTTGCATTTGTTTCATCATTTGATTAACTTGTTTTTGACTTGGATTTCTACCCATACCTCTCATTAAAGTTTTTAATCATTTCTTCATTAATAGGTGGGTTTTTCCTTTAATTGTTTTGAAACTAACTTCTTAGAAATTAAGAAACCAGCTATAACCCCTACTACTAAACCAATAACAAGATATAAAATATCTATCCATAAATTATTACATCCATTATTACATACAGTAGTTAAAAATATATAAATACATAATATCACTCCTTCTATACCAATTTTTAGCATATTTTTTTAAACAGATATGCAAGAATATATAGTATCTTCAAGTAGAAAAATAATCATGATTAATAAAATCACATACAAACATATTGTTAAATGTTCTAATGTTATAGAAAAAAAGATGGTACATTTTTTTATTAGTTTTTAATCTTTATATGAGAATTATTAATTACCATTTTTAGAAGTTTCATTAAAATAGAAATCATTTATTGTATGAGTATAGTTATAGCAAATATAACTTTCTTTTATCTAAATTCTTTTTTCTTATATAATCATTTACGTTTTCTTTATCCATTGGACTTACTATTTTATCAAATATATTAAATCCAAGAACAATATCTTCTGTCTTTAAATAATGAATACTTTCAAGTAAATTATATAGTTCTTCATAATTATTTTTTTATAGTTTTTTTAGTACTCCATCTTTAATTTGAAATAAATAAAATGTTCTCATAACTCACCTCACGAGAACATTTTTATAACAAACATTTTGAAAAATTATGTCGAACTATCGTCTGTTTTTATATATTTTTCTTTTAATTTTTACTTCTAAAGTCACATTTAAATCTATTTCGGTATCTTCTTTTTATATTAAATGAATCAACATAACCAGTTCCTTCAAATGTAACATTTAAATTAATTAGTTTAGCAAATGTAAGAACATCGTTTCTTGACCAACCTTTTATATTAGGCATTTTATATTTATTATCATTTGTAAGTAAGAATACTTTATTATTTACATTAAGTGTTACTCCTTTGTTTGGATATTGTTTTTATTATTTTTTTCACCTTCACCTATTATTACTGATTCCATATTATTGTTTTTCTAATATTAAAGCAGAAGAGTCAGCATCTTTATTTATGAAAGATTCTACTGTATATGATTTAGATTCACTTGATTCTTTATTACCATATATATTTAAGTAAGTAGATACATTTTTAACAAGATTTTTGATAGCTTTTTTCATTGTACTTGATTTAGATGTTTTGGATATTGCTGTATAAATTATGATTTCTGGGTCTTCTCCTGGAAATAAAGCTGCGAAACTTTTTAGAGTGTTTTTGTCACCCTTTAAATAACCACCTTTTTGGTGAAGCTATTTCTGCAGTACCTGTTTTACCTACTAAATCTATACCTTTTATGTAATAACCAGTACCTGTTGACATTTTAGCACTACCATCTACTACACCTCTCATTATTTTTTTATAAGTTTGTTTACTGTTTCTTCACTACATATTTTTTTCTTATTTCAGTTTTTTTCATTTTTCTAAAAACTATTTCGTTTGTTTCACTATTGACTATTTTTGAAATAATATATGGCTTTATCATTGTTCCATTATTAGAAAGTGTTGTTAGTGCTTGTAATATTTGCATTGCATTAACTGTTATACCTTGACCATATGAAGCACTAGCTACTTCTGTATTATATTTAAAGTTAATAGTACCAGCACTTTCGTTAGGAAAAGGAAGTCCTGTTTTAGTACCAAATCCAAGATTAGAATAAAAATCTTTTAATTTAGCACGACCAAGTGTTAACGCAAGTTTTTGAAGCAGCAACGTTTGATGAGCCCATAAAGCCTTGATCATAAGTAATATTTCCCCAACCAACTCTATTCCAATCTTTAATAATAGCATCATCTACTTTAAGTTGACCACTTTTAAATGTTTCATCTCCATCATATATACCATTTTCCATAGCGGCCATAAAACTAAATATTTTCATAACACTACCTGGCTCATATAAATTTGCAGAAAATGGATCATAATAAGATTTAATTTCTAACGTATTATTATTAAAACTTGGTGTTGATGCGATAGCAAGTATTTCACCTGTTTTAGCATTCATAACAGCAATAGTTGCCCACTCAGGATTACCTTCTTCAATAGTAGACATAGCTTCTTCAGCAAACATTTGAATATTTGTATCTATTGTTAAATATATATCATTACCTGAAACACTTTTCTTTTCAATAGTGGGTGTACTTGTTATTTGATAACCTTGTAAATCAGATTGATATTCAATATATCCATTAGTACCAGTAAGTTCATCATTATAATAAAGTTCAAGTCCCATTTCACCAGCATAAGCACCTTCACTATTAGTTTTAGCATATCCAAGAGTGTAACTTAAAAAGTCTCCATTAGGATAATATCTTTTAGTGCTAGATAAAAAATCTATGCCAGGTAAATCAAGATCTTCAATTTGATCTTTTAATAACTCTGTAATACCTCTACCACCAGGACCAAGTTCTACTTGATATGGTACTTTTTTTACACATTCTGTTTTATCTTCATTACAACTTTCATATGTAGAATTTAATAATTTTAAAAATTTTTTTCTTTAGTCATATTGATAAGTGGACTTAAAAAGTTCAGCAGTCTTTTCTTTATCAACAACATGATATGGTCTTTCAGGATCTTTAGTCCTTGATGGATCTAAATAAGCAATTACAGTATAACTATTTACATCCTTAGCAAGAACTTCACCTTCTTTAGAATAAATAGTTCCTCTTTTTGCATATAATATCTTCTTACGAGTATCTCTTGCATTTGCAAAAACACTTAATTTATTATCTCCAACATATATATGATGTGTTCCTATATATAAAAAGTTTAACAATTAAACAGGCAAAAAAAATAAAAAAACACAAAAATAATTATAAAGATTGTACTTATATTAACTATTCTTGTCTTATTCATTTATTTACACCTCTTATTTTTATTGTTCTAATATTATCATTATTATACTCTAATCCAAAAGGTATCTGCAACTTCCATTGTATTATCTAAAGAAGAAAGTTCATCAATTTTTCATTTTCATACCTAAATTTAATTTCTTTTTGTGATTCAATTTTTAGTTTTTTTAATCTTTGAAGTTCAGAGTTACTTGTTTTGAAGGTTAGCATTTAACATAAAAATTTCCCAAGACAGAGAGAATTGTAAAAAAACACTATTCCAAATATAAAAATACTTTTTCTACTTTCAATTTTTATAACCCTTTTTCTTCTTCATTATATTTTTATCTTACCCTTTCGATTACTCTTAATTTAGAACTTCTACTTCTATTATTATCACCAAGTTCATCTTCTGTTGGTGTTAATTTAACTATTTTACGAGCTCTTGCCTTTAATTCCTCTGGAACTATTGGTAATTTATAAGCATTTATATCATCATTACATAATTTATTAAATACATGAGCAACTATTTTTATCTTCAAGTGAATGAAAACTAATAACTGATAATCTTCCACCTACTTTAAGTAAATCAAATGCATTCATTAATGAATCTTCTAATATATCAAGTTCATGATTTACTTCAATTCTTATTGCTTGAAATACTTTTTCTAGCCGGATGACTCTTATTTCTATAACTAATTGGTACACTATTTTTTTAATAATTTCAGCAAGTTCTAACGTTGTATTAATAGGTCTATTTTTCTATTATTGATTTAGCAATACTTTTTAGAATATTTTTTTCTTCACCATATTTATAGAATATACTAACTAGTTTATCATAACTATATTCATTCACAACTATTTTAGCATTTAGTGGATTACTTTTATCCATTCTCATATCAAGTTCTGCATCCTTATGAAAGCTAAAACCTCTATCTGCTTCATCTAGTTGTGGACTAGATACTCCAAGATCAAACATTATACCATCAACATCTTCATCAATATAGTCTTTCATATTACAAAAAGTTACTTTTTTTATAATTTTGAAATTACTACCTATTTTTTTGATAGTTTTTTTCTTTTTGAATATTCTATTGCTTCAGCATCTTGATCAAAAGGCGAAAAAGAAACCCCTTTTTCATTCAATCTCTTTAGTACTTCGCCTGAATGTCCTGCATACCCTAGAGTTGCATCAACATAAGTCCCGTCTTCATGAATATTCAAATAATTTATTACCTCATCTAATAATACACTTTTATGCTTCATAATTCATATCGAAGATATCTTCAGCAATACTAGCTAAATCTTCTTCATTCTCCTTCATATAATTATTAAATTCTTCTAGACTCCAAATTTCAAGTCGTTCATTTACGCCAATAATTACACATTCTTTATCAATATTGGCGTAATGAACTAACGGTGAGGTAATATTAATTCGACCTTGTTTATCGAATTCAATTAAAGAAGCGGAACCTATGAAAGACCTTTCAAAGGCTCTTACATTTTTTTCTGGTAAATTGTAATGTGCTAAGTTTATTTACTATCTTTTCGAAGTTTGAAAGAGAATATACAAATAAACACTTATCAAGTCCTTTAGTAATAACGTACTTTTTCACCAAGTTCATTTCTAAACTTAGATGGAATAATTAAACGTCCTTTTTTTCATCAAGATTATGATGAAATTCACCCATCAACATGATAAGAACACCCCACTTTCCACCACTTTGTTTCACTTCTTACTATAATCATACTATTTTTTTGTTCGCTTTTGTAAAGACCTGATGACAGAAAAAAATTGTAAAATTTATGTAAAAAAAAGCAATATATTTCATTCCTATATTGCCTTTTTCTAAAAATATTTTTATTTTTTTAATTATTTTTATAATTCTAGTCTTAACACACTACCTTTTTTTCTCTTTCAATAAATTTTTGTATCATAAAAACATATAATATTTATTTTTTTAACATAATCATACCCTACACTTGTAGAATTAGAATAATTAACAAATACATCATTTATATCATAAGAAATATTATATTTATTTAGTAACTCAATAACTCTATTTACATCACTTTCACTTGTATAAAATGATTTAAATATATCAGCAAACATTACATTTTCATTAAACAAATGTTTAAATCTATCTAAATCCATATATCCATTATAAGCCTCTATATGCATAAGAACTGCATCATATTTTCTATGAATTATGATCACAATACAAGTAGATAAATCTCTAGTATATATAAATGAATTATCATTATTTACTATTCCATAATCATTAAGACCCACTAACATATTTATTCCTCGTTTAACTCAAACTGACTATTATAAAGTTCATAATAATAACCTTTATTTTTTTAATAGTTCATTATGTGTCCCAATTTCTAATATTTCACCATTCTTGATAACAATTATTTTATCACTACTTATAATAGTTGAAAGTCTATGAGCAATAACTATAGATGTTCTATTTTTTTAGTAAGATTATTCATAGATTTATTAATTATATATTCAATTCTTGTATCAACATTAGAAGTTGCTTCATCAAGTATAAGTATTTCAGGATTACTTACGAGCGCTCTTGCTATAGTGAAAAGTTGTTTTTTTCACCTGCTGACATATTATTAGTTTCTTCATTAATTACGAAGTTAATTCCACCTGGAAGTCCATCTATCATATGAAGTATCTTTGATTTAGATAATATTTTATGAAGTTTATCGTCATCAATTTTATTATCAAATATGATATTTTCCTTAATAGTACCTTCAAATAACCATGTATCTTGAAGTACCATACCTATCTTTTTTTCTATACTCATAAAGAAATCTATATCTCTTATATCTATTCCATCTATAAGAATTTGTCCATCATAATGTTTATGGAAATTCATAAGTAAGTTAACTATTGTTGTTTTACCAGCACCAGTTTTACCAACGAGTGCTATCTTTTTCACCTTTATTTATTTTTTTAGATTAAAGTTATTTAATACTTTTTTTGCCTTCAACATATCCAAATGTTACATTTTTTTAAATTCTATTGAATTATTGAATGTAAATTCTTTTTATAGTACCATTTTTCTTCTTCTGGTAAATTTAATATTTCATTAATTCTATCTACTGAAGCAATAGCCATTTGAAGATTCGCTATTACTTGAGCTATAACATTCATTGGTCTATTAAAGTCTTTCATATATTGTATAAATGATTGTATAGCTCCAAGTCTCATATTACCTTTAATAACACTAATACTACCAACACATACAATAACTATATAATTTAAATTACCTATCATTTTTATTAAATGGAACAGCAAGACTACTATAAAAAAACTACTTTTTAAATCCATAATCAGCTAGTTCACTACTTACTTTATCAAATCTCTTATTAAAATATTTTTTTCTTTATTAAATGATTTAATAACATCATTATTAGTAACACTTTCTTCTACAAAAAGAGTTAACATTGCCTATTGCACTTTGATTAAGTTCAAAATACTTTTTGAGTTCTTTTTTTACTACAAATGATAATAAGAAATACGTTATAGGAACTGCAACTATAGTAAGTAATGCAAGTTTGACATCAAGAACAAACATCATTATGATAACACCTATTATTAATGAAACATTATATACAAGTTCAGGTATTATTTCTGTAATATTATCAGTAAGTCTTTCTACATCATTAGTTATTTTACTTATGATATCTCCTTTTTTCATACCATCAATTGTACGTAGTTTAGTAACATTTATTTTATCAATTAATTTACGTCTTAAATCATATCCAATTTCTTGTCCTACTTTACTAGATAAATAACTTTTTCATATATGTACATACTGCATCAATAACATAACATGAAAGTACTATTAAAAGTATTTTTAACTATATATGGAACATTAAAATCAGTATTAAGCTTTAATGATTCATATAAACTATCAGTCGCATAGCCTAGAAAATATGGTGCTAGTGAACTAAATATAGCTGCAAGTAAGCAAAAATAATATTATAAGTATATAAGTATTTCTATATCCTTTAGTAATGCTAATAGTTTTTAACAATCATTTCTTTAAATGTAGGTGCTTTCTTTTTCATTCTTTTTTTCATGATAACACCTCTCTTTTCTGTGATTCAATAAATTCTCTAAATACTTTACTATTATTAGAAAGTTCTTCATAGTTACCAATACTTTCTACTTTACCCTCATCAATAACTATAATTTTTATCACTATCTTTAATAGTACCCACTCTTTGAGTAACTAAAATTACCATTTTATCACTATAGTTTTTTTAGCAATAGATTTTTCTTATCTTTTTTTATCTGTTATATAATCTACTGCTGAAAATGAATCATCAAAAAAGTAAACATTCTCCTCCACTTAAGAGTGCTCTTGCAATAGACATTCTTTGTTTTTGACCACCACTTAAGTTAACAGCTGATTGCTCTACTTTAAAGTCATATCCTTCAGCATTTTTATCAATAAAATCTTTAATTTCAGCATCTTCCATAACAGAATCTAATACATTTTTATTAACCTTTTTATCAAAAACTAAATTTTCACGAATAGAACCCTTAAATAATAATGTTTTTTGAGGAGTATACGCAAATATATTTCTAAGTGATTCAAGATCATATTCACTTATGTTTATACCATTAATAAGTATTTCTCCACTTGTCGCATCTATATGTCGAAGTAATAAATTTATTATAGTTGTTTTTACCTGATGCACTAGATCCAATAATACCAACATTCTCACCTTTTTTTCTATTCTAAATGATATATTACGAAGTACATCTTCTTTTGCTTTTATCATATCTAAAACATACATTTTTTTAAATTCTATACTTTCTAAATTAGTAAGTTTTTATTTTTACCAGTGTTTTTCAATACTTATATCAGTCACAAGTACTTCGTTTATTCTTTTAAATGATACTACTACTCTTGGTATATTAAGTATTATAACAAGTAACATAGAGAAACTCATAAGCACAGTAGCCATATATTGAATAAATGCCATCATAGATCCTATTTCAACATTACCTACCCTAATATAATCAATTGATACATAAATAATAATAATAGTTGCTATATCAATAATAAGAACCATTAAAGGTTGTATCAAATATAATATCTTATTTAAGAATATATTTAATTTCATATTTTTCAGTGTTAACTTTATCAAATCTTTTTCTTAAAATAATTTTGTTTATTAAATGCTTTAATAACACGAAGTCCACCAAGTATTTCTCTTGATGATGCATTAAGTTTATCAAGTAGCTTTTGTAATACTTCAAATTTAGGAAATACAAGTATAAATATAGTTATTAAACATATAAGAAGTATTATAACTGCATACATAACAATAGGTGCGAGTGTTGGAGCAGTTTTGTATCCCATAATAGCCGCACCTATTCCCATGATAGGTGCAAATATAATAAGTCTTAAACCAAAAGAAAAAAATTGCTTGTAATATTACTTACATTATTAGTACTTCTTGTTATTAATGTAGAAGCACCAAATTTATCAATTTCTCTTTTTGCTAAAACTATTGATTTTTAGTATATAGTTCTTTCCTTATCTTATAACCTAATTTATTAGAAAACTTAGCTGTACTATAAACAACAAGTACATGTGATATTAAACATATAATTGTTGTAATAAACATAACTATAGCCTCTTTTTGTTATAAAACTAATATTACCACTACTAATACCAACATCAATGATCTTACTCATAAGAGTTGGTAAATATAATTCACAAAAATACTTGAGAAATAGAAAATATAATCATAATAAATATATACTTCTTAAGGCTTCCCATTAATTTAAATATTTTTCATTATAAACCCTTTCAATCAAATTATCATATTAATTATTTCATTCATTACATATATCTTATCTTCAGGTATATATAACATATCATCTTTATATATGACATATCCTTTTTTTAATAACTTCTTCAAATTTAAATACTTTTAAATATATTTCCTTTTAAACTTATTATGGAAATGTGTGACTGATATACCGTCTAATTTACGTAATCCAAGTATTACTTCATTTTTCCATTTCTTCTATACTTGATACAAGTAATTCATTAAGTCTATAATCACTTCGTAAATATTTATTCATATTTCTAGTATTTTTCATATCTCATTTCATTAATGTAACCATGTGCACCTAGTCCAAAGCCATAATATTCTTCATTATTCCAATAAATTAAATTGTGCACACTTTCATATCCAGGAAGAGCAAAATTACTAACTTCATAATGATGAAATCCACATTTTCTAAGTTTCTTACATATATATTTATATGAATTAAAATCTACTTGTTCACTTATAGGTTTAGTTTTTTCATTATAAAGCATAGTATGTTCTTCAATAATAAGTGAATATGTACTTATATGAGAAATACCAAGTTTAATCATATTCTTAATATCGCTCTTAAAAAAACATGACTTGTATCTTTAATAGTCGCATATATTAAGTCAACATTAATATTATTAAATCCATATTTTTTTAACAAGTGAAATATTATTAAATATTTCTTTCTTATTATGATTTCTATTTAAATATTTAAGTTTATCTTTATTAAAAACTTTCTACTCCAATACTAATTCTATTCACATGATTATCTTTTTAATATAGTGAGTAATTCTTCATTAATATCATCTATATTACATTCAAATGTAAACTCAGCATCACAAGATATTTTAAACTTATTAATGATTCTAAATAGTTTATTTAAGTTATCAGTATCAAGTGATGATGGAGTTCCACCTCCTACATATATAGTTTTAACAGTATCACCTTCATAATACATATCTATTTCTTTTTCTAAATAATCTAGATATATATTTGAAAGTTCTTTATTATAATACATCTTGCAAAAAAATCACAATAAGAACAAATATTCCTACAGAATGGAATATGTATATATACACCTCTCATAATTATTACCTCATGTATATTGTATCAAATTTAAAATCAAAATAAAAGATAATTGAGTTAAGAATATCAATTATCTTTTAACAATTTCAAGTGTTTTTAACATGTTTAAAATCTTCAAGAATTTTTTTGCATCAAAAAGAAGTTCTTTCAATACAAGAATTATATCCTCTTTTATGAGACCAAGATCCATCTATATTTTTGTCTTAAAAAAATGAAAGTCATCAAAGGATTTTTAAGAATGATATTTTTATATCCACCATGACTATTATATGCATCATTATTTGTTTCATAGTAATCAACACCTAAAAAATCTAAATCACTTCTTAAATTGTCATAGCAAACATCTATATCATTAGAATATTCTTTTCCACTTAAGAAACCAACATCCTGTGGAAATTCATGTTTACCTTTTGAATAATATGCTCTTACAAACGCTCTAGGTGTTGGTAACATTAAAGCATAACAATAACAATTGCCTTCAGTATAAAGTTTCCATTTATAATCTTTTTCAAAAGAAGGATTTTTCTTTACATAATCTAGTATATTCCCTTAAAAAAATTCTCTATATATCTTAAGTAAATCAAGTTCGCTCATGTATTCAAAAAGTAAACATTTTACTATAAAACTTCAATTAATTTTTAAATATTTTTTTCCATAAACTACCTCTATCTTGGCTTCACTATTTCATAAGTCTTAACATAATCATAATCTCTATCTAATATAATAGGTAATTTTTTTCTAGTCTTATAATTTGATTACAATATCCTTTTTTTATGAGACCACGTACTATCACTATTTTTTCTCTTACAAAATGAAAAATCATAGTAAGACCTAAATAATGCTATTTTATATCCTCCATGTATATTTTTTTACTATCAGGTTCGCACTCATAGAATTCAATATTTAAACATCTTAAATCACTTTCTAAAGCTCTTATTATACTTTTTTTCTATCATTAGAATATGGAAGTCCACTTATAAATCCTACATTATGTCTTAAAGTTCTACAAGAACTTTCAAAATATTTTTTACCTATTATTCTTGGAGTATTAAATCCCATCGCATAACAATAACAATTACCATTTTTATAATCTTCTTTGTCTTCTATAAAAGATGGACTATTAAAACTTATTTTTCATACTTAATTTTTAAATATTTACGATATATCTTTAATACTTCACATTCACTAAGCTTTTTCATCACTTTTTAAGTCTTAAATATAGCTTTTAACATCTCACTATATACTTTTTAATAATTCACTTTTTGCTCATTTTAATAACTTCCTTATATTAGGTTTAACTATTTCATAAGTTGTAACTAAATTATATTTAAATATTCTTTCACTAGATTTTTAATAGCTTCCTTATATCAGGTTTAACTATTTCATAAGTTTTTAACTAAATTATATTTAAATATTCTTTCACTAGGTTCAACCCTTTCAATAGAACCACTATATCCCATCTTATGTGACCATTTCCCATCAGAATCTTCTCTTATAAAATGAAAATCTTTACCTGAATTACAATATAATGATATTTTATAACCACCATGATTATTTATACTATCTATATCAGTTTCATAATAATATATACCTAAAGAATCTAAATCACTTTTTTTAAATTATCAAGAAGTTTAGATGGCTTTAAAGAACATTCCTTTTCACTTATAAATCCAACATCATGATGAAATGATAAAGGCAAATCTACATCATTACAAGCACTCATATATGCATTATAAAATTCTTCAGGTGTTGGTAACATTAATGCATAGCAATAACAATTACCATTAAAATATAAAGGATTATTTTTATCAAATTCTGGATTCTTTATTGGTATAAGCATATATAATTTTAAATATCTCCTGTATAATTCATATATTTCTTTTTCTACTTACCCTGCCTATATTCTTACCTAAATATATTCTCATATATACAAGTTCTCTTAAAAATATCTTTTATATATCATTTCTTACTCCTCACTAGTGGTTTCACTATTTCCATAGTTTTAACATATTCATATTCATCTAATAAGTACTTAGCCGGCTTAACTATTTCAACACCATTACTAAAACCATATTTATGAGACCAAGATCCATCACTATTTTTCTCTTATAAAATGAAAATCATTATCAGATTCATATAATGATATTTTATAACCACCATGTTCACATGGATCTTCATAATCAACATCAAAATGTTTAATACCAAGAGAATCTAAATCACTTTCTAAATCAAACTCACATCTATCATAAGATGTAAAAAAAGTATGCATAAGACCAATATTATATGGGAAAAACATTATACATTTTTCATCAAACATATGAGCAAATATTTCTGGACATCTAAGTCCTAATGCATAACTATAACAATTACCATATGGATAACATGATTTATCCATATCGAAAGAAGGATTATTAAAACTAAGTTTCATACTAAGCTTAAGATAATCACGATATAATTTATATATATCACTACCTTTTAAAGATAAAGATTCATCATTAAGTTTTCTAAATATTTCAAGAATTTCATTTCTTACTTTATCAAATTCACTCATAGTTAACCTAACCCCTTAAGTAGCGTATATTATATCATATTTGATACATTGTGTCAATTTTAATTTAAAGAAAAAAAGATAGTATTTAAACTATCCTATTCTAAATGCTGGTGAAACGCCACCTACAAAATGAGCATAATTATTGTTTTAATATTCCAGTTACATTAACTCCAAAGAAATTACCACTATTAGAAGAAGGAGCGTTGCGAAGCCACCACCATGTAGCAGTAGAATTATTATATTTAATCGCATTAGCATAACTATTCATAGTAACTCCTTTTTCATTATAATAATCTAGTATTCTAGTTAAATCTTTTGCAGTATCTGTAGTTTCAGCATAATCAGTATAAATTTCTTTGGGTGCAAGTAAATATAACTTATTAGTTGTAGTAAAATTAGCAGTATCATTTTTACCATAACTAGACACAACAATTGTATCAATAATTATTTTTTTTAGTTTATTTGGTAATGCATTATATATATTATTATTTATAAACGTATTCATTTCAGCATTATTCCAACCACCTGTGTTAGAAAAAGCAGTATTCATTTTACTAGTTGTTATTATATCCTGAAACTCTAACACAAATCCACATGCTGTCTGTGAGAAACCCCCTGTAGAACACTCACTCGGCGTTGATTTATTTGCTATTCTTAGAGTATGTGTTCCATAAGTACCCATATCAATTTCTTTTGTATCTTCAACATTATATTTACTTATATTATTTTCTTGCACTAAAGCAGATATTGTATCCCGTGAATCTTCAGCAAATGAAACTGACATTAATTCTTTATATTCCTCTATTCCAAGTTTACCATTAAACACTTTCTTCTTATTATAATTTTGATTACTACCTATATCAATAAAAAGTAATTTTAATAATATATTTATGTGTAACACCAGACTCAATCAAAATATTTCTTTTAATTGAATTATGTTTTACTGGTGTTTGTAATATAGACTCACATGTACCCTCAACTTTACCGCTATTATTTATTCTTTGACAAGTCGCTTCTATTACAAGCTCATCATTAATAATTTCATTTGTTAGTTCTTGCCATACAAGATTATATGAAGCATCAATATTTCCTGTATTCTTAACATTAATTTCCTTAGTAAATGAGTCCCCTGGTACAGCATTTTTCAAGATATATTTCATCAGTATCATTATATGATAATTCTAATTTTTCCAGTTGTTACTACTTTAGTATTCGCAGAATCATTGCCAGATAAAACAGCATTAAACCATGCATAAGATATAGCAAATATTGCTAATAAAAAGAATAATTATAAGAGTTAGATACAAATACTTTTTTTATCTCTCATACTATTACCATCCTAACATTAATAATTATATCAAATTTTATATCTATAAACAAGCAATAGTACATAACTTATCATTCTATTATAAAAGCAAACAATACATATACTCATATTCTTTACATATTAAATTAATATAACCCAATTAATCAATACAAAAAAATCCAATATAGAATTAGTTATATAGAATCACTAAAAATTAATTGCAAGTTTTTTTCATCATCAATTATAAACATTTAAAAAAATACCTCAAACACTAAGCCTAAGGTATTTTTATCTTCATACATGGTGTCCTCGAGGCGATTCGAACGCCTGACCGAGCTACTTAGAAGGCATAAAAAAATATTAAGGTCATATTAATTTTTTTACTTATATTACTGGTTTATAATTAAATAGTAAATTAAGATGTGTCATAAAAAAATGTGCCATTTTTTTATATAAAAATAAGTAAAAAGTTTAAAAAAACTTAATAAAATAATGACTAAAACCATAAATGTTTGCTTGTTTTTATTAGGTCTATGTGGTATCATCTAGTGTATAAGCGATCGCGGTCTAGAACAAATAAAAAATCATGTTCTAAAAACATGACTTCTTATATGAGGTAGTTAGCACCTACCTAGAACTAGAGAATAACAATGTTTATTCAAAAAATACAAAAATATAAAACTAATTTACTCCTGTTCTTTATTTATATACTAACACAAAAAAATCATTTTTTTGTGTTGATGGTTGTATTAGCAGAATAATGTATATTAGTCAATCATAAGAAAGGAATAAAATGAAAAGTATTGATATTAAAAATTCAAAAATAAATATGGTAATTATATATACAAGATAATTAAACATTTTTAATACAAATGGATTCAAATGGAACTTGTTTGACGATGAGGTGTATGATAGGAATAGAGGCTATTTTTTTGAAAAAAACATTTATAATGATATTGATTTAAAGAAAAAAATAAATTCTGAAGCCTATTATATTGTTTCGATGAAATTGATAGGTAAAAAAACTTAAATGGTGATTATATAACTATTATAGTTTCTGGATTGCGTTTTTTTGTCAGCATTGAATCAAACATGTTAGCATTAGATGATATTGAAAAAAATTGTAATAATATTATAGATGATTTAGATATATGAATATAATTGGCGTTATTTATAAATATTGGGTGGAGTTTTTTTATGACATTATTATCCACTCTTTTTTTATTTGCATAATTAAAAAAATTAAAGTAGTTACTGTGAAATACCTCTATATAATTGAAAGAGATGTAATATTAATGAAAAAAATGACAAGTTAAATGAAATGTATTCAATAATTGCAGAAGAATTAGCAATTAGTTCTACTATTTTTTTGATGATGCTACAACTAGCAATAAAGTCCGTTGGTGAATACTTGAATAATAATTTAGGATATGAAGTAGATATATATCCACAAGGAGCAATGGAAAAGAACTTAAAAAAATTATTAATGGATTTAGTATGGATTATTATTTAGAAGATTCAAATATTTTCTTAGAAAAGAATGATAATTATACTTTATTCTTTATTAGAGAACTTGATAATTCTTTTGGTTGGATTTAAATATAATAATAATTTATATTATTATGTAAAAAGATGTATTTGATTCAATTATCGGAATATTAGATACTTCAAATAATATTGTTGCAAAATATAAATATGATACTTGGGATAATATCTTGAGTATTCTTGATGGCAATGATAATGATGTAAGTAATAATATGAGTCATATTGCAAATATTAATTCATTTAGATATAGAGGCTATTATTATGATAAAGAAACAGAAATGTATTATCTGGGATATAGATATTATAACCCTCGTATTCGCAGAGTTATTAGCACTGATAATGCAATTTATGATGATGTTATAGGTGGAAATCTTTATGTTTATTGTTACAACAATCCTGTTTCAAAAAGATGAAGATGGAAGATTTGGAATATTTGCGATTGCATTAACTTGTGGTATAATAAATGCAGGTTTAAAATATGTTTTTGAGTAAAATAGAAGGAAAAAGATTATACATTCCAAGATGGATATAATAATTTTTGAAGAACCAAAAGAGGTAGTAAATATTAATACACCAATGTGTGGTTTGCATGATGATAGACATTATTTCAAAAATGCGGAGGAATAAATAATGAATAATAAAAATGAAATAATAATAAAAAGAAGAGAATTTATTTTTAAAAATTCCTATATTATTTTTTTCATTTTTTTAGTGTACTATTAGCATTTATCATTGGAGCTTATTTAGAAAAAAAAGGTAAAAGACCAAATATTGATATTTTTTTATGCTTTCAATTATTGTTTATACTTTTTCTAATTATTGGATTAATGTATTTTTTTATCAAAAATGGGGAGCAAACCAAAGGTGGCTTTTTATATTCCACATTCTGGGACCTTTGGTTTTTTTCTCCAAATATTAAATCTAAGATAGGGAAAAAAATAAGAAAAATTGAAAAAAATATTGTCAATTACAATAATTTATTAAAACTTTTTTTAATAATTCTACATATAGTAAAAAAAGAAAGTTAAAATTGGAAATTATGAAAGCATTTTTATATTTTTTAAAAAAATGTATTTGCATGTTTTTAATGGTTACATCTTAGTAGAAGCAAATGACGATATACTAAACAGTATTAATGAAATTAAAGAAAAAAAGCATTAATACTTTATTAGATTTGTCAAACAACTTAAGAATCATTTCTTATAATTTAATGATTATTATTTATTTAAAAAAACAAATAATAGTGTAAATAATCTTATTTCAAAAAAATTGATATATTAGATTTAGATGGTTATGATGAATTAATAATTACTTCAATAGTTCATGATAATAAATTAGAGTATTTAAATTATATAAGTGGGCCTATGAAGTCAAATTATGATTTAAATATAAAAAGAATTAAAAATAATTAAATAAGGTATGTTTAATATATTAATATATTAGTTAAATATTGGGTGGAGTTTTTTTATGACATTATTATCCACTCTTTTTTTATTTACTTAATAAATCAATATATTGGTTTAAGAAATGGAATAAGAGCTTTACTTAAAAAAATGAAATAATTAGAACTATGAAACTTATGTAAAGCATTTAAAAAGCCTTTTATACCAGCATATTTCATATTATAATATATGTGCCATTTTGTCATAAAATGCCATAAAAAAACGCCTAAAATGATAATAAAATATAATAATTCATAATAGTTTAATATTTATAATAAAGCATTTAAAAAAAGCCTAATTCTAGGCTTTCTTTATAATCAAATATGGTGTCCTCGAGGCGATTCGAACGCCTGACCGACGGCTTAGAAGGCCGTTGCTCTATCCAGCTGAGCTACGAGGACACATCCCAACTGACAAATAAAAGTATACAACATTATTTAATGCTTTTCAAGTCCTTTTATCACTTTTTTACAAATTCAGCTACATTATCTTTATCTTTAGTACTGAAAACAACCTCATTTACATCATAATTTTCAAATATAGAAGATGCTATTACATACTTAACTTCCTCTAATATAACACCACTTTCCATATCACCAAATATATATTCATTAAAAAAACAAGATTCATTTTTATCATCTTTAATATCATAATTTAATAATTCAATATTACTAGAAACATAACTATTTAAATTATCTTGACTATTAATACTATTAGTAAGTTCACGTATGATAATATCTATCTTATCACTACTAGTATTAGTTATATATGTAACTGGAACATAATATATATTTTTCATCAATGTTTTTTTACTAAAGAACACAGTAGTATTATCTATATCATTAAAACTATCTATATCATATTTCTTATTAATACCATATTTACGTGTTAATGGATATTTTTATTTTTTTAGTAGTATTTGGTATATATTTTTAGTTCTTTAGAATCAACAGTTATATAGATGTTATTTAATCCATTTATTTCAGTTATACTATATACAATTGCTTCTATCATTTCTTCACTTACATATTTATTAACACTTAATAATTCACTATTGAAATCTAAATATACATTGTCTTTCTCTACTTTAACATTATTTAATATTGTATTCTTTTGGTATCAATGTATAAAATCCATCAATATCACTATTAGTAAGTTTATCTATTTTTATCTTTTTATTATTGATACTATATCAATTTTATCATAATATGTAACCACTCTTGAAACATAATTATCATTATCAAGTAAATAAACTATATTTTTCCTTTTAAATTATTATTCTCTTCTACTATTTCAGTATTTATATCAGGCTTTGTTGGTATTAAATAAAACATTATAAGTAAAAATAATGATACACTAGCTACTACTATTTTATTAATTGTCCATTTTTTAATCATTTTCATATTAAATAATATGTTATATAAAAAAATATAAAAAGTACTATTTCTAGTACCAATTATTTATTATCTTAACATTATTATAAAAAAATTTATAATTCAATACATCTATTCCACCAAAAAAATTTTTACTGATAATCAACCTACAAAAAAATGACTATTAAAAAGTCATTTACAATGTAATTTCACCTAATTTAAGAAGTTCTATTACTGCTCCTGCTCTACCTTTTACAACCAAGTTTTTTTGCATAGCATTTGATACATGATTTCTAACAGTTTTTTCACTTATATTAAGTATTTCAGCAATTTCACGAGTTGACTTATTTTGTACTAATAATACAAATACATCTTTTTTTCTCTTTTAGTTAATATATTTCCCACATTGCACCTTCTTCCATAAATCATTTCACTCTTAATTTATGAAAAAAATAGTGTTTTTATGTGAAAGAAAAAAAGCCTATTTATCAAACTTAATAGTTATATTTTTTTCTTATCTTTAAATTCTTCTTGAATACTTCTCATTATATTATTAGCAAGTTCATTATTATGTTCACTTGAAGATATAGTTACTTTTTATATTATCATTATTAATTTCAATATATGATTTAATTTTTAAAATCATTTAATATTTTTATCTTCAAGATAAGTTTCTTTTTCCTTTAGCAATATTAAGTATTTGAAGTTCTTCAAAAGCTGTATTTTTAACTTCAGTACTTGATGAAGGTGAAACTATCTTCTCTTGTAACTCGCTCATAACACTACTTATTTTTTCATTTCTACTCGCTCTTAAAGCAACAAGTTTATCATTTTCACTTACACTTACATCTATACTCTTATTAACACTCTCTATTCCATTCTTACTAAATATTTCACTTGGTAATGTTATATAATATACTCCCAAAAATAAGTATTAATGAAAATAGAGTTAAAAACCACATATTTTGTCTATTAATCATAATTCACCTCTAGTAAAGTATATTAATATATTATCTTTATATACCAAAAAAGTGCGATTACTCACACTTTAAATCAATAACAACAGGATTCTTAAAATATTCTAATTTTTCTTACATTATCTGTATCAAAAATATATACCAGATGTTTCTTTATCACATTCTTTATGATTATCTTTATTGATAAAATTATCAAAATTATATTTATATTTTTTTAGATAAATCTTTTTAATGATATAAAATATTGACCATCTTTTTTTCAAATTTTTTTCATAATCACCTTTTTTTCATAAATAGTATCAGCATATTTAAATAATATATTATTCATTTCAGTAATAGTAAGTTCTTCATTAGTAGCTTCTTTCTTCTTACATGAACATAATAGTAATAACATAATTATAATTAAAATAAATTTTTTCATAACTTCTCCCATATCAATATTAACATAATAAATAGAATTTATCAATGAAAAACTTATCTAAAAAAAGATAAGTCATCATTTTATTCACATAACATACTATAAGATGTAGTATATGTATCACTTACTAAAGTAATTGTAATACCTGTTTGTTCAAGATTACATTCTTTTTTAGAACTTGGTCTTACAAACATTGAAGTATCATAATTTAATTCTTTTAGATTCTTTAATGAAATATAATATTGATTGTCTAGTATTTTTATAATTTGTATATTGTTTTTTTATCATATATTTCCATTGAATAGTTAATTAGTCTATTATAAATTTTATCATCAAATTCTTTATCTAATTCTTCATTAGTTTTTACCACAACCTGTTAAAAAGAAATATTGATAATATTGATATAAGAAATAATAGTATTTTTTTCATTATAATTCCTCCCCATGGAAACTTACTTTTACTTGACCATTACCACTATTAGTACCAATAGTTGATGAAGTATTTTTTTAGCATTTGATGAATAAATATTACTTCCTCCATATCCTGATTTATAGTCTTTTTTCAATCTATCACAACCGTACTGACATGTATTATGACCTGTTTTACAATCATCCCATTCTGTATCGCAATCATAAACACATTCATTAGTTGTATAAGCACAACTATTCCATGTTTTACCTATACAATAACCATAACAAGCATTTGGATAAGAGGCTGTTTCTCCATTAGTACATCTACCAGAAGGTCCTGGATCACAACTAAATACTTTTTGGTCACCTCCACAGTTTACATTACTAGAGCCATAACCATACCAACCATTATTTCTACATTCATACCATCTATCACCATAACCTCCACCATATTCATATGTTTCATAATCACCTTGACAAGTTGGTTCAGTATGATGGCAACTACTACAATTAGTAGATACATAACCTCCTGTACAAGTATTTTCACCAGTATAACAATAGCTACAATTAGCATCATAGTAGTAATCAAAGCTTGATCCACCACCTCCACCATTTGTTCCTTTTGAACCAGCACCATTTCCAACATTTGTTCCGCCATTAGCAGAGCCAGCTCCTCCAGAAGTACCAGAAGCACCACCTCCACCTCCAGCAGCAGAAATTAATATAGTTCCATTTTTCTTAATAGTAGAAGCACCACCACCATAATATTGTCCGGACCCTCCACCATTATAACCTCTAGCAGTACCACTATTACTTCCAGCACCACCTGTATTTATAGTAAGTGTATCACCTTTATTTAAGTAAACAGTACCAACAGCCTTAGCACCTTTTCCACCATTATTACCACCTTGTGCACCATAACCAGTAAGTGTATAATAACCATTATACTTAACATTATATGTTTGATTAGATGCTACAAAAAGTATAAGTCCTATCTTCAGGTTTTTCCATAAGTAACTGTACAAGTTGTATCATTTGTAATATGATTTATTGTTAATTTTTTAGGTACATATGATGCATTTTGACTATTAGTACAACTAACTTTATCATATGCATAACCACTACTTCCAGTAAGTGTAGTACTTAAATTATCTCCAGCTTCACCTGTTAATTTACTATTTGTAGCACTTCCATTATTAACAACAATATTAGCTGTAACATCCTTACCTCTATATCTTATAGAACAAGTACCATCACCCCTAATATTATCAAGAACTAGTTTATTGTCTATTATCTTATAACTACCAATTGTAGAATCACAAACTAAATCTCCTTCTTTACCTTTAAATAAATAATAACTTTTGATTTGGAGTAATTGTATAAGTTTTATTATAGCCAATTACTGTTTCACTAATCTCATTTTTTTACCACTTATATTAGCATTAACAAGATTAATTGCAATCTTAAATTCAGGAATGACAAACATCCATGGATTATTACGACTACCAGTACCTGTTACCATAGTTTCAGGAATAACAAGCTCAGTAATTCTTGATTCAAAAGAACCCAATGTAGAAGTAGTATTTAACTTTCTAATATCAACAATATAAGCTCCATTATTAAACGCTGTCATAGTCCAATATCTAGAACCAGTTATCAAATATGAATCATTATTGTTATCTAAAGCAGTATTAAATTCATAGCTATTTAAGAATCCACCATTATTAAAACCCAGAACTCTTACTTAAAGAACTTCCATTATATAAATATTTATTATTGTTATCAATAAATAACTTATATCTATTAAATCTCGTTATATAACTATCTGTATTCTTAACAGCATCATTATAATTAGAAAATGAACTAGCTCCTTTCACATTAATCATAAATAATGACATAAATAACATAATGCTTAAATATTTAACTACTTTTTTTCATATCTTCACCCTATTATTAATAATAGCAAATTTTACAAATAAAAAAACAATTCTAAAATGTAATTTTTTTCTAGAATTGCTTATATTAATTATTCACAATAAACAGATAAAACAATTGGATATTCTTTATATTCTCTTTTTATCTACATTATCAATGTCAAAATATATACCGGTTTTCTCATGATTACATTGTTTCTTAGTAGTAGGACTTATTATTTTTGAATCATCAAATCCATAATCACTTACCAATTTTGATAAACTTATATAATATTTGCCATCTACTTTTTGGATATTTAGTATATTCTTTTTTTATTATAGATACTTACTCCAAAATCATATAATGCTTTATTGACATCTAAATCTACTCCATTTGATATAGCTTTTTTAGTTGTTGTTGTAGTTGTACTTGAATTATCATTATTGATATTTTTCCTTTTTTACAACCTACTACCATAAATAAACACATAATTATTATTAATATTTTTTTCATAATCTCTCCTTCTTTTACTTTTTTTACTAGCGAGCTTTATAGCATGTCAAGTTATTATTACTACCACTATAATTACTCCATCCATTAGGGCAATAGTATTCATCTCCACAATATGCACAAGTAGTGGTTGTTCCCGTACAATATTTTGGTCCATAGTTACAATCAGGACATATCCAACAAGCATCTAAACAATCCTGTTTATTTTGACCACTAAACGCTTGACAATAATCAGTACAATTCATCGTTCCACATTTATACTCATAATCTTCTTCATAACATGGTGGGCATGAATAACTACCAGCTCTTACACTACGACTTGTAATACAAATATAACCTCTACTTGAATCATATTTTAAAGTACCAACTGGGCAATAATATTTAGGTGTTGCATTAACATCACAAGTTGTATCATTTGTAATATTGCTTACTATTAGAGAATTACCTGATATTGTACCTTTAGCTCCATTGTTACATACCACACTTGAACTAATAAATTCATAATTGTTATTAGGTGTTAAATTGAATAATGCATTATCAAAAATGATTAACTATAACAGAATTTGGATTACTACTACCATTTGTTACATTAACAGCAACATTATATTTTTTTAATTTCCCATTTAGCATAAACAGTTGTATCATTGGTTATTTCTACAGTATCATTTGCTTTTAATTTCATTGATATAACTATCTTCAAAATACCAACCTTTAAAAATTATACCCAGTTTTAGTAGGAACAGGTAAATCACCATATTTTTCTCTAAAAACAGTTACCTTCTTACTACTAGGATTTACATTGCCTCCCATAGGATTAAAGTTTAAATTAAAAAGTATAATCACTAACAAACTCCCAAGGATTATTACGAGTACCTTCACCTTTTAACTTTAATAAAATATCTTACATATTCAGTAATTCTTGATTCATAGTTATCATTTTTTTATTTTTTTGCTAGAAATACTTCTTAAATCAACAACATCAACATTACTACCATTATCATTCATTGTAAAAATATTTAGCACCAGTTATTAAATATGAATCATTATTATTAAAAAGTTCTATCAAATTCATATGTGTTTATAAAACCTCCATTAGCAAACCCACTCTTACTTGATAAACCTCCACTATTATATAAATACTTATCAGTTGGATCTATATATAATTTATATCTAGTATAATTTGTAATATATGTATCAGTATTTTTTTAACAGCACTATCATAATTAGAAAAACACCAAAGCATTAACACTAAATATAAACATAAATAACATAATAAATATTATAAATATTTTACTTACATACTTCATATTCTTTCCTCCTAGTATAATAATATCACATATATAGAATCTAATCAAAAGAAAAAAATGTATAAAAAAACTAATATATTTTTATAAAATTTAAAAATTATGTTATAATAAAGAAAAATAAGGAGGTAAAAAAATGAATAACGCTGTTACAATTTTTATCTAATGAAAAGCAAAGATTAGAAAGTTGTGTAGACTACACGAGTCAAAAAAATTATATGAAATCTATGCTCCGGTATTAGCACAAAGACCTAGTAAAAATTTACAAGGAGAAGTTGTGATGGTTTCTTATATTGATGCTGACAAACTTACTCCAGAGCAAAGAGAACAATTTGAACGTTATAGTAGCCTTAATAGACAACATAGAGCAAGATTATGTGTTTTTTTAATACTTATGTAAAAAAAGTTTAACACCTAAAGAAACTATCGAATCATATGATAAATATGTAGAACCATTAGATAATTATAAAGGAGTAACTATTCCTAGCACTGTTGCTGATGTAGATGAAAAACATAGGTTTACTAAATTCAGTATTAAAGTTGGACCATATATTGTAGAAAGTAAAGAAAATATGACTTTAGAAGAATATTCTGCATTATATACTGCTTCATTAAATAATGCTTTAAGAAGAAGTCTTGGAAATGGTTTAAGTGAACAAGAAGTGATGCAACAAATTCAAAAATGCCTGCACTGAAGTTTATCTTCATAAAGGTCAAAATACTGAAATGACACTTTAATTTTTTTAGTAAAATTAAACATTTAAAAAAACTTTTATCCGCTTTATAGATAAAAAGTTTTTTTATATTACTTTAGAATATATTTATTTAATCTTTCTACATTCAAAATAGAATCTCTTATCATCTGAGTGTCCCATACTAAATGTTTTTCTTGGAAGTGCACCATCTAATATAACTGATTTAAATAAATCACTTTTTTCCATTTTAGGAAGTAAGAATCCTATATTATTTTTGTTCACTACCCATCTTTCTAGTAACATCATCACCATGAATATAATCTATTTTTACCAGCAAATTCTGTTAAATATTCATCTAAGAATTTTTGAAGAGTTCCTACAGCTAAATTACTAGTTGGATCTTCAATATATATTTCTTTTTTTCACCAGCACTAGTTACATATGTTAATTTTTTTGACCATTACCATCTGTATTAATTTGGAATTTCTCATATAATTTAGTAAGTAAATGTTCAACATCACAATCAAATATAACTCTGTGAATTGGTTCAAAATCTAAAGCTTCACTATGAATATTAACAAGTTCTACAAGAGCATATCTAGCTGGACTATTTTTAGCTGCTTCTTCACCTATTTTTTCTTTTAATTCTTCATAACAAGCTTTAGCAGTAGCAAGACTATGGTTACCGTCTCCCATTGCATAAACGCATGCGTTTGTTTCATTAATACCATACTTATTATTAAAGTATTCAAGTTCTCCTAATGCTTCAAGTTTCTTTGTTACTTCATCTATTGCTGAATCATTTAATTTATATCCTTTAGAATGTCCTCCATTCATCATTAAATCAAAATCATAAATAACATCTTTATTACTTACTTTATTTTTTTAATGATTCAATTATTTCTTTCTTTTTCATCATCAATAAGTATCATAATATGTGGAAGTTCTAAAGGTGCATTAATTCTAACTTTCTTTCTAGGTGGTATTCTTTCTATAACAGTTTTTTCAGTCGCACTAACTAAACTCTTACTACCAAAGTTATAATCATAACTTTCTAAATCTATCATACCGATTAAACCTTCACGTACTTTACCAGTTGAATCAGTTCTTTCAAGATAAATCATAGTGTCATGTAATGTTTCGAATAAATCATCATTAAGATAATTATTCATTGTTTCATTAATCTTTTTTTATTCTATCCTCTACATCTTCATTTTCAAGATATACTTCAGGTAAAATAATATTATATGTTGAAGGGTTATTACCAACTAATTCTTTTACTTTATCCCAATATTCAAGTTGACTTGTATATTGATCACAAGCAATAACACTCCATAAATTATAATTAACTCCTTTTTTTAGGAATTAAAAATATCACATTTTTTTAAATGGTACTTCCATATTTTTCATCTCCTTATGAATATTTTTAACATATTAAAAAAAGAGTTTCAACTATTTTTTTGAACTCTTAATTATAATTTGATAAAGTTTTTTCTATTATTCTTTTAATATCTCTTTCATTAAATGGTTTAGTAAGAAGGTCTACTATTGGATAATTAAAAGCCTCACTTACTTGTTCTCTTGTATCATTACCTGTTATTATTGATACAGGAATTTTTAACAAACAAATTATTTCTTTTTAAAGTATTCAAGTACTTCAAATCCATTTACATTAGGCATATTTAAATCAAGTAAACAACATCTAATCTTATATCCATCTGGTGAATTAATTGCTTCAATTGCTTCTGCTCCATCATGAGCAATCATACAATCATAACTATCATTAAATATTTTTTTAATAAAGTTTGCTACTAAATTAGAATCATCTACTATAAGTATTGCTTTATCTTTATTTTGATTAGTCATTTCAGCAATTAAATCATCTTTTTATTTCCATACCTAAATATCTTTTTAGATACATTAATCATTCTTCTTGTTTCATTTATAAGTTTAGTATAATTATCATAAATGAACATTATATCATTTGCTTTACTTTTTAAGTTCAAATTGATATGCTAGTTCTGCTAAATCAGTGAATCCTAAATATCTAGCATCACTCTTTAATGAATGAACTTCTATCGCATAATTAGGCATATCTCCTGTTTCTCTAAATCTTTTTAAGTGCTGAAAGTTTTCCTTCAATCATATCTAAAAAAATCTTTTTAAAGTTGCATTATACATTTCCATATCACCAAAAAAAGTTCTAATGCTTTTTTTCTATATTAACTCCATTTGATATTAATAAATTAACGTCTTCCATTTTTTTCCTACCTGCCTTACCTTATCTATTTACATTATATCATACTTTTTTTACTTCTTCAAATACTTTTTTTCATTACTCTATTTAAGTCTTCTTTAATAATTGGTTTACTTAAATAATCGTTAAACCCTCTATTTATATATTCTTCTTTCATTCCTGTAATTGCATTAGCTGTTAAAGCAACAACTGGTGTTTTAAATGTTTCTATTTCTTTTAGTTTTTGAAGTGTTTCTGTACCAGTCATTCTAGGCATCATATCATCAAGTAATATTAAATCGTATTTATTGTTACTTACTTTTTTTCTAAACACTCACTACCACTACTTACGAGTGTAATATTACATTTATATGCTTTTTAAAAAGTCTTTCAGCAACTTTAAGATTTAACATATTATCATCTACTACAAGTATATTTTTTTACCGCTGGCATCAATTATCTCATCAGTCTTTTTCTTCAGTTTCTTTTTTTCTTTCATTACTTTAGAAAGTTCTTTTTCACTAAGCATCTTTTTGGTCTATAGAAATAGTAAATATACTACCTTTTCCGTATATACTTTGAACAACTATTTTACCACCCATCATTTCAACAAGTTTTTTAGTAATCGCAAGACCTAGTCCAGTTCCTTCAACTGTATCATTCTTTTCAACACCAAGTCTTTCAAATTTAGTAAATAATTTTTCAATGTTTTCTTTTTTAATACCAATACCTGAATCTTCAACACTTATAATTAATCTTATGATGTTATTTTTACGAATACTATTTATTTTAAAATCAATATAGCCACTCTTTGTATATTTAGCAGAATTAGTAAGTAAATTTAGTATTACTTGTTTTAATCTAACACCATCTCCATATAGAAATTCAGGAATACTTTCATCATAACTATGTTTAAATTCAATAGGCTTTTCACCTATTCTAGCCTTAGTAAGTAAGATAAGTTCTTCATACATTTTCTTAAAACTATAAACAGTATCAATTATTTCAAGCTTATTAGCCTCTATTTTAGATATATCAAGAATACCATTAACAAGTTCAAGTAGTGTATCACTTGCCATAATAATATTTTTAACATCTTCTTTTGCTTCAGTGCTTACTCCATCATTTTCAAGTAAACTATTACTAAAACCACATATAGCATTAAGAGGTGTTCTTATTTCATGAGACATACTACTTAAAAAATCAGTTTTTGCTTGATTAGCCTTCACTGCTTCATCACGTGCATTGTTTAGTTGTTCAATCATTTTGACATCCGGATTTTCAATGGTGAAGTACATTACATAACATAAAAGAACTAGTATCATATCGTAAATTATAATTCCTGGAAATATTAATGTTAAAATACACAGTATGCCTAATAATGGGATGATTACAAAAACTGAAAAAAATCTTTTATCCATTCTTTTTACATTAATTATAGCAATAACTAATGATGATATCAAAAAAATAATACCACAAATACATAACTTAAAGAAATTGTACTTCCTTTTTACATTTGTTACATTTATCATATCTACAAGTTGAACATTAGTAAAAAAAGTTGCTATAAAATACGTAATTGTAAATATAATGAATATATAATTGTACTTTAATATTTTTATTTCTAAATTGTTCGTAGCATATTGTTAAGATATAATATAATAAGCTTAAGCAAACTACAACAAAAAAAGCGTTGTAACTATTTTTGTTTGAGAAGTTTATAAATTTAAAAATATTTCAAATTTAATGTATTAAAATCGTTAATTGCACAAATTAAATGAACTATAAAACTGATAATTACTTCTATAAATGAGCTAATGATGATAATGACGTAATATTTATTTTTCAATTAAGTTTACTTTATTCTTGCTAAAATATAAAAAAAGTTAATAATATCATTAAAAAAATAATGAGTACAATGGTATTTCAAATTCAAGTGTCATAATAATCACCTCTTATCTTATATTTAGTATATCATTTATAATAACAAATATAAATATATAAAATATATTTTTTTATAAATATATAAAAAAAGTAAGCAAGAATTTTTTTCTTGATTAATTTCATATATTATTTATTCTAATTTACTTTCATATAGTTTTTTTAAAATCATATTTTTTTATCTTCTAAACGTTTAACTAATGTTGGTCCAAATATATTCGCGTTAGCTGGTGTGATGTCAACTGAGTCAAAAGTAGCTCTAACTTCTTCTGGTGAAACGATATCATGACCATGGTATACCATAATTTCTTCATCCCAAACATCTGAATGCCATTTTACTTCTCTATATACATCTCTTCTATATTCCATGTGTTGTTGATGAATGTCTCCTGTTAATTTTTTTCTCTCTAATGGTTCTAGTTCAGAAATAATATCAAATCTTAATGTCGCAAGTTCATCTCTTAACAATTTAAGTGCTTCTAATTTTGAAAGTCCTTCAAAGCATATTGGTTTGCCAGCTTTAACATAAATTTTGTCCATTCCATTCTCAGTATGACTAACTATTGGTACTATTCTTTTTCCTGTTTCTAATGACATGTAATAAATACCTGGATACAATGGCATAATTAACAAATTTTCGCTATTATTTAAAACACCTTCTGGAAACATTAACACGCTACTTCCAGAATTCAAAATTCTTTTGATTTTCTTTTGAGATTCAGTTCTACTATCTTGATTTAATTTATTTACATAAATCATCCCATTTATCCATGCACCATACATTGAAGGGTTGTGATCTACTTGATCTGTCGTTCCAATCAATACATAAGCATTTCTATCAATAACTGAAATATTTGTCTCAATTTCTCCTGGAAAAAGATGACCTCCAGCAAATATAAAAGCTTCATTTTTTTATCTAAAAACTGGATAATCTAAAACAACAATTTCTTTTATTAATCGCTTTTTGATACAACTTTTTCTAACAACTGGATTAATTATTCTTCTAATTTTTTTATTCCTGCATTGCTAGTAAAATGTTCTGAATCTAAATTTTTTTGCTTTTTATTAAGCCTATATTATTCCACATAATATCCTACCCCTTTTAAACGCTTAAATTATATCATTTTTTTATGAAATAATAAAGATAGGCGTTGACAATATGTATCAATTGTGTTACAATACATAGCCATGAAGAAGATGTATGATTATATAAATTATATTGAAGTAGATAAAACACCTAATGAATTATATCAAGAGTTCTCAAAAGACTTTGTATCATTCAGAAAGGAAAATAATCTAACTCAAGAATTATTAAGTTTATATTCAAATGTAGGAAGGGTTAAAATAGCTAGAATTGAAAGTAATATGCATTCACCTACTGTTAAAGCAATGATGGATATTTTAGGTCCACTTGGATATACACTTAAAATTGAAAAGGTTGAAAAGAAGAATAGAAAGGAAAATAAAGACTGCCTAGAAAAATAACTAGACAGTTTTTTTATTTTTATAACATATTAATCCTTTTTTTAAAAATCTCTTCTTTTCCAAGTAATTTCATTATTTCATATAAATCTGAGTATTAGATTTAGTAGTAACTGCTACTCTTATAATTGTACTTATATCAGCAACACTACCTTTAAAGTCTCCTGGATTCTTTTTATATTCTTTGATATTAGAAGCATAACCAAATAATTCACATAATTCTTTTACTTTATTAAACCATGTTTCTTTGTCATCATCATCACTATAATATTTATCAACATAAGTATTTAATATATTTTTTTATTTCAACCATATTAGTGATATTTTTTTCCATTCATAATCTCTATGTCTTATTTCAAATACATCACTATACATATACCAAATTAAATCCTCAATCATCTTATAATATGCAATATCTTTTACGAGGTTTTTTTCTTGTTCTCTTTCAATATTTAAAAATACTTTCATAATATGATGGATTTTTTTCAATTAATTTCCTTAGTGTCTCACTATGACTTTTTTTGACCATTCATATGTTTTTTTCATATAGTTCATGAGCACTCATATGAGAAATTACATCTTTAGAAATATTATTAAGTTTTTCTAAATCATAAAGTCCTCCACTTGATGACATCTTTGCTGGATTATATTGAAATTCAGTCCATGCCTTAGAAGGATTCTCTCTATGCCACTCTTCATAATTAGAATTAATTATTGTCATTAATGATTCAATAACAGCAAGGGCTGGATAACCAAGATCAGTATAATATCCCATTGATGCTTCTGGATCTTTTCTCTTACTTATCTTACGAATACTATTTCCTTCTTTTTTAATAATAAGAGGTGTATGAACATATTTATATCTAGGTCTTTCAAAACCAAAAGCATCAAATAGTTCCACATGTTTAGGAGCACTACTTAACCATTCTTCACCACGAATAATATGACTAGTACCCATTAAATAATCATCTACTACATGAGCAAAATGATATGTAGGAAGTAAGTTATCACTTTTCATAATAACGAAATCTTCATCATTTTCAGATAATTCAAGCTCACCTTTTACTTCATCTATAAATTTAAATTTACGTTCAAAATCACCCATTGATTTAAATCGAATAACATAGTCTTTACCATCTTTAATATTTTGAATCATTTCATCAACTGATAGATTTCTACATTTAGCGTACTTTCCGTAGTAACCTGTTCTTTGTTTTTTATGATCTTGCATCACTCTTAATTCATCAAGTGTTTCTTTAGTACAAAAGCATGGATAAGCACGACCTATTTCTATTAAATATTTAATAAACGCATGATAAATTTCTTTTCTCTCACTTTGTACATAAGGCCCATAATTACCAATTATTTCACCATTATATTCATATTCATCAGGTTTTTAATTCATAATAATTTAGTGCTTCATGAATCATTTCTACTGCTTCTTTTACTTCTCTTTTTTGATCAGTATCTTCTATTCTAAGCATAAATACACCATTATTATTTCTAGCAATCAAATAATCAATTATTGCTTGATATATTCCACCAATATGAACATATCCAGTTGGACTTGGAGCAAATCTTGTTACAACCATTCCATTTCTACTAGGATACATATTTTCATAATCTTTTTATAGTTTTATTAATATTTGGAAATATTAAATTTGCTAAATCTTTATTTGTCATATAACACCTCTTTTTTTCTAATAGTAGTATACAATAATTATTAGTATTTCACAAGAACAAAATAAAAAGCCCTGCGATTCACAGAGCGAATTATCATATGGCGGAGACAGAGAGATTTGAACTCTCGCGCCAGTTTCCCGACCTACACCCTTAGCAGGGGCGCCTCTTCAGCCTCTTGAGTATGTCTCCATATAGGCACAAATAAATAATACCTTATTCAGGAAGATAAGTCAACATTTTTTTAAGAAAAAAACTTGTATTATTTACAAATATTTGTTATGATTGATATATATAAATAGAGGCGATGAAATAAATGAATAATGAAGCACAATTTGAAACAACAGCAATCATAGATATAGATGCAGAATTAAGAGAACAAGAAAAACAAAAAGAATTATTAAACACCATCAAAATGGAACCAATACTAGAAAAGACAGTTATGGAAGAAGAAACACCAGTAACCAAAAAGAAAAAAATGATGGAAATAACAGACTATATCTTACTTTTCTTAATAGTAGCATTTATCATAATATTTGTACTTGTACTATTCAAATTAAAATAATGATAAAAGAACCCAACAATGAGTTCTTTTTATTTACAAGTAAAATTATGTTCACGTAATGCACCTTTTACATCATCTTTATTAGTCTTTTCACCAATATAACTAGTAGATAAATCATAATATTCAGTAATATCTTTTTATATTTCTCACATTAATATCTTCAGTAATATCAATAATACCATTATTAATACTATATTCTACTTTAACATATGCACCTTTATCATATGTTTTCTTTTTCTCTTTTAAAGTTTGTTTCATAGTATCAATATTATCAAGACCCTTATCAGTTAATTGATATTTAATATTAGAAACAACTCTCTTAAGTTCATTTTTTTATTATCAAATATAATTCTCATATCAATATTATAATTATAATTTTCACTATTAGCTTTCTTACTACACTCTACTTCACTTTCAAGTAAATTACAACCTGATAAAAAGTGATATAAATATTATTCCTAATATTAATTTCTTTATTTCCATAACATCGCCCTCTTCTTTATAATTCTAACTATATTTAATATTACTAACGAAATAATAGATACAACTATTGATACACATGATATAACTATTTTTAATTATATTTGTTTTTTTGATATTTGAACTTTATCATGAGGAATAACTGGTTCATCTTGTCTTATCTCTTCTGTTTTAGATATATTAAATTTATATTCACGTGTACTTCCATCTATCGCAGTAACAACTACTTCTATTATACTACCATTTTTTTAAATTAGAGTTACCATTTATTATAACAGAAGAATCTGTACTTTTCAGTTTCATAAGTAAATTCAAGTGATCTTTCATTTTCAATAGTTATATTATATACAAGAGTATCTTTATCAAAAATCAATTTGATAATTTTTTTAATACTTAATGATTTTTAAATAGTTATTAGGAACAGCTGTTTTACTTTTTAACAATTCTAGTTACCTTTTAAAACATAAGTTCTAACACTACCATTTTTCAGCAGTAACTTTAACATTAATAGTATTAACACCTTCTTTTTAATTTATAATTACCAAGTCCAGTTACTTTAGATTTAATATCTTCAGTATTACCCTTTATATCAATACTATCTATTTCATTTTTTTAACAGTTAAAGCATATTCATTAGTTTTTCTTATCAAATTTAAATTCACTATTACTTACACTTAAATTTTTTTAAATAATTATTACTACTTCTATTATCTTCTCTTGTAACAATTATTTTTATAAGTATTTACAGAATCATTTTTCACTTTTTGACTTTTTATTAATATTGTATTCTTACCATATTTAAGAAAAAAATACTTCTATTACCATAATCACTTACATAAGAAGATTTATTACTTGTAAGAGTTGAATTTATAGTGATTTTACTTGTGTCAGTTGGAACATTTAATTTATAAGATGTAGTATTCTTATTAAATTCAGGATTTAATTTATAACCAGTTATTTCTAATTTATCAAGTGTATTTGTTTTATCACGATTATCAATTCTATTAACTGTTATCTTATATACTCTTCTTATACCACTTTCACTTATAACTTCTATATCAATTACATTTTCACCATATTTTAAATTATATGATTTAAGACCATTTACTTTAGCAGAAGAATCAGCAAGACTTCCTACAAAAGTAATAGAACTTTTATCATAATCAAATTTATATGTAGATTTATCACTATTAAAATCACTTAAATAATTTCCTTCTTTTTACACTTAATGATTTAAGAGTATTTACATTTGATTTAGCCTTTATAGTAATAGTTTTTATCATTTATATCAACTGATTCAATATTACTATTATCTCCATCATTAGTAATAGTTATATCTTTTATAGTGAAACTAGCATTACCACTAGTAGGCATTTTTTTACTTTTAAGAGTACCTACTTCACTATTACCTTTAGATGGATTATTTTTTTCAAGAACTGCTCCATTATTTTTAATAGAATATACTTTATAATCACTACTATTTTTAAATGAATCATAACTTCCATTTGTAAATGAATATTTAAATTGTACACCTCTTATATTAAAAATCTTTTAGCATTTAAAAACAATCTTACATTCAACAACTTCTAGGGAAGATGCACTACTTGGACAACTTACATTCATAGTAGCAGTAATACCTTTTAACACTTGTAAGAACTGTTATAAAACAAAATAAACTAAATAATATTTTCTTCATGTATTTCCTCCTAAAATCCATCTTCTGGACTCAATATATAATTAGATATTTTAATAACATCGACTATATCTATTCTTTTATTTTTATCAACATTAGCGGCTCTATGCAGTAAATTATTACTATCATAAGAAGTATCAAGTATGTAGTTTGCACACATCATAGTATCAACAATATTAACCCTACCATCTCCATTAATATCACCATATATTACAAAATGATAATTCTTACTAGATAATCCATTACTTACTTTAATATAACTATTAGTACCAACATAACCACTATCACTTAATTTATTATCCTTACTATCATAAAATTCATAAGATAATCCACTATTAATAATAACATTTTTTTAATTATATCATGAGTCTTATTATAATCATTACTAATAAATATTATATCATCACTAAAATCATATTTATTAACAATAATACTTATATCAGGAATATCTAATTCACTTTTTAGGAAAAACTTAATAAATATAAAGACTTAGTAGGAGAATATTTCCATACATTTTTTTATCATATAAACTAAATTTAGATGAATCATATATATCACTTAAAAATATTATTATCATTATAAGTATATTTTTAAATTGTAATAATTAAAAAGTTGTACCAACTAAATATTCATGATTACTATAAGTATTATTATTACTTATGTCAACACTAGCACTAGAAGCAGATAGAAATAAGAATCCTATTAAAGAACCAGTATATATATCATAATCTCCATTAATACTAGAATCATTTATAAAAAGTATTTTTTTAACATATACATTTTTTTATTATTATTGACTATTAAACTACCAATTAAAACCACCTGTATTATCATTACCATTAACATTAGAATTAATAAGAACATTATTTATACTTACATTATTTTCTGCTTGACCAGCAATACTTCCAACACTTTTTATATCCTTTAATATAAGAGCTTTCTATTTCAATATTATTTACATTTGAATTAGTCATATAAGAAGAAAGTATTCCACCATAAGAAGATTCATTATCAAGAATATCTATATTAAAATTATATAACTTTAAATTACTTACACTAGCATTCCTAAGTATACCAAATAAACCTCCATCATAAGAATTTAAATTACTTATTGTATGATTATTGCCATCAAATTTACCATTAAAGTCAAAAGATACAAAACCTTTACCACCATTATAATAGTAACCATTACTATCACGAGTTGCATGTCCTAAATCAATGTCATTCATTAATTTAAAATAATCACTAGAATTACTTAAATATTTTTAAATCTTCTATTCTTTTTAATAAGATAAGGATTTTTCTAAAAGTACCACCACCTTCAATAGAAGATTCACCCTCTTCATAATCAATAAATCCATTAGAATTTATTTCAATACGAAAAATTAGTATTACTTAAAACCTTATTTAATTTAAGAGTAAAATTAGAATAATTATTAATAAGATTAACATTCTTAATTATAGTAAAATTACTAGTTATATCATTATTATTTGAATCTATTATTTTTCACTTCATAATTAGTAGCGGAAGGTATATTTTTTTACTTATTAAATGATATTTAGTTACATTACCTACTTTATTATTAAATGTATCTTTACTTTTTAGTGTAATATTTTTTTGATTATCATTATCATTTGATGTAAGTATATTTAAGTTATAACTAATATTAGAAGGATTGGTTACATAAACATTTAAAAATACCACTATCATTAGTATAAAAAGTCTTCTACATCAAAAATAATTAATACCATATCTTAAATCACTTTTTACTTACTGTTTTTACTAGTTGTACCATCACTTATTTTTAATAGTTAATTTTTTTCTTTATCACTACCAGTATAAAAATACTTTAATTCCTTCTACTTTTTCACTTTCATTACCTATAAAATATGTATATGTATCAGTATTATTACTACTAGTTTTAGTTAAATAATTAGTATAAGAATTATCATATGTTTTTAAGAGATAAATCACGAACACCAATTAAATATTCATAAACACTAGTATCATAATAAGAAATATAGAAGTATTCAGTATTGTCTTTTCCCCAGGAATTCATCGCAAGCCAAGCCCCTTTAAGAGTATTACCTTTATATGTAACGCTTCCATAAGTATCATCCCAACCAATTAAAGTAATCGCATGACTAGTAGAAGCATAATCACTATATTTTTTACTTCCATCATTATAAAAGTAAATTTGTATCTTTATCATAAAAAAATAAGTAAATATACTAGAAGCAATACCACCATAATTCATAATATGATTTTTTTAATATCTTTAGTATATGTATTTAATTGACTTTTTAACAGTACTTACATCATAATTATCAAAAAGCACTAATAACATCAAAAGTAGGATACCATAACGCATCACGAACATCAATAACAGTATTAGAGCTATCAATATATTCTCTCATCTTTTTCTCTTTATAACTAGTAAAATAGTCACCAAAATAACTTTCATTAACAGGACTATATCCATAATACCAATAATTAAGAACATCAACAATAGAATTAGGGCCTCCAAAAGAATTAGAATCTCCTAAATACCTTGCAACATAATCCATTTGATTCTCACTAAAATTATATTCTTTAAACCCTTTCTTAAGTAAAAAAGATTCTAAAACATTATTAGTACTAAATGCCCAACATAAACTTAAAATACCTTGATTATCCATAGTGGGAACATTTCTTTTGCCAGAATCATTTCTTAAATCAAAAGAAGATGGAATACTATCTATACTATAAGTACTAAGATTACCATTAAAATAATTTCTTGATATAATATCATATTTATATAAAAAAACGATTAGGTTTTTACATTAACATTAGATTTATCACTTAAATTAATATATTCAGTATATTTAGGATTATCAATAATAGAAGCATTTATATAGAATGCAAAAAAGAAAGTAACAAATACAACAAATATTCTATTAAAATACTTCTTCATAAGACCACCTATTCTATTAAATATTTTTACTATAAAAAGACTATCTAAAGTCAATGTAAACAAAGTGTAATAAATCCAAAAATAAAAATATTATTTTTATGATAAAATAGATAGGTATAAAAGGAGTATAAGAATATGAATGAAAATATAATTAATGATATTTCAAATGAATTAAATATCAAAACAGAACAAGCTAAAACAGTTCTAAAAACTATTAGAAGAAGGAAACACTATTCCATTTATCGCAAGATATAGAAAAGAAGCAACTGGTGCTTTAGATGAAGAACAAATAAGAAAAATAAATGAAGTATACGAATATCAAGTAAACTTACTTAAAAGAAAAGAAGATGTTATAAGACTTATAGATGAAAAAGGTCTTTTAACAGATGAAATAAAGAATAACATAATGAATGCTAAAAAGTTAGTTGAAGTAGAAGATATTTATGCTCCATATAAAGAAAAGAAAAAAACTAAAAGCAACTGAAGCTATTAAAAATGGCCTTGAACCACTTGCTAAAATAATAATGAGTTTCCCACCTACTTTTAATGATGACTCAGTTAAAAAATTCTTAAATGAAAATGTTAAAACAGTAGATGATGCTATAACTGGAGCAAAATATATAATCGCAGAATGGATAAGTGATAATGCATATTATAGAAAATGGATAAGAAGTTATTTCTTCAAGAATGGCGTTATTACTTCTAAACTTAAAAAAAGAAAGACGCTGATACTAATAAAACATATGAAATGTATTATGACTTCACAGAACCAGTTAAACATATAAAAACCACATAGAGTTCTTGCAATTAATAGAGGTGAAAATGAAAAAGATATTATCAGTAAATATTGAAGTTAATAATGAAGAGGTATTATCATATTTAGAATCAAAGATAATTAAAAAAAGATTCACCTGTTAAACCTTACGTAATTGATGCTATAAAAAGATAGTTATAAAAGACTTATATTCCCATCAATGGAAAGAGAAATTAGAAGTGAACTAACAAGCCAAAGTGAAGATGCTTCTATTGAAGTATTTAAAGGTAACCTTGAAAATCTATTATTAATCGCACCTATGAAAAATAAAAGAGTTCTTGGATTTGATCCAGCATTTAGAACAGGTTGTAAACTAGCAGTAGTAGATGAAACATCTAAAGTGCTTAATATATCAGTTATATATCCACACGAACCACATAATAAATGGAATGAAGCAAAAGAAACTATAAAAAGATTTAATTAATAAATATAAGATAGATATTATCGCTATAGGTAATGGAACTGCTTCAAGGGAAAGTGAAAAACTAGTAAGTGAAACATTAAAAGAAATAAATAATTGTAAATATGCTATTGTTTCAGAAGCAGGAGCAAGTGTATATTCAGCAAGTAAACTAGCTATAGATGAATTCCCTGATTTAACAGTTGAAAAAAGAAGTGCTGTATCTATCGCAAGAAGACTACAAGATCCATTAAATGAACTTGTTAAAATAGATCCTAAATCAATAGGTGTCGGTCAGTATCAACATGATGTTTCACAAAAGAAACTTGGTGAAAGTTTAGACTTCACAGTAGAAAAATGTGTTAACAATGTAGGTGTTGATATTAACACTGCTTCCCCTTCTATACTTAAATATATAAGTGGTCTTACTAAATCAGCAATTGATAAGATTATTAAATATAGAGAAACAAATGGTAAGATTAAATCAAGAGAAGAAATCAAAAAAAGGAAAAAACTTCTAAGTGATAAAGCTTATGAACAGTCAATAGGATTCATGAGAATTGCTGATGGTACTAATCCACTTGATAAAAACAAATATACATACAGAAAGTTATGATAAAACATTAAAGTTATTAGACTACCTAGAATTATCAACAAATGATCTTGGTACTGAAAAAAATTAATTAATAAGTTAGATAATATTAATGAACATGAAGTATCAAAAAAATGTTAGATATAGATTTATATACTCTACATGATATAATTGATTCATTAAAAAGACCAAATAGAGATTATAGAGATGACTATCAAATGCCAATATTAAAAAGTGATATTCTTACTATTGATAATTTAACTCCTGGTATGAAATTAGAAGGTACAGTTAGAAATGTAGTTGACTTTGGTGCTTTTATTGATATTGGACTTCACAACGATGGTCTTGTTCATATTTCAAAGATTACTAATAAATATATTAAACACCCAAATGAAGTATTAAGTGTTGGTGATATAGTTACTTGTTATGTTATTGATATAAATAAAGAAAAAAAGAGAAAAAGTATCATTATCACTTATTAACTCCAATAGAAAAAGTAGGAAATCACTCCTACTTTTTTTAAATGTATTAATCATATTAGATTGTTCACCATAACTTCTATTCTTATACCCTATTGGTTTGTTTTTATCGAAATTAGGTGGTGTTATCGGTTTACTCTTACGAACAACACGAGCATTATCATTAAGATTATTAAGTCTATATACATCATATTGATTATAAGGAGATAACTTCTCTACTTTTTCTCCTTTAAATGTTTCATCTTTACCTTCTAATTTTTTCTTAATGACAACATATACAGAACCTAATATCAATAATATAATACCAATCACAATAAATACAATATAATCATCCATACAACATCCCTCATATAAATAATATCATATTTACAATGTTTTTTTAAATACAATTTTCATTTGAGTTTCAGCTTTTTTTACTAATTTTTATATTATTTTTTTGTTATTTTTAAATTCATCAATTTAAAACAACTGATTTTTTTCTATTAATATTTTTTTAGTTTTTCTATGTTAAAAAAATTACATTTTTTTAAATGGCTAAATTTAAATATTAAATTTTTTTAAATAATTTATAGTTTCAATTCTAACTGCATATATTTTTCTCTTTTTTTCAATTTTTCTTCCATTCTCTTATTTCTTCTCTTGCGTAAGATAATATATTTTTTTATTTCTTTTTAATGTTCTTAATCTTATATTTTTCAAAACTAAATTCTTACTTTTTTTGCTCTAAAATATTCTTCAATTTTTCCATCTTGAAAAAAATATAATCTTACGACTTTTATTACATCTTCTTTACTTTTTTTATATTTCTATTTGTTAACAACATAAGTGGTTTATCTTCTTTAAGTCCATAACAAAATACTAATTCATATTCTTTATTATTTGATGGAAGCGTTACTTTTTCTTTTTTTACCTTTAAAAAAAGAAAAATTTCTATTATTACTCATCCTTATAATAAACAAATCTCCTTGTGAGTCCATATATTCTATTATTCTATCACTATCATATCCACGATCAAATACTCCAGTAAAATTTCCTTTAACTACTTCTTTTTACTCGTTCTATACTTTCTAATGTATAATGATTTGACTTTTTAAAAATTCTTACTCTTACAAGAATATATTTTTACCATATACACTTATTGGCTGTTTCTCTTCTTTTGTTATATCTGAATCATCAAATATTGCTACTGGTTCTTCGCCAAAGATATTTCCTATAGTTGCTAAAGAATTTCTAATTATTAACTCTTTTTTATCAAATTTATTTAAATTATCGCATATTCTTTCTATTGTATTTTTTAATTTTATATCTTCATTTAATTTTTCTTGCGACATCAGATATCAAGCAACTTCCTGATGCTACAATACCATATTCAACATCCATAATAAAAATTTTTTTCACTTTATCATTTCATTTGACAAATTCTTAGAAAAATTTACGATTTCTCTTTTTATTTCATATGTTTTTGTAGTAAAATTATATATGTAAACACCTCCAATAATTTTTGTTTAGTAATAATTTATTTTTACCAATTAAATTATATGAAATATCGAATATGTTTACCTTAATTTTAAAGACAAAAAAATCAGAGTTTTTGAAAAATTCTCTGATTTTTTTAATTTTAATTATTATTTTTTTACCGTAACTCAAAAAAATTTTTCACTCTATTTAGCTGTAAAGTAACCTGGACTACTTGATCCACCATCTATTCTAGCATAGGCTTTGCCTACATAAGAACTATTATATTTTTGTTCCTAAACCTCCTTCAAGTTTAAAAAGCATTTTTGAAACATTTTATTACTAGAAGTAACATTATTAGTATTAAACTTATTACTTGCATATATTGTTTTAAGATTGGCTACATAGCTAAACATATAACTCATATTTGTAACATTGCTTGTATCAAAATTACTTACATCTAGGGTTGTGGCTTGACTACTATCAAACATACCACTCATATCAGTTACATTTCTAGTATTAAAATTACTGACATCTAGTATTGTAGCTTGACTACTACCAAACATACGATACATATTTGTTACTTTACTTGTATCAAATTTGCTGACATCTAGGGTTGTGGCTTGACTACTATCAAACATACCACCCATAGTTGTAACATTGCTTGTATCAAAACCACTTACATTCAATACTGTTGCTTTACTACTACCAAACATACCACTCATATCAGTTACATTTCTAGTATTAAAATTACTGACATTTAGTATTGTAGCTTGACTATTTCTAAACATACAACTCATATTTGTTACTTTACTTGTATTAAATTTGCTGACATCTAATATTGTGGCTTGACTACTTTGAAACATATAACTCATATTTGTAACATTGCTTGTATTAAAATTACTGACATCTAGTATTGTAGCTTGACTATTACTAAACATAGAACTCATATCTGTAACATTACTTGTATCAAAACCACTTACATTCAATACTGTTGCTTTACTACTATCAAACATACGATACATATTTGTTACTTTACTTGTATCAAATTTGCTGACATCTAGGGTTGTGGCTTGACTACTATCAAACATACCACCCATAGTTGTAACATTGCTTGTATCAAAACCACTTACATTCAATACTGTTGCTTTACTACTACCAAACATACGACTCATATCTGTAACATTGCTTGTATCAAAATTGCTGACATCTAGTATTGTAGCTTGACTATTTTCAAACATAGAACTCATATTAGTTACCTTGCTTGTATCAAAATTGCTGACATCTAGTATTGTAGCTTGACTATTTTCAAACATAGAACTCATATTAGTTACCTTGCTTGTATCAAAACCACTTACATTCAATACTGTTGCTTTACTAATTCGAAACATATCACTCATATTTGTTACATTGCTTGTATCAAAATTGCTTAAATCTAATGTTTGAATTGAACTAAGATAAAACATACTATTCATATTAGTTACCCTGCTTGTATTTATATTATTTAATCCATTTACAATTGTAGCTTGACTTCCAGCGAACATAGTACTCATTGATATGATAGGTTTATTATTGATATACGTGCAAACCTCTTTTGCATCTATACTATCAGTAGACATTGGATTAGTTAATACCACACTCCATCCATCGCCAGTCATATTTTTCCATTCAATGCTATCTTCTTCTAAATTTATACTTCTTTCTTGCATATATCTATAAGTATATTGCCCATTTACATATTCAGTGCCTTGCGTAATATTACCATTATATGTACAATATGTTGGCTCTGGTGATAAATTTTTTTATATTCTTCTATTCCAAGTACTCCATTAAACTCTTTTCCTTGATTATAATTTTGATTAGCATTTGTTTCTTTTGAACAAGAATGTAAATGTATATTCATGTGTAACTCCTGATTCAATTGAAATATTTTGTGCTATTCTTTTTGCTCTTACTGAAAGTTCAGTTATTGGTTCGCATGTTCCTTCAACTATCCCACTTGAATTTAATCTCTTACAAGTTGCTGAAAGAACTAATTCATTTTTAAGAATTGTATTTGTTAATTTTTGCCATACGATATTATAGGCTGTATCAAGTGTTCCATTATTTTTTACTGATACTGTCTTTGTAGTAGTCCAACCCGGTTTAATATTTTGCACATTTATTGCTGGTCCATCAGTATATGTAAGCTTTAGTGTTCCAGCTTCCACTACCATGTCTTTTGCATTATCATTACCTTTTACAGTGGTACTAAAGTACGCATAAGAAAGTCCTGTTGTTAAAAGTAAAAGCATTACAATCAATGTTCCAAATAATATTTTATTGTCTTTCATAATCTTCTACCATCCTTACAATAGTAAGTATAGCAAATATTACCCCCCGCAAGCAAACATTTGTTCTTATTTAAATTAATCAAAAAAACACCTTGAAAAATCAAGATGTTCTTTTTTTATATTTATTTTTGTAACTATTTCCATAGCTTTTTCTCATTAATAAATCATACTTGAATAATTCTTTTGAACCGATTTCTTTTTCAAAATCTTCAACGCTCATACCATATTTTTTTCAGCAGCTTCTTTTTAGTCCATCTTCAAGTTCTTTATCAGTTATTTCTAATTTTTCTTTTTCAACAACTGCATCAACTATTAATCTATAACCTATTCTCTTATTTGCTTCATCTTTTAATGTAGCCTTAAAGTCATCCATAGTTGTATTACAATATTTTTAGATAATCATCTAATTTTTAATCCTTGATATTGTAATTTTTCTGACTGAATTCTCTTACTAATCTATTAATTTCATCTTCAGTCATTTCTTCAGGAATTTCGAATTTAGAGCCTTCAACCACTTTATCTAAACATTTAAATAAATATTCATCTTCATATTGTTTTTTTCTTTAGAAGCTTTCATATTTTCACTTATATATTTCTTTAAATCTTCTAAACTTTCTACTCCACCAACATTTAAGTCTTCAAAGAATTCTTTATTAAATTCAGGTAATACTCTTTCTTTAACTTCTTTAATAGTAACTTTGAATACTACTGGTTTACCTTTTTAATTCTTCACTATGATAATTTTTCTGGGAATGTAACATTAACATCCTTTTTATCACCTTTTTTAAGACCTACTAATGCTTCTTCAAATCCAGGAATAAATGTATGAGAACCTATTTCTAATGAATAGTTTTCACCTTTACCACCTTTAAATGGAGTTCCATCTAAGAATCCTTCAAAATCTATAAGAGCAACATTACCTTCTTTAATTTTAGCTTTATCATCTAAAGTTTTAACTTCTACAAATTGTTCTCTTAAGTGACCAAGTTCATGCTCTATCTCATCTTCTGTTACTTCAATAGGATTTTTCTTAATACCTAAATCTTTATATTTGCCAAGTTTTACTTCTGGAGCAGATATTAATGTAAATTCAATAGTAATACCATTTGAATCAATACTCTTAATATCAATACTTGGTGTAGCTGCTGGTGTAATAGTTTCTTTATCACTTAATAATTTAGCATAAAGAATATCAATAGCAGATCAATTGCGTCCATATATAAACTTTCTACTCCTGCTTTTTTAACATAAATATCATATGGAACTTGACCTTTTCTAAATCCATCGATTTTTTTATATCTTTCTTTCTTTTTTTCATAAACATCATGTAAACAATTATTCCATTCTTTTTTTCTCTAAACTTAATGTATAACTTTTTTTCATATTTTCCCTCCTACATACATTACTATTAAAAGCACAAAATAAGGATATTTTTACTATCCTATTGCTACTATTTTAACGCTATATACACCATCAGGTGATGAAACTTCAACAGTATCTCCAACTTTTTTACCAATTATAGCTGCTGCAATTGGACTTTCATTTGAAATCTTATTATTAAATGGATCTGCTTCTTGACTACCAACTATTTTATAACTTTCAACATCATCATCATCTTCATACTTAAGTTCTACTTGGCATCCAACACCAACTGTACCATCATCTTTTACTTCATCTATAACAGTAGCATGTTCTAGAGTATATTCTATTTCAACAATTCTTTTTTCTAAATTAGATTGATCTTCTCTTGCTTGATCATATTCAGAGTTTTCTGATAAATCGCCAAGAGCTCTTGCTTCTTTTAAAGTTTGTGTTACTTCTTTTCTCTTTTCAGTCTTTAAATAATGTAATTCATTTTCAAGTTCTAAATAACCTTCACTTGTAAGAAAAACTTCTTTCTTTTTCATGCGAATGCACCTCTTTCTTGTTACCAACAAATGATACTATAAAATGCTCTATTTGTCAAGATATTACAACCCTTAAAATATCATTTTTTTGTACATTGAATGGTATTTTTATTTTAACTATTTCTCCCGGATGAGGAGCAGACTCAGTACTTTCTTTTAGCACTATTTATAATATATTCTATATTTAATTTTTTTGTACACTAGTATTTGGTCCAAAAAAACTTCAACAGTATCTCCTACACTAAACTTATTTCTTTGTTCTATAGTTGCTTCTTTACTTTTTTTCATCATAATCAAGTACAAGTCCTAAAAAGTCTTTATTGCTTACTTCATTTCTACCTGTATAATATTGTCCTTCTACTCCTATTACTCCATCATAAAATTGAGGTATATTCTCACGATTAGATACTCTATTTAATACTTTTTTATAATAAATAATATCTTCTTCTGTAAGTGTTCCATTAATCTTTTTTTATCCATTATAGTTCTATATGCATTAGCTACTGTCGCAATATAATAAAGACTTTTCATTCTACCTTCTATTTTATATGATTCAACTCCAATGTCCATAAGATCACTTATATAATCTATCATATTTAAATCTTTAGACGCTATCATAAAGTCTTCATCTGTACCATTATCAAATATAAATCTACATACTTGACTACATCCACCTCTATTAGAATCCCTACGTGTTACATAATTAGAAAGAACACATCTACCACTATAACTTGTACACATAGCTCCATGTATAAATACTTCAAGTTCAGTATCAATATTTTCTTTTATATATTTTATATCATCACGACTACATTCACGCGCTAAAACAACTCTATAAGCACCTAATTCTTTATAAAACTTAACACTTTCTAAATTAGTAATAGATTTCTGCGTTGATATAAAAAACTTAGTCTTTAAATCTAATTTCTTTATAGCATCAATAACAGCAAAATCACTTACTATGAAACTATCTATACCTATTCTATCTAATTCTAATAAATAATTATCTAAATTACTTAAATCTTCATTATGAAATACCATATTAACAGTTACATATACTTTTTTACTTAATTTATGAGCAAATTCAACGCCTTCTCTTATTTCATCTAAACTAAAATTATTAGCATTAGCTCTAAGACTATAATTATAGCCACCAATATATACAGCATCAGCACCATATATAAAAAGCAAATTTAAGTCTACTTAAGTCCCCAGCAGGTAATAATAATTCATAATTCATTTTTAAATCACCTACCTTATATTTAATTTCATTTTTCCAAGAAATAATAATCACATAATATAAGATTACATAATTCTTCTCTATCATAATTTCTAATAATCATTTTTAGTAGTTATAGGATCTAAATTACTTAAATTAATAATAAGATTCATATTTAAATTCTTTAAATATTTAGAAGCACAAAAATATCTTATCATAATATATAACACTTCCATCTTCTTCTTTAACATCTAAAAAAATGTATTTGAAACAATCTCTCTTAATTTATAATTATTAGTTTTTTTCTTTATTATAATATTTATTAAAATTACTTACTAAATTTCTTCTTGAATACATAAGTATATTTTTTTACCAGTATAAAAAAATAATATAGATTAGAATTAGTATTTCTAAATATATCTTTTTATCTCATTTATAGTTAAATCATTATTGATAACAACATTATTATAACCAATTTCTTTTTAAATAATTAATTGCTCTATAATTAGATATAATATGGTTTTTCATATAGTATTATTCTATTTTTTTATCTATTACATCTGTAAGACCTATATCTTCTACCATAAATTTAATTTTTTTCATTAAATAATGGATATTTTTTTCTAAATTCATCTATTTTTTTCTATGTAAAAAAATTTATTCATTATAACTGTAATATCATATATTTCACTCATTCTATTTATTTCTTTTTATTGTAAAATATGTATCAAATCCTATACTATAATCTTCTAGTGGTAATATGAATTTACGTACTTTAAATGAACTTAATCTTTTACTATTAGGTATTATTATAAATTCTTTCTTTTGCATACTCCTAAAAGTATCACCTACTTCTATAAATTCTACTTGAAATTCTTTTATTTTTCTTTTTAGATATTCTATGAATTTTCTATTTTTTTCTAACCATTTGTCTTAAATTTCTACTTTTTTTATTTCATTACTTTTTTTACTAACATATCCATGAAAACTTAAGTTATCAATTATTATTATTCCATTTTTGATTTAAGTTATTCATGAATTTTTTTCAAATATTTTTATTTTTGACTTTTTAGCAGCTGTCAATAATTATTAAATCATATTTATCTTCTGTATTAAAGTCAAATGCATCCATTAGGTTTAATGAAATATTTTTTTAAGTTACTTTTTTTCTACATTTGATACAGCTTTTTATGTATCTATCTTCATCTCTTTCTATACTTTCTATTTTATCTATACCAGTACTAGCAAAGCATATTGTAGAATATCCTATAGCTGTACCTATTTCTAATATTGTTTTTTTATATTATTCTCTTTTTATAATGTTTTTGTATTGTAGTAATAGTGTCCCTACTCATTATAGGAACACTATTATTTTCTCCATATTCACGTATTTCATCTATTAACTTGTATAATTTATCCATAATCCATCTCTCTTTAGTTGATTACATTTATTATTATGTTCTCTTTCTGTTTTAGTAAAGTATGTTTTACCATTTTTATCAGCAACGAAATAATAATAGTTATGATTTGTTGGTTCAAAAAGCAGCAACTATACTTTCTAGTCCAGGGTTACATATAGGACTTATTGGTAATTTTCCTGCCATACATGTACTTCTTGTATTATATTTATTACAACTATTTAATTCACTCTTTCTAAGATCTCTTGAATAGTTATCTATTTTTTCAGCATAATAAGTAGTTACATCACTACCAAGACTCCAATTATCTTTTAACCTATTATAGAATACTCCAGCAACACCTTTTCTATCACTCGCAGTACCTGCTTCAAGTTCTATAATTGATGCTAGAGTCATCATTTCATGAATAGAATATTTACTTTTTTTCACTTCTTCTTTATACTTACTTATCTTATTATTCATATTATCAAGCATACCTTTAAATATATCTTCTATAGTAGCCGTTTCATAAAATTCATAAGTATCTGGATATAAATATCCTTCTAATGAATAATAAATATCTTTATTCTTTATATCATCAGTTAAGAACCAATATTTACTTATTAAACTATCTAAATATCTGCTATCACTAAGCTTATCTAATATTTCTTTTTCTGTTATATTAAATGTACTTGTTATATTAGAAATAATATATCTCATATTCTTTCCTTCAACAAATGTTATCTTTTTTTAGTACTTGCTAAATTAACTGAACCTTTCTTTAAAGTATCAATTATTTCTTCCATATTATATGATTTCTTAAGTACATAATCTCCTGCTTCTAAATTTTTCTGGCCTATTTAATTTAACATATATTTTTATAAACAAGTTCTGACTTTATAAGTCCATTTTTCTTTAAGTACAGGACCTATTGTACCATAACTATTACCTTCTTTTTATATTAATAGTTATTGTTTCAGTATTACTACTTCTATGAGTAACTAAATAGAAATAACTTCCTACTAAAGCACCACATACTATTAAACATAATATAAATATAAAAAAATTAAAAAAACTTTTTTTCACACTAAACACTTTCTTTTTCATTTATTCTTTTTTTCCTCCAACGAACTTAATATTTTTCTCTATAAAATCAAATTCTTCTTTTGTCTCAACTGGTTTTTAATTTAGTCATATTACCTTTTAGAACTTCTAACATAAGTAGAAGCATAACAAATAGTTTCCCCTTTTTTTATTTGTTTCATCATCTGTATATATAACGTAATTTATTTTATTAGTTGTATCTTCTATATCAAGAAGAATTCTATAATCTTTCTTTTCTCCATTATCATCTTTTTAAAGTAAGTGTATTATTTTTTTCATAACTTCTCCTATCTAAAAATGCTTGTAGTATTATAGAAGCTGCTATTTTATCTATAACTTTCTTTCTATTTTTACGTTTAGTATCATTACTTATAAGTAAGTTTTTCCGCTTCTACTGTAGATAATCTTTCATCTTGCATAAATACTTCCTTATGAAATTTTTCTATAAGCATATCTCTAAATTCTAATGTTATCTCACTTCTTTTAGACAAGCTTCCATCTAAATTAAGAGGATTTCCAAGTACGAACGCGTCAACCTTTCTCTCTATAACAATAAGTTCTAATTGATGAAGTAAGTCTTCATAATCATAATATCTTATTACTTCAAGAGAGGATGCTATTATACCAGTTCTATCACTAATTGCAACACCACAAGTTTTACTTCCAAGATCAAGTCCTAAATATGTCATTTCTTTATATATTTTTACTAGCATTAATTCTAGTATATCTTCCCTTTTTAAAATTTTAAAATTCTATTTCTACATTCTTTATAACTAGATATATATCCAGGATCTCCACTTATTAAATAAGCAACTATTTGTTTAATTGGATTATATCCTCTTTCCTCTAAATCTTCACATATAGAAATTAAAGAACTTTTTAATATTATTATCAACTATAGTTTCAGTATCTACTACAGTTGTTTCAAATGAATCCATAATATCACTTCCTTCACGTATATTTTTATCAAAAAAACATAAACATAACAATATTATTATTTCTTACTATTACCACCTTTTAGTAATATTTCTATTTTTGATATTCTAATAATGCTTTATCAAATTCATCATTATCAAAAATCAGGAAAACATGTACTTGTAAAATATAATTCAGCATATGCAATATTATATAACATAAAAATTACTTATTCTACACTCTCCACTTGTTCTTATCATTAAGTCTACTGATCCTAAATCATTATATAAGTATTTATACATTTCTTCTTCATTTAAACTATCTATATCAATTTTATCTTCTTTATATAGTTTACAAAGCCTCTTACATGTATCAACCATTTCAGCTTGTCCTCCATAGTTTAAACATATATTAAGAATACCTCCATCACATTTTTTAGTTGCTTCTTCTAGTTCCATCATTGCCTTATATACATTATCTTTAAGCGGTTCTTTTCTTCCTGAAAATACTACTTTAACATTATTTTCAAAAAAGTAATGTCTATCTTTAGTAAATCCTTTTATAAATAAATTCATTAAATAACCTACTTCTTCTTCACTTCTTTTAAAGTTTTCAGTTGAAAAAGCAAACACGCTAAGTACTTTTTACACCTTTTGATAATATATGAAGTGCTACTTCTTTAAGCCTATTATATCCAGCATAATGACCCTCTGTTCTCTTCTTTCCCTGTCTAGTAGCCCATCTACCATTACCATCCATAATGATTGCTACATGTCTTGGTATTTTATTCATAAATATTTTTTCTCCTCTTTTCATTAACCTATTATACTAGATATTAATAACAATAAGTATATTTTTTTACAATCAGTTTACACAAAATAAAAATTTAAATATATATACAATTAAAAAAATACATTATATTACTATTTTTTTGCATATAATATAAAAAAATAATATGATTTTTTTATATAAAAAAATATTGACTTTTTATATAATTTTTTTGCTATATTTTTTTATTAAGAAAAGGAGATGATAATATGTCTACAACCACTGCTATAAGCGTACAAATTGATAAAGAAGACAAGGATAAAGTTACTGAAATCTTGCAAAAGTTAGGTGTTAGTATGAGTGGACTAATAAATATGACTATAAAACAAGTAATTATGCGAGGTAGTATTCCTTTTGATATTGCACTACCAAAAGAGGAAGAAAGTGAATTGCATCAATATTTCACCGAAGAGGAATTACAAATGGCAGCAAAAGAACTTGCCTATATAAAAGAACATCCTGAAGAATATAAAAGTTATAATAATATAAAAGATTTAAAAAAAGGCTTGTACTTGATGATGAATTATAAAAATCAAATATACAAAAAGAATTTAAAAAAATCTATCAAAAATAACAAAGCAAGGAAAAAAACATTGATAAATTATTAAATGTTATTGATTTGTTATCAACTAAACAACAATTAGATTCAAAAATATAAAGATCATGCATTATATAATGACAAAAAATTTAAAGATTGTAGAGATTGCCATATCGAACCAGATTGGGTACTTATTTATAAATATTTAGAAGAAGAAATAGTATTATTATTAGTAGATACTGGAAGCCATAGTGAAGCATTAAAAAAATAAAAAAATTAACAATTAATTCAAATCAATATTGTTAATTTTTTTATACAAATTTTTTTAAAAATAAAACCCATATAAATATGGATTCTATTAATAACCTAATTCTTTTTATAAAACTTTTTTTATATCTTCAGTATATTTTTTTCATCAGCAACTACATATATCAAAGTATTATCAATTTTTTTGAAAGATACATATAGTTACCATTAGTAGTTAAAGAGTAATTTGAATAATTTCCTATACTTTCAGAAGTTTCTTTTGAACCATTTCCTTTTTGATTTAATAAAAATTTTTCTTTTGTTATATTCAAATGTTTTAGAAGTACTATTATTATTATTCATTACATAAAAATTCTACTTTCCAATTACCAGCATTACTTACAACAGTAGCTTCATTAATATATTTATATTCTTCAAATTGAGAAATAGCATTGTTAATAATATAATTATGACTCTTTGCTTTGTCCTTAAATTCTTCTGTAGTAATTGCTTTTTCTATTATTACCACATCCAACTAATAAAAAAATACCATCATTACGCTTAATATAATTTTTTTAAAAAAATACATTTCTTTTTCTTCATAATAAATCTCCTCATAATTAATATTTAAAAATATATTTTTCGCCGATTTGTAACTTTTTTTGTTCAGTAATTTGTAGATTTTATATTCTACATTCCATAAGCCATAGTAACAGGCCTTGCATATTGCTGTCCAAGATTACACACACCTTGTTTACCTTTAAGCCTATCAAGTCTTTTTCCTTTTCTCTTTCAAGTCTATTAAGTCTACTTTCCATTCTTTTTCCTTTTCAACAGAAAGTCCAAATGCTTTAAGATTATTTTTAAGTCCACCTTGACTTTTTAACTCAATAATATTATCACTTGTTAAACCTATATCATTAGTATAATCTTCTATTTGTTTATTATTTTTCTATTCTTCTACTAGCATATTCTTGTTCACGAGCAAATTCTTTAGCATACTTTTGAATTTCTTTTTCTCTCTTACTAATATATTTTTCTGTAGCCTTATTGACCATTCTTTGTTGAATACTACTAAGAGTTCCTTGTTTAGCTTGTAAACTTTCTATCTTCTTCATAACTCTATTAATTTTAGCTTGATTAGACATTTGTTTAAATTTAGTCTTATATTTTTTACCTTCTTCTACTAACTTATTTAATTCTTTATATTGTTCTTCTAATGCATAATCATTATTCCTAATACCTTCTTTTAAAGTACTATTAGCAATTCTTTCAATACTATTTAGCATAGTTTGATCATAACCATAATTGTCTCTTAAAAACATTAATATTATTTCTAACATTTTTCATATCCATTACGAGCCTGTTCTAAATCATTAATTATATTTAAAATACCTTGCTTATCTTCATTACTTAAACTAGAATCTTTAATAGAATTATATAATGCAGTGTATCTATTAATCATCTTATCATATTCACCAATGACAGTGTTATGAACTTTTTTAGCACCTGCGTTTACTGCGGCTGCATGGATATATCTATTTGAAGATAATCGTCTTAACTCATCATCAGTAAATTCTCTAGTAGAAAGATCAATATCTTTAATATCAATACCACACTTCTCACATATTGCAAGAAATTTATCTTCACTTATATTAGGAAGTCTTCCTCTTTTTTTAGCCTCATCAAATGTCATACTATTGTTCCTCTTTCATTTCTTCTACAACTCTATCTATTTCTTCATTTATATAGTCAATTTCATCTTGTTCTTTAATTGTATCAAGAGAATAACTTTCTTCTTTTTTTCATTTAAAATTGAAGCAAAAAAACATTACTTTCATCACCATTAATAGTATAAATAATAAATGTTTTATTAAATCTTGCTGAATCAATTATATCAAGAACTTTAACATCAACTATACTCCCATCTTCAACAGTTACTTTTAAAATATTATCTTCCATATCATAGCCTCCTAGTATATTAAAAATTATAGCATACATTCGCATGAAAAAAAAGTTATTTCTAACTTTTCTCTCCTTCACTAAGCATTGTTATTATTGATATACCATATCCAAGATGAGTATTGTCAATTAAAACATTAGTAACCGCACCTATTATTTTATTATCTTGTATTATTGGTGAACCACTCATTCCTTGAACTATACCACCTGTTTTAGAAAGTAACTCATTATCAACTATTTCAAAACTAAATGCTTTTTGAGTATCTTTACGTGCACTATATTTATCTACAATATTGATTTTTATATTTTTTTAACATCATTATTTTTTTAAGTACAGTATATATGTACGCGTCCCCACTTTTAATTTCATTAAATGAGGCTATTTCCATAGTATCTTTATTTAATAATTCACTATTCCACATGCCATATATACCCTTAATAGTATTTTTACGTATAGTACCTATTTCTTTATCATAAAGTATAGTTGCATCCTTACTACCAACATGACCATTTCTACTTTTATTAATAGATTTAACTTTACTCATAAGAATATTACCATTCTTAACTTCTACAATACTTTTAGTTTCATTTAATATAATTTCATGTCCTAAAGCACCGTATATTTTACTTATTGGATCTATATATGTTAAAGTACCAAGACCTACTACTGAATCTTTAACATAAAGACCTGTTTTATATATATTATTTTCTTCTCCTATCTTTAAATCTATATTATATGTTTTACCATTTCTTACTATTTCAATAGGTACACTCATATTACTAATATTTTTCATTTTTTTAATTAAGTTATTTAATTCATTAATAGAAGTAACACTTTTTATCATTTATTTTTAGTAATCGCATCTCCTATTTTAATATTATTTTTTTAGCAATATAAACACCATCTACTTTATAGAATCCAACTACTATTAAACCATTAGGTTCTATCTTTTATACCTATACTTTCTCCTCCAGGTATTATATTTTTTTAGAATAAGCATAGATACTTATTGGCATTAAAATCATAATAAATAATACTATAATTTTTCTTCATACTTGCACCTCTAATAGTAGTATTAACAATTATTTATTATATAAAGTGGTAATATATAGAAAAAAAGATTACTCATCTATTTTTAAAAATCAGTAATCTTTCCATTTTTCTTCCACAAGTTTATTTATAGTTTCAGTCGCACTATTTAATTTCTTTTTCACAAAAAGTCAATTAATTTCATGGCTTCAGTATATTTAACTATCGCATCATCTAATCCAAGTTCACCACTTTCAAGTTCATTTACTATCTTTTTCTAATGCTCTTACTTGATCTTCAAATTTCATTTCTTTCTTTTTCACTCATTATTACTTACTCCTTTAACATTCGCATTAATTTTTACCAGTTTTTTTTACCACTATATTAATATTATCACTTATATTTATATCTTTAATATCTTTAATTATTTTATTGTCTTTATATACTATAGAATAACCTTTATCAAGTATATTCTCTGGATTTAATAAATCTAACTTTATCTTTAAAGTATCAATATGTTTAGTATTATTTTTTTAATGATATTATTTATTTCATCATTAAGATTATCTTTTTAATATTTCTATAGTTTTTATTTTTCTTTTTTTCATATAATACTTTAGGATTATTTAAGATATAATTTTTTTCTTAAAACCATCTATTTTATTTTTTTATAGTTATTTAGTACATTATATATAGCATTATTACATTTATCATATAGAATATCTAATTTTTTTGTTCTTTCATTTCATATAATCTCATTGGATTATTTAGTAAATAATTAGATTTATATTTATTTATAAGTTCTCTATAACTATACATTCTATTGTTGATTGAATTATTTATTTTATCAAAAGTATTACTAAAGTATCTTTTTATTTCACTTAAATCAGGTGTTGCGGCTACTGCTGCTCCTGTTGGCGTTGGTGCTCTAAAATCTGCTACAAAATCACTTATTGTAAAGTCTATTTCATGTCCTACACCACTTATTATAGGTATTCTACTATTATATATCGCTCTTGCTACTATTTCTTCATTAAATGGCCATAAGTCTTCTATAGCGCCTCCACCACGTCCTAAAATAATAGTATCAATGTCATCAAACGTATTTGCATATTCAATCATACGAACAATATTTTTACTTGCAAATTCTCCTTGAACAAGAGTCGGAAACACATATATAGTTACAAGAGGATATCTCTTATTAATAGTTGATATTATATCCTTAATAGTCTGCTCCTGTTGGTGCTGTTATAACACCTATTTTACGTGGTATTCTTTTAATCTTTTTTTTATGACTTTGATCAAATAGCCCTTCATTTGATAACTTCTTCTTAAGTTCTTCAAATAATATATATAAGTTACCAGTACCGTCCATATCCATAGAATCAACATATATTTGATAACTACCTGTTGCCTCATATACGGACACTCTACCATGTACTAAAACAGAATCTCCATCTTTAGGAATAAATTTAAGTACACTCTTATAATTAAACATAACAGCATTTATCTTACTATTTTCATCTTTCAATGAGAAATACAAGTGTCCTCTACTATGAAACTTAAGGTTACTTATTTCACCTCTTAATATATACATTTTTTTAAGTACAGAATTAGATTCAATAGTAAACTTTATAATACGATTAATATCACTAATAGTAATATATTCTCTATTCATTTACTTCCTCATTATCACGAACTTTATCTAAAACAGCATTTATTAGTTTAGCAATCTTTTCATCACTATACTTTTTAGCAAGTTCAACTGCTTCATTTATAACAACAACTTTAGGAGTATTATAATATAACATTTCATATGTAGATAATCTAAGTATTGCTCTATCTGTTTTACCAAGCCTATCTAAATCCCAATTTTCTAAGTATTTACCAATTATTTTTATCAATGTTATCTTTATGTTCTAGTACTCCATCTACTATATCACGAACAAATTTATTATCTATTTCTAAATTCTCATGAAATACACTTTCTAAATCATATGGTATTTTTATCTTTATCATATAGATCTATTTGATATAAGATAATCATTATCTTCTCTCTTGCTTCAGTTCTATTTAATTTCATAAACTCCTCCAAAAAAACTATTAAGATTATATAATATTTAGTAATCTTTTACAATAGAAAAAAAGTACTATTTCTAGTACCCAAATTTCAAAAATTACATCTATATCCAATAGTAATAATTTTTTTATTCTTTTTATAACATCCATTATACTTTAACAACATAATCTAAACCACTTGGTTTTCTTTTAAATCTTGGAACTGACATCTCTATTTCTCCTCATTATTAATCTTGTATTAAATAATTTTTACTTTTTCAATATCCTTCTTAAGATTTACCACATATCTATTTTTGACATTTATATTTTTCACATATCAATAAAAAAAATTTTTGAATTTACGTAAATTCAAAATTTGTATCTCCTGCATAAATGCAAGTCTATAACCAATGCATTTGTTTTTAGTTCTCTAAACCAATTATGTTTTTGCATAAGTTTACATATATTTTACTCGTTAACCCAATCGGAAAGCTGGGGCAAACCCTATAGGACCAGCATCACCAGAGAGAGTCCAAGAGCCGTCGACATCGACCTCAAGGAAAGCAGTGTCAGTGTTGGAATCGGCCACACGGAGCCACCAAGCGGAAATCGAACCATTGTACATCTTTATAGCATTTGAGTAGTTACTTGTGGTTACTCCTTTTCTTTTATAATAATCTAATTGTCTTGTTTGATCCCATGCTGTATCATACGTAGATACCTGATTACTTGTTCCATCTTCCCATACCTCATGCGCACTTAGTAAATATAATTTATCTGTTGATGTGAAGTTTGTTTCTCCACTTGTACTTCCATGTCCTGATACTACTTTCGTTTTTGTTATAACACTTTGTAAATCACTTGGTAAATAATTAATGTAATCTATATTTGCTAACGTTCTTGCTTCTGTTGCTAGCCATCCACCAACATTTGTACTTGTGCTATTCATTTGTCCTTCTATTAAAATATCAACAAACTCTACTACAAATCCACAGGCTGTTTGTGAAAAATCATTTCTATTACATTCTGCTGGTGTTGATTTATTAGCAATTCTTACTGTATATGGTTTATTACCTATTAAAACTTGTTTTGTATCGCCTACTTTATATACATCAGATGAGGTATTACCTGCTATTGTTTCCCATGAATCAGTACTGAATGCTACTGGAAATGCAGTTTTACTTTCTTCAATACCAAGTACACCATTAAATTTTTTTCCTTGATTATAATTTTGATCTGCATTTTTTTCTTTGAAAAGAATTGTAAATGTATATTTATGTGTTATTCCACTTTCTATTGATATTTTCTTTGCTATAGTCATATCACTTATTGGTGCTTGTGATATAGATTCACATGTTCCTTCTGCTGTACCACTTGCATTGAGTCTTTGACAAGTTGCTGAAACAACTAACTCGTCTTTTGTGATTTCGTTTGTTAGTGATTGCCAAATAACATTGTAATTTGTATCTAGTGTACCATTATTTTTTACAGATACTATCTTTGTAGTAGTCCATCCTGGTTTAATATTCTGTGCATTTATTGCTGGTCCATCAGTGTATGTTAGTTTCAAAGTACCAGCCTCAACTACTACATTTTTTGCATTATCATTACCTTTTACAGTAGTACTAAAGTATGCATAAGAAAGTCCTGTTGTTAAAAGTAAAAGCATTACAATCAATGTTCCAAATAATATTTTATTGTCTTTCATATTCCTTATCTTCCTTTACAATAATAAGTATAACATAAATATTTTTTAAAATCTATAATCCAACCTTATCTAAATAACTTACATCATTATTTATTTCTTTAATAATATTTTTCTTTATCTTTACTTATTCTATCAATAATAACATCTAATTTAATATAAAATAGATTAGATTTATACATAAGTAATTCTTTTTACATTAGTAAATCCTATAGATACAAGAAAGTCAAGAATACTTATTACTTTATCTTCATTAACATATAATAAATTTAAATCCATATCATCAAGTGATTCTTCTATTTGTTTAATATCATTAAGAGATAAACCATATTTTTTTAAATATTTCATAACTTCATTTCTCCTTCTAAAGTATAACCTATATCACTTGCGATAGCTTTTACTTCATCCATATTTAAATAACTACCTCTTACTATTGAATACATTAAAGCATCATTATTAAGTTCTATACCACTATTTACAAGTTTACCATAGTTTCTAATTACTTTATTCCTTGATATTACATTGTTACCTATTCTATATACTAGTGGATTATCTTTATCTATAAATCTACTATCTAAATCACGTATAACTTTACTACTAGGTTGTATTTGTGAATCAATAACACTATCATACATAGTAGTATTGCCTAAATAATTAGAACTTTCTACAAAATTATTTTTTAAATATTTTTGATAAACTTCATCATTATTAAGATCAAGCCCAAACATACCAGTAGTAAACTCTTTCTTTAAACAACCAGGTCTTGAACTAGAAAACAATAAATTATAGTAATCTTTTTATATCCATATCTCTTCTCATCTTATAAAGTACAGGATATAATCTACTACTAATATGATTTATACTTCCACCATGATACTTAATATAATTACCATGTTCTTCACCTTGTTTTTCAGAATTTCCTAGAAGACCAGTCTCTACAAATGTATCTAATTTTTCAGATAAATTAGCTACACATGCAAGTAAAGATATAGGAAAATCAATCCTCTTACCATCACATATTCCATATGTACAAATAATATCAAAATTCTCAAGTAATTTATCATGAGGCATACGTAATACTTTAGTATATCCATCTTGATTACTTAAAGATACATCAATACCTTTTTCATTTAAGAATCTTTCATTTTGAATTAAATCTTCATAAGAAACCATATGTGCTGAATATTTAAGTGTTTTAAAATAATTAACACCACCATTACTATTTCCACCCATTTTTGAACTCTTACGTTTTCTCTTACTAGTACTTATATTATTAATCCATACTGATGCAGTATTAAAAGAATATTGGATATAATTTATTTTTCATTTTTCTAATGTTTCATATCTATTCTTTACTGAATCTAATGTTCCATATAAAGTTATAGTAAGTAAATCTGAAAAAGCAAATTTACGTAATATATCTTTACTTTCCATATAATTAAGAATATTTCTTATATTATCTATTTTAGCATTTCTTTCTACTTCTTCTTTAAACTTATCAACTATTCTAAGCTGTCTTTCAGAAAAACCATGTTCTATAAAACAATTTCTAACATCTTCAATATTGATGTGTTCACTTACTTTCTTTTCATTATTAGTTCTCATTATATTATATTTTCTGAATTCTATTAATGCTTGCATCTTCATATCAATAGAAATATCTTCATCTTCTATGATTTTTATAAAAATATATTGAAATCACTTTCATCTAATATATCATTATTATCTTTATCTTCTATTTTTATTTAATAAACCTTCAATATCTAATATAGATGTACTAATTTTTATCTATTTCACTTTCTAATTTACTCTTTTTTTATCATTCTTTTCATTAATAGTAGTTCTTATATTTTTAATTACTTGCATTACATTGGCAATATAACTTTCTAAAAAAGCTTGTTGTGTATCACTAATATTTATATCTAATCCTTTTTCTCTACCTAAATATACTAATTTAATATGTCTAAATTTATCACTTACTTCTTTTTTATCATAAGGATTATTACCATATTTAATAAGCATATCAGTCATATCATCAGTATCTAAAGTAATTATATTACTTCTACTTTCAACAAGTGTTGATAAAAAAATCTTCACATTTAATAGACACTTCTTCAAGTGTATCTAAAACTGATGTATCACTTTCTTTATTTAATTTATCAAGGTTAGAATATAATTTATCTAATTTTAAACGTATAATTTCTATTAACATTTATACACCTACCATTCTACTAAAGTATTATATATCTTAAAATATATAATTAAGTCATCATCTTTTTTTATCAAATAATGATATTAATTTTTTTCAGTACTACATCCAATAGTGAAAGATAAATCATCTAAATTAACATTTTTTTGAAGATATTAATTTTTAAACAATCATTTCTAATTGAATAAAAATAATTCATCTGCTGTATCTAATTTCATAATTTCACCTCATTCATTTTTAGAAGTATTTAATCCATATTTATCTCTTAATGAATCTCTATATTCTTTTTGACTTTCAAATAATCTTTCTGTACCATGTTCTTTGACTTCATCTCTTATGTCTTTAATTGTATCTAAATTTCTTCGTAATATATTTATTGATTCATCATAACCTTTAGTTTTTATGTGCTATATCTAGTATTAATATTGAGCCATCTTCAAGTGGTACATATGAACATATATATGAAGAGAATTTACTTATTAATACATCAAAATCAACATTTTTTTACTTTGTGAAGTAATATTGACTTTTTCTTTTTTTACCTTTAGTTTCACTTTTTACTTATTAATGAATTTGCTTTTTCCTATTTCTTCTTCAGTAAAGTTATCAAAGTTAATCGTACCAATACCATTATTATCTACTAAGAATAATGATTTAGTTTCTTCTTCGTAATCAGGATCTATTACTTTATCTCTTTCCTGTTCTAAAGCATAATATTTATCTATTAAACTAACTCTATCACCTAAAGAATTTATATAATATGAAAGTTCATCATATGATTCTTTATTAGTCATACCATCTTTTTATATTACTTATACAAATATCTATAACATCTTGATATTCTTTACAACATAAAAAGTAACATGAGCATTCTTTCACTAGTAAAACTTCTATTAAAAAAATATCTTTCATATTTAATTCACCACTATTAAATAGAGTTGCTAAATTAACCGCATATTCAAGTTGTTTAGAAGATTTATTTGCCCATAGTGATTCTAATTTCATTTTATATTCATCTACACATCTGCTAAGATCTTTATATCTACTTACTAGTTCACTAATTGAATATAAATTTTTCTCTTTTTCTTAAATTTACTTTCTTTTTTTAGATTCTTTTTCTTTCTTCTTTTTATACCATCTTTTTACTTCATCTTTTTCTTTAATAATAGAACTTTCATATGCAAGACCAGATAAAACTAATAATTTATCTTTATCACTAATAGTACTATTTAAAAGTAATGTATTAAAGTAATCAACATCATAATCACTACTACTAATTATACTTTTTACTTTAGAAAGTTCACTTTCATATGAAGATTTGCTTTCATATATACTTTTTCTTAGTTACATCAAAGTTCTTTATTTCATCTATACTTAATATTTTATTCGCAGACATTTTTGTACTTGATCCGCATCAAGAGCATCATTGTCTTTAAAGAACTCAATTATTCTAAAATAATCAAGTACAACAGGATTTAAAGAAGCAATGAATTCTTTATTATTTAAGATAGTTCTTACATCATGTGTTTGTTTTATTTCTTCTAAAACATCACATAATGCTATATTCTTATCACATTCACCTATTTTTAGTAAGTAATGAATTAGAATATCCATTTAAATAATCAATGAAATTTTTTTATAAGCCTTCTTATACGAATCAATATTAAACATAAATATCACTCCTATTGTCTATTAAATATTATAACACACATATTTTTTTAATTAAAAGTAGAAATTAAAAAAAGAACTTACTAAATACTAGTAAGTTCATTTTCTTTTTCTTTAAATTTTTCATCAACTATTTTTGTTATATTTATCTATCATTTCTTGTACTATATCTAAACACATATCTCTTTCATCTTCTCTTAGTTCTTCATCTTTTTTAATTTTTAGTTGTTTTCATCTTGTCTTATATTTCTAAGAGCAACTTTTAGCTTCTTCTGCCATTGTTGATGCTTGACGTACATAATTTTTTTCTTGTTTCACCAGTTAATTCTGGAACTGTAAGCATTATAACTTCTCCATTATTAGTAGGTGCTATTCCAAGATTTGCTTCATATATAGCCTTTTCAATGTTTTTTAAAGATGATTTATCAAATGGTTTAATAGATAATACTCTTGCTTCTGGTATTGATATTGTAGCTAAAGATTGAATTGGTGTTGGTGCTCCATAATATTCAACCATAATACCATTTAATATATTTGGATTAGCTCTTCCTGCTCTAATAGTAGTATATCTACTTTCTAAAGTATCAATAACTTTACTCATCTTATTTTTTTAATTTCATTTTTCGTCTATCATTTTTTTCCTCCGTAAACTAGTTATATTATATCTTACTTACTATATAGAAATCAATATAGAAAATGAAAAGTTAATCTTTTATGATCAACTTTTCATTTTCATTAAGTTTAATTTTATAAATTCCAGTTTTAGGACAAATGTATTCAAAAATGGTATTATCAACTTCGAGTGTTACTTTATTTTCAGTTTCATCCATATTAGAATTTACCTCACTTTCCTCTTTTTTAGGTTTATATTTCTTAAGTGTATTAGTTCCAACTACGTGTTTATCTGTGTAATATGTATAGTTAAATGGATTAACACGTTTTTTATCAATATATACTTCATAATGACAGTGTACTCCAAAGGAATAACCAGTATTTCCCATGATACCAATAGTTTGTCCTTGTTTTACTTTATCTCCTACTTTTACAGTAGCACTATTATATTTAAGATGAGCCATTAATGTATATACACCATTACCATGATTTATTTTTATATAGTTTCCATATGTTACATTTTTAGTTTTACCTTGTACACTATTTTTAACATATGTAACTATTCCATCTGCAGGTGCGATTATTTTATGATCTGGCCCTCCATATTTTTTATCCCATCCAAGGTCTATTGCTTTATGAGATGTTTTAAATCCTTGAGTAACACCAACATAATAACAAGGGAATATTAGTTTCATTATTCCCTCTGTATTTCAGTTATACTATTGATACTTGAATAAGATTTAAATAGTTTATCTTCAAATACTTTGTATAATGAATCAGCACCAAGAAAAACTAAATAATCCTACCCAAACTGCATTAATAATATCATAATTTGTAAATGATAAAGTAAAGACTATACCAAATAACATAGATATTAAAAAAATGAAATATATATTAAACAAGAACTACACTTAATAAATGATACAGATTTGAATTTTTGTACAAATGCTGTAGATAAAACACTAGAAACAGAACCTATAATAAGTAAAAGATTTAATTAATTCAATATTCATATTCACACTTCTTCACCCACTATATTATAAGCAATTATTAAAATATTGAATATTTAATTAACACAAATTTAATCAATTATAAATTCTGCTGTTACATAATATTTCTTACATTCTTCATCACATGGATCATCTTTTGTAATTACATCTTTTACAATTCTATATTTACCTTTATCAAGAAGTCCATATCCATATGTATAATCAATATCAAAAGTTAATTTACCATTTTTATCTGGATGATATGCCATAGAATTAAACACAAGTTCACTTTTTGGTGATAAATAATACCATTTACCATTTCTTTCATAATCTATTCTATAACTACTTCCATATATATATTCATTTTTTTACTATGATCAGTTATTACCACTGTAAGACTACCATTCTTAACATTTATTGCTTTCATATCTACATCGCTAAGTGTTTCAATATCACTTTTTACCTATATCTTTATTAACATATATTTCATTATTGATTTGTTCATTCTTACTTCTATTTGTTTCACGTACTTCAAGCAAAACAGCATACTTAAAGATATTTTCTATTGTATCATCAAAATCTTCATATGCCATAAATGTAAATTCGTATGTTTTTTACCTGGTATTAAAGTATATGTACTATTTATACTTACATTTCCTACATTACCATTATTTTTGTTCAAGTTTGGCATAGTAAAATTTAGAATCATTTTTTTATCAATTGTAGAAGACAATACTTTATATGTTCTAGTAAAATTTATATTATTACTTTTGTCATGTCCACAATATTCACCATCTAACTTATTAACCATTTCATCATTACCAATATAAATATCTTTATTACCATTTATTGTATTACAAAAATATTACTGTATAACTACCTTTTTTTATATATAGATGTTCCTCCATCATAAAGCATAAGTTTAGTTAAATTCTCTCGTGATAATTCTGTATCTAAATAACTCTTAAATTTATCAAAAGTAGTTTGCTTCTTTTTAATAGATTCTTTTACTGAATAACAATTATCTTTTTTATCACAAAACATTGCATTATCTATTCCATAGTAATATACATTTCTATTTTTTTATATCTAAATACTTTTATTTAATTCTTTTTACATCACTATTATTTATAGTAAAGTATTCTATATCAATTTTTATGATAAATATTTTTTTAAATAATATAAATAGTATTATAAGAAGTAGTATGCTTAATGAATATATTATAATTCTCATTTTTCTCTTTTTATTATTTTTTTATTGTTTTTTTGAGTGTATCAATTATATTTTTCTTCTGTTCTTTTTTTAATATATCTTTGTCTATAGTTTCTCCATTCATAAGTTCACTTAGTGATATATCAAATATTTCACATATAGATTTAAAAAGAGAAACATCAGGTAACCTTCTTCCATTTTCCCAATGTGAAACTGCTCTATCTGTAACGTTAAGTTTAGATGCAAGTTCTGCTTGAGTCATGTTTTTCTCTTTTCTCTTTTTAGCAATGAATTTACCTATTTTCTCTTGATTCATGTGTCACCTCTACTAAAATAATAATATAAATATTGTATTTTGTATACACACACTTAGTAGAGTTTAAAATTTTTATTAAACGTTTTTCTCATTACTTCTTCATTTCCTTTATTTAAAGTAATGATATTTACTGAAGGACCAAGTATATTATTTATAACTGGAAAAGTTAAGATTGGATTAACAGCACCATTTATTACAAAAAATGTACCATAACATTCCATATCTCCATGGGCATATTTAGGAAAGAACTTTGATTGTGGAGATATTAATCCATATGTTTTAACAAATGGTATTACTCCGTTATGCATATGTCCTGATAATACTAAATCAGTATTTTTCAAGTGTATGAAGTTTTTCCATCTTCTAAAGATTCTAATAATGGTGAAGATGAATGTGTAAGTAATATATTATAAGTTTTTGTCATCAAATGATGGATTAAATGTACTGATAAAATCATTCATAAAGTATCCTGTATCTTCATGAAATCTTTCATAATAATCAAAATCTGGTGAGTATGCTGTTAGGTTGAATCCTTCATGTGAAACGAGTTCATTATTTTTTTACCGAATATATATTTCTAAAGCTAGCAATAAAATCACGATATTTTTTTGAAGGTCTGCTTTTAGTCCACTTTCTCATAGTATCTTTAGTCATTTGATCATGATTACCATATGAAACAAATGTAGGTATTCCATTTGTAAAGTTTCTTAAACTTGAAGATATTTTTTTCTAAATTCTCTATCTTCTAAATCTCTTACATCATTTATAACATCACCTGTTATTAATATAGTATCAATTTTTGGCATATCTCCATTTTTCAAATATTACTTTATGCACACTCTTTAAATTGCTAAGTCCAAGTATTTTTTTCCATTATTATTCATATAATGAATATCACTCATTGAAAGAATCGTTTTAGGCTCATCAATTTTATGAGAAGAAATATCAATCATTTTAACAAAGCACATAGTATTCACCTCTAATTGGTTGTATATTGTATAACAAACTATCACAAAAACTCAATATAATTATATTAATATTTCTAATATTCTATTTAGATATTCTTTATCATCAAATTCATTAATTGCGAAGCATTTTTTTACCTAAGTCTTTAAATGATGAGCCACATGAATATAATTTATTTTTTTATCTAATATAATAAATCTATCATGAAAAAGAATTATTATATATAAATTTTTATATTATTGTATTGACTTTCATATTTACTTTTTTTAATACTTCGTCTATATTTTTTTAGAAACAATTATAATTGATTTATTAATGTTCTTTAATAAATCTAATAATTCCTTTCCGGCATAATTATCTATTATTATAATTTCTTTATCTGCTTTATTTAAAATATCTAATAATAATGAATATGCATCGTAAAGTTCTCCTTCGAAAAATATATTTTTACTTATTTCCTCATTGTATTTAAATTTATCAAATGTTTTTTTCTAAATTTAATATTCTATTTTTCATGATTAATTAACATTTCATTTGTAAGTATTGTATTTGCAAAAATATTTTTCTCATTTTGACAAATGCATCTATTATTTGTATATTCACTTTAACTGCAATATCACTTTTAAGAAGTCCAGATAACATCATTATTCCTTGTTCTGTTAAAACATAAGGTAAATATCTTGTACCCCCATGTGTAAGTTCATTCCTTAAACTTGAGATCACATTTTGTGATTTCAAGTCTGTCATTTCTTCCATAGTCAATTGAAAACAAAAAGTTTTAGGAAATCTCATAATATTTCTTTTAATTGTTTGATTTATAATTCTCGTTTCAGTTTTGTATAATTTTGCTACATCAGTAGATAACATAACTTGTACTCCCCTTATTTCATAAATCATATCTTCAATTTTTTTGATTTTTCCTTTTATTATTTCATTCATATTTGCTCCTTTCAAAATAAAAAAAGAGAAACCTATTTTTATATAAGTTTCTCCGCATCATGTATATTTTATTTTGCCTTTAAAATATACTTTATCGTCCTAATTGTCTTTAAATATCAGGCAAACTATTTATTATTGATAGCAGCTTGAGCAGCAGCTAATCTAGCAATAGGTACTCTATATGGACTACAAGATACATAATCAAGTCCTACTCTATGACAGAAGTCGATAGTAGCTGGGTCTCCACCATGTTCACCACAAATTCCAAGATGAATATCTTTTCTTGTTTTACGTCCCATTTCAGCAGCCATTTTAACTAACTTACCTACACCTTTTTCATCTATTCTAGCAAATGGATCGCTTTCTAAGATTTGTTTGTTGTAGTAATCATTTAAAAATTTACCAGCATCATCACGACTAAATCCAAATGTCATTTGAGTTAAATCGTTAGTACCAAATGAGAAGAATTCAGCTTCTTCAGCAATTTCATCAGCTGTAAGTGCAGCTCTTGGTATTTCAATCATTGTACCAATCTTATAATCTAATTTATAATTTTGTTCTTTAAATACTTCATTAATTGTATCAACTACAATACCTTTAACGTAAGCAAGTTCTTTCTTTTCTCCAACTAGTGGAATCATAATTTCTGGAACTACTTTAATTCCTGATTTATCTACATTAATAGCAGCTTCCATAACAGCTCTTGTTTGCATTTTAGCAATTTCTGGATATGTTACAGCAAGTCTACAACCTCTGTGTCCCATCATTGGGTTGAATTCATGTAATGTAGCAATTTTATCTTTTAATGCTTCAAATGTCATTCCAAGTTCTTTTGCAAGTGGTTTAATTTCTTCATCAGTATGTGGAACGAATTCATGTAGAGGTGGATCTAAGAATCTTATTGTTACTGGGTAACCTTTCATTTCTTTATATAATTCTTCGAAGTCTCCTCTTTGCATTGGTAATAATTTAGCTAATGCTTTTTCTCTTTGTTCTACTGTATCAGATACGATCATTTGACGAATAGCAAAGATTCTTTCTTCTTCAAAGAACATATGTTCTGTTCTACAAAGTCCGATTCCTTCAGCACCAAATTTTAATGCTTGTTTAGCATCTCTTGGAGTATCAGCATTAGTTCTAACTTGTAATTTTCTTACTTCATCAGCCCATTTCATAAATGTTTCAAAGTCACCACTAATTTCTGGTTCAACAGTTTTAACTTCTCCACCATATACTTTACCAGTACTTCCATCTACTGAAATATAATCTCCTTCTTTAAATACTTCTCCATCTTTAGTAGTTAAAGTTTTATTTTCCTCACTTATTGTTAGTTCACCACAACCAGAAACACAACATCTACCCATACCACGAGCAACAACAGCTGCATGACTTGTCATACCACCACGAATAGTAAGTACACCTTTAGCTAGATTCATTCCTTCGATATCTTCTGGTGAAGTTTCAAGTCTAACAAGAATTGTATCTTCTCCTCTTTTAGCAGCTTCAGTTACTTCTTCAGCAGTAAAGTAAATCTTACCACAACCAGCACCTGGACTAGCAGCTAAACCAGTAGCGATAACTTTTGCTTCTTTTAATGCTTCAGTATCAAAATTAGGGTGTAATAATTGATCTAATTGTTTAGGTTCAACTTTTAATAATGCTTCTTCTTTAGTAAGCATTCCTTCATTATATAAATCTACTGCGATTTTTAATGCTGCAGCAGCAGTTCTTTTACCATTTCTAGTTTGAAGCATGAATAGCTTTCCATTTTCAATAGTAAATTCCATATCTTGCATATCTTTATAATGTTTCTCAAGAATTTCACAAGTTTTAACAAATTCATTATATGCTTCTGGCATTGTTTCAGCTAGAGTATCAATTGTTTTTGGAGTACGAACACCAGCAACAACATCTTCTCCTTGTGCATTCATTAGGTATTCACCATAAAGTTTCTTTTCACCTGTAGCAGGGTTTCTTGTGAATGCAACACCTGTTCCACAGTCTTCTCCTTTATTTCCATATACCATTTCTTGAACGTTAACTGCAGTTCCCCAACTAGATGGAATGTCATTCATACGTCTATAATAAATAGCTCTTTCATTATTCCAACTTCTAAATACAGCTGTAACTGCTTCGATTAATTGTTCTTTTGGATCTTGTGGGAATTCTACTCCTGAAAGTTCTTTATAAACATCTTTGAATTTCATTGCGATTTCATACATATCATTTTCATCTAATTCTGTATCATAAGAAACACCTTTGTCACTCTTATATTTATCTAATATTCTTTCAAAAGAATTTTTTTAGAATATCCTTTAACAACATCTGCGAACATCATTATAAATCTTCTATATGAGTCATAAACAAATCTCTTATTATTTGTTGCTTTTGCGAATGATACACAAACTTCATCATTAAGTCCTAAGTTAAGAATCGTATCCATCATACCAGGCATACTAGCTCTTGCTCCACTACGAACACTAACTAATAATGGATTTTCCATATCACCCATCTTTTTACCAGTGATTTTTTCAAGCTCACTTAACTTTTCATAGATTTCATCTATGATATCTTTACTAATAACTTTTCCAGCATCATAATATGCAGTACAAGCCTCAGTAGTAACTGTAAATCCTCTTGGAACAGGTAATCCTATACTTGTCATTTCTGCTAAGTTAGCACCTTTTCCACCAAGAAGATTTCTCATGTCTTTATTTCCTTCACTAAACATGTAAACATATTTCATATTTAATAAATCTCCTCCCTATCTAAACAATATCTTGCTACGACTTAAACATTATACCATATAGTTTCTTCTATAAGAAGAAAAATATTAAATTTTTTACAAAAAAATCACTTAAAAAGAAGAATTACTTCTTCAATATATATTTATTCATCCAAAGACGTTATACCAAGTACTTTTTCTAAATAACATTTGCCACATAATGATTCATATTCTACATGATTTTCACCATCTATTGCTACTTGATCTCCACTTGATGTAAACTTACCATCAACTATTCTTCCATTGAATTTAGCTCTTTTACCACATCTGCATATTGTAATTAACTCTTCTAGGCAATCGCATACTTCAAATAATCTTAAACTACCTGGAAAAGCCATTGTTTTAAAATCACTTCTAAGTCCATAACATATAACAGGCTTATTTTTTAGTTTAGTAAACATAAATAATTCATCAACTTGGTCTCTTGTTAAGAATTGTGCTTCATCTATTAATATACAAACAACATCTTCAGGTAGACTATTCAAATAATCAATAATCTTTTCATCACTTTTAACAACATGATCAACTTCTCTAGTAAGACCTATTCTAGTAACTATTTTATTGTCTCCTTTAGTATCAATACCTGGCTTTAATATTGCTACTTTCATACCTCTTTCTTCATAATTATGTGCTACTTGTAATAATAGCGTAGTTTTTCCACTATTCATAGCTCCATATCTAAAATATAATTTACTCATCTTTGTCCCTCCTTGGAAAACATTCATAATAAACTTCTTTTAAATGTTCATTAGTTACATGTGTATATATTTCAGTAGCTTTAAGTGAAGAATGACCAAGTAACTCTTGAACAACTTTAATATCACAACCATTATTAAGCATATCAGTTGCAAATGTATGTCTTAATACATGTGGTGTTACATGAGTTTTTAATAGATAACTTCTTCATTATATTATCTATTATATATCTAATTCGCCATCAGTAATTTGTTCTCCTTTACTATTTAAAAAAATAAATAATTATTATTTTTTCTTACATGAGTTTTTAAATATTTAAGAAGTACCTCTTCAGCATAATCACCATAATAAACTATTCTTTCTTTATTACCTTTTCCACATACTATAATCCTTTTATTATTAAAATCTATATCACTTAATTTAATATTAATAAGTTCACTAACTCTAACACCTGTCGCATATAACATTTCAATAATAAGTCTATCTCTTATTCCATCTTTATCTTTAGATGATTCATTTATTATTTCAAGTAAATCATTATAATATAGAAATTTAGGTAATTTCTTTTTCCTTTTTTAGGATAAGTAACTTTTACAAGAGGATAATCTTTTTTATCGATATAATCATTTTTATATAGAAACTTATAAAATGATTTAAGAGAACTTATCTTTCTTGATACGCTAGTACTTTTTCTCTTTCTTAAGATTTAAATATTCTAAATAATCACGAACATCATCATATTTAACTTTATCAAAGTCCATCTTAACAAATTCATGAAAATAATATAAATCATTTATATAAGATATAATTGTATTCTCTGAATAATTCTTATTTCTTATATAATTTAAAAAAACTCTGAAATTAAATATATTTTTACAAAAATTCTTCCTTATCCATAATTTAATTATAATATAATTTTTAAATAAATAAAAAAAGTTATAGTGTATATAAAATGCAAAGAGAACTTTTTTTAAGTTCTCTAATCTATATAAACACCAGTTGGTGACACTATATTTTTATGGATTATATGTAATAAGTTGCATATTTTTTTAAGAGGAATCATTATATTATTAAGTAATCTAAGGAATTTCTTGAATAGTTATAATATTATATAACTATCTATTATATATTATGATTAACATTGTTAAGTTTATAGTAAATTTGTAATGTTTTTTTATATTTATTTGATTTCAAATATGTCTTTATATTTAATATTGAATTTTTTTCATTACATTCTTCAAAAAGTTCCTTTTTAATTCTATTTCATAAGTGTTATTATTAATTCTATTTAGTGTACAGTTACATTCACTCTCTAAATACATCCAACCTTTATCATCTTCATAAGGTAGTCCCATGATATATTTTTGATATATCTTTTTTATCATTAATTTTAAGTTCCTTAATCCAATTAATATCATACATTGTTTCTATGCTTAATCTAAAAATCATTTGTTACACATGTAATATATAGAACATTACACTTTCTCTTTTTCACCATCAATTGTACCTTCAAATAAATCAAAATTAACATATCTTTCTAGCACATCTATATTTTTATTATTAATTATTAGCATATATATCACATCCTATAAATATTATATCACACCAATTCATATTCTCTAGCAATTATTCTATCATCAGAACAATATTTAATCACATATTTATTATCTTGTTTACAAATAATGATACCAACTGTATCATTTTCTTCTATTGTTTTAATATTCTTATCTATATAATTCATATATGTCATAATTTGACCAGTATGTTCTTTCTTTAATTCAGTTACTTTAATTCTACGACTACATAACACCTATATTTAATATTATAAAGTAATAAATCAATATAGTTGTATCTATTACCTAATTTAATTGGATATTCACTTTTTTTATAAAAAGTAAACCCTATTCCTAATTCTTCTAAAAAAAGTTTTTCAATATCTTCTAGGATTAGTTTTTTTGTAATATTTTTTTCTGATAATATATCATATTTATTATCATTCTTAATCTTAATTGGATTCTTTACAAAGTCAACTACATTTTTGTTTGGCTTGATTTAGCAATTTATTTTTTTGTGAATTCAGGAAGCCTTTCATATTCGTTAGATTTTTATTTTTTTCTTTTTAACTGTCTTATTGATAAATTATTTAATTCAGCTATTTTAACATAGTATTGAAATTTATTATCATCAAACCAAAGAATTTCACAATAATAACTCCAACTTAATTTGGCAGACAGTGTTTGCCACTTTTGAGAAACTTTATAAAATTGTCTCATATTTCTTAAATTTCTTTGACTATACCCTGAGCCTAAATCTTCAGTCAATCTTAATGAATACTCTTTAATAATACTTTCTCCATATTGATTACCTGCATCTAATAATAATTTGCCAACATTATAGTAAGTATTTAAATCATTTCTATTGATTGAATAATTTTTTTAACAGTTTTATTTATTTCGTTATTTATTAATTCATTTTTTTATCTCATTATAATAATTCATATATTACTCCTTTCTATGGACTACAGGTTTCAATCTTTAATTTGTTATTTTTTTAATTTTAAACATAATACTACCATCTTGATCTGTTCTATATATTTTTGAATCATTTAGAGTGTCCAATACTTCCTTATTTGGATGACCAAATTTATTATTCTTACCCACTGAAATGATTGAATACTTTGGATTTACACTATTTATAAATTCTTCACTACTACTTGTTTTTAGAACCATGATGTCCTACTTTTTAATATAAAAAAACATCACCTATATCATAATTATTCATAATATCTTTTTTTCAGTATTTATAGATGCATCTCCCATAAATAATAATTTATAATTATCAATAATAACTAGTAATACTAAACTATCACTATTTTTCATTATTATAAAGTTTACTATTTAGTGAATATATTTCTACATTATCTATCTTAATATAACTATTATTAAAACTTTTTAACATTAAGTTTCTTTTCAAGTGAATTATATTTGCCTTTATTAGTAAATCTATTTTTTTAACATTAAAATTATTCACTAAATCAATACCATATCCAGCATGATCATAGTCTCCATGTGTTATAAATAAATAATCTAACTTCCTTATACCAATACTTTTAAAAAATGGAATAACATTATTCTTCATTAAACTATAATTACTTCCTACTTTACCACCTGTATCAATTAAAATACTTTTATTATTTTTAGTGACAATAAGTGCTGAATCTCCTTGACCAACATCAATAAAATATACATAATTATTTTTTTATCAAAATCACATCTAAAAATATAGAAAAGATAAATATATAATAAACATCTTTTTTTAAGATTAATCTTTTTTACTATAAGTATCAATAATACATAATAAATTATTATTAAAAAAATAAACTCATTTTTAGGAATTATCAATTTTAAATTCAATATATTAGAACTAACTTTAGATACATATTCCATTATTATAATAAGAAAATTAAGTAAAAAAATGATAACTTACTTATAAATACAACAATTATTGATAATGGAAAAAAACTATATATGTTACATATGGAATAAAAAAATAAATTATTAATGAATCCTAGTATATTTATTTCATAAGACATATTAATTATTATTGGTAAACTAGATAATGTACTTAAAATACTTATTACTAATATTGATAATAAATTATTATTAATCTTGTTTTTTTCTCATTAAATAGTAATATAAAAGAAACTTATACAAAAAGATAATATAAATCCAGTATCATATATATAGAATGGATTTATAAATAAAAAGTATTGAAAAAAACAATATATAATAAATATTTAGGTTTTTACATAAGGATAATAAACATTATTTATACTTGATAATATAAAAAATAATACACTTCTTACGATAGATGGTGTAAAAAGAAGCAATAAATGCAAAGAATATTAAAAAAATAAGCTTGTAATAAAATATGATAGCTTTTTCACTTAATTTAATCTTCTTTAATATAAATAATATAATACTACTAAACATAGATACATGTAGACCAGATAATGCAAATAAATGAGTTATACCATTTATTTTATAATTATTAAGTACTTCACTATCTATATAATATGATTTACCAAGTATAAAAGCATATAAATAATCATTATATTTTTATTGTTTCTATTCTCTTATAAATAGAATTCTTTATATTTAAAAAAATATTATCATTTTTTTACTTATCATTTTTGATTTTTATCTATTTTTAATAATGTAATAAATGTATTTATGATACAAGTAATCTTTATAATTAAAGTTATTAGGAATAGTATTATTATTTGGAATACTTATCTCTCCTTCAATATAAATTTTATCACCAAAAGAATAATTATCTTTAAATTCTTTTTACTTTTTTTCATCATTATCAACATAGTATTTACCAATCATATTATCAAAATATATAGTTATTGTTTTATCATTAATTTTTGTAATCATTAATAATGAGTTCATATGAATTATCAGTGAGTATTGGAACATCTATTTTTCTTATTAATATTAATTAGAAGAAATATACATGTAATAAAAAAAGTAATATATAGTATAAATAATCACACAGTAATATTATTCTTAATTTTTAGAGAAAAGTGTTTCACTTATACCATCTACTTTTTAGAATATCATTTATTGTTTTTAAATTTACCATTCTTATTTCTATAGTTCACTATTGATTTAGCTTTAACCTCTCCTATACCACTTAAATTAGTAAGGTCACTTACACTAGCAGTATTTATATTAATTATTTTAGAAGTATATTTTTTTGTGTTGTAGTCTTTTTTTAGTAGTTGTAGTAGTGTTATCATTATAGCAAGCATCATTCTTAACTTCTTCACAGATACAAGGCGCTGTTACTTCTAATTTATTATCACGTTTAGCATCACTAATTTCTTTATTAGAGTAAATGACTATGGTGTCTTCATCTTCTAATATTTTTTTGATAAATTAATAAATCTAGTATTAGAATTTTTTTAGTTAAACCACCTGCTTCATTAATTAAGTCATTAACTCTACTTCCAACTTTCATTTTTATATACATTTGGATTCTTTATTTCACCTTTAATATCAACATATATAAACTCTTGAACATCTTCTTTTTGATTTAGTTTTTTCTTCACCTTCTTTCTCTTTTTGAACATTCATACTTAGAACATTAGATTTATCTTTTTCACTTCTAACAGCAGCAACGCTCCTATAAAAATAAACAAATTCAAAAACACTTATTAAAAGTAATACAACTGGAATTAATATTTTAAATTTATTTTCCTTCACATAACTAATAACATTTTCATTTAAATAATTAATAATTTTTATCTTTCATCTTAACCTCCCTCTAATATTATTATTAGGGAAAAGTTTCAAAAACACTTCTTTTTATATAAATTTTTTTGCAAATAAAAAAATCACTCGATTTCTCAAGCAATTTTTTTACATATAACCTAATTAAAATGTAACAGGTTTATTTTTTTGTAATTAAGAACTAGATATCCTACTCCAAATGCTATCATTGTTACTACAAATAGTAATGCAACATTAGTAACTCCAGTATTTGGATTATATTCTAATTTAATAGTACCAACTACATTAGTTTTATTAACTTTACCACCAACAACTATATTTTGGAAGAAAGGATATTTTTGAATAATAAATCTTTCCTCTATTTTCAGCTGGTTCAAACACTAATGCATTGTCTGCTGTAGCCTTTAAATTGATTTCACTAATTTTTTCGCTTTTTGGAACAGATATATAAAATTCAAGTCCATTTTCAAACTTAGTTATTTCATTACCTAATTTATCAACTATTTTAACTTTATCTTTATATGAATCAGTTACTTCTAAAGTGACATTTGCAGTGGAAACAACTTTAGCATCTATAGCATAAGGTCCATATTTAATAATTCCGTTATTAGTACTATAAACTTCTCTACCAGCAGCTGGTTTACAAATTCTATAGTATTAGCATAAGTTAATGAACCATAATTATTATATATTTCTCTATCTTGATTTAAGTATTGATATAATTTATTAAGTTCTTTTAATTCTACTCCATTAGTACCTGTAAGTGAATTACCAATCTTAACACCATCAATAGTAGCACCAGTTGCTCTCCATATTGAGAATTGAACAACCACAAATACATAATCTTCAATAGTCTTATCAATATCAATTGATTCACCTGAATGTAAAGCCCCAATTTCAGTCTTTAATGATGTAATATCAGCACCAGCTTCATTTAATGCTTCATTAACATTTAATGTTGGATAACTATGTTCAAGAATCCATAATGCATGATTATAATCATAAGTATTTTTCAAATGGTGTAACAGAATAATTAATATACATTACATCGCTTTTTTCTTAAATGAATAAGTATAATATTCACCACTACCCTTACCAGCAGCACTATTCATTTCACTACCAGTAACATAATATCCTTGATTATAAGTGACCTTTTTAAGTTCAACAGTTACTTCTTTACCTGCAGTAAAAATCACTAATAAATGTAGAAATATTATTAACAAAATCAGTACTGAATTCTAAAAACAGGACCATTTTGCATATTAGAACCTATTCTATTTTTAAATAAAGTTCTAAGTGCTTCATTATTAGAAAGTTCTCTCATAAAACCAAATCTAGCAATAGCCTTAGCATGAAATTCAGCAGTACCAGTACCACCTTCAATATATTCATGATAACCTTCAGGATATTTCATATTCTTATCTAAACAATATGAATATTTAGTATTAGTTAATTTGTTATTTGAATCATATGTTGTAGAAAATTCAAGAACACCTAACTTATCACCATCTGGATCATGAGCAATATCATTACCATTAGCATCTTTAAAAGTTATTTTTACTATAATCAATTTCTCTTGTTTTTTTCAACAAAATAATTATCTTCAGCATTAACTCTAACAGCAATTACTAATAATAACAATACAGTCAATAATTTAAAATTTTTTTTCATAAACATCTCCTCTATTTTTCTTATAAGTAAATAATATCATTTTTTTAACAAAAAAATAACAATATAAAAGAGAAAATTATTAAAACTTTCTCTTTAATGTAAATTCTTCACCATTATACTCTTCCTTTAAAGGACCAATCATATCAACTAGAGATTCTAATGCTTTATAGCCATATTTACTTTTATCAATACTTTCATCACTACTAATTTTATCAAACATACTTTGAGATGTTCTATAAGGTAATGTAATAAATAAACTCTTTATATAGCAATTATTTAATGATATACTTCTAAAATTACCTGGAAGTGAACAAGAATCTTTACTTAATCTTGATATTTTTTTCTACATAAATTTTTCTAATGTTCCAAGACTTTGACTACTTATAAGACTTAAACTTTCATCTTCAGTTTTAGCATCATTATCTATTTTATATATGAATGAAAAAAATCATATAAAGCATTATTTATTTCTTTTTTTATGACTACCACAATCTTTATCATCTCTAACTTCTTTTTAATAGTTTTAAAAAAATAGGCTAACTCTTTTTAGCATCAGTATATCTTAAAGCATCACTATTAATATTTCTCATATGAACATCATCAAAAAGCTAAACAATTTAATATTTTTTTGAACATTTAAATGTATTCTATACCCACATAATACATCATCACTAACTTCTTTAAATAACAAATACCACTCTCCACTAGCTATTATCTTTACATTTAAAATATGGAAAGTAACTAAAAAAAGTATCCACAAAATCATTAAATACTTTATCATAATTTTTAGTAAAATAATCATAATAATAATCCTCTATTTTAGTAAGACTAGCTAGCATTTGTAAACATTCTTGATATTCAAGACTATCTGTTTTACCTTGTTCACTTAAATAAGCCATGTTCTTATAACAAATAAGTATATTTTTTTACTAAAATTATTTATATTATAAAATAAATTTTTTTACCATCCATTTCACTACTAGTTTTTATTATCTTTTTTTCCCTTTTCCATCTTTACTATTCACCCTTTAATGAACCATATTATATAACAAAAATGAACCGTATATCAACTATTTTTTTACATAGTAAATTGTATAGAAAAAAAGTAGAATTCATAATGTTTTCTACTTTTCCTATATAAATGAATCTAAAATTCATATAAATAATTTCTAATACTATTTTTAATATCATTTGTTTACATTATCTATTCTTCTTTTTGATTCTTTTATCTTTTTTTAATTTTTTTATCTTTATTTTCTTCTACTTTTTTTCTTTCTTTTTCTATTTTTAGGTAGTAATTCTTTTTCTTGATAAATTAAGTTTACCTTTCTTATCATATCCAGTTGCTTTAACAACTATTTCGTCTCCCACTTTTAATAGGTCACTTGGATGATTTACTCTCTTATTATCAAGTTGACTTACATGAACTAATCCTTCACAACCTGGCCATAATTCTACAAATACACCGAAATCCTCAATTTTAACAACTTTTGCTGTATAAACTGCCCCTATTTCAACTTCTTTTACTATGTCTTCAATCATACCAATAGCTTTATCAAGAACATTCTTATCCATATGATAACATACTACATTACCTTCTTCATCAATGTCAATCTTAACAGCATCTTTACTATTAACTGATGTAACATTACTTGATTCTAAGATAATCTTAGTTATCATATCTCCACCTTTACCAATAACGTCTTTAATCTTATCAGGTGAAATCTTCATAGTTCTAATTTTAGGCGCATATGGTGATAATTCATGTCTAACTTCTGGAATAGTAGCTTCCATAACGTCAAGTATTTGCATTCTTGCTTTATGAGCCTTATCAAGTGCTTCTTTAAGTACTTCTCTTGTAACACCTTTGATCTTAATATCCATTTGTAAAGCTGTAATTCCTTTTCTAGTACCGGCTACTTTGAAGTCCATATCTCCCATATGATCTTCTAAGCCTTGGATATCAGTTAAAATTGTATATTTAGAGTCGCATGTTCCATCTTCTGTAATAAGTCCCATTGCGATACCAGCTACTGGTGCTTTAATTGGTACACCTGCTGACATAAGTGACATACATCCAGCACAAATACTTGCTTGACTAGATGAACCATTACTTTCAAGTACTTCAGATACTACACGTACTGTATAAGGGAATTCTTCTTCGCTTGGCATTACTTGTAATAATGCTCTTTCACCTAATGCACCGTGGCCAATTTCTCTTCTACCAGGTGAACCATATCTTCCAGTTTCACCAACAGAAAATGCAGGGAAATTATAATGGAAAATAAATTTTTTAGATTCTTCTAGACTAAGTCCATCTAATATTTGTTCTTCATTTTGAGCACCTAAAGTAGTGATAGCTAAAGCCTGAGTTTGACCCCTTGTAAACAAAGCACTACCATGTGTTCTTGGAAGTAAATCAACATCAGCTGATAATTCACGTATTTCATCCATTCCTCTTCCATCTGGTCTAATATGTTCATTAGTAATTAATCTACGTACTTCAGCACCTTCAATTTCATCAGCAACTTTCTTAACAAGCTTAAGATCATCTTCAAGAGTTTCTTCTCCTTCATGTCTTTCACTATACTTAGTAATTGCTTCTTCTTTAACTTCATCAATACGAGCATATTTTTCTAACTTATCCTTTATTTGAATAGCTTCTATCATATCTTCTTTGATGTCATCATTAACTTCATTTCTAAGTTCATCTGGAATATTAGCAAGAGTAACTTCTATCTTTTCTTCACCTATCTCACTAATAATATCATTTTGTATAGCACATAATTCTTTAACAGCTTCATGTCCAAACATTAAAGCTTCTAGCATTTCTTCTTCACTTACTTGTTTAGAACCACTTTCAACCATATTAATAGCATCCATTGTTCCAGCAACAGTTAAGTTAATAGTACTTCTTTCCATTTCTTCGCAAGTTGGGTTGATTTTTAGTTCTCCATCGATTTTACCAACTATTACTCCGGCTACTGGGCCTTCGAATGGAATGGATGAAATACCTAAGCAAAGTGATGTACCAAATAATGCTGTCATTTCTGGTGTTTTATCTGGATCAACACTAAGTACTGTATTTACAACTTGTACTTCATTTCTAAAATTTTCATTAAACATAGGTCTAATAGGTCTATCAATAACTCTAGCAGTTAAAGTAGCCGCATCTGTTGGACGACCTTCTCTTTTAATAAATCCACCAGGGATTTTACCAACAGAATATAATTTTTCTTGATATAAAATTGTTAAAGGGAAAAAGTCAGCAGTAGAAACATTATTACTCATAACACAAGTAGATAGTATAACTGTATCATCATATCTTACAAGTACAGCACCCCTTGCTTGTTTAGCAAGTTCACCATGTTCAACTACGATTTTTCTTCCTTGAAAATCATATTCAAAAACTCTTTTCATACTTCCTCCTTCTTAAAAATTAAAAGACACTTAAAAATAAGTGCCTACTTTCTTAAATTTAATTTTTTTGATTAGTTCACGATATCTTTGAACATCTTCGTTCTTTAAATATTCTAGTAAACTTTTTTTCCTTTTACCAACCATTTGTAATAAAACCACGATTAGTATGATAATCATGAGTATGTTCTTTCATATGTTCAGTAAGTTTATTGATTCTTTCTGTTAAAAAGTGCAACTTGTACTTCAACACTTCCAGTATCATTTTTACTTCTAGCAAATTCACTAACAATACTCTCTTTTCTAGCTTTAGTTAATGCCATTACAAAATTCCTCCTTTTCACTTATATCCGTTAATTCCGAGTAAAGAAGTAAGAGGTACATCTAAACTAAGAATAAACTTCATATACATAATACTATATTTTTAGGTGAAAAGCAAGGAAATTTATAACTTTTATGATATTTTTTGTAACTATTTTACCGTAAATACTAATGTTGATGGAATATTACTTGTTGAATTAAACCTTGATGCTATAGTAGAATTCTTTGCATATCCTTTTGTAGCTTTTGCATTTCCAAACATACTAGTCATATCTACTCCACTTTTTAGTTCAAAACTACTTAAATCTAGTGTTGTTGCTTTCGAATTATAAAACATATAAGACATACTTGTCACATTACTAGTATCAAAATTTTTCAACATTTATTTCAGTTGCTTTTTGAGCCATAAAACATATTACTCATATTTGTAACTTTACTCGTATGAAAACTACTTAAATCAAGTTTAGTCGCAGCACAACTTCTAAACATCATAACCATTCCTAAAGATCCCTCGACGTTGCTAGTATCAAAATTACTAACATCTAATGTTGTTAAACTATTAGTAATATAAAAACATTCTATACATAGTTGTAACTTTAGAAGTATTAAATAATGATAAATCTAGAGATTTAACACTACTTCCACTAAACATTTCTTCCATACTAGTTACATTACTTGTATCATAATAAGTATTTAAAGTAGTTGCTTTTACTTTGATAATACATATATGACATTGAAACAACTGGTACATTATTTATATAGGTACATACATCAGAAGTTACAGCCGCTGTACTTGTTTTATTAGTTAACATCACTCCCCAACCATCACTCGTGATATTACTCCATGAACTAGCACCACTTGCTTTTTGCTTATAATGATAAGTATAACTTCCATTTACAAATTCAGTTCCTTGTGTAGGAGTACCACTATATGTACAATAAGTAACTTTAGCACCTGGATATAAAATTAAATCATTATTAACAGCTGATACTGAAGTATATTGATCACCTTTAGCATTTTTTAAAGTATAATATCCTTTAGCATCAGGTAAATTTCCTAGCACACTTCCAGAGTTTACCTTTCTTGTTTCAAGAACGGTCTTATTGTCAGCATTCATAAATGTTACAACATAGCTTATCTTCTTTGAACTATCAAATTTACAACTAGTTGATTCTTTAGTATCACTTCCATTTACTGATACATATGCGTTTACTGATGTGCCAAGTAAACTTGCTAAATTTATTGTAGGATCTTCTACATATCTAAGCCATATATAAAGTGTGTATGTAATACTTTTTATTAGTTTCTATAAAATCACTATCATATATTAATAATTTATTATCAGCTATGTCTTTAAATGATCCTTCACTTACGTTTCCTGTACTTGAAACTACTTTTATAAACTAGGTATTCACTCTTTAATTGTTCTGAAATACTATTAAAGTTAAGATATAGTTTCATACATCCATTAAGAGTACTATTACTACTACTAATAGTAAATTCCTTTTTTAAAAGCTTCTGTTTCATAATTACTACTTCTAATAGGAGCCATATTACTTATATTAACAGTAGTATCAGTAACACTTAATTTTAAATTACCAGTAACTACTTTTGTATCATTAATTGTTCCGCCTGTTATTATATTAGGCCCTACAAAAGCAAGAGTAGCTGTTAAGATAGCACCTATTATCATACATATTCCAATTATTATATATTTTTCTATCTATTTTTCATAAACTTTTTCTCCTTTATTTTTTTCCTAAACTTAAAAAAACATTATAACTTGTAAAAAAATGTAAATACGCCTGCCCCTAAAAAAACAAACTTCTAAAAAGATATTTGTAATAAATAACCAGCTAAATAAGTACCAATGCCTTCACCTAAACTAAGTATAAAATATCTAATATTTCCAAATAAGAATTGACTATCAGTATCTATCTTTCTAACATATACACCATTTATTTTATCTTCAAGTATTCTACCTGTCACATGAGCTACAACCATCGCTATAATGAAGAAAAACAACATTATTTGTTAAAAATGCTAGTAAGTATACAAGTACTCTACTACCATATTTTTATAAGTATACTAGCGTTAGTACTTAAATTTTTTTACCATGCTTAATGAACAACGAACAAGCAAAACTTCCAACTAAATTACATATAATTATAAATAAAAGATGCAATTGACGCTGAAAAAAATTAATATAATTAGTAAGAACAAGCATTACAAGACCAAAAAAACTATTCCATATGATATATTCATAATAAGTTGTGTAAATAAGAAATAATTATTTATTTTTAGATTTATATAAATTCTTAATTGCTTTTTTTATTGGTAAATTACTATCCTTTTTTTATAATATTTATCTTGATCAAAAAGTATCAAAACAAGTGCACTAATCAAAGAAGACATAAGTGCTACAAAAAAAGACAAGAATTATAATCAAATACTCGGTTTCCTACAACTACACCTATAAGTAAACCACAAGATATAACTCCAGCATCTTTACCTAAATAATTAATAAGATTTTTGCTTTCTATAAGCACTCTCACCTTTTATTAACAGTAGATAAAAGTGGATAATAAGATATAGAAAACATAACATCACACATTATACTTAAAAAGCATACAAATTTTTAATAATATAAGTATTTCTATTTAATAAAAAGAACTGCAAGAGCAATTGACCTAAAAATAATACACATAAGAGTGACACTTTTAATCTTAACTTTAGTTGAAAATAAGCTTATTACAAATGAAATAATTGCACTACATATCAAAGCAACAGATATTATTCTACTTATACCACCTACATCAAAACCCACACTTTCAAGCCATAATCCCCTATAGTTAGTCCATATTCCTATTGAAAAAGACATAAAAGCAAGCATTATCATTAATATATTTTTCATCACTAATACTTAAAAAAATCTTTTAATTTTTCTTTTATCATATTTGTCTTTCCTTTATACTAACAATACAATTATAATAAAAAAATTTATTAAAAAAATTCAATTCAAAAACTATTGACAAATATGCATTTTATTTGCTAATATTTTTTTGTCATGCTTGTTAATTTATAAATGATGTGCGCTTGGATTTATAGGAGGTTATAATGAATTTAAGTGAAGAAGAATTAAAAAAAGAAGAAAAGCATCTAGAATTAACCACAACACTTTTAAGAGAGAACATTAGTGCCCTTGCTCAAGATTTATATGACAATGAGGAAAAACAACAAGAATTTAAGAAGTATATTTGGGATACTAAAGCAGAACTAGATCCTACTGAAATGAAAACTATACTTTCAAACAATGACAAAGAAATTGAAGACTTAGAAATGAAAGCTAAATACTACAAAACTTTATACAAAGATTCAAAAATAGTCCTTATTTTGGTAAGATAACTTATGAAGATGATGAAGGAAAAAATGATATTTATATTGGACTTACATACCTTACTAAAGATAATGATAATATTATCTATGACTGGAGAAGCCCAATATCTAGTGTGTTCTACGACTATGAACATGGTAAATGTAGTTATAATGCTCCTGGTGGAATAATTGAAGGTTATCTTCACAATAAAAAGACAATTTAGTATTGAAAACCCAAAAAAATTTAAAAGAGTTTTTTTGATTCAAAAACTAACTATTCAAGATGAAATGTTACAAGAAGTATTAACAAGAAAAAAAATAATAATTATATGAAAAAAATATAGTTAATACTATTCAAGCAGAACAAAATGCGATAATAAGAAATGTAGAAGATAAAAACTTAATTGTTCAAGGTATTGCTGGTTCAGGTAAAACATCTGTAGCTCTTCATAGAATAGCATTCCTACTCTATAAGATTAAAAATTTAACTAGTGATAAAGTATTAATATTCGCACCTAACCATATATTTAGCGAATATATATCTAATGTACTTCCTGAACTTGGTGAAGAAAATACTAAAGAAACAACATTTAGTGACTTCTTAGAAGCATATATAAAAAGAATATAAAAAAATATTGAATCATTTACTTCATTTATAGAAAGATATTATAAAAAAGAAGAACCATATACAGATTTAATAAAATTAAAAACAATCTAATGAAATAATACCTATTATTGAAAAATATATAGAAAAATTATACTAAAAAAAGCAAGATTCACAACTGAAATATTTAATAGAGATTTATATCTTCCACTTGAGAAATTAAATTATTATTTAAATGAAAGATCTAGTAGTATTCCATTACTTGAAAGAATAGATGAAATATCATTAAAAAAATAGCTGAACAAGAATTTAGAAATAATAAATCTAAAAGCTAAACAAATAAGAAAAATGGTTAAGAGAAAGATTAAATATCAGTATTGATATGAAAGAAATATATAAGAATTTCTTTAGAAGTAATGAATTTAAAGAAATATATAACAAAGAAATACCTGAATCTTATATAAATAAACTTAATGAAAAAGATATATCTTATGAAGATGCTTGTCTATTTGTATATATGAAAAGTTTACTTATGTTTTTTTAGGAAATGATTACTTAATCGAACAAACAATAGTTGATGAAGCACAAGATTATAGTATTTTTAGAATATATGTTACTTAAGAAAATACTTAAGAGAAGTAAATTTACTATTCTAGGAGACATTAATCAAACAATAAATCCATATTATGAATATAAATCACTTAATGAACTTAAAAGTGTATTTACTGATTCAGTTAACTATATAGAACTTAATAAAACATATAGATCTAGTCCTGAAATAATAGAACATGCAAATAAGATATTAGGATTAAACTTAATATCTGCTATAAGAAGAAATACAAGTATTCCAGTTGAATTTAGATATGAAGATAATTTAAAAGAACAACTTATCAAAGATATAGAGAATTTAAAGAAAGATAATAAAAGTATCGCTATTATAACAAAAACAGATACTGAAGCCACTGAAATATACAAACTACTTAAGAAAGATATGAATGAGCTTACTCTTATTGCAAATAACTCAAAAGCATTTAGTCGTGAACTAGTAGTAATACCTTCATATATGGCAAAAGGTCTTGAATATGATGCAACTATTGTATATACAAAGAAAGATAATCAATTTACATATAAAGAAAGATATTTATATTATGTTGCTTGTACAAGAAGTCAACATCACTTAATTATTTATAACCAAAAAAAGAAGCATAAATCTCATGCTTCTATTTTTTTAGTTCTTTCTTTATTTCATCATTTATCATTTTACGTTTCTTAATTGATAATATTAATTTCTTACCTACAATCTTAAGAAATAATACACTATATCCTAAAAGCAGTAAAGAATGTTAAAAGAATTTTTGTACTCCATGAATAATAGTTTCATAAGGAACATTTTTTTATACTTATTTAAATCTACTTCTAAATATTCAGTATATTCTTCTTTTATCTTCTACTTCACTATTATCACTAAACATACTTTCATCATATAAGAAACTTACATCACAGTGGCCCATTGAGTTAGTGGCACCAGTATCAGTACATACATTAGTAACTTGTCTGCATAGAAACTGTATAATCATTATTACTTGTTTCAGTTACCTCTTCAAGTTCACTTAACTTAAATCCTTTATTAATCCATTTACTTTCATCTTTATAATTAGGTCCACCTGCTGCCCAAATATAAAAGTCATTATCTTTTAGTGAATTACCATTTCTTTTAAAACACTTACTTATACTATCCAAAGTACTATAATTGCCATATATACCCACATTCACAAATCCATGATTATTACATAATTCTTTAAATCCTTGTGCTATATCATAATAATTAATATCACTACTATCAAGTTCAAAAATCAATAAATATTGGTGTTTTTACTTTTTATCAATATTAATATTTTTTTACTATTTAGTTCGCTATCTAATTTATCTAAATAATTACCTATTCTTTCTAGTATGATAGATGTTTCTTCTTTTTCCTCCAAGACACATATAAAGTCCTAAATCAATATTATTAGTAATAACATTTTTGTATATGTTCACTTACTGTATCTAAATAAGTATCACTCTTGATTCTAGCAACTTCAACTATAACATAATCAGATGTTTCACTTACTCTATCCCATAAAATAATATCTTGATAATCAGAAATATCAATACCTTTTTCTTACTCCAAAGTTATATGATACAAGGTCTTTATTAGAATCAATTGCTTCATATAAATTAGGAATATATAATGAATCACCAACACTTACTTCTTTTTACATTGTTATATTTCATTAAATCTTCTTCACTAAGTCCACATTTTAATGCAATACTATGAAGAGTTTCATTTTCACCTACTATATACATTGCACTACAAGGTAAAATAACATTAGAATCAGTAACCATAGATAAATTCTTAGATGCTGTAATGTCACCACTTAAACTTTTAGTTATATCAACACTTCCAATATATTTAATTTCTTCACTATCTCTTATTAAGAAAAACACTTCTATCAGTTATATCTACTAAATAATTATTTAAGTCATTAAGATTAGTATCACTACCATAGATACCTATTCTATAAGAAGAATTATCTATCTTATTTAAGAATGATTCAATTATCTCTTTTTTCATTGTATTATTTAGTTTCTTATTTGACATAATTTTATCTATATCAAAATATATTGGCATATCAATATCAAATCTTTTTAAGAATACTTTCTAAATAATCAGTATCCATATACATCTCGCCAAGTGTATCAGCATCACATTCAAATACTAATGAAACAGATATTCCCTCATTCTTACATTTATTAAGTTTATTAGTAAGAGCGGTTATATCGTTATATTCTTTTCTTTTAACATGTAGTACTACAAAAATTATTAACATGAACTTTAGTATTAAATCTTGTATTTATATTTTCATAACCAACACTATTTTCATGACTAGCATCACTCTTACCACGAATGTTAGAATCTTTAATACCAAGAACTACATCTTTTACTAGATTAGCAGTAAGTGCTCCTCCTACTGTGTAAAGTATTACTTTATTTTTAATTTTCTTTTTACTTTCGTTTTCCATATTATCTCCTAAAGTCCTGTTATTATAGCATAATTTAATGCAAAATAAAAGACCCTATTTCTAGAGCCTATTATTTCAATTATTCCATGATTTCAGATACAACACCAGCACCAACTGTTCTACCACCTTCACGAATTGAGAACTTAGTTCCATTTTCGATAGCGATAGGAGCAATTAATTCAACAGTCATAGTTACGTTATCTCCAGGCATAACCATTTCAGTTCCTTCTGGTAAAGTAATTACACCAGTAACATCAGTAGTTCTGAAATAGAATTGTGGTCTGTAGTTTGTAAAGAATGGTGTATGTCTTCCACCTTCTTCTTTAGATAGAACATATACACTAGCTTTGAATTTCTTATGTGGTGTAATGCTTCCTGGTTTACATAAGATTTGTCCTCTTTCAACATCTTCTCTGTTAATACCACGAAGTAAAACTCCAGCGTTATCTCCAGCTTCAGCATAATCTAATGATTTTCTGAACATTTCGATTCCTGTAACTACAGTTTTCTTAGTTGGTTTTAAACCAACGATTTCAACTTCATCGTTAAGTTTTAACTTACCTCTTTCAACACGACCTGTAACAACAGTTCCACGTCCAGTGATAGTAAATACGTCTTCAATTGACATTAAGAATGGTTTATCATTATCTCTCTTAGGTGTATCAATCCATGAGTCAACAGCAGCCATAAGGTCTTTAATTGGTTGTATCCATTTTTCATCACCTTCAAGAGCTTTTAATGCAGATCCACGAATAACTGGAGTATTGTCTCCATCAAATCCGTATTCATTTAATAATTCACGAACTTCCATTTCAACTAAGTCTATAATTCTGGATCATCAACCATATCACATTTATTGATGAATACTACCATTTTTGGTACACCAACTTGACGAGAAAGTAAGATGTGTTCTCTTGTTTGAGCCATAGGTCCATCTGTTGCAGCAATAACTAGAATAGCACCATCCATTTGAGCAGCACCTGTGATCATGTTTTACATAGTCAGCATGTCCTGGACAGTCAACGTGAGCATAGTGACGTTTGTCAGTACTATATTCAACGTGAGCAGTATTAATAGTAATACCTCTTTCTCTTTCTTCTGGAGCTTTATCGATTTGGTCATAAGCCATAAATTCTCCGAAATATTTAGTAATTGCAGCAGTTAATGTTGTTTTACCATGGTCAACGTGTCCAATAGTACCAATATTAACATGCTCTTTTGAACGGTCGAATTTTTGTTTTGCCATTTTATTTTTCCTCCTTTGTTTACATATTATATTTTATCTAATACTTGATGATATTTCAAGTATAAATAACAAAACTTTTCAAAAGTATACTTATTGTTGTACACCATTTTTCTTTATAATCTCATCAGCAATACTTCTTGGAACTTCTTCATAGTGATCAAATATCATTTGATATGTACCACGTCCTTGAGTATTACTTCTAAGAACTGTCATGTAACCGAACATTTCTGAAAGTGGAACCATAGCTCTAATAGAAATATCTCTACCTCTTGATTCATTACCAAGTGGTTTTCCACGTCTACTAGTTAAGTCTCCCATAACTGTTCCCATGAATTCTTCTGGAACAACTACTTCAACATTCATAATTGGTTCTAAAATGCAAGGATTACATTTATTTTTAGCTTCTTTTAATGCCATAGAAGCTGCGATTTTAAATGCCATTTCATTTGAGTCTACATCATGGTAAGATCCATCAAATAATGTACATTTAACATCTATCATTGGATATCCAGCAAGTACACCACCTGCTAAAGCTTCTTGAAGTCCTTTGTCAACTACAGGAATATATTCACGAGGAACAACACCACCAACAACTTCATCAACAAATTCATATCCCTTATCAGGATTTGGTTCAAATTTAACCCATACGTGTCCGTATTGTCCACGTCCACCTGATTGTTTAATGTATTTACCTTCACATTCAGCAGTACTCTTAAGAGTTTCTCTATAAGCAACTTGTGGTTTACCAACATTTGCTTCAACACCAAATTCTCTTCTCATTCTATCAACTAGAACATCAAGATGAAGCTCACCCATACCAGAAATAACTGTTTGACCAGTTTCATGATCAGTTTTAGCTCTGAATGATGGATCTTCTTTAGCTAATTTTTGAAGAGCAATTCCCATCTTTTCTTGATCTGCTTTTGATTTTGGTTCAATAGCAAGTTCAATAACTGGTTCTGGGAATACCATTTTTTCAAGAATAACTTGATTCTTTTCATCACATAGAGTATCACCTGTAGTAGTATCTTTAAGGCCTACAGCAGCAGCAATTTCTCCAGCATATACTTCGCTAATTTCTTTTCTTTGATTAGCATGCATTTGAAGAATACGTCCGATTCTTTCTTTTTCTCCTTTAGTAGAGTTCATAACATAACTTCCTGATTTAAGTACACCAGAGTATACACGGAAGAATGTTAAGTTCCCTACAAATGGATCGTTCATAACTTTGAATGCTAAAGCACTGAATGGTTCACTATCACTAGCTTTTCTTTCAACCTCTTTATCATTCATATCAACGCCTTTAACAGCTGCAATATCAGTTGGAGCTGGTAAATAGTCAATAACTGCATCCATTAATGTACGAGTACCTTTGTCTCCTAGGGCATCAGCACATAATACTGGGAAAAATTTAACAGCTAATGTAGCTTTTCTTATAGTTGATTTTAATAAATCTACACTAATTTCATTTCCTTCTAAATATTGTTCCATTAATTCATCAGAGAAATCAGCAACAGCATCTATTAATTTACCTCTATATTCTTCAGCTCTATCCATCATGTCTGCTGGTATTTCAATTTCAGTAACATTTTGAGCAGCAGTTCCATCATAGCTATAAGCTTTCATAGTAACTAAATCAACGTATCCTGTAAAGTGATCTTCAGCTCCAATTGGTAACATGATTGGTTCTGCTTTTTCAGATAGTCTGTGGTGAATTGATTCCATTGAGTAATCAAAATCAGCACCCATTTTTTCCATCTTGTTAGCACAAATCATTCTTGGAACCATATAATCATTTGCTTGTCTCCAAACTTGTTCAGTTTGAGTTTCTACTCCAGCTTGAGCATCGATTAATGCAACAGCACCATCAAGTACTCTTAAACTACGAGCAACTTCAATAGTGAAGTCTACGTGTCCCGGAGTATCTATTATATTGAATCTATAACCATTCCAGTGTACTGTAGTTGCAGCACTAGTAATTGTTATACCTCTTTCTTTTTCTTGATCCATCCAGTCCATTTGAGAAGCTCCATCGTGAGTTTCACCAATTTTATGAATGTTTCCACCTAAATATAGAATTCTCTCAGTAGTTGTTGTTTTACCAGCATCTATATGAGCCATGATTCCTATATTACGTGTTTTTTCTAACGATACATCACGTGCCATAAGTGTTCTCCCTTCTTACCATCTATAATGAGCATATGCTTTATTAGCTTCTGCCATTTTATGAGTATCTTCACGTTTCTTAACTGCTCCACCTATTCCGTTTGAAGCATCGATTATTTCAGCAGCTAAATTTTCTGCCATACCTTTTCCATTTCTACTTTTAGCATATTGGATTAACCAACGAAGTGTTAATGCGTTAGCTCTATCTTCACGTACTTCAGTTGGAACTGAATAGTTACTTCCACCAATTCTTCTACTTCTAATTTCTAGTGATGGTCTAATATTATCAAATGCTTCATTTAGAACTTCCATAGGATCTCTATTTGTTTTTTCTTTTACTGTTTCAAGTGCATCATATAATATTTTTTGAGCAGTTCCTTTTTTTACCATCTATCATAATTTGATTTATTAACTTAGTAATCAACTTTTGAATTATATATTGAATCAGGTAATACATCTCTTTTTTTAGTGCTTGTCTTTTTACGCATGTTTTTATTTCTCCTTTCTCAAACTTAATTATTTATTTTTTTAGGTTTTTTTAGTTCCGTATTTACTTCTACCTTGTCTTCTTTTTATCAATACCAGCAGTATCTAAAGTACCACGAACTATGTGATAACGAACTCCGATTAAGTCCTTAACACGTCCACCACGAATCAATACAACACTATGTTCTTGTAAGTTATGTCCTTCACCACCGATATAGCAGTTTACTTCATAACCATTACTTAATCTAACTCTAGCGATTTTTCTTAAAGCTGAGTTTGGTTTTTTTGGTGTTTTAGTAGAAACACGAGTACAAACTCCACGTTTTTGTGGTGCACAGTTGTTAGTTCTTACTTTGTCTTTAGAGTTATATCCAACATTTAATACTGGGCTTTTACTCTTTTTAACCTTTTGTCCTCTACTCTTTCTTACTAATTGATTAATTGTAGGCATAAATTTAGTCTCCTTTCTTATACACATTTCCAGGTGTATCATTTACTATATTTTTTTAAGTTTTCTGCGTGAGAAAACCTGAAATCTAGTTAATAATAGCATACCAGAACCCCTTTTGTCAACGATTATTACTAATTATTTCAAGAAAAAAAGTAAGAATTTTCATTTTTTTCTCACTCTTTTTCTATTTAATAATTAATTTTTTTACATGCTTCATAGTATTTATTATTTTTTTAAGTTTCTCCATATATCCAAGTATTACATTTAAATCATCTTGTGATAAATTACGTATTACATTTACTCTTAATGTTGTTTCTGGTGAAAAGCCACTTATCTCTTTTTTATATACTTTACCTATTCCACGAGTTGATACTATATGTGGTATTCTTGATTTTTCTACTGCATCTCTAAATGCCCACATGAAGTCTAAAACACTATCATTAGGATATAATTTTTCTTCTAATGCCATATCATAATCAAAGAATACATTATCAAATCTATCAAGAGTTGATGCATCAAGCGCATTACGACCTACATATTGAAAATCACTACCACGGCCCCAGGTATTAGCGGCTGCCACCATTCTAAAATCAGGATGTCTCTCTATTGTTTTATGTGGAAAAGCCATATATCCATTTGCAAGTGCTGAGTTTATGACTATTAACGCAGATGGATCAGAATTATCTATTTCATCTAAAAAGAATACTCCGCCATTTTTAAATGCTTTATAGAATTCAGTAGCACGATAATTACCACCAGCATCAATAAATCCAGTTAGCTTAAATTCATTGCTTGCATTATTAGTGTAATACATATGTTTATTAAGTGCTTTTGATACTTGAGCTATTGAATAGTTTTTACCACTACCAGCAGGACCAATTAACATAACTGGTTCATCCATATTTACCAAACTAAGTATTTCTTCAAACTTTTCATGAAAATGTTCAGCATCAGTTCTACCTATTTCTTCACCATGAAGATTAATAATATGAATAGTTGGTAAATTAAGTTTCTTCTTTTCTTCACTTATTATCTTTTCTACTTCTTCGCTTATTTCTTTACGTACATTCTCTTTATAATTTATCTTTGCTACTTCATCACGTACTATCTTAAGAAGTTCTTTCTTTGTTTCAGTATCTATGCTTCCACTAATAGAACTTTCTATTCTACTTTTTTTATTTCATCACTATTAAGATATTCTTGAAGTGATTCTTTAATCTTATTACGAACTTCATCACTGATATTACCTGATATAATATTGTTTATAAAGTCCATCATTTCTTTTTGATAAAGTTAAATTTTTCTTCTTTTTTTCTTTATCTGGTTTTTGCTATTTTTAGAGCTGTCTTTAGTACCTTTTTTTATTTTTCGTTAGATTCTTTTTAAATCGAGTATCACTTTCTTGCAATTCTTTTTTTCTTTCTTTGATCTTTCTATTTTTAGAACTATCTTCATTTCCTTTTTTTATTTTTTTGCTAAATTCTTTTTAAATTAGTATCACTTTCTTGTGATTCATTCTTTTTCAGCAGTTTTTTTCTGGATTAACATTATCTTCTTTTTGAAACTTTTTTTCTTTAGGCTCTTCTATTTTTTTAGTCTCTTTTTGATTTTTATCTTTTTCTTTAAATTTATTTTTTTATCTTTTTTTGTACCCTTTTTTTCATTTCGTAAAAATTCTCCCCTGTCATAATATCTATCACCTATTTCTACTATTTCTTCTTTAAAGTTTGACAAGATATTTTTCATCACTACTAAAAAGATATATTGCCATCTTCACTATATGAATAATATAATTCACCTTTTCCACTTTTACCTGCTGAAATAAGTCCATCATCATTATTTACCATAACAAATGAACAATCTATACCATTACTATTCAATAAATCAATAGTATATTTCATACCATACTTATAATATAAATATGGTAAAATTTGGTCTTCAGTAGCTACCTTTTTATCTTTAAATTTTTCTTCCCATAATTTAGTTAACATTTCTGGATTTGAACAATTTATCATATAAGTATATTTATTATCACTACTAGTAAATATTCTATTATTTGCTCCTAATAAATAATGATTGTTACAATGAGTTTCATTTAATTCTTCTTCACCTGTTAAAAAAATCTTTTTAACACTGTCTTTTAGTTTTTTCATTTCTGCTTTGCTTCTTGTATTATTAGGATCACTAGTTAATACAAATGGACCATATTTTTCACCAAGAATACAAAATTTTTCACCATCATAATAAGTATTTGGCATTACAATACTATATGATTTATCTACTGACTTTTTCTATAATGCTTTCTTTATTATCAGCAAACATTAATTTTTCCATCTTTATTATATCCGTAATATAAATGAGAAGTTTCACCTATATTAGCACATATTATTTTCTTTTCACTAATTCCGACACTCATTACAAATGAGCCATCAAATCCATAGCTTTTAAGTTCTCTAATAAGATGTGATAATCCATATGAAACATATACATATTGCATAATATTGCTATAATTAAGATCTTTTTTTCCATTATAATTATCAAGTAACTTAGTATATTTATCAAGTAACTTAGTAAGTACTTCTTTATCACAATTTAATACACAATCAAGTGAACTATAATTAAAATAACATCCTGGAAAAATTAAAACTATCATCATCTAATTGTAAAAATACACAATTTTTTTATATGGTTTTAAATTTTTTCTTAATTTACGTTTTTCCATCTTCTTTGCCCTTTAAATATTGACTTATATATTTTTTTCTTCTGATAAATCATCTTCTGTACAATACATTGCTAAATAATCTTTAAATTTCTCACTCATATTTTTTTCTCACCCTTTCAACTTTATCAAGTATTAAATCTTCTGGAGTATCACTTCTATTTATAAAACTAAATACACTATTTATATCATCTATTAGATCATAACCTTCTACTCCAAGAAGTCTTGATTCAGGAATAACAATATCATTTTCTTTTAAATTTAAGAATCTTCTTATTTCATACATATCACAAGGATAGCCATAACCAGAGGCCCAATCATTAGTAATATCTGGCGTACATTCAGTTAATTTAAATTCAAGTCTTCTAAGCCATGATGGATGACATAATGGAAAATACAACTTTTGTGGATTAACTCTTTCATTTTCTTTTTTTAATAGGAAATCGCAGTAAAGATAAGCACTATAATATCTATCTGTAGACAAACTAAATAAATGAAGATCAACATTATATCCAAGAGTTTCTAATACCTGTATTAGTGATAATATTATTATTCCTCTATTATATACGCTTTCTTTAGAAGTAATACTTGCGCATGCACATTGAACATATAAATCTATTTTACGTCTAGCCACACGATTTCTATTAAGCATTGAAAGTGGACTACCCTCTAAATATGATTTAACATCAGGAGCATATCCTACATAATAGTTATATTGTTTACTTCTGTTATTAGATAATTTCAAATATTTATCTAATTTCATTTTTTTAATTCCATCATTTTATCAAAATTTTCATGGTATCCATATTTAGCAAGTTTTATAGCTTCATCAAAGCTATTAGTATCAGTAAACTCAAGAGTACCTGTCTCACTAGCAGTACCAGTGAATGTTGGATTCTTTTTAGCATGTGAAAGATAGTCTATATATTCACTTAAAGAATGAAATTCATGATGCATTACCTTTTTTTCCATTTTTTTATCATAACATTTATACATATAGTTACCTCATTTGACTACATATTATAAAGTAAAAAACTTTTTAAAAAGCAAGAAATTAATCATAATAAAAAGTGAGAAATTAATCTCACTTAAAATTCTAAATCAATATTTTTCTTTGATACAATAAACATAAATAATTTAGATATAGAAAATACTAATGTTATAAATAATATAGACATGCATATTTCAAAAAGGAAATGTACCATAGTTATTACTTATAAAAATATTCTCCATAATATAATGGTAACATAAACACTGATGTTACGTCTTTTGCTTTTTAATATTGGAAATAACATACATATACTAAGAGGTATTATTCCTACTACTAAAATACCCATTTCTTCTCTTACTAGTTTATACACACTAATTGAGAATACAACAATTATATTAAGTATAAAAATAACTTCTTATTATATGAAATATTAAATATAAAGAATTATTAATATTATAAAAAAATAATAATTATCTATTTTTCATATTCATACCAGTATTTAAAAATAGAACACAATATAACAATAACTAAAACTATAAAAATATATTATTAAATTAGATATAAATATAAACTTAATCATTTTTATTAAAGAATTCTTTATAATCTTTTTATTCTTATCATAAATGAATAGTTATGAGTAAGTTCTGTATATATATTATATGTGTTAAACATAAATAGAAATAGTAATACCATTATGAAATAGTCCCATGTCATAACATTATAAATACCTTCTATGAATGTCATTCTTTCTGTTATGGTACCAAATGCCATGAATCCAAGTAATACAATCATAATGATAGTTACTTTAAATCTGGTATTTTCTAGTAATGATACAATTAATTTAAAATCATTTTTTTCATTTTTATACGTTCCACATTTCCATTATTAAATTTATATACTTCATCTGATAATATATCTATATCTTCTTTAATATGACTTGTTACTATTATAATTTTATTTTTGATTTTTTTAATTCTAATAATATATTTCTTATTTTTATCTACTGTATCATCTTCTATACCATTAAATAATTCATCAAATATCATAACACTAGGATTTTCCATAAGTACCTGTGCTATTCCTAATTTTTTTGTTTCATACCAAGTGAATATTCTTTATACTTTTTTTATTTTTTTCATGAATTAAATTTACTTTTTTTCTAATGTATCATTTATTTCATTATCACTTATTTTATTTTTGAATATTCGCAAGTAATTTTAAATTTTTCAAAGCCAGTTAAATCTGGAAAGAAAGTTGGCTTTTTCTATTAATGCTCTTGTATCAGGTGGAAAAACTATTATTAGAACTATAATTTATATTATCAAATAATACTTCTCCAGTATTAGGCTTATAAAACGAACATAATATTTTTTTAAGAATACACTTTTACCACTACCATTTCTTCCAACAAGACCATATTTTTTTCCACTTTCAAATGTCATATTAACATTATTAAGAACAGTAACTTTTTTTAAACTTTTTTTAGATATATTTTTAACTATTATCTGCATTTTATGAATTCCTTTCTAATTTCATAATTATTTTTTTCTTTATTTTTATATATTTTTAAGTATACAAGTAATCCACTTATTAATGCGATACTTAAACATAGTATATTAAATGGAACTAATTCTCTATTATAGTAAGTATAAAACATCAAAGAAATCTAAATATTTTTTTCTACATCTTTATTGAGAATCTTACTAATAAGTAATATTACAAAGAATGTATTAGTTAAAAGCAATTCCAAAAATATATCATAATACTTTCAAGGACAGAAACAATATAATTTCTAGTATCTGGTACAATAAGGAGTGCTATATTAGTCCAAAAGAAACTCATAAATATTGTGTTTAATAAATTTGATAACATAAACGCAACAGGATTACTTAATATTTCATATGAAAATGATGAATTAGTATCAATAATTTCAAATGAACCATTACTTATTATATAAGAAAACATAAAAAAAGCAATATAGTAATCATTGGCCATATAAATACACTTTTATATGAATCTAATAATATTTTTTTAATATATTTGTTATAACTCTCTCTAGTTAAATGATTTTTTTATATCTTGATTCTTAAATTTCTTACTTATATTATAAAGTGAAGACACAATTACAAGAAATGGTATCAAAAAATAAAAGGCTGTGCATAAAGAAATTGAATTATAACTAACATTATCATTTATAATATCATAATAAGTTTTTAAGTGTACTTCTTTTTTTAGGCTTAACATCTATATTTTTTTAAGGCATATTTCATTATATTTATCATGTTTTTAATATTTCTTTACATACCTCTATACCTTCTATTCGACTTTCTTCATTTATTCTAGCAGATTTAATATTTCTTATACAAAGTATAGTTGAAAAGGTAAATAATATTAAAAAAATGCTATTAATACTGCTATATTATTTTTTTATAAACTTTTTTTCATATACACTCTCCTATAATACTGTTTGATGAACGCTACTGAACACTACTCGCATTTAATACTAAAATGTATTAAATGCTATTTAAATAAAAAAATTACATTCTAAACGCATCACTAACTACTTTTGATACATTTACTTTCCTTTCTTACCATCTTTCTTAAAATAAGCAAGATATTCTATATTACCATTACCACCTTTTTATAGGTGAATAAGTAAGACCATGTATCATAAATCCTATATCCATAAATGAATTAATAATATTTAAAAATAATATTCTCATGTACTTCTTTATTAAGTGGAACACCTTTGTATTTATCAGCAATATCTTTACCACACTCAAATTGTGGCTTAATTAAGCAAACTATTTCTTTTAAATTATTAAGACTTTCAAGTTTACTCATAAGTTTAGTAACTGATATAAATGATACATCTATAGATGCTATATCACATCTACTAATGATAGTATTATCAATATTTCTAAAATCAGTATTTTCATGTAAATGTATTTTTATCATTCTCTCTTAACTTTTTTTATCAAATTGATTACTACCTACATCTATCGCATATACTTCACTTATTCCATTTTGAATCGCACAGTCACTAAAACCACCAGTTGATGAACCAATATCTAAAAGAACTTTATCCTTTAAATCAATATTAAATTCATGAATCGCTTTCTCTAACTTTAATCCACCACGTGATACATATTTTTAACTTTTTCACCTTTTTATCTCAATAATATCACTATTATTCACATCAAAAAGATGGCTTACTAACACACTTACCATTACAATAAACAATACCATTTTTTTATTTCATTTTTGAGCTTTACTTCTACTTTCAAATATACCTTTATTTACAAGTTCAATATCTATTCTAGTCATTCTCTCGTCTTAACTCCTTTTTCATATAAAGACTTATAAATTTCATTATTCTTATATAATTCATTATGAGTACCAATTCCTGATACTTTTCCATCATCAATAACAATAATCTTATTACAATTCTTAATAGTTGAAAGTCTATGAGCTACGATTAACATTGTATATTCACTGCTTATATTATTTATAGCCTTTTTGTATATTTTTCTTGTGTCTCATTATCAAGTGCACTAGTTGCTTCATCAAATAATATAATATTTGTTTTCATAAGTAATGCTCTTGCGATAGCTACTCTTTGACATTCACCACCACTTAAAGTAACACCACCTTCTCCTACTAAAGTATTATACTTTTTTTAGGAAGATTCATTATATAATCATGAAGTTCACATATCTTACAAACATTTTTCAATTTGCTTTTTGTGAAGCATTAGGACTCACAAGTAAAAAGATTCTCTTTAATAGTCATATTAAATAAATATGGTTTTTTTGACTAATAACACTAATATTATTTCTAATAGAATATTTATCTAAATCATTAATATTATTTCCATCTAATAAGATACTTCCTTTATCTACTTCATATATCTTACTTATCAAATTAACAATAGTTGTTTTACCACTACCACTTTTACCTACTATCGCAACTGTATCCTTTGGTTCTATATTAAAACTAACCCCTTTAAGTACACTATCTTTTTCATATTTAAAATATACATTCTTAAACTCTATTTTACCACTTAATTCATTTACTCTCTTATTACCATAATGTTCTAATTTAAATTTACTATGATCAATAACCTCAAATATTCTTTCAGCTGATAAAGCAAATTCTTTAAGTTGTCTTTCAGTCCAAGCAAGATATAATATTGATGTAAATAATCTATCTTTATACATAAATATTGCGATTAATGATGATACTTTTTATTACATCAAATTTAACAAAAATATATTGATAATACAATAAGAATAGTAGTAAAAGCATAAACAACAACTGTTCTTAAGAAAACATACCCACTATCTACTTTGATACTACCAACTGTATCATTACAAAGTTCATCTAAGTTTCCACTTACTTTATTTTTTTAAAATGTTCTACTATATTTAATAATTTAATATCATGAGTACCTTTTTAATCCTTCATTAATAATAGTTGTATTTCTATCTCTTAATTTATTTCTTCTTTTCTTCTGTAAGCATTCCATTTATCCATAGCTGACTTTTTCAACTAAATATACACTAATCGTACCAATAATAGTAATTATTCCAAGTACAAAGTTAATATGAAATATATATATAAATACAAATATATTTGAAAGTATTTTTAGTAAAGTTACCACGTACTGCATCAAACGCATTAATAATATTATCAGGATCACTCGTTATTCTAGTTAAGAATATTCCACTTGATGTCTTTAATAATTCTTTATTATCTATTTCAAAATAAGAACTTATTACATCTTTCTTTATATTATTAGTAATGCTTTCTTGAATCTTAGTATAATTTCTAATGAAAACTATTTTTATCAAAGAAATCAATTACTAATGCAAGACCTACTACAAATAAAAAGATATTTAAGTGCCGCGTCTAATCTACTACTAGTCGCATAATCTAATACTTTAGCCATTAAAGCAGGTCCAAATGAATTAAATATACTTATTATAAGTGATATAATTATAAGTATAATTAATGCTTTCTTTTTCTCTTAAAAATATGGATAACATTTCTTAACATATTTCCATATACTTACTTTTTTCTTTTTATCTTTAACTTCTTTTTTCATAATCTAATTCTATCATATTTTATATTAAAAAAACACATATTTATTTAACATGTGTTTATAATTCTTTTTCACCTTTATTTTTTTAAATTGTATTACTATAGGTGTACCACTAAAATCTATATTCTCTCTTATTTTTATATTTTCAAGATATCTATAATAACTAAAATGAACAAGTCCTTTAGAATTAACTTCTATATCAAATCTAGGTGGTTTTGTACCAGATTGATGTGTGAAAGTATACTTTTAGTTTTTTACCTTTATATGATGCTGGTGGTGTTTCTATAAATGCATTTCTTATAATATCATTTATAATACTTGTTTTAACTTCTTTAATTGAGTTTTCATAAGATGATAGTACTTCTGGCATAAGAGTATGTATTCTTTTTTTAGTTTGTGCACTTAAGAATACTACTTTAGCATAATCCATAAATTGGAAATTATATTTGATATCTTTTTTCCATTCCTTCATAGATTCATCTTTTTCATCTATTGTATCCCATTTATTAACAACTATAACAACTGGTTTTCCTGCTTCTAAAGCATAACCTGCTATATGTTTATCATGTTCAACTATTCCAGTAGTCGCATCAAGTACAAGTAAACATACATCACTTCTATCTATTGCTTTCATACTTCTAAGTAAACTATATTTTTCAACTGCTTCAAATATTTTACCTTTTTTACGAAGTCCTGCTGTATCTATTAATGTATATTCTTCTTTATTATAAGTAAATTTAGTATCTATAGCATCACGAGTAGTACCAGCAACATTACTAACAATAACTCTTTCTTCATTAAGTAATGCATTAACAAGGCTACTTTTTCCTACATTAGGTCTTCCTATAACAGATATTTTAATATTATTATCTTCTTCTTCATATCCTGCTTCATATCCATCAGTAACTGCTTTTTAATAATTCATTTACACCATTACCATGTTCAGCACTAATTGGAATATAATCATCAAATCCAAGACTATAAAATTCATATACATTGTCATTTGATAATTTGTTATCCATTTTATTTACAGCAACAACTACTCTTTTTATCTTGTTTCTTTTAACATATCACGAATAAGTAAGTCATTAGTAGTAAGTCCATCTTTACCATCAACCACAAATATAATAGTATCTGCTTCATTGATACCTACTTCTACTTGCATTCTTATCTCTTCATTGAATTCTCCATCACTTAAATCAATGCCACCTGTATCAATTAAATAAAATGGTATATTTTTATAACTAGCTTGACTATATATTCTATCTCTTGTCACACCAGGAATATCTTCTATAATTGCTACTTTTTTACCAACTATTCTATTAAATAAAGTACTCTTTTCCTGTATTAGGTCTACCTACTAAACATATTGTTTGTTTTGCCATTCCCCTTCACCTCAAACATATTATACTAAAAATTATAATTTTTGCTAGTTATTAGTTTCTTTAAGTTTTGATACATCTTCTATAGATAATCCTGTTATTTCACTTATGTCTTTAATATCCGTTTTTTTTTCAAGTATCTTTTTTTAGCAATAGAGATAGTGCCTTCTTCTAAGCCTTCTTCTTTTCCATTCTCTAGTCCAGTTTGATAGTCCATAAAAGCATTATCTTCTTCTCTTGTACACCAGCCTTTATAGTATTCATCTTCACTCATATTGCTAAGTATTTCACTAAAAATCTTTCATATTTTTTTATCACCACCATTTTTTTAATTATTTTTTCTCTTTCATCCTTATCAGCTATTATCATTGATAAGTATAAAAATAATTTGTCTTTAGTAGTTCCATTATAACATTTCTCTAGTATCTTTTCCATATTAAAGTCAATCATTTCAACATTAGTAACTGCTTTTTACTTTATCATCTGACTGCATATAATATCTTTTTCATTAAGTCTTTAAAAATTACATTTTCTATTTATGTTTAGTTGACAATAATATGTTGCTAGGTGATATTTATCACCTATATAATAATCATTACTATATTGAGCCATTAAATATGAAAAGTTTCTTTCTCTTATAACATCATTATAAATATTATTTACTTCTACAAATATTCTTTGATTATTACATTTTACCAATAAATCAACATTCTTACCTCTTATATAAACATTAGGTACTTTTTAGTTCTGGATTTAATATTTCAAGTTCGTCTACTTTTTTTCACCTAGTACTTCTTCTATTATCCCTTTCATTAAATTTAAGCCACTTTCTGTTTTCATTATGTTTTTAAACATCTTATCACTCATGGCAGTTATTTCTTTTTCTTTAATCATCAAAACCTCCCTCTAATATTATTATTAGCGAAAAGTTTACAAAACACTTCTTTTTTTATTAAAATTTTCTTCAAAAAAATTTAAAAAAAGCCATATTGTTACATATGACTTACAATTACATTATCCTAATTGGAAAGCTGGAGAGACGCCATAAGCCTCAAAATCAGTATTAGTAAAGTAATGGCCATCGCTAGAGACACGTAAGAAACCGAGAGTATCACTAGAATCAGCCGAACGGAGATGCCAATAAGAAGCACTAGTTCCATTTTTCTTTATTGCTCCACTATAACTACTTAGTAACTCCCTGTGCTGTATAATAATCTAATGTTCTTGTTAAATTTTTTGCTGAATCCCAACTACTAGAAAAATCAGTGTATATTTCTTTTGATGCTAACAAATATAATTTATCTACCCTACTTTCATTAGTAAGTATAGCATAAATTACCCTTCCCACAAGCAAACATTTATTCTTATTTGATATATTTTTCTTTTTTTACTGTATAATTAACTCGTGATTTATATGAAGAAGTTAAAAGAAAAAATTGAAATTAAACCAATAATTACTACTATATGTTTAGTTTGTATTCAATCAATATTATATTTTGTATCTAAATTATTACAAGGAAATCTTAATTTAGTTGGAAATGTTATTGACACCAAGATACCATTTGTACCTGCATTTTTTATACCCTATTGTATCTGGTACTTAATGATATTTTTAATACCATATTATTTATATTGTAAAGATAAAGATAAATTTGTTAAATATGTTATATCATATGTACTATGCTCAATGATAGGAAACATTGTATTTATAAGTTACCCATCAACAGTAGCAAGACCTACTGTAACAGGAACTGATATATTTTCTCTTATAGCAAAATTTATCTATTGGATAGATACCCCTACTAATTGCTTTCCATCATTACATTGTGCGATAAGCATGCTATTTATACTATATATATGTGAAAGTAAAAATACAAACATAATCACTAAAATATCAGTATGTATGATATCAATCTTAATAATGTTATCAACTCTATTTACTAAACAACATGTAGTCGTAGATTTCATAAGTGGAGATATACTTGCTTTAATAGTATATTTAATAGTTAAACCATCTAAAAAAATTACCTAATTATATCAAAACAAAACTAAATATTTAAAAAAATATTTACAATCATTTGTTTGTGTGTTATTATTTACTTATAAATGGAGGAAAAATATGGAAAAAGTTAACATCTAAACAAGAAAAAAATATTAACAACTATTAAAAAAATTCATTGCTAAAAAAATGGATATTCTCCTACTATACGCGAATTATGCACATTATGTAGTCTTAATAGTACTGCTACTATGTTTGTACACTTAAAGAATCTTACTAAAAAAAGGATATATTAATCAAACAGGAAGTAAATTTAGAACTATAGAGTTAGTTGTACCAAATGAATATGATAAAAAGTATAAAGATAAAGATAATGTAGTAAATGTTCCATTACTTGGTAAAGTTGCTGCTGGTAGTCCTATCGAAGCAATTGAAAAACCTAATGAATTCTTCTCTTTACCTGCTGAATTATTACCTAAAAACAAAGAGGTATTTACTCTTGAAGTAAATGGTGACTCTATGATTAATGTAGGTATATTTGATGGAGATATCGTTATTGTTAAAAAAAGAAAAAAACTGCGAATAATGGTGAAATAGTTGTGGCTATGACCGATGAAAATGAAGTAACATTAAAAAGAGATTTTTATAAAGAAAAAAAGACCACATAAGACTTCAACCTGAGAATGATTATCTTGAACCAATTATATTAAAAAAATGTAACTATTCTTGGTAAAGCAATTGGTCTATATAGAAAAATATAGCATTTGAAAACTGATCGTTTGATCAGTTTTTAATTTTGTCATCATCATATATATTAAGAAAACAGCCATAAGAACTAGTACTACTAATCCATTTATTTGATCACTCTTTCTATGTTTGTCCCCTATTCCAATTGCCATTGAAATTAGTATTCCACCAATAAGTCCACCTATATGAGCACTTAAATCTATACTTGATGATAAAAAAATCCTATTACTAAATTAATAATTATAACAGGCATAATACTACCTCTTAATATACCTTGTAATGTTGCTCTATAATAATAAGTGAAATAACATATACTGCCAAGTAATCCAAATATAGCACCACTAGCACCAATACTTATGCTATTAGCAGTCATAAATACTCCACTAAATATACTACCAAGTAGTCCACTTACTAAATATATAAGTAAAAATTTACTCTTACCATAATATCTTTCAACAACAGGACCTATACTATATAATGCTATCATATTAAATAATATATGCAATATATCAGCATGAACAAACATACAAGTAAGTAATCTATAGAATTCTCCATTTTGAACAAGTTCATAATTATTACCAAACATATTAATTAATTCATCATTACCATGAAGTACTCCATATAAGAATACCATTAAATTAAGAACAATTAATATATAAGTAACAACTGGTTTTTTTAGGACTAAATATTTTTCTCTAATTTCTTTTTCCTTTTTTCATTGTATTTTTTTATTCATATCTTCTGTTAATTTAAAGAACTCAACAGGATCTACTTTATCACTAAAATCAGTATCTTTAACTTTAGGAAAAAAATTCTTTAACAAATTTATTTTTTTCTTAAAGTCATCTAGTCCATCTATTTTTAATAGTTTCTATATTCTTATTATCAATTATACTTACATTATCACCTGTATCTAAAAAGTAAATTTAATGTAGTCATTTTTAAATGATAATGTATTTCTTTTTAATACTTTTTCATTATTGTTTTTTTACTTTTAAATATATCACTTTTTAAATTGTTCTTCGTTATGTATATAGTTAGTATTTATTCTAATAAGTTTTTAAATCATTTTTCCATATTTTTCAAGCCATATTTCATTATCAAGACCATTTATAATAACAGGTTTATAATCTTCTTTTTGTTATAAAAATAATGTAATATTTTTTTAATATGATATCATCTTTCTTGTTTATTTTTTTATATTCATTTTAATTTCCTTTCATTTCAATAATAATATTTTTACTATTAATCATAGTATTAGTAAAGAGGTGATAAAAAAATTAAAAAAAGTATTTTAAGAATATATTATTATTTATTTTTTTATATTGTTTTTTTATGGTTACTTAGTGGTTTTTATATTTAAATTTAATAAAGAATATTATGATTTATTAAGATTACCTTCCTTTGTTTTTAAAATGGTAAATTAATAAGTATTATATGGTTTATTATTTATATACTTAATACTATTTCTATAATTATTGTATCTAAGAAAACAAATATATTTAAGAATAGAGATTATCTTTATATATTACTTACTAATTATTTAGCAAATGAGTTATTTATGTATTTCTTTTTTTCTATTTGATGAGTCCATTCTTAGGATTTGCGATTACTACTGTGGTAATGTTAAGTACGATATTCTTATTCTTAGAAACAAAAAAAGATTTCAAAAAAAATCTTCATATTTCTTGATACCTTATATTATTTATAGTATATATGCTTTTTATATTAATGGCTACTGTTTATTTTATGAATTTCTAAACATATCAAGTATTTCATTGAATTCTTTTTCTGGTGGTACCTCAAATTCCATAAACTTTCCTGTTATTGGATGATTAAATCCTAAGTATTCTGCATGTAACATTTGTCCATAATCATTTATGATTTTCTTTTTACCATAAGTAGGATCATTAACAACAGGATGTCCTATATAATCCATATGAACACGTATCTGATGTGTCCTTCCTGTTTCAAGTATACATTCTACTAAAGTTGCATTATTAAGTCTTTCAAGAACAGTAAAGTTAGTAACTGGCGTTCTTACTATTGATATCTGTTACAGCCATTTTCTTTCTATCATATTTACTTCTACCTATTGGAGCATTTATTTTTACCTTTAGATTCATCTATAATTCCCCAGACTAGTGCTAAATACTTTCTTTTTGATATTCTTATTTTTTTAAAATCTTCACTAAGTATTCTATGTGCTCTATTTGTTTTGGCAATTAATAGTATTCCAGAAGTATCTTTATCAATTCTATGAACTATACCACATCTTTCACTTCCACCCTCATCACTTAACTCATCAGTATGATACATAAGTGCATTAACAAGTGTTTTAGAATAATTACCATTACCAGGATGAACTACCATACCACTTTTCTTATTAACAACAATAATATCATCATCTTCATATAATATATTTATATCTATATCTTCTGCTTTAACACTAGTATCAATAGTTAAATCTTTTTAATTTTAATAATATCTCCTTCTTTTTAAACTATATCCACCTTTAACAATATTATCATTAACAGTTATATTACCATTTTTTTAATATTCTTTAATATAAAATTTCTACTTTCATTAAGATTAGATACCAAAAAAACATCTAATCTTTTTTTAATTCATTTTCTTTTTTTCTACTACTAACTCTTTCATACTTACCTTCCTTTTAAAAACAATATAAATAAGTAATATAACACCTATTGTTATATACATGTCAGCTATATTAAATATAGACATTTCCCTTTTTAAATAATGTAAAAGAAATATAATCAATTACATGTCCTCTAAATATTCTATCAATTAAATTACCTATTGCTCCACCTAGTATTAAACTAAATGATAAAAGTGATAAATTATTATCAATATTCTTTTTCATCTCTTTTTACTATATAAAAATATTAAAAAAATAGAGATATTCCAATAAGAAGTATTATATTACCACTAAGTATCCCAAAAGCAGCACCAGTATTTCTAATATAAATAAATTTTAAAAAGTTATCAATTAATATCTTTTTCTTCACCTATACTAAAATTTCTAACAATTAAATATTTAACTATTTGATCAAAAAAACAATAAGTAATAATGTACTAATTAATATAATTAAACTTTTTCTTTTTTTCATATTACAAATTATATCATAATTATTAAGATATATCTATAAGTATTACATCTTCTCCCATTTTCTTTATTTGACTGAATTTAATAACTATTTCATCTGTATTTGAGAAATCAAGCTTTTAACAAAAATGTGTTTTTTTCAATAATAAATTTAATCATATATCCACTTGTTTCATCAAAAATAAACATCAATAATTTTACCTATTTTTTTACCATCTTTTCATATTAACAATATCTTTTTTTGAAGTTCTGATAATCTCATATTAAATTATATTACATTATTAATTTTTTTAACACTATTTAAAGCACTATTTTCTATTCTTGATACTTGTGCTTGACTAATTCTAAGATCACGTGCTATTTCACTTTGACTCATACCATAAAAAAATATCTTTTCATTATTATAGTTCTTTCTTTATCTTTTTATTTTTACCAAGTGCTTCTTTTTAGTGATAACATTTTTATCCAAATCTTTAACACTAGAATCTTCTAATTGATCTAATAGATATATTGTATCTCCTCCATCATTATAAATAGGTTCAAATATACTCATGGGTTCTCCTAAAGATGAAAGTGCTATATATAACTCATAATCTGTAATATTAAATTTATTACATATTTCTTCATTAGTTGGATAAATACTATTATTATGCATACATTCTTCTTTATAATTTATTATTTGATATGCAAGTTCTTTAATACTTCTGGATATTCTTATTTGATTATTATCTCTTATATATCTTTTTGATTTCTCCTTCAATCATAAATACTGCATATGTACTAAATCTAACATTGAAATCTAAATCAAAATTATCAACTGCTTTTTATAAGACCAACTACTCCTATTTGAAATAAATCATCTAAGTTATCACATTTATTTTTGATATCTTTTTTTAGTATACTTAATACTAATTTTTAAATTACCTTCTACTAGTAATCTTTTACTTTCATTATCTCCTTTCTTAAGACTTTTTAAATAATAATGTCATTTCTTCATGTGTAAGACTTCTAAGTGCACTTGTATTAATACCTGTTATTTCTACTTTATTTTTTGCCATAAAAAATTCCTTTCAACAATATATTGAAAGGAATCTTAATATTTTATTCACTTTTTAATCTAATTTTATATTTTTAGCAAGTACATCAAGTACATCTTTATCAGTTACTTCTTTAACAAAGAATTTACCATTTTTTTATCTACTTTTTCTAAAAATGCAAAGTCATTAGTAAAATCTTCTCCATCAGGTGTAGTTAAAGCACCAAGGAAATAAGTAGTACCTTTATAAGAAGCTTGTCTTAATATGAAGTATTGTTTTTCCACTTTTTAATTCTAAAAATTTGATTAGTTAAATTATTCATTCTTTTTTTCCTCCTTTAATTACATTCCTCTAGTGTAAGAATTTGTTGTAGTATTCAATGTTGATTCTTTAGCATTATCTATTGTTTCAGTTTTTATCAAATATTTCATTAAAACTATCAAATGCTGATTTAATATCATCATCATTATAATTAAAATCATCAAATGCATCATTTAAATCCTTATTTTCATCTTTACTAAGACTTGGATCAAAGAATTGATTATCATTAGGAGTATTACTTGGAGTATTACTTGGATTACTTGAAGTATGATCTGGAGTCAAATCGTCTTTAGAAACTATTGTTTTATCTCCATCTTTATCTACATCAGCACTGCCAATTACCTCTCCATTTTTATCATAAACAGTACCATCATATGAAATATTATTTCCAGTTTCATTATCTACAATTGCTTCACCTGGATTAAGTACACCAATTATTTCATTAGATGGCTCTGGATTTGGTGTTGGTGTAGGAGTTGGTGTTGGCGTAGGAGTTGGTGTTGGTGTTGGTGTGGGAGTTGGGGCAGGAGTTGGTTCTGGTGTTGGTGTAGGAGTTGGTGTTGGTTCTGGTGTTGTATTATTGTTTCCACCACCATTATTGTTTCCACCGTTTCCATTTCCGCCATTTCCATTTCCACCATTATAACTGCCACCGCCGCCATTGCTTAATGTATTATCTTCATCCTCAGTTTTTTCATCATCTTCATCAAGATCTAAATCTTCACGTTCATTCATATCAGTTAAAGTATCACTAATACTAGTAGCAGTATCATTTAATTTATGAATGTCACTATCAATATGTCCTGTATGATAAGCAGTTCCAAGTGTTGAAATTGCTACTAAGAATACAACAGCCTTCTTTAATGCATCACCAATTTTCTTCCATAAACTTGGTTTTGCATTTTTAACAGCGACAACTTCATCTTCCTTTTCTTCTTCTTCCTCTGCATTTTCATTATCATTAGGTAATTCACTAGGAAGTTCTTCATGAGCCTCATCTAAAGCTGCTGGTAATTCTTCTGGTACTTCACTTCCTACTGGAACAGGTACAACAGTTGTATCTTTTTCTTCTTCATTTTCACTTTCTAAAGCTGCTGGTAATTCTTGAAGTGGTTCTTCACCTGGTTCATTTAATGCCTTACTTGGTTCTTCTAAAGCTGCTGGTAATTCTTCTGGAAGTTCTTCAGGAATTGCATCTAATGCTGGTGGTAATTCTTCTGGTTTCTCACTTGTAGCAACAGGAATTGGACCATCTAATGGTTTAGCAGCTTCTTCAATAGTTTCATTTAATTCAGCTGGTAACTCTTCTGGAAGCTTTTCAGCAGGTTTATTTTCATTAGTCATTTCTGGTGTTGAATTTACTACTGGTGCTTCTTCACGAGTCTCTTTCATAATAGGAGCAGTATTACCATATTGTAAATCTCTCATAGTTCTATACATTTCTGCTTTTCTTGAATTTAATTCACTAACTCTTGCCTTATCACTTTCAAGTTCTTTTTAATGAATCATTATATAATTTCATAAAACTTTCAGAATTTTTCTAATTCTGGTCCTCTTTGAATATTAACGATTGATTCATTTTTTTCTATTCTTTTTTGAATTTCTCTTAATTCTCTTCTTATTTCAATTACTTCTCTACCTGCTTCTACATATCTTGAATTTTTTTATCAGCTAATATTCTATTAGCTTCATTAACTCTTTCATATGCAACATCAGTAATTCTATCAATAATTGCTCTTTCTTCATCAGTTTTTTCATTATGACTATCATCATAACTCCAAACAGCATCTTTGATTGAGTCAAATGCCTCTATCATTTGACTCAACTCTCTTGTGCCCATAGTATTAATATCAATATTAAGTGAATCGTATTGTTCTAATAAGTTATCTAATCTATTTTCTAAAGTATTTAGTTCATTCATAATTTACTTTTGCCTCCTTTTTTTATTTCTAATAAGCATTTTTAACTTTATATTTTTAATTCACCATTAGAATTTATATCATTCAATGTTTCTACTTTATAACCTTTTATCAGTATATATTTTTATCATTTCTTCAAGCGTTACATATTCAGTTCCAATATCTTCAAAACTACTTTCATTAGTACCTTGAATTTCTTGTAATTTAACTTTAACTTTACTTTCTATTTTTTTCTATAACTAGTTGATGCTGGTTTTTTAGTACTCCATGAAGTAAATTCTGTCCATCTCGAATCACTAGTCTTAGTTGCATCAGGATATCCTTTAGGAGCAGTAGCACTATAATCGCTAGTTCTCTTAGCACCTTCTTTATACCACTTATAAGCAGTAGCCTTTGTACTTTCATCTTTAATCGCATCTTTTACTGGTGCTTCAGTATAATATACTTTTTTTCTAAATTTGAATTATCTTTTTCCTGATGGATAATAACTTCTAGTTCCACCACTTACTTTATACCAATAATAAGCAGCCATTTTAACACAAGTATATTTTTCATTAGAAGTACAAGCAGTAGTATTTCTACTTATAACACATCTACCAATTTTAGCAGCTTCTCTTCCATTAATAATCTCTTGTGTTAATGGTGCTGCACCTTGTGTACAAGAATCAAATTCATCAGTTTGTTTAGGATAGTTCTTACTATCACCAGTACCACACTTATCAAGTGAATATTTAGTATATCTTCCATCACTAGTAACACAAGCGTAATAATGTTTAACTGGATAACTTCTTTCATAAGCAATCTTTTCACTACTCATATCTTTATTAGGATATCCACTAGGAGCAGTAACACTATATGATTTCTTTCCATTTTTCATATAATATTCTTTTGTTCCTTCTTTAGTAGTATACCACTTATAAGCAGTAGCCTTATTGCTATTCTTATCATATCCACTTGCTGGTGAAGAAGTATAATATTCTTTTACATCACTTGCATTAGTTTTAGTACCAGTACTTGTATAATATATCTTATCAACTATATTCCATTTAAATTGTTGATCCTTATATCTGTAGTAAGTAGTAGTTTTTATTGTCTTATAAGCATCATACTTGATATCTTCTTTCCATAATTCTTCTTCTTTACCAAGTTTTTGATCACCTTTCTTAAGTACCATAGGTAAATATCTAAAATCGATATATGATTTATCAGCAACAACATCATTTATTGTTCCTTCTTTAGATTCATCATACTCTTTATCAGATTCTTTTATCAGTACATACTAACCAAGGTACAAAATGTAATTTGTTTCATTTTCAAGTCTACATACTTTAACAATAGTTGTTTCAGTATTACACTTACTGAATTCATCTGGATTAACAAGACCTCTATCTACTAATGTTTTTAAATCAACATTAACACACTCACCAATAGATTTAGGAAGTTCATTAGTATTATTATCAAAATACTTCTTACCTGCTTCTAAAAGTACATCTTCATAGACAAATACAGCCTTAGTAGTAGTTGGTGTATCATTTGGTTTCTTTTTACCACAACTCTTTAATAAGAATATAACTAATAATATAGCAATAATGATTAATACAATAATAAGTATTCTTTTTTTCTAATAACACTACCTTTGTCATCATCATCATAACTATCTTCATAGCCATAATCTTCATAATTATTTGACATACATATTCCTCCAATTCCTTTTTATGTCTATACTAAAAGTATTTTTATCACAATTAAATACCAAAAAAACAAGATAAATTAAAAAAATATGAAATGATTTTTTTCATATTTTTCATAAGATTTTTTTCAACTTTTTTTAATAACTTTCTTCTCAATTCTTGATATATATGACTGTGAAATAGATAATTTATCAGCAAGTTCTTTTTTTGTGTTAATTCCTTATGTCCACCAAGTCCATATCTAAATTCTATTATTTCTCTATCTCTATCATCTAAGTTTTTTTAATCTCTTCTTCTAAAATAGTTTTGTCTTCTTGACACTCTATTGACTTATGAACAATATCTTCTTCAGTACCAAAAACATCTTCTATTTTAAGTTCGTTACCTTCATTATCAAAATTAATTGAATCTTCAAAACTTACTTCTTTAGTTCTTCTTTTTAATTTTTTCTTAAGAACATTAATATTTCATTATCTATACATCTGGATGCATATGTAGCAAGTTTTTATATTTTTTTATCTAATTTATATGTTTTTAATTCCTTTAATAAGACCAATTGTTCCTATACTAACCAAATCTTCTAAATCATACATAGTAGTATCATACTTTTTCGCAAGAAATACAACTAATCTTAAATTATGTTCAATCAGTTTATTACGAGCATCTAAGTCTCCCATATTACTTTTACGAACTAAATCTTCTTCAATATCTTTCTTTAGTGGTGGTGGAAGTATATCCGTACTTCCAATAAAAAAAATACATCATCATTCTTAAAAAAACTTATTTAATATTTTTTTCTATCATCTTATCCCTCCATAAGTTCATAATTAAGTAAACAATCATATCCATTAAATTTCTTTTTAACAACACCAACTACTACATCATGTCTTTCACCAATACCTTCAATATATACCCTATTTGGTTTAAAACATTTAAGCAATGATTCATTATCAACAGTCTTATATGGTACTAAATAATAATTTTCATATACATATTTATTAATAATAATCACTTTTTTATTAGTATATGGATCAATTAAAGAATTACCAGTATCAATAAACCCATTTAAAAAAATAATACTTTTACCATTATCTAAATATATAGTTACTCTTCTATGAGTATTAATTATAGTCTTTAAATGATATGTAAAAATACTTATATATATTCAATATTAATGGTATAAATAATAAATATATTTCATATTTAACTAAATTTTTCAATTTTTAAAAATAATATAACACACCTCCTAAAAAAAGAAAGACAATATATAAAAATAAATACATCTCTTAATAAATTCTTTAATATTACATTTACCATATGAAATATATATCATTACTGAACAAATACATATTTTTAAATATAATAAGTAATAAGTAATTCATATCAAAAAAATAAATATAGTATAGATATTTCACCAAAGATAGAACTTATCATTAATTTATATTTTTCTCACATTTAGCTTAAGTAACATTGAAGTAAATAGTAACAATAAGTAATCAATAATGAAATTAAGTACAATGACTTCATCAATATATATCATCTTCTTCACCTAGAAATAGTATATTAAAAAAGATAAGTATATTTTGTCGAATTAATTACTTATCTTTACTTTTTTATATTGATTTTTATGTTTAAGTGTTCCATTATAGCGAAATGGTGATTTTTGTTCACTATTATAATTTCTAATGTACATTCCAAAATCTCTTAATCTTCTTTTACTTATCTGTACTTTTCCATCATTATCATAAACATATCTTCCATTTTTATCATATTCTTTTTATAAATTTATTAAATAGTTTTTAATGAACTTCTATATAATTCATCACTCTCTAGTCCTTGATGTTCTACTTTATCAATTATTTTTATATAATTCTTCTATTTCACTTTCTAAAATTGGATAAAAAAACAAAAATTCACTACACATCTTTCTAAAGAATTCATAACTATGAGTATCAGCTTGAAATTTTTAAATAATTTTTTTAATTAAATGTGTATCCAAAAAAATTGTTTATCACGTCTATATATAACCGGTATATATTTAATACCTATATCTCTTCTATTAGATTCATCTATGTTTTTTTAGTCTCAAAATAGCACACATTAACATCAGGAGTGTATTCTTCTTTAGTAAGAAATTCACTTTCAAATTTACTCATTAATTCTTCTTCAGTAAAAGAACTCGTATAACTATCTATTTCACTTATCGTAAGAGGTCCCATAAGTCTATTATAAATATGAATAGTTGCAGTAACGCTATCATCACAATTAACAATATAACTTATGTTGCCACATAAATACTTTGAATATTTTCTTTTTATTATATAAACTAATATCTCTAAGCATTTTTCTCATATTCATAAACACTTGATAACCTTTTTTTGGTTTTACTTCCTAAATATTCAACCAAATAATACCTTTTAGTTTCTTTTTTCATACTTACCCCACCAATTTTGAGTATATAATACTAAAAATATTTCAAAAAAATGTCAATTTATAACGCACAAAAAAATTATCACGATCACGCATAAAAAAATTATCATTAATCATTTTACAATATATATTAAATTATGATAAACTATTATTAGTGAAGCACCTATCCCCCTGTGGCTAGGCGTCACAATTTGTGTTTTTTTGCCTAACTACAAAGTGAGTTAGGCGATTTTTATTAGTTATAAATAATTAATAAAATTATTATAGCAAGTAATATATAAATAATAATAAGTAATAAACTTATTAATAAATCTTTTTTTACTCATATAATACCACCTCCCTATTTTTAAAATAATGAAGGTGACGCCTAGCCCGAGGCACTTCAGTGGTAGATTAACACATATGAAATAATGATACAAATTGGTAAAATTTAATTATCACATCAAGTATTATTTCAAAATTTAATTTCGGTAAAAAAATTTAATGTCAATAATTACTAAAACTATATAGAAAAAAATTCAATTATTGATTTCTAAAAATTAAATTTTTAACTAATTTTTTTAAAAAAATACTATAATTTGTAATTAAATGATAAAATTATCTATTTATATTACTGATTAATCACAAAAATATCATAAAAAAAGTCATTTTTTTACTTTACTTAACCACTTTTTTTATGTTAAATTATATTTGGCTTAAAAAAAGAGGAGGCAAGTTAAAAAAATGGCAAAGAATGTATCAAATAGAAAAAAATATGAGTGCTCAAAATAGACCTTTTTTTCATTAAAGGCAACTAAGAAAACTCAAAAAGTTAATTTACAAACAGTAAAAGTTGATGGAAAAAAAGTTAGAATGTCAACTAAAGAAATTAAGTCAAGTAAAAAAAAGTAAATAATTTAAGTGAGAAATCGCTTTTTTTATTTACTTTTTTTAATTTTATTATTTCTTGTTCAAGAACTAAGTCAATATTATAGTTCTTTTTTATTGTTTTCTTTACTATATCTATAAGCGAGATAATGTCTTTTGGAGTAGCATTGCCTTTATTAATAATGAAGTTTGCATGTTTTTCACTGATAACTGCTCCACCTACTGTCTTACCTTTTAAATTAGATTCATCTATTAATTTACCAGCAGCATTACCTTCTGGATTTCTAAATACACATCCACAAGAAGGATATTCAAGTGGCTGACTTTCTTTTCTTTTAATAGTTCTTTCCTTTATAAGTTCAAGAAGTTCTTCTGCATTACCCTTTTCAAGATGAAACTTTGCTTTAAGTATTATAAACTTATTACTTCCCTTTAATAATGAATTTCTATATGAAAAATTGTAGCTCATCTTTAGTTAAATCATAAACTCTATTATCATTAAGAATAGTAACACTTATCAAATTATCACTTATTTCACTACCATAACAACCAGCATTATTATATATACATCCACCTATTGTTCCAGGAATACCGCTTGCCCATTCAAGACCTTTATAACCAAGCCTAGATATTTCTAATGCAAGTTTATTAATCATAACGCCAGAATCCACGGTCAAAATATTATCATCAGTAATAGTATAATTATTTAAAAAAATTTAAGTTTAATAATTACTCCATCATAATAATCAGGCAATATTATATTAGAACCATTTCCTATAATGAAATATTTACTATCACCTAAAAATATATACCATTTCTTCTAATTCATATATATCTTTTTGGAAACATGAGTAATTTACATTTAGTATCTAATTTATATGTATTATAATTTAATAAATTAGCATCTTCAATACATTCAAATTTACTTTTTTTAATGTTTCTATCATTTACTTAAATATTCCTCTATTTTTATCACTAGATTCTATATAATTAACTATTTTACCATTCTTAATTCTAATAAGAGTAACATCGTTTATTTTTAAGTTCACTTGCTCTTTTAGCATTCTTATTACTTTCTTCACTTTTTGAATACTTTATTTTCTGGTTTACTTAAATCAACTTTATAAACTTTAATATCACTTTTTACCTGTTAAATAACTAACATATGAATCATTCTTTAAATTACTAAAGTCATCAAATAAAAACATAATATTCATCCATATCACGAGTAAATGTAGTACTACCAGCAATATATTCACTACTTATTTCAGTAGCTTCACTTGTTGGTTTAGTATAGCCTTCTTCAAAAAGTCCACCTTTTTCCATTAATAAAACAAGTCCATAAACAACGCCTACAAATACAAGTACACCTACTAAAGTATATACTGCTGACTTAATTTTTATCATTATCACTAACCTCTATTTTTATTCTTATTTCTTTCTCTTTTTTGGTCTTTTTAAATTTTCATTTTCATAGTATTTTTTGCCATAATATCATCTCCATAATCAAAATTATAGCATATTTCCTACGTTTATAGCAATTATTTCTTGATTTTTTTCTTAGAATTTATTATATACTTTATTAAGTATTTATTTGGCAGTGCCTAAATAATTGTAATGTGTTTCTTTAGTACAAAAAACAAGTAACTTCTGCCAAAGCGAAAGTAAATAAGAAACTCCCTATAATTAGAAAGGTGGCCTTTAATACAAAAATATTTGTAAAGGAGGAACAAATACTATGTCAAGATATATCGGACCAGTATACAAAAAATCAAGAAGATACGGTTTTTCAACACTTGAAACAGGTAAAGAATTAAGACGTAAACCTACTGCTCCTGGAATTCACGGAACTAGTAGAAAAAAACTTAGTGAATATGGTGTTCAATTACATGAAAAACAAAAAGTTAGATTTATGTATGGACTTTCTGAAAAAAACAATTCGAAAAAGACTTTCATAGTCTGCTGGTAAAATGCAAGGCATTCATGGTTATAACTTATTAATACTTTTAGAAAGTAGATTAGATAACCTAGTTTATAGAATGGGATTTGCTAAAACTAGAAGAGCTGCAAGACAACTTGTTAATCACGGACATATTTTAGTAGATGGTAAAAAAGTAGATATTCCATCATTTAGAGTTAAAGTTGGAAGTGTTATTTCTGTTAAAGAAGCATCACTTGATCATCCAGTTATTAATGAATGCATGAACATGGATATCAATATTCCATCATTCGTAACTGTAGACAAAACTAAAAAGTCTGGTACTTATGTAAGATATCCAGAACGTGAAGAATTAAATTCAGAAATTAATGAAGCATTAATCGTTGAATACTACAACAGATAATAAAAGAACTCTTGGATTCATTTCAAGAGTTTTTTTCATGCCTAAATTTATAAAAATATAATTATTTTTTTCTTCTTATAACAATATAAACCACAAAACTTATAAATATGATACCAAAATATATAAGAGAACTATTTAGTTCAATTTTTGGGTTCATTTTTCTATAACAGGTAAATCAGTATCATTAAGTAATCTTTTACCTCTAACAAGTAATCTATGAGTATTAAGTCCATAAGGAGTACATGTTATTAATGTAACATAGTCTTCTCCATCTACTATATCTAAATTAGATAAATCATCTGGTTCTACTACTCTTATATCATCAACACTATAAGTAAGTACTTCATCCATAACATATATATAAAATTTATCATCAACAACTAATGTATCTAAATCAGTAAATAATTTATTTAACGGAAGTCCCCTATGACCAGTTAAAATGCTATGAGTACTTTTTCCACCTATTGGAAGAGAACTACCCTCAAAATGACCTACTCCTCTTTCCAATGTCTTATTACTAGTTCCATGATATATAGGAAGTTCTATATCAATTTTAGGTATCTTAATATAACCAATTAAACCATTATCATCAAAATTTAATAATTTCAAATACTCACTAGAAACAATATCATTATTATTTTTCAAATGAATCAACTACTTTAACACTAGATAAAGATTCATTATACTTGCGAGCACTCTCTAATATACTAGCCTTATCTTCTTCATTCTCTTTAGAAATCTTATTAGTATAATCACTGATAATATATTTACTTTTCATTCTTGTTAAATAAATTCATTATAAGAGGATAAAACATAATAACAAAACCCACTACTATTAATAAGGAAAATATTATAATAGGTATCTTCTTCTTATTCATTAGTTACCAAATTCTTCTTATGATAATATATCATAGAACAAGTTCCTATAAGAATTATAATTCCACCTATAACTATATATGAAGAACTACCACTTCCTCCAGTAAAAGGTAATAAACCATTTTTGGTATTAGATACATGAATTCGATATAAACATGATTCTTTTTTTATATCTGCAGTTAATATATTATTTATCTTTCTATAACCACTAGGAGCACTAGCCTCTTTTAAATAATATGTTCCTCCTTTAATTCCATTGTATGTAGCAATACCATCTTCACCAGTTATCATTTCACCTATTTTATTTTTAAGATCAACATCACTATATATTTCAAATTTAGCTCCACTTAATACCTTAGTTTGATCATTTCCTTCAAATTTTAATATTTGAAGCCAATGTGTATAAACAGTGGTTTCTTTTTCTTTCGTCTCATAAGTACCAGTACCATATGGATCATTTGAATATACTAATTTAACTTTATTTTTTTACTTCCACTACAATCAGAATAAGATTCTTCATTTAATGAAGTATTTAATGAAGCATTATATGTAATAGTAATATTAGTGCTTGTAAGATTATCAACATTAAAATCCATTGTAAGTATATTATTTCCATAAGTAATTGTTGCGACTACTTTATTATTTACATTTTTTTAATAACACCAGAATCCGTAGTAAGGAGTGTATCACCATCTTTAACGCTAATTGTATCTATTCCAGCAAAAGTTATACCTTTGTCAAACATATCAACTATTTTTAAATGTTTTTATTAGTAGCATTAGTTGGATATTGTATTACTGTTGCTTTAATTGTATAAGTATATATCTCACCTATACTATGATCAGCAGACTCTTTATTATCATCAACATATTTTTCTACTTTAGCTTCACTTACTTTAGCAACAATTGTTTCATCATTTAAATTCCAATACTTTTCATCTTCAGCAGTAAAATCTAAATTACCAACCATTACAGAATATACTTTAGTCGTAGACACAGGAAGTATTAAATAAGAACCGGCTTCTAAACTTAATGATGCAATATTACCACTTACATTCATAAGACTTCCACTTACATTATTAGTTTTAATATATGATGCATAACCACTTACAAGTTTATCAAGCGTACTAGATGTAAGAGTACTTCCACTAGTTAATGAACCACTACTTAAAGAATAATAATCACTAGAAGTAAGATCTTTATAGTCAGTAGTTGTCTTTAAATAAGCCTGAAAATCATTAGTAAAAATCATATGTAATTGTATTAGCATTTTTCATTATAATAAACATCAAGTATTTTTATATGCTTTAAAACTATCAGTAGAAACTACATTATTAACAGTAAAAGTAGCCTTATTAGTTATATAATAACTCTCATTATCAGTTATACCCCTTCTAGTACTATCAAAAGTAATTTCAGTTTCAGCATGAACAAAAAGAACATACCATAAATCCTATTAATAAAATAAATAATTTTTAAATACTTCTTCACTTTTTTTACTTCCTCTCTTTACCATATATACAACTATTCCAATTATAATTACAAGTGACATACCACCAAGTATCAAATAATTAACTATCGGATCAAATGTCTTAGGAGTTTCTTCCTCTTTGATACTTTCACTAGCCTTAAGTACAGCAAGTACATTATAATTATCTTCAAGTCTTACCTCATCATATGTAGGTATAGTTATCAATAATGGACTACTTGTGTATGTATATTTATTACTAATGACTTTATCATCTATTCTAACTAAATATAATCCAACTATTAAATCATCAAATTTAAATAATCCATGATTATCAGTAGTAGTCTTTTTTTCATATAATTAATATTATTATCTTTTTATATGTTTATTAACTTTATTAACTAACTCTTTATATTCTGATGCATTTAATCCATATATATTATCAGTAAATGTACTAAATTCATTATTATAAGTAAGATTACCATCTGTATCTAAATCTCCTACTTTATACAAATACACATCAGTATCACTAATAATTACATCACCATATGTATATTCACCAGTTATTTCACCTTTCTTTGTTATATCAATCGCATCAACGCTTATAAATGTAAAACTAATAATAACAGTAAATATCAAATATATTATCTTTTTCATATCCACCTCTATTCTCCAATAATGATATCAAATTTTTCACATAATCTTCAATAACATTAAAAAAAGAATTTCTAAAAAGAAACTCTATTTATCAAAAATCATCTAAAAAAAGAAATGTTTTTCATCATACTTATAATATCCAAGTATTGTATTTAAGTTAACATTGAATGTAGATTTAAATATGTTGTAGTCTATATTTGGATTAATTTTTTTAAGTTCACTTATTAAGCACTTTATTTCTTTTCTTTTAGAATTATTCTCATGTTCACTTCTTTCAGTAAACTTACAAGCACAATTTATAAATGTAAGATTATTTCCATTTGCAAATCTTAATATATCATGTTCATGCACATAATAAAGTGGTCTTATAAGTTCCATACCAGGGAAATTCTCACTATGAAGTTTAGGCATCATTGTCTTATATTCACTCGCATAAAACATACTTAATAATATAGTTTCAACAACATCATCAAAATGATGACCTAGTGCTATCTTATTACACCCAAGTTTCATTGCTTCATTATATAAAGCACCTCTTCTCATTCTAGCGCATAAATAACAGGGACTCACTTTTTTGACTTTCAACAACACTAAATATATCAGTAGTAAATATATGTAAATCTATATCCATAAGTTTAGCATTAGATTTAATAAGTTCAAAATTACGTTCATTATATCCTGGATTCATACATATAAATACTAAATCAAAATTAACATCACCATGACGTTTTAATTCCTGCATACATTTAGCAAGTAAAAATGAATCTTTTCCTCCACTTATACATACTGGCTACTTTATCACCTTCATTAACAAGTTTAAACTCTTTAACTCCTTTTAACAAATTTAGCCCATATTTCTTTTTCTATATGTTTTTAATTATACTTTTTCTCTATTGCTTTATTATCCATTACTACTCCCTATATCAAACATATCAATGATTCCATTTTGTTTCTTATAAGCCTCAAACGTATTTTTAACAAGCATAATAACAGTCATTGGACCTACTCCTCCTGGTACTGGTGTTATATATGAACATTTATCATAAACATTATTTTTAACATCACCATATACTTTATTATTTTTCATAAGTAATTCCTACATCAATAATAATAGTTCCTGGTTTAATCATTGATTTTGTTATTAAATCTTTTCTTACCTACACATGATATTATAATATCAGAAGCCCTAGTATATTCACTTAAATTATTGGTTTTAGAATGACATATACTTACACTAGCATTTCTCTTTAAACATTCCATCATAATTGGAATACCAACACGTTTACTTCTTCCAATACCAAGTACATTTTTTTACCTTCAAGATTAATTTTTATAATAATCAAATAGTTCCATAATACCAAGTGCTACTGGAGGAATAAATATACTTCCATTTTTAAATCCATCTACATCTTTAGATGTATCTATTGCATTAATGATTTTTATCTTCATGAAATCCAAATGGAAGTGGTAACTGTACTATAATACCATTAACACTTTTATCTTTATTAAGTTCTTTAATTCTTTTTAATAACCTTTTTCTTCTTTAACATTTTCATCAAAAAGAAATATGCAAAAAAAACTCATGTCAACATATTCACATGCTTTCTTTTTTTATTATTAACAAATTTTTTTCATTATACTTTCCAATTGTTATAACTGCAAGTACAGGTGTTTCTTTTATATGAATTTACATTTCCCTTTTAATTCATCTTTTACTTTTTAGCACTTAAGCTTTTTTACCATCTAATATCATATTATTCCTCGTAATATTTAACAAATCTAACATTTTTCAATAACTATATCAGTAAGAGGTTTATCATTCATATTAGTTTTTTTACACTTGCTATTCTATCAAGAACATCATATCCACTTACTAGTTTACCAAAACCAGCATAATTTCCATCTAAATAAGTCGCATCATCTTGTACAATATAGAATTGACTTGATGCTGAATTTAGAGTTTCATCAGTTTCAGGATCACTCCCACGTCTTGCCATTGAAAGTACTCCTCTTACATGACTAATATCATTTTTAACACCATTAGTTTCAAATTCACCTTTGATAGTTTCATCACTACCACCACTACCATTACCATTAGGATCTCCAGTTTGAATAACAAATCCATTTATAACTCTATGAAATATAAGTCCACTATAAAAGTTATTACTTACAAGTTTCTTAAAGTTTTTCAACAGTAATTGGAGCTTTATCTGGATATAATTCTGCTACCATAATTCCATAATCTTTAACATTAATCATTACTAAATCAGTTACTTCATCACTTGTTACATATTTCTTAGTTTTAATAGTATAAATAGTTTCATCTCCTACTTTTTTAGTAGTATAATTAAGTTCTACTTCATCACTACCACAACTACATAATATAAATATTAAACTTATACATATAATCATTTTAATAAATTTTTTCACTTTAATCACCAAAACAATAATATCACACATCACATTAATTGTCATCAAATTTAAATTTTTTCACATAAAAAGCGCCATTTCTAGCGCTATCTATATACTTTTTATTAAACTAGTACATTTTTAAAGTATCTTTTTTAACTGTCTACTTTTTATTGACTAGTTTATTTCTAGTATCTATTCTTTTATTTATATATTCTAACATTTCATCTATTTTTATCATTCTTATCTTGTGATTGCTTTTTTTATATTGATATATTTATTTCTTAAATAATCTAAATATTCATTATATAAAGAAGTGTCTTTATGATTCTTACCAAGTAATATTTCTTTTTCTTGTAAGATTATTATTACCTTCAATAAACTCTATTAAATTATAATATTTATTATTTTTCTTTTTATGATAATTTCTTTTATCTATTTTTATAATTTAAATCATTCATTTTTAGTTCTTAATATATCATGATAATTATTAGATATAGTTATTATTTTTTTAAATCTTAAATTTGTATTACTTAGTATTTCTAATATAGTATGTGTTCCCATACCTGAAAGTACTAAAGTATCTGCTTCACCATTCTTTATATTAGATAGTCCATTTGATACTCTTAAATCTATATATTCACTTAATCCTAGTTTATTTATATCTTCTTTTTGCTCTATTTATTACATTAATACTTATATCACTAGCAATAGATTTTTATATTAGTTTTTAGCAAGCATTATACCTAGTTTTTGCTTGATCACACCCTACATCTACTACTTTATCATTTTTATCTATTAATGAATATATAGTTTCTATTCTATTCAATTAAGAAATCCTTTAGTTTTTTAGCTCTTGATGGGTGTCTTAATTTTCTAAGAGCTTTTGCTTCTATTTGTCTAATTCTTTCTCTTGTAACTTTGAATTGTTTACCTACTTCTTCAAGTGTATGACTAGATCCATCAAATAAACCAAATCTAAGTTCTAATACTTCTTTTTCACGTACTGTAAGTGTATCAAGTACTTCTCTTAATTCATCTTTAAGTATCTCATATGTTGCGAATTCTTCTGGTGACATAGTTCTTTCATCAGCAAGGAAGTCTCCTAAATGTGAATCATCTTCTTCACCTATTGGTGTTTCTAAACTTACTGGATCTTGACTAATTTTTCTTATTTCAACTATTTTATCTACTGAAAGTCCCATCTTTTTAGCAAGTTCTGCGTCTGTTGGTTCACGATTAAGTTCTAATGTCATTTGTCTTTCTATACGAGCCATTTTATTTATTGTTTCTACCATATGAACTGGTATTCTTATTGTTCTTGCCTGATCTGCTATTGCTCTTGTAATTGCTTGTCTTATCCACCATGTAGCATAAGTACTAAATTTATATCCTTTATCATAATCGAATTTTTCAACTGCTTTCATAAGACCAATGTTACCTTCTTGAATTAAATCTAAGAATAATAGTCCACGTCCTACATATCTTTTAGCAATTGAAACAACAAGTCTAAGGTTAGATTCAGCAAGTATATTTTTAGCTTGTTCATCGCCTTCAGCAACTCTTCTTGATAATTCTTGTTCTTCTTCTAATGATAACAAACTTATTTTTACCTATTTCTTTTTAAATACATTCTAACATTATCATTAACACTCATATCCTTACTTTCATCAGGAACATCATCAATAATAATATCATTCTTTAAATCAATGTTTCCACCATCTTCTTCATCTTCAGCTCTTACTTCAATTTGATTTTTCACTTAAAGCATTATAAAGTTCATCTAAAGCATTCGCATCCAAATCTAAATCAATTGTTTTTCTTTGCGATTTGTTCATAAGTTAGAAAAACCTTGCTTCTTTCCTTCATCAACTAATTCTTTTTACTCTTTCTTCAAAAAGGTTTTAATATTATTTACCATTTCAACACTTCCTTATTTATATTTCTCTATCTTTTTTTGCAATTTCTATTTTTTTATTAACATCAAATGTTTCACTCATTTCTATCTTTAATGTATCTATTCTTTTCTTTATTGAATACATTTTTTTATAGTATTAATATAATCATCTAATTCTTCCATTGTATAGTCTTCATTATTATGATATTTCATTACTTCTTTAAGTACATTCATGAGTTTCTCATTATCTGATATATAATCTACAAAATCACTATAGTTATAATAACCATAATCATTTCTAAATTCAATTATTTTTATATGCAAGTAAGGCTCTATCATCTTGTATTAAGTAACCTAGTGTATTTTCAAAATACAGTATTACATCTTCATAATTAAGCATTAGATAAAGTATTCTAAGTTCACTTTTTATCATACTTATTATATCTTGTTACTTTTTTTAGGCTCTTCTATATTTTTTTAATAGCCATTTTTCTTATTAATTTTTTTATTTCATTTCTTATATCGCTTTTCACTTATACCAAATTCTTCTGCGATATCTTTTTATATTTTTAAATCTATAAGTATTTGACTATCTAAATCATTTAATGCGAGTACTGCTTCTTTTATATATTTTGCTTTTTCTACAGCATCTTTCATATTTCTTTTTACGTTTTTAGATATTTAAGTTTAAAATCTATAAAAAGATACTCTATTATCATAAGCAATCTTAAATGAATCACTTCCTTTATTTTTAATAAATTCATCACTATCTTTATAATCATCAAATACTATTACTTCTGTATCTATATTATTTTTAAGTAATGTTTCTCCTGCTTCTATCGTACCTTTAACACCAGCATCATCTTGATCTAAATTAAGTATTACTTTACATTTCCAGTTCTTTATTTTAAGAAGATGTTTTTCAGTGAAAGCTGTACCCATTATCGCAACTACATTCTTATATCCTATAGATGACATTCTTATAGTATCCATAAATCCTTCAGTGATAACTATTTCTCTTTTTCCTTTTTTATTTCATTTATAGCATTATTTATATTATAAAAATACTTCACTTTTTCTTAAATATATCTGTTTCTTTAGTATTAGAATATTTAGGAAGTGTATTATTATTTAAGTCTTCATTTGTATATTTTTCTACCACTAAACGCTATTACATTATTATTTTTCATCTATTATTGGAAATATTATTCTATCTTGAAATGTATCATAATATCTACCATTTATATCTTTACATATATCTAATTTAACAAGTTCTTCATAAGAATATTTTTTTAGATAATATATTTGATAATTTATTACCAGTAGAAAGTCCTATATTAAATTCATTAATAATGTCTTTAGATATATTTCTGTCTTCTAGATATTTTATTGCTTTAACACCTTCATTTGAAAGTAGATTTGCTTTAAAATATTTATTAACTGTATCATTTATCTCATATAGTTTTTTTCATATTTAGTATTTACTTTACGTGTTGTACTTACGTTAAGTGGAATACCTGCTCTATCAGCAAGCATCTTAAGTGCTTCAGTAAATGTTATACCATTATATTTTTGAACGAATGTTATAACATTACCACTTTCTCCACAACTAAAGCATTTATATATTTGTTTATCTTTTTGAACACTAAATGATGGACTATGATCATCATGAAAAGGACATAAAGCCTTATTCTTATCATTAAGACTTATATAGCTTCCAATGACATCTACAATATCATTTTTTTAGATTTAATTTCATCAATAATAGATTTATCAATAAATGCCATCTTTTTTTGTCCTCCTAATAGTTATATACGAAATAAATTTTTAAAAAAACACTACTTTTTTTATGAATTTTTATTAAAAAAACGCTCATATTATATCATATAAGCGCATTTTTTTGTCTATAAATCACGAATAAAATTTAAACTACTTTTTTTAATAAAAAAATTCTAAACTTTTAACTTTATCAGCTGTATCTTCAGATAATGCTTTATCAAATATAAGACCAGTACCACCATGTTCTATCCATCCATATATATTCCTTTTTAGAATCATCTATAAGTAATTGCCCATTTGGTAATACTACTTCATGTTTATTAATTTTTAGGTGGAACAAAAAAATAACTGGACTATTTATTTTTTTCTATTATTTCTTAAATCTTCTATCTTAACTCTCATTTCATATAAAGTATGTATTTTTTTGTTAGAATAGCAATTCTTCTTTTTAAATGTTCTAATTCTCTAATTATTTCAACTGAATCATTAATTGAATTAGCTTCTCTTATTATATAATCCCATTCTTCTGGATGCATATTTGTATATTCAAAATACTTATCATATTCACTACCATCTTTATGATTATGAAAAACCAGAATCATATTTTTCTTTCTAACATTCTTTCTTCAGAATCAAGTATAACTCCATCAAAAATCAATAAAAAGTACATTTTTTTCTCCCATTATATTTCCCCACAATTAATAAATCAATTAAATCATTACTTTAATTCAAGTTTAACTTCTTTTTTTCTTTTGAAACTATTTCAACTTTATTAGTTCTATTTCCTACTGTATAAGAACCAACATAACCTACTTCTTTTAAATATACTGCTTTACCAAGTGGACTATCTACTGTTATTTTTAGGTATTTCAGCATCAAAATCAGGAGTACCTGTTACTAATGTAAATGTCATTTCATCTCCATCTAAAAAGTACATTAACTGTATCATTAATATCAATAACTTCTGAACTTCCTAAATCTCTTGCCACAATAACTATTCTTTTTTTAAATCACTTTTTTTCTAGCAAAGAATTTTTTTCACTTAGTCTAATTTCTTCTCTTTTATGTTCTTCTAAAGCTTCACTTAATGAATCAGGATCAGTATAAATACTCTTTAATCCAAATCTAGCTGCTTTCATAGTCACAAGTTGTTCTTTTTAATGTTTCTATTTCAGCTAAATAATCTTGATAACCTTTTCTCATCTAAATATATTTTTATTATTCATCCATACACCTCTTTCAACTAGGACTTCTAATATAACATTTAAAAAGTCAAAAGACAATAAAAAAACTAGAAATTTTTTTAAATTTTTTCTAGATTTTTGCTTTTATTATTATTAATGAATACTATAAGTAATACCGCTAGTACTGTTAAACCTACTCCACCAAGAAGTCCAATTAATAATGATTTATTGTTATACTTATCAATATTGTCTTTATTATCTTTATCTATTTTATCATTTTTTTAAGAACATTTACTTTATAATCATTTTTTTAGTTTTTAACATCATCTACACTATATGTTAACTTAGTTTTATCATTATTATCAAGTACTATATCAATACTATCTAAAGTATATTCTCCTTCATTAAATACATCTGTATCTATATTTATATATGGTTTACTATCAATATCATTTAGATATGTTTCTCTAATTTGATTATCTTTGTCTTTAAATATTAATGTTACTTTTTAATACTTTTTACATCACTATCATTATTTAATTTAAAAATCAATATTTAGTTTATCATTTAATTTAATTTCATTATTGAATTTAATACTTTCTATACTTATTTTTATCACTATAATCAACTGTCTTTACTTTTTCAAAGTCATATTGTTCACCATAACTTATCTTAATCCATCCACTTTTATTATCATGTTTTACATAATAGTAGTAGCACTCATTATCACTATCGCTATAAAAGAATTCAGTACTTAATTTAGTTCCTTTAGAAACACTATCTATTTCTTTTAGAAGAATTAATACTATCATATATCTTTTTTTATTAGATTTAATAGTTATGTTACCATTATTTGACTTTTGCTATTTTATCAACTAATATATATTTATCATTATATTTAACATAATATTTTTTTAGCTGAATTATAATATTCATTTACTATAGTATTTTTCATTTATACCACTATTTTTTTAGATATTACTATGGCTTTTTTTCATTTGTTTTATTATACATCACTTCATAATTAGTAGTATTTATCCATCCTTTTTTACCATTATATGTAACGCTTATCCATGATACTAATGTATTAAATGGATCAATGTAATACTCTGTTTTAACACTTGTATTATAAGGTATAGTAGTAATAGTTGAATATGTAAGTGATGGGCCTTTATACATTTTTAACACCATTTTTTTAGATAGAATAACTGCATTATTTACTTTATCAAATTTACTAACGCTATCATATTCTCCAGCATTTAAATAGTCATTAATATTAAATTCATCATTATAAATTTTAATATCATTTAAACTAATTTTTATTATTACATTTAGTATCAGCATAATCAACTATTTCTAATTCTAAATTACTATCATAATAAGATTCACGTACGCTTACTATTGAACCAAAAAGGTATAGTAATATTCTTATTATCATAAGTATCACATTTAAATCCATTCTTATTTGTTATAACTGCTTTATAGCTTAATGTAGATGGAAACACATTATCTGCCTTAATTAAACTAGGCACTAAAGTAAGTAATATTCCAGTAGTAACTAATAATTTCTTTTTTTCATAAATCTCTCCTTTAATATATAATATTATTTAATAATCCCCCTATAAAGTATGATGAAATATTTAATATAAGTGATAAAACATATGGATTAATTTTTATCAAATGTAAGTACTTTTTTTATATGTAAATCCTTCTGTTAGAATAACTAGTATTTCTAATATGATTATTGATATCGTAGTGTTAAATAATCTATTATATGTGATATACATAAGGATAGATACTACCAATGGATTAGTCATTATGTTAACAAGTATTACATTTAATATATCTTTTTTTGTTTCTTATTCCAAGTAATAATGACATGATAAGTTCTATCACACTTGTAGAACTAAGGCATATAAGCATTATTAATGGAAGCTCATTTATATTCATACTCACCACTATTATAATGATAGCATTTTTTTATGATTAAATGTCATCAAAAAAAGTCAGTATTATTTTTTTACTGACTTATTTATTCAATCTATTAAACTTAGTAAATTCTGGTTCATCACTTACATCTGTATCATCTAATTCATTTAATATATTCTTTTTGACTTCTAGTTAAATTTCTTGGAATAATAAGTTTAAGAACACAATAGAAGTCTCCTTTTTTCCATGAATCTGGATTATTTATACCTTTTCCTTTAATTCTAAGTATATCTCCTGGTTGACTTCCTTCTTTTATTTTAAGTTCAACAGTACCATCCATTGTCTTAATATTCTTTTTTTACATCCAAGACATAAGTCTGTTATTGATACAGGTAAATCTATATAAACATCATTTCCTTCACGTCTATATAGTTCATGTGGTGTAACTTTAATTTCAATATATAAGTCTCCATTAGGTCCACCATTTATACCTGCTTCACCTTTTCCACTAAGTCTTAATTGTTCTCCAGTATCAATACCAGCTGGTATATCTATTGTAATTGTCTTATTTACTTTTACTTTGCCTGTTCCTTTACAACTACTACATTTAGATTTAAATGATTTACCAGTTCCACCACAAGTAGGACATGTTGTTTTTGATTGTATTGTTCCTAAAATAGTATTAGTTTGTTTAATAACGTATCCACGTCCTCCACAGTCTTCACATGTTTCTTCACCATGTCCACCCTTACCATCACAGTCACTACATGTTTCATAGTATTCAAGGTCTATATCTTTTTTACATCCATATACTGCTTCCATAAAGTCAATTTTCATACCATATAGGGTATCACTACCTTTTCTAGCACGAGAGGAGCTTCTACTACTACCACCAAAAGAACTTCCAAATGAACCACCAAATCCACCTGAAAATAAATCATCAAATATATCACTAAAGTCAAATCCAGCAGTGCCACCAAATGGATTACCACTATATGAAGCACCACCGCCTGCTCCACCATAAGGATTATCAAATGCAGCATGACCATATTTATCGTAGGCAGCACGTTTATCTTTATCGCTTAAACAAGCATATGCTTCTTGAGCCTCTTTAAACTTTTCAGGAGCATCAGGACTCTTATTTAAATCTGGATGAAATTCTTTAGCCTTTTTTTCTAAAAAGCAGACTTAATTTCAGCATCAGTTGCATCTTTAGATACACCAAGAACTTCATAATAATCTCTTTTTTTCCATAACTACTCTCCATTCACATATTTATTTAGTAATTTTACTTTATCATTAAATAATAAGAAAGCATTATTTAAAGTATTCTCATCATTTAAATCAATACCAAGTTTATTTAATAACTCTTGTGGATAATCACTACAACCACTACTTAAAAAAATTCTATATATTTATCTTTAAAACCTTTATCATGAATTAATTTATCAGCAATAAGAAGTGCACTAATAAATCCAGTTGCATATTTATAAACATAAAATGAAGTATAGAAATGAGGTATCTTTGACCATTCATATTGAATATCTTTATCAACAATAACTGCGCCACTAAATTGTTTACGATTTAAATCATAATATGTTTTTACATAATAAATCTTTAGTAATTACTTCTCCATTTTCATATTTCTTATGAATTATATCTTCAAATTCAGCAAACATCATTTGTCTATAAACAGTACCTTTTAAACTTATCTAAAAAAATTCAACAATATAGTATATTTTTCTCATTAATATCATTTGTATTATCAATTAAATAGTTTGATAATAATACTTCATTTACAGTTGATGCAATTTCTGCTAAAAAGATAGGATAATCTGCACTAATGTAATCCTGATTTTTATTACTATAATAGCTATGCATAGCATGCCCCATCTCATGAGCAAGAGTACTTACTGAATCTATATCATTTTCATAATTTAATGATACATAAGGTTCTATACCATACGTACACCATTCAAAAGCACCACTTCTTTTAGCCTTACTTGGATATACTGAAACACAATTATTATTTAAGAGTTTATTAAATACTTTTAGATAATCTTCTCCAAGTGGAGTAAGTGCTTTATTAACTATCTTAATACCTTCTTCATATGGAATATCTTTTTTAGGTACTAAAGATGTGTTAACATATAAATCATACATATGTAATTTATATCCAAGCATACTACCTTTTTAATCTATAATAATCTTTTTAAATATTTAGTATTTTTTTATTAGTAATCTTAATTAAATTTTCATATAATTTAGTACTAATTTTATCATCATATAAGTACATATCTAAAATACTATCATATTTTTCTAGTTTTTAGAAGAAAAATGCATTAGTCTTAACTTTACCTATATATAAAGCACTTAATGTGTTTATATGATTTTCATAATATTTATCGTCTTTTTTTAAATACACTTTTTTTCTAACATTTCTATTATTAGAAGTAATGTATTTACCATAATTAGAATTCGTTAGTTCTACTCTTTTACCATCTTCATCTTTAATAAATCCAAGTGAGATATCAACATTATTAAGAGCATTAAATGCATCTATAGAAGTTCTTAAAGCCTCATTAACATTAGAAAGTATAGTTTCTTCTTTTTTTCACTTAAAACATATTTTTTTACATCTAAATATCTTTTTCAAATGTAAAACTATATTTACTAAGTTCAGAATTTAAAGATAACATTTCTTTTTACTTCATCATAATCTTTACTTAATATTTCAGGATTTATGAATGCTCTTACACTAGAACTTTTTTATTAATTAAATTACTTGCTTTTTTTCTTTCTTATGTAAGAATTCATTATCACTCATATCATCATAATGACCTAAATAAGCATAAATATATACTCTCTCAGTAAGCATATCTATCTTTGTATCAAGTTTTTAGAAATTCAAGTAATGTATCAGTACTTTCAAATATTCTTCCTTTATACTTGATTATTTCATCTAATAATTGATTTACTTCTTCTATAGTATCATTAAATTCTTTATCACTTTTAAATATCTTGGTTAAATCCCATTTGTATTTATCCATAATGTCTCCTTATTACTTAAAATTCTATATAAGAATTAAGGGCCCAATTTCTTGAGCCCCAACTCATATTAATTATTTTTTTCTTCAAATTCAGCATCTTTTTACATTATCTTTTTTTATCAGATTTTTTTCATCTTCTTTAGATTCAGTATTTTTCAGCTTCTTTTTGTGATGCCTCTGCTTGTGATTGATATACTTTACTTGATACTTCCATTACTTTTTTTCACTTAGTTTTTTTCACTAGCTTTCTTAATTTCATCAGTATCATCTTTTTTTCTAAAGCATCCTTAGTTTCTTTAACAAGTTTTTCAACTTCTTCTTTTTCAGAATCGCTTACTTTATCACCAAAGTCTTTCATAGCTTTTTCAGCACCAAAGATCATTTGTTCAGCATCATTTCTAATTTCAGCTTCTTCTTTTCTCTTCTTATCTGCTTCTTTATTAGCTTCAGCTTCTTTCATCATCTTATCAATTTCTTCTTCACTTAAATTAGAAGAAGCAGTTATTGTAATAGCTTGTTCTTTGTTAGTTCCTAAATCTTTAGCCTTAACATTAACAATACCATTAGCATCTATATCAAATGAAACTTCAATTTGAGGTACTCCTCTTGGAGCTGGTGGTATGTTAGTTAATTGGAAGTGTCCTAATGTCTTGTTATCAGCAGCCATTGGTCTTTCACCTTGTAAGATATGAATATCTACAGCTGGTTGATTGTCAGCAGCAGTGCTGAATACTTGACTCTTAGTTGTAGGAATAGTTGTATTTCTTGGAATTAATACAGTCATAACTCCACCTAAAGTTTCAATACCTAGTGATAATGGTGTAACATCAAGAAGTACTAAATCATTAACTTCACCAGTTAAAACACCACCTTGAATAGCGGCTCCCATGGCAACTACTTCATCTGGGTTAACTTCTTTACTTCCATCTTTTCCAAGTTCTTCTTTAACAAGTTCTTGAACACATGGAACTCTTGTAGAACCACCAACAAGTAATACTTTATCAATATCATTCTTAGTTAACTTGGCTTCTTTTAAGAGCATCTCTAACTGGTTTTCTAGTAGACTCTACTAAGTCACTAATTAAATCCTCAAATTTAGCTCTTGTTAATGTCATGTCAACATGTAATGGTCCATTTTCACCTTGAGTAATGAATGGTAAGCTAATTTGAGTAGTCTTAACACCACTTAAATCTTTTTTAGCCTTTTCAGCACCTTCTTTAAGTCTTTGCATAGCAAGTTTATCTTTAGATAAATCTACACCATTTTCTTTTTTGAATTCACTAACAATGTAATCAATAATAGCATTATCAAAGTCATCTCCACCTAAGTGATTATTACCACTAGTAGCTTTAACTTCAAATACACCATCACCAAGTTCTAATATTGAAACATCAAATGTTCCACCACCTAAGTCGTAAACAAGTATTGTATGAGCATTTTCTTGTTTATCAAGACCATAAGCTAGTGCTGCGGCTGTTGGTTCGTTTATAATTCTTTCAACTTCAAGTCCAGCAATTTTACCAGCATTTTTAGTTGCTTGTCTTTGGGCATCGTTAAAGTATGCAGGAACTGTAATAACAGCCTTAGTTACTTCTCCACCTAAATAAGCTTCTGCAGTTTCTTTTAAATTCATAAGAATTTTAGCACTTATTTCTTCTGGTGTATATTTCTTACCTTCTGCTTCAACTTTTTCATTTGTTCCCATTAATCTCTTAATAGAACTAATTACGTTTGTTGAAGTTTGAGCTTCACGTTTTGCAACGTCTCCAACTCTTACTTCTCCATTTTTAAAACTTACTACTGAAGGTGTTGTTCTATTTCCTTCAGCATTTGGGATAACCTTTGGTTCGCCACCTTCTAAAACAGCAACGCAACTATTAGTTGTTCCTAAATCTATACCTATAACTTTATTTATTTTTTTGCCATAATTTATCTCTCCTTTTTTTAATTTATTTATTTACTTTTTACCATCGCATGTCTAATAACTTTATCTTTATATTTATATCCTTTTGTAAGAACTTCAAGTACTACATTTTCAGGTTTGTTTTCATCGTGTTCTGTAAGCACAGCTTCAGCTACATGAGGATCAAATTCAAGTCCTAGACATTCAATTTCATGTACATCATATTTATCAAGTAATGCAGTTAAATTTCCAAGTATCATTTTAAATCCACTTAAGAATTTACTTACTTCATCAGATAAATCATTATCATCCATAGAAATAGCTCTTTTCAAAATTATCTTTAAGAACAAGTATTTCTTTAATGAATGATTCACCTTCGTATTGAAGCATTTTACTTATTTCACTTTGAGTTCTTGTTTTGAAGTTTAAATATTCAGCTTGAAGTCTCATATATTTTTCTTCAAGTTCCTTATTTCTACTTCCAAGTATCTGAATCATTGTTTCAGGGTCTATGCTTCCGCATCCAGAACATCCACCACATGATCCTGAACAACAACTATCTTCATTTGTTTCACATTCACATGTGCTTTCATTAGAAGTTTGTTCATTTAATTCTTCTTTTTATTTCTTCATTTATTTTATTATTATTTTTCTCTTTTTCTTCTGTATGTTTTTTTGATATCATTTCTTCCTCTCTATATGTTCTTTTAAATATTCAAGCATATTTACGACTCTATCATATTCCATTCTTTTAGGTCCTATAACAGCAATAGTTCCTTCAGTTCCATTGTTAGCCTTATATTTAGTTTTTAACTATTGTTACATTGTCATCAATTTCACTCTCACTACCAATATATACTTTAACCTCATCATTAGCCTCTTCAATTTTATTCACCATATCTTTGCTTTCAAATTTACTTATGATTTTTTTAACATCATCGACTGTACTGAATTCTGGTTGTTTTAATATATTAGTCTTCCCACTGAACTTGACATCCCTTTCACTAGTGAAATTTGATAGTGCATTATAAAATGCATTATATAAAAACTTCATAATTTTTCAATATAATTTCTAATTATTGGTTTTTATTTCAAATTCTAGTTTACTAGGTACATCATCAATAGGTGTTCCAACAAGCATTTTATTTAATAACTCTGTAGTCTTAGCAACCTCACTTAATGGTATGTTTTCATCAATAGATAAATTCTTATTTTTCAACATGACCTTTATCAGTGATTACAATAGCTACAAGCCCTTTTTTTCACCAACTGGAATTACTTCCACTTTAGATAATTTGTTATCACTTGATTCCCTACCTAAAACAACTGAAGTATAGTTAGTAATATCACTTATTATTTCTAAACTTTTTACTAATCGCATCATTAAGTTCTAAATCACGATTATTAAATATAGTTTGAAGTTTAAGCATATCTTCACCACTTATTTTTTTAGGTTCCATCAAATTATCTACATAATATCTATAACCCATTTCAGATGGAATTCTTCCTGAAGATATATGTGTTTTTTCAAGATAACCTAAACTTTCAAGTTCAGCCATATCATTACGTATAGTAGCACTTGAACATTTAAATTTTTTACATAAAGATTTACTACCAACAGGTCTTGCTGTTTTAACATATTCTTCAACAATTGTTCTTAATAAATCTCTTTGTCTTGTACCAATCATCATATACCTCCTTTAGCACTCTTTTCCTTTTAGTGCTAGATTAATTATATCACTATTTTTTTAGTATTGTCAATACTTGAGTGCTAATTTATTTTAAAAAATTAAACAGTATCAATTAAGTGATACTGTTTGTTAATTTTATGATTATTTGTTATGAATTATGATGATGTTACTCTAACCTAAATGCTGGTGAAATTCCATATTTATTATTGGTTTTTGCATAGCCATTAAACTACTACTCTGCACATAAAAAAATTTATGTTAAAGAAAAAAATAGCTATTCTATTTCTTTCAAAAAAATTTCTTACTTTTTAGTACTTACCCCACTATAGTCTTCATAATATTCACTGATTATTCTATCAATCGCATTACTTACTTCACTATCTATATATAAATTACTTATTTTTAGAAATATCTACATAGTTATAAAGCCTTAATAAGTTTTAGAATTTCTTTCCATCTAAGATAGGTTCACTATTCCTACAATCAGCACACAAATATCCGCCTCTACTTGTACTTAAAGTTACTACTTTTGTACTTCCACAATTAACACATGAATCTAAACATAAACTTATTCCTATATAATTTAAATATTGTATTTCTACTATATTAGTTATAATCTTAGGATCAAAATTATCTTCTATCTTTAAAAAGAGCACTTATAAGAATATCATATACTTCACTATTATTAGATTCCTTATATACATTAGTCGCAAGTTCACATAAATAAGACATATAACTAATCTTAACAATATCACTTTTTAATGTTAATAAAGTAATTCTTAATATCTGCTTCTATTAAAGTAGAAAGACCATTTTTCCTTTATAATAGAAATGAAATGTGCCATAAGCAAACTTTTTCACTAGGAAGTCTTAATTTACTTTTTTTAAGCTTTTTACATCCTTTAACAATACAACCTACTATTCCCATATCTTTAGTAAGAATATTTATTATTCTACTACTTTCCTTAAAAAGGAATACTACTTACTACAATTCCATCTGTACTAATTATCTTCATACTTTACTTTTAAAAAGCATAAAGATTACTTTATGCTTTATTTTTCCTTTCTTATATTCTAAATAATATTCTATCTTACCAGTCTCTTTAAACTTATTCCAAGCTTCTTTTTTATTCATATCTCTCTCCTTACAATATTATATTGCAGGAAAAAAAATAAAATATTTATTCAATAATTAATCATTTTTTTATTAAATAGCCTAAATCTTTTTATGAATTTTTTTCTTTTTCTCTCCACTTTTTTTAATAGTCTTACAATAAAGTTCAAGATATACTTTCATACCAAGTAATTCTTCCATATCAAGTCTTGCTTCATGACCTATTGTTTTTAATCATATTACCATTACTTCCAATTATTATTTTTACGAAGTGAATCTCTATCTACTATAATATCTATATATATTTTAGCAATATTATTCTTTTCTTCATAACCAACTAATTTACATGATATTGAATGTGGTACTTCATCATTAGTGTGTATAAATATTTTTTCTCTTACTATTTCTGATAATCTAAATTCCATTTCAGCAGTTGTTGTTTCACCATCCATAAAATATTTAACATTATCAGGTAAATATTCTTTTAATACTTTTATTAATCTATCAACATTATCATTATTAAGTGCTGATACTGGTATTATTTCTGCGAATTCATATAAATTCTTATATTCATCTATTTTTCTTAAGAATTTCTTCATCACTTAATTTATCAATTTTATTAAGTATTAAGAATACTGGCTTTTTAACACTAGATAGTTTATCAATAATGAATTGATCTCCTTTTCCATATGGAACACTTGCATCCACTACTAAAAGTAATATATCAACATCATTAATTGAATAATATGCTTGATTATTAAGTGCTACTCCGAGCTTATCTATTGGCTTATGTATACCTGGAGTATCTACAAATATAATTTGAGTATCATCTTCATTATATATTCCTTCAACTAGATTTCTAGTTGTTTGTGGCTTTGGACTAATAATTGCTACCTTTTTCCTTTTATAATTTGATTTAATAATGTACTTTTTCCTGTATTAGGTCTACCAATTAAACTTACAAAACCACTTTTCATATTAAATCCTCCTTGGTAAATGTAGTACTCATTAGTTTTTCAAAACTCATTACTTCCATTTTACCATCATGAGTCATTATATTAAACATAACATCTTTATCAAAGAATTCTAAAAATGTTTGTTTACATATATTACATGGATAACATATTTCATCACTACTTGTCATTAAATATAGTGCTTTGAATTCTCTTTCTCCATGACTAACTGCATTGTTAATTGCATTTCTCTCAGCACATATAGTTCCACCGTATGATGCATTTTCTATATTAACGCCTTCATAAAAGTTACCACTCTTTGTTTCAACTATGCAAGCAAAATGCATATTTGAATAAGGTGCATAACTATTTTTCTAATAATTTTTAATAATTTATCTTTCATTTTCCTCCTTAAAATAACGCTATTACTTTTGGTACGAATATAATTATTCCAACTAAAAACAGCAACTATTGCAAATACAAATACTGCTGCAGCTGCCGTATCTTTAGCAACTTTCGCAAGTGGATGATATTCTTCAGTAACAAGATCAACTGTAGCCTCTATTGCTGTATTAATAAGTTCACAAGAAATAACTAAGCCCATGGTAAGTAAAAGTATTGCCCACTCTGTACGACTTAATTCAAATACAAAAGCAAGTATTGATACAATAAGTGCCATGCCAATATCAAATGCTAAATTTTGTTCATTTCTATAAGCATATCTAAGTCCTTTAATCGGATAAGTAAAACTATGAAAGAATTTCTTTATACCCTTTTGAGCTTTTCTTTCATCTCGTGATATCATATTCACCTAGAATCTCCTCCTCTTTTGCTCTCATAACTTTCTTGTCTTCGTCTGTCATATGATCATATCCAAGTAAATGTAATAAACCATGAACTGCTAAGTAACAAAACTCACGTTTTATACTATGTCCATATTCACTAGCTTGTTCTACGCATCTATCGTAGCAAATATATATTTCTCCTAAAAATCTAATATTGTCATATTTTACATCATCTACTTCTTCAAAATGCAAAATGAAATAACATCAGTAACAGCATCTTTTATCTCTATATTCTTTATTTATTTGTTGTATTCTATCTTTATCAACAATAACTATATTAAGCATAGGATTATTTACTTTCATATGCTTACATGCAAATCTAATAACTTTATCAAGTTCGCTTATATCAATATCTTCATGACTTGTTGTATTAATTATATAATCTTCCATACACACTCCTACTACATAATCTTATAAATATATAAACCCATAAGAATTAATATTATAACACTAATTACATTTAAAAAAACCAATCTCTTCTTAAAAAAATTTAGGCATATTATTTCTAATAGCGTTAAGTGCTGTGTAAAGTAAGAAACCTATAATACCACCAACTATATTTAAAATAATATCATCTATATCAAAAACTTCTACCTATATAATGTTGTACACTTTCAATAGTTAAACTTGATAAAAGAGATACAAGAGTAATCGTACCAAGTCCTTTAATATTCGCATAGCTTGTCGCAAAGTAACCAAGAGGTATAAATAAAACTATATTACCAACGACTTGTTTATAAAAAAACTATTACTACCTACTGGATATCTCATTATTTCTCTAAATGGCATTAAATTAGTTCCACCACCAGGTAAATCTTGACTAGTAACTAACTGGAACAACATAACCAAATATGCAAGAAATAATAAATTAAATATTTCTTCATGTAAAACAAATTTACTTTTATCACTTTTTAATATACGTGTAACTCTTAATATAATAACAATAGTTAAAACTATTACTAGAGTTGGTAACGACATTTTAATAACACTTCTAATTGTACTCTCCATTCTCTTCTCCCATATCTTGTATTTCAGAAGTAACCCCTATTTTCTCATAAACTTTAAAAAAATACTTCTAAATTTATTTTACTACGTTTTACCTCTTTTTTCAAAACTTTTTTTGAAATAATGTATTCATCACTAGAGAGTTTTTTATTAATAATATTAACACTTCTATTTAATGCTTCATTGTATGCTTCTTCCTTGTTTAAAATAACTTCATTATAGTCGTATATTTTCTTTTCTTCTTTATACAATTTAAAAAATAAATAAGGCTTATCAAGAACTATACTTTTCTTATTTATTGTATTATCACTATCATATTTACCACTTATAGTAAATTTATGACCAAATATATCTAAATAATAATGATTAATAGTCTTCTTATATACATAATCTATTCTTTTTAAATGGAATACTTATATTAACTGTTTTTCCATGTTTCAGCGTATATTACTCCTTCACTATGTACTTTATCAATAACATTTTTCATTTTTTTAATAATATTACCGCTTATTAATATATCACCTTTTTTTAACATAATCTCCATTATCAATAACTTTACTACCACGATGAACAACTATATGTTTAATAACACCATCTTTTTCAGCTACTATATCGCTAGGTAAACTATTATCTACATTATTATTTGATTTAACACGAGGAGTAACATCTATATAATATATACATCCTTTTTCTCTTATTTCTATCCATTCTAATGTATCTTTATTATCTTCAAGTATTTTTATTTTTTTAATATTATTTAGTTTATCAAAAGATACTTTCCTTTTTATATACACCAATACCATTATCTTTTTAGACTATCATTTATTATATTAACAATATCTTTATCATCACTATTTATCTTAATATCAAATATTGTATTACATAATAAAAAAAGTAACATGAAAGATATTATCAAAGATAACAACACATATTTATTATTTTTCATATATGTTAACTATATTCTTTTTTTACCATAATATTTTTACTATATGACATTTATATCTACGTCTTATATATAAATAATCATCATATGATACATCTAGTACAAAATATTCATTATATTTATTAAGTGAATCATAATATATTTTTATTATAAATTAAATAATTTAGAAATTTATTGTTATTTTTCATTTACAACTATTCTTACTTTATTCAAGAGTAAATTCTATATTATTAAATATGCCTTTAATAGATAAATCACATTCATCTAATCTATTAATAACCATATTATTTCCTTTTTAATTTTAACTATTTTTATTATTTAATTTAATTTTTATATATGTTTCACTTATATCTATAATTCTTATGTAATTTTTTATGCATATTAAATTATCTTCCATACTTATACAATATTTATTATTTTTTTAATAATATCTTTTTACCATAGTAAAGTATATGTTTATGATTGAAATTTATTATAGAAGATGAAACTATTCATATCTTGTTTTTATATGATTGATAAAATTTATATTTTTTTGAAATTTACTAAAAAAATTAAATTTTTGCATATTAAAACATGGTTGATAATTAAATTTTTCGTCTAGGAAATAATTGAATTTTTCAATATAAAAAAAACTATCTCAAAAATTAAATTTTTACCTATTTGTATTACTTTTTTATATATATGTTACTCTACATATCGAAGCACTTGAGGCTAGGTGTCACCAATATTAATTTTCTGTATTCAGAAGATATAATGGAGGTGATGTTATATGAGTAAGAAAGATTTTTTAATAAGTTTTTTACTTGTTATTATATTCGTACTACTTTTTTTATAATAATTTCTTTAATTTTTCATAAATTAAAAAAATCACCTAACTCACTTTGTAGTTAGGTTCAAACACTATTAGTGTGATACCTAGCCTACAGGGGTCAGGTGCTTCACTAATAATAGTTTATCATATTTAAATATACATTGTAAACACTTTATCAAAAGAAAAAGCACTATTTCTAGCACCTATTCATTAATAACAACAATATCTTCTTTTTTTATGATAATTCTTTAATTTAATATATAAAATTAATAATACAATTATAATAATGAAACATATTATTGAAATAATCATCCATATATTTAAAAGTACTTGATTCATCTTTCTTAATATTTATTTTTATAAATACTTTCTTCATTTGAATCAGTTACTTTTTATAGTAATTTGACTACCATTTTTTTAAATTAGTATTTCCACTTATTTCGTATTTTTAAATTAGAATTTATATCTACTGATATATTTAGTTTTTTTCTTCATTATTTATTTTTTTAAATTGTACTCATAATTATCTTTATAGAAATTCAATTCATAATTATCTATTTTTAATATTATTAAGTGTTAAATTATTGGAAACAATATTTTTCTCTTTTTCTTTAATAACTTTAATTTTTATATTCTTTTTATAGTTCCATCTTCAGCAGTAACTTTTTATAATAACATTATTTTTCTCCATTTACTAATTTATCATTACCTATTATTTCATAATTAGATTTATCATTATTTTTTTAGATATATTTAAATTTAATTTATTAACATTATTTTTTTAACGTTAATTGTATATTCATAAGTATTACTATTAAATTTAATGTCATATCCATCAACTACTATATTTTTTTAGAGTTGCATCATTATTTTTTTCTACTTTTTTTAGTTGTTGTTGTAGTTGTAGTTTTTTTAGTTGTAGTTTTTTTAGTTGCAGTACTTGTTGTCTTTTTTTAGTAGTTGTAGTGGTAGTTTTTTTATTAACAGTTACTTCTTTACTACTTGATAGTTTTACTGGCTTACCATCATTGCTACTAGTAACATCACCCTTTAATGTTACAGTTATTGTTCCTGGCCCAGTTGATTTACATGTAACACTAAATGTTTTGTTTGTATCAAGTGCATCAGCAGTAGCATCAGCTTGGTCTAACTTACAACCACTAACAGGCCCACTTGCTGAAATATGAATATTCCATGCGGCTACTCCATTTGCTTTAACTATCGCATTAAAAGAATCACCCACATATATACTACTTTTACTAACAGATAAATTAGCACTTGCTGCCTGAACATTAAATCCAAACAGCATAAATACTAACATAAATGTAATGATTTTATTTAACTTCTTCATTTCGTCCTCCTTAAGAAATTACCTTTGTTCCAATTAGATGTTGTCTTATTCTAAGTAAATCACTTGATGTAATTTCAGCATCATCATCTATATCTGCTGATAATAAATATATTCCATTAAGTACTTTTTGTTCCAATTAAATGTTGTCTTACTTTTTAATAAATCACTTGATGTAACTTCAGCATCTCCATCAATATCACCTATTACTATATTAATGTAATCAGCATAAACATTAGAACCTCTATATATACTAGTTTTTAGAACCTGTATATAATAAATCTTTATCTTCTAATTTAATAGTTTCAATATTAACTGAATAATCACTTCCAAGTCTAATATTGCTTGTAAATTTATCTTTTGTAGTATTAGGCATAATTCTTGATATATAATGTAAATCTTCAATAACTCTATATTTTTTTCAATTATATATGTTACATCGTCAACAAATATGGGATATAAAGTATAACTTTCTTTAATAATTATTTTTCTCATTTACCTTAAATGATTTACCAGTTCCATCTTTTTTTAGTATTCCATGAATTAAATATTTTTACCTTCAACTTTATTTTTCATTATTTATAATAGTTACTTCTTCACCATCACTATATTCATATATTTCACCAAGTTCACAGTTTTCATCAAAACAATAATTAATACTAAATTTAACTTCAGCCCATATCGCATATAATGTCAAATCATTTTTTTAATAGTAATTTTTATCTTGTACACTATAGTCAGTACCACTTCCATCACTTTTTAGTATTATATTTTTAATAATTTATAACCAGTTTTTACTAAATAAATCTTTTTTTCTATTGTAATTATTTCATTATATTTAGCATCCATTTCTTTATTATCATTGCATTCACTATCACTACAATACTTAACTTTATAGATGTTTTCAGTCCATATTGCTTTAAGAGTAACATCACCAAAGTCATTATTTAAGTAAAGCTCACTATATATTTTATCGCCAGTTTTAAATGATATATCATTACCTTTTACAACTTCATAATATAAAAAAATTTATATCCTTCTTTTTATTGGTGATTTAAATGCTACGCCTTCATCTAAAAATACTATATGTTTTTTTGGATAAGTTTTATCATTAAAACTACCACCTTCTAGTTCATAATTAATATTATATTCTACTAGTTTCCATATTGCATATAATGTCATATCATTTTTCATATTCAAAGCTACTACCAGGAATATAACTTTCTCCACTTCCATCATTTTTAGTATTCCATTCAGCAATCTCATATCCATTACATTTTAAAAAGTATTTTTTTAATTTTCTAATGTGACACTTGAACCAGTAGTATATTTTTTTATAAATAGTTTCTCCAGTTGAATTGTTAGAATCATATACGACGCCTTCACCATGAACATTCACATTAATTGTTTTTATCAAAATTATCATAATTACTTTTTAACATGTAATTTAACAATTCCAGGTGTTACGCCCTTAATAATAATATCTTCTAAATAACCATCTCCAACTTCGTTTAAGGTAATGTGATCATTTCCAGATATTACTTCATAGCTAATTCTAAATGCTCTAGTTATTGGAGAAAATTTATCAACAAGTGATACTTCTTCATCAATGTTAATATTTATATCTTCAATAGAAGTATAAGTAAAATTTATATCTTTTATTACTGGTATAATACTATCATTTTTCTAATAAATTCCAATTATTATCAAAAATCAGTTAAATCATTATAAGAACTTTTTATCTTTATAATTATTAAATGATTCTATGGCATGGACTTTATTATCTAAATAACTATACACTTTATCATCATTTTTTTGTTTTTTTAAATAGTAACCTTGTGATATAAGTGATTTATTAGTTTCACTTAAATTATAATTTGTTAATTGCCCTTTAATGAAATTTTTTCCTTTAACAAGTGCAGTAAACACAAAGTTATCTAATACTACTTCTTGTTCTGAATCAGTTTTTCCTACTAAAGTACCATAATCTGTTGTTGAGTCTGATATTATTACTAATCCAGTGTTTTTGAATAATTGAGAAGCTTACATTAGTATTTGAAATACTACCAACTAATCCTGAATGTTCTCCACCTATTACGTTTGCTGAATTAAATATATTAACAAATTGTAAATTACTATTGATGTTACTAGATGATATTGAGCCAACTAGTGCTCCTATATTTCCTTTAGGAGATTCAATATTTCCATTCATTAAGTATATGTTTTCAATTATAACACTATCATCTTTATTTAATTCAATATGACCAGCTAATATTCCTGTATCATTTGATGTCATTATACTTGCTTCTTTTATTTTAAGATTCTTAATTGACATATCATAATCATTATTAGAATTATTAGTAATATATCCAAATAAGCCATTATAGTCATCTTTATTTTTCAATGTTTAAATTAGATACACTATGTCCGTTTCCATCAAATACACCAGTAAATGGATTTTCTTTTGTTCCAATTGAAGTCCACTTTTCAGTCAATGTTATATCATTTGCTAACTTATAACATGAATTTAAATTTTTTTACTTACTTTTTTTAAGTCTTCTTCTGTTTTTAATTAAATATGGATTATTTATTGTTCCATCGCCTTCAAGCATAGAGTTAATTACACCATCGACAATAATTTTAGAATCGTAACTATTATCTCCATAGCTGATTTTTAAAGTATATTCTCCATCTTGAATTGGCTTTAATATTGTAAAACTACTAAGCACTTCGTTATCAGCAACAATATTATCACTAACATTTATATAATCAGTAAGTTCAGTTTCTCCATCATATAAAACATATTTGATTTTTTCTCCGGAATTAATATTTTTTTGTTTGAGATAAAATATTAAATTCATTAGTAGTTATTGTTGTATCATCTGTTTTGATGATAGGTGTTGTATCAACATTAGAAGTAAATACCATTATTGTTTTTGTCTAGTACTTCAGCCTTATTACTAGATATAGTAATACTAAATTCTTCTTTTATCTATTATGATGTTTTTCATTTGATAAATCATAAGTAAATATGCCTGGATATTTTTTTCAGTATTAATATTTTTCAAAATTATAATTTTTTTATCCCCCTATCACAATATTTATGTTATATGTACCATCTTGTGAATATGTAAAAAAAATTTTATTTTTTTCAACTTTTTTCGTCAGTATTAATTTTTGTGAAATTTTTCTGTTAGTTTACGTAACGTATTTATCGTAGATATTTCTAAACCTAAATCTCCTATATTTGAATAAGTATTATTCCAATTTCTTTCAGACATACTTGATAAAGATGAAATAAAAAGTAAATTCAGTTGTAAGAAAATCTTTACTTACTCCAGCATCATTTTTTTAGGTGAGATAGTTTTTATATGTTAAATATGGAAATTTGTTTTTTTCACCCCATGAATTTCTAAGAATAAATGCACCTGTGCCGGTAGTTAGTGTACCTTTATCACATTTTTCCTTCACTATTTACTGAATAATTTTTACTGCCACCATTACAATAACTATACTCATAATTATCGTCAAATCCAATAATTTGCATATCGTGTAAATAGTTCAATGATGAACATAATCCCCTTTCTTCAGTTACTATTTCACCATCAGTATTTTCAAAAGAACAATCAGATGTTGGTGCTATTGTTGTAGCAATTCCTCCTCCATATTTTATAATCATTTTCTTTAGTTCATTAATGTATTGTGTAGATAATTCTTGGGTTAATTCGTTAGTACAAGTTTTTATATCTTCAGCATTATTACATTGTGCAAGAATATATTCATTATAACTTTTAGCAAATGTAGGCATGTTTACAGATGTATTTAGTTCATATAAAGAATTATTATAATTTAGTACATCATATAATTTTCTAGTTTTTTTGTCTAATGTATATGGAAATTTGTTTTCTTCAACTAGACCTAATCCTAGACTTAATAAGTGCAAAAGCAAAGCGTCTATCATTTCCATCACCTAGTATATGCGTTATATATTTATTGTTAAAGTTTTTCGATTCCTGTATCACTTAGTGCATAATCAAGTTGTCTTGGTGAAAAAATCAAAGTGTCTTCATTATAAGATTTATTATCACTTATCATTAAATGACTTTCTGCGTGTTCAGTTAATGAAAAATGCCCAACATAATCCCAAAGAACTTTGATTTTTTTCATTGGTGTTAAATAACTATTATTATCAATATTATTTAAATTATAGTATGATGGTAAATTTTTCTTCAATTCCAGTTGCTCTTGGAATATAATCTAAAAATTAAATTGCTTGGTATGGCTGAAATTTTTAGACTTTTTCTTCTTCACTCAACGATAGATATTCATTATATGACGGATTTAAATATGGGGTATTTTTCTTTTTTTATTCTTTTTCAGTTAATACTATTTCTCCTGTTTTTGTTATAAACTTCTTCAATATATTTTTTGCATTATCAGTCAAATATGAATATGATTCGCTTGAGAGAACATTTTTTTAATATATATTTTTATCTCTATTTTTTTAACAAATAATAAAATGCTAATTATTGTTAAACTCACAAATAAAACAATTAAAAATCTTTTTTTCATATACTTTTTTTCATAATACACGCACCTCTATACTACAAATTATTATACAACATAAAAAGATACTATTTCTAGTACCTCTTATCAAAAATAAATTTTATTTAAATAAAGTCCTACAGGACTAGCACATATACCAGCACTAATTCTATTTTTCACTTTTTAAATATATTATCTATATCATTAATACTCTTTTTACCATTATTTATATCAAGTAATAATCCCACTATGTTTCTAATCATATATCTAAAAAAATCCACTTGATTCAAATCTTAAATAAAGTATTCCTTTAGTAATCTTATAATCCATTTTTAAGTATTCTTTCATATGACTTTTTTTATCTTTATCACTAGTAAAGCTCTTAAAATTATGTTTACCACTCATTTTTACTTATAAATTTATCAAGTAATTCTTTTTGTTATTTTTCTTATTATATTGATATACATAATCTTTCTCTATAGGATTATATTCATTCATATTTATTTTATATATATATTCTTTCTTTATACAGTTATATCTCGAATGAAATTCATTACTCACTACTTTTTATATCTTTTAATATATATTGATTCATCTATTAAACTATTTATACTATGTTTAAGTCTATCAACATTAATCTTTTTATCACTATCAAAATGACAATATTGATTTATCGCATGTACTCCTTTATCTGTTCTTGATGTACCTATTATATTAATACTTTCATTAAATATTTTTAGAAACAGTTTTTTTCAAGTTCTCCTTCAATAGTCTTTTTCATTCTTTTTGAACTTGATATCCATAAAACTTACTTCCATCATAAGTAATATTCATTAAATATCTCATATTACACCTTTATCCTTTAAATATGCAAGTATTAATAAAATGTGAAATGCTGTAAAAAAATATCATAAAAAAACCTACTTTATTAGTTCTATAATTAGTTCTATAACGTCTTAAATTAAATAGTTTAAGTTCTCTTGATAAAGCAATTTCTCTATTCTTTCTTCTTGTAAGTCTATGTACATTTAAATATAAACTCATAACAGCATACATTCTTCCAAAAATATTAGTATGATAATAATCTATTCCTCTTGAAGCTTGTGCTTTTTAATGTTTTTATATTCTACATTCATATAAAGTGGAACATATCTAAGCATTGAATTTATTTTAAATGCAAGTCCTGATATTGGCAAATATAATATATTAAAACATGCTAGAAACTTCTCTATTCCATAAGCACTTTCACTAGGAGAAGTTGTATAACTTATTATATTTAAGTATTCTACAACTACAACTATCTTAGTAAGAATAGTTAAATAACCATTCATATTCATTCTCATACTAGCACATATAAATGCTACTAAAATATAAATATATCTTAATGACCAAAAAAAGTATTCATATAAAACTTCAAAGGTACAAAACTAAGTAACATCATTATAATAACAAGTCCTAACATAAATAAATTTATATATAATGAATTACAAAAATATAACTAAAAAAATATTATTATAAGAAAAATCAATTAATTTAATAATAGGATTTAGTCTATGAACTGAAGAATCAATTGGATAATATGAACCAAATGAATTTCTAGAATACATCTCTATACACCCCCTTAATTAAATCATGAGTTGTTGTATAGTGATATATTTCATGTCCATTTTTATTACATTCGTTTACAAAATCAACTATTGGTGGAACTTCAAGATCAAGTTCTTTTAATGTTTCTACGTTATTTAATATTTCTTTTTCTCCTTCACAAGCAAGTTTAGTCATATGCATAAGATATACATAATCAGCTATTTGATAACAAAAAAACTTGTATCTTTAGAAAGTAATATTATCATTTTTATTATATTTAGTTTTTAAGTATTCTAAGTAATCTTAATAATTCATTTTTTTATCTTTATATGTAAGTCCTGCAGTAAATTCATCTAATATTAATACACTTGGATTATATACAAGAGCGCATGCTAGTGCCACCTTTTTCGCATCACAAAATGATAAATCATGAGGATTCATATCTAAATAACTATCATCAAGATTCACAAGTTTAAGTGCTTCACTTGCTCTCATATCTATTTTTTTCTAGTTTATATTTAAAATACTTCATTCCATATTCTATTTCTTTTTTAACTGTATTATTAAAGAACATATCATATGGATTTTTTTATATACATAACCTGTATCAAAACGAAGTTTATCTATATTTTTTATTCTATTAATTCCATTATTAGTAAATCTACCTATTTTAACACTACCTTTAGTTGGCACAAGCAATGCGTTAATTAAATCACCTATTGCTGTTTTTACCACTATTAGAAGAACCAAGTACTGCATATATTCCTGGACCTTTCATACTAAATGAAACATCATTCAATATAGTTTTTTCAAGTGGTGTAAATTCATTTACTACATAGCTTACATGATCAAACTTTATTTCCATATCGCACCTACTAACTTCTTATTTGTAAGATAATATTTATCAATTAATTTATAATCCATTAAATACTTATTAAGTTCAACTATAAATGGTAAACCAAGACCAAGTCTTCTAAGAATCTTTTCTTCATTTAAAACACTAAGTGTCTTACCTTCACATATAAGTTTTTTATCATATATGATTATTATTTTTTCACCATACATAGTTTCTTCAATATCATTAGTAAAGTTAATAACGATACCTGTATCTTTACAAAATTCTTTTAATATATCAAATACTAATATTTTCATCATTGTAATCAAGTAGTGATAGTATATTATCTATAACAAATACTTTTTGGTCTTATTATTAATGATGACATGATTTTTCATTTTGATTTTTATCACTACATCCTAAACTATTTGGATCTTTATTAAGTAAATCAGTCATTTTAAATCTTTTAGCCATTGATTCTATTTTCTCTTTGATATCATTTTTACTCATTGCAAGACTTTCAAGACCAAATGCTATTTCATCCATAACAGTTTCTGCTACAAAGATATCTAAATCTTTATAAAGTACATAGTTCATTCTTCTTCTTGCTTTTTCCCATATTTATTTTTATTAAGTTCTATATCTCCAAGAAATATATTTGCTTTTTTTATTTCCAAATAAAAGAGTATGAACAAAGTAAATCATTATTGTTACCTATAATAGAAACAAATTCTCCATCTTTAATATTAAATTCTATATCTTCACCAAATCTATATTTAAAGTAATCCTTCATAGTAATTCTCCTACAATGATTATACTATATTAATGACAAAATAAAAAAAGTCATAATTTTTTTGAAATTACAACTTTTGAGGGCTAGCCAATGCGAAATGCTGGAGAAATACCGTAGTTACTTGTAACACTAATGCCATCCCATCCACCTGTAGTGTTCAAAAATAGAAAGCTACTAGAGTCCCTAGATGTAGCCACACGGAGCCACCAACTGGTTATAACATTTCTATATTTTTTTATAGCATCATTATGATTAGTCAATGACACATTTTTTTACTAGCATAATAGTCTAATTGTCTTGTTAAATCTTTTCCTGTATCAGAAGTGGATGACCAATTATTATATATTTCTGCACCAGATAATAAATAAAATTTATCTATTGATGTATAATTTACTGATACACCTTTCTCATGTCCAGACACTACTGTTGTATTCGTTATAGAGTTCTTTAAATCACTCGATAATGCATTATACAAATCAGTATTTAACATTTTATATAATTTACTTGATGGCCAGCCTCCTTTATTTATATTTGTTGTATTCATTCCACTTAGCATTATTATATTTTCAAATTCCACAACAAATCCACATGCTGTTTGAGAAAATCCATCAGTACCACATTCACTTGGTGTTGATAAGTTTGATATTCTTACTTTATGAATTCCATAATTTCCCAAATCTATCTCTCTTGTATCTCCTACATTATATCCACTTATGTTACCAGCTTTTACATTTGCTGCTATTGTAGACCATGATTCCTCCATAAATGGTGTAGATTTAAATTCTTCTATGCCAAGTTTGCCAGAAAATCTTTTACTTTTATTATAATTTTTGAGGTAATCCTGTATCCTTAAAAGTTATTTTTTTAATGTATATTTATGAACAATATTTGGTTCAATCAGAATACCACTACTTATAACAAGAGAATTTATAGGCACCTCTTGTATATCTTTACACGTACCTTCTTCAATATTAGAACTATTAAATCTCTTACATGTAGCCTCTATTACTAATTCATTATTTATTATTTCATTGGTAAGTTCTTGCCATACTAAATTATATTTTTGTGTTTAATGTGCCAGTATTCTTAACTACTATTATTTTTTTCCAAAAGAATCTCCAGGTATTGCATTATCAATTGACATTTCACTTGTATCTGTATAAGTTAACGATAAATTTCCTGTTTCGATTGTATTCTTTTTTTAGATTCATCATTTCCTTTTAATATAGTACTAAACCAAGCATAAGATACACTACTTAATGCAATTAAAATAGATATGCCTGAGTATTATATATGATTTCCTTTCACTCATAAGTATTCACCTCTACCATGTAAACATTATAGCATAAATTACCCCAGCAAGCGAACGAAGTTTGCATATTTTACATATCCTAATTATATCAAAAAAATATTTCAAAGCAAACAAAAAGCACTATTTCTAGCACTCTTTATATTTCCTATTGAACATCTACTGTTTGATGAGTAATCATTTTAGCTGATAATCTAGTTCCATCATTATGAATGTTATATAAGCCTAAAACTCTCCATTCTACTCCGTCATATTTAAGCCAGTTATTAGGATCAGAACCAGCGATTATACAAGCATCAACTGCTTCATTAGTACCTTTCTTAAAAATACCAATTACTTTACCATTACTATCATATTGACATTCACAAGTATCATTTTCACCTGTACCCCATTTACCTAATAAAACACCTTGTCTAATACTATCACAAACTTGCTCTACTAATGTATCACCTTCGATAGTTTTTTCTTCTCCATTACCACCAAATTCAGCAATAACACCAATTGATTTCTTTCTAATAGTAACAAGTTTGCTATTAAGTGAAGTGTTATCTACTGGATTAACAATACAACCATCAGCACCATTGCTTCCATTTTTCACCATTATCTTTACAACTTGAATCACCAACTGATACATCTTGTTTTTAAATAATCACTTTTTTTAACAAATCAGAAACAGGAATTTGAATTACCTCTTTACCATTAAATATATCAGGATTATTTGTTGCGTATAATTCAGCAAACGAGATACTATTTTTTTCTTGCTTTTTCCTTATACATTCTCTTATTAATATTTTTATTAATTGTTATAATACTTGGAACAGCTATTACGGTAATAACAGCAATAATTGCTATAACAACTAATAACTCAGATAATGAAAAACCTTTTTTATTCATAAACTCAACCTCTATTCTTAATATCATTATATAAAAAAAGATATCATTTTTTTCAATATCTTTTTTTACCATTTTTCGAAATAACTTTCAATTATTTCATAAATTCTTTTCTTTACCAACTTTAGTAACACTTGAAAAAAATTGATTATTTCATCACCTAAAAGCAGGGCTTAATGTCTTTTTTTAATAACTTCATCTTGTTTTTTTCTCTAAGTGACCTATTAACTTTATCATATTTAGTAGCCACTATCGTAACAGGTAAATTATAATACTTTAAGAATTTATACATAAGAACATCATCTTCTGTAGGTTTATGTCTATAATCAACTAGAAGAAATACATGTTTTAAATATTGTCTTGTTTTTAAATATTCTTCTATCATTATACCAAATTTTTCTATTTGTTTTTTATTAGTAGCAGCATAACCATATCCTGGAACATCAACAATGTAAAATTCTTTATTTACTTGATAAAAATTTAATGTTGTTGTTTTTCCTGGCTTTGAACTAGTTCTTGCTATATTTTTTTCTATTAACAATAGTATTTATGAAACTACTTTTTTTCCTACATTACTTCTTCCTAAACATAAAAAAATTCATTCTTTTTTTATCTTCTGGATATTGTGAAACTCTAACAGCAATAACAGGCTCTTCAACATTTAATACTTCCATACTATTTCTCCTTTTTCACTATATTCTTTACATAGATTTTTTTAAATCATTTAATAAGTTTTTCAATTACTTCATGAGATTCAGTACGAACACCACTATCATATTTATGGCCTCCACCACTATATTTACTAGCAATTTCATTTATAACTGGTCCCCTACTTCTTATATTAACTCTATACATATTATTTTTAGCATCATGAGATACAAATACCCATACTAATACTTCATTTATATTATTGAAGTCATTAATCATATTTGATGCAGAGCTTATATCAGCACCAAACGAATTAATAACATCTTCTTCTATTTCAATATAAGCAAATCCATATTTATCTACTTTTAATGATGATGCTATATATCCCATGAGTCTTACTTCACTTAAAGGTTTACTGTAAACTTGTCTATATAATTTTTTTCTATATCAAGTTTATTTTTATGAACAAGTTCACTTATAAGTTTAAATGTTTTTATCACTCGTACTAAACAAAAATCTATTAGTATCACTTACTATTCCAATAAATAGATTATTAGCAATACTTTCATTCATCTTTTTAAATTTTGTATTGTTTATTACTTCAAGAACAAGTTCACTAGCAGAACTAGCTGTATCATCAATAAGTTCAACTTTACCAAATGTGTCTACCTTTGGATGATGGTCTATCTTAACAATATTTTTAAATGATAAGAAATTATCTATATCTACGCGTTTATTATCTGGAGTATCAACTACTATTAATAAAGCATTTTCATAATCATAATCATTTACTTTATCAACTTTACCAAAAATATTTAAATCTTGATACTGTTGTTCCAACTGCATATACTTCTTTTGATGGAAATGTAATCTTTATTGATTCTTTTAATGCCATTTGACTTCCAAAAGCATCTGGATCTGGACCTATATGTCTTGCAATATAGATCTTTTTATATTTTTTTACCTCACTATATATTGATTTATATATATCACTCATTAAATATCTCTTTTTCTATTTTTACTAAATTATAAGTATCCTTGATAATCATAATTTCTTCATTAGTTGGAAGAACATATACTGGAACACTTGAATCATCGCTTGAAATAATTCCTTCATTTTCGTTCTTATAACTAGCAATTTTGCTATTCTTTTCTTCATCAACTTTAATTCCTAAAGCATTAAGTCTTCTAAGAATCTCTTTTCTTGCTTCAATACCATTTTCACCTACACCAGCAGTAAATACTAAAGCATCAACTTTACCATCTAATTTAATGTAGTATTCAGCAATATATTTAGCTATTCTATCATTATACATATCTAATGCTAAAGTAGCATTTTTATCTCCTGCATCTCTTGCAGCTTCAACATCACGGCTATCAGAGTATCCAGAAATTCCAAGAAGTCCACTCTTCTTATTTAAATCATTTGTTAAATCTTCAAGACTTTCTCCTGATTCTTTACTTACATATTCTAAGATAGATGGATCTATTGCACCACTTCTTGTTCCCATCATAAGTCCATCAAGTGGAGTAATTCCCATACTTGTATCATAGCATTTTCCATCTTTAATCGCACTAATTGAAGCACCACTACCAATATGACAAATAATTAGATTAACATCATCTTTACCTAATTTTTTTCTTTCATTTTTTTAATGTTATATATTTATGACTTGTTCCGTGAAAGCCATATTTACGAACACCATATTTTGTATACCATTCCATTGGTACTGGATACATATAGTTTACTTTAGGCATTGTTTGATGGAATGCAGTATCATATACAGCAACCATTGGTACACCTGGTAATGCTTTTTGCATTGCTTCAATTCCAGCTAAGTTTCCTGGATGATGAAGTGGACCTAATTTAGTTAAATCCTTAATATCTTGAATTACTTCATCAGTAATAATAACTGAATCACTATATTTTTCACCACCATGTAAAACTCTATGTCCTACACCTTTAATTTCATCTAAAGATTCTACAGCCTTATGTTTTAATAATTCTTCTATTAAAACTTCAGCAGCCTCTTTATGATTCTTTAAGTATCTTTCACCTTTAATTTTTTCACCATTTACTTTAGTTGTCCAAAAACTATCTTTTTAGTCCAATCTTTTTCAATATAACCACTTATTATTAATTTTTTTCCTCTGGCATTTCAACTAATTGAAATTTTAAAGAAGAACTACCAGCATTAACACATAATATTTTTCATAATTACTTTTTCCCTTCTTTTTCGTAAATATTATAACAAATAAAAAGTTAAAAAGTTAAAGAAAAAAATATCATAAAAGAGAAATAGATGCAATAAATGCTTCAAAATGTTTAATGTTTTCATTAGCAAAGCATAGAATATAATGTTAGAATTTTTAGCATTATAAACTCAATATGTGATAATATATTAATTTTCAAAAAAAACGATAAATTTTATCTATCTTATATTGACAATAACAAAAACGTCTGATAGAATATTTTTTTACAAGCAGTGGTCGCAGGTGACCTTTTTTTCACCACTGACTACTGTTTTTTTATTCTTTTATACATTTTTAAATTTAGAATTAAACTTTATTCGATTTTTTTAACCCATTTGCATCTTCTAAATGTATAATTCAACTGCTTAACTATCTCATCTTCAGTCATAAATTCATTTGTTATATTAATAATAAAGTTAACAGATTGTCCCTTAGATTTTTTTCGATATTATGATATATTAACTGAGAACTGCATCCTGTTGTATGTTTATAATCAAAATATTCTTTTTCCTATTTTATAATCGGTAGATTTCATATTATCAGGTTTATTAAATCTCGGAAAAAAACTTCTATTTTTTATTAATTTTTATTTTTTTAAGCCAACTAGCAAATTCTAATTCTCCGACTTTTATAATCTAAAAACAATATTATAATTATCAATAATATATTCTTTTTCCCTTATACCTAAATGAATCCCCTATTTTATGCATAATTACCTTATTATTTTTTTCTAAAAATCACATTCCATCCATTTTTTTCAGTAATATCCTCATATTTTTACTGATATATCATTATCTTCTTTTTACCCAATAATTCATAAATACATTATCATAATTAATAATGGTAATTAATTCATCTATAACAAAGTTCTTAATTTTAGTTATATTTATTACATTATCATTTTTTTAAGAAAAATTTAAATCATACTCCATATTATATTATCTCCTACTATTTATATAAGCGATAAAATAATAAAAACACTACTTTTTTTATAATATATATATAAATAATAACAGCAATAGCTAACAATTAACTTAATGTATCAAATATGATATAATATGCACATTATTAATTAGTTATTTGATGATTTGATTGGGGGAACAAAGATAACAATGAATGAAAAAAATAAAATGGATGTAATCGATAAAGAATATACTAGTTTATTAGTAGGACAATTTAAAAGAGCCGCAGGTATTAAAAGTACTGATTTAGATTCTGAAGAATCTATTAATGAATTTAAAAAAATTGGCTTATAACAAGAAGAAATATTAGTAAACATTATTTAAGCATGCTAGATTCTATGAATATAAGTAGAATATATGAACGAGAAACTGCTGAAGTTGGAAAAGGATGTGTTGATAGTATTGTTATACCATATGATACTACTATTATGTCTGAATATACTAATGGTATTATCATGGTAGAAAAATCACGTATAATTCCTAGTGGAATGATAGTTGTAGAAGGTACACCAGTTGCATTTAATATTGATAAAGAAAGCAGAGAAACATCAAGTCTAAATACAAGTAAAGTAAAAAAACTAGTACTAAATATAAAGATAGTTTTTTTCAACATTTATGACACAAAAATCCATATCTAGATATGAATATAGCATGCTGGGAACAATTACATAATAGTGGTAGATATAATATAGTTGTAGGTGTTTATGGTAGTACTTATGATAAAGATATTGATGCTAAAAATAAAGAGAGTTAAAGAACTAGAATCAAAAATTAAGTTTACCATATGTAAAAGAAAGTGGTACAGTTGGAGATGCATATTGCTATACTGTTGCTAGTGAAAGTTTAGTTAAAAGTTTAGTTAGAACTAGATAGTTAAATATTTTTATGAGATTGACTTTAAGTTAATCTCATTTTTTTAATGCAAGAAAAATAGTCACATGACTATTTACATTTACGAGTACAACATTTATCATCATACTTCTCTATCCTACCATATTCAAAAATTATCACATTCTTGATATTCCACATTTCTTGTATTAATACATTTCATTTTTATAAAGCAACCTATTTCTTTTTACTAAATTTATTATTCATAAGCATATCTATTCACCATTAAATATTATGTTTACAAATAACAAATTTATACTTAAAAAGTGATTATAATAAATCACTTTTTAATTTCTTTTTAAATCAACTACCTCAATAGTGTTAACTGCTTCATCTATTAATGTATCAAAATCAATCTTTTGCTTCTTCACTATAAATATGTTTTTAAATTAGGGTTTATAACAGGATGTCTTGGTACAAAAAAACAGTACAACAATCTTCATATGGTAGAATTGATGTATCATATGTATCTATTTTTCTTTGATATTTCTATTATATCAAGTTTATCAAATGAACAAAGTGGTCTTAATATTGGATAATTTGTAACATCATTAACAGCAATCATACTTGATAATGTTTGACTTGCTACTTGCCCTACACTTTCTCCATTTACTATTGCTAAACATTTATTTTTTTTAGCAACTCTTTCTGCTATTCTATACATCATTCTTCTCATTATTGTAATTAAGTATGTTGTATCTAAATTCTTATATATAGTCTCTTGTATTTTTAGTAAAGTTTACTACCATAAGTTTACCATTAGTATTATATTTTTTTCTAGTTTTTCTTGCAAGATCTCTTACTTTATTTCTTGCTTCTATACTAGTGTGAGGTCTACTTTCAAAATATAAATAATATAATTCTACTCCTCTTTTAATAGTCATATATCCAGCGACTGGAGAATCTATTCCACCACTAAGCATTAAAAGCCCACGACCTAAAGTACCAACTGGATATCCACCTAAACACTTAATACCTTTTGTATAAACATAAAAGCCTTCACGTCTTATTTCAATATTAAGAATAATCTCAGGATTATGAACATCAACCTTACATTCAATATTCTTAAGAATAAGTGAACCAATAATATTATTCATATCCATTGATTTAATAGGAAAACTCTTATCACTTCTTTTAGTTTCAACTTTAAATGTACAAAAGTCTTCTTCCTTCATAACCATTAAAGATACTTTTTTGATTTCTTCTTCAGTAACTATTTCATCTTTATAACAAACAGCTATTTCATGAATACCAAATATACATTTAAGTTTATTAATAATAGAATCAATATCACCATCTTCTACTTCTATAAACATACGATAATAGTCATCTGTTACAATAATATCATAATCATTTAATTTATCAAGAATATTATTCTTTAATGTTTTTAATAAAGAATTTTTCTATTATCTTTTTTTAGTAGTAAGTTCACCATATTTAATTAATATTACTTTTTTCATTTTAACAACAACTCATTCCATACCTTATCAAATATTTCTAAAAAAATTCATGTATTTCTGTCATAGTAGTTAAATGACTTAAACTAACTCTAATAGATGTAGTTGATACACTTTTATCTCCATTAGCAATAGCTTTAAGCACTGTGCTTTCTTCTAAACTAGAACATGCTGTTGTTGTACTTACATATACATCATATCTTTCAAGAGCATGAACAAATGTTTCAGACTTAATCTTAAGTAAACTAAAATTAACTATTTGTGGAACACATAAATCATTAGAATTTATTTGTATAGGATATTTAGATAATCCTTTTAATAATTCACTTTTTCAATTTCTCACATTTTTTTATATTAGAATCTAATTTATCATTAGCAAGTCTCATACCTTTAGCAAAAAGAAACAATAAGTGGTAATGCAGGAGTTCCACCTCTAAATGGACAATTCTCTGTAGTACCATATATTAATGTATCTATTTGTAAATCACTCTTTTATAAAGAATTCCTATTCCTTTTGGTGAATAAATCTTATGACTAGAAAAACTTGCTAAATCAAGATCACTTAAATAAAATTTAGTTTTACCAAGTGCTTGTGTTAAATCACTATGGAATATAACATTAGGATTCTTTTTTTATTTATAACTTGTCTTATAGTTTTAAGTGGTTGTCTAAATCCTGTTTCACTATTAACTGCACATATACTTACAAGTATAGTATCATCTCTTATTAACTCTCCTAAATGTTTTTAAATCTATTTGTCCATTAGGAAGTATATTAACAAAATCAATTTCATAACCAATATTACTTAAATATCCCATAACTTCTAAAAACACTTTTTATGTTCAAGTTTAGAAGTTATTATATGTTTACCTCTTTTTAGCATATTTAAATGCTACACCTTTTATTGCAGTTGTATTACTTTCACTAGCACCACTTGTGAATATTAATTCTTTTGGATGACAATTAAGTATTTCTGCGATTTGATTAGTTGCCTGTAATAATAATTCTTTTGACTTAACACCAAGAGTATGAATAGAATTAGCATTTCCTATAAACTCTCTTGTAACTTTACAATAAGAATCAAGTACTCTTTCATCAACTGGTGTAGTTGCACTATAATCTAAATAAATCATAACTTCCTCCTACAACTCTTGTATAACAGTTAATATAACTGGTTTACATTGAGTTTCTTTATATAAATAATCACCAACTTTTTCTCTTAAGTCATTTCTTATCTTAACATAATCAGCATATTTATTTGAAAAAGTATTATTTTTTTAATAACTTCTAAAAGCAATTCTTTTTAATTTCACTAATTATATCCATATTGTCTTTAGCATAAATAAATCCCCTTGTCATAACTTCTGGCTCAATAATAATACTTTTTATCTTTTTTTACTAAGTGTACTTGATATAACAACAAGTCCATTATTACTTAGAAGTTCTCTATCTTTAAGTACAAGTTCTCCTACATCTTCAGCAAAATTACCATCTATTAATATATCATCTACGAATATTCTATCAAAATTATCAACAAGTTTTTCCATCTTCAAAAAGTAACTATATCACCATTTTCTTTAAGTAATATATTTTTCTTTTGGTATACCTACTTTATACGCCAAATTACCATTTTTCTACTTGATATCTATATTCACCTTTTAATAGGCATATAGTATTTAGGATTAAATAGTTTTATAAGCATCATTAAGTCTTCACTAGAAGCATGATGACGTACGCTCTTTCCTTTAGGTATTGGTATAATATTTACACCCTTTATTGCAAGTTCATTCATTATTTTAACAAGTAATTTTTCATATGCATCATAACTTGGTTCAGCAAAACAAATTGTATCGGTTTCAAGTAAACTAATAAATTTATCATGACCATTTATTATTCTATTTATATTAGAATATGGAGTCTCTCTATCATTACTTATTAATATTACTGAATTATCATCTTTAAGATTAGTTAAATTGCCAATCATATCTTCTTCAATATCTAAATATTTATTTTTTTAACACATATAGAAACTATACTATGAAGTTCTTTTTCCCATAATAACTACTTTTTCTATTTTTTTACCTTTTATTGAATTAAATATTTCTTGAATTGTATAAATATGTAGTGGTAACACTGTAAATATAATTCTACCTTTATTTTTATCAACTACATTTTTAAAGAAACTTTCTAGTTTATGATTAGGAGAAGTGTGTCCTTTCTTTTCAGCAAATACACTTTCTGCCATTAAACAAAGTACTCCTTGTTTACCAATATATGCGAGTTTACCTAAATCCATGTCATAGTAACCATTCATAGTTGGATCTATAACAAAGTCAGCCATATATATAACTGCACCATCTTGAGTATTAATTGCAAATCCTAGTGTTTCAGGACTACTATGTGTTACACTAAATGGAAATACACTAAAATCTTTATTAAATTCTAATTTTTCTATGTGCTTTAATAACATGTAGATTCTTTATTTCAACTTTATCTTCCATGCATTCATATTTAATTATTTCACTAGTATATGCTGATGCATATACATTTATATCAGGTATTACTTTTACTAAATCAGTAAGTGCTCCCATATTTTCTCTATGTGGATGGCTTATAAATACACCTACTATATCTTTTTTATGCTCTACTAAATAAGTAAAAATCAGGTATTACATAATCAATTCCATACATTTTTTCAGGTGCATATTTCATACCACAATCAAATATAAGTATTTTATTATTAACACTTACTAAATATAAATTCTTACCATTTTCATTAAGTCCACCTAAACTCATTATATTAATCTTACTCATAATATCACGTCCCTTCAAATAAAAAGTTTAAATGCTATAAAGAATATACCACAAATTAAGAAAAAAATGCTAGTCATTAACTAGCACTTATAATTCTTTTTTTCATTATTTTTGTCTTTTTAATAACTGATGTATCATTATAAACGATTGATCTTACTCCTCTATTTAATTCTTTAGAGATATTATCTTCAAGTTTAATAGATACTTCACTAATAAAATCAAATATGTTATTTTTGTCTTTCATATTCTTTTGTATCTTGATAATTTCTAATTTCATCGTCATATCTTATTCCAATAATAAGATTATCACTTGAAGCAAAAAATCTTTCTGCTACAGGGCCATAATTAACTGTATGAGGTGGTTCATTTTCGCTTCTTTCAGATGTAACTATTTTATATGTTCTTTCTATTAATGATTCGGTTTCACTATCTAATTCAAAATCTCCATTTAACATTTTTAATTTTCAAGATGTTTTTAAATCAAGCTCATTAAGTCTTTCAATATATATATTATTTCTAATATAGATATATTTAAGAGGACTTCCTATTTGATAGAAATCTTTATCATTTCTATTTATCATATCTATACCAAGTTCACTTCTTGATATTTCTTCATCTAATTTACCCAAACTTGTCTTTTTTTAATAAATATAGATATAAGAAATGTTCATATAAAGCATATTGACCAGTATAAAAACTAGCAACTTCATCGTTCATTTCAAATACTTTTTGGATCACAATTATTAGGCCATCTACCTTCTAAATCTTTTTCTTTCAATTGTTCTCATTTTTAACCCTCCTATTTTTATTAAACCTTTTTATTGTTTGAATAGTCATAAAACTATTTGTATTATTAATATCACTAATTTTTTTATTCTATATGGTCTTCCCCAACTCGCAATATACATGTAATCTTTTATCTATGCCAATTACTGGTGTAATGTGGCTTGAACTATCTATTATTTTACCATAAGCATCGAAACTTGACCAACTTTTAGTAGATTGATAGTTACCATTTGGTATCCAATTGCTAAATTTTCCATTATTATTTACTATACTATTAATATCAATTTCTTCAAAAGTTAATGGATAATTTATGGAATTATAATAAGTAATTATAGAAGGAATATTTCCACGAGATATCTCAGCATTTACTTTTTCTATTATATCGTTGCTTAGTTTTTCATACCTAAGTGTTGAAGAACTAACTTCTAATGGAATTCCATGATATCTAAAAAAGTTGTTTTCTAATACATCTGAATTAATATCGCCAGCTCCAAACGATTTTGAAATACCTCTTTTTGCGCTAGCTGATACTGAAAAACTTTTAGTATTTGGGTTATAGTCAAATAAATTTCCTCCATTAATTGATGAATTATTAAATATATATAAGTCTGCTAGAAGTTCTTCAGTATTTAATGTTTTCTTGCCTAACCAATTAGTATTATACATAGAATATCCAAAAATCATGTAAAAAAATCTGCTTCTCTTCCTGAATAATGTATAAATATTTTATCACATAAATCTGCATATGAGCATATTCCATCCACTGTATTTGCTTTTCCTAAGAAATATTTTAACATATTTGGATCAGCATTATATCTTTGTCCCATCCTTTTTGCAATGTCTGATAATTTTTGGCTTCCATTAATTCTTTCTAAAGCTGCCTGATTAACACCATAATTGCCATATTCAAATTTACCATTTCCAAAAAAACTTAAAAAATTATCTCTATTTTTATTCAAATTTAACATAACCTCGTTAGTATATATATATTTAAGTTTACCATCTGCATCTTGAGTTATAAATCCTAAAAAACTACCATTGCTATTAAAGTTTACCAAAGATGCAATTCTATTAGAGTTAAAATACTCTTCGTTTAAAAATTGAAGAAGTGTTGAATCTAAGTCCTGTTTCATAAATAGTGGCATAAACTGACTATAAACTAGTTTATCTTCAACTAAACTATCAGAAAACCAATATGCGTATAATGGTCTTCCATTAACAACTTTATCAAAGTTAGAATCATATTTAATAAAAATACTTGCTTCCGTCAGCGCGTTCGAATACTTTTGCTCCATCAGGTATAAGTAATTCATTTAACTTATCAGTATCACAAAATGATAAATTTTTAAATAATTCACTTGTTTTTGGGTCGCTTAAGAATTTTTGAAAATCAATTTGTTTTACTATTCCATCGCAATCATCCATACTGAACACTGCTTGTAAATATTTATATTTAAAATCTTTAAGCATTTGATCATTACCTGATATATCAATAATAGTTTTTTTATATCACCAATATCTTTTTAAATGATTAAAGTAATTGGTTAAGTCAGTGTCAGTTAAATAATTCATTAAAAAAGTTCTAGAGTTGCTAGTTGATATATTATCTAATAAATTATATAGACCATCGGTTCCAAATGTATTTTTTTATATAGTCAGGTCCCATGTAACTTAATAAAGATTCACAAATAACTTCGTCGGAAAAATAATTTTTGCTCCATATCGTGAAAAAAATTATAATCATTAAATAAACTTACAAACCTAGGTTCATCTGTAAGTGCTAAAAAAATATTCGGCCAACATCAGATATCTCTGGATCCAATGATGTAAACATTTTTATATATTTGTTCATCAGAAAAAAATATTTTTTTATAAATATTATTATGACCAACTACACTTTTTTTACAAGAGCTGCGTCTGTAATATCAAGTTTTTTTCAATTACCGATGAAGTAAGATATGGATTATCAAATAATTGCTTCATAGTAGAATAATCCATATCTTTTTAAAATGCTATTCATTTTATCACTAGGAAGTGCACCTAATATTGTTAATGCTTCGATTCTGCTTTGATATGTTAAAGGCTTTGGTATAATTTCTTTTACTTTAGCATTATCTAATTTTTACTAATTCTTCTATATCATAATTTTTTTATTTCCAATAGATATTGTTCCTAAATTACCTTTTTGATGCTTGTATATCAATTTTTACCAATTGTGTTTATTCCATCTGAAATTTCATTAATAGTTTCTGTTATAGCTTTTGAATCAGCATTTGTATTTACATTTTCAAAAATATTTGTTAGTGTCTTACGAGCACCTCTTCTATCAGCAAACCCGCTTAAAATGTCTCCTACCATATTTCCAGCTACTGCAAATCCCAAATCAAATAATCCTTCACCTACGTTCCACTCTCCAGTGGTAATTTTAGTTGTTACTGCATTAGCTACAGCTGCAGCACTGTCCAAATATACATCAGCTGTTGTAAATGTTTTCTTTACCGCTTCACCAAGTACTTTTAAGTTGCTTTTGCCTGCTGTCTTAAAACTTTCTTTAAGCGTTTCTTCAGTTATTTTTTGACTAACATTTTTTGTCAAGAAATTTTTAGCACCATTATAAATGTTACTTCCTACTTGTCCATATCCATACCATTCTGATGCTTTTCCTACTCCACCTAAAAAGGCTAGTCCTATATCTTTTGCTTCTCTATTACCAGCACTAAATCTTTCTTCTGCTGTTTTTCCTGTTCCTTCTAAGAATCCAATGCCTGCTGCTACAAATGGAGCTGCTGCACCACCGGTTGCTACTGTTACTGCTGTTGCTGCAATTACTTCAGTTGCTTTGATTGCGACATCTTTAACTGCAGTAGCACCAGCACTATCATATTTCAAAGCTGATGTATTATTAATCATTTCACCTAATCCAGTTTGATAAAATGAATTATAAATATCTCCTGTAGTATCATTTGATATAAGGTCCATCGTTTTATTCCACATAGACTTAGTTGCTGAAGTGTATTTGCTTCCTGTTATTCCAGAATAAGCTGCGTTAATTCCATCATACAATCCTGTTCCAGCAGATGCAACACCAGCCCCTACCATTATAGCACCATCAATAATATATTCAGAAACTTTGCCAACACCAGCTATAACATTGGTAGCTATTACCGCTCCTGTGGCTTCAAGTTCACTCATAAACTCGTCTGCTTCAACTAAAAAGGCACCTAAATCTCCTCCCGTTTTAAACATATCAGTGAAATCACCCCAAAGTTGTTTACCTGCTGCTTTTAAAGACTCACCTGCTGTCATTTCTAAAACACCCATGTCAATTAATTCACTTCTAAGTGATTCTTTATTTGTTTTTAATTCAAGCCACCCTGATTTAAGTGCATCTCTTTCTTTAACAAGTGATGCAAGTTTCTTTGTGTCTTCATCTGCTAGTGCACCATGTGATCTTGAAAGATTATATATTTGTGAATTTAAGTCTTCATACTTTGCATTCACTTCATTATATTTATTTTTCAGCATCAATATATTTATTTAGCTTCATATATGGGTCTAAATTTTTTTAATAATATTCTTTTCAAGCTCTGTCAAATCTTCAGGATCTTTTTTTAACAGCAAGGTTGTATATCATAGTACATTTTTTTCAATATATAATGCTTGATCTGTTTCTGACATGTCTTCTCCAAAATTTTCAAACATCGTTAAATCCATCTCTGCAAATAATAAAGCATTTGATGAATCGACTTTTTCAAGTGTTGTTTTAAATGCTTTCATGCGAACACACATATCACTCAATTCTTTTGAATCTGTTTTTATTTTTGCTGAAATTGATGAAAAATTTACTCCTAAAGCTGAAACAGCTGCAGATATGGAAGAAACAGCACTTGATAAACTATCAAATGATCCATATACATTTTCTATAGTTTTTATATCCTGTATAAAAACTTTCAGCATTAATATCCATATCTAATTTTCCACCACTTGTTCCGCCATCGGAAACTACAGTAGTTACATTACTAAGTGCCATAACTTCTTCCTTTCTTATTCTTCAACTTTTATTTCATTAATAACCTTGATAATACTTGGCATACCCTTTTTAATAACGACAGCATACTCATTATCAATATTATTTATACTTGATGGTTGTATAGTAAGTTTTAAAGCAAACTGATTAGTTACTCCACTACCTATCCATATTCCATTATTATTGTTCATTGTATTCTTGTACCATTCTTCATATTCATATTTTTTTTAAATCCAAATGGTATGTCTACAAATACAAAATTAATTTTTTTAATGTATCTTTATTATTATTTAAAATTTCCTTAAATTTATCTTTATGTTCATCATCAAGTTTAGACATAAACTTTTTCCAAAATCAATAACCATAATCATAGTATTAGGTACTTTTTTTAAGACTTCTCACATTCATATTATTTTTCTTTTAAGTATTTCTTGTATTTTTATTATCTAGTAAAGATATTTTTATCAATAACACTATTCATATCATTAGATTCAAATGGTAAACTATAATTAAAGTTTTTCAAAATAATTATTTGAATCAACTATCATTTTATTAAATGTATTATTTATTTCTAATAATCTTAAAAAAATTCATAATAAATCTTCTTATATTTTTCTATTTCATCTGAAGATATTATATTAGTAACATTTTTTTACCAAAAATCATATAAACATGAAGTTAGGTTATCTTTATAAATACCAACTGGTATACTTGAAATACCTTTATATTTTTTTCATTAAATGAATCTAATTTGATAACGTCTGGCATAGTAGGAATATGTCTTGCATCACTTATACCATTATTTTTTTAAATTATTAATTAGTTCATTTATTCTATTATAAATGTTATCTATCTTATCTATAAATGCTGTTTGGAATTCACATACCTTTCCTAATTTAATAAGGCCTCTTCCTAGATTATTAGATGGAACTAGACCATCTGTTTTACCAAGTATATCTCTATAATCTGTTTCATTTGCCATTTGTAAGCATATAAATTGTTTACAGCTTTGAACTATTTTAAATTTAGCAGAACTTTGACTAACTGATGTCATTACAAAAGTTATTCCATATTTAGATCCTTCTCTTATTATTGGAGTTAATCTATCTATTAAATCAGGATATACTTCACTCATGACTTCTATTGAATTAATAACTACTATTATATTGCAAAGACCTCTTCCACTTAATTTAAGATAATCTAAATAGTTACCATTGTATGATGTAAATAGTTTCTTTCTTTTTAGTAATTCACTTCCCAACATCTTAATTAGATTCTCTAATTTTTTTCATCTTCACCATTTAATATAACATTTCCAACTTGAGGAGCATTTTTCCAAAATTAATTAATGTTTCAGCTCCAAAGTCAACTATATACATATTAAGTTCATTAGTACCATACATACTTAAACATGAAAATACAAGTGTTTGTAATAATTCATCCTTTCCAGAATCAGCTATACCATATATCATAGTATTTCCATTAGTAGTAAGATTTAGTGTAAGTAATCCTTGTACTTGGTTTAATGTGTCATCATATTCACCAATGATAGGATTAATATTGTAATTTACTTTAGAATAATTGTATTTTTTTATATAGATTATTTATATATATATTATTAGGTATTCTATCCATCCATAAATTATTTATTTTTTTAAATTCATTGTTTTTACTTATATTTATAATATAATTTAGTACTGCGCTTAATTCTTCTCCTTCCGCTTTAATTATTCTTTTTAGCAATTGAGTTATTAATACTTTTTAACAACACTACCAACATTATTTATAAAAATACAAATTTTTTTATCAAGTGGCTTTTTTTATATTCTTTATTAGGAAAATAGGGTGCTCCTGCATATGCTGATTGTCCTAGTGCGAAATATTCATTGTAACCTACCTGTAAATAAAATCTACCAACATTTTTAAGAAGTGCTGCATCTGCTCTTTTAATCATTTCCATGCTGTCTTGCTTATCTTGAACTTTTAAACATACTTTAAATCTTGAGTTACTCCATATTTGAGCATCAACTACTCCACTTGGTTTTTGTGTTGCAAGTATTAAATGCACTCCTAAACTTCTACCTATACGAGCAGTACTTACTAAATCTTCCATAAAATCTGGTTGTTGATCTTTAAGTTCAGCAAACTCATCACATACAATAATTAAATGTGGTATTGGTTCATCAATAACTCCATCTCTATAAAGTTTTTTTGATATTTATAAATATCTATTGTACTTTCATTTGTAACTTCACGTACTTCATTAAACTTTTTCTTGCCTTCTTCTAAGTTCACTTTTTATACTTGAAAGTGCTCTATTTATTTCAGTTTTATCTAAGTTAGTTATAGTGCCAACTACATGTGGAAGTCTAAGTCCTGTTTCATTGTTAACAAATGCTCCTGCAAGACCTCCTCCTTTATAATCTATAAGTACAAATGCTACTTCTTCTGGACTATAGTTAACTGCTAAAGATAAGACATATGTAATAATAAATTCACTCTTACCACTACCAGTAGAACCAGCAATAAGACCATGAGGACCATGAAACTTTTTCATGTAAATCTAATATAAATAAGTCTCCATTTTTCATTAACTCCTATTTCAGCTTTTTAAAGACTTAGTAGGATCATTTTCTTTCCATTTATTAAGAGCATTCAATTGTTCAACTTGTCCTACTCCTCTAAGTTCTAAAAAAATGATATACTATCAGGTAAATTCTTAAATGAATTATTAAAATATATAGGTAAATTAGTTAAAGTATACGTACACTTTTTCCATATCGAATTTATTACTAATTTCATCATTAAATCTTATTTGTTCACTACTATCATTAGATAATATAATAGAAGTTTTATCGCCAAATGTTATGTAACTATCTATTTCACTTGGTAATTTTGATAATTTTTTTCTTCTAAAACTACTAAACTAAATCCTAAATTAATTTTCTCATTCAATATATCATCAACAATACCAACTTTTCTAGCTAAATCTATATCATCAATTATTAAGAAATAATATGTATCAAAAAGTAGCTTTCTCATTTACATTTTTTTACTAAGTCTCGTCTATTATTAAATATTTGATCTAGATATGTAGAAACATCTATAACTTCTTCACTATCAGTTGCGAAAAATCTAATAGATTTATCATTGGAAAAAAACAATATAATGATTCTTTTTAAATAAGACCATCTTTTTTTGATTCTTTTTTTATTAGTTATAACAACGAATTTTTAATTCATCATAACTATAAAATGACATAAGTTGTAATAATATATTATTAGTAAAATCTATATATTTAGGATATAATCCATTAATAGCTGTTTTATTTTTTTATCATAAAATGAATATCCAATTGGTACTTCATCTATGTATTTAAAATTATTTATGAGTGATTCTAACATTTTTCTTTAGATTATCATCATCCATAGTAAAAATCTTCACTTTGATATGATATTTTTACTTTTTTTAAATCTACTTTTTCCTATACCTATTCTACATGTTAAAAAATCATTTTGTTCCATTTTTCTAGACCATAATGTTCTTCTCTTATTTAAAATCATGTCGTAGCAAACATCATTTGAAACTAGATTTTCTTCAAGTATTCTTTTTTGAGTATCATATACTTTTAAATAATTCATTGCGTTTAGATTCTAAATATGCTTTATATTTATCTTGTCTTTCTTCTTCTCTTTTTTTATATTTTTCTTTTCTTTTCATATTTTTTAGTTAGAAATGGCCAAAGTAACATAGATGCAAGCATGCATATAGATATTATTAATGTAGGCCATGTTTGTTTAAAAGTTCTTTCACCTGAAGATATTTGCATTAATGCATTAGTAATTGTGACAAGTGAACTAGCACCCATAGTAAGCATTGGACCAAGAGTATATATTAAAGGTATTTCTTCATCACTTTGTTTTTTAGGTGGTGAATCTATTTTCATATTATATTCTTCTATGTCTCTACTTATTCTAGGTGATTTTTAAAAAAATAATCGCTTTCATTATACATATTTTTTTATTAATTATTTCTTCGTTAGTAATTTCATTATTTGAATTTATAATAGTTAATTTTTAATTTATCACTAGTTCTTAAATTAGAAAAATATATCATTTATGATTAAAGAGTTAAATATACAATAGATATTAAGTCCATAAATAGATATTTTTATCACCATAATTAATAGATATTTCATTATCTATAACTTTATCATCATTAAGATAGATAGTAGAACTATCATCTTTTTTTAAGTTTCCATTTATTATCATTATATTTAAGTTCAAAATTGATATTATCTAAATATTTCGATGAAACTACTATATCGTTTTTTTAAAAAGTAAAATCACCATTACTGACGTCATATTTATTTAATGAGAAATCTACCATACCAGTTGCGAATAATATATATTTTTTTGTCATCTTTAATTATTTCATAATATTCTTTAGTATTTAAAATAGTATTTGAAACTTCTTCACCATTATAAGTAATAGTGGTACTTTTCACTTCCACTTAATAACCATTCATTATCAGTTGAACTTATATTTACAATATTTTTCTCCATTGTTATCTGTAATCCAAAAATCACCTATCTTTTTGACAGGCAAATTAAATGTTATTAATCTATCATCATTAAATAAATATATTATCATAATTAACTCCTAAAATAATATTATTTTTACTTTCAATTTTTTATATCAGTATCTCTAACTAAAGTGTTGTTGTCATATACTTCTCCAGTTAAAGCATTTATAAATGTATTATTTTTACTTTCATTAATAGAATCATAAAATAATGTATTATTAAGCAGTTTAGTAATATTACCTACTTTTTCATTAATAGGTATATAAAGATCATAATTTTTACCCATAGAGCACACTATTAAATTGATTAATACTTTATTATTAAACATCATTATCACCTATAATCCTACTATAATAATTTTTATAATATTTTTTTATATTTGTCTATAAAAAAATAACAGACTATTTCTAATCTGTTATATCTATAACATCAGGTACATCTATTTCTTCAATAGTATATGGATATTTTTACGTCTGTTTCTATTTCATCAGTTCCTTCTATGTTAACATCTGGTGCTTTTAAATATCTAAAATATTCTGCAAATACCGATATGCTTATTCTTTTAACTATTTCTATACCCAATTTATCATATTCTATTTTGCCATTATCTAATTCTGTTTTTATTTCTCCACATAAATGTCCTAATGTTGATATATAAATATTAGGTTTTGAAAGGGTTGAAGATAAAACATTTTTAATTGTTTCTGGATTTATGTTGATAAGTTTGTTAAGTACATCATCTTTTTACTTCTATAATATTTCTTTTTATTTGGATTATCAAGATAAGGCGATGGAATTATTTTTATATTTTTCAATGCATTAATTATATTATCTGAAGTCTTACCATAAAAGAACCAGTTTGCAGCACCCTCTGCTCCACCTAAATAAGAGCTAACAACTTTAGAAACATTCATGCTTCCGGAGTTTAATGATTCTTTTGCTGTTTCACCTGAACCTTGTAAAAATCCACTTGAGACTAAAGCTATTGTACTACCACCTGTTAAATATCCCAGTAATGCCGCTGCTGCAATTTTTAATGGCGTTTTGACAGCATTAGTAACGCTTTTTGCGGCTGCACTATCATATTTTATTGCCGAATTATCATTAATTATTTTACCAAGTAGAAAATCATTATACCATGATTCAGTCATACTACCAGTAACATCATAATCAATATCAAGTCCTACTTGATTCCAAAAGGCTTTTGTATATGAAGAAAATTCTGTACCAGCAAGCGAACTATATAAAGATTTAATTCCATCATATCCTAACGTAAATGGCGTACTTACAGTAGCAAGTACTATCTCTAATCCTGAAGAAGCATCTTCTATAATATTGAATCCAGCTGCTAATACATTTCCCGATAAAACTGCGCCAGTGGAAATTAATTCATTTAAAAATTCATCAGTTTCGACAAGAATCCCACCTAAATCTCCACCTGTTTTAAATATATCCGTAAAACTACTCCAAAGTTGCTTACCAGCTTCAGTAAATGATTCTTTTGAATTTTTCTCAATAAGTCCTGCATCTATCAATTCAGTTCTCAGTTTGTCTTTTCTATTACTAATGGAACTCATATTATTTAAGTATTCATCTCTTTTTGCTACAAGTATGTTTTTACTTTAGCAACTTGTTCATCAGGCATAGGTCCCCTATAATTTTCTTGTTATGCTGTATATTTTTACTTTGTATTTCTTGATAAGCTTTTACCAACTTGTTCATATTGCTTTTTCAAGTTTAATATATTCTTGTAATTTTTAATCCATTGTTAAATGACTCAGGTAGTAGAACATATGAGTTAAGTATAAGTATTTTTCAAGATTTGTTAAATCTTTTTGGGTCTTTATTTATGGCATTTTTCATATATTTGCTTACAATTTTTCTCCATATAAGGCTAAATCAGTTTCAGTGATGTCTCCACCAAATGTAGCATACACTATAACATCTAAATTAGAAAATAATAATGCATTTGATGGGTCAATTCTTTTCAAGCGTTTTTTTAAATGATATAATCCTATTATACATATCATTAAGTTCAGAATTATCATTTTTTTAATTTTTACTAGAGATATTGCTAAAATTTACTCCAAGTGAATTAACTTTAGCAGTAATAGATAAAACTGCATTTGATAAATTATCAAATGCTTGAAAATTATTTTTCAACGATTTTATATCCATAATAAAACTTTTTCAACGTCTATATTTAAATCAAAGTTCCCACCACCACTTCCTCCATCAGAGATAGCTGTAGTTACATTATTTAAAGCCATATTACACCTCTATTTTTATATTATTTCTTCTAATAATTGAATTATCAGTATATACAATAGAACAAACTCCTATATTTAATTCTTTTTGATAATGTGTTGTCTAACTTAGATGATAATTCAAATATGTATGAAGAAATATTGTTTTTGTCTCTTATATTCATTATTATCTTTAGATGATTTTTACTTCATTATCATATCTTATTCCAATAACTAGATTTCCATTTAAAGCAAAAAAAATCTTTTTAGTAGTAGGCCCATAACTTATAATACTAGTATTTTTCATTTTTCTATTTTTTTCAGAAATAATTATTTTTATATGTTCTTTCTATTAATGATTCGATTTCATCATCTAACTTTGAATCTCCATTTAACATTTTATTTTTCTAGAAGTTTTTACATCTTTTTTTCTTCAAGTCTTTCAACGTATAAATTATTCCTTATATAAAAGATATTTTTAGTGGACTACCTATTTGATAGAAATCTTTTTTAGCTATGTTTACCATATCAATTTTTTTAATTTATTATTTGATATTTCTTCATCAAATTTACTTAAACTAGTTTTTTTGAGTAAATATTGGTATAGAAAATGCTCATATAAATTGTATTGTGCTAAATAATATTTAGCTACATTATCGCTCATACTAAATACTTTAGGATTACAATTATTTGGCCATCTTTCCTCTAAATCTTCTCGTTTAATCAATCTCACTTCAATACCTCCTATTCATTTTTTTCATACATTTTTTGTAAGGCTATAAAACTATTAAGATTATCAAGTTCACTTATTTTTATTCTATATGGACTTCCCCAACTAGCTATGTAAACATATTCTTGATCAATGCCAATCATTGGTGTAATATGTCCAAAGTTTTCTTTAATTCTGCCATCTTCATAATATGTAACGCTATCTTTTGTGTTCATAGTATGGCCTGTTGGTCTAAAGCTATTCAAATTATTATTTCCTACAGCATCTAAAACATCTAATTCTTCATATGTCATTGGACTATCTTTACAGCCTTCATAATACCAGGTAATTAATGAGGGATAATTGCCTTTAATAATTTCAGCATTTATTTTTTCTACTGTTTCAGAATCTATTGTATTATATTTGTATTTTTATAATATTAGTTTCAACAGGAATGTTATGATATTCAAAAAAATTATTTTCATTGATGACAGTTTCTTTTACTTTATCACCACTCATATACGTAGTTGCTGTTCCTACTTCTTTTTCCGTTAAAACAAGGTTATTATTTTTTTATCAACTGTAAATAGATTTCTTCCATTTAAGCTCGAGTTATTAAATATATAAAGATCCGCTAAAAAGTTCTTCAGTATTAAAAAAAACCTTTTGTATTACTTATAGATATTTCTTTATACATAGGGTATCCAAAATCTCTTAAAAAAATCTTCTTCTCTTCCATAATAATATTGAAATATTTTAGTTGCAAAGTCTGCATATGAACAAATTCCATCAATTGTATCAGCTTGACCCAAAGCATATTCTAACATATCTACATCAGCATTATATCTTTTAGCCATATCTTCTGAGATTCTTTTTAGTTCAGCATTGTTATATCTTGCAAGCATATTTAATGAGTTTTGTTCAACTCCAAGAGCCAATGAAGTTGCTGCACCATCTCTAAAGAAATTAACATAATTGTCTGCCAGTTCATCTATGGCATTTCTAATTCCTTCAGGGTATTCATAAGTATATTCTTTTTCCATCAAATACAACATTACCTAAATAGCCATCTACTTCTTCAAATAAACTTATATTAAGTATTCTCATATAATCAAAAATAAGTTTCACTTAAAAAAACTTATCAAGTTTTTTTCGTTTGACTCTTTAGAATAAACAAAAAGTTGGTTCTAAATCTGAGTAAATTATCATATCATCCGTGTGTCTATTTGAAAACCAATATGCATATATTATTTTTCCATCAACTATTTTTATTATATTCTGGAGCACATTTAATGAAAAAAATTTATCACCATCATAATGTTCAAAAAGCCTTAATACCTGTTACTCCAAAAATGTGTTTAACTTATCAGTATCAAATTCTGATAAGTTTGCATATAAATCACTTGTTTTAACATTTTCAAATAAGAAAAAAATTTAAATGTTTTTTTAATTATTTCATCATTATTATTTAGACTAAACAGGGCTTTTAAATATTTATAGGTATTTTTCTTTATCAGAATATAAATATTTACTATAAGAAATTTTTTTACAATTTTATCTATTTCATTATTATCTTTTAAGTAATTAAAATAATTAATAAGTTCATCTTCAGACATTTCTTTCAAAAAAATGAAATATCAATTAAAAAGTGAATCGCTTAAATTACGTACAGCTTCAAAAAGTATTTTTTTGTCCATACTTTTTCTTTTATGTAATCATAACCAACACTATTAATTATTATAGAAGAAATTTTTACTATTACTAAACAATCTATCTATACAATTTGAATAATCATATTTTTCAAATAAAGTTACAATCCTTTCTTCATCTAGTTTTTGCATTATTTTTTCGCCAGATGTAAATATAACAGGATTTGAAGAATTGATCATACTATATATTTGTTGGTCACTCATATTATCACTAAGTACAGGTAGTGAAATTTCTTTAGCAATTTTTCCTAGTAAAGTCACATTTCTAGTATCTATTTTTTGTATTAAAGTAGAAATATCTTCTGTTGTATTAAATAATGCAGACTATAAATTCTTCATTTGCATCTTTAAGTAATTCATTCATTCTATCTTTTTGGTAATGCAGTTAAAATTGAAATAGCTTCTGAGTTATTTCCTTTTTAAAAATTGCTTTTCGTGATAAGAGTACCTATTTTTTTATATCACTTAATTTTTACTAATTCAGTAGAGCTATATTCAATACCATCTACAATTATTTTTTTGTTGATGATAGTGTTTCGACATTTGATGATTTATCTATGTTTGATTCAATATTTGGAAGCATACTATTACTTTTTTTAAGAAATCAGATATTTTTTTCCATGTTTAACTGAACTACTTATAATACTACCAGTAATGCTTTCTAATATATTTTTTTCCAGATTTAAGTATTTTTGTCAAAAAAAGCCTTCACTTTTATCATTATTTTTTTATTTTTTTGTTATTACAGTAACCATGTCTGCAATAAAACCTGAACTTTCTGTATATTCGTTCGTAACACCAAATATCTTTTTTTAGTATGCTATCTAATATACTTGATTCACCATTATCATCCTTTTTTTACTTTATCTTCATTTAATGCTAAATCAGTTTCTGTTACTTCTTCACTAAAGTCTGCATATAACTTTGTATCTAAGCTAGAAAAATAATAATGCATTTGATGTGTCAATTCTTTCAAGTGTTTTTTAAATGATATCATTCTATTATACATATCATTAAGTTCAGAATTATCATTCTTAATTTTTACTAGAGATATTGCTAAAATTTACTCCAAGTGAATTAACTTTATCAATAATAGACAAAAACAGTATTTGACAATTCATCAAATACTGGTGTTTTTCAATGATTTTTATATCCATAATAGAATTTTTCAGCGTCTATATTTAAATCGAAATTTCCACCACCACTTCCTCCATCAGAGATAGCTGTAGTTACATTATTTAAAGCCATATTACACCTCTACTTTTTTTATTGTTAACAGCTTTATTTAATTTTTTTCTTTAAAAACTCTTTTTCCTCATCATCACTATATCCTATAAAGAATATTTTTATCTATTTGTTCATGATTAAAAAAACACAATTTTTCCTTTTGAAGATATTACTCCTTCTGGATATAAACATCCTACATAGTCATATGTTTTTTTCATCATTTTTCATCAGCTTTTTACATAAAACCCTGTTATCATTAATCTTTTTAGTAGCATTTTTTTAAAAAGTACTACACTTCCTAGTGGTAAAAAAATTTTTTTCTTTCATTCTTTTTTTCCCTCCTTAATATATTAAGTCAACATTAACATTTGAATCATTTGTTGATTTTTAACTTTGTTTGATTTCTTTCTCTCTCTGCTTCTTTTTATTTGTCTTATTTCTTCTTGCAATTCAGCTATTTTTTTATTTGCTTTTGCTATTGCTGAACCACATAAGCTTTGATAACGTTCCTAGATCTCTAACTATTTCAGATAGTTTTCCTTTATCATATGCTTGTCCATTCACTATAACTTCTTTAAGTAATGATGATGCACTTGATAATGCACTTGATAACGATCTAGCCATATTTTGAATATTCTGTAATGCTTTAATAAGTTCCCTTAATTCTCTTATTTCAGCTAGTAAACTTTGTACCGACATATCACACACCTCTTATTTGCTAAAAAGAAAAATTGCTTTTTCTTCTTAACGAATAAGAAGCATAAGCTTCTTAAAACACATAATTTTGTAATGCAGTTGTAATATTACTTGAAACGCTTGATAATGTTTCTTTATATTGTGCTGATTGAGAATTGAATGTTTCGAATGCAGTTTTAGCTTCGTCTCTTCCAGTTCCTACTGTCCAGTTACTCATTATGTTATTAAAGTATTTTTGATACTTCTCTAATAAAGTTAGCAATATTATCATTAGCTGCATCAATTTTTGCTTTTCCTTTTTCTGCATCTGGTGTAATATCTACTTTATCAGCTGTGTCAGTATAATCTGGTAATATTGTTTTATCTTCTGAAGTTATTGTACTAAGTGTGCTTAGTCCTGCTCCATTTGCATTTTGAATTTCTCTATAATTACTTGCAATCTTAGAAGAATCTGCTGCTAATTTTCCTAATACATTTCTTATATTTACTAAAGCATTATATACTGTTATAACATTTTGAATTTGTACTCCTGCATCTTTTCCTTTCCAACAACTTTTTAATGTATTTATTCCTTCATTTAAGTTGTTTATTAATGTGTCTGCACTATAATCTGCTGTTCCTTTAACTGCATTGTTATATAATGCAAATGCGTCATCGTGTAATCCTTGTACACTTTCAACTTTATGATTCATATATCTTACCTCCATTATAAGAATAACACAAAATTAATATTTTTTTCAAATAAAATTTAATAAAAAAAGATTAATTTTTCTTTAATTACAATTAATCCCTTTATCAATCTCTTCTAATGCTCTACCTATTTCTTTCTTAGAAACATATTCACTTTCTGGCATTTGAAAAATGTTTATGCTCTTTCATAACTTTAGCTCTATCTGCTACGATATGAACAAGTTTATACTTTGAATCAATAATATTTAGTAGTCTGTCAATTGAAGGATATATCACTTTTTACCATCTCCCTACATTAATAATATAACTAATTTACAAAATACAAACAACAAATATGACAAAAATTTACATTATTTTGTAAACTATTTTTTACTTTCAATACTAATACCCTGTATCTCATAATCATAATCTTTAATAATTAAATCTATTTGTTTAGAGTCATCATTATCAAATATAAAAAGCTAGTTTAAATATATTATCATATTTATAATAAAATATATATTTAATTTTTATTATCATATTCACAAGTTATATTCTTATTACTTACTTTATATAAATAATTATCATTAGATACAAAAATATTCACCTAATATATATTTAACATTAAATAATGAATCTACATTTGATATAATTAATTCTCTATTATTAGTTAAAATATATGTTTTCATCATTATAATAATAACTTATATTAAAAATATTCTTTATTATTAATTTCTCTTAAAAACATCACCATTTTTCAATAATATATTCTTTTTGAATCTTTAGATACACCTACTAAATATTCATAATTTCTATTATCTAATAATTTATGTATTGTAACTATTCTCTTAAAAACCAATTATTTTTCTTATCACTTTTAATTTCTTTTAAATAAATTATTTACTTTATCTATAATGTTTATTGTATCTTCACTTGCAGAAAATTCATAATGTGAATAATATAATTTATTATCTTTATCAAGTAAGTAAACATATATAGTATTATCATTTATATACATGTAATAATCTATAATATTAAGTATATTTATTTGATATTCATTATCTAAATATTTAAAAGTATGCATTATTATCTTTTGTAATAATACATATTTTTATCATTATTATCTAAATAATCTTTATCATTTTTTTAGTATATACTTTATATCCATTTATAAAGTCAGTTTTTTTATTCAAATCAACTAATGTATAGCCACGACTAACAAGTTCATTATATCTTTTTTTCCTTTATCTACTTCTTTTTTTCACCTGTATTAAATACTAATTTATTTATAAATGTTCCAATACCTACTAAAACTAAGCAAAATATTAAAGTAAGTATAGCCTTTTTATTTTGCATACAAATCCTCACAATCAATTAAATCAGTATGTTTAAACATTTCATTTTTCTTAACCATTGTATTCTTTTTAACACATTTACCAACTATAAGCGAAGAAGAACATTCATAAATAGAAGTATCAACATTATCAAATTTTTTATATCCTATCATACTAGATGTTACCATTGTTCCATCAACAATATCGTATAAACTTATAGTACAATTAGTCCCTTTAGTAATATTTTTCAATTTTGATTTATAAGAAGGATATAAAAGAATTCCAATCACACCTAAAATAATCAATACAAGAACAACTATTCCTATAATTAATATTGTTTTTTTCTGTTTTATTCATAACACACCTCTTATTTTTATCATCTATCTTATAATAAATTTTTATCACACTTAATATCAAAATAAAAAGAGAATTAACTCTCTTCAATAAAAATTTTTTTACTCTTATGAGGTTCATCAAATAATAGTCCAGGATAACCTTGTTGTCTTAACACTTCATAAGTCATTATCGCAACTGTATTAGACAAATTAAGTGCTCTTACATTATCAGTCATAGGCATTCTCATACATCTATCAATATATGGTTTTAATATATGAGGCGGTATTCCAGTACTTTCTTTTCCAAATATAAAATAATAATTTTTTTAGATGTATCACTATAATCAAAAACTGGTATGAGGCTTATGTCCATAACGAGTTAAAAAGTAATATTCACCTTTATTCTTTTTCCAAAAAATTCATCTATATTTTCATATACTGTATAAACACATTTATCAATATAATTAACACCTGATCTTTTAATATATTTTTCATCTAAACTAAATCCAAGTGGTTTAATTAAATGAAGATGTGAATTAGTCGCAACACAAGTTCTCATAATATTACCAGTATTTCCAGGTATTTCTGGTTCAAACAATACTATATTTATCATTTCTTCATACACTCCTTAATCTTAGAATAAATAAAATTATATCCATCAGTAGTATAATTAGTTCCACTACTTAAATAATTATTCCATGCTGAACTAGTTGCTTTTGAACTAACATCACAATATTTAATATTACTTATATTAGATATACATGATTTTTATTTTTATTATTGAAATCATTTATACTTTGATTATTTATATTAACAGTTTTTACTATCATCAACAGGATTTACTGAAACAACATAGAAATTATGATCTTTCATTTCATTTGCTAAAGAGTTATAACCACTACAATATTTTTTTCTACATTATATAAATCATTGACACCATAGTTAAGAACTACATTATAAGTTTCATCTTTGTTATATAATTTATTTTTTTAAGTGTACTTGAATCAGTAATAAAATTAGTATAATTTGCCCCATCAAAAAGCAATAGCGCTTTCGTTATTATCAAAAGCGCCTTTAAGTCCTATAGTTCTTGAATCTCCCAAATAATACACCCCTGATATTTGTTTATTAACTTTTTTAGTAGTTTCATTTCTATTAATACTAATTTCATTGTTTTCTCTATCTTTATAATTATATGTTTTATTATAACTATTTTCATTTGAATTATAAGAAGTATTTGATGTATACCCACTAACATTCTCTGTTTGTACATAAGCAATATCTAAACAACTCTTATAATCAGTATTACCACTCGCAAGCATTATAATTAAATCTACTAAAGTTGGTATAAAGAAAAATAACAACTGCCGCTATAACTTTATTAATTAATACTTTCTTTGATTTAGCAAGAGCATCTTCATTACCACCCTTTATATCCATCATTAAAGTTATCATACCACTCACTATTAATATAATTGGAACAATAATTTTAATAAAGCCTATAAGTAATGAAATAATTTCCATTATTTGTTTTACTTCCTCAACATCACATAAAAGATAAAATATACATATACATCTCTCCTTTTTATATCTTAATTATTATAACTCCAATTAATATAAGAATTGAAGCAATAATCTTTTTGAACTAATTTATTTTTTTATTTTTTTACAAATTACAAATTCATATATAGTATTCAATATTGAAGTTAATGTAAGAAGTGGGGCTACTAAAATAACATCACCTACTTCATAAGCCTTAACAGAAGCTATTAACATTAAACACCAAGTTAGTGCCGATAATAAGAAATACTTCTTATCATATAATTCAAACTCATTCACTAAATCTTTAACCTTATATCTACCAGATAAGAATATTAATATTGATGGTAAAAAAATACTGTAAGAATAGTATAAAAATGCTATATTGAAATTACTAGATATATTTACATTAATAAGCATTGCAACAGCAAATAAGAAATTTGATATAAATGACATTATGAAATACTTATTAATTTTGAGTTTACCTTTATCAAATGCAAGTAATGTATTAGCAAATATAATTATAATTGAACCAATTACTTTCTTTTAATATTATTGGTTCTTTTTAAAAAAATATAAATCCGAGTATGATTAGAAATACTGTTGATAATTGTTTTTAACATGCTGAATACTGAAGGGTCAAGTCCATATCTGGCTTCTATATTTAATCTGTCAGTAAAAGCATATATTACAACTACTACAAATAATATTAAATAAATACTTATATCACTTGGTAAAAGTAAATTCAAAAGAATGGTATAAAAAAATATTGAAAAAAATGCTGTAAATAATTCTAACAATATTGTAAGTAAACTAGCATTTTTTTCATTTTTTTCTATTAGATTTCTTAAATGCTTGAGCAAATATAACTGCAGATATTAAATACAATATTACCCAAAATTTCCAATTTCTAAATATATCCATACGTTGATTATATCAAAAAAGTAAACATTTAAATAGTTTACTTTCAATTTATTTAGTTTTTGAATAATAATATTAATTACAACAATCTGATCTGTTTGATACAGGACTTCCTGGACAAGATATTCCTCCTACACATCCTGAACCTCCTGAACAAGTACAACCAGATGGTTTTTGTCTTGAAGTAATTGGTTTTCTAGTAGGAGTTGTTGTGATAGGCTTTTTTGTTGTAGGCGGTGATGTAACTGGCTTTTTTGTTGTAGGTGGTGATGTAACTGGCTTTTTAGTCGTTGTAATACCAGGCGTTACTGGCCTTGTAGTCGTTCTTCTTGTTGTTGGATCAGGTATATAAATATAAGTTGTCGTTGTTGTATTTCTTATTGTAACATTAAATGTAGCTGTTGTAGTAGCACCAGAAATACTATCAGTAGCTTTAATTGTTAATTTATAAGCACCAGTATTCGTTCCACCATTAACAAATAGATTATTATTAGAAATACTGAAATTAGAAGCGCCATTACCAGATATAGTATAAGTATATAAGCCACTTCCACCAGTAGCATTAGTCATAGCTCTACTCTGTCTAGCACTTGAATATGTAAAGCTAAAGTTTTGATTACTAAGTGTTATAGGTTTAGCACTCCAATGAGCATAAATAGTATGATCATTATTATTAATAAGTCGAGTGTTCGTAGTTAGTTTGCTTCCTGCTTCTCTCATACTATACCAACCATCAAAATTAAATCCATTTCTTGTTGGTGTACAACTTAAATTATAATTATCAGTAGCTTTATAAGTTATTACATTTGGATTACAAAGACTTCCACCATTTGATTCATATGTAACTTTAACAATCTTTTTCTTAAAAGAAAATGCACAAGTAATATCTTTTTTTGAATATTATTAATTGTTACAATATTTCCTTCTCTACTATATCCATCAATACCGACACATGTATCAGTATCATATGTATAATTTTTCCTTTAGGTTCTAATGTTATAATAGCACTATCACCAGCAGAAACATACTCATAATCTAACTTAACATTACCATAATCAGGAGTTCTATTTTGAGCAGTAATTTGATATTTAACAATAAACATCCATGGATTCATTTTAGAACCATTTCCAGTTACCTTTGTATTAGGTAAAACATACTCACTTACTCTAGTACCTGTAGTATCATATAAACTTTTAGTAGCAATACCTTTATGTGAAATATAATAATTGTTACTAGAATCCTTTGAAGTAAGAGTCCAATATTCTTCACCAAAAGAAAGATAACTTTCATTATTAATCAATGTTCTTTCAAATTCACTTTTACTTAATAATCCACCTCTAGTAAAAGAAGACATAACTAATAACTTACCATTATCAAAAATTATATGGAATTATAAAGCCATTACCATTTCTTTCTATATACTTTTTGATTATCCCTATATATTTCTATATATTTATTAGCGTATTCAGCAGTCTTACTATAAGTATTACTTATAGCGACTTTTGTAAGCACTAACAAGAATAAACATACTAATGAAAGCAAAAAAAATATTTTTCTCTTTTTCATTACTTTTTCACCCCCATATTTAATAAATTCAAAAATTACACTAGTACCATCTTCATTATTTTTTTCCATTATAGTCCTATTATCTTCAGCCTCGATAACATTAAATATTCCATAAATATTTGATATTTCAGATTTACCTTCAATATTCAAAGTTTTTATTATCTTTAAAAGGAATAATTATGCTTTTTCACAATTACCACCATCTTGATTCTTTTTTTAAAACAAATCTCCATATCATTTTTCATAAAAAAATCTAATATAAAAATTATGAAGATTATATTCAAGAACATTACCACCACTATTATCATTATAGACATATTTACTAGATTTCCAACTATATAAATATCTATTTATCTTATCAGTGGTATTATTATTAGGAAAATTAGGATTATTATTGTCCTTCTTTGGCCAGAACCAAACAAGTAAAACAACACATACAACCAAAATACCACCTATTAAAACTTTTTTCTTTTCCATAACAACTACACCTATCCTATATATATATTTTTATCATATTAATTTTTTTAATATCAATAAATATTGTATATTTTTATTTATTAATGTTATATTGAAATAGATGATGTATATGAAAAAAAATAAATTAAAAAAACAATAAAAAAATCAATATTAGCATTTATATTAGCATTTATAATAATTAATATTGTTTTTTTATATTAATGAAATAACACCATATGGAGAACATACCACATTAAAAGTAGATTTCTTCCATCAATATGGTCCAATGTTAAAAGAATTATGGTATAGAGTCACTCACTTTAAATCTTTATTTTATTCGTATAATATGTCCATGGGCCTACCTATATTTAGAAATTTCTTTAATTATTTAGCAAGTCCATTCAACATAATATTATTATTTTTCACAGAAAAAAACAATTATAACAGGTTATTCATTTGTAATAATGTTGCGAGTTAGTGTGTGCGCTGTTACATTTAATTACTTTTTAGAACAAAAAAATTTAAAGATAAAAAAAATATCTATATATTTTTAAGTTTATTATATGCATTTAGTAATTACTTTGTATCATATTATTGGAATATAATGTGGATGGATGGAATGGCCTTTTTACCATTAATAGTTCTTGGAATAGAAAATATAATAAATGATAAGAAATATTTGCTCTATATAATATCTCTTACAATAACAATAATATCAAATTACTATATAGGTTATGCATGTTGTATATATTCAGCAATTTATTTTATACTTTATTTAATTTATAAAACTGAATTTAAATCATTAAAAAAAATTAAAAAATATCTAAAAAGTACATTAAAAAAAGTATTAATATTTACTTTATCATCTATAAGTGTTGGACTTCTAATTTCATTCTTTGCTTTACCATTATTTAAAAGTTTAAGCACTATTAGTGCGACTAATGATGTATGGCCTACTTCACAATATTATGATTTTTAGCTTTTTTTAGAATTTATTGTTAACCATTTATCTTGCATAGAAAACAGTTACATTTAAAACTGATCCTACTAATGCACCAAATATATCATGTGGAATTATATCAGTATTTCTACTTCTACTATTTATATTCAATAATAAAAATTAAATTAAAGACAAAAAAATAATTTATATGTTAATACTTATAATAATCGCTTTATGTTTCTTTATACCAGGACTAGACTTCATACTACATGCATTACATGTACCAAATGATTTACCATATAGATACTCATTCCTTTACTCTTTTACATTAATGATAATATTGGCATATAGTTTAAAAAACATTCAAAAACTTCACCCAATAATAGTAATAATCACTTATATACTTTTTATCATTAATGTTATTTACATTTAAACTACTAGATTTAAATATAGTAACAAATAAAGTTTTTAATAATAAATCTTATCTTAATATCAATATACTTAATATTATATTTAATTATGTATTATGATAAAAAAACAATAAAATATTTAGAATATGCAATTATATTAGTATCAGGAGTAGAAATAGTATGTAATATAAACTATAATTGGATTCATACAGACGATATAAAAAGATAAATATGAATATTATGATGAAATAAAAAGAAACAGTAAATAAATTGAATGAACTCGAAGATAATAATTTTTTTATAGAATAGAAAAAAACATTCTCAACAACATTAAATGACTCATCATGGTATAACTATAATGGTATAACAACATTTAGTTCAATGGAATATGAAAGAATGGCAATACTTCATCATAATTTAGGTACTAATGGTAACTTAATTAACAGTTATGAATATGTATTTAATACTCCAATATATGACTTAATGTTTGATTTAAAAATATATTCTAGGATACGTTTATGATAAAGATAATTATAAAAAAATATATGAAAATGATAAATTTAATACATATAAAACGAACCATAATTCTAAACTATTATATGCAGTTAATAAAAATATAAAAGATTATACATTAGAAATTGATAAACCTATACTTAATCAATCTAATTTTTATTTATTTAAGTACAGGAATAAACAACATATTTAATAAATTAAATTATAAAAAAATAGAAAAAAAATAATAGATATAACAAATAGCTTATCATTAATTGAATATACTTATGATAATAACTATTTAAATAATTATTTCTATAACGACTGTGATGCTGAATTTTTATATAATTAATGATACTCTTTATTATAAAGAAGATGAAATATTAAAAATATATAAGTCCTGAATATTATAGTTCAACTAATCAATTAGATGAAAAATATATTAATAAATTTTATAAATGATAATGATGAATTTAAAATATTAGTTGGTTCATATTATAACGATAATAATATTGAAGTTTATAGTATTAATTCAAATAAATTGAAAGAAGCAAATGGTTTACTAATGCAAGAAGAAGTGAAAAATAGAATCATTTAAAGATACATATATTAAAGCAAGTGTAAATGTAAATGATGACAAAACAATATATACAAGTATTCCATATGATGATGAATTTAAAGTATATATTGATGGTAAAAAAAAGTAGATACATTTATGATTGCTGATTCACTACTTGGATTTGATATAGAAAGTGGCAATCATATAATTGAAATTAAATATCAAAATAATCTTATGATAGTTGGTTCAATAATATCAATTACAACATTATTAGTAATTCTATGCATTCAAAAAAAGGAAATGTAAATGATTTCCTTTTTTTAATTGATTTATTTATATTTTTTTAACATTTAATACTCGTAATGAATTTAATATAGCTATTACTGAAACACCAACATCAGCAAATACTGCACTCCACATTGTCGCAATACCTAAAAGTGATAATATAAGTACAGCAATCTTAATACTTATTGCAAATATAATATTCTCACGAACTATTCTCATAGTCTTTTTAGATATCTTAATTGCTTTTCCTATTTTAGATGGTTCATCTGTCATAATAACAATATCAGCAGCTTCAATAGCGGCATCACTTCCAAGAGATCCCATAGATACTCCAATATCAGATAATGCAAGAACAGGTGCATCATTAATACCATCACCAATAAATAATAAATTACCATTTTTTTCATTCATCAACTTTTCAGCAATTGAAACTTTATCTTGAGGTAATAATTCAGCATAATATTCATCTAAACCAAGTTCTTCACTTATACTTTTTACTTATACTTTCTACATCTCCAGTAAGCATAACTATTTTTACTAATATTATTTTTCTTTAAAGATTCAATCATCTTATAAGAATCTTCTTTTTAATTTTATCTGCAATTACTATATAACCACAATATTTATTATCAATAACTACATATAAAATAGTACCTATCTTTTTTTAACTTTATCAGTTTTTTTATTTCAAGTTCTTTTTAATAATTTATCATTACCAACATATACATCTTTATCAAATACTTTAGCATATATACCTTTACCAACTATCTCACGTGTCTTAGTAACTTTACTCATATTTATCTTTTTTTACCATAAGCTTCTTTTTAATGATATAGATATTGGATGATTAGAAAAAAACTTTCAGCATATGCAACCATCTTTAATAATTCTTCATTACTTATACCTACTGCATTTACTTCTTGAACTTTAAATACTCCTTCAGTAAGAGTACCTGTTTTATCACACACAACTATATCAATATTTGAAAGTGCTTCTAAATAATTACTACCTTTAACAAGAACACCTATTTTTGATGATGCACCTATTCCACCAAAAAATCCAAGAGGAATACTTATAACTAATGCACATGGACAAGAAATTACTAAAAATGATAATGCTTTATATATCCAAGTGTTAAATGATTCATGAAAAATTAATGGTGGAAATATCGCTACTACAAGCGCAATACTACATACAATAGGTGTATAATATTTAGCAAATTTAGTTATAAAGTTTTCAGTTGGAGACTTTCTACTACTAGCATTCTCTACTAAATCAAGTATCTTACTAACAGTTGAATCGCTAAATTTTTTAGTTACTTTTATTTTTAAAATACCTTCATTATTAATGCATCCACTTAATACTTCATCATTCTCTTTTACACTTTTTGGAATACTTTCTCCAGTTAAAGCAACAGTATTTAATAGTGATTTTCCTTCGACGATAACACCATCAAGAGGTATTTTTTCACCAGGTTTAACAAGTATAATTTCTTCAATATTAACTTCATTTTGGATCTACTTTTTTTCATGCTTATTATTTCTAATAACATTCGCATAATCAGGTCTTATATCCATAAGTTTGGCAACAGATTTTCTTGATTTATTAACCGCATAACTTTGAAATAATTCACCAAGCTGATAAAAAAGCATAACAGCTACTGCTTCACGAACATCACCTATACATAACGCTCCAATAGTTGCAACACCCATAAGAAAATTCTCATCAAATACTTTACCCCTTTTAATATTTCTAAATGCTTTTTAATAATACATCATAGCCAATAATAATATAAGATATTAAAAAGTATACCAAACACTACATATTTAATTTTTGAATATAAAACTTAAAGCAAATAATAATCCTGATATAATAATCCTAATTAGATTTTTTTTTTTTTTTAGTCATTTTATAATTCCTCAAGAGTTACATCTGGCTCTTCTTTTTTTAATGATTTTTTTAATCAACTTAACTGCCTCATCATAATTATTTTTCTTCACAATTAAAAAGATAATCTTTGACTCATAAAACTTATACTTACATTATTTATAAGTGATATCCTACTAATTTCACATTCAAGTGTACTAGCACAATTCGCACAATCAAGTCCATCTATTCTAAATTTATAATTTTTTTCATTACATCTCTTTCCTTCCATGATTTATATGAGCATCAGCCATTTCAAATAATTTAACTATATGATCATCATCAAGTGTATAGTACACTTCTTTACCACTCTTTCTACATCTAACAATTCCACTTCTTCTAAAAGTTGCAAGTTGATGAGAAACAGCGGACTTAGTCATACTAAGTACATTAGCAATATCGCAGACACACATTTCATATTTATCAAGTATATATAACATTTTACATCTTGTCGTATCACCTATTAATTTAAATAAATCAGCAAGATTATTAAAAATAATATTCATTAGGCATACTTTTTTTAACATGATTCACACTATCTTCATGTATAATATTGCAATCACAAGTAAATTCATTCTTTTGACATATTAACTCCTCAATAGTTGAATATATTTTCAACTATTAACATTATAGTTGAATACGTACTCAATTGTCAATACAAAAAGAAAAAAATTTTTATAAAAAAAATTAAAAAAGTAAACAATGTCTACTTCTTCTTAACTATTTCATTTGTTGATTTAACAATCATATTGCTTTCTACTTCACCTTTTACCATTGTAAGAGGATAAACACTACTATTTTCACCTACTATAGTTCCAGGACATAATACACTATTACATCCAATTTCAGTATTATTTCCTAAAACAGAACCACATTTACGAAGACCATTTACTTCTTTCTTATCACTTCTTACATTTGAGAGTATTACTCCAGCTCCTAAATGAGTATGTTCACCTAAAATTGAATCACCAACATAATTAAAATGTGGACACTCTACCTTATCAAAAAGTATAGAATTTTTTACCTCAGTAGAATTGCCTATAACAGAATTTTTACCAATTATAACTGAGCCTCTAATATAAGCATTATGTCTTATAACACTATTTTCACATATTATAGTTGGTCCATTTATATATGCTCCTTCTTCTATTTTAACAGTTTTATGTACATAAACATTATCTTTTAATTTAATGTAATCACTTCCTAAAGTAGGAATAATTTCTAAAAATATAATTGCTTATAAGTGGAAGCACTTCCCATGGATAATCTACTCTATCAAATAATTTCTTTGTAATAGTCGCATCCATATTTAACATTTTTTTCATATTTTTTTAATCATAATATATCCTTTCTATTCATTTCATTATTAATCCATTTCATAATAATATCAACTATATAATCTATTTCTTTTTTTAGTAAGTAATCTGCCTTTGGGTATATGATGCCATTTTTCTAAACACCCTCTACAACAACAAGCAGTCGCATGCTGTGCTATAAAAACAGGAAGACCTCTCATTGGTGTTTGTTTTCCATCTATTACATTGCTTACATCTGATAATCTATTATTAATAAAATCATATGCATGTTTTTTTATGGTATCAATACCTTTTTTTCTTCAATATATTTTTTTATCTTTATCTTTTTAAATGAAATCTACTTCTAAATTTAGATTTAGATAATCTTTCAAAAAAATATCATTCATAATATTATTTCACTATACAAGCCTTTAACATTGCTTAACCTTTCAACAAATCTTATATTTCTTTTTCCTACACTTTCATCCCATGAAAAAAATCTTTTTGCTAAATTCTTACCTTTATAATTTTTTTAAACTCATTTGCTAAAGAAATTTTTCTTTTTAGGAACACTTATAATATCAATATCAGTATCAATATTTAATACACCTTTTACTTTTTAAATTTAATGCTTTTTCTATCAAAAATTATTCATTATTTCACCTTCAATATGAAGTATATACATTGTTTATACATTTGTCAATGTTCAAAATAAAGTGAATTAAATAAAAAAAGTAAATCTATTTTTTTATTAATAAACTTACTCTTCTATTTCAAAAATCTAATAATTCATTACAAACTTTCTCATATAAATCTTGTTCATGACCTATAGTATCAATTAAGAACATTTTATCATTTTCATATTGCTTTAACCCACGAATATAATACGATTTGTCTTCATCCAAAACTATAAACTGGCATTATATTATTTTTTTAAACATTCTTTAAACATAATAATTCTTCCAACACGACCATTTCCGTCACTCAAATGGATGTATTTCTTTCAAATCTAAAGTGAAAATCAATTATATCTTCTAAAGTAATATTACTTTTTAGAATTATATTCATCTAATAACTTATCAATTTCTCTATCAACATCTTTAGGATCAGTTGTATTTATAACACCTATTATACCAATAATATTAGGAAGTACTTTGAAACCACCAACATTGTATCTAGGATTATCTTCATCACTTGTTCCACGTTTTTAATATTTTATTCCTGTCTATTAACATTTCTTTATTTAAAGAATTATCAATATTATCAAGCATATAATCAAATAATTTAAAAATGATTTTTTTGTTTCAATTAAATCATCTAATTTAATTAATGTATCACTTTTTAGGAATAAAAAGATGATGTATTAAAAAAATAGACTCTGTCTCATCACTTGTGAGTTTACTACCTTCAATTTTATTTGAATTGTATGCAAAAATTGACTTGTGAATAATGATATATATTACCTTTGAATTTTGATTCTTTTTTTGTTTTAATAATTCGTTTTTTATTTTTTTTATATCCATATTACTACTCCATTTAATATATATTTTTTTAAGTACTTATAATTTTTTTAACTTTTTTTCTTTATATATCATAACATTTTTTTCTTGTATTATACAACTTTCAAAAAAAGTCACTATAACATTTTTTTAAAATCAAAATAAAAAAAGTTATTTATAAAAACAACTCTTTTACTTAAATTACATTAATCCACCACAGCAATTATCATTAACATTACATATTTCATTTTTCTTCAGTACATGTATAACATGGACTATATGTATGTTTATAGATATGATGATTTATAATTCTTGTATTAACTGGGCAAACATGTGGTACTTCATGTACTATTTGTCTATGAATACATCTTTCTTTAGGACATTCATAAATTGGTTCACATATCATACCAGGAATAATATTGCAAGAAGTTTCCATCATAGGTTTCATAGTATCTGGAGTAACTTTTAATTCAGCACTACCTTCAACACTATAGCCTTGATACATTCCCATAGAATTATTCATAATTAACAACTCCTTTACTACTATTATTGTATGTGATGTATATTAATATGTTTAAGCAAATAACACAAAAAAAGCAAACACATACGTTTACTTTCTTGTATACACAGAAGTTTTAAACTCTATTACATCTAACTGTAACTCTTCTAAGTCCATCACGAGTACAAGTATAAAGAGTTAAATCAAAATCACTTTCAATCATTTCTTTAATATCAGTAGAGGCAAGTTCTTCAACTAATTCAACTTTATAAGTATATCTATTATTCTTAGTATCAACAAATATAACTTCATCACCTTGTTTTTAACTTATATAAATATTTAAAATGAGATTTATAAGAATGACCACATATTACCATATTATTATTCATAAGTGATCCATAATATAAAGTTGGTGATTTCTTTAATGAAGAATACGAAAATTCCTTACTTATTGGTAAATTTAAATCTAATGTTGGTATAACTATATATCCAATATATTTTTAAATCATCAATAACTATTTCATCTTCATTTTTTTATTATTATCTTTATTATTTAATATAGTTTTTCATTATATCATTACTTTCTTTTTTTAGAATATATTTCTTCCCATTCAAAATATATAAGTAAAAAGTAAAGCAATTATTATTAATGATATACCTATATATAATATCTTTTTAGCAGTTTTGTTCATGTGATACCTTATCGTATACTAAACTAGCTATTATAAATACAACACCAATCATTCCGATTACTAATACTATCCATAACATTTGTCCTGTTTGAACTAAAGTACTTGTATTAGTAACTATAAAAGAATTATCTTCCTTTTGATATGTTACAGTCCATCCTTTTGGAACATTAATTTCACGTATTGTATAAGAATCACTTTTAGGTAAATCTATCCATGTATGTTTCCATTCATTTTTCATTACTAAGTTTAATAGTATCAACTATTTCTCCATCAAGTAATAATTCTATAGTAATACTTTTTAGGTAAATTAATACCATGATTAGTATTGTTATTTGAAGTATTCCATACTTTACGTACATTAATATCCATTACTCTTATAATATCAGTTTTAGGAGTAGCTTTAATATCATATTCCCATTTATTATCAATTACTTTTGGTATCATTGATAAAAATGAATCAATTTTAGAAAACCCATCTACTTTATTAGTTTGTTTAACTAGATAAAGTCCTAAATCTAAATTATCATATTTAACATATCCCTCTTGATTAGTTAGCTTAGATATTCCAGCATAATCATTTGGAATACATTTTTCAATATTAGAAGCGACATCGGCAGATTCTAAATCATCTAGGGAAACATTACAACTTGATAATTCACTTACATATTCAAGAACTAAATTATGATTTTTTTCATAAGCATTAGCTACTTTATAAACAGTAAGTTCTACTCCCTCTATTTTTTTCGTTATCATTCTTCTCAAATAAAGTTATCTCTATACTTCCCTTTTTCATTAAAAATCTACTGTATTACTTCCTAAAGCATCAATTTTATCAATATTAAATATCATAAGTATAGATAATAATAAAATTTTTTTATTCTTTTTCATATTTTTACCTCCATGAAAATCTTTTTCCATTTGGATAAAGATACTCTTCATATTTATTAATATTAACTCTTTTTAACAGGTTTTTATTAATAATACAATTAGTAATAACGCTATTATTGGAAGTGCTATAATAGGCATTACTATTAATCTATTTACTTTAAATCCTTCTGTTGTTATATAATCTTTTTTAATATCACCTTGGACTCTCACTCCCCTGACTAGAAGTCTATGCGTATTGATTCCATAAGGTGTACAAGTAAGTAATGTAACATAATCATTATCTTTATCAATCTTAAGTTCATTTCTATCATTTGGTTTAACTATTGATATTTTTATCAACTTTATAAACATGAGTTTCATCTAATATAGTAATTTTTAAAAAAATATCTCCAATTTCTAATTTATCTAATTCTGTAAAAAGTTTAGCGGATGGAAGACCTCTATGAGCGGATAATACACTATGTGTACCTTTTCCACTTATTGGAAGTGAAGTTCCCTCTAAATGTCCTACACTTGAATTTAACACAGTCTCACTAACAGTATGATATATAGGAAGTTCAACTTTAATTTTATCTATTGTTAAATATCCCATCATTCCATCATTATTAACATTTAATAACTTTTTTTATAGTTTTTTTAAAGTATCATATGTAAGTAATGGTTCTTTTAACTTACTTAATTTTTTATTATACTCTATCGCATCATTTCTAACTTTTTCAAAATCAATTTGATTAGTATTCTTTAAGATATTTTTCATAATTATATATTGTTCTAGATTGATTCTTTTTCATTATAATAATTACTTAATGTTGGGTAAAAAAATACTAAAAGTCCTATGAAAAAAAATAATATCATTAACATTGTGATCTTATGATCTTTCATAACTTAATACCACTTACCCTTTCTACCAATTAATATTTATTGTTGATAGATTGGAAGATTTTATTTCTTCCAATCCATCTATTTCACTGACTATTTATATTATATATTTTTCTTTGTATACTCTTAATTTAGTTACTAATAATAAACCAAATCCTATTACTAAGATTGAACCTAATGTTAAGAATAATGTAGTTCCAATTCCACCTGTTTCTGGTAACTTAGAACCTGTATAGTTTTCAACATTAGTACTAAATCTACTAAATGTATTATCACTATTTATTTTAGAAATAATTATTTCTACTCTACTAGTTAATTTATTATAACCAGTTGGAGCAACAACTTCTTCTAAGTAATATGTACCAGCATCTAAACCTAAGATAGTTGCTTTACTAGCTTTAATAGTTACACCATTTTCATTAGCTCTAGCTACACGATAAGTATTAGATGTTGCATCTACTAATACAACTTTAATTTCATTACCATTAGTTTTAGCATCATATAATCTAAATTCAGCACCTGTTAATTGTGTTCTTTCTTTTCCATCAATTTTAATTACATCAAATGCATATGAATAAGTAATAGTTTTCTTTTCTGGAGTATTAGTATCACCATAAGCTAAATCTAATACGTTTGGATTTCCTTCTCCTTCAACTATTGCATTTTCATTTAAGATAGCTGAATATGTAACAGTAATTACTGTATTCTTTGGTAATGTAACAATATATTCATTCTTAAATTCAATTACAAATGTATAACCTGATACATCTGTTCTAACTGTATAGTTAGATGAATCTACTACTGTATCACCAATTTTTACTACTACTGAATTAGTATTGAAAGTAAGACCAGCACTCATTTTATCACGAAGTTTATAATCAGTATAACCAGCACCAGCTGTAATAGTTGCTTTAAAGTTTACTGTATCACCAATACTAGCATCGTTAGTTTTTCCATATGTACCTTTTTCTTCAACTTCTTTATCTACATCTGGAGTTAAAGTATTCTTTTTCTCTTGTTGTTGTACTTGGATTAGTAGTTGTTAAACTTAATAATCTAGCATCCTTTTCTGCAGTTGTAGAACTCATTAAATAATAACCTAAATCTAAATTTTTGAATTCTACTGTTGTACTTGTTGCCTTAGTTGAAGCAACTGGCTCTATACTATTATTTTCAGCATAAGCAAATGCTAACTTAGCAAATTCTTGTACTCTTGTATCAGTTGTATCACCTTTCCATACATAATATGTATTTCCATTTTCATTTTTAGCTTCAAGGTAAGCACTAGCTTCAGTACTTTCTACAAAAGCTTTAAAATCTGCATTAGCTCTATAGATATAATGATTATTAGTTTTTATCATAAGTTTCTAAATCTAATACTCTATAGATAGAATAAGTTTCGCCAACTACTGCTTTTTCAACTGTAATTGTACCATTTCCAGCTGCATTTACTTGTACTAATGCAAATACAAAAGCAAATAACAACCCAAATAATTTTTTAATGTTTTTCATTTTTTATTTCCTTTCCTTTCAAAATAAACATTAATGTTTCATAGTCAGTTTTTTATTTAAAACATTAACTGATATATAAATAATAGGGACAACTAATAATAGTGAACCTATTATTAATAAAATTAACATACCACTACTTCCAGTAGCTGGTAACTCATACCCTGATATATTAGTAAATTTAACTTTTACTATCCTTATCTAAAGTATAAGATTTTTATATTCTTACTATTATATATATTGATTGCTCCACCATTAATTTGATATTTAACAATAAATCCATCATGATTTGTTTCTCTAATTTTTATATGAAATACCATATGGTAAATCTTTTTATAGTAATTTGTTCTTTATTTTTTTAATTCAATAATTGCTTTTACCATTACTAAATGTAATCTTTTTCAGTAGTTTCAGTATTACCATTCTTTTCTAACAACATCATAAGTACCCTCAAGATTATTACCTCTATAAGTTGCTTCTATTTGAAATTTAAATTTCTTATTAGTACTTACTCCTTCAACTACTTTAATAATAGTTAGATTTCTAGTCTTATAATTATTAATAAATTTAGTATCTTTTAGTGGAGATGTTGTTTCACCATAACTTACATTGACATCATAAATATCATTTTTAACATCATGATAATCATCAGTAGATACTTCATGTATTTTTATATTTATGACCAGAAGGTATTTTATCAAATATAACTTTTTCCATTTGAATTAGACACACTTGTCATTTTGAAATTATTATCAATATGTCTTCTTTCTTTTAAACAAGGGCAATCATCTGAATGATATATTTCAAATGTAGATCCTTCTAGTGGCTTTTTTCCATAATTTGTTAATTTATCAAATTCAAGTTTGCCAAGATAACCTTTTACTGAAGGTATTTTAAATTTTAATTTTTTTATTCTTGGTTCTTTTCCACTTTCCCTAATTACATAAGATAATGTTGTAACACCATTTGTATATAATAATGTATCACTCATAAAATTATTTGCTTCTGTTTTTAATCTTATTCTATATTTAAGTTCATAGTTGTAATAAGTTGTATTTCCACTAGTTGTTTTTAGTGTATTTAGAATTCTTTAAATCCCAATTTATTTTTATCAGTTTGATTATTATAATAAGCAGTATTATTTGAAGTATTGTTACTCAAAGTAGAATTATAAGTAACACTATCATATAATTTTTGATTTATCATTTTTCATTATCATAAATTCCAACAAAATTTATAACATCTTTTTACTGAAGTTTGATCGAATTCATAGGATCTTCTGCTACCCATGAAGCCTCTGACAAATATTTAATATTCTCAAATATTTTTATTAAAAAGCTTCATTCATATTTTTTTACTGTTTTTTTAACATCAAAATAATGACCATTATATCCAGAACCAATACCAGGTCCTATACTTGAATTTGTTGTATTACCACCAAGCAATAGTTTAAAAATCATTTAATGTATTTCCTATTGTATAATTTTTTTATTATTAAATCTATCAATAGTTGAAAAAAATTTTTTTATCAAGTGCAGCATTATCATAATCTTCAATTGTCATTGCATTTTTATCTATTCCTGTACCAATTGAATAAATAACAGTACCTTTATTTCTTAATATTTTTGCCTTTTCTTGTGCCTTTCTAGCACCTCTTTCACTATAATTAGTTCCATAAGTCATTGTTTTTTGTCTAAACTCATCATATAAAATTCCAGTATCTGTTCTAATTGCATCATGTCCAGTATAGCCTTGCCATAAATATGTTGTTGGAAATCCATCAGATAAAAAAATATAATATATTTATTTTTTTATATCTTTAGTACTCGCATTATTATATAACATATCATATGCTACTTGAAGTCCACCTTCAATATTAGTAAAACGTGTCTTATCATATTTATAAATATCATTATCTTCATCAATTGTTTTTAGTTATACTTATGGTTTTTATCATAAACAGCTTTATTAATTTCATTAGCAGTACTCATACTCTTGCATTCTTGAATATTAGCAAGTACATGACCATCTCTATTAAATGCAACATATCCTAGTTGTCTTTTAGCATCAACATTACTTGAATTAGAAGCGAACGTTTCAACAAATTTTTGTCCAGCATTAAGAGCCGCTCTAAGTCTAGTAGTATTTTCACCTTCCAACTTATTTTCAATCATTGTACGTGAAATATCCATTACAATGACAACAGCTAAATCTTGTTCTTTTGCTATTTCAGTAGTTTGAACTTTAAGAGTTATATCAAAATAGTTTTCAAGTTCACTTGGAGAAATTGTTTTACTAATCTTAACTCCATCTCCAACAGATTCACCACCAGCATTGCCTATTTGCCTTTGATTATTACCACTTACCTCTGCAAAAACATTTATTATTGGATTAATAAACATTAAAATAGCAAATAGTAATAAAAAAATATTTTATTTATCTTTTTTTCATACCATGTCCCCCATATAAGAAAAAAAATAATATTATATTTTTTTAATTTCTTTTTAAAAGGCCACACTTTAAAAAAATAACTTTACCAATTATATCGTTAGTTTTAATTTGACCTACATTAATAGTTCTTGAGTCTGTTAATACATCTCTATCATCACTTAATACAAATATACTACCATCACTTACTTGTACTGGATATTTAATATCACTATCACCCTTTTTTAATTCTCTAACATAATTTTCTTTTAATTCTTTTCCATTAACATACACAATACCATCTTTATCTATATTAACAAAATCACTTTCTACTCCAATTACTCTTTTAATAAGTATTTTTATTTCCATGATAGAAAGCAACTATATCACCAGTTTTAAATTTATTATCTTTAACTGTAAGTACTATATCGCCATCATTAAGTAATGGTTTCATACTTGAATCAGTTATTTCTATTACTGGCATGAATAATGTCGCACATATAGATGAAATAGCTACTATAATTATTAATACATATACTGTACTTCTAAGTAATCTTCCAAAAACTATTTTTATATATTTTTACTCTATGTATTTCCGTTTTTAAGTTATCAATTGTTATATCTTCATAAGTAATCTTTTTTTAATTTTCTTTCTTTTTTTATGAAATATATTTTTTTAACTTATTCATTATTTTTTTCCCTTTTACTTTTTAGATATTTTATTTTTTTAGAACTTACTGTTTTTTTAGCCTCTTTTTACTTTAGAATTTACTTTTTACTTTTTAAGATATCTTCTTCTTTTTTTCTAAGTTTATTTTTCGAAGTCCTCTTCTTTCTTTTTGCATCTTTCAAGTGTTTCTTTCACTATTCTATTTTTTTCAAGTGTTGCTTCCTTTTTAATAGAAGTTTCCATCTTTTTACAATTTTCTTTAAAGTTTTTCATAGTATTGATTTACTGCGTTTTCAGCATCCTCAAATATGTTATTTAATTTTAAAGCGGCTTCAGCAATTGAACCAGATTCTTTAATCTTTATCTTTTTAGAATCAAGTTCACTTTTAAGATCTTTTTATTTCAAGTTCTAATTTTTTTGAATTCTTTTTTTGCTTGTTCTAACATAAGCTCTAATAATTCTCTACGTTTTTAAATTTTTTCAAATCTTTTTTGTTCCATAACCCACCTATCATACATAGAACCAGAAAAATAGCAAATATTCTTCTTTTTGTAGTTCTATATAATAACATAATAAAAAAATTTTTTTGTCAATGTTTTATTACGAAAAAAATTTAATATTAGTTTATTATATGCATTAAAATTTAATTTTCATGACAAAATAAAAGATATTATTCAAAAAAATAATACCTTTTTATAAAACATTATTGATTGTTCTTTAAATAATCTATAACTTGATTATATACATCCATTCTAAGTCCAGAAGTTACACTTGTTATTTCTTGAGGTATTCCTTTTATAGTACCACTATTTTACTAACATCGTAGTTTCCACCGGTAGTACCAACTCTAAATCCGTATCTTTCCCAACTTCTTTGAGCAACTTCTTTATCATCAAATGCATCTAATAACTTTTTACCATTATCATTAAATGCTGCAATACAGTGACTATTCCATATTGTTGGTGTTGGATATAATATTCTAATTTTATCTTTAACTTGATTCCATCCTTCAGGATTAGCATTAGCAAAATCTATAACTGATTTTTCATAATCAACTATCATAGGTTTAGCTCCCATACCTGTTTTTAAGAACATTGAGAATAAATCAGCTGGTGTATTATTCATATATCCACTTTTTAAATAAAATTCACGTAATTTAGGTAATGCATCAGTAATACTAACTTGATTAACATCTCCTCCTGCCATAATTGAAAGTAAAAGACCATAATATGTAGCACCTGGTGAAGATGAAACAGGGTCAGTTGAACCTATATTAATACTTCCATATATAGAATTAAGTCCTATATCGCTCCACTTCTTACCTTCAAGAATATAATTTATCAATTTATTCATATCAGTAATATAATAAACATTATCACGAATAGTAACTATATTTTCTTTTATTAAAGCATCTACTACTGCATCCCAACTATATATAACAATTGGTGTATTAAGAACTAAATCACCATCAATAACTCTATCTCTTGGAGCCTCATTACCAGTAGGACTAGTCTTAAAATAATCATAATATCTCTGATCACTAAAGAAAGCTAAATCGTAATGAGAATTATCTTCTCTAAGTAAAGGTGATACTATTGTTTTTACCATTGCTCCATGAATCTTGAACAAATTTAAATCCATATTTACGAGCAAATATCTTATTTATTTCTTCATCAGCAAGAAGGTCTTCTTTACCTCCTCCAACTGCACCATAAACATTAATAGTAGTAAAACTTTTACCATTTTTTTAATAATAATTACAACCACGATAATAGCAATCAATATAACCGCACCTATTATCTTTGATAAAGCACCTTCCTTAAAATTAAATTTTTGGTTTTTTCAGCATCATTATTCATTCTTATCACTTCCTTTAATATCTATATCATCTATATCAGTAGTTCTCTCAAATACTTTCATTTCAAAAATCCAATTCTTTATCTTTTGCTTTAGAAATAAGATTTACAAGTCTACTGCATTCACTTTCTATCTCTTTAACATATACTCCCCAGTCTTAAGTATTAATTTATTTTCAACAAATGTCTTTTTCACTCTTCTTTTTCAATGCTAATATATTTATTAACAAGATTTACTGTAAATGGTAAATAATAATCTAAAAAAATTATATATCTTAGTAGCATTCCTAGGTTTACTTTCTAAATATTTAACTATTTTACTATAAAGAACAACTATTTTACCTAACTTTTCTTTCATTATATCATCTTTTATCTTTTCTTTATAGTCATTAAGTTTAGACATTTCGAAATAATATCTTGCGATAGCCGCATGGCATCATATATTCTTACATCTTTATTTTTTTAAAATAAAATACACCACCTATATATACAACACCACATAATATTAATGAAATATATAAATACAAATTAAGTATTAAATAAAATATGATAAATGATATTCCTGAAAGAATTGCCGCTAATATATATCATTTTTTGTAGTCTCATATTAATTATAACTCCTTACTTCTTTAAATGCACTCTTTAGATTAGTCTTTCCATCGAACACTTTAGCATTTGTAAGATTAGCAAGTTTATCAAGTTGTTCACGAGTAGCACTACCAAACATAATACTATATACTGGGATATCAAGATTATTATTATCATAATATAATGCAAGATTACTATAACTTGAAGTAGTAGAAGCACCATCTGTCATAAGTATTACTGTTTTATTATAATCATTACTTACACCCTCAAGTATCTTAAATGCATCATATACACATTGATATATATTAGTTCCACCATTAGGCATTTCATTATTAATATTCATAATTAAATCATATGTTTTTTCACCATTAAATGTTTTCCATACCTTTCTAGTTTCTATATCAAATGGTAGTACATATATTTTATCATTTTTTTAGAAAATTGTATTAAATCATTAGAAGATTTTTTTCTGTATCTAATATATAACTCATCGCACCATATAATTCAGTTTTTACCATCACCATACATACTACCAGAATAATCTAAACAAAAATACAGTAGTAGATGGTTTTCTAAGTTCATCAATATATAATGCAATTGCTTCATTCATAACTTTTTTACTTGGATATTTAAGTGGTATTAAATATTTGTTTGTATTTATTCCCCACTCACTTTTTAAATACATTTTTTTATTGGCGTTACTATTAATACCACCATACCATGTTCTTTTTACCTAAATTTTCCATTTCTTTTTGAGATTCTTTTGAAAGTAAGAACTCTTGTAATACTAAGAATTTATCAATCTTATTTTGTTTTCTATCAACATATGCAAAAGGTGAATCATTAATAGCCACTCCATCAGTTGGATATAATAAATATAATGTTTCTTTATTTTGTCTTTCAAGCCCAGTATTTATTCTAATCAATGATGATTCACTTGCGATAACTGCTTCATATTTATTACTGTTAAGAAACATATCTTCTAAAAATGTATCACTACCACTAACTCTTTCAACACCACTAAATAATGATTTTAAATTAGTTACGAGTCCAGTATTATTTAGCATTTCACTTTTAAGTATTTCAGGACTACCACTAAGAGCATTTAAGAATCCTAAATATGATGTAAGACCTGTATTTGTTTTAGTAACAGATGACATTACATAACTAAGTCTTTTTTTCACCTATTGCATTAACAATGTCACTATTTTTTTAAATCATCTCTTGTAAGATTTAAGTTATTCGCTTTACTTTTCTTAATTCCCATTACAATAGGATTAATATATATAGATTTAGAATTAGTTACTTTAGCATTTTCAAGCATATATAGCCATATTGAATTACTCATCCATACAGCATCAAAATCATTAGTATCTTCAATTAGATCAATTGCTTCTAAATCATCAGCATAAGTAACTTTAATATTCATACCTTCCTTTTTACCATATTTAATAAGTTCATCCATATAATCTTTATTATCACTATTTGATAAAATATTAAAGTTCCTTGATGAGAATGTATCATTATTAATTAATGCTTTTACAATAAATACCATCATAATTATAAAAACTATTACTAATACTTTTCCAGCTTTATTTGTTTTCTTATTCATATCATCCATATTTTACACACCTTATTTTCATAATTAGTATAACATATATAAAAGAAAAAAAGAATAGTTTCCTATTCTAAAAATTTCATATTTTTTTCATTTGCTTCATCATCTTTTTTTCATTTCTTCAAATTGATTCAAAAAGGCGATTAACATCTTCTACTTTTTTTGTCCACATCCTTTAGCAATTCTAACTTTTTCTACTTGCTTTTATTATATCTGGATTACGTCTTTCTTCAGGTGTCATAGAAAGAACTATTGCTTCAGTTCTAGCCATTATTTTAGGATCTATATTAACATTATTAAGTCCCATTTTAGACGCTCCTGGTAAGAATTTAAGTAAGTTTTTCAAGTGGGCCTAATTTCTTAATTTGTTTAGTTGTATTTTAAGAAATCTTCTAAATCAAATTTACCTTTTTGCATTCTTTTAGCAGTACTCATTATTTCGTCTTGATCAAGTGCTTCTTCTGTTCTTTCGATTATAGAAAGTAGGTCTCCCATACCAAGTATTCTATCTGCGATTCTTTCAGGGTAGAATTCACTTATTCCATCAAGTTTTTCAGAGTCTCCTATTAACTTAATTGGTATATTAGTAAGATGTCTTAATGATAAAGCAACTCCGCCTTTAGTATCTCCATCCATTTTAGTAAGAACACATCCAGTTAGCTTAAGTTTATCATTAAATCCAGTTATTACATTAATCGCATCTTGTCCCATCATCGCATCTATTACAAGTAATTCTTCATCTGGATGTACTTCACTTTCTATATTAACAAGTTCATCCATAAGAGATTCATCTATTTGTAAACGTCCAGCTGTATCTATTAAAATATAATCATATCCTTTACTTTTAGCGTATTCAATACCACGTTTAGATATTTCAACAGGATTACCTTTTCCCTCTTCATAAACTTCAATATTAAGTTGTTTTCCAATATCTTTAAGTTGATCTATAGCAGCAGGCCTATAAACATCACATGCAATAAACATTGGCTTTTTATGATGTTTTTTACGCACCATATTTCCTATTTTACCGATAGTAGTAGTTTTACCACCACCTTGAAGTCCAACTACCATACATATTGTAGGATTTTTATTAACAACAAGTGGTGCACTATCTCCTCCAAGTAAAGAAACAAGTTCATCTTTAAGAATCTTAACAAACATATCTCCTGGCTTAATACTTTTTCTTACTTCTTCACCAAGAGCCTTTTCTTTAACACTATCTATAAATTCACGAACTATTTTAACATTAACATCAGCTTCCAATAAACAAAGTCTAATTTCACGAGTAATATCACTAATATTATCTTCATTTATTACACCTTTAGATTTAATATTACTAACCACTTTTTTTGTAATCTTTCACTCAAGTTTTTCAAACATATAAATCTATCCTTCCTGTACAAATATTATAACAAACATTGTAATCTTTATAAAGAAAAATGTGCATTTAAGCACACTATTTCTTCTTATTTTCTCTTTCCTCTAATATTGTATCCATAAGTTCTGCAAAACCATAGAACATATCTTCAGCTATCCACATCAAATCTACTTTTTGATAATCTATACACTCATGCATAAATTCATTTATGTCAGCACACACTTTTATTTATTCAAGTTCAAATAATCACTATCGCTAAATGGAAAAAAATCATTTTTATCATAATTATCATTATAATCTTGAAATAATTTATTGATTCTTGATAATTCTTCTACATTTTTATTTTCAATAAAACCACCTATATAGAAATAACCAACATTATATATATAATATGGTTCTCCATATTCAAAACAACCATTACTGCATTCATTAAAATAGTGAATCTTTTTAACATAGTATTTAACAACAATTTCTTTATCATCAAGTAATTTTAAATCTTTAACATTATCTATTTTAATAAACTTAACACTACCACTTTCTAAATATTTTATATATATAAAATGATATAAATATACGTCTTCCCTATCATTTTTTAATATATCTTCATACTCTTTTTCTATCAATTAGATAATAATTTTTTTATCTTTAAAAATTCATTAATTACTCTCCTTCTATTTACTAAAAAGATCTATCAGATTCTCTTTTAGATTCGTCGCTAATATTTTTTTCCATAGCCACCTTCATAATATCTTCCATCTTTTTCTAGAATAACCACCACATTAATGAGTGAGTCCATCATTATAATCTTCAAATTTGTCATATTTAGGATAACCAGTATTTCTATCTCTTCTAATTTTTTTGATTCGTCTGGCATGTAATACTCATTTCTAATCCAAATACTGTTGGGTGTATGGAGTAAAATTTTTTTAGATGACACATCAATATTCCATCTTTTTTTAAACAAATTTGTATTTCATTATCATACAATATATCTGTTTTTTTCTGAAAAATAGTACACTTTTTAGGACCATCAATTATATGATTAGCACATCTGCATATATATTCAATTCTATTTTTTTAAATTCAAAGAATAACCAATTATCACTATTTTTCTAAAGATAAATTAATTATTTCATTTTTTTAGCAACGTATGTTTCAATTTTAGGAGAATAAGACAAAAAAATATAGCTTCATCAATAATAGAAATCAATTCAGAAATCATAAGAGTATTTTTTTATTAACATTTTTCAGGATTAAACATATAGAAATTGGGATTAGCAAAAAAATACTTTTTAGCGTTATTTTTTTACCTATTATATAATAAGTATCAATTATTCTCTTACTATATTTTTCTTTAAAAACTTAAAAATATAACTTTCAAAATCAATAAATTCTGCAATTTCTTCACCTGTAAATCCACAAAAAAATCATTCTTTTTTTCTAAGTTCATCATAATATTTTTTTGTTGTTTGTAGAATAATATAAACAAAGTAAATCAGATAATAATAAGCCTTCAGTATAATTAAATTCCATACAACCTCCAATAAATATTATTTATTTGCTAATATATTGATGAATAGTAATAACTTATTTCTTCTTATTTTTTCTTTCCTCTAATATCGTATCCATAAGTTCTGCAAAGCCATAAAACATATCTTCAGCTATCCACATCAAATCTACTTTTTGATAATCTATACACTCATACATAAAAATCACTTATATCGTCAGTACTATATTTAAAGCCTAACTTATAAACATTTTTTTATAATTTACATACTGGTAATATTGTTCAATTAAGTCAATTAAATATTTTTTTGTGCTTCGTCCTTGATATTTTTTTATCATCACACATATTCACAATAGTACTTAAAGAACATATGGTCTTTTTGAAATAAACTTCTTATTTTTCATTATTCTACCTCTTATAATCATAAAATATCATAAATAAGATTTTTAAGTAAATATTTTTTTAAAATTTAAAATGGTTCTACATAAATTATAAAGAAAAAAATGTGCATTTAAGCACACTATTTATTTTTTTCTTTATAATATCATTTCTATTTTTCGATAAGTTTAATAATATTATCAATTTCTTCATTACTGTTTTTTTATCATTAAGTTTACTTATTAATGAACTAATATTATCTTCAATACCTTTTTACCATCTCATTACTAACTGGATCAGAATATTTAAGTTTATCAATTAATTTGTTTTTTTATATTCACTATTTAATTTTTGATATATTATTAATTTTGAATATCATTTCATCAATAAATTTAGTTTTTAATTTTTTGTATTAGTATCTAATTTTTTTATTTCTTTTTATTAATGAACATTATTGTTACTACTGCTGTAAAAATATATTAAATTGCTAAATATTGTATAAGTTTGAATACCACTTCCAAAAGCATGGCTATGATTGCTATTATAATTCGCATAGAATGTAATTCCTAAAAATATAAATGTTAAAACATATATAGGAGTGCTTACTGCTATTTCTTCAGGAGTTTTATCTTTAACAATAAGAATTACAATAGTTGTTAAAACAAATGCTACTACCGCAGAAATTACACAGTTTATATAATTGTTATGATTCCATGGAGTAATAAAATTATCAGATATATTATTTATTGTATCAGGCAAATAAACTTCTTTATTATGACTGCCATCAAAACTTACTGATGTTACTTTCATGCCATTAACAGTTTCAGGTATAATTAAAACACCACTACTACCCTTATAATGAGTTAATTCAATATTGCCATCTTTTACATTATATTCAAATGGAAATTCAATATAATTAAAATCAACAACTTCTGAATCATTTAATATATTAACATTTAATTCATTATTATTTTTTTAAGTTCTTCGCAATATTTACCTCTATAACAATTGATAGTAATATTTTTTTAAAAATTCTCTACTGGTAAATATGTTATGTTGTCTGAAATATATATATTTTTAACTTTATCATTTTTTTAAATGAATCACTTATTGATGTTACTTTAACTCCATCATATTCATATGGAATAACTAATGTTTCACTTAATCCTTTATATTCAGTTATTTCTAATGTATCATTAACTTTATTATATGAAAAAAACTTTCTATATTTTTTTGTATATTTATCTTTTTTTCACTATCAGCTATCTTTTTCATAATTAATTCCATTCTTTTTTTGGCATATTCAAGAACATAATCATTATTGCTAAATTTAATTTTAATATCTCCATAATATTTTTTTCATTAGTAAGTGAGAATATCAAAGCAAGTGTTATTATAAATGAAATTGCTATAAAAAAATTATTTTTTTCTTCATATTACTCACCTACTTTCTTACCACAATAAGGACAAAATGCTGCATCATTTGGTAACTTTTTACCACAACTACTACACACACTACCAGTCATATTATTACCACATTTTATACAAAATTTAATACCACTAGCATTTTCATATCCACAATTACTGCATATTGTTGAATTATCATTTTTAGTAAAAGCACCAACTACATTTTTATTAACTGTATCACTTACTTTTGATGAAACACTGCTCATAACACCAAGTCCTACTCCCATATTAGTAAATTGACCAACCGCATTATTAGAAGCCATTTTATCAAGAACGTTATATTGTCTTTCATCTTGATAACTATATCCTTCAGTTTCTCTTTTATGCGCTTTTGCTTCACTATCAATAATTGTACTTTTAGCCTTAGTTTCTTCATCAATTAATGTTACTTTTTTTGTCTTAATTGAGCTTCTGCTACTGCGACACTTTGTTTAAAATATAATTCTTTAAATTCAAGATATTGCTTATCATCTTCAGGTTTCATAACAGTAGTTACAAAGAACTTTTCAAGTTCAATACCAAATTCTTCAAAATCATTAGAAAGTAGATTTTTTTAAGTTCTTCACTAAACTCATTTAAATGACTATCAATTTCAAATATACTTATTTCATTTTTTTATTAATAATTTTTAGCAATATAAGATTTAACTTTAACAAGTATAAATGAACTAAAGAATTCATCAATATTTTCCCCCAGGTCAAAATTATCTTTAATACCAACTAATTTTTAATAATAGTTTTCTTGAATCAACTACTTTTAAATCTCATTTCTCCACAAGCACCTATTTGTATAGGAAACTTATATGTTGGTTCTAAAAATTCAATTTTACTACTAGTACCCCCACCTTGATGATTTAATAGACTTATCTATAAAGTATACTTCACAATGAAATGGACTTTTACCACCTGTTGGTAAATTAATTAAATTTCTAAGTAGTGGTATGTTATTTGTTTCAAGTGTATATCTACCTGAACCAAATATATCTAATGCCTTTCCATCCTTATAAAGTATAGCTTCCTGTGATTCATGTACAATTAGTTGACTACTTGTATTAAAATCAGTTTTAGGATACTTCCATACAATATTTTTCATCATCTTTCTCTTTCTTTATTATTTCAAATAAAGCCATAATATTCACCTTTCCTTTTTCTATATTATTCTTTCTCTAATACTTCAACATAATCTTTATTATCAAATTTACCACATATCCAGCCATTAACTTTAAATCCTGTTTCTATATTATACCAGATTTCACATAATCCATTTGAACCATTTCTACTATCAAGAACATCATATATTTCATCTTTTTCTAACAGTTCCTTTTTTTCATAACTATAAACATCATCATCACTTCTTATATTAATATGATCAGCAATTACTTTAATTTGATCTATTGATGTATTTCTATCATTTGATTGAGTAGGAAGTGGTGAAGTATTTATAATAACACTAATTATTCCTATTATAAATGTTAATATGTAGAAGAATGTATTTAATATTTTTTTATCTTTTTGGTATATAGTTTTCAGTAAACTCTTTATTGCTTTTTTTAATATTTCTTCTTTTTTTCTTCTTTAGTAACAATAAGTGGTACTTCTTTTTATTCCCCAGGAAGGCTTAATAAATAATAGTGCAATATTAAGTAAAAATTATAATATATGTAACAAATGTTCTTTGCATTACCAAAAATTATGAAGCTTTAAAATAAATAATAACTCTAAAAAAACACATTAACTATATACATATATTTAGATACTTTATTTGATTTTTCTACTAGCAAATCCTAGAAAAAATGCAATTGCAGTGATTATACCAACTAATAATTGATATGAAAAAAAATTTTTACCTTCACTAATTAAACTATAAGTTTCACCAAGATAATTATAATAACAATAATTACCAGTTAAAGCAATCATGCATCCTGCCATCATAGCAGATAACACAAATGTAATTAAGATATATGAAGTTGAACACTTATTTCTTTTTTTCTATAACATCATATCTTTTTAGATAATTCTTCTTGTTTTTCTCTTTCTTCTTCAAGCATCATTTGTTTGAATTTCTGATACATATCACTATCTATATCAGTAGATTTCTTATTAATGATTTTTCCTACTGCTGTAATTAAATCTTGCATAGAACCAACTTTATCTATACATAGTGCTTGTAACATTGAAAACTCTTCTGGTAATTCATAAGCATCCATCTTACTATAAACTGGAATCAATACTTTTTTCTTTTTATTTTTTATTAAGTCTAAGTATCTACTCCACTCATTTTTAACCCATACTGAATTTAAATTATCAGCATTAGTGCCTACTACTAACATAACTTTTGAACTATTAAGTGCTGAAAAGATATATGGTTCATATTCTTCACCAAGTTTATCAGCAAGAGTAATTCTAGCAAAGAAAACTTTATAATTTAAATCAGTTAATTTATTATATATATCCTGAGCAATAACACTATCAGTAGTTCTATCTCCATTTATATCTCCTTCTTTATAACAAATAAAGATATCATAATCTTCTTCATTATTAGAAATTTCAAGTGCTTTCTTTTGAATATTACTAATAGTTTTTGCTTCTTCTTTATATATGTTTAATGCTTCTCCATAGGCTTTACTAATTATTATTTTATAATCAGGATCAGTTAAAACAGATTCATACTTTGTTCTATGACAAGTAATCATTTTCTTTTTAGTTTTTGGATCATCTACATATTCAACACCATATCTACAAAGTATTAGTCCCCAATGAGCTTCTAACTGATTTTCATCTATTTCAAGTATAGTTTCATATACACCATATGCTTTATCAAATTCATTTGATAGTCTTAAATTATTAGCTCTATTATATAAATTTAAAAAGTTTTTTTCATTATCAACGCTTGGCAGAGTCATAGTGCTTTTTACAATATAAGCATTTACCTATATTACTACCTTCAACTACTTCTATATCTCCACCACACATCTTACATTTAAAGACCATTGTTACTGCCTCCATACTAAACATATTTTTACCATAGATATATTTATACTTCAATTATAACTAAATAAATTTAGAAATAAAATATTTTTTTATATTAAAAAAAGAAAAATTAAAATACTTTTTAACTTATTCAGGTAATATTTAAAAAAATGCATTACAATTTTTCATTAATAATTTATCGCATAATAAAAAAAGAAAACGCATTAAGCATTTTTCTTCATTATCATTTATTGCTTCTACTGTTTCTTCATTTTTTTATCATCTGTTAAGAATTTTTTTCTTCTAAAACTTCAGCAGCATCATCATCTAATAATTCGTTTTTAAGAATTACTTCAATGTTATTGTATTCTTTAGCACCAGTTCCGGCAGGAATTAGTTTACCAAGAATAACATTTTCTTTAAGTCCGTGTAACATATCACATTTACCACGAGTTGCAGCATCAGTTAAGATTCTTGTAGTTTCTTGGAATGATGCAGCAGATAAGAATGAATCAGTTTCAAGAGAAGCCTTAGTAATACCAAGCATAACTGGTTTACCAGTAGCTGGAACTCCGCCTGCTAAAATAACAGGTTTATTTATTTCAGCAAATTCTCTTAATGGAACTGCAAGTCCTTCAATAAGGTTAGTATCTCCTGGATCAATAACTTTAATCTTAGTAATCATTCTTCTAACAACAGTTTCAACATGTTTATCAGAAACATCAACACCTTGACTCTTATAAACTTTTTGAATTTCTTTTAAGATGTAACCTTGTACTGTAGTTGGGTCAGTAACAGCAAGTAATTCTTTTGGTGAAATACTTCCCTCTGTTAATGGATCTCCAGCATTTACCATATCACCCTTTTCAACTCTTAATTTAGCGTTGTATTGAGTAACATGTTCACGAGTTTCAACATCATTTGTAATATATATCTTAAATCTATTATTTTTATCATCAGTAATCTTAGTAATCTTACCATTTATTTCAGCAATAGTTGCTTTTGCTTTTGGTATACGAGCTTCAAATAGCTCTTCAACTCTTGGAAGACCTTGAGTAATATCAGCAGCAGATGCAACACCACCTGTATGGAATGTACGCATTGTTAATTGTGTACCTGGTTCACCAATTGATTGAGCAGCCATAATACCAGCAGCTTCACCAACTTCAACAACATTTCCAGTTGCAAGGTTAAGACCATAACATTTTTGACAAATACCATTTGGACATTTACAAGTAAGAACACTTCTAATTTCCATTTTAGTAATTCCAGCTTTTTCAATCTTGTCAGCTATTCTTTCAGTAATTAAAGCACCTTTATCAACTAATACTTCTTTAGTTTCAGGATTTAATACTTTTTGATTAGAAAAACTACCAACAATTCTATCTTTAAAGCTTTCAATAACAGCTCCACTCTTTTCATCAGTGAATGCTTCAACTTCAATACCTTGGATAGTTCCACAATCTTCTTCTTTAACAATGATATCTTGTACTACATCAACTAAACGTCTTGTTAAGTATCCAGCATCTGCTGTCTTAAGTGCTGTATCAGCTGTACCTTTTCTAGATCCGTGTGTTGATAAGAAGAATTCTTGAACGTCTAATCCTTCACGGAATGAAGCAAGAATTGGAATTTCTACTGATGCACCATCTGGTTTAGCCATAATACCACGCATACCAGCAAGTTGACCTAATTGGTTAGCAGAACCTCTGGCTCCAGAATTAATAATCATTGAAAGTGGATTTTCTACATCTTGTTTTAATATATCACCAAGTTTACCTTGTACATTAGTAGTAGCATCAGTCCATAATTTAATAACTTTATTATGTCTTTCTTCATCAGTTATAAGACCACGTTTAAATTGTTTATTAATCTTTTCAATAGTAGCGTTAGTTTCCTCTATAATTGTTTCTTTTTCATGGTTAACTGGAATATCAGAAAGTGAAATAGTTATACCAGACTTAGTACTATATTTAAATCCTATATCTTTTTAATTTATCTAAGAATATAGAAGTTTCAGTTGTTTTTATATCTCTTAAATATTTGAGCAATTATTTTTTTCCTAAATCTTTTTTTAATTAAAGCAGGAACACATGGCATTTTTAGCTACTTCTTCAGGTAAGTTTTTTTACCTTTTTTTCAATAAAGAATTTATCTGGAGTCATAACTTCAATGTTTTTCTTTACTTCCTTCTTCAACATATGGATAACTATCTGGGAATATTTCATTAAATAATAATCTTACCAGGTGTTGTTACTAAATATTTATCTTTTTGTGACTCAGTCCATACTTTTATGTTTGAATTCTTTAGTTGGAATACATATTCTTGTATGAAGTGTAATTTCACGTCTTTCATAAGCCATTAATGCTTCATTAGGATCTTTATATGCTTTACCTTCATTTGGTTCACCAGGTAATTCTAATGTTAAATAGTAGTTACCAAGAACCATATCTTGTGATGGAGTAACGATTGGTTTTCCATCTTTAGGGTCAAGTATATTATTAGCACCTAACATTAATAATCTAGCTTCAGCTTGAGCTTCTTCACTAATTGGAATATGAATAGCCATTTGGTCACCATCGAAGTCAGCATTGAATCCACTACAAACTAGTGGGTGTAATCTAAGAGCTTTTCCACCAACAAGAACTGGCTCAAATGCTTGAATAGAAAGTCTATGTAGTGTTGGAGCACGGTTTAATAATACTGGATGTTCACGAATAACATCTTCTACTACATCCCATACTCTTTCATCTTGCACATCTATTATCTTTTTAGCAGCTTTAATATTATGTGCAATACCTCTTTCAACAAGTTGTTGCATTACATATGGTTTGAATAATTCAAGAGCCATATCTTTTGGTACACCACATTGATACATTTTTAAGTTTGGTCCAACAACGATAACTGAACGACCACTATAGTCAACACGTTTACCAAGTAAGTTTTGTCTAAATCTACCTTGTTTACCTTTTAACATAGAAGATAATGATTTAAGTGGTCTATTACCTACACCTGAAACACTTCTTCCACGTCTTCCATTATCAATTAATGCATCTACTGCTTCTTGAAGCATACGTTTTTCATTTTGAACAATGATAGTTGGTGCTTCAAGTTCTAATAATTTTTTAAGACGATTATTTCTATTAATAATTCTTCTATATAAATCATTTAAGTCAGAAGTAGCAAATCTACCACCTGGAAGTTGAATCATTGGTCTTAGATCTGGTGGAATAACTGGAAGTACATCTAGTATCATCCATTCAGGTCTATTACCACTTTCAAGGAAAGAATTTAGACAGTCAAGTCTCTTAACTAATCTAATTTTCTTTTGTCCTTGTGCTTTTTCAACATCTTTCTTTAATTGTTCTACTTCTTTTTCTAGGTCAACTTCAGCAAGTAATTCTTTAATTGCTTCAGCACCCATACCTACTTTGAATTCATCACCATATTTTTCATAATATGCTCTGTACTCTTTATCAGATAATGTTTGCTTTTTAGCAAGAGGTGCAATTCCTGGATCAAGTACTATATAACTAACGAAATATAATACTTCTTCAAGTTCACGAGGACTAATATCAAGTACAAGTCCCATTTTAGGAGGTACACTTTTGCATACCAAATGTGGCTAACAGGACTAGCAAGTTCAATATGTCCCATTCTTTCTCTACGTACTTTAGCACGTGTTACTTCTACACCACATCTATCACAAATAACATTTTTTTGTATCTTAATCTTTTTATATTTTTTTACAACTACATTCAAAGTCTTTTGTTGGACCGAATATCTTTTCACAGAAAAGTCCATCTCTTTCAGGTTTTAAGGTTCTATAGTTAATAGTTTCTGGTTTCTTAACTTCACCATAAGACCATTCTCTTATTTTTTCAGGAGAAGCTATACTAATACGAATTCCATCAAAATCGTTAACTTCCATCATTATTCTTCACCCCTTTCATAAGCATCATCTTGAAAGTCATCAAGACCATACTCTTCTTCATATTCTAAATCTTCATCAGTTGGTTCAACGTCGTCGAATTCTTCATCTTCTTCTTCGTCTTCAACATCTTCATAATCAGATTCAGGAATATCTTCTTCTTCATGTTTTCCTATTTCTTCAATTGAAACAGGCGTATCATCTTTATCTTCAGCATTTTCTAAATCTTTTTATTTCTTTTTAAAGAACCATCTTTATTAACTATTTGAATATCTAAACCTAATGCTTGGAATTCTTTAATTAATACTCTAAATGATTCTGGAACACCTGGTTCTGGAATTGGTTTACCTTTAACAAGTGCTTCATATACTCTAACTCTTCCAACTACATCATCAGATTTAATTGTAAGAACTTCTTGTAAGATATGAGCAGCACCATATGCATATAATGCCCAAACTTCCATTTCTCCAAATCTTTGACCACCAAATTGAGCTTTTCCACCAAGTGGTTGTTGTGTAACCATACTATATGGTCCTGTTGCTCTTGCATGAATCTTGTCATCAACCATATGTACAAGTCTTATCATATACATGACACCAACTGATACTCTCTTATCAAATTTTTCACCAGTTTTACCATCATATAACCAAGTCTTATAGTCAGGATCAAGTCCAGCTTCAGCTACTTCTTCTTGAATATCTTTTTCAGTAGCACTATCAAATATTGGAGTTGCATAATGTACACCAAGTTTCTTACCAGCCATACCTAAGTGTAATTCTAGTATTTGTCCTAAGTTCATACGAGAAGGAACACCTAATGGGTTTAAGATAACATCAACTGGAGTACCATCTGGTAAATATGGCATATCTTCTGATGGAAGAATTAATGAACAAACACCTTTATTTCCGTGACGTCCAGCCATCTTATCTCCAACTTGAATCTTTCTCTTCTTAACTATATATACACGAACTACTTTTGAAACTCCAGCAGGAAGTTCATCAGAGTTTTCTTTAGTGAATATTTGAACATCATGTACAATTCCTGAACATCCGTGGCTAACACGAAGTGATGTATCACGAACTTCACGAGTCTTCTCACCGAAGATTGCATGTAATAATTTTTCTTCACTTGATAATTCTTGCATTCCTTTTGGAGTAACTTTACCAACAAGAATATCATTTTCTTTAACTTCTGTACCAATAGCTACGATACCATTTTCATCCAAATTACGACGAGCTTCTTCACCTACATTTGGAATATCTCTTGTAAATTCTTCAGGTCCAAGTTTAGTATCACGACATTCTATTTCTTTCATTTCAATATGAACAGATGTAAGAACATCATCACGAACTATTCTTTCATTTAGAATAACAGCATCTTCATAGTTATAACCATTGTAAGTCATGAATGCTACAACTAAGTTTTTACCAAGTCCAATTTCTCCCATATCAGTAGAAGGTCCATCAGCAATTATTTCACCTTTATGAACTTGTTCACCTTTATGAACAATTGGTCTTTGATTATAACATGTTTCATTGTTACTTCTTTGATAACTAATAAGTTCATAAGTATGCTTTTCAGTAGCACCTTTTACAATAATCTTTTTAGCATCAACATATTCAACTACACCATCAATATCTGATACTACAGAACATCCAGAATCCCTTGCAATAGCTGCTTCAACTCCAGTTCCTACAATAGGAGCCTCAGTAATCATTAATGGTACAGCTTGTCTTTGCATGTTTGCACCCATTAGTGTTCTGTTAGCATCATCATGTTCCATAAATGGAATCATACTTGTTGTAACAGATACTATTTGTGATGGTGAAACATCTATATAATTAACTTTTTCTTTAGCAACTATCATGTTATCACGATTAAATCTTACAGGAACAGTTGCATCAGTAATATATCCATCTTTATCAACATCAATTGTCGCTTGACTGATATAATAATCTTCTTCTTCATCAGCAGTCATGTAAACTATTTCATCAGTAACTTTACAATCAACTACTTTTCTATATGGAGTCATTATAAATCCATACTCATTAATTTTAGCATAACTAGCAAGAGAAGTAATAAGTCCAATGTTTTGACCTTCTGGAGTTTCTATTGGACAAATTCTACCATAGTGTGATGGATTAACATCACGAACTTCCATACCAGCTCTATCTCTTGATAAACCACCTGGACCTAAAGCACTAAGTCTACGTTTATCATTAAGTTCTGATAATGGGTTAATTTGTTCCATGAACTTAGAAAGTTGACTACTACCAAAGAATTCTTTTAAAGCAGCAGTTATTGGTCTTATATTAATTAATGACTTAGGAGTAACTGCATCTATCTCTTGTGTAGACATCTTATCTCTAATTTGTCTTTCCATACGAGCAACACCAATTCTAAATTGATTTTGAATTAATTCTCCTACTTGTCTTACACGTCTATTACCTAAGTGATCTATTTCATCAAATTTACCAATACCATATAATAAACATATATAATATGATAATGAAGCATAAACATCACTTATAGTAAGTCTCTTGGTATCTATTGTTTGATCATTACCTATAACTTTAACAATCTTAGTTTCATCTTCAGGACTATATACAAGTATTTCTTGTATTTTTATTATAAGTATCTAATTCTTCATTTATAGTTACTTCTTTTTACACCATAGCCACCTGCGAACACTGGCTTTAATTCTTCAAGTAACTCTTTAGTTATTAATGTACCTTTTTTAGCCTTAACTTCGCCATCAACAACAATATCTTGTGCTATTTTAACATTTAAAAGTCTATCAATAACGTTTAATTTCTTATTGAATTTGTATCTACCAACTTTACCTAAATCATATCTAAATTTATCAAAGAATCTTACGATTAATTGATTTTTAGCTGAATCTAATGTAGCTGGTTCCCCTGGTCTTAACTTTTCGTATATTTCAATTAATGCTTCATCAGTATTCTTAGTAGAATCTTTTTTTCTAAAGTATTAATTAAATATTCATCTTTACCAAATAATTTTAGTATATCTTCATCGCTAGAAAGTCCAAATGCACGAAGTAGTGTAGTAAGAGGAACTTTTCTAGTTCTATCTATTCTTACATATAAAATACCTCTTGCATCAAGTTCATACTCTAACCAAGTACCTTTATTAGGTCTAACTTCACTTGAAATGATATTTCTACCACTCTTATCTACTTCATTTTTGTAGTAGCAAGATGGTCCCATAACAAGTTGTGAGTTAATAACTCTTTCTGCTCCATTAATAATAAATGATGCAGTATCAGTCATTAAAGGCATGTCACCTAAGAACACTTCTTGTTCTTTTACTTCTCCTGTTTCATTGATAAATAGTCTTGCTTTTACCTTTAAAGGAGCAGCATAAGTAACTTTTCTCTCACGACTTTCCTTAACAGAATATTTAGGCTCATCAAAATAATAATCACCAAATTCAAGTGATAATGAACCTGAAAAACTTTCTACTGGGAAAATATCTTCAAATACTTCCTTTATTCCTTCCTTTAAAAAAATAAGTCAAACGAATCTTTTTTTGAACTTCTAATAAGTTAGAAAGTTCTAGCGTAGAACGCTTTGTTGAGAAACTTCTTCTTTCTCTATGGTCACCAAATTTTTACTGTTTTGTATGCCACTATTTCACCCCCAATCCTAAATTTTTTTAAAGAACACAAATTTTTAAAAAAATAAAACAAATGTACTGCAATATAAAATTTTTACCACAATGCTTTTCAATAAGTCAATAATAATTTGTCAAAAATTGTAAACTTTATTAACATTTCTTTGCTCTATAAATAAAAATATCCTTTATCTTTATTTATAACTTCAACATTGATACTATTTTTCTTCTAGTATCTTCTTTATACTTAAAAGCACCTTGATCCTTACGAATAACATAATATAAAAGTCCGTTATCTTCTAAATGATCAAAAGCACCAATTAGTATCTCTAATAATTTTTCTTTACCTATCCTTATAGGTGGGTTAGTAATGATAATATCGTATTTACCTTCTACATTTTCATAAACGTTACTTACATATGTTTTACCTTTAAAATCTTTATATCTTTTTATGTTCATATTAGTTAGATGAACAGCTCTTGAATTAATATCAATCATTTCAACGTAACTATCTGTTACTCTACTAACCATTATACCAAGAAATCCATATCCACATCCCACATCAAGAACGCGTTTTTCATTAATATCATTTTCTTTTAAATATGTTTCAATTAGTAATTTGCTTCCATAATCTATATTATTTTTACTAAATACTCCATTATCACTATAAAATATGAAAAAAGAAGAATTATATTTGTAACTTAACTCTCTAATTTCACTTTTTAAGTTCTTATCATTTTCAAAATAATGACTCATAATTCTCCTTCTTCTATTTCTCTCTTAAATACGCAAAAAAAGCCTTAATCAAAAGGCCCTTTTCCAAAATTAAGCTAATTCTACAGTAGCGCCAGCTTCTTCTAATTTAGCTTTTAATTCTTCAGCTTCACTAGCAGGAATTCCTTCTTTAACATTTCCACCAGCATCAGCGATATCTTTAGCTTCTTTAAGACCTAATCCAGTAGCTTCTCTAATTACTTTAATAACTTGTAATTTTTGAGCTCCAGCACTCTTAAGAACTACATTCTTAACACCTGTATCTGCTTCTTCTTCTACTGCAAAGAGGAGCAGCAGAACAGCAACAGCACTTGGATCAACACCAAATTCTTCTTTCATCATATCAACTAATTCTTTAACTTCAAGAATAGTTTTTTCTTTTAAAGCTTCAATAATTTCTTTGTTTTTCAATCTTTGCCATATTAATTATTTCCTCCCTCTTCTAACTTTTCAGCATATAGATTTAATGCAATACTTAAATTTCTTACATGTTCAATTAAGCCACCAGCAAACATTGTAAGTAATCCTTCCATACTTGGAATAGTAGCATAATCACTAATGATCTTAGTATCAGCTAGTTCGTTATCAATATATCCAACTCTAATTTCAAGTGCTGGATGTTCTTTAGCGAATTTACTAACAACCTTAATTGGTTCAATAATTGAATCAGCGAAAAAGATAAGCATTAGGTCCTTCCATGTAATCATTTAAAGCAATATTCTTATTTTTTTAAGTGCAATATTCATAAGAGTATTTTTTTATAAATTTTTACATCAGAATTAACTTCTCTTAAACTTCTTCTTAACTCTGCAAATTCACTAACTGTTAAACCTTGATAATTTAATAACAAGAATGTTTTTAGAATTATTAAGTTTTTTTCAGTTATTTCTTTTACAACAGCTTCTTTTTGTTTAAGTATCTCTTTACTTGCCATATAGTCTCCTTTCATAAATTAAAAAGTTTCCTCATGACAAGGAAACTCATAATAATCGTCATTATTCATTGTTTCCTCGGTAAGATTTACTTCTGTACTTACTGTCTTTGGTCACTTCATGAATTAGATTATACAATATAAATATTGGTTTGTAAAGTACTTTTTTTATTTAATTTTTTTATTTAATTTTTTTAAATATTTTTTTGACAGATTTACTGATAATATCAAAATTGTCAGTACAACTATCAAGAGTACACTATATAAAAAGAAATAGCATTTCTACTATTTCTTATTAATTATTACTTTAATCTTTGTAGTTCTAGATGAATAACTTAATCTTACATCATCTCCAGTAACCATAACAGGAACTTCATATTCGCCCTCTGCTAAGTCACTTAAATCAACATAAGCTTTTAATATTCTCACTATTTAATTTATCAAGTAAAGTTTTTAACTCCTTTAACAACTACATTAACTTTAGTATCACTTTGACTAGAAGCAAGTGCTCTATATTTCTCAGTATTTAAATTTTTCAAATGTAAGTGGAATATCTTTAAATTCTTTAGATGTTTCCTTTTCCATTACAACCTTAATTGTAATATTTGTATTAGACATACTTCTTACACCATTAGGTTTTTCAATTGTTTCTTGATATGTCTTATCTTTACTTAAACCATCAACATTGATATCAACAGTTATTTCATCAATAGATTTTAATGTTTCATCATCACCATATAATGTAACTGTATTAACATTTGCTGATATTGAACCAATAGCACTTCCACTAGCCACATCTCCAACTGGAACTACTTTAACTGGAACAACCTTACTTGGTGAAGTAACAGTAACAGTAGCAGTAATTGTACCTGGAACTATTTCTATATTAGTAATCTCAGTACCCATTTCATCATATGCTACTAATTTAACATTTTCAAGTTTATATTCACCAGGTTTATCAACATTAAGAGCATTTACATCAACTAATGCTTTAACACTAGCAACATTCTCTAATTTTTCTTTATAAGACTTAATTATTACTGTATCTCTATCAAGTTTAACACTACTTATAACAAATGTTTCATTAAGTTTATCTTTATTAAGTATATCAGCTGTTATAGTTCTACTTTCACTAATCTTAGAATGTATAACAAGCGTTATCTTTGATGGATCTAATTTATAATCAAGTTTAATTGGATTATTATATTTAAGTTTAACTTTATGAGTACCAGAAGTATAACCACTTAAATCAAGAGTTAACTTATGTTCATCAACAAGTTGTTCTGCTAAATATAAACCACTCTTTTTACCCATTAAAACTATATCAGCAGTTTCAGGTATTCCCTCAACAACATATTCTTCTTCATTATAATCAGCCGTTATAGGTATTTTTAGTAAGTACTACACTTTCACTACCAGTTAAATTAACAACATCATTATCAACTGCAAAGAATATTATAAGTGCAAAGAATAATGATAAATATACTAATGTATTAGGATTATTTAAGAATTTCTCAAAACCTCCATTTTTACTACTTAATTTATCCCCTATAAAATAGAAGAATTTAGAAAGCGGAACAATTATTATAACATCAAGAATCTTATATAAGAATTTAAATATCTTACCAAAAGAATCTACCTATACTAGTTAGTAGTTTTTTCATCTTTATCACTCTCACTTTCTGCTTCAGTATCAGCTTCATAGAATGTTTCTTTCTTTGGTTGTAACTCTTCTAATAGTAACATTCTAGCATCATCTAATGATAAATTATAATTTAATGTACCACCAACTGCTATAGAAATTCTACCAGTTTCTTCACTTACTACTATTGCTATTGCATCAGTGCTTTCACTTATCCCAAGAGCCGCTCTATGTCTAGTACCAAGTCTTTTAGATATTGATGGATTCATACTAGTTGGAAATACACTTCCAGCACAAGTAATTTTATCTCCTTGTATAATAACTCCACCATCATGAAGAGGATTGTTTGGGAAGAATATTGATATTAATAATTCACTACTAATATCAGCATATAACTTATTAGCTGGTTCTATATATTGAGCTAAACTATAATCCCTTTCAAGTACTATTAACGCACCAATTCTATTCTTCTTAAGATATTCAACTGCATTAATAATTTCATATACAAGTTTTTCTCGTTCATCTACAGTAAGAGTTTTATGTCTACCAAGTAATTGACTTCTACCAATACTTTCAAGGGCCGTTCTAATTTCTGGTTGAAATATAACTATTACTGCAAGTGGGCCCCAGGAAATAACATATTCTAAAATTATACCTACAGTATTTAAATGTATCTTATCACTTACAAATTTAAGTACTGCAATAATTATTATACCTTTTAATATTAATGTTAGTTTAAAATTATTTCTAGCATACTTAAATAACTTATATATTATTAACCATAAAATTAATAAATCAAGTATTTTAGTCGCATATGTAAATATAGTATCTAACATTCACTTCACCTCTATCCATAAAAAAATATTATACACTATTTATTATTCTTTTTTTCTATATGATTAATACTCCTTTACAAAAAAATAATTAGCATGCACTAATTATTAAACGTAATACTCGAATATAAAATTATAAAATCTTATTAACACTTTACGATATTTATTAAACATTTTACTTCTTCTTAAATACCTATCATATGTATTTAATTCAGTATAATAATAGTCATACATATTATAGTTATTAGAACTATCAAGAACAACATAACTTATATGATGACTTCTAAGTCTTTTTCATAAGTTTTTCTAAATATTTGAATTTAAGTATTACTACATCTTCCCTACCTATTACATGAGTAACGTATTCTACAATATGAGCATCATCATCATACACTCTTAAACTATTACCATATAATATTATCAACAATGAACCACTATGTACTTCCTTTAAACACCTTAAAGTATCTTCCATATTTATCCTTTCCACTGCTTTATTTATTATTAACTCAATAATTCAAAATTTAACATTCTGCCTAAAGGCAAACATCCCATAACCAATGCATTAGTTTTTAGTTCTTATCCTCCTACCCGTGCTTTCGCATGGAGTAGTCACTTCATAACATCTTTCATACTTTTTTTGTTTTAAGTCGGAGTTTGTTTTTGTTCTCTCTTCCAATTACGTTTTGCTCTAGTTTACATATGCTTTATATATTATCCCAATCGGAAAGCTGGAGCGACATCGCTTCTACCACCAGCAATGCCGATACCCCAATCCCCGCTAGTGCCAACAATTAAGAAACCGCTAGTATCATTAGAATAAGCCGTGCGAAGCCACCATAACTTAGCACTAGTTCCATTTTTCTTTATTGCTCCACTATAACTACTAGTCGTTACTCCTATACTTGTATAATAATCTAAGGTTCTTGTTAAATCTTTTGCTGCATCACCACTACTAGAAAAATTTGTATATATTTCTTTTGGTGCTAATAAATATAATTTATCTGTTGATGTGAAGTTTGTTTCTCCACTTGTACTTCCATATCCTGATACTACTGTTGTATCTATTATTGCATTCTTTATTTCACTTGGTATTGCATTATATATATCATTATTTACAAATGTTCTCATGCTTGTTGCTGGCCATCCTCCTACATTTGTATCTGTATCATTCATTTTATGTCTTGTTATAATATCTGCAAATTCAAGTACAAATCCACATGCACTTTGTGAGAAACCTGATGTATTACATTCACTTGGTGTGGATGTGTTTGCTACTCTTAAAGTATGAGTTCCATAAGTACCCATATCAATTTTTTTTGTATCGCCTACGTTGTATTTACTTATATTATTATTTTTAACTGCTTTAGATATTGTAATCCATGAATCGGTACTGAATGAATTAGGCTCCATCATAACATACAACATGACATCATCGTTTATTGTTGAACTAGTTGTATATTCCGTACCATTAGCGTTCGCTTTAGTATAATATCTACCATTACTAGGTAATGAACTTAATATTGAGCCTGAACTTACTTTTTCTTGACTCTAATACTGTTTTTATCATCTTCATTAAAGAATGTTACAACATAACTTATCTTCTTTGAACTATCAAATTTACAACTAGTTGATTCTTTAGCATCACTTCCATTTACTGATACATATGCATTTACTGATGTACCAAGTAAACTTGCTAAACTTATTGTAGGATCTTCTACATATCTTAACCATATATAAAGTGTGTATGTAATACTTTTTACTACTTTCTATAAAATCACTATCATATATTAATAATTTATTATCAGCTATATCTTTAAATGATCCTTCACTTACGTTTCCTGTACTTGAAACTACTTTATAAACTAAGTATTCACTCTTTAATTGTTCTGAAATACTATTAAAGTTAAGATAAAGTTTCATGCATCCATTAAGAGTACTATTACTACTACTAATAGTAAATTCCTTTTTAAAAGCTTCTGTTTCATAATTACTACTTCTAATAGGAGCCATACTACTTATATTAACAGTTGTATCAGTAACACTTAATTTTAAATTACCAGTAACTACTTTTGTATCATTAATTGTTCCACCTGTTATTATATTAGGTCCTACAAAAGCAAGAGTTGCTGTTAAGATAGCACCTATTATCATACATATTCCTATTATTATATACTTTCTATCTATCTTCATAACTTAGTCACCTACTCTAACTAAATTATAATATAAAAAAAGTAAAAAAAGCAATTGCTTGCTTATTTACTTTCAACTAATAACTTAATTGCTGTTTTCTCTTTACCATCTATTATTACATCATAGAAAGCAAGAGTACATATTAAATTAAGTACAACCATCACATAAATATTAAAGTTTTTTTCAAATAACGAAATCTCTCAATTTTTTTCTAATTATTAGACTTAGTAAACTTATATTATTTATATTATAGATAATTATTTCTTTATATGTATCATCTTTTTAATTTTTTTATGCTACATAAGGTTTTTATTATTAAAGATATTTTTTTGGTTAGCTTTTGTAGTAGCAGTTACTTTAACATCAGTGGTTACCTTACTAATAGCACCAGTTGATTCTACGATACTATCAATAGTATATCCACCAGTTACGGATGTAGCTGTTTTATTTTTATAATCTTTATAAGTGTAACGATATGATGGCTTTACAGCAGCATCTATATTCCAGCTAACATTTTGATTAGCTTTAACAGTGAAAGTTGAATTTTTACCACTGGCTTTATCATCTTTAGTATAGGTTTTTACCATCGTAAGTTAAGGCTAAATCTTTTTCATAATAAATGGTAGCTGTTGCACTTTTTCCACTAGGTGTTTTGGCAGTTACCGTAATTGTAGCACCATTAGAACAATTTTTTTAGGATTAGAAGAAACGCTGATAGCACCAGTATTTTTATTAATAGTCATACAGTTCGTATTACTTAATGAATAAGTAACTTTTTCCACTAGAATTTTTTTAACTTTAGCTGTAGCTGTAGCTTTTTTTAATACCATTAATATGAAGAGTATTTCTACTTAAGGATAAAGAAATTTTCTCTTCTTTCTTAGGCGCTATTTTTTTCCCACTTAGCATATAAAGTAGTATCTTCTTCTAAAAAGAGCATTATTATGGATTTGAGTATCATTTTTATCATACCATCCTTTAAAAGTATAACCAGAATATGTAGGATTTTTTGGAAGGATAAGCTCAGCACCCTTATTAATAGTAATAGGATCAACAGCACTACCACCTTTAGAATCAAAAAGTAATAGTAATTGTTTCAACTCGTAAAGAGCTTTTTAGTTTAATACTCTTATTAATTTTTAGTATTAAAGTCAAATGGTTTATCAGATAAAACATCTTCTTTTTCTTTAATACCAATTACTTCATACCAAGCGATAAATGATTCTCCCAAATCTTTTTGAGTTTTTGATGTCTTTTTTTCATTAATGGTTTGTTGATATTTAATTTTTAATAGTTTCTTCTTTGTCACCATTATTAAAAATCAAAAAAATGACATCAAACTTACGATTGAAAAAAACCATAGTAAGAAAAATAATTATAGCAATTAATAAAACACCAAATACAATAGCAATAATTTTTTTCTTATTTTTTTGTCTGTTTTAGTCATATGTTATTCCTCCTTTAATTTATTGTACTATATTAATTTAAAAAAATCCAAGTTATATATGTCAATCGCTTAAATTTTTCTTTTAAAAAAATATAGTATAATTAAATAAAAAGATACTTTATTTTACGATAGTAAAGGTAACAAAACAAAATAAAAAAAGCAATTGCTTGCTTATTTACTTTCAACTAATAATTTAATTGCTGTTTTTCTCTTTACCATCTATTATTACATCATAGAAAGCAGGAGTACAAATTAAATTAAGACCCAGTGGTGCGACAAATCCTCTAGCAATAGATATAGCTTTTTATAGCTTGATTTACTGCTCCTGCTCCTACTGTCTGTATTTCTACTTCATGTACTCCTTCTCTAAAAGAATTAGCTATACTACCAGCTACCTTTTGAGAAATACTTTTACTTGATACTTTAATTATATCCATGTTTTTCACCTCAATAATGTATATGTAACTATTGTATAAAAAAATGAATTAATTTTTCTAACAAGCAAATTTCACACTTTTCATTATGCAAATAAAAAAAGACTAACTAGTCTTTCTTAACAGGTTTCTTTTTTTCTTAATTTCTTTAATAGTTGTTGTTTTCTTTTTTTAGTTTTTGATATCTTTTTTTATCATCTTTACTTAATGATGTTAAATACTTTTCTATTTTTTTGGATTTCTAGTAAGTATCATTAATAATGGTTCAAGTAAACTAACTAATCCAAATCCCATAAAGTAATAACCAAGTATCATACTAGTACCTTCTTCATGATTATATAAATCAACTACAACAATTATACTTAACATTGTTAATAATATTGTTATTGCTAATTTAGCAAATACATTGATATCATTATTATTAATCATTTTTATTAGTATGATATCCTTTATTTAATACATTAGCAATTGAATAAATTAGTATAGCACTACCTACTATTAAACAACTATTAGGGAATAATTCATTAACAAGTACATATGTTCCAACTATTATATTAATAAGTCCAAAGAATAAGAATTCATAATCTTCTGGCCTTCTGTTTACAAAGTATGCTACTAAAGACATAAATGCAAACATATAGAAAAAGTGGTGAAATATATTCAGTTGCTCTTAATGAATCTAACTCTGGAAATCTTAACATTATATAACCTACAACTACAAAGAAACAATAAAGCATAAGATCAATACCTAATAATGTTCTATCAAATTCTTTAATTACTACCTTCTTCATAACTCCTCCTATTATAATTTAATTTTTATATCATAAGAGTATTAAAGTCAATGGAATAAATAATTAATTTTTTTAATGTTCCTATTGAAACAACATAAATTTCATCTTCTCTTTTATATGAATATTCTGAACCTGTTAACACCATTAGGAATGATGGTTCACCATATTTATCCGTATACACTTTATCTTTAAATTCTTTTAGATTTTCTATTGCTTCGGGTATTTCTCCAGCACCTAGTTTTTATTTCTATAGCTCCCCATTTATCATCAGAAGTTTTTTTAATATGCAGTCTACTTCTACATCATTTTTTTATCTCTATAATATGATAAAGTTGCATCTAATGATTCTGCATATATTTTTAAATCACGCATACACATATTTTCAAAAATAAATCCTGTAAAGTTTAAATCGTTAATTAAATCATTTCTAGTTAATGATAATGACGAAATTACAAGTGATGGATCAACCAATTCAATTTTTAGGTGCAACTCTAAGTGGAGTTTTTTTGATCTTAAATTTAAATTAGTTGCAGGAACATATTCTAATATATATAATCTTTCTAATGCAGTTAAATAATCATCTAAAGTTGGTCTTGACATCTCGTTATAAAATTCATTTTTTTAACATCGCTAAGTATTGTTGATTTATTTGTATTTGTAGAAACATTTCTTGATAAACTTTTTTAGTAAAAGCTGCCATCTTTTGTGGATTTCTTTCTACCCCATCAAGAATTTTTAACATTTTTCATTTAAAAGGCTTTTTTTATGTATTCTTTAGATAGTTTATATTTATTATCTCCTTCTATATTTAATGATTCAGGCCATCCGCCCTTCTCATAGCATTAATTAAATCATCAAATGATAAATTTGAAACAGCACTTATATCTTTCCCATCTATTATATCTTTTAGTGAAACTTTTCCATTTGATTCTTTTGATTCAAACAATGACATTGGCCTCATAAGTAATTTTGATATTCTTCCAGTACCAGTATGCATAACAGAATCTTCAGCAGGTCTTGCTGATCCTGTCAAAATATATTGACCTTTTTTAGAAGTATGATCTACATCTGTTCTAATAGAGTCCCATACTACTGGATACATTTGCCATTCATCAAATAATCTTGGTTTTTCACCTTCTAAGAATAATGATGGCTTAGTTTGATTCATTTTATCGTATTGAGCTTTTTTATCCGGATCTTGAAATTCAATATAGCTTTTAGCAAATTGTCTAGCAGTAGTAGATTTACCACACCATTTACATCCTTCTATATATACTGCCGCCATATATTCTAATTTGTTTTTGTAATATATCATCTATAATTCTAGGTATATAATTATTCATAATTTCTCCTCCATAATCAAAGTATAACATATTTTTATACTATTTGTGAATAGCTATTTTACATTTTGGCTCATTTTCATTTTACATTTTGGCTCATTTTCATTTTACATTTTGGCCGAGTTTTACTTTACATTTTGGCTGAATTTTGTTTTACTTTTTGACTAAAAAAATAATTCACTAAATGTGAACTATTCTTCTTTTTCATTTCTTTCTCTATAACCAAAGAAATCATATTTTTTTCATCAAAGAATACATAAATAATCTTTTAAAAGTGCTACTACTGGTGTAGCAATAACCATACCTATTATTCCAAACATATATTCAAATATTAATAATGATAATATAATTGTTATTGGACTTAGATTCATCTTTTTACTCATTACTAATGGTTGAAGTACATTACCATCTATAGTTTGCGTTATAAGTATAAATACAAGTGTTAAAATACCAATTAAACCACTTTGAGCAAATCCTATCGCACCAGCTACTGCAGCTCCCATATATGGTCCAATATAAGGTATTAAGTTAGTAACAACACATATGAATGCAACTAAAACCGGAGCATTTAATCCTATTATTGAGAAACCTATTACAGATACAACAAATAATAATAATGATAACCATAATGTTCCACTTACAAATGAATATAATGATTCATCTAATTTTTTTCTAATAAATATTTAACTTCTTTTCTACTCTTTTTTTGGAAATAATTTTTATAAAAACTATCAGTAAACTTATCAAAAATCAAATAATATATAGAAACCAAGTATTAAACTAAGTGCTATCTTACCAACACCACTCGCTATAGCACTAACAACATTAACTGCATACTCTGGTAAACTAGTTTGTATATTAGATGCAAATGTTTCTATTTTTTTAAGAAAAAAATGATTTCTTTATAGTATCTAAATTTTTCTAAACTTAAATTAGATAATTTAACAAATATATTATTAATCCATTCTTTCGCATCACTTGCTATTTTAGGTATTGATGAAACTAGTTCTGTTATTTGTTCACCAAGTGAAGGTAATGTTAATGCAAACATCAAATATATTATTACAAGTAATATAACATAAGTAATAATAACGCTAAGTAATTTATTAACACCTTTTTTTCTCTTAACTTATTAACAAGTGGATGAAGTAACCAAGCAATTAACCATCCTATAAATAATGGTGATATTATTGAAAGTATCTTACCTATAAAAATTAAATATTTTTCCATTCTTTTTAATATTAATCCAAGCACATATACAAGTAATATAATAAAAAAAGTATATAAAGAATATTTAAAACTCTATTACCAGTTCTAACAAGTTCATTTACTTTTTTTCATTATTAACTTTTTTATTTTCATCACGTCTAAATCTTTCTATCATCTGATCACTCCTTATATATTAAATTATATAACAAAGAATATGAAAAAAATAGTCCTAAAAGACTATTTCAAATCATTTATTTTTTTACTGGCTTTCTTTATAAATTTATCTATATCTCTTTCATATGTTTTTATAGATAAACATTATTCCCATACCACCAGCCATATACATCATTTTTTTCAAATGTTTTTAATAATATCACTCTCCTTGATATTATTATTAACTTATTTTTTATTATTATACACTTTTAAATATGTATTTCTATTTGTTGAATATGTTGTTTCTATTGATTTATTAAGTGAATCTAAACTACCTAGTATAACAAGTGATTTCTTTGCTCTTGTTACTGCTGTATATATTAGTTTATTGTAAAACATTCTATTAAAACTATGAGCAAGTATTATAACAACATTATCATATTCACTACCTTGTGATTTATGAATACTTATCGCATATGCAAGATTAAATTTATCATATTCTCCACTTCTATATGTAACAGTATTTCCCATGTAATTTATTTCTACTACTGTTTTGCCATCTTCAGTATATATATTTTTCTATATAACCTATATCACCATTAAATACATTATTATCTACATCATTTACAAGTTGTATTACTTTTATCATTTATTCTATAGTATTTATCACCTATTTTTATATTTCTCGTTTTTTTACTATTGAATATGTTAGCCATTAGTTCATTTAATGCATCTATTCCATTTAATCCTTTATACATAGGCGCAAGTACTTGGAAATTCTCTATGTTAATGCCTCTTTCAATAGTCTTTTCACACATCGCAGTTAGATATGTTTTTATATTAGTATCACTACTTTCTATAAATTTAAAATCACTATAATCATTACTAATTGAATCAAAATGTTTATAATCTTTTTATATCATTTGCAAGATCTATTATATAACTTCCATCTTTAACTCTATATATTGTTTCTAATTTAGTTTTTACATATTTTTATCAAATGCAAGTAAATCATTAAGTAAATCTCCTGGACCTATTGATGGTAATTGATTTTTTTATCTCCAACTAGTATTAGTTTAACATCATTTCTAAGTCCACGAAGCAAACTTGTAAATAAGAATATGTCTATCATACTTGCTTCATCAACTATAACAATTTTTTCACTACTTTTGTTATATTCGTCTACTGAAAAAGCACCTGTTTCTTTATTCCATTTTAAAAATTTATGTATTGTTGATGCTTGAGCACCTACACTTTCTGCTATTCTTTTACTAGCTCTACCAGTTGGCGCAAGTAATGCTATATCATTATAATTAAGTTTAGTTAAATCTTTAAGAATATCAACAACTGCCTTAATTATAGTAGTTTTACCAGTACCAGGACCACCTGTTATAATATAAAAATTATTTTTTATCGCACCTTTAATCGCATTCTTTTTGTTCATCATTAAATATAATATTATTTCTTTTTCTCATAGGCACTTATTAATTTATTAATTTTTTTCATCTTTATATGTTTCTTTAATTTTTATTTATATTGAATATTGTTTTAATAATTTCATTTTTCAGCATCATAGAAATTTCTTAAACCAACCATATTATCTATAATAACTATCTTTTTTTCATATCAAGTAATTTATGTAAATAACTTAAGTATGAAGAACTAGTAAATTCACCTATGAAACATCTTTTTTTAAATTTTATAAATAATTCTTCACAATTTATTAATGTATCTCCACTTTCATAACACATTACTTCTATATTATGAGTTATAAGTGCCATAATTCTATTTCTCATTCATTTCATTATGATTCATAAGAAATATTCTATCTAGTTTATCAAATGGTACTTCTTCTATTAACATATATATATTATTTTTCAAGTATATCAAATAATGTTTTTACCATATGTATTAGTAAGTTCTATTGCTTCTTTTATAGTAAATCCATATTCATTTAATTTAATAATTAATTCTTGATTAAGTTCATTTTCAACTATTTTATCATGCATACGTCTTGCTTTTAGTAATAGTCATACCACTAACAGTAGCCACACTTGGATAATCATTTTTAATTGTATCTATTGTATTAAGTCCAAATTTATCAACTATTCTTTTTAGCTGGTCTTTTTCACCTATACCAGGAAACATACCACTACTTAAATATAATATTAAACTATCTTTATCACTAGGTGGTTTTACTTCATAACTTTCTACATTATATTGAATACCATATTTAGGATGATTAACGAGATTACCATAAAATATATAATCAACATCACTATTTATTTCATTAAATGAACCAGTGAATCCTATATTCTTATTTATATATGATTCTAACTTTTTTTATCATTAGTTTCTCTCACTCTAAAAAAATTCCAACTTTATATGGACCACTATTACTTTGATATATAATTTTACTAATATTTCCCGATATAAAATTTCCCATAAAAAAATATAATAACACAAAGAGACTAAATAATAAATATACTCTTTTATATTCCCTCTAATATTATTATAAGAGAAAACTTTTTAAAAAAACACTTCTTTTTTTATGAAAAAAAGTCAATAATTTTATAAACTACTGACTATTTCTTTTTGATTATTTTATAGTTATCAAATATATATAACACTATTCCAAGTATTGATAATATAATACCTATATTTTTAAAAGGACTATTATATGTTATTTTAATATTATGATTTCCTTTATCTAATTTAAATCCTAATGCAAATGTATTAACCATTTCTGTTTCTACTTTTTTACCATCAACATATACTATATATCCTTTATCATAAGGTAAACTTGTTACAAAAATATCCACCTTTTAAATGTATTAACTGATGCATATATATTATCACCATCCACTTTATTTATATTAACTTTAGTAACTTTATTATTTACATCTTTTTATATCATCATAAGACATATAATATAGTTTTTAAATTATCAATATGATATTCTCCTTTTAAGAAATTCACTGTTACTTCATCTAAATTACTATTAGATATTACATATGTAAAAGTATCATTATCATTATAATATTTCCATTCACTACATGTTTTTTTATTAATATTACCATTAATTGATATAGCCATATCTCCTATACCACAAGACTGATTATTTGATAAATTAAAGCTTACAAATAATATTTTACCTTTTGCAACATCTGGAACATTTATTATCATTTTACTATTCTTCTTATTAGAATAAATTATGTTATTACTTATTCTTATATTTGAATCTATATATTTAATATTACTTCTATCAAATGGTATCTCTTTTTATTTTTAGTATTATAGTATGTATTATTACCATTATCAGTAACTGTATTATTAAGTAACACTTCATTATCATATGGAAAACTAAGTTTATCATAATTTTTTTCTTATTATATATATTATAACTTACATACATAAATGGAAATACATCTGTATTTTCATAAAGACTAGTATCACCTATTCTTTTTTTATTTCTTTATAACCAAATGTATTAATATTATCACCTACTAAATACCTATTATTCATAAACATTAAAAAAACATTATATTATTTACTGGACTAAGTATAGACCTATTTCTATGTTGCATTTCTCTATTAAAGATATCAAATACAAATTTATTATAAATTGAACTACTAGTACTACTATAAACATAATTTTGATATATATTAGTATTACCAAATATATTGTTAACATTCATACCATAGTTTTTTTAAAAAAATAGCTATTCTATCTATTATATCTATATCTTTAACTAATTCTTGTATTTTATCATTATCTTTTACAGTACTACTTTTTTAACAAATGTATCATGTTTATTAGCGATAATACTATATGTAGTTAAAAAGTAATATTAATATAGTCATAAATGTTTTTCTTAAAATTAAACTTCATTAATAATAAATATATAAGTAATAATGAAATAATATATTCAATATAGAAATAGGTACTATATGAACTTTTTACCTATGAATACAAGTAATAACAATATAAAACTATATATAAATAACTTACGAGTATCTACTTTCTTTAAGAATATATTATCAAACATAACTGCTATAACATAAGAATATAAAAGGTAACATTGGTATTAATACTTTAGAATCAATATACATTGCTCCATTAAGTAGATATGTTATTATTGGAAAAATTATCAATGATGATAAAATATAAAATAAATATTTATTTTCTCTTTTCTTATTCATCATAAGTATTATAAGAGATATAAGAGACACAGATGTAAGACCTATTCCATATGAATTATATAATAGAAACGTAACATTTATTTTAGGTATTAATATATCACTTAGTGTTACTAAATCAATATTAGACATTCTACCTGTTAATATAACGTATGCTGTTGGAATTAATAATATAGATGACATAAGTATTCCAATGATAATTGGATATAAAAAAATCTAAATCCATCTTTAAAGAAGCTTTTTATTGTTATCTTTTTTTATTTAATGAAATATATTTATATATTCCATATATCACTACACATATTATAGAACCAACACTATAGTAATAGCTACATAATATTATTAACAAGATACTAACACTTAATAATTTTTTTATTATCATTTTTTTAAAAATATTTATCAACACCAATAAGTGCTAGTATTAAAAATGGCATATAAGAGATAAACATAAGATGTCTATGTGAATGAAATAATAATGGACTTGCAGTTGCAAAAAGCAATACTTCCAAGAAGTGATGTATCTTCTTTAAATTTATTTCTTAAAAAAATAATAGAAAAAGTATAACACTAGAATATACAACTATTATTGATGATATTTGTATATATGTTTTTCATACTGATAAATGGTAAAAGATAACTTATTAGTATGATTGGACTTAAGAATCCATAGTAACTATAATTATATATGTTAACTCCACTTCCAATATTCAAAGCAAGATCTGGAAATAAATCAAAATTCTTATAAAATAAACTTCTAAAGTATTCTGGTATTATTGAATGTTGATTATTCCAGTCAAGTTCTGAACCATATAAATATCCACCATGAATACAAAATATTACAACAATTGTTATCACACTTAAAAAGAATTATTATATTTATTAAATCCTTTTTTTATTCATTTTTTTCTATTTTTTTCATACTTTTTCTCTCCAAGAAACATTATATCACGTGTAAACCATAATAACAAATAATACCATATAGAAAAACCACTATGCATATTAAGCAAAGTGGTCTTAGATTTTAAATATTATTTGTCTTTTTTTAATATGTTTGTTGTTAACATCTTTAATTTATCAAATATATACATGCTACATATGAATAATACTACAAATACAAGTATTGTATCTTTACGAACTAGTCCTATGTTGAAGAAACTATTTTGGAATATCGCGCAATATGAGAATGCTAGAGTTAAGAATATCATCAAAGCACCTCTTAAGTAATTATATGGTCTTACAGATATTATTTAAGAATATAAATCCAGTAGTAGCTGTTAAGAATACTGTAAGTGTACTACAAAGTTCTGGTGATAAATTAAAAGTTTATTTCAAATAGATTAATAATTATTACATTGAATACAACTGTTATAGCACTAGGAATACTCTTTAAGAATACTTTAAGTAAGAAATTACCCTTTACAAGTTCAGTATTAGGTTCAAGTGCTAATACAAATGATGGGATACCTATTGTAAACATTGTAATTAATGTTAAATGTATTGGTATAAAGAAATATTCAGTACTCATAAATATACATACAAGTATTAATAATATTGTAAATATAGTTTTACTTAAAAGTAATGATGAACTTCTTTCAATATTATTTATACTACGCCTACCTTCTTTTAATATAAGAGGTAAATTATCTATTTTAGAATCAAGTAGTACAAATTGACTAACATTTTTAGCAGCCTCACTACCATTAGCCATTGCTATACTACAATCTGCTTCTTTTAATGCAAGACAATCGTTAACTCCATCTCCAGTCATAGCTACAAAATGATTATCATTTTTAAGTGCTTGAATTATCTTCTTCTTTTGATCTGGCTTAACCCTACCAAGTACATTATGACTTTTTATTATTTCAGGTATCTCTTCATCACTAATCTTTGACATATCAATGCTTTTAATATTTTGTATACCTGCTCTTTCAGCAATTTTTGATACAGTTATTGGATTATCTCCACTTATTATTTTTTTATATCAACGCCTTGTTCTTTAAAGTAATCAAGTGTTACATTAGCATTTTTCCTTTTATCTTATCTTGAATAAGTACAAATCCAAGAGGAACAACTTTATCTATATTATTAAGTTCACTACCTCTAGCAAGTAATAAAACTCTATAATCATTTTGATACTTATCAATATCGAAGTTTTCTTTTGATAGATTCTCTGGACTTCCTAAAAAAATAAGTTCCTTCATTAAATTTAACACCACTATATTTTTCTAATACTTGAAAATGATAACGTATCAACAACAGTATAATTATTCATTTTTTTCTAAATAACTTTCAATAGATTTAAATGTTGGAGATGGATCATCTAAAGCACTAGCATAATTACTAAGTATCATTTTTTTATATCATCTATATTATTTTTCTTTATATGGAATTATATCTTTTACTTCCATTGTTCCTTCAGTAATAGTACCAGTTTTATCTAAGCAAATAACATCTACTCTTGCTAAATTCTCTATTGAATATAAATCTTGAACAAGTACATTATATTTACGAAGTCTAAGAACACTTACTGCCATTGCTGAACTTGTTAGAAGTACAAGACCTTCTGGTATCATGCCTATTAATGCACTAACTGTACTCATTATTGAACTAGGAATATTATTATTTGTAATACCAAGTTGATTTATAAAGAATATTATACCAACTGGTATTAATGCAATACTCAATATTTTAAGCATCTTTTTCAAATGAATTATATATAACAGAGTTAGTTTTTCCTTTACATATTTAGTTTCACTACTTATTTTTAGAAATATAGTTATCTTTTTCCAATATGTTTTTACTTTTACATACGCATTTCCACTTACTATAAATGAACCACTTATAAGTTCATCTCCTGCTTTTTTTAGTAAGCACTTTTTGCTTCACCTGTCATAAATGATTCATTAACTTCAACAGTACCATCTAATATTACTGAATCTGTTACTACTTGATTACCTATTCCATAAATACATACATCATCAAGCACAAGTTCTTCTCTTGATATTTCAACTACATTACCATTTCTTAATGTTTTTATCTTCGTATCAGCAATTACATTAAGTTTATCAATTGTCTTTTTAGCAAGTATTTCTTCTGCGATACTTATTATTGTATTAGTAAATATAACTCCTACAAATAGACAATTCTTTAAAGCATATAATATTCTTCCAGATACTATACCACTTATAATAACAAGTGTACCTAAAAAGACATTAAGAAAAATTGAAGTAAGTAAACACATTAGATTTAATTATTTCTTTTTTATAGTTTTTTTGTTTTAGGCTCATCTACATAATTAACTAAATTTTTTTAACAATTCTATCATTTACTTCTTGTGAAGTAAGTCCTTTAATATTTCCTTTTTCCATATAACACCTACTACTTTAGATTATACTAGTTTTACAATCATTTGTCTATGAACATAGAGTTTACATGTAAATCAAAAAAAGAATAGTTTTTTTACACTATTCAAAAATAATTAAGCATCATCGCTTTTTTAACTTCTTTTAATGTTTCTCCTGCTTTCTTTCTTGCTTTCATTGTTCCTTCTTTAAGAACATTTAATACATATTCAGGATTACGTTCTAATTCTTCTCTTTTTTCTCTTATAGGTTTAAGTTCTTCTTGTAATATATCATTTAAGAATCTCTTAATCTTTCATATCTCCAAGACCACCTTTTCTATAATGTTCTTTTTAATTCATCAAGATTTTTTTATATTCAGGTAAATATTTACTAAATGAATCTTCTTTGCAAAATACATCTAAATATGTAAATACAGTATTGCCTTCCACTTTTCCTGGATCTTCTACTTTAATATGATTTGGATCAGTATACATACTAAATACTTTTCTTTTTATTTCTTCTGGACTATCTTTTAAATAGATACAGTTATCTAAACTTTTACTCATTTTAGCATTACCATCTGTACCTACAAGCCTTCTTTCATTCTCAGTATCAGGTATTTTAGCATTAGGTTCAACAAGAACATTAGTGTTATATATTGAATTAAATTTTCTTACTATTTCGCGTGCTTGTTCAACCATTGGAAGTTGATCTTCACCTACTGGTACTATATTTGCTTTAAATGCAGTAACATCTGCACTTTGACTAACTGGATAAGTAAAGAATCCTGCAGGAATACTTTCATCAAACCCTCTAACCTTAATTTCTTCTTTAACTGTTGGATTTCTATGAAGTCTTGATACTGTTACTAAATTCATATAATAAAATGTAAGTTCAGTAAGTTCTGGTACCTCTGATTGAATAAAAAACACAACTTTATTTGGATCAAGTCCACATGCTATATTATCCATTACTACTTCAAGAACGTTTTCACGTACATTTTTTGGATTATCAAAATTGTCTGTTAATGCTTGAGCATCAGCTGCAAAAACATACATTTCATCATAATTTCCTTCATTTTGTATTAAAACTCTGTTTCTAAGAGAACCAACATAATGTCCAATATGAAGTGGTCCTGTTGGTCTATCTCCTGTTAAAATAATATTTTTCATAATCTTCTCTCCTTCAAAATAAAAAAAGCCCTATCCAACTACTGGATAAGACTAATAATCTTATTTATGCCACCATTATAGTGAATACTTATACTACCATATAAGGTCTTTTATTAACGGATAGACACATCCGTGCTAGCCTACTATTAATTCGGTAGCCTCTTGTTAGTCCATTCATTAATCATCAATTACAATTTTCCATCAACCAATTGCTTTCTATAAATCTCATAATTAACTACTTCTCTAACTCATTGATTTACAAAAACATTATATGAAAAATGAATATTAAATGTCAATACTTTTTATAAAATATGTTTATTTAGAAAAATTATGAACATACTATTAATATGTATGACATAATTATATTTTTAACATATTCAATTCTAGGATTCTTCTATGAATGTATTATTAACTTTATACAAGATGGTAGATTTAGTAGTGGATTTATGTATGGACCATGGACTCCAATTTATGGTATTGGTGTACTTATAATTTTGTTTATTTATAAAAAAAGTTAAGTAAATATAATAAAACCAAAAGATTAATTATTATGTCAATCATATCAATGATAGTTTTAACTATATTAGAATATATAACAGGTAATTTAATTGAATTAATATTTCATACATCATTTTGGGATTATAGTAACTATAAATTTAATTATGGAAAATTTATATCATTAGAATCATCTTTAATATGGATGATTGGAAGTATAATAATTATTTTTTTATTCATAAAAAAAGTTAAAAAAATACATAAAAATACCAAATCAAATAACATTTATATTATCAATTGTTTTTTTACTATTGACTTAGTATTATCTATAATTAGAATTTCTTCTCTAAAGTAGGTCCCTTTTCTAAACCTAATTCTTGTCTTAATACTTTAACATTTTCTAAAGACATTGTAACAATTTCATATTCCCAAGAATATAAATTATCACTATCAGGATTAAGAGAACTATAAATCAAAGTTTCTTTTAAATTAGTAGCAAATGTATTAGGTTTTCTACATCTAATAATCATTCTAGAAAATAAAGCATCTCTAATTCCAGATTCACTAACTTTTTCTACAGAACAATATTTATTTAATATTTTTTTCTTTCTTTCTCGTTAGTTTCAACATATTTCATAAACCTTCCTCCTTTAAGTAAAAGATATTATAATAAATTTTTATTATTTTTTTGTAAAGCTATACAACTTTAAATATATTCTTTTTTTAATATTTACTAAAGTGGCGTCCCCAGAGCAGAATCGAACTGGCGACCTATCGCTTAGGAGGCGATTGCTCTATCCTACTGAGCTACGAGGACACAACAACATTATAACAAAAACAAAAGATTATTACAAATTATGGTAATAATCTTATCATAAATACAAATGCTGTATATCTAACATCGTATCTAAAGAACTCATAAAAAAACTAACTAGTTTATCACAAATACTAACTATTTTAGATTCTTTAAATTTAGGTTTCTTCCTAGTAATTGGATACATATGTGATAATATGATATCTTCTTCTAAATCATTAACATCAAAATATTTAAGTGAATTATTAAGTGCTTCTACTGGATGTTTATTAAGAAATTGTTTATACCTATAATCATTTTTACTTACATCATCTGTAGTAAAGAAATCATGCATTAAAGCGCCTCTAGTACATGATATATAATCAAGTCCTAATCTTTTAGATATTGTAAAACTCATTTTAGCGACTCTATTTATATGATTAAGTCTATTATCTCCATGGTGCACTATTGTTTTTAATTCTCTAAATTTATTTACGCTATAAAATTCATTATATATGTCGTAATATATTTTTTTATTCTCATTCATAATACTTCTATCCTATATCCATTTTGGAATATAAAGATTTCTTGTAAATCCCTCCATATACTTATTATATTGCTTAATTATCTCACAAGCAAGAGCACCTAAAACATCTTTAGTACTTTTAGGTAGTCTAAATGCCATTAATGATAATGTAAGCATTTTTTTGAACTCTCTATCATCAAAATATCTACATACTGCCTTATTTAATTGAGTAATTAATTTTAATTCTTCTTTTATATTAATATCTATACTAAATATAAAAAGATTGATATATTTCAATTACCTTATCACTCATAGTATCAAGTTCATTAAATTCTTCATTTATGATTCTATAGTAATCAGGACAATATTTCAAAAATTACTTTATTATTTAAATAACTATTATCCATACTATTTCACCACAAGTTTTTTATTATATCATTAAATGTAACATAAATCATCAATAATATCATTAGTCCAAATCCAACTAAGTTTAGTATGTATTCTAATTTTTTTCATTAGTTTTTCTTTCTACTTATCTTTTTCTATTATTAAAAAGTAATACTCTTCCACCATCAAAAAAACTGGTACTGGTATTAAATTTATTATAGCTACATTTATACTTAAATATGCTGTTAAATATAATAATGTTTCAAATCCTTGTGATTTAACTTGATCAACTATAGTATATATTCCAACTGGACCACTTAAACTTTTTAATTTAACATCTCCAGTAAATAATGAACCAAGTATTTTTAATGATAGTAAGTGTATTTGAATAGAAACCTTCAAATGCGTAACTCGCAGACATTCATGAATCCTTTTTTATGAATAGTTCCACCAAATCCAATACCATATTTACGTATTTCTTCTCCATTTTCTGTATGTACTTCTGGTTTTAATATTAATATCTTTAGTACTTCCATCTTGTTTTTTTAACTGTAAACACATAATTATCTTTTAACTTTTTAGCAGATGCTTCAAGTAAGAAATCTTCTAATGATTCAATGTTATTACCATTAACTTTAATAATAGTATCTCCTACCTCAAGTCCAGAAGTATATGCTGCACTTCCTTCTTCAACACGAACAATTTTAGAAGTATTAATAGGCTTACCATAAATAAGTCCACTTATAAAGAATAAAAATATTGCAAGAATACAATTAAATATAATACCATTTAAAAGCACTAATAATCTTCTTCCAAAACCCTTATTCTCAAGTACTCTATTTTTTTCTTAATTTTTTTATTATCAGGATCTTCTTTTTTTCAGCCATAGAAACAAAAACCACCAACAGGTAATAGTCTAAGTGAATAAGTTGTTTCACTATTTTTTTAGGTTTATGTTTAAAAAAATTAATGGACCCATGCCAATTGAAAAACTCATCTATATAAACCCCACCTTTTTTTGCCGCAATAAAATGTCCAAATTCATGTATCGTAATGATTAAACCTAATATAATCATTAATATAAGTAATGTTAATATAAAATTCATGTATCCTCCTAAAGATATGAAAATATTATTGAAAATAACAATAAAGAAAATAATAAACTATCAAATCTATCTAACACTCCACCATGTCCTGGCATAATTTTTTTCCAAAATCTTTAACATCATATTCTCTTTTAATGGCAGAAAATACTAAATCACCACATTGAGCAACTATTGATAATAATAAACTAATTAAAATTATAATAAATGTATTTCCATTAAACATAGTTAAATAGAAAACACTACCAAAAAATGTACCAAATATAGCACCTCCAACAGCACCTTCTATAGTTTTTATTAGGTGATACACTTGGACATAATTTATGTTTACCAATCTTAGTTCCAAAAAAATGAGCAAATGTATCAGTCATAATAGTAATTAGCAATATATAAATTAAATAATTAATACTAATATTCCTAAATATCATTAAAAAAATTAAAAAGTAATACCTAAAAAAATATAGAAGTACCTATCAAATATAAAGCATCATTAACATTATATTTCTTTCTATCAAAAAATATTATTGGTAACATCAATGTAAAAGATGCAAGTGCAAGTACTTTATAATCTATATAAAATATATTAGAACCTACTACATTATTAAGAACAATCATCAAATAAGTAACTAATCCTATTAATTTAATAAGTAATGGAACTTTTCTTTCTCTTTCACGTATATTTATTATCTCATAATATCCAATTACACTTAATATAGAAACTCCAATATAAAATGGATAACCACCTACAATAAGTAATGGAATGCAAATAATTAATGCAATAATTGCGCTTATAACTCTTTTTCTCATATCATTTCACCATGATAATTATAACACGACAATAAAAGATAGTACAAGCAATAAATAGAAAGAAACGTTAAGCAATATAAAAAGGAAACGTTAAGCTTCCTTCTTTCCTTCACACAATTTTTTTCAATATCATCTTTATATATTAAAGTAGAATTTTTTTATAATGAACACCATCTGTCATCAAATTGTAATTTTTTTGATAATTTTTCACTACATTCACCATTTTCAAATTTTTGAAAATAATTTTTTTCTTATCTTTATCAGTCTTCATACAATTAAAATTTGTAACATCATAATTATATGCCCAACCATATTCTTCACCATTTTTGTTCGAATGTTGGAAATACTACAAGTTCAACTCCACTTATAAGAGTTATATCTTCTCTTTTTATCTTTATCTACTTTTTTTATATTTAGTTTTTACCATATGTAAGTGCTACATACACTTTATCTTTTAAATCACTTTCAGTACTAATATCTTCAATCATTTCACTTGTATAAATACCTTGAGATATTAGTAATTCAAGGTCATGTTTTTGATATAACTATTCCCATAGAATTCTTATAATATCCATTTTTTTATACGTATATTTTTTTAGGACATATAGCATCTTTATCACTATAATTACCTATAGATAATGTTTTTATTATTTTTTTACAATACCAAACTTTATATAGTATTGCTTTATACACTGTAGTTTCATCGTTTAGTTCTTCTTTTATTGCAATTTTAGGAAAAAGCATTCTTAGTCTTTACAAGAAAATAATCTATATAAACAACACCACTAAAAAAACTACTAATAAAAACAACAATTATAATAAATATTTTTCTTTTAATGACTTCACACTTATACTCCTATTCTTTTAATGTAGCGTACATTACAGCTTTAATAGTATGCATTCTATTTTCTGCTTCTTCAAATACTTTTGATTGTTCGCTTAAAAACATCATCTGTTACTTCCATTGCTGTAAGACCAAATTTTTCATTTATATCTTTACCTATTGTTGTATTTAAATCATGGAATGATGGTAAGCAATGTAAGAATATAGCATTTTTATTTGCAATAGCCATTGTTTCTTTATTAACTTGATATTTTTTTGTAATAAATCTATTCTTGATTTCCATATTTCATCTGGTTCTCCCATAGATACCCATACATCTGTATAAAGTACATCTGCATTTTTAACACCTTCTTCTACTGAATCAGTAAGTGTTATTGTGCATCCATTCTTATTAGCAATTTCAGTACATATATCAATTAAATCTTTATCTGGCCATAAATCTTTAGGTCCACATGCTACAAAGTTAACTCCCATTTTAGCACTCATTACCATTAAACTTCTAGCACAATTATTTCTAGTATCTCCCATGAAAACAAATTTAAGTCCTCTTAAATGACCAAAATGTTCTTCCATAGTCATAAAGTCAGCAAATGCTTGTGTTGGGTGAAAAGTATCAGTAAGTCCATTCCATACTGGTACTCCTGAATATTTTGCTAAATCATCAACTGATTCTTGTTTGAATCCTCTAAATTCAATACCATCATAAATTCTACCAAGTACTTTTGCAGTATCAGCAACACTTTCCTTTTTACCAAGCTGACTACCAGTTGGATCTAAATATGTTGTATGCATACCTAAATCATAAGCAGCAACTTCAAATGAACATCTAGTTCTTGTAGAAGTCTTCTCAAATATTAAAGCAACATTTTTGCCTTTTAAATATTCATGTGCTTCATGATTATGCTTCTTTTCCTTGAAATTTTTTGCTAAATCAAGTAAATAACGTATTTCCTCCTCTGTAAAAATCTAATAATTTTTAAAAAAACTTTTTCTTTCTTAAATCTACCATATATATTTATATTTCTCCTTTCAATCCTATATACTTTCTACAACAATTATAACGAGAAGATTAAAAAAAGTAAACATTTTTTTAAAAAAATATTTACCTATTTTTCCTAGAAATTCACGTACTATTGGATTCTTACTATTAAGTATTTCATCAGGAGTACCATATTCTAAAAATACTTCCATCTTTTTTAAAAAAATAATACTTTATCAGCAAATGATTTTTATTAAATCCATTTCATGTGATACCACTACTATAGTTGTTGTTTTAGAAAGTTCATTTAATAATGAAATAAAATCATTAATAGTTGCTGGATCAAGTGCTGATGTTGGTTCATCAAATAATATTACTTCAGGTTTAGTCGCAAGTGTTCTTGCTATTGCTACTCTTTGTTTTTCTCCTCCACTTAATTTTGAAGGATATGAATCTATCTTATTTATAATATTTACTTCAGAAAGCAATCTTTTTAACTAAATCATCTATTTCCCTGTCACTTCCCATTTTTAAGTAATCTTGGCGCGAGTGATACATTTTTCTCTTACGGTTAAATGTGGAAACAAATTATAATTTTTGAAATACCATGCCAACTTTACTCTTTAAAGTAACATCATCAATATTACTGATTTTTAACACCATTTAGAAATATATTTCCAGAATTTATTTTATTAAGTCCATTTAAACATCTTATTAGTGTTGTTTTTTTCCACATCCAGATGGACCAATTATTAATAATTTTTTTCATTATCATTTATATCAAAACTTATATTTCTAAATACATATTTATTATTATATTTTTTTACTTATTTTTTTAATATTAATCATTTACATTCAACTTCCTTTCCATTTTTTTAAGAAGTTTACTAATAACACTTGTAAGAAGTAAATATATTAAAGCAACAAGTACAAGTGGAAAGAAATAGTCATATGTTCTTGATGCGATAATATCTGATGCTTTTGTTAAATCTTCTATTCCAATATATCCAGCAATCGCTGTTTCTTTAATTAATGTTACAAATTCATTTCCCATTGATGGTAAACTTACTTTAACTGCTTGTGGAATAATTATATATCTAAGAACTTGTCTAAAATTAAGTCCAAGTGAAAGTCCTGCTTCTACTTGCCCATCATCAATACTATCAAATCCGCTTCTAAGAATTTCAGCAACATAAGCTGAAGAATTAATACCAAATGCTATAATTCCAACAATAACAGAATCAATATTTGATGTTTTAAATATTATATAGTACATAATCATAAGTTGAAGAACACTAGGAGTTCCTCTTATGATATTTACATATATATCAAATATTTTTACTAAGTAATTTAAATTTACCTCTTTCTTTATTAGTATACTTTTACAATAGAAATGATACTTCCAAGTAATATACCAACTATTACTGCCCCTATTGCTATTAGTATAGTATTTTTTTAAGACCTTCTAATATTAACTTATATCTTTCATCAAATATAACTGTCTTATAAAAAAATCATCATAAATTCCATTTAACAATTCACTCATAACTTCTAATTAGAAGAATGATTAATAATATATTCTTCTATTTTTACCCTCTTTCATTAATCTTTCTAAAACACTATTAATTTTTATTTAATAATTCTGTATTACCTTTTTTTAACAGCAATCGCATATTTATCAGTAAATAATGTTACATTTAATATTTCAAGTTCAGGATTTGATTTAACTAGTTCTATTGCTGGTAATTTATCCATTACAATACAATCTGATTTACCAGTTTTAACATCTTCAGCGTGCCGCTAAAAATTTCTTTTTGTCTAAATAATTTTACATTATTAAATTTATCAGTTAAATATGTATCAGCAACAGTACCAAGTTGTACAGATATAATTTTATTTTTCTAAATCATTTATACTTTTTAATCTTATCATAACCTTTTTCTTACAACTACAACTTGTTCACTAGTTGCATATTCAATAGAAAAGTCAACACTCTTTTTTCTTTCTTCATCTATACTCATACCAGCAGCTGCAAAATCAGCTTTACCTGAATTAAGTTCATTAATAATTGAACCAAAATCAACATCTTTTATAACAAGTTCTTTATTAAGCTCTTTTGCTATTTCACGAGCAATATCAACATCTACTCCAACCACTTCATCTCCACTTCTATATTCGTATGGAGCAAACCCTGACTCCGTAACCATAACAATTTTACTATCATCTTTTCCACATCCAAAAAGCATAAACATAGTAGTTAAACAAACAAAATACTTAAATAATCTCTTCATACATTTACTCTCCTAATATAAATTATATCAATATAATATTTCATTTACAAGAAAAAAATAGTTTATAATATTTATTAGGTGATGAAATGAAAAAAATATTTACAATGTTATTAATAATAATAACATTATTTGCTGAAACACTAAATATAAATGCAATTGAAAATAATTATTTTTAAACTAAATGTACCTGATGGTTATACTGAAGAAATAAATGAACCAAGTCTATATAAATGGACTAAAGATAACAACTATATAACAGTAACAATAGACAATAACACTAATAGATATGATATATTAAGATATACTGAAGATGATATGAAGAAGTATGAAGAATATATTGAAAATTCTATTAATGAACAACTAAAAAGATTACAATATAAAAAGTAGATGTTAAAAAAACGTTAGAAAAGAAAAATAAATAATAGAAATTGTATAGTATATGATACAGTATGGCCTACTAAAGAATCTACTGGTTATGATACTTATCAAAGAGGATATACTTTTACTACCGATAAATATATAATGATGATTACATATAGTTCTGATAGTGAACTTGATAATAACACTGAACTTACTGATTTAGTAAATAGTTTTGAAGTTCTTGATAGTGAAATAGTTTACAACGATAAATATAGATATAGAGTTATGATAATAATCGCAGTAGTATTTGGGTTAATAGGATTCACAATTTCAGCAATAATTAAAAAGCGTAAATGATACGCTTTTTCTTATGCGATTTTATCTTTAATTTTTAGAAAGTATTAATTTTTTTCACTTCTTGATACTCCTGCTTGACTCATTCCCATCAAAGTAGCAGTTTCACTTTGACTATATCCTTGATAATATCTATAATCTATAATCTTTCTATCTATTTCATCCATAGATTCAAGTTCAGTATCAATAAGAATCTTATTTAGAATATTATCTCTATCATCAACTACTCCTTCATATGTAAAGTCCTCACTCACTTCATTACTCATAGTAAACATAACACTCTCTACAATACTTAATAATTCACTTTCACTTATTTCCATAAATGAAGCAATCTCACTAAAACTAGGTTCTCTTTCATACTTTGTAAATAATAATTCACGAATATTAATATATCTTTTTATATATAGACATATATTCTTCACTTACAATAATATTTCTATCTTTACGTATAAAATCAACTATTTCACCAAGAACATATTTATAAGCATAAGTACTAAATTTTGCATTACAATCTTCTCTATACTTTTTTTATATGCTTTAATTATTCCAATTGAACCAACTTGATATAAATCTTCTATATTATAATATTTACTATATTTAGATGCTATTTTATATATAAGACCTTCATTAGCTTTAATAAGTTCATACATTATATCATTCATATATTAAGAACTCCTATGACTGACTTTTCATTTTTAGAACTAAAACAATAATCAAAAACATCACTATGCTTCATAAACTTATTAATTTCATTATTAATATCACATATAGCAACTTTACCATTAAACCTATTAACAATATTAGATATTTTTAATAAATGACTCAAGTCCATAATTATCTATCATAACAATATTAGATAAATTAATAGACACTTTTTTTAGCAGTGAGTTCTAATATAATTGGAATTACTTTTTTTCTTCAAATCTACTAATGTTACTTCTTATAAAATAACCAATAATTCTTATAAAAAAAGAACACCTTTCTTATAATCTATATCTATATCCATTCGCGTCTCCTGAATAAATATTATAATAATATTTTTAAATATTTAAAGTGATTCGACAAAACTAGATTTTTTTACTAACTATTTTTCTTATAAAAAATAAATAACATTACTGATATAATAACAAAAGATATAAATAATAAAATAAAAACTATATCCAATAAAATCACCTGTTTTTAGGATTTTTCTTCTTCTTTTTTTCTTCAATTATTTCTATTGAACAAAAAAATTCTTTATACAGTAATCCATATTCTTAACAATATTACCTTTTTGAATCAACTATAACATAGTCATTAAGTAAGTAACTATAAAAATTCTTTTTTTAGTACTTTCATCTTTAGTATAATCACTATCATATTCACTATAGTATTCTTTAGTATATTCGCGAGTCATCTTATAAGTTCTATAAAAGCATATCTCTATATTTATAAATAGGTATATTTTTGAACTAATTTACTTTTTTTAAATTAGAAGAATCCACTACAAGAACATCATTATCTAAATTAAAATCATTATAAAAAAAACATCATAAATATAAGACTTAAAAAGCAATATAAATACTACTATTATTATCATAATAAAGTTTAATAACAATATCATCTATATCATATTTATCATTTAATTTAATATCTATATTTGTGTTAATATTTTTTTATATACATCATAATCATTATCATTTAAGAACTTATATTCTTCATTTATATCATAATTATATTTTTCATCACTAATATATATTTCCAATTCATATACATTAGTATCATTAAATTTTATACTTATAGAATCAATATCGTTCTTTTTTTAAATGTATAATTTTTTTAATTTTCAATATGAATAACTCTACTTATAAATGCTTCTGGTCTTATAATAGTTTCTTCACTTTCTTTATAAACTACATCATTATAATCAATTATTTTTATCTTTAACAAATTCTTTCATAATGAATTCTTCATCTGTTATAACATCCTTATACCATAAATATCTATCCTCCTTTTTTATGAGTAAAGCATTAATATCTTTTGGATATTCACTACTCCATTCACTATATTTTTCAGTTACAGCACGTACATTACAAAATAAAAAAAGTGCTATTGTAAATATTAGATACTTTTTTTCATACCTTAACCTCCCTCTAATATTATTATTAGCGAAAAGTTTACAAAAACACTTCTTTTTTGACAATTTTTTTCTATTTTTTTAAATAAAATACACAACCATTATCTTTATACAAGCATAAATCATTCTTAGATTCTCTATATCTAAAAAGTATATAAACTATCACGTACAATTATTAATAAAAAAATCTTTTTCTTTGTTCAACTTCATATCTATATGCTTGATATCTACCATATTGTTTAATTTTTTTATTTCATTTGCAGATATTATAACTTCCATCTCACGACTTTTAAATTCTCCATAATAACCAGGTTTATTAACAATTACCAGAATAATTCCAATTAGATATAATACTATCTTAACAATCAAGCTCATTTTAGTAGGCTTTTTCCATATTAAATTAGATATAGGATTCATTGTAACAATACCAGCAATAATTATAACAAAAGAACCAAATTTACTATAATTTAAACATAAAAGACCAGCAATTATTCCAAATATACCTAAACATGTATATGCTTTTACCTCTACGTTCAGGAAATTTTTTTAACTTCTTTTAATAGAATCATAAATCCATCCAACTAAAAAAATAATCCTAAAGTAAATAAATATAAAAAAATCCCTTGCCATATTCTCTTTTTAGCAAATTTATGAAGTCCAAAAAAATACCACCAAGCATAGTCAAAAATAATATAATCTTTTTTTCATTAACATTATTAGTGTTATTAACAAAAAAACATTATTATTTTTGAACACTAGTATTAACATTAGTAGAATTATTGTTAGTATTAATATTCACATTAGCATTACTATTAACAACTTTATCTTTATCACTAAAACTATTTATATATTTTTATATATATAGGTTTATACATAGATAACTCATTAACATTTGCAATACTACAATATCTATTAAAATATTCTTCATATAATGGATTATATTTTTCTATTAGTAAAGTCTTCACTTAAACTCCTAAGTAATCCAAGCCATACTATAGGACTATTATATCTTTTTTGATAAATCTAAATAAGCATTATAAGCATTAGTATATTCCTTAAAATTTAAATAATTAAAAGCATTCCTAAATTCTTGTTCATCATAAACCAATACTACATTCTTACAATATCCACAAGTAATGTTTCTAAGTGAATCATCTACTTTTAATATAGATTTACATTTAGGACAAGTAACATTAATTAAGCTCATACAATCCCTCCATATGATAATATAATTATACAAAATAAATAGATTTTTAGTACATATAAAAAAACTGCATATTTAATGCAGTCATTATAACTATTTCTTTAATAATTTAGTTATTTCTTTAATATTTCTAATAAATATAATACTATCAATAATATTAGATATAGCATATATTGATAAAATTAATCCTAAATATGTAGTAATAGCAATAGTACCAATAGTAGTAGGCTTTACTATAATTACTAGACCACATAAAATAGATATAATTGAGAAAATCAATATAGATAACCAATTCTTATAACCATATTTCTTTAATAATAAAGATATTCTAAAATCTAAAGTAGATTTAGTTACCATAACTATACCAACAAATATTGGAAATAATGTTTTTCATTAATACAGGATTTAATATTAATACAACACCTATTAGTATTTGAATAATACCAAGTGTTAAAAAAATCCTGAAAAGAAAAAAACTTGATTCTTTTTTTCTATTATAAAAATAGATACCATTAATAATTAAAACTACTGATAAAATATATGTAATAGTTTCAAAAGACATTTCTGGGAATATGATAAACATCATTCCTAAAACAAACATAAGTACTGATATTATAATAGATGAATATAAAAAAACTTATTCAACTTTTTCTGCCATAACCTATACTCCTTTCTAATATAATTGTATCATTAAATGTTTATATATTCTATAATTAAAGATGTTTTTCTTTCATCATTTTTTCCTAAATTCTTAGAAAGCATTGTATTAGGTCTTACCACTATGAAACAAAAATACTATCAATAACATTATATAATGCTTATAAAACCATTGATATGATATTGAAAGGCCTATCTTTAAAATAAATGTTATCTTTTTTATTTAGTAGTTAATAATAAATATCCCCAAAAAAACGATATTATGTAATTTCATAATATCAGTTTTTTTCTATAAATTAATCATTTTTTTATCAATATCTTTTTCTAAAAATTTTTACCTGTTCTAGCATCTAATTTATACTCATATTCATATTCACGAGTTTCAAAACTAATTTCATATTCATTATCGTCAAGTTCTATTTCATAATCATAATATTCAGAAACTTTAGCATCATTTAAAACAATATTTTTAGCTTTATCTTTACTTATTAATTTAGAAGTATCTACTTTTTTTATATTTTTAACCTCATATTTTTATAATATTACCATTTTTTTAGCATCAATTTCAATTTCATATTCAGCACCATCTGTTTCAAATTCTATTTCATATATAGGAGTTCCACCTTTAAATTCAAATTCTATATCATAATCATAATACTTTGAAACATTTGCTTTTTTTAATAGCAATTTCTTTTATCTTATCTTTTGATAAATATTCATTATTACTATTATTGTTATTATTGTTATTGTTGTTATTCTTATTTTCCATTTCACTTTCAAGTATCTTACCACTAACAGCATCTACTTCATAATCGTATTCTATATTATTACAATGAAATTCAACATCATATATCATATTACCATTTTCATAATCATATTCTATCTCTAAATTAGTAACATTTTTTTATTTTTCAACTTTAGCATGTTTAAATACTATGTCTTTAACTATATCTATACTTATATATTTAGATGTACTTGCACTTCCAATAGTACTTACTTCTTCATTTTTTTATTTATACTACTGTTAGCTAATATATTAAGATCATTAGTACTTAATTTACATAAATCCTCAAATTTATATAATGAATTTTTTTATTTATAATGCTTTTTAATTAATTTAACTTTAGATACAGAAATATTATATTTTTTTGATAATTCATTATCATAATCATTAGTATTTGTATTAAGAGTTAAAATAGATGAGTTAACTTTTTCATTTTGTAACTGACTATACACATCATTTGCTAGTTTATTAACATTATATTCACCATGTACTAAACTAATCAATATTGAATTTTTCATTATCATTAATATATCCATTTTTTACCATTGAACCAAATATTGCATTCATTGCGACTAAAACATCAGTACCTTTTAAATTCATATCACCTATTACTTTAATCGCATCATCATTATTAGTATTAACACTCACTACTTTATTTTTTTAGAATTAATACTAAGTTCTAAACTAGGATTAACATCAATACCAATAACAGCTATATCACTATTATTTCTAAAGAATATAAGCCCCATAAATAACATAATTACACATGCAAAACTAAAACCTAAACCATAAAAATAATTTTTTTATTACTTTCTTTTTTTCATATTTAATACTACTCCTTTATTGTTTTTTTACTTTATCAGCAACATTATCTAAAAGAAGAATATATTAAATTATCAAATATATTATATAATTCACCTTTTTATATTCTTATTTTTTTCATTAATTGCCTCCTTATATTTATTACGAACTTTTTTTAATAGTTCTATTATATTTTGAGAGTACTGTTGATAACTTTAAATTTAACATTCTTCCAATCTCTAAAAAAAGTAAAACCACACATAGAATTTAATATTATAATTTGTCTTTCTTCATCATTTAGTTCTTCTAATATTGTTTTTTTAAAAAGAACTTTATCGTATGAAATATCTTTTTGCTTTTAAGTAAATGTTCTAATGTATCTATATTGTCATAAGTCATTCTTTTTAATTTTTTCTAATTTTTTTCTAAAGCTAAATTTCTAGTTATGGTTATAATCCAAGATAATGGCTTATTTTTAGAAGAATATAAAAGAGCATGTTTATATACATTAAGATAAACATCTTGCATTACATCTTCTGCTTCAGTAATATTTTTTTAAAATAGAAAAATGCATATCCAAATACAATTGTTCTTGTATTATTATAGAGCATTTCTAGAGCGCTCATATTACCTTTAGCAATATCTTTAATATAATTATCTAATGATATATTGTTATCTAACTTCAATATATATTGCATATTTTACTCCTCTCATTATAATAATGTTTTTAAACAATAGAATTATTGCATAAAATTTAAATTTATTTATTTTTTTATCATAAAAAGTAGATAATTAAATCTTTTTTTATAACTATTTTTTTCTTATCTTTAGGTAGATTCATCGCTGTTATAATAATACCAACTAAATTACATCCAATAGATAGACCAAGTAATAGTCCGCTACTAAACTCACTAAAACTATTAGTTTCATTACTACTAAAACATATATATGATAAATTTAGTACATTTCCTAAAAATAATGAAAAAAAGTCCTGTTTTTCATATTTTTCATAATCTTTCTTCTTTTAAAATTTTTTTATTATTTACTTTTATTATTGTTACATAATCTTCTTTTTCTAGGTTTAGGTACAGATAAATTTCCGTCAATATAACCTAGTATACAATGCCCTATTCCAACATAGTTATCAGAAATGTTCCATTCCTTTAGTAATTCTTTTCCTTCTTCAGTTTCAAATTCTTCTTTTGCTCTGTGTATCCAACAAGAACCAATACCTAAACTATGAGCAGCATTCATTAGATTTCCTAAAACTAAACTCGCATCTTCGATATATGTCATTTTTGTTTTATCAGCAAGAACTACTATTACTGTTGGTGCTCCATAAAAAGGATCAACATCTCTATTCATAATTTTAGCATTTAATTTTGATAGTCTTTCTATCATTGATTTATTTTGTAATACAACCATTTTTGGAGATTGCATGCCCATACCACTTGGTGCATATTCTCCAGCTTTTAATATAAGATTTAACTCTTCATCTTTTTATTTGTTCACTTTTTATATTTTTCTACAACTTCTTCTTTCAATTAAATTTTTTTAATTGTTTCATTCATAAACTTTCCTCCTTAATTTATTATTTATATTAATTTTTGACACAGTATTTATCTCTTACTTAAACAAAATATGTATATGGATAACCACCACATGACTGACAAGTGTTTACTACAACTTTTACATTTCCTTTTGAATCTTTAACAGCAAGTAAACCTATCGTTACATTTTCATATTCATAACTTATATATGTTACTTTATTTGTAATATCACTTTCACTAAGTTATCTCATTTTTGTCTAAATGAATTCCTATTAGTTGTTACCTTTTTAGGACCACATCCAATAAGCGAAAGTATAAATATGCATATTAATCTTTTTCTATTATTCATCTTTTCCTATAGAAGTAACTTTATAATCTAACTTATTTATTGTATCAATTATATCTTCATCAGAAATACTGACACTTGAATATATTGTTGCTGTTTTGTCTTTTAAACTAACTTTTACTTTAGTAATACCATCTAATTTTTAATAATGATTTTTTTCAACTTTTTTTCCTTACAATGTTCACACATCATCCCTTCAATAGTAATTACTTTTTTAATTTTTTTGTTAAACATAAATTATCTCTCCTTCCATCTTTTTAATCTTAATGCATTTATAATAACAGTAAAACTTGATAATGTCATAGCAAGTCCAGCAATCATTGGATTCATTGTTATATCTATAAATTCAAGTAATCCACATGAGATTGGTATCATACAAATATTATAGAAAAAAATGCCCAGAATAGATTTTTCTTTTATATTACCAAGTGTTTTTTTGCCTATATCAAATAAATTATATATTGAATTTAAATCATTTCTCATTAATATAACATCAGCAGAATCAGCAGCAATATCAATGGCTGAATTTAAACTAACACCTATATCAGCAAGTGATAAACTAGGTGCATCATTTATTCCATCTCCTACCATCATTACTTTAAAACCTTTATCTTTAAATTCTTTAATTTTATTTGATTTATCTTTAGGTGATACATTCGCTATTACTTCTTTAATACCAATACTTTTTAGCAATTATATCAGCTGTAATTTCATTATCACCAGTAAGCATAATTATTCTTTTTATCTATATTTTTTTAATTTATTTATTACATCTTTAGCATTATCTCTAATTATATCTTTTACTCCGATAAGGCCAATAACTTTCTTATCTTCTATAACATAAACAATACTATTACCATCTAAAGATAATTTCTTTTCTTCACGTAACATATTATTATTTATCTTATATTTATCAAATAATTTATTGTTTCCAATTAAATAAGATTTATCATTAATTGTTCCACTTAGTCCTATTCCTGTAATATTTTTAAAATCATCTACATCTAAAGATTTTTAAATTATTAGTTTTAGAATATTCTTTAAAAGAACTTGCTATTGGATGAGCCGTCTTATTTTTCTAATGATGAAACTATTTCTATTAAATCATTATCACTATAATTAGATTTATTTATTATTTTTTTGATATTCTTAAGTTTCCATAAGTTAATGTTCCTGTTTTTATCAAATACTATTACATCTACTTTATTTACATTTTTCAAGTATTTCTGACTTTTTTTAACTAATATTCCATTTTTTTAGCACATAATCCTTCACTCACAACTATCGCAAGTGGTGTTGCTAGTCCTAAAGCACAAGGGCATGCACAAACAAGAACAGTTACAAAATAAACTATTGATTCATTAAAGCTAGCACCTAATATTAAATGTATAATTAAGGTTAATAATGCTATAAAGATAACTACTGGAACAAATACTCCACTTACTTTATCAGCAATTCTAGCAATAGGTGCTTTCGTATTAGTTGCTTCAACTACTAACCTTACTATTTCTGATATAGTTGAATCTCTACCTATATTCTCTGCTTTATATAAAACTTCTCCATCTAAATTTATAGAACCTGCAACTACTTTATCATTTATACTTTTTTTAATTGGAATAGATTCACCACTAATAAATGATTCATCTATGTGTGCATTACCTTTAACGATAACTCCATCAACAGCAAACCTATTTCCTGGCTTAACTATCAATATATCTCCCTTTTTTAACTTCATCAATAGATACTTTTTTTCTCTTTATTATTAATAAATAATATTGCTTTTATTTGGAGTAATTGTTACAAGTCCTTTTTATAGCATCTTTAGTTTTTTTCTTTACTAATACCATCTATATATCTACCAAACTTAATTAAATATAAAATGATACATACACTTTCAAAATATAGATTTTTCTACATATTCATTATTTCCTTTTTAATATCATTATCATATTAAATGTACTAAATATAAAAACTAGAAACAACTCCTAAAGTAACAAGAGTATCCATATTAGGTGATTTATATTTAATATTCTTAATTCCACTTATGATAATATCTCTACCAAAAATATATAAAATATAAACTAAATATAAATAGACATACTGAATAATTTACTGGATGATTCATCATATGCAAAAAAGGTATTACAGGTAAATGTATCATGTGTGACATTGAAATATATAAAACTAATAATGCAAGTAAACCATTAACTATAAAATATTTTGTTTTGTTATTATCTTTGTCTTCGTTTTCATTGTAAAGACCTAGTGATTTAAATCCTGCTTCGCTTACAAATCTATTTAAGTCTTTCTATCGTAATATTATCTTCATAAGTTATACTCGCAGAAGACATAACTAAATTAACTAAAGCATCATCTATACCATCTTGTTTTTAATAAATACTTTTTCTAAACTTGATGAGCAAGCACTACATGTCATACCTTCTATTTTTTTAAAAATTATTTTTTTCATATTTATTCTTTCTTTCTACATTGTGTTTTTTTGTTTATTAAGCCATTCAATAGTATCTTCAATTGTATTTTTTTCATATTTCTATTTTTTTAAAACCTAATTCTTTTTTTGCTTTTTTTATTACTAAAGTTTGAATTTGAAGATAATGTATATAATGAGTATTTTTGTGAAAAAGAGGTGTTTGTTTTTTTAAATTATAATACATTTCAAATATAGGTGCTATTAACTTTGCAAGACCTATTGGTAGTACTAATTTAATTCTTTTTCTTCCTTTCACATCACAAATTAAATCAGATAGTTCTTTAATAGTTATATATTTATTAGATAAAATATAGCATTCCCCTCTATTATTTTTATCACAAGCACTAATAATACCATCTGCCACATCTCTAACATCAACGAAATCATATCCTCCTTTTACACAAGCAATTAGTTTACCATTTGATACTTCTTTTACTAATTCAGTTAGATGACTATTACCAAAATCATTTGGACCTATAATTCCAGAGGGATGAATAATACAAGCATTTAAATTTCTACTTTTTACTGCTCTCATTACATACATTGCTGCCTCTGCTTTTGTTTTTGCATATAGTCCATAAACATCATCTGGATTAAAAATTATTTACTTCAGTTATTAATTCATTATTATTTTTTTCTGGAATTGCATGAACACTACTTATATAGATAAGTTTTTGCTTTTTGCTTTTAAAACTTCATCTATTATATTTTTTTAGTGCCATTAACGTTAACATCATATATAAGTTGATTATATTTAGATTTTTATATATATTACTGCCGCACAATGAATTACATATACTTCATCATTATTAATATTTTCAAAAATAGGTGTCGAAGATTCTTTTTTAGTTATATCACCATAATATATCTTGCATCTTAAATTTTCTAGTGATTTTTATGGAATCATTTTTTTAAAAACAAATGCCCTAATTTCATTATTACTATCCTTCTCTAATCTTCTTATAATATTGTTTCCTAAAAAAATCCATTTGCTCCTGTTACAATATAAATTTTTTTCATAATATTCACCCCACTTTTTTTAAAAATTACTAATAGTTCATTATTAAACCCTTAATAGTTTTTTGTAATATTTTATTGTTGTTTATGATAATTTAAATTATTATAATCATAAATTATATACTGCATAGTATTATTGCATTCTTTTTATCCATATTTCTAACTTTTTTTATAAACTATATGTTTATGTTCAATCTATTTATTATTTTTACCATATTTATATTAAATTTGTATAAATTATATTTTTTTATTATCTTTTTAACAATGTTATTAAATAATATAGTAAGAAAGTAATTAAATTTTTTTATAAGAACTTTCCTATAAGATCAAAAAAAGAGCTAGATTAATAATCTAACTCATATTTTTAATTTATTTATTTTATTTTATAACCATATAGTCCAAATCCAACAATTCCTATTATTGATATAATAGATGTCATGATATAAAATATAATATTATCTCCTGTTTCAGGATTATCTACATTTGTATTTAATGATTTTTCTGTAGCAACTATTCCATATTGACTTAAATGTGATGTTTCAAATACTATATTGCCATCTTCTATAGTTGCTGGTATAGTTTCTTTTATTTCATTATCTAAAATATAAACAATTTCATATTTTTTATAATCTTTTAAATCTTCTGGTAAAGCAACTTTAATTTTCATTTTAACATCATTAATATTAACTATTTGTCCATTTTTCTAATACATTAATATCAACTACATATTTAACATTTTTTTATCAGCAAGTTCTTTTTTTAACTTCAATTTTTTTAATATCTAACACATAATCTTTACTAATTTCTTTATCAAATATGATACTTGCTTTTTACTTCACCATCACTTTTTAATTTCTTTAACTTCATTATTTTTTTAATCCAAGAAGCATATAAAGTTATATTTTTTTATATCTTTCATAACCATTTTCTTCTTTTTATTTTTAGTATCTTTTTTTCAAATTCTTTATCTGTTTTTTTCATCTATATCCCAAAAACCTCCAGTAAACATAATTATAGTATTTCTCCGCTACCATCTTTTTTTGTATTCCAACCGTTAAATGTATATCCTTCTCTTACTGGAATGTATGGTAATAATGACATTGTTGTTCCTGAATTATTTCCTCCTATGTAGTCATAACTATTAGATTCTTTGCCATCTATTTTACCACCATTAGCATTTAATTTTAGTACAATTCCATCACCTTAAAAGTATCTTGAGTATATGTAGCAGTTATTTCTATACAATCACGTTTAGCAAAATAACTAGAATCAATAGAAGTTACAAATTTTCCATCTAACTCCCATCCTTTAAATGTAAATCCTTTTCTTTCAGGTATATATTTCTGTTAAATCAACAGTTTTTAAATTCTGTACTTTTTACTTGTTAATTTTATAATGCTTTCTCCATTTACTTTACCTGCAAATGGATCAAGTGTTAAATAATATGTACCTGTTCCTTGTAATGGCTTTTCAGAAAATCTTGCATAAAGAGTAAGACTATCTGTATATGACACTCCCCCTAAGTCACTACTCCACTTAAAATCAGTTATTGCTATATCATCACTAACTTTTTCACCAGTAAAACTTCCCCAATATGCAAATTCATTTTTACCATTGAAAGGTACAATTTCTTTTGTTAATTCAGATAATTTAACTGTAGTTTCTCCTTCTGCAACATTGAATTTTATAATTTTCTGGTCTTTACCATCAATACTGGCATTTTCTGCTGTGCTAGTTAATATTAATGTATATTTTCCATCATCACTAATTGTTGCTGCATTAACCATTGTTATTCCTAATGTGGCAATTAATGTAATTAACATCATAAATAATTTCTTCTTCAAATTCATTTTTTTCCTCCTAATTTTTCTTAATTCTTTTTATCAATCATTATTGTTATAATAATTTTTTTATATATGTATCATCTATTATTTTATATTTTTCTCTATGTTATCCTCTTCTCATCACTCTTCATACCTAACATCACTCATATAATTAAATCTACTTATAAAATAATCATACGAATACTCTTGGGCTCTATTTTCCATAACATCATTTATAGGTATAAGAGTTAAATCCTTTAATATTACATATTTATATGTGAATGTTAATACTTCATCATAATAATTAGTTAACATATTAATTTTTTTACTGTAGTAGTAATTGTTTTTATTTAAATTGGTATCAAAAATAGCTCATTAATTCATAAAACCCTTTATCAGTTTTAAGGATTCTTTCGTTATATATTCTAATTACTTTTTTTCACTTTCATAATTACCATTTACTTTTTCAAGTGTAGGATACTTTTCGTTTCCATAATTTTTGACATATAAAATATTATCTTTTACATAAGCATATTCAGACATAAAATCATAATCAACTTTTTTGCCAAGAAACTCTGTTGAATAGTTCCATTTAAGATAGTCACTAAGTTTATAATTTGCATTTAAATACATATCATAACTATCTCTAACTTTATTATCTGTATTATTATCATGTAAGGTATATATTGTATCATTATAATCATAAAACTTTATATCAGCTCCAAAATTTGGACAAATATTCATAGCCTTAATACTTTTTATCTATATCATATACTTTTTTTTATATTCAAACTCTCCATCATCTAATTTATTAGGATTAAATATATATATAGAATTATTATTTATGAATGAATATTTACTAAATGAAGTATCTTCATTTAAAAAAACTTTCCATCATTTAATTTTTTTATAATCTTTATCTGGATATTTCTTTTTTTAGTGCTTCTATAATAGACTGTGCTTCTGGAGGTGTATGATCTATTAACATTGGTTTATTACTTATAATAGCAATAATAACTATAATAGCTATTAATATAATAATTCCTATTATGGCATAAATTGTTTTTTATATTTTTCTTTGTCATATTAACCTACTTTTTCTATATATCCACTTGTTTTTTGTGAATACATATCGTCAGTTATAGATTTATATCTTTCACCATCATAGTCATCTGTAAATCCATTATATGCTTTATATATTTCATTAGTTTCAGTATCATATACTCTTTCATAACCAAGTGTGGCATCACTTTGTTTTTGACTCATAATATCAAAAGATGTATTTCTCTTATTCCATGAATCCATTATTCCATCACTTATCTCATTTCCTATAGCTCTAATTTTTTGAAAGTTCTTCATAACTGCATCCTGTTGTTGATTAAATCCATTTATAAACGTATCAGTAAACTCTAGTGAAGAACAAATAGTATTTAATGCATCTTGCCAATCTATAAGTTCATCTTTTGGTGCAGTAATAAAGATAGTATCATATACATTTAAGTATTGTATATCTATTTGTTTACCTGAAATTATATTTTCATAAACATAATATGGACCAACATCATATACATAAGCTGTAAATATTCCTTCGCCCTCTTTACCATTTGCATCTTTAAATGTTGACCTTAACATATCTCCACCTAAACTGCCTTTACCTAAATTCTCACTTACAGTAAAATCAGTTAATGTTGGGAATGTAAATTTGTTAGTATTATTTAAAAGTACCCAAATCATTAAATATTTTTATAAAAATCCTTCCGTATCCTTAGTAGCAATTACACTAGTTTTTAGCAAACATATTATTAGGATAGTATTTTTTTGTTGCCATCTTTTGGCGTCCTCAGATTTGTTATACCCTTCAGTTTTTCATGTTTAAGAAAAAAACTGATAAGTAGGATTATTTGGATCATACACTTTAATAGTATAATGGATATAATCACCAATTGTATCAACTTTCCATCCCTTTGGTTTCTTTTATAGAAAACTCATTGATTGAATAATCTTCAAATTCTATTTGATTTGCTTTTAGATTTGGCTATTTTAATATTTTTTTATCTGGATTATAAAATACTCCTTTACCATTACTACCACCTTTAGTAAGCAAAAATAATTCCTCCTATAATAACAAAAATAACAATAACAATTATAATAAGATTTTTTTAGAAATATTTAGTTTTTCCAATTTTTCATAATATCAAGTTACTCCTTCCTATTTATAATTATAATTTGAAATAATACGAAGAACAACTATCTTACCACAAAAAACATTGTTTTTGATGGTAAGTGGTTTGTTATAGCCTAAATATGTTGTATAATACTTTCAAAGGGACGATGTATAATGAATTTTTAAAGAAGTTTTTAAACAAATATCTAAAAAGAACTAAATTGTTCACAAAAAAATGTTATCAGAATCTTCAGGTCTATCTGAAACTGTTATTAGTAGATATAAAAGTGGCGAACGAACTCCAGTTAAAAAAATAGTGAGCAATTAACTAAATTAACTACAGCAATTTTTTTAATATTTCAAAAACAATGAGCAAAAAAAACAATATACTCTTGATAAAATAGAAAATGATTTCAATAAAGTATTACAAAATGATAACTTTGACTATACTACTTTAAGTAATAATTTGAATATTTTTAATAACATCTTTAAAAAAATTAGTATTAATGAAATGTCAAAATATATTGTTTTTTTGATTCTTCACATATTTCAAGAATAAGATATGGTAAGGCAAAACCATCTAATCCAATAGAGTTTTTCAAATAAAATATGTACTTATATATTTAATAGATATAATAACCCTGATGACATAAATAACTTAATGACAATTATTGGATGCAAAAAAATGACTTATCAAATAACAATTTTTTTATAATACATTATTTACTTGGTTAACAAGTAAGTCAATACAAGTTAAAAAAATCAAATAAATGACTTCTTATATAATCTTGATTCGTTTAATTTAAATGATTATATCAAAGCAATAAAGTTTGATGAATTGAAAGTTCCAAGTATTCCTTTTTATAAAGCAAAAATCAAGACATTATTATGGAATTGAAGAAATGAAAGAAGGAGAACTTAACTTCTTTAAAGCAATAGTTTTATCTAAATCAAAAGAAGATATTTTCATGTGTAGTGATATGCCTATGGAAGATATGGCAGAAGATATTGACTTTGGAAAAAAATGGATGTTTGCGATTGCTATGTGTCTAAAAAAAGGACATCATTTGAATATTATCCATAATTTAGATAGACCTTTTAATGAAATGATGTTAGGATTAGAAAGTTGGATACCTATTTATATGACTGGGCAAATATCTCCATATTATTTAAGAGATTCAAAAAACAATGTATACAGTCATTTAGACTATGTTTCAGGAACTGTAGCATTAACTGGAGAATGTATTAAAGGTTATCATAATAAAGGAATGTATTATTTAACTACTAATAAAAAAATGAAATAAAATACTATAAAGAAAAAAGTGAACTAATCCTTAAAAAAGCTAAACCACTTATGCAAATATATAGAGAAAAATAATATAAAAAGAATATGAACTATTTTTTTAAAAAAAATGATGAAGAAATACCATGTGACAGAACAAGATATCTTTCATCATTACCCTTATTTACAATTTCAGATAAACTATTAAATAAAATATTAAAAAAAGAAATAAATTTTTCACAAAAACAGATATTGATAAAATAATTAAATATAAAAAAAGAAGAATTAAAATATATGAATAATATTTTTGCAAAAATAATAAAGTAAACGATTATATTTATGTAATAAAAGAAAAATGAGTTTAAAAAAATGATACACCTTCACTTTCTCTAAATAATTTATTCATAGATAAAAAAATAAAGTATACTTATAATGAATATATAGAACATTTAAGACAAACAAAAGAATGGTCAAAACAAGAAAAAAATTATGAATTAAATTATGTAAATGATAAAACATTTAAAAAAATATAACTATAACATTTATTAAAAAAATCATTATGTGATTATATCAAAAAGTTCTAATCCAACAATACATTTTGTTATTGAACATCCTAAATTAATTGAAGCAATTGAAAATTTCAGTCCTATTGTAAAAGATTAATAAAAAAATTAAAACACCTAGTATTAACTAAGTGGTTTATATCAATTTTATTGTTTAACATGTCCTGTAACAATATCTTTTTAAATTACTAAAAAATATCTTTTAAAAAATGTTGCTTTCTTTTACTTCATCGTGAATTACTAAATCATAAGTATAAGTATTATTATCATATTTTTAATATTAGTTCTCCTACTTTACTTCCTTTTTCTATAGGTGCTTTTTACATCATTAAGTTTTACTTCAGTAGTATATTTTTATATCTTTTTCTATCTTTATCAACAATAATATTTATATCATTCTCTAAATAATATTTATAATTTCTATTTTTCACTTTTTATATTTCTTTAAATATAATTAGTTAGCCATAAATTTCAAAAAAACACTTCTTATTTATAAAAAAAGTATCACAGTTATGATACTCTTACTTCACTTCTACATCTTCAAACTTAACTTTAACAGTAAATTCTTCACCAAATAAATTTATTAAAGCTTCAAATTCTCCATATTCATTGTCAATACTTTTTAATAGTTCCATTAATACTTTTATATGGTCCATCAATTATTAAAACTCTTTCACCAACTTTAATATCAGTACTCACATTTCTTTTCTCTTTTATTTCTATTGGTCTTAATAAAACTCTAAATGTTTTTTCTAAAGAATTCTTTTCACATTTTATAGCATTCTTATTTTTTTATAATAATACTTTTTTCTATCATATACTTCACATAATCTGAAGTATACTCATTATTCAAAATCCCTTCAATATATTCTTGTACATTCTTATTATCTTTATGCTCACTAAGCAAAAATCAATTGTTCAGTAAAATTATCTTTTTGATAATATAAGTTCATTAACTTCTTTCATATTATTTATCCTCCTATAATTTAAATACTTGATTATCATCTAAATCAATAACATTTCTAAATATATTTTTCACCTTTTTCTTCTATTCTCTGTATGAATAATAATTGTATTGTTTGGATTAACTATCTCATTCATTTTTTTCATTGAAGATATATCAGCATGACCCCGAAGTATGAACGTTAATAATTTTTAATATTCATCTTCTCACATTCTTTAATAAATTCTTTTTAGTTTCTCTTCTTTTTTTCAATATAACCATCCCACATAGAATAAATTAAACAAGCATTTGTAATTAATCCTTTTTTTATAATTTAACTATATCATCTAACATTGATACTTTTTATTTCCATAACATATTTTTTTCCAAAAGAAGAACTAGTTTCAAAATTCATATATTTATCTTTAAATGATTTATTCTTGCTTAAATACTTACAAGGAACCCATACGAATATTTTTTTAAAATCTACATTAATATTCATATTAATAACTTTATTTAATGAATAAGTAAATAAATCTAATATAAACTTTTTTTATTATTTTTTTAAGTGTAGCTCTTACAAATGATACTGTTCTATCAATATTAGTTGATGACTGCATAATAAATAATTGATCATATTCTTTTTATATATTTCGATACTTCATTTTCTAATTCTTTTTTTCGCTCTTATAAACATTTGTATCTCTTGATAATGTAGTTCCCTCTGTTATAAGTAAATCAACATTTCCAATAGATTTTTAAATTCTCTATTGTTTCATTTCCTTTTCTTCCATGAAATCTATAATCTCCTGTATGTAGTATTTTTTTACCTTCACTCTCAATTAAATACATACAAGAATTATAAGCAGAATGATCAACTCTATATGGTGTTATACTAATATCACCTATTATAATTTTTATTTGATTTATTTTTTTAATTTAAAAAGTATTAACTTTTTCTATTTATTTTTTTCATTCCACAAAAAAATCACAAGTTATAGCATAAATCTTAAACGTATCTTCATCTATATATATTGGAATATCTTTTATTTATTTTTATCAATTAAGCCTATATGATCACTATGACTATGTGTTATAAAAACTGCATCATATTTAGACTTACCATAAGTTAATCCATCTATTTGAGTTAACTCCTTGGTCTCATCTAAATCACTTCCAAAATCAATTAAAAATTTTTTTGATTCTTTACTTATAATTTCTGTTACACATCCACCTATTTGATTAGTTCCTTTAATTATTCTTACTTTCAAAATTACCTCCTAATTTTTATTATATCACCAATTACTCCACAATTCTTTTTTTCTTTAATAATTAAATCTAATATTATTTGTAATTTATCTTCACCTAATACTCTATAGTTTTTCCTTTTAATTTTTTTCTATATTTCCCATACATATTAATTTTTATATTTAAACTAGGATGTTCTTTTTTTAAAAAAATTCTAATGCTCTATTCATTTTTATCAATCATATATTTATAATCTTTTTAATTTGTTATCACTATAAATTGTATATTCACAAGTATATTTTTATTGTATCATTAGGAATATTAAAAAAATATTTGTTATATAGTTAGCTCCATTATTTTTTTAAATATAAATACTCTTCATCTGTATAACTTAAGTTACCTTTTTAATTCTTTCTTATGAATATAATAACTAATTAGTTTATTATTTCCTTTATCATAAACATAATAACCATCATCTAATAAATATAAACTATAATTAAGTCCTCTAAATACTCAATAGTTTTTTTATTACTTTCTTTTAAATCATAATAATGAAAAAAACACAATTATACATTTTTTTAGTTCATACATATCAGTTAATAATTGCACCAATATATTTGAAATATCATAACCAATTACAAAAGTTTTTATTTATAAAATTTATTAATTCACTAATAGTTTCTCTTTTATATTTATACTTTAGAGTTGATACCATATCACTATTTATCTTTATACATTCTATACATTTATTTCTTTTTATATTTTTTTAAATTCATAAACACATATTCTCTCACCACTAGTTATCTCCTTCATAAGACTTTATTACTTTTACCGTATTCTTTTAGGATAATAAAATTTATAAAATGATAACCAATAAATAATAATCGCTCTAGTGATACATATACTTCTTGGCCATAAATAAGATATTTTTTCTAGTACATTTATATATTCAAACTCAATATTATATTTTTAATAAATACTCTTTATATTTATCCCATGTCTTTCTATAACTACTTACACAACACTTATAAATAAATTTTTGTAATAAGAAAAAGTATCTTCTTTTTTTATATGATGTTTTTTTATGATCTCTAGTATAAGGAAACGCGTTAAGATTATAACTTAAAAAAATCAGTATCACCTATATTAAAAATCAGATTGTATCAAAGAATAAATATTTGCAAGTTTATCAATTGAGTCTATATCATATATATTAAATAAATTCTTTTTTTGAATCTCTTCTATATAACAATACTTCACTCAAATCTAAATTCTTATATACATTAATATCACCTAAATTTATTTTTACCTCTTTCTATCTTTTGTTTCTCTTTCTAATAGTTCAAGTTTATAAGCATAACTATTTATTTCTAAAGAAATTCCATATCTTTTTTTAACTCATTAATATTAAATTCATCAGATATTTCTATACTTTTTCACAAAAATCACTTTCAAATAATCATAAATAATCTGAAAATAATCTTTTGAAACTCCACAATAAAATGTCATATCTTCTCTTAAATCATTTAATAAATTATATTTAATTGGATTCACAAAAGTCATACCAAGTAAATAATCAATATATGAAGAACCACTTATTCTATCTATTATAATTCTATTGTCTTTTTTTAGCTTTCTCTACAATTTTATAAACTAGTAAATAATTATTCTCTAGCTTTTTTTCATATATAATTTTTTTATCTCTGAGTTATATTTTTCTAAAACATATTCAGGAATTTTAACATCATATAATTCATTTAATTTATTCATAGTTATTTTTTTAAATTACCAAGTCTTTTTCATTTACTAGTACCCTCTACTATAATTCTTTTTGTAAACGATACTATATTTAATATTTCTTTCATACATTTCTAATAATATTTCTAATAATTTATATTCTTCAATTTCACTTACACATAAATTATCTTTATTACTATTTTTCTAATTCATAATATCTATTTTTTTAATATCCATTATTTCATAACAATAAACTTTTTTTCATTCAACACATTATAATTAATATTCTTTAATATCTCAAAATAGTATTCAACAGGATAATATAATTTATAATATATAAGAATATATGATATTTTTAAATTTTATTTAATATGAATGCTCTTGATAATAAAGTTTTTTTCCACTTTCTCTTAAAGAATTAATAACATTAAATATATCTACCTCTTCTAAAAAAATCTACTTTTTTTAAATCAATATACAAATCATCTTCTAATATATTATTACCTACTAAAACTTTAACTAAATCATTAATCCATATATTATGTATATTAACAAGTTTATTTTTCTAATTTTTGCATCATCAAAATGCCTTATATTTAAAGTACCAGTATTTCTATTTAATATGGTAAATCTGCAACCAAACTCTTCTGTATTTCTAAATAAATTAAATACTTTTTTTCATCATTACACTCACTAACAACATAATTGGTTTTGTTAATTAAATTATTTATCTTTTTCTATATCATCATTTAATCTAAAAACTTATATTAACAAAATTATTTTTTTAAATCTTTATAATCATAATATGTATTTTTTTATAAAAAGTATTATCTTTTATATACGGAATAAAAATTCATATCTCTAGGTATTAAATAAAATGAACTAAATGTAGTCTTAGTAAATAATGGAATATCTTTAAGTACACTACATATATAATCTTTATCTTTAGAATCAAAAATATACTTTTTCATAATCTCATAATGCTTAATTATTCTTGGTATATTAGAATCATTCAATTTAAAAATAATAGTTACATCTTACCAATTCATCCTTATAATTATCCATAATAAACTTAAATAACTTTTTTTATAATAGAATTTTTTTCTGATACTATAAATTCTATTTTTAGGTATTTCACTAAAGAATAATTCATAAGGTAATCTATATGGCTCAGTCTCAATAATATTCAACACATATGCCACTAAAGAATTATTTATAAAACCATCTAATTGATAATATTGTTTTTTTCACTCTTTATATATTTACTAACACTTATCAAGAACTTATAAACATATGTATAATTTAATTCTTTTTATTAACTTTAATTCTTCATTTAACCTTTTTTTAAAATTTTTTAAACTAGGATTTTTTTATATTTAATATTAAAAACTATCTCTCACTAACATTTCAAATTCATTAAAATCATCTATATTAGTTATATAAAATTTATCATCATTAATTATTATTCTATCCAAATTGTCAAAGATCATATTAGAGTTTTTTTGATTACTATATCTTCATCATCAAACTCTTTTTAATAAACTTTTTAGTATCTTTGTATATTCTACACTCAGAATTATTATCTATCTTTTTGATGAAAAATATAATACCTTCTTTTGCCAGTATTTCATCATTAGATAACGCATTAGGCATATTTGAATATATAAGTTTTTTTCTTTATAATTTTTTTAAGTTTAGAAACATGCTTTTTTTATAATTAATTTCTATATAATCAAAAAAATAGATAAATCTAATTCTAAACTTTTTATCATTTGCTATAATACCTACTAACAAATCATCTCTATATTTTTAATACTTCTTCAATAGATATTCTTTTTATTATATTCGTTTATATACTTAGTCATTATTTCATATAAATTGTTTAATCCATTTTTGATTTTTTTAACAACTATTACTATATTAGATTCTATATTTTCAATTATTGAAGTTATTTCCACACCGTAACATATTTTAATATCTTCAAAACTATTATCTTCTTCACATAATTTCTTATAAATATTTTCTATTTTTAGGAAAAACTAATTATAGAATCTTTTATCAACAAAAAAATAACACCTCTTTCATTATTTTTCCTTTTATATTCCATAATAATGCCTCAATATCTATAGTTGAATCTTTATCTAAACTATATTTTTGTCTTAATATGTAACTCTACTTTATTCATACTTTTTTTCATCACTTCCATTAAAAAGAATAACATAGTTAATATTCATCTTTCCTAAACGACAAAAATAGAGATTGTTTTTCTCTATTTATAGACATATTCAAACTATTTAACTACCAAATAAAGTACCATTCATTTAAAGTGTAATCATATCCAATATTATGATAAATGTCATTAAGTTCATTCATATATCTTTGAACCTTCTTTTTTTATTTATATTTAATTCATTACATATTTTATCAGTCTTAATATTTTTTTGTAATCTTTAAGATAACTATAAAATTTATTTAATTTATTAAGTTTATTACCACTTAATAATTGTTTAAACTCAACTTTTTTTATTATCTTTATATTTATCCCATTCTTCACTAAATTGAAAAAGAATAATCATTAAAAAAATATCTCTATTTACTTTTTTTCAAATCTATTCCATTTATTATATTTCCATTTATAGCTTTTTATTATATATTAATATTCTTTCAAACTTATTAAATGACTTTCTATACCTCTTATCAAGTAAAACCGAATCATTATTATTACTATTATCGATTATTAACATATAACCCTGATATAAAAATAGCTTCGCTAATACTATTGCAAAAAAATGAACTTCACCACTTTCTATAATAGGATAACTTATACTATTTCTTTCTTCTTCATTAAATCCAACTATAACAACATTCTTTTTTTAAATTTATTCATGCGTTTCCTCTAAAAAAATTTATTTAATGGCATTCCTTTTTTTCTAATAATATTTTTAGTATTACAAGAACCAACTATAATAGTATTTTTTTCCATTCTTTATAATTTTTTTATATTTACTTTTTTTCTTTTTAAATTTAGATAATAATCTTCTTCTTAAATCTTCTTCAGTTTCATTATCAAAGCCACAAACTATAATAATATCAGGTGACTCACTAAAATCTATATTATCAAGAATATTTCTTACATTCTTAATATCTAATAATTTATGTTCCACTTTAAATTCAAGATTAAACTTAACGTATTTTTATAAAACGTTCTTTTTTTCTTTTTAAATTAGAATTATATAATTTACTAAAGTTTAAAGTATCGATTATATGATCTCCTATATTTGATGAATCGCCATTCACAGAAGTATTAACATTTTTCCTTTTAATTCAATAAACACCACTCTATATTTATCATTACATTTCTTTAATGCAACTAAATCAGCTTTAATAGTTTTTCCAGCATTATCTTTATCAGGTTGAGCATCAAAACTATGTTTATATTCAGTATCAAAAAAACTATATAATCATTTCTATCATTATCATATGCATATGTAAATTCTTGTTTAAATGTTTCTTCTTTTCTAGAATCTTTATAACTTTCAAAAAAACTTTGCACAACTCATCTAATAAACTTTTTAAAATCATACTTTTTTTATTTCATTATCATATATTTTAGCGCTTAATATATTATTCTTTTTGTTATCTATTTTTCCACTCGTTATACTTAGAAGTATCAAAATTATATTTACTTATAAATTCTATTAATTTATCCAACTCCTCTTCACTATATAAAAAAAGCAGTATTAAGATTAAAACTCATAACGTAATTATTAACATTCCTTTTTTATATTTATACCTCTACCATAAGAATATAATGTTATCTTATTATCACGAATAGTTAAATTATATTTTTTTCTTTATTGTTTTCTAAGTATTTAAATAAATTATCTAAATCTCCATTATTAATAGAATTTATGAATCTTTTTATCACTTATAAATCTTCCTTTTTAACACAATTTCTTCGTTCATTTTATTCCTCCTTAAATAGATTATAGCATAAAAAAAATACTTAGATTATTATTCTAAGTATTCTTTACTAAATTCTTTTTAAGTTATTTTTTTCTTATAATACCAGTAATTATATCTTTTTAAATTACTAAAAAAATATCTTTAAAAAAATGTTGCTTTCTTTACTTCATCGTGAATTACTAAATCATAAGTATAAGTATTATTATCATATTTTTAATATTAGCTTTCCTACTTTACTTCCTTTTTTTCTATAGGTGCTTTTTGCATCATTAAGTTTTTACTTCAGTAGTATATTTTTATATCTTTTTCTATCTTTATCAACAATAATTTTTTTATATCATTCTCTAAATAATATTTATAATTTCTATTTTTCACTACCTTTTTATATTTATTACTCCAGAATAATCTTTCTTATTCAATATAGTTTCACTACCATACATACTATATCCATATTCCATCATACCTATTGTATCACTACTTCTATTATCTTTTTGTATTACTTTTTTCATAACTACACTAATAAGTCTCATATTATTTTTTTATTCATAGTTGCAGTTAAACAATAACCTGCTTTATCAGTATAACCAGTTTTAAGTCCATCTATTCCTTTATAAAAATTTAATTAATTTATTAGTATTCACAAGCCAATGATTCTCTCCTGAAACATTAATATATTCATCAAATGTACTTGATATTTTTAATCGCAAGTTCATGTTTAACGAGTTCTCGTGCCATAAGTGCCATATCATATGCAGTTGTTAAATGACCATCTTCATCAAGCCCATGAGGATTTTTAAATGTAGTATTTTTGCATCCAAGTTCTCTTGCTCTATCATTCATCATATTAACAAAATTTTCAACTGTACCACCCATACTTTTCAGCAAGTGCAACCGCCGCATCATTCGCAGAAGCAATACCTATTCCTTTTTAATAAATCATGTACTTTTTACATTACTTCCTGCTTCAACATATATTTGAGTTCCACCCATACTTTGTGCTCTTTTAGAAATAAGAACATCATCATCAAGATTAAGTTTTCCACTTTCAATTGCTTCCATCGCAAGTAACATAGTCATTATCTTAGTCATAGAAGCAGGAGCCATTTTCTTATCCTTATCTTTTTCTCAAATAATATTTTTACCTGTACTTGCTTCAATTAATATAGCACTCTCACTATTTTTTTAGCAAGTCCAATATCAACCGCACCAACATTACTCATCAAAAAAATAAACATAAAACAAAAATATAAAAAGATTTTTTTCATACATTATTTCACCAATAAATAATATGCATTTAAAAAAATCTTTTTAAACATTAATTCTTCATTTTATAGAAATTTTTGTTTCTCAAATCCACATTTTTTTAGCAAATTCTAAAACACTATCTTTTTCCCATTAAATAATCATCTTTTTATAGTTTTAACATAGTAATCAGGAAAAAACATAACTGGTTCAAATTCACTACCATTAAGACTTCTTATATCATCTTTATTTGAAATTCTTAAATCTTTTATTGGATTTAAATAACACGTAGAAATTGTAAAATTAAAACCCTCTATGTCTATCCTACATTGTTCACCATACGAATTTAATGGTGTACCTATCTCTTCTCCTACTGTAGTAGCGCCCAAATTTATTAATTCAATAAGACATAATCTAGCTGAAGAAAACACTTTATAATCTGTTAATACAATTATATCTTTATTCACATGTTCATTCAAAAAAATGAAACTAAAAGGCTTATTTAGCAAAAGAATTTCCACCAATATTTCCTCTTAAATCAATTATAATTCTATCAATATCTTTTTAAATCTAAACTTCTAAGTGATTCAATTGATTCAAATATCTTCTCTTTATATTCATTTTTGAATTGAACTATGATTATATATTAATACATTATCTTCTATTCTATAAGTTCCTGGATTACCATAGTAATACTCATCTATACTAAATTTTTTTCATAAGTGTCATTTCGATCTTCTTTACTAAATTTTTCTAACTATTATTTTACCATTAACATCTTTAAACTTAAAATTTAAAAAGAGTACTATTTCTTAAAGATGGTAAACAAAATAACAAATTTAAATCAAATAAAAGCCTTTTTCAAGTTCATATCTTCTTTTTACCATCTGTACCATATATAATTATATTATCAAGTTCTCTTAATATATCATTAATATCAACATCATTTATTGATTCTAACTTACTTCCTTTCATTTTTTTCAGGATAATTAACAATTACTTCATCATCAAATATTCTATAATTGTAGGGGAGAATATAAGCTTTTGACCTATATTTAGTATGTGAATCATCTACACCATCTAATCTTTTGATAATAAAATCCATAAAATATTTAAATGAATAATCATCATTTACTTTAAGTTCTAATAATAAATGCTTACATATTTTTTTCCAATTCTATTAAACTAATATTATGCCAAGGATTAACATGTAACTTTTTCATACTCACTTAAAAAAATTTCTTTAATATATTTTTGATAATATTCATTCATATAATTAGTCACTCCTTATCAAAGATTATATCAATTTTTTTCAATAAAAAGTCTTTATTTTTAATAAAAATCATATCAAAATAAAAAAAGAGAATTTTTCCTTCTCTTTCTAAGTTTTTATAATTATATACAAACATAACCTGAAAATTTTTCTAAATCACAATTATTATCTTCAAAAAAATTGATACATCCTTTTTAATTATCTTTTTTAGTTATTTTCTTAATTACATCTTCACTAATGCTTTTACCTTTTATAGCCTCTAGTACTTCAATTGGTAAACAGAATATAATTGTATTTGATTGATCACTACTTATATCATTAATAGTTGATAATGTTCTTAGATGTAATGCTCCTGGTGTACTAGACATAGTTTCAGCAGCAATGGCTAAATTTTTAGATGCTTCAACTTCACCTTTTGCTTTAGTTAAGATTGCTTCCTTTTCTCTTTCAGCTTCTGCAGCCTTAGCAATTACTCTCTTCATTTCTTCAGGAAGACTAACATCTTTAAGTTCAACATTCTCTACTTTAATCCCCATGGATCTGTAGCTTCATCAATAATCTTACATATTTCAACAGAAATCTTTTCACGTTCACCAAGTAACTCATTTAAAGATACACTACCTACTACATTTCTCATAGTAGTTTGAGCAAGTTGACTAACTGCATAATAGAAATTCTCAACTTCAAGAATAGCTTTTGAAGCATCAAATATCTTATAGTAAATAACAGCATTGATTCTAACTGAAACATTATCTTTTGTAATAGCATCTTGTTCTGGAACATCTACTGCTTTAGTTCTTATATCAATCTTCTTATAAGATTCAAATATAGGTAAAAACTAAATTCCATCCCGAGTTGCATTATTTTTACTAAATTTACCCTTACTAAATTTAACTCCTCTTTCATATTCATCAATTTGTACAATACTTCTAAGTAATATAATTACTACTATAATAACAATAAACCAAAAATAAATAATCCATATAACACCTCTCTATATAAATTATATCAAAATTAAAGAAAGAATACTATAATTCTTTCTTTAAAATAACATTATCATGAACATTATAATTACAATCAGTTTTTACTTTATATTCTGAATCAATAATTCCTTTAGATACAACTATATTATTTAAACAATATTTATCAATTGTATCAGTGTATTCTATGTAATCGTTAAGTATTAATTCATCAACATTAATAACAACAGAATATCCTACATTTGGCATTAAATCTTTATCGTTAACATATGTTTTAGTCGCACTAAGTAATTCTTTTTCAATATTTTTATATACTTTATCTTCATCTTTTTTACCAAGATAAACTAGAAATCCACATATAAGCACAACTATTGTTCCCCAGACTGCCATAATTGTTTTATTCATTATTCATTACTTCTTTCATATCCACTAGTTGTATAACCACTACATCTAATGTATGGAACTATTGTAGATGTATCATTATTTACAATTACTTTTGAATAACCCTTACACTCTCTATCATTTTTATCATATAATTTAGAAATATAACCACCACTATACAAAGTAGATAGTTTAATGATAACAATGTCTTCAGTGTTATCATTATATTTAACATTATAATATTCACGAGTAGCCACTCTTAACTTATCTTCAAGTCCTTCATAAAATAAAGTATTATTTTTCAGTAATAGGTTCTTTAATAATAGGATTATCATTTTTTTACCTAATAAACCAAATTTATTAGCGCCTATACAAGCAACGGCTAAACATATAACAAATAATAATATAATTAACAATTCAACACGAAGTCCCCAACCATTCTTATTCATAAAATCACCTTTTTCTACCTTAATTATATATTAATATTTAATTTTTTTCTATAATAATTCAATAATTTTTACTTTTTTTATATCTTCATCATTAACATTTTTTTAAGTATTTCTATTATTTTTAGAATTTCTATCATTAATTTTTTTAATATTTTTTTCATAATTAATAATTTTTATCATTTATTTGATTTAGATATTTTTGATGCATATGCCTTACTTACTTTATATAAATCAGCAATTTCTTGCATAGAATAATCTTCAAAGTAATAATATTCAAAGTAATTTCTTTCTTTTTCACTTAATAATTCTTTATATATTTCATATAAAGTAGTTATGTATTCTCTATTATCCATTAGAACTCCTTAAATAATCCATATATATATTTTTCTATATCAAATGGTATTAAGTCTGTTTCTTTTTCACCTAATCCTACAAACTTAACTGGTATATTAACAAGCTCTCTAATCGCAAGAACTATTCCCCCTTTAGCAGTACCATCTAATTTAGTAAGAACTATACCTGTTATATTAGTTATTTCTTTAAAACTTTTTGCTTGTGCAATACCGTTTTGTCCAGTAGTAGCATCAATAACAAGTAATGTTTCAACTGGATTACCTGGTAGTATTTCACCTATTACTCTATTCATTTTTTCAAGTTCTTTCATTAGGTTTGCTTTATTTTGAAGTCTACCTGCAGTATCAACAAGTACTAAATCATAATGTTCATCTTTTGCTTTACTTACACCATCATATATAACAGCTGAAGGATCTTTTCTATCATCTCCATAGAATGAAACATTAAGTCTATCTGCCCATTCTTTTAATTGATTAACAGCACCTGCTCTAAAAGTATCACCAGCAACTAACATTACTTTCTTTCCATCATTCTTATATTTATTAGCTATTTTAGCAATACTAGTAGTTTTACCAACACCATTAACACCAACAAATAATACAACATTAGTTTCACCATCTTTAATATTTAATTTAGAACTAAGTAAATCATCACCAACATATATCATGAATAATTCATCAACTATAACTTCTTTTAAATATTCAAAGTCAGTAATACTTTCACTTTTAACACGCTTTTTAAGTCTATCAACAAAATCCATAACAGTGTTAACACCAATATCAGCAGTAATTAATATCTCTTCAAGTTCATCATAAAATTCATTACTTATTTTTAGTATACTTAATACCAAGTAAAGATAACTTACTAACAAAGTTTTTCACGGCTCTTAGATAATCCATCAACATATTTTTTTCTATTTCTTTTTACTTCATTATGCTTATCAGGTTCTTCTTTCTTAATTTTTTTGTTTCTTTCTTATCTTCTTTATCATGAATATTTTTTTATCATCAACTACTTCATCATCACTATCTAAATCATTATCAATATCTTTATTACTTGATATTTCTTCACTAGTTTCATCATCTATTTCTTCATTAGTTACTTCATCATTAGTATTTTTCATTAATAGATGTATTCTTTTTTTATCTTCTTCTATTTCTTTATTAAATAAACTTTTTAATCTTACTAAATAATCCCATGTATATCACCCTACTTGCTATTATACACTATATATTATTATGAATGCTAGACAAAATTAATAAAATTTGATATAATTAGAAACACGAATTAAACTTTTTTTGAAGGGATGATTAAAATGAATAGTAAAAAAATTAAAGAAACTTTTAGTATGTGCCTTAGGTGGTCTTGGTGAAGTTGGGAAAAATATGTATGTAGTAATGCATGAAGAAGAATTATTTATAATTGATTGTGGAGTAATGTTTCCAGAGGATGATTTAATGGGAATAGATTATGTTCTTGCTGATTATAATGTTCTTAAAACAATGCAAGATAAAATAAAAGGTCTTATTATAACACATGGTCATGAAGATCATATTGGTGGTATACCTTTCTTACTTCAAAATATAGAGATACCTGTAATATATACACCTAATATAGCTGGTAAATTAATTAAAAAAATAAGTTAGAAGAAAGAAATATTAAAATGCCTAAAATGATACCTGTAAATGAAGATTTACATATCAAGACTAAATATTTTTAATATAGAATTTTTTTCACGACCACTCACTCTATACCAGATTCATTTGGTATGGCTATTAAGACTCCTAATGGAACAATTGTTGAAACAGGAGATTTTAAATTTGATTTAACACCTATTGGACCTGTTGCTAATATGGGAAAAATGGCAGCCATTGGTAATGAAGGAGTTACATTACTTTTAAGTGATTCAACTAATGCTTTAGTACCAGGATTTTCAGCAAGTGAATCTGTCGTTGATGAAGCACTTGGTGAGATATTTGCTGAGAACACTACATCAAGAATAATTTTAGCAACATTCGCAAGTAACATATATAGACTTACTCATATAGTTGAAACTTGTAAAGAAAACAATAGAAAGATAGTAGTATTCGGAAGAAGTATGAACACAAATATTGAAATAGCTAAAGAATGTGGATACATTAAAGATAGAGATATATTTATTTCTAGTGAAGAAGCTAATAGAATGGAACCATCTAAAGTATGTTTACTTTGTACAGGTAGTCAAGGAGAACCATTAGCTGCATTATCAAGAATCGCAAATGGAAATGATAGAAATATAACTCTTATGAAAGATGATACAGTTATATTCTCAAGTTCCCCTATTCCAGGAAATGCAATGTCAATAAATAGAATAATAAATAAACTATATCTAAAAAGGTGCTAAAGTTTATACTAACACTAGTGAATATGATGTACACACAAGTGGACACGCAAAACAAGAAGAATTAAAATTATTATTAAGACTTATACGTCCTAAATACTTCATGCCAATGCATGGTGAATATAGAATGCTTGCTTCTCATACAAACCTAGGAGTACTTTGTGATATACCAAGAGAAAAATACATTTATATGTAAAAAAATGGTGATATACTTGCTTTTAAAAAGATGGTGAAGTTTATAGAAAAGGAAGTATTCCAATAAATGATATATATGTAGATGGAAGCTGAATTGGAGACGTTGGTGTTGGAGTTATAAAAGACAGAAAAAAATAATGTCAACAGATGGAGTTCTAATCGTAATACTAAATCTTGATTTAAAGAATAAAAATGTTAATAGACCCAAATATCACAACAAGAGGTTTTTGTAGTAGTAAATGATAATCAAGAACTAATTAAAAAAAGATTCAAGATAAAACAAATATCATTACTTTAAATGAACTTGAAAAAAAGATAACTTTAATCTAACAGATCTAAAAAAATAGAATCATATTAGAAATAAACTCATATGTAATAGAATTAACAGGTAGAAGACCTATCATTATACCTATGATATTAAGTATTTAAAAAAAGACCTACAAAGTCTTTTTTTATTTTTATAAAGTACTCTCTCAAATTTAATCTCTGTATCTTTATTCTCAAAATCTTTATATGTTACACAAAGCTCACTTGCTTTTACCTAAACTATCAAAAATGTACTTCACATATCAAATATCCTTTATTAACAATAACATCACTAGTATCACCTTCTAAATCAGAACAAGTTGGTACTCTAAAAAGTAACATACTTTCCATCATAATTACATTTATATTGATGACTATGTCCAAGAAAAATTAAATAATACTACATTATCAGTTATTTCATATATAACCCTATTTATCTCATGTTTTTAATGATATATATTCTTCTTTTTATTTTATAATACCCACTTCTATATCCACTAACCTCAAAATCACTTCTATTTTTGTAAATCACTAAACATATCATATCCTTCAACAATAATTGGAAATGCTTCATGATTACCGAGTAATATATGATTAATAATATTTTTTTATCATATGGATAATCTTTTTAATAAATGCATAACTTGAGAAGTAGTTGTTGAATATTTATCATAACATCTATTATAATTCGCATGACAACCTTCCACTACATCACCTGATATAAATATATCTTTTATACCGTTCTTTATTGCTTCATTATATACCTCATAAGCATAATCAATATTTTCATATCTACTACCAGCATGTAAATCTGATATAACAATAAATCTAAATGTATCATTACAATCAATAGTCTTTTTAAAGATGATACAGGACTATTTGTTACCACAACTTCTTCATTAAGCCCTCTTAATCTCATAATAGATGGAACAATGTTAATTTCACCTGACTTAGCTTTAACATAAGTATTTTCTCTAAGTACTTTATAACCCTCTATAAGCGCACTTCTTATAACTGATAAATATATCTTTTCATTATATTGTCCATAAAGAAACACTTCATAATACATAAACTTTAGAAAATTAATATACCCTTCTATACCTATTCCAAGTAAATTACATATTTCATTACAACTTCTACCATCACATATTAAATTAAATATAATATCTTTTTTTACCACCAAAATTATTAATGATTTTTCTTTTTTTCCTTTTTTCTATTTAATAATATATCAATTTTTATGTACTAATTCATATTTCTTTTTCATCAAAAAGACAAAATATATTCATTACGAGCTCTTTTTAAGTACTGTCGCAACAAAACTTTTTTCAAGATTTAATTCATGTGATATCTCACTAATATCTTTACCATCCATTACTAAATTACTAACTAAATCATAAATATTATAATTTACATCACTCATATTATCCCCTAACTAAAAGAGAGTGAATTATTCTTCACCCTCAATTTTAAATAATTTATTATCTTTATCAAGTATAAAATGATTATAAGAAGAATCTAAAAAAATATGGATATTTATAATTATCATTTTTTTAAATGTAACATAACCACCAATTGAAATAGCTGGAAGATCATATTTCTTAAACGAATCCTTTATCATATTTAAATATTCCTTATTATTAGATATATTATTTTTTTATTAATAAAGTCACTATAATATACTTCACTATTATATCCATCATTAGTATATGCAATTAAAGTATATTTGTTGTCATTATTAAGGACATAAAAAAACCAACCATATCATTAAATTCTAACTTAATATTTTTCTTTAGTAATTTTTATTTGTTAAAAAGTACATAATCCTCTTTTTACTTCAAAAAAACATAATTGAATAATTCAGTTTCATTATATAATTCATTACTTCTTTCAGATGAAACATAATATTCTTTATAACTAGGATAATGTTTTTTTCAAAATCATAATTTTTTTAACTGTTTTAACATCATAATTATAGCAAGTTTCATATTCATCATAACCCTTTACAAATATACCAAATGGCATTAACATTAACATAAATATAGTTACTATTGCTATTACTATTGAAGTATTATCTTTATTTCCTTTTTAATTTATCTTTTTAAATCAGTAGTTCTAAGTACTAATACAGCATTAAATACATAAAATAAGATTATTAATATAGAAGAAAAATGTACTATAAATAGCAATACTTGTAGTTGGTGTCCCATATGTACATTCTTTAATTACATTAACATCACTTAACATTATTGAAAAATCATATAATCCATGTAAAAAAATATAACAGACCATATATTCTTACTTTTTATAGTAAATTGAACCAAATAAGATACCAATTGATGTAGCTTGTATTATTTGCATTATTGTTTGAAATAAACTTTTGCCCTACTAAAATATTAGATAAATGCATAAAAACCAAATATTAAAGAAGAGAATACTATAGATAATATTATATGTTTTTTTATTATCACCAAAACGTTCTATAAATTCATTTTTGAAGCCATCCCCTACATAAGAACTCTTCTGCTATACCGATGAATACACATAGTAATAATAAGTTAAATAAATTAGACATATTAACATTATTTAAAGAAGAAGCACTACCATATAAATTAATTCCTATCAATATTAACATTGGTATTCCAAGTAACACCGAATCCCAAAATTTCATTTTCTTTTCAGTAAATACATAAGAATTTTTTTAAATAGAAGCATAATTATTAAAAATAACTAAAGCAAATAACATTTCAACTAATAATTCACTACCATATTTGCTATAGTTTATATTTCTAGCTATTAAAAACAGGCAATACATCACAAAAGCAAACTAACTGCTGTAAAAAAACAACTATCATTGTTATAAAGTAAAAAAATATATTTCTTTTTTTCCTTTTTTTATTCTTTTTCATTATTTCACCTACTTTTTTTATCTTCTTCACTTAATAACTTGATTATTCTATTTTTGATTAGATATCATTTTAGTCATTTGATCATGTAGTTCTTCTAATATTAATTCACTTTTTTTAAGTCTGTTTTATAATCATTTTTTTACCACGTAATGAATCTTTTTCAGCAGCTCTATTTTTGACTCATCATTATTATTGGTGCTTGTAAAGCTGCTACACATGATAAGAAAAGATTTAATAATATAAATGGATATTCATCAAAGGCTTTTTCTTTACAAAGTATTATTCCATTTACTATCATCCATAATGCTAAAAATATAATAAAACCTATTATGAAACCCCAACTACCTGCTCTTTTAGTTATTTTATCAGCAAGTTTATCTTTCCACGTTGCATTTTCTTCAACATATTTATCAACATCTACTGCTATTTCTTGATCAAATAACATTTCCATTAGTTCTGTTTCATCTTTATCTTCTAATACTTTTATATTTTTAAGTAACATTTTTTTACTATTTCTTTTTTTAGTCTTAACTTGTGCCATATTATTTTTTTACCTCTATATAAAATATATAACAATTGCAATACTTTGTAAAGAAAAAATGAAGTAAATAACCAATTTTATGAAATGGGTCACCCACTTTTAGGCAAAATAAAAACCACCATTACAGTGGTTATTTCCTATTTGGTGGAGAATACCGGACTCGAACCGGTGACCCTCTGCGTGCAGGGCAGATGCTCTAGCCAACTGAGCCAATTCCCCATATAGGTAGGCACTTGATAACAATCAAGCATATTAATACTACCATATACTAATCTATAAAGTCAAGCATTATTTTTATTATTTTTGATAAAATATTTATGATTTCTAGTCCTAATTTAAGATTATCATGTCTTATAACATTATTTTTCAACCCTAATTAATGGCTTACTAACAATCTCTATATCAATATTTTTCATCATCAATAATAACTAAACCTTTTTGTTCAGTAGTTTCATATATTCTTTGTGTTTCAACGCTAATCTCTTCACTATTAGTAATAACAGTATCTATCTTTCTTTTGCCTAAGTAACTATTTAATAATTTAATATGATCACTTACCTTAAAGTCGTCAGTTTCTCCAGGCTGAGTCATTACATTACATACATATATTATTTTAGCATTAGATGAATCTATCGCATCAATAACTTCTTTACATAACAAATTAGGTATTATACTTGTATAAACACTACCCATACTTAATATAATTGCATCACTATCTTTAATTTTTATCAATAACTTCAACATTAACAATTGGTGACTCTTTATAAAATACACGTTTTATCTTTTTAGGAGATAATGTAATATTATGTTCTCCTTCAATAATGCTTCCATCATTCATTTCTCCCATTAAAACAACATTATCATCAGTAAGTGGTAATACTTCTCCCTTAAGATTAAGTATTTTACTAATCTCTTTAACACCACTACTTAAGTTACCACATATATCACTCATCGCTGTTAATAATAAGTTACCAATATTGTTACCACCTAAATCACAATCACCTTTGAATCTATAACTAAATAATTCAGCAACAAAATCTTCAGTTTCACTTAATGCGATTAAAACTCTTCTAACGTCTCCCATGGCAGGAATATTAAATTGTTCTCGTAGTTTTCCAGTGTTCCTTCCATCATCTGCAACACTAACAACAGCAGTAATATTAACAGGAAATTTCTTAAGCCCACTAAGCAAAACAGATTGACCAGTTCCACCACCTAAAACAACAACATTTTTATTCATATCTACTCCTTGTCAACAAAATAAGCATAATATTCTTCAAAACATATTTTTTCATTTTCAATTATTGATGCTACATCAGTTCCAACATATCTAAGTCTCCATGTATAAGAATCAAATAGTGTTATATCTTTCTTATCTTCAGGATATCTAAATATAAACCCATATTTATATGCATTATCACGAAGCCATAAATACTCTTCACTTTCTCTTGGCTTATCAAATACTTTATTATATGGCACTATTTGAAAAGATATTCCAGTTTGATATTCAGAATGACCAGGACGAGCAACATTTTTATCTGCTTCTTCATACCCATAACTATTCTTATAACTTTCAAACATCTTTTCTTGCGCTTCATAACTTCTATATCCATCAGATAAAAACAAAAGTATATCCAGCCTCTTTACCAGCATCAATTAATTCTTCAATATTTTCAAGTATACTTTTACTAATCTTAACACCACTATAAGAAATAGATACGGGTACATCAATAATATCATCAGGCTCATAATCTTTAGAAAGTCCATATAACCTATTAACAAGCATAAGATTGCCTTTAGAAGTATCAGTTTCTTTCTCATTATCAAGCCACTCTACATCTGCTTCAGTATTAATAATAGATACAATATGAGTATATGTATCATTTTTTTATTCTTTTTTTCTTATATTCAATATATTTAGATAAATTATTATATATGAAGTATTTTTTTCCTTAATAAAAAGATACAACATTCTTATCATACTTTTTCCTTTTAACAATATGTCAATCTTATCATCACTAAATTTATTCTTAATAACTTTAACTTCTTCTTCACTATATCCAGCACTTAATAACTTATAATCATATGTTTTTCTTATAATTATAATTCTTAATAAATTTAACACTATAAAATATAATACAGAATAGTATCCCAAGAGTTACACCTATAAATATGAAAAAAATCTATAATAATTAAATTTTTCTAACTTTCATCTATATCCTCCACAATTATTATACTAAAAAAATACAATGAAATTTATATATTCATAATAAATTTTTTTATACAAAATATGACATATTTATTTAAAATGTGAAAAAAATATATGATAAAATTTATTTATAAAGTAGAAAGGAGTAAATGTATGGATTCAAGTTTTTTTACACAGACATTGATTATAGTTCTTCAAGTAGTGCAGCCGGATTAACAGGTGCTATTGCAGCATTCATAGGGTTGGTATGGATAATTGTTATAGGAATGTATGTATTACAAATAATTGCTATGTGGAAAATATTCACAAAAGCAAATAAACCAGGATGGGCTTCCATAGTACCTATTTATAATATTTATACATTATTACAAATCGCAGAAGTTCCAACATGGTATTTGCTATTACTTATAATTCCTGTTGCAAATATATATGCAACATTTAAAATGTATATTGAACTAGCACATAAATTTGGAAAAGACACAGGATTCGGCATAGGATTAGTACTTTTAAATCCAGTGTTTATGTTAGTATTAGCATTTGGTAGCGCAACATATAATGGTAATAGTAATATGGGTTATCAAAAATAATATGAATGGTATGAATAATAACATGAACAACAACATGAATAATAATATGAATAGTTATATGAATGCACAACCTACTACACCTGTTCAACCAATGCAACAAACACCAGTACAAAATACATTTGTAGAACAAAATCCACAAATGCAAAGTGGACCTACTGTAACAAATAATTCATTTGAACTTCCAGATGCAACACCTAGTCCTGAAATAAAAAATGACCCAGTTGTTGAAAATAAATTTGTTCAACCAAATATAGAAGTTCCAAATGCTGAAACAGTTACAGATAACACAACAAATAATAATGTACAATAAAAGAATCAATTTGATATGAACCCCGTTTCTTGGACATAAGAAATGAGGTTTTTTTATATGTCAAAAATTAAGTTATGAAGATAAAATAAATATATATAATGATAGAAAGAAAGGATTATCAGTCTCATCTTTAATAGCTAAATATAATGTAAGAAAGACAGTGATTGTATATTTAATAAGGCTAATTGATAAACATGGTTTTTGATATTCTAAGAACAAGCAAAAAAAATAGAAGTTTTTCCTGCTTATGAGAAAGAACGAATTATTAATCGCGTTTTAATAAATAATGAATCAACATGTTCTGTATCAATAGATGAAGGCTTGCTTAGTAACGGAATATTATTTAATTGGATTAAACAATATAAAGAAAATTGTTATAATATAGTTGAACGAAAGCGAGGACGGTCAGCTATGCCTAAAGTTATAAAGGAAAAAAAGGAAAATGAAACTAAAGACGAAAAAAATTTAAAAGATTAGAAGAAGAAAAATTTATATTTAAAAGCGGAACTAGAATACTCAAAAAAATTGAGAGCCGTTGTTCAAGCAAGGAAGAATCAACAACAGAAGAAAAAGTAAACGTTGTAAGTGAACTTTGACTAAAAATATCCATTAATGATTCTTCTAAAAAGTATCTGGTTTAGCTAAATCAGTATATTACTATACTTTAACTAAAGAAGATAAAGATGTAAAAAAAATAAGGAAATCATAGATAAAATAAGAGAAATATTTATTAATAATAAAGAAAGATATGGCTATCGTAGAATTACATTAGAATTAAGAAATCAAGGCTATTATGTTAATCATAAGAAAGTTTACAGAATAATGTTAAAGTTTGGATTAAAACCACTAAAAAAAGAAATAAAAAGAAAGTATTCTTCATATAAAGGAACTGTTGGTAAAATTGCTGATAATTTAATCGAAAGAAATTTTGCGCGGATAATCCAAATGAAAAAAATGGTATACAGATGTTACAGAATTTAATCTTCGTGGTAAAAAATGTTATCTTTCACCAATATTGGATGGATTCAATGGTGAGGTAATATCTTATAACATATCTAAATCACCAAATCTAGAGCAGATAAATGATATGCTTAATAAAGCATTTGATGGTAAAAATCTAGAGGGCTTAATATTTCATTCAGATCAGGGATGGCAATATCAACACCAATCTTATCAGCAAAGACTAAAAAATAAAGGTATAAAACAAAGCATGTCCAGAAAAGGAAATAGTATGGATAATGGAATGATGGAAAACTTTTTTGGACTACTTAAAACTGAAATGTTTTACGATCAAGAAGATAAATATAAAACACTAGATGAATTAATTTTAGCGATTGATGACTATATTAAGTATTATAATTATGATAGAATTAAAGTGAAATTAAAAGGACTGTCACCTGTAAATTACAGGTTACAATCCTCTAATTAGAAACTATTTATAAACTGTCCAAATTTTGGGGTTCAGTTCAATTTCATGATTCTTTTTTTATTTTTCTCTCAAATGTAGTACCTTCTCTAGTATCTTTAAGAATGATACCCATTTCTAATAATTCATTACGAATAGTATCAGCAAGTTCAAAGTCCTTATTCTTCTTTGCTTCATTTCTTTCTTCTATTTTCTTAAGAATTTCTGTATCATCCTCAAAACTTACTTCATCAGAAACTGTTAAAGATAATCCAAGAACTTTATCAAAATCACTAATTAATTTATATTTAGTTGCATCATTACAATCAAGTTTTTAACACTTCAAATATTAATGTTAGTGCATTAGCAGTATTTAAATCATCTTCAAGATAAGCAATAAATTTATTATTATATATTTCATACACTTCACTATCAATATTACCTTCTTTATTAAGACTTAAAACTCTATTTTTAAGTTTTTTATATGCAGTTTCAGCACCAGCTAATGAGTTATAACTGAATGTTAGTTGTTTTCTATAATGACTTTGTAAACATAAAAAACGATAACTAAGTGAATTATATCCCATTTCAATTAGAGTATCAACTGTAAGTGTTTTACCGTGACTCTTACTCATCTTACCGCTTTCATCATTTAAATGTTCACCATGTACCCAATAATTACACCAATGATGTCCTAAAAAACTTTCTGATTGAGCAATCTCATTAGTATGATGTGGAAATATATTATCAACACCACCACAATGTATATCTAAATATTCACCTAAATATTTAATACTTATTCCAGTACATTCAATATGCCAACCTGGATATCCTGTTCCAAAAGGACTATCCCATTTTAAATCTTGACTATCAAATTTAGATTTAGTAAACCAAAGTACAAAATCAGTTTTATTTTTCTTATTAGTATCAACATCAACTGTATCTCTTACACCTTCTAAAAGGTTTTCTTCTTCATGATTAGTAAGAACATAATATTTATCAAGTTTACTAGTATCAAAATATACATTACCGCCTCTTTCATATGCATATCCATCATTTTAATAATTTTTTTCTATTATCTTAATATATTCATCTATATTTTCAGTGGCCGGACATACAAGTTCAGGCTTTTTTATATTTAGTTTATCACAATCATCAAAGAATTTATCGGTATAAAACTTAGCAATTTCCATAACTGTTTTATGTTCTTTCTTAGCAGAGTTAACCATTTTATCATCTCCACTATCAGCATCGCTAGTTAAATGACCTACATCAGTGATATTCATACATCGTTTAACATTATACCCTAAATACCTTAAAGTTCTTTCTAAAATATCTTCCATAATATAAGTCCTTAAATTTCCAATATGAGCAAAATGATATACTGTAGGACCACAAGTATACATAGTAACACATTCACTATTCCAAGGTTTAAATTCTTCTTCCTTATGACTAGCAGTGTTATATATCATTAATGACATATGCTTTTTCACCTCTTTCTTTAAATTAGATTTTTATCACATTTTTATATTATTATTCTATGTTTAAAAAGAAAAAAGATAATTATTTCTTATCTTCAATCTTTTTAACTTCATCAGGATTACTAAATAAACTCTTACGAACTTTATCTTCAATTTCCTTATACATCGCTGGATTATTCTTAAGAACAAGTTTAACATTCTCTTTACCTTGTCCAATCTTTTCTCCTTTATAGCTAAACCATGCTCCACTTTTATCAATGATTCCTAAATTAGATGCAAGGTCTATTATTTCTCCTACTTTAGATATACCTTCTCCATACATAATCTCAACTTCAGCAGTTTTAAATGGAGGAGCAACTTTATTTTTAACAACCTTAATGTTTGTTTTATTACCAAGAACATCTCCACCTACTTTAATTTGTTCAGCACGTCTAACATCTAATCTAACAGTTGAATAAACTTTAATGCTCTTCCACCTGGTGTAGTTTCTGGATTACCAAACATTACTCCAACTTTTTCTCTTAATTGATTTATAAATATACAAATAGTATTTGTTTTATTAATAATACCACTTAATTTTTCTAAGTGCTTGACTCATAAGTCTTGCTTGAAGTCCAACATGAGAATCTCCCATTTCGCCTTCTATTTCAGCTTGTGGTACTAATGCAGCAACTGAATCTATAACAATTATACTCATAGCTTCACTTCTAACTAAAGCTTCAACTATCTCAAGAGCTTGTTCTCCGGTATCAGGTTGACTTAATAAAAGTTCATCTGTATCTACTCCTAACTTCTTAGCATAAACTGGATCTAATGCATGTTCTGCATCTATAAAAGCAGCTCTGCCTCCTGTTTTTTGAACTTCAGCTATCGCATGTAAAGCAATAGTAGTTTTACCACTTGATTCAGGTCCAAATATTTCAATAATTCTTCCCTTTGGAAATCCACCTACTCCTAATGCTTGATCAAGTAATAAAGAACCACTTGATACTACATCTATATTTTTTTAACTCCTCTTTCTCCTAATTTCATAACAGAACCCTTACCAAATTGTTTTTCAATATTGGCAAGAACTTCATCTAAAGTTTTGTCTTTTTCTTTTTTCATAACTCTATTTGTCTCCTTCAGTAACTTAATTGTAAAATAAAAAATAACCTTTGTCAACACCTATTTACAAACACTTGTTTGATAAAAAAATTTAATTATCAACGCCAAAATATTTCAATAATTAAATTATCGCTAAATAAACTATATATAAAAATACAATTTTACCAAGAAAAAAACACTCTCAAAAACACAATTTTTTTACCACTTCATAATATTTTTTTATAAAATTCATAAAAAAATATTATCATTTTTCAATATATTAGCCTATTCTAAAGGCTGGTGAGACACCAATTGAACCTGCCAAACCGTTATCACCATTATGATTTCCACTACTAGTTACATAATGAAAAAGCAAAAATTAGAATCAGAAGAAGAAGAACGAAGTCCCCAATAATTCTTAATAGTATCAGATTTTTTTATAGCTGCACTATAATTATCTGTTGAAGTCCCTTGTGCTTTATAATAGTCTAGTTGTCTTGTCATATTTCTCGCAGAATCAGAAGTAATTTTATTCGATGTTCCTTGTGCCCATATTTCTGCTGTACTAAGTAAATATAATTTATCTATCGATGTAAAATTTGCTGTATCTTCACTTCCATGTCCAGACACTACCGTTGTATTTATTATTCCGCTTTTTAAATCTTCTGGTAATGAATTATATATATCATTATTTATAAATGTTCTCATGCTTGTTGCTGGCCATCCTCCTACATTTGTACCCTTTAGCCCACCTTTATTATTCATTTTTAATTTTCAGTTATAGTATCTGCAAATTCAAGCACAAAACCACATGCACTTTGTGAGAAACCAGAAGTAGAACACTCGCTTGGTGTTGTTGTGTTTGCTACTCTTAAAGTATGTGTTCCATATGTTCCCATGTCTATAGTTTTAGTTTCACCTACTTTATATCCACGAGAATTTCCTGCTTTAACTGAAGCTGCTATTGTTTCCCATGAATCAGTTGGAAATGTTGATGGTTTATCAGCAATATCAGTAAAGTATCCTGGATTACTTGTTCCACCATCTATTCTAGCATACGTCTTATCTACTTTAGTTGAATTATATACTGTACCAGAGCCACCTACTAGAGAAGTACAATTTTTAAACATATTAGTACTGTCAGTAACAGCAGCAGTATTAAATTTATCACTTGCATATATTGTCTTTAGATTAGTATTTGCATAAAATATCTTATTCATATTAGTAACATTGTTCGTATCAAAACTGCCTAAATCTAAAACTGTAGCTTTACTATAAGAGAACATTAGACTCATATTCGTTACTTTCGATGTATCAAAGTTACTTAAATCTAATGTTGTAGCTTGACTACCAGAAAACATTTCACTCATATCAGTAACCTTTGAAGTATCAAAGTTACTTAAATCTAATGTTGTAGCTTTACTACTAGAAAACATAGATCTCATATAAATTACTTTACTTGTATCAAAAACTACTTAAATCCAATGTAGTAGCTTGACTACCAGCAAACATAGAACTCATATAAGTAACTTTACTTGTATTAAAACTACTTAAATCAAGTGTAGTCATTAATGTATTTGCAAACATGATTTCCATATCTACTACATTACTTGTATCAAAATTATTCAAACCCTTTATTTCCTCTATCAAACTTTGAAGAAACATAGAGCTCATGTCAGTTACATTACTTGTATCAAAATTACTTAAATCTAAGGTTTTGACTTGACTTTCAAAAAACATACCACCCATATTTGTTACTTTTGATGTATCAAAACTACTTAAATCCAATGTAGTAGCTTGACTTTCAGAAAACATGCCACGCATACTAATAACCTTACTAGTGTTAAAATTACTTAAATCTAAGGTTGTAGCTTGAATTCCTTGAAACATATAACCCATATCTGTTACCTTGCTTGTGTTAAAATTACTTAAATCTATTGTTGTTGCTTGACTATAAGAAAACATAGCGTTCATATTTATTACATTGTTTGTATTAAAATCACTTAAATCTATTGATGTGGCTTGACTATATTGAAACATATATGACATTGAAGTTATTGGTTTATTATTTATGTAAGTGCACACTTTACTTGTTACTGCGTCTGTACTTGTTTTATCAGTTAATTGAATGCCCCAGCTATTATTGTTTATATTGCTCCAATCTAAACCTGAACTTGCATAATATCCTTCTTGTTTATAAGCGTAAGTATATTGCCCATTTACATATTGTAACCCTTGTGTTAAAGTATCATTTGTCTTACAAAAATATGTACTTGCTTTTGTATTAATTGAAGCAATCTCACTATAATTAGATGGTATTGCTATATCACTTAATGTATTTGTTATGTAACCACCTTTTACACTTAAACCAAGTGTTTGTGATGAAGTACTATTATTTGTTATTTGAAGTTTTATTGTTTTTTTGAATTACTTGATGTAACTGAATCATTTGGTATATCATATGATTTTTGTTGTATTATTAGAATTATCTAAATCATATGCTGAACTAAAAATATTCAACTATCAAATTTGAATTCTTTAAGTAAAGCAATTTATAATAAGTATCTACTGGATTTAAATTATTTATTTTAACATCAATTATAGTTTCACCTGTTGGTACTGATAATGTATTAGTACTACTTTCATCTATTTCTATTGAATATTTTTAATGCTCCTATATACATTTCAGCTGCTTTATGATTATTTGAAGTAACAATAAAGTTTGAATAAGTTAATCCTAATGTAACACTGAAACCTACTATTATTAAAAGTACCATTAAATATTTATGTTCTTTTAAAAACTCTAAAACTCTTTTCATAACTTACTCCCCAATTATCTTATATTTCAATTTTATCATTTTGCATTGCGAATTGCAATGCATACTTTATATCTTTTTTTGTAATACGATAATTTTGGAGATTAGATATGACTTTTAAGATGAAAGAACATAAAAAGTGAAACAGAAAACAAAAACAATAAGGTTTCCTATTGAATTAATTGAAAAAAATTGAAAAAAACAATTAGTTGGTAAAAATATTACATTTTTCTTCATTTGTAATTCAAGCATGTAGATATGCTCTTGAAAAATATTGAAGAAACTGACATTAAAGAAAAAAAGTGACAAATAAAAAAAGTATTTATTTTTGTATCGAATAAATACTTTTTTTATATTTTTAACATAATATTGAATACCACTAATGACTGATAATACTGTAGCTATCATTATTATTGTACGAGATACAAAATTAACACCAAATAGTGAAAATGGAATATCTTGGAAAAAAATAATAATGTAACACCAACTAACATAAATGCAGTTTTTGAATTTACCAGCCTTACTAGCACCAACAGCACCAGATTTTTTTGACCTGCGACCATCTTTATAGAATCAACAAATATATCTCTTGAAACTATAACTACAGGAACAATTACACTAATATAACCTTCAACAGCAAGTACAATAAGTACACCATTTACCAGTACTTTATCAGCAATAGCATCCATTACTTTACCTAAATCAGTTACTAAATTATATTTTTCTAGCTAAATAGCCATCTAAGAAATCAGTAAGTGAAGCAATCATAAATATAATGCCACATATTAGATACTTACTATTGATGATAACATCACCAATCTTAAATTCTGGAAAATCAATACCTATCTTCTCCATTGGAAATATTATTAATACTAGTAAAAGAATTGATAAAATAATCCTACATAATGTAATTTTATTAGGTACATTCATAATCTATACTCTCCTTTCAATTAAATTATCATGAATAACTTTTTGTATTTACATCTCTATCAGTAATGAATTTGATGATCATAAATACTAACATTATTAGTACTATTATAGATACTACATATATAATTATATATTTTTGTATTATTGTTTTTTTCTTTTTAATTGTATATGGAGAAACTATTTTTATTATCTTCTTTTTTTGTTTCTCTAATATTTTTAAATTCTTTTTGTTTGCTCTAATATGTCATTTATAGGTATTCTTGAAGTATATCCAAAGATAAAATCATTAAATTTATCTATTATTTCATCTTCAGCTAAATTTAAATATATAGCATATTTTTATTGTTTCTTTTTAAGAAGAATACATCTTTAAATGCATTAGCATTTCCATCTTCTAAATTTTTCTAATTGACTTTCTGTTATATTTAAATCTTTTTATTACTTCACTTTTTAGAAATACCGATTGTTTCTCTTGCTTCTTTAAAACTTTCTCCTATTTCTTTCATATTTCTCCTGTTAATAATGATAATTTTTTTAATAAGCCATGTTCTGTACCTTTAAGGTGACAAACATTTATCTAAGGATTTCTCCCTCACTTACTCTTTTATTTATTCATTCGTAAGCACTCCCCTACCAAATTTGGGTTTCTCGCTTGTGGGGTTTACCGCGTTCCATAATAGTTATTCCTAACTATCTCGTCTCTATGGCACTTTATGACTAATATAGTCAGTTCTTGACTACCTCATCGCCGTTAATACTTACGTACTACCTAAGGTTATTTTTTCCCTTAGCACGAACACTTTCATTCATTTCAGAATGAGTGAGCATGGACTTTCCTCTACATTTACATGCAGCGTTTGTCTAAAAAAATTATTCACCATATACTACTTTTTTTCTAAATCACTAATTCTTTTTAATAAATCAACATTAGTTACACCTTTATTAGAGTTAGCTATTTCAAGTGCAGATTTTAAGTTTCTAAGTTCAGCCTTTAATTTAGCATTATCAGATTCTAGTGCTTTTATTTCAGTTACAAGTCTTTTAGTTGTAGCCTCAAAATCAACATAATCTTTAATAACTAAATCTAAGAATTGATCTACTTCTTGAGGTCTATATCCTCTAGCATCAATCTTAAAATCTTTTTCTAATATCTCACGTGCTGTTAGAAATCTCTTATCATCATACATACTTTTTTTAGCCTCTCTTCCAATATAATTTTTACCTCATACATATGAAGTTGTCAAGAATACCAAAAAAATTCAACATAAATTTAAAAAAACAAGTCAAATAACTTGTTCCTCATATGTTAAAAATACATAAATTAATATCACTATCTAATTCTTTAAAAACATGAATTTATATCTATCATTCCACCTCCATTTATATGATAAAATAATTTAAATATAAATTCATTCTATTCGACAAAAACTAGTTTTTAATTTTTTAAATAAATCAGGAAATAATGTATAAGCATCACTATAATCAACTTTATCAACATTAGATATATATATATTATATATTAATTCATCATAACTATCATTACTTATTATATTATTAAGTAATCTATAATCCATTTTAAAAATTAGTTATATTTGATGCACTATTATATACTTGCATAGTTATTTTAGTGTTATCATCATATACAGTATATGATTTATTAAATAATGTATTATATTCACTTAATAAATCATTAAATTTAATTTCACAAGTTGATATATTTCTATTTTTTTCTACTACATTCACTTTTTAGAGATTATATTTTTTTAATGAACTCTAAGTTACAAAAAAATTAGTATTAACATATTTATCTACACTAATATCATTATTTATTACTAATTTATTATTTTTTTAACTTCATATTTATTACCTTTATATTTTTAAATAACCTATATTGTAATTACTAACTTCCATTCCCTCAAATATACCATCTGTTTCATATAAGTATTGGTATTCATCATTGTTTCTTGTTATTTTTAGCAGTAAGTTCATAATTATTTTTTTATTTTTACCAAAGTATTCATCTAATTTTTTTCTGCTGTAACAAATACTTTTTAATCTATTAGTTTTTATCATTATTAGTGGTAATTCCATCACCAAATATATTATTTAGAAGTACTATTATTACTGCCACACCAAATATTATAAGATATATTTCTAGTTTTTTTAGGTTCCAATTCTTTTTTTCCTTTTGTTTTCTTTTTTTCTTGATAATCAAGTATTTTTTTCTAACATAATTTTTTTCTCCTAATAGTTTATCTTTACCTCTTCCATTTATAAAATCTCGTGCCGTCATTTCTTTTTTACCACTTGGCTTTAGTTTTGTAATTATTATTTCAGTATCACTACATTTAACACCTATACCATTATCATAAATACTGATTATTTCACCAACTATTCCACTTGTTTTTAGTACCAATCTTACTTTCACATATTTTAATTATTTCTCCATTTAACGTTGTATAGGATACTGGAAAAGGATACATTCCTCTTATATGATTAAATACTTCACGAGCATTTTTATTAAAATCTAACTTTTCTTCTTCACGTTTTATATTATAGGCAAATGTTACTTCACTTTCATCTTGATGAATTCTTTCATTCGTACCATTAAATATTGATGGAAGTGTTTCAAGTAATAAGTTTCTACCTAAAACACTTAATTTATCATGTATTGTTCCTACATTATCGCTATCTTCTATTTTTAATACTTTCTTGTGTAATGATATCTCCATCATCCATACCAGGAGCCATATACATAATAGTTACTCCTGTTTCACTATATCCATCTATTATACATCTATGTAGTGGACTACCACCTCTTAGTTTAGGTAAAAGTGATGCATGAACATTAACTGCTTTATACTTTGGTGTATCTAAAAGTACACTTGGTATAATTTGCCCATAAGCACATGTGATAATAATATCTGGATTATATTTGAGTATTTCATCTGGTTCTTCTCTTACTTTCTCAGGTTGAAAAACAGGTATATTATGTTTTAAAGCACATTCTTTAACTGGAGTATATTTTTAATTCATGTTTACGACCTACATAGCTATCAGGTTGAGTCACAACTAAAACAACATTAGTGCTTTCTATTAACATTTCAAGAACTGGTACACTAAATTCAGGAGTTCCCATGAATACTACTTTTTTTATCTTTCATTTAATCACCTACATATATAATTTACATTAATAATTATATTAAATATTTATATTTATATCAATAGTAACACCACTATAATTATTATCATTTATTTCTCTTAATACTTTCATAAGTAAATCATTTTTTTCTTATATTTTATCATTATATTAAATCTATATTTATTATTAAGTTTAACAATAGATGCTACACTTGGACCAAGTACTATATAATTATCATCTAAATTATTATCAAGATATTTCTTTATTACATTTGCTGTGTCTCTAGATTTTTTTCAAATGAATCACTTATCATAGTAAGATTACATATATAATAATATGGTGGATACATTAATTGTTTTTCTTATATTCATTTCATAATTAAAGAAATATTCATAATCATTTTTTTAGTAACTGCATTATATACATAGTTAGTAGGATTATATGTTTGTATAATAACTTTACCTGGTAAATTAAATCTACCAACTCTACCTGCTGTTTGACTTAAAAGTTCATATGTTCTTTCGCTACTTCTAAAGTCAGGCATAAGTAGTGCTGAATCACTATTAATAACACCAACTAAACTTACATTTTCAAAATTAAGTCCTTTTGATATCATTTGTGTCCCAACTAATATACTATATTTTCCACTACTAAATTCACTTATAAGTTTTTGATGGGAATTTTTAGTACTAGTAGTATCAGCATCCATTCTAAGAACTGGTACATTATATTTTTTTAGATACCATTTCTTCAAGCTTTTCTGTTCCAAGACCTAAATCTCTTATTGCATCTTCATGGCACTTAGGACATACTTCACTTTTAGTAATTCTATATCCACAATAATGACAACTATATGAATTACTACTCTTATGATAAATTAAAGATATATCACAATTAGGACATTTATAAACATAACCACAATTAGTACAAGATAAAAAAGTACTAAAACCACGTCTATTTAAAAGAAGTATTACTTGTTCATTACGACTTAAAGCATTTTTTATTTCATTATCAAGTTTGTCACTAATAATATAATTATGTTTATGAGATTCCCTTTCCATATCAACTATTTCTATACTTGGAAACTTACCACTTATTCTAGTAGTTAAGTTCACTAAATGATAAACATTCTTTTTTTAGCTCTAATATATTGTTCAAGACTAGGAGTTGCACTACCAAGAATGACTTTAGCATTATTATATTCACCTCTTAAAAAGGCTACATCTATAGCATTATATTTAGGAGTATTTTCTTGCTTATATGTTTGACTTTGACATTCATCTACTATTATCAACCCTATATTATTAAGTGGTACAAATATTGCACTTCTAGCACCAACTACAAGTGATACTTCATAATTCATTATTCTTCTATATTCATCATACTTTTCTCCTTCACTAAGTGAACTATGAAATACTGCAACAGAAGAACCAAATACTGACTTAAATCTTGAAACAATTTGTGGTGTTAAAGATATTTCAGGTACTAAAACAATACCAGTTTTACCATCACTAATAGTTTTTTTTAATAGTTCAATATATACTTCAGTTTTACCACTACCAGTAACACCATATAATAGAAATTTATTATCACTTGAATTAATTATTTCATTAACAGCACTCTCTTGATTATCAGTAAGTTTTTATATCACGCTTCTTTTTCATCAATGAACATTACTTCTCTATTTACTTCTTTTTATTTCTAAAAACAATACCATTATTTATTAAGTTCTTTAATGATGGCGAATTAATATCTTTCTTATTAATATCTTTTTTTCTTTTAATAAACTAATTATTTCTAATTCTTTCTTATTCCTTTTTATGTTCTAAAAATATAGGTATCAATATGAGCATCTTTATTAAGACTAATAATTGTTTCATATTTCCTACTAATATTTGTCTTATATGATGCTTTTAATGCTTTAGGTAACATTACTTGATAACAGCTTATTAAATTGCATAGTAAAGAATTACTTAAACTTTTTACCTAATTTAAGTAATTCTTCATTTAAATAGAAATCACTTTCTTGTATTCTTATAATAGATTTATAATTCATATTATCTTCTTTATTATTATGAAGTTTTTAGAACAAATCCTTCCACTTCACTTTTTACCAAAAAGATACTATTACTTTATGTCCTACTTTAATTATATCTTTTTATATCATCTGGTACTATATAATCAAATACTTTATTAAGTGATTTAACTGAATATTCTATTAAAAACACTTGCAAGCATTATATACCTTTCAAGAACGGATTGTTTTTAAGTTCTTCTTCTACTGTTGTTTCACTATCATGACCTGGATATATACGTACATTAGTTGACATATATTTAAATACTTTAAGACTATTTATCATAGCTTGCTCATTATCTTCTTCGAAGTTTCCAATAGTTCTCTTTAAATACAAAGTCTCCAGTAAATAGTATATCATTTTTTTATCAAAGTAGAATGATACACTATCCATAGTATGACCATATGTTTCTATTACTTTAAATTCAAATGTATTAATTTTAACGTCCCCTTTAGTCTTATAATCAACTATTTTAGCAGTAGGATATATTTCTTTAAACGCATCTAAACATCCTACATGATCAAAATGATAATGTGTTATTAGTATACCTCTTACATGTAATCCTCTTGTATTAATTTCAGTAAGTATTTTTTCTTGATCACTTCCTGGATCAATAACTAAACAATCTATACCATTATGTATAATATAACAATTTTCTTTTAAAAGACCTGTTACTACTCTTATAACCTCTACCATTTATTCCTCACTTTCAAACATATCAATTAATTTATCTAATTTATTAATTACTTTAAATCCATGAGATTCTAAATCTTTAGAGAATCTAACTGCTACTCCACCATTATCTTCCCATTCTTTTAAATTACCAGAATAATCATCTACAAGTATAGCATCTTTACTATGAACTACTCTTGTTTTAGATATTTCTTTAGGAACCATTATAATAGTTATATCATCAAAAATATCTTCTTAAATAATCTACTTTAACAATACCTTCTGTTAATGAATTAATATGTGTTAAAAAAAGATATTTCAAATAATTTACTTTCTTGTAATTTTTTTATACACTCTATTGAATCATTAAGAATATTTTTTTATCATTAACAACTCTAGTAAAATCAAATGTAGAAAAAAATATAGATATTTCTCTATGATTACTTACATCAGTTCCACTCTTTTTCAAGTGCATCATAAAGTTCAGGAATAGTGTCCATTACAACACCATCAAAATCAATATATAATCTTTTCATAATACTATTTGTCTCCTCTTTAACCAATATAATATTTTTATTTATAAAATGTCAATGAATACAAACATATTTTTTTGCAATTTAAAAAGAGAACTAATTCTCTTTTTATCATTTTTTTATTTCATCTTTATCACTAATAACAGTAAGATCATTTATACATGCATTATCTCCATCATTAAGTGATATACCTTTTACATCATAATCTAATTCTATTTGATAGAATGGTTCTTCTAAAAATAAACTTGTTCCTCTATCAGTTCTATATACTTTATTATCACTAGTAAGAACTACGTAATACGTTTCACTACAAAATGTATTTGATTCAATATATTTAGCATTATGAACATTATCAAATGTCTTAAGAACTTTATTATCAAGGCCTACAAATTCTAATGTACCATCTTCTATCTTTAAAGAACCTGCTTCCATTTCATCAGTTACATAGTTATACATATTATTAACGTCTATACTAGTTTTATTACTAAAATAATATTTTTTTATTATCTTTAACTATACATTCATATCCATTTATACATTTAGTATCTTTTTATAGTCTCAGTAGTTTTATTTTCACCATCATTACTATTATCATTATGATTTTCTTTTTTATTATTATTTTTTTGTATAAATAAACTCCACCAATTATAAATATAATTATTAATATATATATTAAATACTTCTTCATTTTTACTCACCTATATATTTTTCCATCTAATGAGAAACTCTTAGTATCAGTTATTTTTAACTGGAATAATATTTCCAATTAATGATTTAGGTCCTTCTATGTTAACAAGTTTCATATTTTCTGTATAACCACATACTTTATTTTTATCTTTTTCACTTTCACCTATTACTAAACATTTAACAGTAGTACCTAGTAATTTTTGATTTCTAAGATTACTATATTTATTAACTACTTCATTTAGTCTATGTAGTCTATCCATTTTAACACTTTCTCTTATAGCATCTTTCATTAAAGCAGCAGGTGTATTTTCACGAGGACTATACGCAAATGTAAAAGCTCCGTCAAATTTACATTCATTTACAAGTTTTAACGTATCTTGAAAGTCTTCCTCTGTCTCACCTGGAAAACCTACTATTATATCAGTAGTAACACTTGAATCTTTAACTTTATCACGAATACTATTATATAGTTTTTAAATATTCTTCACTTGTATATTTTTCTATTCATAAGTTTAAGTATCTTATTACTACCTGATTGAAGTGGTAAATGTATATAAGGCATAATATTATCTCTTGATGCGATTATATCAACCATACTATCAGTAAAATCCCATGGATGACTTGTAACAAATCTAACTCTTTCAATTCCTGTATCACTTACATCTTTAAGTAAGTCAGCAAGATTATAATTATCATATAAGTCTTTACCATATGCATTAACATTTTGACCAAGTAAGGTTACTTCTTTATATCCATCTTTAACAAGAGTTTCTACTTCACTCACTATATCTTCATGTTTTCTACTTCTTTGAGTACCTCTTGTATATGGAACTATACAATATGTACAAGAATTTATCACAACCATAAATAATATCTATCCATGCAGAATATTTACTATCTCTTACTACTGGTACTCCTTCAACAACATCACCTTCATAACTAAGAACCTCTATTTGTCTTTTATCAGTATCAATTTTTATATTTTTAATTATTGAAAGCATATTATCAAGATTATGAGTTCCACATACAAAATCAACATATTTATATTTATTTAATATATCATTTACAACTACTTCTTCTTGAGCCATACATCCACAAAGACCAATTAATAAATTAGGCTTACTTTGTTTCATATGTTTAAGAACTCCTAAGAATCCAAATACTTTATCATGAGCATTTTCTCTTATCGCACATGTATTTAATATAACAACATCAGCATCATTAATATCATCTGACTCACTAAATCCGACACTCTTAAGCATTCCTTTGATCTTTTCACTATCATGTTCATTCATTTGACAACCATAAGTTCTTACATAAAAACTCTTTTTATCTTTACCAAATTTATCAAACTCTTTATCATATTTAACATATTTTTATTTCATTTTGATTTCTCTTTTTAGCATCTAACATATTAGGTGTTTTTCATACTACATCAACTTCCGCTTTTGTATTATATCATATTTAAAAAAAGAAAACAATAGTTTTTAAATGCTATTGTTATCATAACTATAATCTTCTGGAATATTAAATCCAAATTTATTTAAATAATATATTGTACTTCCAGAACTAACAAAACCAACTGTATCACCTATATATTCATTATTTCTTATAACAAATGTATATGGAACACTTCCTGAATAATCAAATTCATCACTATTAATATTAGTTAAAAATATCTTTATCACTTTCAACAAGTGAATATACTTCAAAGAAGTATAATTTAATATTATATTTATTTGCTATATCTGTAATAACAGGTTTATATTCTTTGCAATGAGGACATCCTGAACTAGCTATTACTGTAATTACTTCTCTACCACTATTAATATCATTTTTCCATGATTTAAGCATTCCATTAGTTGGATTACCTGTTATCTTTATTTGTTTTTTAACAATTGTATTGTCATCTAAATTTCTATTTCCATTGTTATAGTTATCATCACCATGATTATCTTCTATAAGTTTTTCCAGTATCTAAATCATATTTTACGACCATCTTTACATGTACAACTATCTCCTACACTTCTATAATTTCCACCACATAATGCACTACATGAATAATTAGGTAAATTAGAATCTATATCTGCAGCAATTATAAAAGCAAATATAAAGAAGAAGAAAAATGAAATTACTTTTAAGTCCTATAGATACAAACGATGTTATAAATATTGGCTTAGAAATATCTTTTTCTATCTTTAGAATAAATACATCCAATTATAATACCCACTATTGGAAAAAAAGAAACCTAATATAGAAAAATAATATTTTTTTCATTACCTTTATTTTTGTACATTAACATTATTTACATTTGCACTTAAATCATTACCACAATTTCCACAATATTTAGAACCTGCTTTATTAGCAAATCCACATTTATTACAATTAATCACATCTATCAACTCCTACTATAAACATTATAATTAATTTTTTTAATTGCTTTTACAACATTTATTTTTAAATCTTTTTAGTTCAAATATTACATCTCTAAGTTCAGTAGCTCTCTCAAAAATCAAGTCTTGATGTCTGCTTCTTTCATCTCTATTTCAAGTCTATGAATCATATCATTAAGTTCTTTTTTAGAATATTTTTTCTTTTCAATTTTTTCTTCTTCTACTGAATTACTTATTGCTTCTTTGATTTCTTTTTGTATTGTTTTAGGAATAATTCCATGTTCTTTATTATATTTTTCTTGAATAGCACGTCTTCTATTAGTTTCACTAATTGCAGTCTTCATTGCATCACTCATAGTATCTGCATACATTATTACTTTACCATTACTATTACGAGCAGCTCTACCTATTGTTTGAATAAGACTTCTATCACTTCTTAAGAATCCTTCTTTATCAGCATCCAAAATACATATCAAGGATACTTCTGGTATATCAATTCCTTCTCTTAAAAGGTTAATACCTACTATGATATCTATTTTTACCAAGCCTTAAATTTCTAATAATATTAAGTCTTTCAAGAGTCTTAATTTCATTATGTAAATACGTTACTTTATAACCAAGTTCTTTTTAAATATGAAGTTAATTCTTCACTCATTCTAATAGTTAATGTTGTTATTAATACTCTCTCATTATTTTTTTGATTCTTTCATTTTATTTCATTAATAATATCATCAATTTGATTCTTAGTGCTTTTTAACTTCAATAATTGGATCAAGTAGTCCTGTTGGTCTAATAATTTGTTCTACACATTTATTATCAACAAGAGAAAGTTCATAATCACCTGGTGTTGCTGAAACATATATTACTTGATTAAGTTTTTCTTTAAATTCTTCAAATTTTAGTGGTCTATTATCCATCGCACTTGGAAGTCTAAATCCATAATCAACAAGAGTTTGCTTACGCATATGATCTCCATTATACATACCTCTTACTTGTGGAAGTGTAACATGACTTTCATCAATAACAAGTAAGAAATCTTCAGGAAAGAAATCTATTAATGTTGTTGGAGTTTCACCTGCATCTCTAAGTGACATATGTCTACTATAGTTTTCAATACCATGACAAAATCCAGTCTCTTTAAGCATCTCTATATCATACATAGTTCTTTCTTTAAGTCTTTGCTCTTCTAATAATTTACCACTATCATGTAATTCTTTAAGTCTATCATTAAGTTCAGCTTCAATTCTTTTAGTTGCCTCAATCATTTTTTCATCACTAGTTACGAATAATGATGCTGGAAAAATACTTACTGTTCTTACATTAGAACTTACTTTTCCTGTTAATGGATCAAAGAATGATAAAGTTTCTATTTCATCACCAAACATACTTATTCTAATTCCACTTTTCTTTTCACCAATAGGTATAAGTTCTATAGTATCTCCTTTTACTCTAAAAGTTCCCCTTTTAAAATCAAGTTCATTTCTTTCGTATTGCATACCAACTAATTTTTCAAGAATAACATCTCTATCAATAGTATCTCCTACTGAAAGATTCAACATTTTATTAACATATTCTTCTTTTTTTCACCAATACTATATATACATGAAACACTAGAAACTATGATTGTATCTCGTCTATCGATTATTGCTGCGACTGCTGCATGTCTTAATTCATCTATTTCGTCATTAATAGATGAATCTTTTTTTCAATATATAAGTCTTTACTTGGTACATATGCTTCTGGTTGATAATAATCGTAATATGAAACGAAATATTCTACTTTATTATTAGGAAATAGCTCTTTAAATTCAGCATATAATTGACCTGCTAATGTCTTATTATGAGCAAGTATTAATGTTGGCTTATTAGTCTTTTCAATAACATTTGCTATAGTAAAAGTCTTACCTGTTCCTGTTGCTCCAAGTAATACTTGATTCTTTTTTCCTTCTTTAATACCTTCTACTAGTTTTTTTATTGCTTTTTGGCTGATCACCACTAGGTTTATAGTTACTAATTAATTTAAACATGTGAGTTTTTCCTCCTTTATTTTTTTCTAATTTATTTAAGAAATCTGTAATAGTATTTAAAACTTCAGTTTGTGAAAAAAATATCCATTATGATTTACATTATCTAATACTACAACATCATCAAGCTTTGAAAAATGTCCTGCTAAATCTAATGAATGTTTATAATTTATTACTTCATCTTTTTTAGATGTGAAAATCAATGTGGGTTCAGTAACATTTTCAGCATAAGTAGATGAGTCAAAACTATATTTTACAAGACTAGCAACTGAACCATGAAAACTATCTATAGCATCATTATATAAACTTAATGCTTTATCATATGGCGCAACTAATATTAATCCACTAGCATCGTTTTCACTAGCACAATAACTTGCGACACCTGTTCCTATACTATAACCCATAATAACTATATTATCAATATTAACCTCATTCATCTTAGTTGCATACTCAAATATATATTTTGAAGCAATAAACATACTATCATCAGATGGCTTACCTTTACTCATCCCATATCCTGGATAATCTATAAGCAACAAATTATAATTACCAAAAAAACATCTTTCATAGTTTTTAGATTGATAATAATTATAAAGAGTATTAGACGAATTTTTGTGCATTACCTCCAAAAAAATATTACAAGTGGATTCTTTCCTTCTTTATTTCCAATATTCCAAAAACCAACCTGATAAATTTACTTCATCATTTTTTTAATTTTTAATCTCTTTAAATTCATCAATATCTTGTAACTTTTTTTATATGATATCATATCATTCCAAGGATGAAAAAAATATATATTCTTGCAATTTATTCCAACCTATTATTAATATTATAATTAATACTATAGAAATTAATACATATATTATCCTTTTTCTTCATTATTTATCCACCTTTTTTTGTTTGATTTTTTTCATTTTTTTCTTGATTCTTACTTTTTTTAATAACATTAAATTATTACATTTATTAACAAGTTATACTAGGTTCAAAAAAATCATATCACGCCACGAACCTGAATCTAACATAAAATTATTATCTAAATAATCCATCAAAAAGTCTAACTCACTATTACTAATTTCTTTTCCATAAGATTTATTATATTCTAATCCTGCTGAAATAATCTTTGATAATCTTTCAGTGTCAGTACATTTAGAACTTAATGTTGTAAAAATCATCTCTAGTAATTAATGTTTGTTTTTTTCTTCAACATCTTTGTAAAACTTTTTCCATACCAGATATATCTTTCATAAAATAAGCATTTAACAAATAATTATTACTAGACATAAACAAATACGAAATAACAACAAATGGAGCATAACTACCAGTATATTCACCTGTTATAATTGATGTAAGTAATTCAGTTATCCCTTCATTTAATCCATCTGAAGAAAGATTATTTGTATTTTTCATAATCATTTAGAGATTTATCATAATAATCAATTTTTTTGTTCCAGTTTTTAGTATAAGTAATTCCATTTTTCATCAAAAAGAATTATGTTTTTTTGATGTAATACCATGTAACATTTCATGAGTTAATTGATGATTATTAAAATTCTTTCTCATGACTATACCTGGTTCTATATAAAGTTCATTTGGATTTACACTAATAGACATATTTGTTTTAAGAGCTCCTACTCCACCTGAAATTCTATTTCTGTCTTAAAGAACCATTAGGAAGTTTTTATAGAATATGTATTATCTTCTGAAACCTGAATAAATAAATCTTTAAAGTTAGATAAAGATTCTTCTAAAAATATCTTTATCAACATTAGTATTTCTTAAAAGTACTTTCTATATTACTAACTATTTCTTTAACATTTGATGGTTCACCCACAATATTAAAAATTTTTTTATCTATTACTTTCATTTTTCTATTTTTTTCCAATCTATATAATTATATTAACATATTAATTATTATTAGGCAAACTTAATGCCCAAGATAATAATTCATTATTAACATTTTCTATTTCTTTTTGTATATCGTTACTATTTCTTTTCTCATTATCTTCGTAATAACTTATTTCATAAGAATAAATAGTTTTTATCATCTACCCATCTAAAAGCTTTTATGTAAATCAAAATCATGTTTTTTTATCAAACATGATATAAACTACTGTATTTTGATACGGAATTAATACATCAATATAATCATCTTCTTCATTAATAATATGATAATCATATATACTATCTAATTCATCTTTATGTAAATGATATTTTTTTCATACAATCTTGGATCTTTAACATGACCACTACAACAATATAAAGTGTGATACCCTTTCTCTATTTAAAATAGATATAGTTTCTGCGATTAAGTCATCTACTTCAAATATATCATTAACTATTTCAAATGTATTACCGTTTAAATATTTATGCATGTTACCCACCTATCTCTTTTTATATTTATAATAACTTACCCGTTAACTGATCAACAGATATATTTGTCTTATCATATATTCTTGAAACTTTTTCCATTTCAGCTTCTATTAATTCTTTTACCATATCCTTCAGCCATTCTAACATTTCTAATAATATCCATCATTTTTGTCTTTCGGTACTCGTTTAGACTTAAACATATTTAACATAAAGTCATGGCCTTTATTACCAAAAAGTATCATTAATATCAGAGGCAAACAAATTATTTGTATTAAAACTTTGTGGTAAAAAAATGAGTTTCTTTTTACCTTTTACTTATTTCTTCCATTGTATTAACACTACTAATTGCTTTATCAATGTTTTGCTCACTTAAATTTTCATTCAAATAGTTTATATCTCCTCTAAAAAAATTAACATTAGAGTCATGAGGAAAAAAACTTTCTTATAATCACTAAAAAGGAATCATAAAATATTTATATAGGTCAAGAGCATTATAATCTTTATCAATTTTTTTCAGTACCATTTTTCCATTACACTATCCCATGTTGGATCTAATGCATAAGCACCTTTAATACCATACTTTTCATCATTAACATAGACAATTGCTCTACTATGTCCACCTCTTTTAGTCACATTATCCTTTTTATAGCAAGTTACTCCAAAAGAGCCTACTAATACATTAGGATCTAAATCTCTAAATATTTCTTTTAGCATATTAGTATAGCCACTACAAACGATATGACCAGTGTTTATTATTAAGTCAGGGTGTCTTGATTCACTTGTATCAATAGAAGATTCATTATATTCAAATGTTTTTAATATATCATATGCAAAGGCTAATTTTTCAACTGGTGATAAAGGATATTCATTTATAATTTCTCTATACCATTTCATAGATTCAACAAGCCCTCTAAAGTTTTCCCATTGCATTAATCCAACGCCATCTAAAAACATTAATAGATGTTTTTTTACTAATCTCATCTAACGCCTTATAATCTATATCAATATAATTTATTTTTTTCATTTTGAATTTGGTCTTAAGTAAAAGGTAATATGATTAACACTTAAACCATGACTTTTTTTAATTCTTCATATAGCATACTAATATTATCTAAATTTTTCATCTTTAATACTTAAATCTACAATGCCATCTTTAATATTTAAATTATATACAGATTTTTCCACATACAATATTAATAGTTCTATCTATTGACTTAATATCTTGATTAAATGAATCAAATATTCTTTTTAACATTTTTTTACTTGTTAAAGTACCTATTTTTAGCATTAACATTTCTATCATATTTCTTATCTTTTTTTCTTCTTCAAAACTATTATTATCAACATCAAATACCTTTTGGCTTTTTTCTTCTATTATACTTATATCTCCATATAAATTTATTTCTTCACCATCAACATTTATATAAAAATATTTTTTTCACTATCTTTAACTTCGCTTGGTAAATATGACATTGTTATTTCACTAATACCTGTATTTTTTTCAATATAATCCATTACATCTAAAGATAAAGATTTATAATCATTAATTCTTAATTTACTCAAATTTCTAAGTCTTGATAAAAAAATTCAAAATTATTATTTAAAAAAATGTTCCTGGAATATTTAATTCACTAATCATAGGTGATATACTTTCACCTATTCTTTTTCTTAAATTCAGCAAAAATCATATAAAAAAAGTTAACTGTATCATTTTTCACATTTAACTTCAAAAATCTAAATCAATCAAACCTTTTAAGTATTTTTCTTAATTCTAGCATATCAATGCCTTTTTTTCTTAAGTGTTAAACTTTTTATCTTGACTCTTAATAAATTCACATATTTTATCTATATCATTCATTTCATAGAATTTTTTTGTCCTAAAATTTCTTCTATTCTTTTCTTCATAATTCATAGTATAAACCTCATAATAACTTTCATATCTATTTAGGACAACTAGTAAGACTTAATGGTATTTTATATGTAATAGTTTTATCATCTTTACTAGCCTGTATTTCTATATATAAATCATTACTACTAAATGTTTTACAGCTAGATTCAAAATTATCAATCGCAAATTCTATTTCATTTAAATATTCATCTAATGTTATTGAACTTTTACTTTCACTTTTATACTCTTCTATTTTACGAGTAACATCATTATGACTTTCATATAAAGTACTACTTATTGAATCATATAAAGTATTATCTTCTTTACCACAATATTTAACATTAGAAATATATATAGAAGATTTATCTTTATTATAAGATATACTTCCTTTAATAGTAAAATTATCACATGTAGTTGTTAAAGTTTTTAAATACAAAATCTTCATTATGAGTAAATATTAAAACAAATAAAACAACAAATAATACCACAATGATACCAATTATATAATAAGAAGTTTTAATCTTTTTCTTACTAGTTTCTCCATCAAGTAAATCATTAATATCAATATTAAAAGTCTTTACTCATTTGTTTAAGTATAGAAATATCAGGTATATTTTTTTACCATTTTCCCATTTACTAACAGCTTGATAAGTAACATTATATTTATTTGCTAAATCTGCTTGTGTTAAATTATTACGAACTCTTATATCTTTTATAATTTTACCTATTTTTTCTTGATCCATATTTACTCCTCTAAAAACATTATATCATATTTAAAAAAAGAAATACCAAAGTATTTCCTTAAATTGAATTAATTTTTCAATAATTTTTTTACCTTTTATTTTTTTCTTTTTGTATTTTTCTTAGTATAAGGTCTAAACATACTTTGTACTTTATATGCTACTTTACTCTTAACTTCGAATTGTTCACTATAATCATATCCTTTATGGTCAGTTGCTCCAGTTAAATAGAAATCATTAATTGCACCATCACAAGCATCATAATTACAAACTAAATCATAACCATTATATTGATATAATACATTATCAATAGTTTCCCCATCACTTGTATATCTAAATACAGGAGTACCATAATTAATAATATCATTTAATGAAATTAATGTACTATTTTTTTCTTTACTTCTTCTTTACTCTCTAAAGAAACATTACCATTTCCATCAGTACTTAAAAAAATTCATCATCTTCATTCTTTAATACAAATGGATTATATAATTCATCTATTTCTTCATTAGGTATTTTTAACATAAATACTAAATCCTTTATTATTTAACATAGAAAGTATCATTTTTATCAGTATTTTTTTATCACTAAATGTAATATTTTTCTAATATTGAAACATCTTCTATACTATATTTTCCTTTATATGCTTTTAGACAATATTTCAGTACATATAGACATAATAGAATAAACATAATCAAGACGTGCTTTATCTTTACTTGATTTTTAAACGAGAAGAGACTAAGAAAGATTTCCAATTTAAATATGTTTGAAGTTTATTTATAGCTCTTTTCCTTATCATCAAATTGATAAATTAAATCTAATACTTTTTTTACTAACAACATCAAAATTACCTTTATAAACACTATCATTTAATTTACATAATAATCTACTTTTTTTCACATTCTTTATCTTCATAAGTACCAGGCAACTTATCAATAAGTCTTTTTTTATATCTAAATAATCATAACTAATACTTACATAATAATCATGTTTTTCTTTTACAAAATCTCTAAAATCTTCTAATATTCCTCTTTCTTCATAATCAAATAAATTATAATTATGAAATAAGTATTTCATACCATCAATTCTATTATCTAAATATGGTGATGTTGTAACACTATCTCCCATATTAAAATATGTATATATAGTACCATTTATTTTTACTATCAATATATGATTCATAAGATTTATCAAGTTCACTTAATTCTGTCATAAATTCATCAGTATTACAATCATATCTTAATGAAAAAAATCAAATTTTTTTAGGAATACCATTTTTGTCTTCTAAAACCTATTTCATAATTTTTTTATAACATATTCTTAATAATGCATAGAAATTTTCAACAGCACTATCTAATTCAATAACATCTTTACAATCTTCAATAGCTACATTTCTAGTATAAATTTTTTTCTACTTTTTTTGTCTTAATACTGTATCACTACATTCTTCAAATATACTTCTAATCTCATTTATAGCTTTAGCTTTCATAAAAAAAATAAATTCTTGATCTCTACTTTCAGTATCTTCTAAATATGATTTTTAATACTGAATATGCTTCGTTAAATAGTGAACATTTTTCATTAAATTTTGCTATTGTTTTTTCATTTTCTGATGCATGCATATCTGGATGATTCATTTTCATAAGTTCTCTATATCTTCTAGTTAACTCTTCAAGTGTAAAAGAACCATTTATATTAATACCTAAAAATTAATTTAGCCTGTTTAGTTGTCATATATACCCCCTTATATTCCAAATAACGCACATATTATATCATATTTGATACACAAAGTCAACATTTGCCTTAAATTCTGCATATTTTCACAAATAAAATAGTGTTAATCATGTAAATCAACACTATGTTAAGTTAGCCTAATCGGAAAGCTGGCGCCACGCCGCTCATATAACTAGCATCATTGCTACACCAAGCTCCGTAGTCGTCAACACCTAAGAAACTGTAAGTAGTATTAGAACGAGCCGCGCGAAACCACCAAAACGAAGCACTAGTTCCGTTTTTCTTTATTGCTCCACTTTTATTACTTGTAGTAACCTCCTGTGCTGTATAATAATCTAATTGTCTTGTTAAATCTTTTGCTGTATCATAACTATTAGAAAAAAATTAGTATATATTTCTTTTTAGTGCTAATAAATATAATTTATCAGTATATGTGAGTTTCAGTGTTCCTGCTTCCACTACTACATCTTTTGCATTATCATTTCCTTTTACAGTAGTATTAAAATATGCATAAGAAAGTCCTGTCGTAAGAAGCAACAACAATACAAGAGCTGTTCCAATTAAAAATTTTTCTTATCTTTCATAATTATCTATCCTACTTTCATTAGTAATGTATAGCATAAATTAACTCTCTCCTGCAAACAAAAAAATGTTCGTATTTTTGCAATACGAACAAAATTCACACAAATTAATGATACAATCTATCTTATCAAAGCTTTGCCTTTTTGATGATAAACTATACTATTAATATCACCATCGAATTTAAAATATTTATAACCAGTTGATACTGCATCTTCAACTGTATCAAAAGCACAACATACAGCAGAACCATCATACGATACAGCATAAAATATCCATTTATCATTAACATCTTTATAACCATTTTCAATTAAATAATCTAAATAATCATAATTATCTGGTATATAAGCTAAATCATTAAGAACTACACTTTTTTGTTTAGTATCATTTTAAACTATAATATTTAGTTCTATCAAATTCATAATCTCCAACTTCTTCATTTACTTTTTCACTATTAAAATACTTTTTCTACTGTTACATCATCATCAATAGTGCATTCATATAAGTGAGAATGCCTAGCTGTCTCATCACATTTAACTTTTTTAGCACATCCACTTATATTAAAAGCAGTTATTAATGCTAATATAGAAGAAATAATACTTTTACTTTTCATGCTTCAATCCCTCTTAAAATCGAACATATTATACCACAAAAAAAGATTTTTAGTAAACTACTAAATCATTTTTCTATTTTTATTATAAGCACCACTAAAAATCTACTCCATCTATTTTTTTAAATAATCATTTATACTCTTACCATCAGCTGTAAAATAAACATCATAGTTCTTGATATTCTTACGAATAGTATATGTTAAACTATTTAACATAAATAATCTCATTTCATCATTATCTTTAAATTCAAAATTATTATTTTCATAATCATCACTTAACCCTTTAACAAAAGTAGAATTAGGTAAAAAATTAACATATAAAGTGTTTTTCGTTAGGTTCACTAGTTTCTAAATAAAAATTAAGACCTGTCCAAAAAGATATAGAACTAGCAATTTTTAGTAATATTTAATTCATTATCATATGCATATATTATTTCTTTAATATTGTCTTTAGACTTAACACCATATATAGTAGCGTCTTTTTCTACTTCACCACATCCACCTAACATAAATAACATTATAAAACTAATTAAAATTAATAATACTTTTTTCATTACATTCACCATATACATATTATCACATTTTTTTAACATTTTAAAAAAACAGTTTTTCACTGTTTATTCACTAAATAATTAGTATCTACACTTTTTATCTATTTCATTATTTATATCATTTTTCATCAACTATGATATCATAATCATCTTCACTATTTGAAACTGGAATTTTTTTAATTTTTTCATCTCCTACTATCTCAATACCAAGTTCTTTTTGATATAGTATATTTAATAGTTTTTATCTTCATTACTAACATCTACACATGTTGGATTCTTAAGACTTCTTATTATAATTTCTGATTCATCATTAAGTTCAGCATTTTTCACGTACCTTTACTTTTAACTTTTTTTCTTCATAAAAACATTTTTCTTACTTACAACATCTGTTTTAGTATTATTATCATAACTATACCAAATATTTATATCATAACTACCATTTATTTTTGATATAATCTTCATCCTTTTTTTCCTCTTAAGTTATGATTAATAACCCAACATCCAAGTACATTATTAATATCTTTATCAACAGTTATTTCATAATCATTTTTAAATACTTTCTTTCCTTTACCAATGATTGTTTTAGTAACAATCTCTTTATAATTATTAAACATGACATCCTCCTATAATAGAATATGCTAATAAACTAGATTTGATAAAAGAAAAAAAGAAACTACATTACATAGTTTCTCATGAATTTAAAAGATTCATTTTTTTATAGATTTTTTTATACATATTACATGTTTTTTTAGTAATTCATTATGTTTACCTGATGCTATTACTTTTACCATTATCTACTACATGTATTATATCAGCATCCATTATAGTAGATAATCTATGAGCAACAATAACTACTGTATGATTTGATACTAAATTATCAATAGTTCTTTTTATATAATCTTGACTATTGTTATCAAGTGCTGAAGTTGCTTCATCAAATAATATTATTTTACTATTTCTTGATAAAGTTCTAGCAATAGATAATCTTTGTTTTTGACCACCTGATAGATTAACACCACCTTCTCCTAAAACTGTATCATAACCTTTAGGAAGGCTCATTATATAATCATCTAAGTATGCCATCTTACAATACTTTCGAATCTCATCTAAAGTAAGATTCTCATCTACAATAAGGAAGTTCTCTTTTATACTTCTATTAAATATAAATGGTTCTTGTCTTATTATAGATATATTTTTTTCTAAGTTCACTTTCTTTTTAAATCTTTAATGTTAACATTATCAATAAATATCTTTCCACTATTCACATCAAATATTCTAGTTAGTAAGTTGAATAATGTACTTTTTACCTTGACCCGAAGCACCTACTATTGCTACTTTTTTTCTTTTGGCTTAATTGTTAAATTAAATCCATTTAAAGTATTTTTCTTCATCTGGATATGCAAAAGATACATTTTTTTAAATTCAATAACACCTTTAACATTTTTCTAATTTTTTTATCTCCAAACTTTTTCATCTTCAAAAAGTCTATTTTTCTAAAAATATCATTAACTCTTGAAACAGATACTTTTTACTTTTTTTGATATGTTTGAGTTAATTCATTAATATCTTCTATTAAATAAGTAAATCTATAAATGTAATATGTCATAGAAACTAAAAAAATGATAATGAAATTTGTTTATAATATAACAATACTATGCTTGTAGCTATAACACCACATTCAAGAACTGATTTTTAAAAAAAACCTGTACCTATATCAAAATTCTTCTTAGTATCAATTTCATATGCTGACTTATTAAATATTCTTTTTACAATTTCAATTGCATTATTAACTAAATTATTCTTAACACCTAATGTTTTTAATCTCTCTTATACCTCTAATTGATTCATTAGTTAAAGATATAAACTTATCTTGTTCCTTTTTTTCTATCTTTATGTATTTTTTTCTAATATTGGATTATACTTCTTTATTATTAAATATAATATAATTATACAAACTATTATTTCTAAACCAATTATCCAAGAATTTATAAATATATATACTAGTAAAACCATTGATGTAACAAATACTGTTACCATATTTAATAATCTTAAAAAAATACAAAAACTTAATGTATTAGCATCATTCGTTATACGGTTAATTATCTCACCAGAAGACATTTTTTCAAATGCTACTGCTGGTAGATTAAGAGCTTTTTGATATGTATAAAACTCTAATTTTCTTGTAAGTACACTTTCTAATTTTGATAATATTGATTTAGCTTTTAAATAAAGTATACCATCTGTAGTAATCTCTAATAAAAAATATATACCAATATATATAAGTGCATATTTAATATTCATTTCTGTAATACACTCAATACTTTTTACCATTTAAATAACCAGTAAATATCTCACAAAAAAACCACATATAACAACTATTACACTTGCTAAGATAAGTTTACCCTTTTTCATCTTTCATTAACTTAATTAGAGGCTTAAATTCTTTTTAAATCTTTCATTTCTTACCTCCAAAAAAAGACTACTCATGATAAGAGTAGCCATATTAATTAATTATTAAACGTTATAAAGTTTGTGGAAAACATTGAAGATTCCCACTTCCTTTATCAAAACTCTTATCATTAAAAACATATAAATTCAAATTTAAAAAAATCTTCATTTCTTCCACTCCTTTCTCTTTAAATTCATTTTAAAATATATCATATTTGATACCGAGTGTCAATAAAGCATTTAAAAACTAGTTATTTCAATAAAACTGGTCTTTATTTATTAATTTATTTTTTTAATTCATAATAATCATTACAAGTCATATTAAGAGTATTTAGATTTAAATTAAGAGTAGTTTTTTTCCACCATTTATTAAACTCAACTTTATCTATTTCATTATTTTTTTAATATTATAAGTATTTTTAAAAAAACATGGACTACATCATCCATGTTTTTAATTTTGTCTATTATTTAATTAATTATTTTTTTAACTTTAATAACAGTTATTAATGCTAATAAACTAACAATAAATAATATAATTGAAACGATTACCTTCACTACTAGCAGTAACATAAAGCTTAATCTTAACAGTAACTTTACTATCATGAGCAAATCTTACTGTCATATTTCCAAAAGCCTTCCTATAATCTAATTTTTTTAAAGAAAAAAATATTGCTTAAAAATACTATAATAAAAATATAATTTATGTCAAACTATTTTTGACTAAAAAGTATAAAATTCAAAATATAAACTCATAATATAAATATGATAAATATTGATAGATTCTATAAAATGAAAAGAATATGCCCCTGATCTTCAAATAAAGGAAGTTTCTTTTTGGTATATCAAAATTATATATAATAAATATACAAACAGTATCTTCTTCAGAACTTACTAATCATTTTTATATTAGATTATTTATCTAAAAAGAAGTCTTATCAAAAAAATGAACTAATCTCTAATCTTAAAAAAATGATATACAATATCATATACCATCTATAAGTTTTATAGAAATAAAAGAGAATGATATAACAGAATATTTATATAATGGATTTACTATATTAATATATAAAAATGAAGCTATAGCATTTGAAACAAAGGCGAGTCTTGATAGAGGTGTTAACGAACCATCAAGTGAACCTACTATAAAAGGTCCTAAAGATTCATTTAATGAAAACTATAATACAAATATAGGACTTGTAAGAAAAAGATTAAAAAAACAGATTCACTTCATATAAAAAGAACTTACTCTTGGTACTAAAACAAAAACTAAAGTAAGTATTCTTTATTTAGATGACATAGTTGATAAAGAATTATTAGATGAAACAATAACTAAAATAGAAAGTATTAAATCAGATAAAATATTAGATACATATTATATAAAAAGTCTTATATCTAATGAAAATAAATCTACATTTCCATCAATAAAGTCAACTGAAAAAAACCAGATACAATAAGTAAAAAGTTTAACAGAAGGAAAAAAATATGTATTATATCTGAAAATTCATGTAATGCTTTAATAATACCCACATTCTTTATAGATTATTTTTTTATAATGATGAAGATAATTATCAAAAAAATATATATATTAAATTTGTTAAAATTATTAGAATAATAGCACTCTTTATAACTATTTTTTTATGCCAGCTATATATCTTGCGATTATTACATATGACCAACAAATATTACCAACAAGTTTACTTATAAATTTCTCTCTTCAAAGAGCTAGTGTTCCTTTTCCAGCACTTATTGAAGCATTTATCTTAATGTTTACTTTTGAACTATTATATGAAGGAGATGCATTAACGCCATCATCAAGAGGTACTTCTCTTTCAATACTTGGTGCTTTATTACTCGGAGATGCTGCTGTTAATGCTGGTGTTGTATCCCCTATAATGGTAATAATAGTCGCTGTTACTGCAATTAGTTCTATATTCTTTGTTTATTATGACTTTCAATCATTCATAAGATATTATAGATATTCACTTATGTTTTTTTAGCATCTTTCTTAGGTATAGTTGGAGTATTATTTGGATTCATATTTATAATAACTAACCTATGTAGTATTAAATCATTTGGTAAACCATTTATGATACCTATAAGTCCTAAATTAAATATAAAAAAAGTAAAAAAAAGAAATTAATAAAACGAGGACTAATGATACAAAAATACAAATAAGGAGACTCTATGAAAAAAAGATAATACTATTATTTATACTTTTTACTTTTTAACTGGATGTAAAGACTATACTGAAATAAATGACCTTGGAATAATAAGTGGAATGATAATAGATTATAACAAAAAAATAAATATGAAATAACAACAGAAATAATTACAAATGATAAAAGAAAGTAAAGTAGAAATACTTAGTACAACTAGTACATCAATAGATGAAGCAATAAAAGAACTATCTAAACTCACTAATAAAAAAGTATTCATACCACACTTAAAAGTATTAATAATAACAGATAACATATTAAAAGAAGATATAGATTATTATGATTACTTTCTTCGTAATTCAAAAGTCATCAATGAACTTCTATGTTTATTATATAGATTCAAAAAAATAAAAAGATAAAATATTTAAAAATAAATGATAAAAAAATGATAAAAAAATGCTTTTACATATAGAAAAAGATGTTAGAGTTTAATAAACAAATATTTTTCATCAACTACACCTCTTACATTTATAGATTTAGTATATAAGAAATTAGAACCAGGTATAGATATAATATATCCTGCAATAGAAATAAAAAAAATAATAATGATAAAGATATACTATACTTATCTAATCAAATAAGTTATAAAAAAATGATAAATTAATAACATTTGCAGAAGACGAATCTATCACATATAATATACTCACTAATTCAATAGATAAAAAGTTCAGTAACAATAGATTGTGATAAAGAATCATTTACACTTCAAATACAAAAATATATAAAAACTAAATATAAGTGGAATAATAATTTATTTAATATAAATACACATATAGACGCTAAAATAACTGATTATGAATGTAAATATGATTTAAAATGATATAGATTCATTAAAGAAACTTGAAAAATTAAGTATAAACTATATCAATAATAAAATAAATAATTTAATAGATAAAACTAAAAAAAGATAATAATGATATTCTTGGTATACAAAAATTATATTTATAAACATGATAAAAAAACTATAATAAAAAGAGATTTCAAACTTAACAATATCAAAAAAATATAAAAACAATATAGAATTTAACATTATATCAACAGGAGAAATAAGAAAAATGAGAGATAAAAAAATGAAAAAAATAAATAGTTTAGGATTATCTTCACTTATAATATCTTTAAGTGGTGCTTCATTTTGGGGGCATTCTTACTTCTTTTTATGTTATCTAAATCAAAAACATCAACAATCATTTCAATGCCAATAGGATTTATCTTAGGACTTATCATATCAAAAAAATATTATTATATTTTTTTATAGTAAGTTTCCAAATTTATCTCATACAAATAAATTCAAAAAAAGTGTATAAGAAGTTATCAATAATATTAAATTTTTATCATATTAATAATATCTATATTCTTATACATATTTTTTTAGCATATAGACTTTCTAATTTCTTATCAAGTCAATATCTAACTGAAACACCTACTTTATATTTTTTTATGTTATGATATTATTATTAACAAGTTATACTGCCTCACTTGGTATTGAAACAGTAACTAGAGTTTCTCTTATCACATTATACACTTCACTTATTATGTTCATATTTGATTTAATAAATTTAATTTCATACATAAAGCTAGATAATTATTTACCAATTATATCAGTAGATTTTTAAAAAGTATATTAATTTCTAGTATTATATATGCATTATATTCTACAATACCACTGTTCTTTATAACAACAACAAAAAAAGATAACCTTGTTGATAAAGAAAAGTTTAATAAATATTTTATAGGTATGTACACACTATCATTTATACTAGTATTTACTGCGATCGCGGTTACACTTGGTATATTTGGTTCCAATCTTGTTAATATGTTTGATTATCCTCTTTATACAGTACTTAAAAAAATACAAATATTTTTCATTTATAGATTCAATAGAAAACATAAGTGCTTCATTATGGATATTCTTTACAATAACAGGTTGTTCAATAATAAATCTATCAATATTTAACAATATAAAAAGAAACACTAAATCTATCTAGCAATAATAAACTATATAAAAATAATAATATTTATAGTTATATTATTGATACCTAAATTCTTATTCACAGATAATAGTTACACTGAAACATTTAATTATGTTAAAGTACCTGTTATATTAACAATTGTTTTATTAATTATTATAACGATTACAACTATCATATTGAAATTTAAAAAAAGGAATGAAACTAATCATTCCAATTTTTTTATGTATTTTTTTGATAATTTATATTCTTCCATTTTTCTCTTGTTCAAATGGTTCAAGTACTGCTTCATAATATTCTCCATTTGAATAACAAGTGCGTCTTTCTACTTCATCTTTTTTTAAATTTAAATACTTCAACTGCATTATATTCTCTATTAGGTATATCACCAAGCAATCTTTCAACATTCATATCAACAAATGTTTCATTTAAACGACTTACCATAATACCTGTAATATATCTATTTTTCCATTCCATTTGTAATTGAACCATTAAATTCAATACCATTTTTCAGTTCTCATAAGTGACATTTCAACTATATCATATTGAGGTTTATATCCACATACACTATCAACAACTTCTTTAGAATGTCTTAAAACATCTAAATAAAAATCACCATCTTCCTTACTCATATTCTTATATCTGAAATATATTTCATACACTAATTCATCATCATAATTCATAATATCACCTATCATTCCTTTGGTGTTATATTATATCATGAAATAGAAGAAAATGCTAGTAAAACTTTTTTTAAAAGAAAAAAATTATATTATTTCAATACATCAATAACGTATGAAATAATATAATCTTTATATTTTACTGTTTCATTATAATAATTGTTATAATCATCTATATAATAAGAATCATATTTTTAAATCCTTCATCTTAATATATGATTCTTTCAAAAGTAAATACTCTAAAAAAATCATAATTCGTTTTAACTAAATTCTTTTTCATCATTAGTAAAAAAATTCTCAACGATTCTTCTATCATAATTTATTATTCTTTCTATATCAACACCAACATTATAATGTGATATAGCTAAAAACTACTAAATCATCTTTATTTGAGATACTAAAAATATAATCCATTTAACAAAAGGCTTACCATTTTTTTAGAATAATATATATCATTTATATTTAATTCTATATTATATATTTCTAAATATTCATAAATAATACAATAAGAAATAATTCTACTTTTTTTAACACTAATAAATTCTTTATGATAATCATTTAACAAATTATAAATATTTCTTTTTATATTCATTAGAATAATCCTTATCATTTTTTTAATAATTATATCAACTTGCACTATTTTTCTAAGTCCTCTATAGCTTTAATATAATCTTTATAATCTTTATTCCATGAGTCAATAATATCTTTATCATGTTTCTTAAATGAATAATTTTTCACTTAAGTAATTTCCTAAATATTCACTTACTTTTTTAGCACCATATATATTTAAATGATCTCCGAGCATCAGCTGTATCAGTTTCAAAATCAATACCAATTTCCTTGTAAATTAAATTTAAATCATTAAACTTTATATCATGCTTTTTAGCGTATTCATAAGCAGCATTAGATTTACTTATAGTCCACGAATCAGGAGATGGAATCCATATAAATTCTAAATTAATATTCTCTTTCTTACATTTATCTACAAATTTATCAAGATATTTTTAATACATTATCACTAAGTTCATAAACTTCATCACCAGAAGTAACATATTCACCTTCATATGGCTTAGAATCTATTGTAAGATCTAATCCTTTATATGGATTACTATAATCACTATATGCATATTCAAAATCTTCTTTTTGTAAGTTCATTATATCTTGTATGATATGTAATAAATGGTAAGAATAATGAAATCTTTTTTTACCAAAAACTAAAGTTAAATACTGGATCCATAATCGCATCTACTTTATTTTTTTACTAAGTTTAGTAGTATCAAATACTTTTTCTATAATTAGAAAGTGAAGAATGATTACTTGAGAATATACCATCTACATTAAACATAATAATATCAGGTTTTTTTGCGTTTCTAAAGCCTCATTCAACATATAATAACCAGTCCACATTCTTTGACCAGGTGAAACATAATTATAACTAGTAATACCATATGAATTCCATATTTCCATAGGTGAAATGCCTCTATAAGTATCACTATTTCCCATAAATATTACATCTAATGAATTCTCTTTTTCATTAAAATATCCTTTAGATATATAACCAAATCTATTATCAACAGGATCTAACCACTTAGGAGTAAATAATCTATTTAAAAAAATCAATAGTAAAGAAAATGCAAATTACAAAAAAATAACAAAATAAATTATTTCTCTAACAACTTTCATATTTTCCCTCCTAAAACTGTCCATATATGAAGTCACTAGCATTATAACCAGGTCCATATATTCCAAAAAAACAATTATCATTACAATCAATATATAGTAAATTAAATATTTCTTAATACCACATCCATCTACTATAGAATCTATAACATTCTTACCTTTTTTTCTTCAAGAAACCCTATTACAAATAATATAATTAAATATAAAATAATTATAATAAAGTCTATATAAGATAATCCAAAGTTTAAAACATTAACATTATTACTATGAAAAAAATACTTCCAATATAACTAAATGCTTTATCCATTGATTCTGCATTAAATATAGTCATACCAATAACAATAAATATCCAAGTTCTAAATATTTTTTTAATATATTAATCCATTTCTTATCAGGAATTTTTTTCTAAATAAAGGTTCTAATAATAAACCTATCATCATAATTACATAATAATATAATCCATATAATACATATTTAATGCTTGCTCCATGCCATAAACCATTTAAAAACCATACGAAGAATAAAGGTATTGCCGAAAGCTAAAAAAATTTAGATAAAAAAAACGATCCAAAGTGAGAATTATTAAATTTAGTAAGTTTCATATTTATTTTAGATAAACTTATTGGATAAAATACATAGTCTTTTAAGAATGATCCAAGTGTTATATGCCATCTTCTCCAAAATTCTTCTACTGATGTAGAAAAGAATGGTCTTCTAAAAATTAACTGGTAATTCTATTCCAAACATTTTTAGCACCACCAACAGCCATGTCTATAAAACCAGAAAAATTCAGCATACAATTCTAAAGTATAAAATATTATTGATAATAATGATATATATCCTTTTGATGAACCAAATGTATTACTAACGAAAATACCTAATCTATCAGCAATAACCATTTTTCTTAAATAAACCAAATAATATAATTAATACGCCTATACATATTTTTTTATATTCAAACTTTTTTTACCTTCATATAACTGACTATCCATTTTATCAAATCTATGAATAGGTCCTTCTTGTACACTAGGAAAGAAAATAATAAATAACATTACTCTAAAAGGATTATTACTAGCCCTATATTTACCTCTATATACATCAACTATATAAGATATAGCCATAAGAGTATAATAAGATATTCCCAAAGGTAACACTATTTTCTCGAATGGTTTTTCTATACTTAAACTAAATACACTATTTATACTACTAACTAAAAAAATTAGAATACTTTAAATATACAAGAATACCTATATTAATAAAAAAATTACAATAAATAATACAATTTTTCTTATATAATTTATATTTCTTTTTTTATTTGCTTTTTTTAATTCTTTATCATCACAATCTATCTTTTTTTATCACTAATTTTTATTTATAATAATACCACCTAAATAAATAGATAAACCACTAAATATAATTGGCAATAAAAAGTTCTTACTCATTATATAATAATAAATAAAACTAAATACTAATAATGATACCCATCTAACTCTTTTAGGTAATATATAGTAAACGAAGACACACACAAAAAGAATTAGAAAGTATTTTTAATAAACTTGTTAACATAACTATTCCTCTTCTAATTTACAAATTGTTTTTATATAAAGCTTCAGCTGAATTAAAAATTTTTCAGGTATAACTTCATTTACAGAAAATTCTACATCAAATTCTTCACTTAGCTTAGCAATGATAGTAATAATATCAAAAGATTCTAAGATACCATTATCAATTAAACCTTTTTTTCGTTTTTTTGTAATCTATTCCAGGTTTTACACTTTCTAAAATTTCTATTACTTTATCCATTTTGTTCCTCCTTATACATTTTTCATTAATTTTTACTTTATCAATTTTTACCATTTGAATTATATGGCATTTTTAGATAACTTAATTATTTTTATTTGGTCTCATATAGTTAACTAATCTTTCGTTAGAAAAACTTAACAATATCTTCAACTTTAGCTTTACCTTCATAATATAGAATTATATTATCACTTTCATATATACAAGCACATAATGTTATTCCATCCATAGCATTAATATTAGTTTCAATTTCACCAAGTTCTATTCTATATCCCATATGTTTTATTTGAAAGTCTTTTTCTTGATAAATATATAAGTTCTCCCCCTATCATTATATTTAACTATATCACCAGTTCTATATATTAACTCATTAAATGATTTATTTAATGGATTTTGTACAAATGTAGAATCAGTTTTTTCTTTATTGTTATAGTAACCTAAACTTATTATTGAACCTTTAATACATAATTCTCCTTCTTTACCATATGGTACTTCATTATTATTTTTCATCTAATATTATTGCTTCACAATTATCACATGTTCTTCCAATTGGAAGCGTTTCATTATCTTCAAAATCTCTATCAACTACATAATAAGTACATATATCAGTAAGTTCAGTTGGACCATATAGATTAGCATACATTAGCTTTGGCAATGCTCTTCTCCATATATTAAGTGGTTTCATAGGCATAACTTCACCTGCGAATAATACTTTCTTTAAATATTTTGGTTTAACATAATCAAATGTTTTCAAATTAGCTACAATAGATAATGCAGATGGAACCCAATATATTGTATTTATCTTTTTTTCATCCATATATTTAATTAAATTTAATGGAAATGAAAAATAAGATTTAGGAATTATATCAAGAGTAGCACCCATCATAACAGTAGAAAATACATCACTAACTGACATACTAAAATAAAATGGCGTTTGACTCCCAAAGATAGTCTTATTATTAATATTAAATGTTTCACTAAACCATTTACAATAAGATATAACTGATTTATATGAAATAACACTTCCTTTAGGAATACCAGTTGAACCAGATGTAAATAATACATACATAGGATTTATATCAATTAATTTTTTTCTTGAGTTTCTTTAATCCTATTATAATCAATTTCATTTTTTTAATGAATCTTCTAATACTAAAGTATTAATATTATAACCAAATTCTTCTAATTTAGACTTATTTTTTTCTCATCAGTAATTATTAATGATGGATTTAATGTATCAACAATATTATCTACTCTATTTTTTTAGGCATATTAACATCTATAACAGTATAAAAATTAGCACCATAAGTAACGCCAAACATAGATATTAATGCATTAATAGTTTTATCAATAAAAATGATTATTGGCTTATTATATAAATTTAAATTCAATATTGAAGTTGCAACACCTTTAGCAGAAGAAACAAAATCATTATAACTTATACTTCTTCCATATTCACTAAAAACAATTTTATCACCATGTTTTTTACAACTTATTTCTAAATAATCTACTATACTTTTCTTCATAACATACCACTTTCAATAAATATATTTCTTTTTTTATATAATATACTATATTAAAGTATTTTTGCAACAAGATATAAAATAAAAAAAGCACTATTTCTAGTACTTTATATTAAAAATGAATCTATGTTTACTTTTTACTTTTTTAATGCCATCATTATAAGCCTTAGCTTGAATTAATGTTTTAACACTAGTAGCAATCTTACCACCTTTACCAATAATTCTTCCCATATCAGCTTCAGCTACAAGTATTTCTATAGTTTTATTTTCATCACTATCAAATTCTTGCACTTTAACTAAATCTGGTTCTTTAACAAGCTTTTTTTAACGATTAATTCAGAAAAAAATCTACTAAACTCATTTATTTTTCTCTTTTTGAATTATGGAATTCTTCCATAACACCTACTTCACTTAAAATATTCTTAGCTGTATCTGTAGGTTGAGCTCCTTCCTTAAGCCATTTTAAAGCTGCTTCTTTATCAACATTGTATAGTAGCTTCTAAAGGCATATAAGTTCCTATAGATTCAATAACATTACCATCTCTTTTAGCTCTAGAATCAGCTACAACAACACGATAGTAAGGTCTTTTCTTAGCTCCCATTCTTTTAAGTCTAATTTTAACTGCCATTTTAATTCCTCCTTTGTGCTTATTAATATACACTATTTATCACTATATGTCAACCTTTTTTAGTTAACTTACAAGAAACTTAAAACACTATTTCTAGTGTTTGATATAATACTTTTTTTAATATAATTTTTAAATTCATTTGGTAAATCGTCTAGTGCATCATGCATTTCCATTTCAGTTAAACCATACATTGCCTTTACTATTATTTTTCTCTTTTTCACCATGAGTCCATTTAATAGTGCCAAGTGAAAACATCTTTTTCCAAAATAAGTACTAAAAATTTGGTCTATAATTTTTCATATTTTTAAAAATATATTCTTTTTAATGTACTTTCATAATCTTTACCATTCATAATAGCATCCATTACTGCGATTGTTTCAATCGTATCATCACTATAAAATGAATTATCTAATATTAACTTTTCAGGTTCAATAGGTTTTATTTCACTAATTTGACTATATTCATATATACTACCTGCTTTATCACCATATATTGCACCTATCACATAAACTTCCTAGTTATTATTCTTAAATTTATATCCTTTAGTATAAGTAATTAATTTATTACCCTCAACTACATATGCTGTTCTTGCTGACTCTAATATTGGTATATCACAAGATGAATCACTATATGCACTAACAATAACAGCATTTGGTATAACACTCGCAAGTCTTTTTAACTTTTCAGCGCCTTTACAATTCTTACCTATTATTCTACCATCACTATCAGTTTTAGTAGCAATAACATATCTTATACCAAGCCTTTTACAAAACTGCATTATCCATAATTCATAAGAAGCACTAATTACAATATCATTTTGAGTTCTTCTACTTATATACCAAGGTTTAATATTTTTCATATGAGAATCTACAAAATCATTTATAAACTTAGGATAATTCTTTATCTTGAATATAAATGATAACATTGCTTCTTTTTACTCTTTCAAATTCTATTACACCTCTTTTATAATCTTTTTTGTAGTTTTTTTGCTTTCTTAAGCGCTTTTTAAAACAAGAAAAGGATGTTTTTTTAAAAGCCATACATCAATATATCTCTATTAGTATCTCCATTATAAATTGTATCATCAAAATCATATATATTCATATTTTTATTATCACCTATATTAAATTATACAATATAAAAAGTACTATTTCTAGTACTTAATAAATTATCCTTCATTTCTCATGAATTGTTCGTATTCATTCATTATAGTTTCAGGATCACCTTGATCTTTGATAAGACCATCATGTAACCAAATAACCTTATCACATAATTCTATTATTGTTTTTACTATTGTGTGAAACTATAACAACTGTTCTTTTATCATCACTAATAAGTTCTTTCATTTTATTATAACTTTTTTTCTTTAAAGTGAATATCTCCTACACTTAAAAACTTCATCTATAAGCATTATATCTGTTTCAAGTATTGCTGTTATTGAAAAAGCAAGTTTAGAGTACATTCCACTTGAATAACTTCTAACTGGTCTATATATAAAGTCACCAAGTTCACTAAATTCTATAATATCTTTTTACTTTTTTTCTTCTATTTGTTCTATTTGAATATCCAAGTAACATGCCTGATAAAAAAAATATTTTTCATATCCAGTTAATTGTTTTTGAAATCCTACTCCAATTGATAGTAATGATATTGAATTACCATGTAAATTAATACTTCCTTTATCAGCACTAAATATACCTGATATTGCTCTTAAAAGAGTACTTTTTCCACTACCATTTTTACCGCATATACCAAGTATTTGTCCTTTTGGTACTTCAAATGTAACACCTTTTACTGCTTTAAATATTTTTCCTGATCCACGTGATTTTAGTCCACCTTTTTTTAGTGAAAATCTGTTCATATCTCTATAATACACATGTAAATCATTAACACTAATTGCTATTTCTTGTTTCTTCATTATTTCATCACCTTAACATATGTATTTTCATATTTATATATAGTATGTACCCCTAATATTGAAAGTAATACACCTATAAAGAACCATATAAGAGTCCACATTCCTACTGGAGCACTCTTATATATTAATACATTTCTCATGTTATATATAAAATTAGCAAGTGGATTTAAATCAAGTAATATCGTTCTATAAACAGCATTATGTATTCTAGAACTTATATCATAGAAGATACCAGTTAAATAGAATAACATACGAAGTCCTATATTAACTAAATTAGTTAAGTCTTCAGCAAATACTCCAAAATGCATTATTAAAGTACATACACCAAAAAGTAAATACCATAACAGTTATTATAATTGGAACAAACCATAATACATTCCATGTTATAGGTACTTTATATATTATCATAAATAATACAACAAGTAAGAATGATACTGCCATCTTAAATGCATTAACACCCATCTTTATAAGAAGCAATACAAATTTAGGCAAATATACTTTAGTAACGGTATCCCTATTAGTCGCAACTAACTTAACAGATGAAGTAACCATCTTGTTAAAAATTCCATATAGAAAGCCCAATAAATACAAATACAGAAAAAAAATATTCAACTTTAGACTTGAAAACTATTGTTGCTATAAAAGTATATATAAGCATAAATGCAAGTGGTTCTAAAATCATCCATAAAAAAATCCTAAATATGAATTTATAACTTCAGTTTTAAGTTCAGCCCATGTTGCATACATAATATAATTTTTATACTTCTTTAAATCATTAAAAAATCTTTTCATATATCTCCTCTACATATCAATTTTTACCATATAAAAGGTATTAAATACCATAGAAAAAAATGATTATTAATATAGAGTTAATAATCATTTTTAATCTACTATTTACTAAAAATTTTTCAATCCAATCATTATATTGAGTTACTTTTTTTCATAATCACTTAAATGTCTAACCTTTAAAGCAACTTGTGATTTATAATATTTATCAAATAATTTCTTCTTTTTTTCACATGTTTCTTTATCTAAAGTTTTTAGGTACATTATTATCTATATAATATTTTTTTACTATATGTTTTTATTAAAATAATAGAAATTAGATTTATCATCAACAAGACTTGTAACTATTCTACTAGTCATCTTATGATGTATATGTCCATATTCACCTTCTGGATTATGTGTAACAATCTTATTCCACTTCTTAAGTTTAATTATATTATTTAAATCAGTAGTAATTAAATTATACTCATTATCCCATGTAGACTTTTCACCATCTACTAAATCAGGATAACCAAGTGTTACATATTCATCATTAGTATATTTCATTAAATGTTTAAATTCTCTTAATCTTGTTTCACTAGCACCACATGTTATACACACTACTACATAATCATGATTAAATATTTCTGTTCCACCAAACAATAATTCATCATCAGGATGAGCAACTATCATAAGATTCTTATAATCATAATCTTCTTTAAATAATAATTTATATCTTAAATCATTTGGTTCTAATGTCTTAATTCTAGCATTTGTATCTAATCCATAGAAATCTAAGAATCTCTTTTTCCCATATCTCACTAACAGGATTATTTTTTTCCATATATATTTTTCATAACCATTTCTCTTAATATATACAGGATTCATATTCATAGTTATTTGTTTTTTTAATACTTTCATATCTTTCATTATTACTAACATATACAGTATGATAAATATATAAATATGAACCAAGTACCATAACAAGTACAAGTAACATTATTCTTAATATATAACCATTTTTTTATCAACAACTAATAGATTATATACCTCACTAGCAAGTAAAATATAAATAACAATAGCTGGTAAACTACATCTATATCCAACTGGTGTTAATACTAATAATGGTCCTAGTATTATAACAATACTAATCATATAAAAATACTAATTTACATCCAATAGATTTATCATAATACTTACTCTTATCAAAAAAAACATTAGTAATACTATTAATAATAATGATAAACAATATATAGCAGTCATAAACCCAGTAACATAATGACTAGTACCAGTTACAACTTTAAAATCAAACATATTACCAATTATTAAGAATACACTATAAAAATACACTTATATAATTCAATAACTCTAAACTATATTTTTTCCATTTAGTAACTTTATTATTAGTAAGAAATTTATAAGTAATACCAAACATTAATATACTTACAACAAGATTAATAATTAAATTTCTTGAAAATGCATTAGTTTGTATCTTATTGAAATAATTTCTAGCCATTGTAACAATCAATGATTGTTTAGTTGTTACAGTTCTATAAAAAAATCATCACCCTTTACTACATGTAAATATGCCCCATTAGTAAACATAATTATAGAACCAATAATAACACCAGCAAAATAAACTAAATAACTTTTTAGGAATCTTCTTATATTTAATATAAGAATAAATACAAATAAATACACAAAGTGCTAATAAATAAGTAGTAATATGTTCCATAAATAATGTACTAGTTACACCAAGAATAAATAATAATACTAAATTATACCATTTTTTTCTTTAAAAATCAATTTTTCTTAAATAAATCTTTTTATATATGCAATGAATATTAAAACTAAAAAGTATATTAAATGTATAATTAGTAAAACCACTAGTATTAACTATAGTTTCTCTAAATACAAATCTATTAATAAGAAATAACATTAATATAGAAAATACCATAATACTATTATTATTCTTATTAACAATTTTTTTCTAATTAAATATCCAATTCCAAAGTATGTAATAGTCATAAATAATGATTTAAGTACATTACTTCTTGTTAACAATATAACTAAAAGATTACCTAAATATCTACCATTATAATCTTTAAAACCACTTTGTAATCTTTCTAAACCTACACTAGATCCCCATGCCCAATCATCATTAGAATATGGAAAATAATAAGTAAGTATAAATAAAAAGACAAAAAAAGGAAAGTATAAAATAAATATAATTTCCAATTATTTTTTTAATATTTTGTTTTATTTTTCATCTTTAGCCTCACACACACAAATTTCAACGAAATCTATTATATCACTTGTATAACTTTTTTTAAATCCCTTAATATATTTTTTTCTTTTAAATTCATATAATTTATTCATATCATAATTATCATTATCTATTTCTTTATATAATTCATCTAAAGACAAACATATCTTACCAGGCATATCTTTGTCATATTTTTAAATAGAAATCTCTATCATTAACATAATCTTTCTTATCATACGCATAAAAATATTATAGGCTTTCCAATAACAGCAACTTCATAAATAACAGCTGAATAATCACTTATAACCTTATCAGAAACAAAAACCATTTCATAAGTATTAAAAAGTATTATCAAATATAGCATCACTATTATCAAATTTATATTTAGTAAGTGGATGTAATTTAACAATCAAATTATATTTCTTATAATCAAAATTATCTATAAATTCTTTGATATATTTATAATCATAACCACCATCTCTAAATGTTGGACAATATAATATATTTTTTTCTTTTTTTATTTTTTTAAGTTTAGGATATTTATTATATATTTTATCACTAACCTTTTTTTAATATTATTTTTTTATCAACCATTAAATCTAATCTTGGTAAAGGATATATTCTAAACTTACTTTTTATCTTGGCCAAATGCTTCACTAAAATATTTAACACAATATTCACTACTTGCGAATATATAATCATAATTATTATGCATATTCATAATACTAGCAAGTTTATTATTATCGATATGTTTTATTCTTTCATTACCCTTATTAACAACACTTAATCCAAATTTCTTAAAGGCTCCCATGGCATGCCACATTTGAATAACAGTTAAACTTTTCTTATGTTTACAATTACTTATAACAATACAATAGGAATCAAGTATCACAACTTTACTAGTAGATATATAATACATTTGTTTAAACATATGAAATATATATTTTATCTTATTAAGAAAAACCTGAATCTAATGTTTTTACATAAATATACTACATCATAATCTTTCATTTTTCTTACTAATTTCTTCACCAAGCAAAAAGAAAATCAACATTAACATTATTAGATTGCCTACTTATAAAAAGTTATTCTATTTCTAGTCTTAAATAATTTAAATATAGAATAAATAACATTAAGAATAAATTTAAATATTTTTAACGATTATTATCATCTTTTTTTCCCCTGTTATTAATTTTTTTAACTACCCTTTCTGTACTTTTTACCATCACAAGCTCCACAAAAAGAAATCAAAAAAACTCTTTAAGTTTCTTTTTTTATCAACATTACCTTTCTTAATTGAATTAATTAATTCCTTATTATTATGAGCTACATCTCCATAAGTATATTTAGAAAAATGGATAATAAAATCCCCTACTACCATCATAATCCTTATAATCAGGCGTATAAAAAAAATTACAGGTTTTTTTAAAGAATGAATATTCAAATATAACTGAACTATAATCAGTAATTAAAATATCAGTTATAAATAATAAATCATTTATTTCTCTTTCATTACTTAAATCATAATAAAAAAATCATCATTATCAAAAATCAATATCGTGCATTTCTTTTAATAAATGGATGCATTTTTTTACTATAAATACATAATCTTTAGAAAAAAATTCTTTTTTTAATTAAATCAAAAATCTATTAAACTATAATCATAATATGCTGTCTTTTGTCCTTTACCTCTAAATGTAGGTGCAAATAATATAACTTTTTTATTCTTAAATTTAGGATACTTTTTATATAGAGTATTTCTTATATTCTTTTTATATTCATCACTAAAAAATATATCAGTTCTAGGAACACCATATGGATGAACTTTCTCTATATCAATACCAAATGCTTCAGCATAATTACATCTTATATTTTTCAGAACTAACTATTGTATCAGTATAATTTTTTTATGTGTTAAACTTGTATTATTATATCCCTCTTTACTCTTATTTCTACTATACCCTACTGTTTTTAAAAGGCTCCCATAGCATGCCATACTTGTATTAATTTAGCATTTTTCCCTTATTTTTAAGAGGATAAATTAATGGATAAAAAAATCATCAACAAGAATATATTTTTGATTTAGCAATGTCTCTAATCAACAATATTTTTTTCTTTTACAACTTCTTCTTGTCTTTAATGACTTTTTTTAAATGAGTTTTTAAGTTTATAATCAGGATAATTTTTCTTTTAAATAATTATATATAAACTCAAAGTTTCCAGAGATATGATCTCTGGAATCTGATAAGAATAATACAGTTTTTTTCTTCTAATTTATATCTTTTTAACATAATAATTATAAATGATTATACAAAAATAGTCTCTTTACTTTTTGTGTAAAAAAACCCTTTATATATCTCATATTAAATCTCCCATTTCATTATTGTTTTTAAAATCATTATTCAAATCTTGTTGGAAAGCAGAATGTATATCATTTACAGAATGTACTTCTACTTCACTTGATATAATTGTACTTAAATAGTCAGCTACATCTTCATTTTTCTTCAATAAATTTAATTGAAGCATCAAAATCTTCATAACCACTTCTACTATTACCAAGTATTGATAAACCTTTTTCAAGTATCATTCTTGTATTTAATGGAACATTATTTTCACTAACGCCCATTAAAGCAATGCTTCCTTGTGGATTAATTATATCTATTATTTGATTAATTGCCATTTCAGCTTTAGTTCCACCAACACATTCAAATGCATGGTCAACTGTAACACCTTCTGGTATTTCAGCAACTTGATAAGTTTCATCAGCAAATTGGAAATAATGTAGTTTTTCATATCTATTACCAAATACTATAATTTTAGCATTAGGGAATGTCTTTTTAAGAACAAGTGCAGTAACAAAACCAACACTACCATCTCCCCAGACACCTATAGTTTGTCTTTTCATATGACTATATCCTTCAAAATGTTCAAGTGCATTCATTGCTACACTTAATAGTTCTAAGAGAACAGCAATTCTATCTTTAATTTTAGTATATTTAATTACTCTTGTTCTTTCAATATCAACAATACTTTGCATAAATCCATCATACCCACTAGATTTAAATAAACTACTTCTTAAATAATTTTCTTTTATTACTGAATCAGTTTCTCTAGGAGTATTAGGTATCATAACAACACTATCCCCTGGTTTAAATTCTCCTTTAGGATCGAAAACTACTTTTCCAACACACTCATGAATAAGTGCCATAGGAAGTTTTTTAGCAAGAACTTCTGGAGCTCTTCTTCCTTGATAATATCTTTGATCTGCTGCACAAATAGAAAGATAAGATGGTCTTACTAGAATATCATCACTAGGAAGTGGCAAATCTATAAAATCAGTTCTAATTTGTTTAGGAGAACAAAGTCTATAAGATTGAGCTATCATTTTTCATCCTTTCTCATTAAAATAGCTTCCGCTATCTTAAGATCATATAATGTAGTTAATTTAATGTTATATACTTCACCATCTACCAAAGCAACATCTTCACCTTTTTATAGAAAAAGATTTTTACAACCATCTGTTAATATTTCTTTTTTTCTTTCTTAGTTAATGAATCAAATAAACTCATCAATTTTTTTAATATTAAATGTTTGAGGAGTTTGTCCTTGATAACACTCTTTTCTATCAGGAATTTCAGTTATCATCTTACCATCTTTAGAATATACAATTGTATCAGTTGCAGGAATAACTGTATCAGCAGCACCATATTTTTTAGCAAGTTTAATATTATCATCTAATATTCTTTGAGTAACAAAAGGTCTAACAGCATCATGAGTAACAACAATATCTTTATCATTTAAGCCATATTTTTCTTCAATATATTTGCACCCATTCATAATAGTTTCATTTCTTGTAGCACCACCAGCTGTTATTTCAACTCTATCTTTGTCGATATTATATTTTTTTCTAATAAATCTTCAGCATAACTTACCCACTCTTTAGGACAACAAACAAGTATTTTTTTGAAAAAAAGCTTGATTAATCAAAAAAATTGTTCAATTGTATGAATAATTATTGGTCTTTCTCCTAACATTAAAAAAATTGTTTAGGCATTTCAGTATTGCCCATTCTTGTACCGGAACCACTAGGCTAAAAATTTCTCCATAAATCATATTTACCTCCATTATTTTTCAAAAATTATATAATTTACATATCTATGTCTAACCAAATTATAACATTAAAAGTAAATTAAACGCAAACATTTACATAAACTTTACTATTCTTTATTAATTAAAAAAATTTAAGTATTTCCTCTTTATCTTTTTTTGCCTTCTATAATATCATGTATTAAATTTATTATAGGCATTTTTTTACTTTTTTTACGTCTTACTAGTTTATGTATTGATTTTTAATGTATACATTCCTTCAACTGTAGTATTTTTCTAAATATTTATCTATCTCTTCTTTACTAGCTCCACTACCAATTAAATAACCAAAACTAAAGTTTCTAGAGTTTTTACTAGTACATGTCATAAGAATATCTCCAAACCCAGCAAAAGATAATATTGACTTCTTTTTTTACCACCTAAAGCATCAATTAATTCTTTTTATATCATTCATGCTTTCAGTTAGATAATGCTCTTGTTGAATCAGTTACTCCCATACCTTCAAACATACCACTAGCAATAGCCATAACATTTTTAATACTACCACATATTTCTATACCTATTATATCTTTAGTTCTTCTAAACTTAGTTATTGAATTTTGAAAACACTTTCGAATAACCATTTCAGTTTTTCTACTTCTTGTTGCTAAACTAAATCCAACAGGTGAATCCTTAATTATATCTACTGCAAAAAGTAGGACCACTTATAACAGCAATATTATTTCTTAAGTATTTAGCAAACACATCATTTAAAAAAACAAACATGTATTTTGTTGAATACCTTTAGTAGCAATCAACACAGGTTGTTTCTTCTTAATATATTTAGTAAGTTTGATAGTTACATCATCAAAAAGCAAACGCAGGAATTGCCATAACAATTAAGTCTTTTTCCATTTACCGCTTCACTTAAATCACATGTAAAACTTATTTCATTTGGAATCTTATAATTACTTAACTTCATTGATACTCTTTTTTCATCAAGAATATTTTTTTCATTTTCATCATGTGTCCATATGGTAACATCTACCTTATTATTCACAAGTATATGTGAAAGAGCAAGTCCATAAGCACCCGCTCCAAGTATACCTACTTTCATTTATCTTCATCACTCCTATTATTCTTTTTATTTTTCTTGCTTGTCCAGTCAAACACAATATCAGTTTTAAGTATTAAAAAAATAATACAATAAACATTAAAACAACATAACAACATATAATAGTTTTTCTTATTTCCTAAAAACATAGAAAATAGTTGTAGCTGAGAACATTATATTAATAGCATATATAACTAGTAATGAACTCTTTTTAGAAAAATGTTTAAGTAATTGATGATGCAAATGTTCTTTATCAGCATGATCAATACTTTGTCCTTTTTAAATTTTCTTCTTATTATTGCAAAATAAAGTATCCATAATTGGAATTGCAAGTATTAGCATTGGTATAATTAATGAAGTTAATGTCGTTGTTTTAAATCCAAGTAAGAATATCACAGCTATCATAAATCCTAAAAATGTACTTCCAGCATCACCTTGATAAATTCTAGCTGGTGGAAAATTATGAACTAAATAACCAAGAGTTGAACCTAGCATAATAAGTGATAAGACTACATCTAGTCCACCAAATTTATTTAAAATAAATCCAATTATCGCAATAGTTAAGAAATATATAGAACTTATTCCAGCACATAATCCATCAAGACCATCAATTAAATTTATTGCATTAATTGTAGCAACTATTATAAGTATAGAGAGAAACTCACTTAAAAATGGAATGCTAGTAAACGTAATAGTCATACCAAACAAAGTAATTTTAGTAAGTTCAAGTCCACCATAAAATACAACTATTGCAGCCACTATCAACTGTACAAGAACTTTATATTTATTAGGCATAGGTGTTTCGCTTTTAGTCATATCATCAAAAAGACCTAAAAGCATTATTAAAAATGAACCTATAAGTATTGCAATCATTAGATTATTTTTAGGAGCAAACAACATATAACCAAGTAAAAATGCAAAGAATATACCAAGTCCTCCAAGTAAAGGCATAGGCTTCTTATGTATCTTTCTAGGATCATTTGGTACATCTAAAACTTTCAAAAAAATATTGCTACCTTTTTTTCATCATTTGTACAAATACAAGTGAAGATAAAAAAACATACTGCAACAATTATAAATATATTATATCCATTAACTTCAAAATTCATCTCTTTCCACTCCCTATTAATTATTATAAACTAATAATTCTATTTTTTCCATTAAAATAGTATAAAAACACTATTATTGACTTATATTTAATTGAAAAAAATATATATTGAATGATAAAATTAAGATAATAAGGGAGGGTCAAATGCAAGAAAAAAAGGAAAATTCTACAAAATCAATACTATTAATTATTGCATTAATAATTATCATTATCTTACTAGGAATAATAATATATATGTTAGTTAACAATAAGAAAGCTAATAATGATATTAATAGTCAAAAGCAAGACTACTACTACAACGACTACACAAAAAGTAAGTGATGAAGATGAAAAAGTCAAAAAAACTATTGAAAAGTTTCTTGAAGTAGATTGTGCACTTCATACTGATTACATCTTAGATTACTTAAATCTAGGTTTTTGATGAAAGTAAACAAATATATGATGAAGCAACAGAAATGGTTATCACTAATGTTAAATATGATGACTTTAAAAATGCAATGCTTAATTATGTAACAGAAGAATACTTCAAAAAAGAAACTGATGGATACATTGTCAAAGATAAAAGTGGTTATGTAAGAAAAAGTCAAGGTGGCGGAGAATGTTACATATCTAAAATAAACAATATCACTAAAATAGGAAATCTATCATATAATGTTAACATTACAGAAACTAGTGATGTAGATGATAGTATTAACAATAACACTACACAAAAAAATTTACATTCAAAGAATACAATAATAAACTAATAGTTGATACATATTCAGGTAGAAAAATAAACACATGAACTAAGTAAAGTAAAATTTATTTAGTTTTTTTCTTGTTTAAATAATGTAAATTTCCCTAAATATAATGAAAAAAATATGTAGAATTTTGGTATAATTATTTATTATATAGAATGATAAGGAGTAACTATGAATAAGAAGAAATATATATTTATACTTTTTACTAGCCCTATTCTTATTTGTTCCTTTTAATATAAAAGCTGCATTTGATGCAGAAATAAAAGGAAGTTCAGTAAGAATAAGAAAGGAACATAATACTAAAAGTGATTCATCAATAATCGCAACAGTTAATGCAGGAACACAAATAACAGTTGTTGATAAAACATTATATACTGGAAGTGGTTGTTCAAATAAATGGTATAAAATAATTTATAAAGAACAAGAAGCTTATGTATGTAGTGATTATGTTAGGTTCGTTGATAATACTTTTACTGGTATAAACGTTATAGATTACAGTGCTAGAGTCAATGGTAATAATGTTGGAGTTAGAAATAAAGCATCTACATCAGGTAGTCTACTTGATACTTTATCACTTGGAGTAAACGTAACAATTGTAAAAAGAAGTAAACGGAAACTCAAGTGGATGTTCTGGAGGATAAATGGTATCAAATAAATTATTATGGTAATAAAGAAGGATACATATGTAAAAAAACTATGTTACTAGAAAAGAAGATATAACAAAAAGAAGATAAAGAATATGCTGAAACACTTAAGAAAGCTAATTTTCCAGATTCATATATTCCATACTTAACCTATCTTCATAGTAAATATCCTAATTGGCAATTTAAACCTGCATTTACAAATATAAAATTTTCATCAGCTGTAAATGGTGAAGAAGGAAAAAAATTATATGCAGACAACAAATGATAACTATAGAATATCAAATAAACCTGCTGAAGGTAGTTCATGGTTCAAAGTAAATACTGGAGTTATTGCTTTCTATCTTGACCCTAGAAACTGGCTTACAGAAGAAAGAATATTTATGTTTGAAGATTTAAAAATATGATAGTACTCTTGAAAAATGAATACCCAGCACTAATAAAATCAGTATTTGGTAATGGTAAACTTGGTGATGATAAATATACCATTCCAATGTTTAACGCAGGTAAAAGTCATAAGATTAGTCCACTTCATATCGCAACTAGAATTAGAATAGAAGTTGGCGCTAATGGAAGTGATTCAGTAAATGGAACAGAATTTAAATGGCAAGGTAATACTTATAAAGGATATTATAATTTCTTCAATATTGGTGCTTATGAAACAACAATTGATGGAGTTAAATATTCAGCAATAACAAGAGGTCTTGCCTATGCTGCTAAACTTATTAGTAGAAGTGGTAACGTTTGGGATAATGTTGAAACATCAATACTAGAAGGAAGTAGCTTACTTGCTAAAGGATATGTAAATGCAGGACAAGGAACTCTATACTATCAAAAATTTAATGTTGGACCTGATGCTCACTATAGTAAATATACTCATCAATATCAAACAAATATACAAGCTCCAGCAACAGAAGGAAATAAAACATATAGTGCTCTTAAAAAAGCAGATGTTCTAAATCAAAAATTCACATTTGAAATTCCTATTTATAATGATATGCCAAAGTACACTTCACTTCCTAAAAGTGGAGACATGAATAACGATTTAAAATCATTAGAGATTGAAGGATACAAAATAACACCAGAATTTGATGAAGATATACTTACATATCAATCATACATACCAAATACAATAAAAAGAAGTAAATATAAAAGCTTCTCCTAAAAGTAATGCTTCCTCTATTTCAGGAACTGGTAAATATGAACTAAAAGATAATGAAACAGATATAACAATAACAGTACTTTCAGAAACAAAAGAAGAAAAGAAATACACTGTTACAATAATAAAAGTTGAAGACACTACAACAGTAAATGATGCACTTCAAAAATTCAGGGCTTGGTAATGATGAAAAACTACATAACAAAAAAATAAAACATGATACTAAAGTAAATCTTATAAAAAGATAAATTATATTCAGCAAAAAGCATTGAATGTAATAATAACTAATGATAATAAAGAATTAAATAATAAGTCATTAATTACTACAGGTACTAAAATTACAATAAAAAAACTGCTATGGAAGAAAAAAGTTTCACAATGATAGTTAATGGTGACTTATCCGGAGATGGAAAAAAATAACAATATTAGATTTATTACAAATACAAAAAAATACCTACTTGGAGATAAAAAACTAACAACTGAATCATTAATGGCTGCCGATACTTCAGGTGATAGTAAAGTATCAATACTAGATTTATTACAAGTACAAAAAAATATTTACTTGGTGATAAAGAATTATAAGGAGAGATAAATGAAAAAGAATTAACATATTATTAACAAGTATATTTACCCCTACTTCTACTATTTACAAATATAGTTAAAGTAAATGTCTGCATCAGCAAATATACAAGTTACATCGGCTACTAATAGAATCGTAGTTGGAAATACTTTCACAGTTAATGTAAAAGTTTCATCTTCTAATATTTTAGGTGCATGGGAATGGACAATTAGTTATGACTCTAAAAAAACTTAAATTAATGTCAGGTCCATCAACAGTAAAAAGATTATGGAGATAGTAAACTTAAATCAAAAAAACATATACTTATAAATTTAAAGCAATAGCTACTGGTAATACATCACTAACAGTTAAATCAGCCGCAGTATATGACTATGGAACTGAAAAAACAATGTCGCTTTCTAAAGGAACTAAAAGTGTAAATATAATAACACGAGCACAACTAGAAGCAACCTATTCAAAAAAATAATAATTTAAAAAAAGTTTATCAGTTGATGGATTAAAAACTTTCACCTGAATTTAATAAAAAAATACAACAGAATACAAAGTAGAAGCAGACTCAAATACAGAAAAAGTTAAAGTAAACGCTACTAAAGAAGATACAAAAGCAAGCGTTTCAGGAACAGGTACACACGAAGTAACTGAAGGAGAAAATAAAATAAAAGTAACAGTTACTGCTGAAAATGGAAGCACTAAAACATACACAATAATAGTTAACGTTAGTGACCCAAATCCAATAAACGTTAAAATAAATGATAAAGATTACACAGTAGTAAAAAAAGAGAAAGTAAACTAGAATCACCTAAGAACTATGAAAAAACAGAAATAACAATAAATAATCAAAAAGTACCAGCCTTTTATAACGAAACAAATAACTTTACACTTGTTGGTCTTAAAGATATAGATGGTAATATTAAATTATACACATATAATAAAGATACAAATGAATATAAAGAATATAGTGAAACAACACTAAGTCAAAATAAAATATATCCTCTACCTCTTGATAAAGAAATAGATGGATATACAAAAACAACAATAAAAATAAATGAAATAGAATATGAAGCATACACTGATGACACAAATGAATTCTATATAATACATGCTAAAAAAACCTTGACACTGGAAAAAGATAATTACTTTACTTATGATAAAATTAATAATACAATAATAAGGTTCCATGAAAAAGAAGAAAAAAACCAAATGAAACACCTAATTGTGATTCAAAACTAAAAGAGTATAAAAAAAATGTTAATCTTATTATTTGGTGAAACAATTATTATATTTTTTTAATATTAATATGCATACTAATATCAAAAAAATAAGTAAAACTAAAAAAAGAAAGAAACAAAGAAAATTAATGCTACTCGAAGAACAAAGAAAACAAGCAGAACAACAAGAACTTGAGAAAAAAAGAAAGAATTAGAACCTAAAAAAACAAGAAGAACAAAAAAAGAAACAATAAAAAGATGAACCAATATCAAAAAGAAATAAAAAAATGATAAACAAAAAAACTAAATAAAAAAAGAAAAAAACAAAAAAAGAAATAGAAAGAAGTGTTATAATGAAAAAGAAAAAAATATTTAAAGGAATACTTACAATAATAATAATGATATGTTCACTCTTATCAATTGGATATCTAGCATATTCACTTACATTTTATGAGGGAGTTGAAACATTTTATAGAATTTATGCAGTAATAATACTAATTTATTTCTTCTTGTTATTAAGTTATTTAGAACTTAGAAGTATAAAAAAGAAATCAATGAAATCTTTCTTTATACCAGCAGTCATAAGTATATTATTTATCACCGCTGAATTATATGGTTCATATTATCTAAAAAAAATATATAAGTCAATGAACTATACAGATAATACAAATATAAAAATACACTTCACTTGTTACTTATAACAAAGATTTAAATAGTGAAAAAAAGATTTAAAAGAAGAAAAAATAGGTATCGCAAGTGATGGTAAAGAAGAAGGATACGATTTACCACAAGAAAAAAATTAAAAGAATTAAAAACTTGATGAAGACAATGAAATAAAGACTTATAACTCAACTATTGAATTATTATATGCATTAAAAAAATAAAGAAGTTGATGCAGACATTCTTTAGTGCAAACTACGCTGATATGTTCTACTCTCTTGAAGGGTATGAAAAATATTAGTGAAGAAACTAAAGTGATATACAAAGCAGAAAAAGAATATAAAAGTGCTAATGATGATGATATTAAAAGTTCAGAAGCTTCTCTTACAAAACCATTTACAATGTTATTAATTGGTGTAGATTCTTCTAAAGATGGCGTTACATCAGGATATAATGGTGACGTGTTATTGCTAGTAACATTTAATCCTGATACATTAAGGGCTACTATTACATCAGTTCCTAGAGATACTTATTTAAAGACAGCTTGTTCTAATGGAAGTTATAGAAGAATAAATACTACCACTTGGGGCAGCTCTGCATCTTGTGCTGTTAAAACTATGGAAAACCTATTCAATGTTGATATAGATTATTATGCTAAAATCAATTTCAAAGGCGTTGTTCAACTCGTTGATGCAGTTGGTGGAATTGATGTAGATGTACCTTATTCATTCTGCGAACAAAATAGTTCAAGGTCCTGGGGCTCCAATACAATCTATGTAGAAAAAGGAAAACAACATTTAAATGGTGAACAAGCCCTAGCACTATCAAGAAATAGACATAGTGCTAAAGATAGTAAACAAATGAAAACATATTGTCCTACTTGGACAGAAGGTTCAAGAAGTGATTTCACAAGAGGTAAAAATCAAATTAAAGTTATACTTGGTATAGTAAATGCTCGCAACAAAGAAGTTAACTAATCCAGATGAAGCAATTAATATACTAAATTCAATTAAATCAAACTTCCAAACAAATATTACAAATAAAGATATATTATCTCTATATAATCTAGGTAAATCATTAGTAATAAGTGATAGTACTAACCTAGTAAATGTTGAAAGAATGCAACTTAAAACATATGGAGTATGGAAAAAAGTATATGAACCAGCATCAAAGAGTTACCCAGCAGTAGAAATACCTTATAAAGGAAGTATAAACGATATTAAAAAAGCAATAAATATTAATTTAGGTAAGACTAAGCCTACTCTTATAAAAACCGCATCATTTGACCTAAATAAGCCATATGAAGCAACTTTAATAGGAAATGGTAAATATACTCAAAGTACAATACCTACCCTAGCCGATGTATCTAAATATACAGTAAGTGAACTTAAGAGTTACGCATCAAAATATTCATTAAAATTATCATTTATAGATGTTGATACAAATAAAAGAGTAGATATAAGTGATTATTCAACTTATAGATTCTATAGTCAAAAAAAGAACATACTAAAAATAATACTAGATCAATTAAATACACTTACAATATATGTAAAAAAAGAAAGTAGTAACACCAGTTACTACTCCACCAACAGCAAAAAGACAATAAAAAAATGACACAAATAATACAAATGATACCACATCAAACAATTAAGATTCTACTGAATCTTTTTTTATTTTTCTTTTTAATTCTTCTACTAATTTATATATTTCAGTACTTGGATTAGATTCAACAAAACAAATAACCTTACCATTATCAAAATTATTAAAAATATAACTTTTTCTGTTTTTATTATTTTTCCTCAACAGATATCAATATTTTTATTTTTTTAAGTTTTTCTTATTTTTTTCTAACTCTATCTTTTAAATGACAAATAATTTTTTTCACTTAATATATTCAAAAATAATACAATTTAAAAAAACATTTAGCATACAACCAAATGTTCAAAACTATTTACTTTCTGTTAAACTACATCTTTCATTAATAAGTAATATTAAATCATTATATCTTTCATATTTAGAATCAAATATAGCATTATTGATACCATTCTCACGTACAATCATATAAGTATTATTATTAGTCATACTTATATTTTCTAACTTATCACACTTAAATCTTTTAGAATTAATTATTTTTATCAAGATTATTAATATTCTTCTCTATAAACTTAATATTTAAAGTTCTTGATATAAATTTAGTTTCAATCATAACAATAGTACTTATAAATAAAAATATCAATAATAAACATATATATACTAGTTAAAGGTAAATATTTAATAATAGTATTAAGTAAATTAAATGACTTAATACATATAGATAAAAACAACTATTACAAACAATATAATAATAAGTACAATTGAAATAACATTAATCACATTAAAATTATCATGTAAAAATATATATATCTTTATCATTTATAATAATTGGATGTCTAATAGTATTAACATATCCATCACTTTTTAATTTTCTTTAAAATATAAATAAACTTTTTAACATACAAAGTAAAAAAACATATTAAAGTAGATATATTAAAAAAACATTTCATTAAAAACCACTTATATGTAAAAAAATAAATTAACAATAAATATTACAATAATAACAAAAATCTAATAATGTAAATTCATCTAAATCTTTTTATATAAAAACAATTCCCTTTTTCATTACTCACTCCTATAATAATGATAACATAAAAAGATAAAGAAAAAGCCATCAAAATCAAAAATAAAAAAAGACGAATTACTCGCCTTTTAACAATATGTAATATATTATTATCTTTAATAATTGTTAATTTCATATTAGAAGGATATCCTAAATCTTTTCTCATATGTAATATTTGTACTAACTATATAAGCATCATATTCAGTTTTATTATACGTATATTTAGTTTCAAATACATCACTTACTTCCACATCTTTCACAATAGGTAATTCTTGAGTTCTCTTACCATCTATATTACTTTCAACAAAATTATATAATGTACTTCCCATATTTTCTTTAAAATTATCTTTCAAACCATTATGTAAGAATTCAAGACCACCTATATCAGTACTAGCAAGTTTATTATCAAGAGTATATAAGTCAATTACAAATAGTTTAGAGATTAATTTAGCATATTCATTATAATCTATAGTTTTTTTCATTTAATACCTTACTGAGCTCTTTTAAAAATATGTCATATATATATCAGTATCATTCTTAGATAAAAGTATAGCCATATAATTCTATAGAATCAAGTTTCTTTCTTTCTGAACCCTTAAAAGAAATCATTTTTTTAACTCTATAACCAAGATATCCAAATAGAATAATACCTATTATTATAAATATAATGATTACTACTATTCCTTTATTTTTTTCTTCATCCTTACATTCTCCTATTTTTATTTTTCTTCATTCTTAATTAAATCATGAGTAACTATTCCATTAGATACTTCAAGTATATTATTAGCATAACTCTTTAATCCATCAATATAATCAACACTTATAGGTTCATCAGTAAGAGTAACATATTCATCATTAAGACTACTATAATATACTTTATTAGTAAGAATATTACCATTAGGAAATACAACAATCTTCTCTTCATCACTAAATATATCATGTCCAAGAGCATATTTCTCTTTAAATCCAAACATATTAGCAATAGTAGGAAGAACATCATACATTCCCATTACATTACTAATAGTCTTCTTATATTTTTTTCATCATTATTCCATATTATAAATGGTGTATTCTTAAGTAAATCATAATTATAATTTTTCCATACTTACAAAGTCTTCACTATTTTCATCTTTAATATCTTGCGTTACTAGATCATAATTATATAATAGATTAAATTGATTCTTAGAAAGTCTTGCTTCATGATCACCATATAACATAATCATTGTATTATCAAGTAATCCATTATCTCTAAGTAAATTAATAAACTCACCTAAAGCAGCATCAGCATAATGAGCACTTCTTATATAATTTCCCATAGATGTCTTTTCTAAATATGGAGCAACTCCTTCTTGTTCTTTACCATTTTCATCTGTATAAGTATATTTCATAGTTACATCAAATGGATCATATTTAGTTAAATCATTAAATGGTGAGTGATTAGATAATGTAATAACTGTACCATAGAATGGTGATTTAGTTTCTTTTATATTTTTTAAGATAGGTATTAGTTGATTAAAGAATGATTTATCACTAAGTCCAAGTCCTACCCAATCTTTAGATTTTGTATCAGTTGGCACATCAAATGTATCTTTAGCATAGAAATCTTTGTAGCCAAGTGTCTTATGCATAGTTTTTCTATTCCAATAATCAGCAGCATTCGCATGAGTACTGAATGTATAATAGCCCATATCATTAAAGTAATGAGGTAATGCGTAATATTTTTCTATTATAATAGTTTACAAATACTGTACCACTTGATGAAGGCATTAAACCAGTATTTAAAGTAAACTCGGTATCGGAACTTGTTCCAATACTTATTTGAGGATAAAATCTATCAAAATACATTCCTTCACTAGCAAGTTTATTTAAGTTTGGAGTAACCTCTTCACCATTAATTTTTTTAAATTCACCAAGAAATTCTGCATACTTTCAGCATGAATAAATATAACATTTCTTCCTTTTAAATTTATTAGTATATTTATTTACTTTTAGTTTCTTTTTCAAATTTACAAGCATAAAATTCTCTAAACCTTAATGCTGCTTCATCATATCCAAACAAAGTATTAATCTTAGGTTGTACACTTTGTACTAAATCATTAACAGTATAAGTATATAATCCAAATTGACGTACTAGATACTCTCTATTCCATTGTTTAACAAGCCTACTTGTATCAGTACCAGTAAGTCCACATGCTAGAACAACAATTATTATTACAGAAGCTCCTAAAGTATATATGAAATTCTTTCTATCTTTATTAGTCTTTTCTATTTCAAAATAATAATTCTTTTTTTACTAAGTTTCTTATGTATAAATATAAATATACAAGGAAATATCAAATATAAAAAAATTGATATATATTTAATTTATCAAATACTGAATCATTAACTTCACCAAGCATAGATGCAGTACTTATAAGATTAACTGATAAGAATGATTGATAAAATTGATAATATATCGTATTACCTATACACAAGAATGTATAAAATAATATCCATATCAAAAAAATACCTAAATTGATACCTAGGTCTAATTAAATATCCAAATGCTCCAACAAATAAAGTAAACATTAAATCACCAACTGTTGCTCTAAAAATATATAGGAGCTCCTACTGTAAATAATCTAATCGCAAATCCCAATAATAAACTAATTATTACATAGCTTAAGAATAAAATATTAGTACTTGCATACTTTTTTTAATAAACTTTTTAATACTTTTTAATTATTTTTTAAAATCAAATTTCCTTTTTCATACTAATTCCTCAAATAAATTATACCATTTTTATTAATAATATTTCAATTTATACTAACACTTTTACACATTTTTTTGGTCAAAAAGTTCATTTGAACTTTCATAAATTATCCTTCTTGTCCAGTACTACATGACCATGGATCATTTATACAATCCATACATTTTTTTCATAATCTCTATTACCTATTAAATTCATTAATAATGCAACAATAGTAACTATTAAGAATACGATAACTGCAGCAATAGCTTTTTTAATTAATGCTTGTTGTGCTTTCTTAATATTATCTTCATTCTTTTCAGTAACAGCTTTAGCAAGGTCTAACATACCTACAACTATTAACATAATAGGTACAACAACTTTAATACCAAATACCACAATACCAACTAAACGAAGAATAGGCTCCATTTGCTTACATAAATCACCTGCTGAACCAATTGTACCAGAACCTGTATTTAATAAATAAATTAAATCTAACATATTTCCTTCTCCTTCTCTGCTTTAATTTTTAATATAAATTATACCATTTTGTCAATATCATTGACGATTATAAAATCATTTTTTTGAATAAATTTATTAATTGCTTCTATATTTTTCTTGTCTATCATCAACAGGTGGTATAGTCGCAAATACTTTAAGTTTTTGTTTCATATTCAAATGTTGCTACATCTTCACTATTTAAAACACATTTATTAAGAACAACTTTTTCATTCTTAAGTGTTTCAAGAACTGCTTTATTCTTACGTAACATCTTATTTATCATAATAGTAGATGGTTCAATTAAATAATATACTTGTGAACATATAGACACATCATCATAATCATTTAAATCTACTAAAACGATATCGCATAATTGTTTCTTCATAAGTTCTTTAGGCAATTCAGTAGTAGTAGTACTAACTAAATCTTTATCATTAAAATACAAGAAATCAACTTTATTTACTTCTATCGCACCAACAGTTTTAGTACCAGATAATGCCTTTCTAAGTAAATATATAAGTGTAGTAGCACCAGCATGTTGAGTCATATTCTTAAATCCAATAATTCTCATTTTACCACTATAATTATTAGTTATAGAAGTATCTCCGCCTTCACCATACCCACTATCAATATCTTGTAAATTATGAATATTAACAACATCTCTATATGTATGAGGATGAACAAGTAAATAATTAATACCTTCAGCATTACGAGTAAAATTATATATACCAAGTGATATCAATTTAGATAAATATGATTTAGTCTCTGTTTCAGGACTATCATCAAGTAATAAAATTACATTCTCCATATTGATATTCATCGCAAGCTTTTTGTAAATTATCTGTATTTTTGATAATCACGAATAGCAGTAATATCTAATATCATCTTATCATAATAGAAATTAGTAAATGTATCAATAATTTCATCAACATTAAATACACCCTCCATAGACTTCATAACTTCAATATTAAGTCCCATTAGAAGTTCCTTGTATTTATTAACAACCATTACATTCATGTTATTTAACCTCCTTAATACTCGTATCCTTCATAATCACACACCATTGGTGAATTATCATAATATAATGCCTTAGTTTCACCAGTAATAGGTATTTTTAAATATAAAATTTAATACATGTATCTTAAATGCTATAAAAAGTAGTTACTTTATAATACACTTTTTGACCATTTTCATTACGAGGACACATTTTTTTAATACAATATCCACCAGGTTGTTTATTACCATAACCATATTGACTACAATCAACTTGACTAGCTAATGAATAATTATAACCTATATTTTGTATTTGTAAAAAAAGATAATACATCTACTGTAGGATCAGTCTGTGATAAAGCTTTAAGCTCATCATAAGAAATGTTATCATCTAGTGTTCCACCATTAAGTTGAACACTAGTAAATCCTTCAGATCTTTCAATGTAATTAATTATTTCATTCTTAACTTTAAATGCTCTAGTATAACTAATTGAATAAGCAAGAAAAACTTACAAATAAAACTATAAAAAGTAATAACTATACCAAATAGCCATAATCCACCAATAGATTCCCTCATTTTACACTTCCTTTTTTCTTATTAAAAATGGCTGTAAGTGACATAACATCACTTAAAGCCACCCAATTATATTTTTTTAATTAAAACTTCATAAGACTAAGATGAAGTACCGCCACCACCAGTAGGTTCATCGATAGTAATACACTGATCTGCAGATGTTTTATTCTTAGGACAACACTTCCAAATTCTAACCGTAGCCTGACTTCCAGTTTCTTTTACTACTTCAGTAGCTTCTGCGACATAATCAACACCATAAGTATTACAAGTTTGTTGTGCTACCATTTTTTGAACCATAGGCCATAAAAAGAAATAGAATAGCATTGCAACTGCAGCAACAGCGATTAAAGTTACAACAGTCATATTTAATTCACCTGTAGCTTCTTTCATTTATATCTTCCTCCTTTATTATCTAAATCAATTATACAATACATTTTTTTTATATTCAAGTATAATTTACAAAAATTATCCCATAACTTGCATTATTGATAAAAGTAATATTATCATAACACCTGCTCCCGTTGCAGTAAGCATAGTCATTGTCTTCTTTTCCATCTTTTCAAGTCTTTCTTTATACTTAGTTTCTCTTGATTTGGCTTGTAATGAAGAAATAGTTCTTGAAAAAGTTTCAAGTTGTTCCTGTTTTCTCTCTTGACTACCTAAACTAAGTCTATAAAGAAGTCTCATCATTCTCATTGAATCTCTTACTGGATAACGTCTAGCAAAAGCCATATAAGGTTCAACAGAAGAATCACCTGCATCAATAGATGCAATTAATTCACGAAGACCAGGTTTAAACATTTCTGGAGCTTGCTCTAAACTTCTTGTTAATGCAACTGGTACAGTGTAATGTTGAATTAATATTTCTAAACTTTTTAAATAATATGGTAACTTTTAAGTTAATATCATGTAAATGTATTTTATAATAACTCTTAAGTCTATTATACTCATCCTTAAATATTAAATAAGTAATAACAAATACAATTACAAGTTTTAATGCAAAATTAATATCATTAAGCATTGTCATCGCAGCAATAGTACCAATTAAGAAAGTAAGTATTGCACTTTTTACTCTTTTTTGATAGCTAATAAGTGGATCAGCTTTATCACCATACTTCGCTATTAGTAAAAACTCATAGTCATCTTCTTTTTAACTTATTAAATACAGTCTTATTATCATCAACAAACTTATTAAAGTTGAATAAGTTTAAATAATTAAATAAGAACACCATTATAATTCCAACAATTAATATTTCCATTATTCAGCCACCTACATCCTCATGGTAATATTTGATACCTGAAAGTAAGAAATATGAGTTAATAAGTATAACACCATGTAATAACAAAACAACAAGTATATTATTTAATAGTTTTATATAAGATTGATTACCAAGTAACAATTGTACTAACAATACTAGCAAATATAATGCTAAACCAAACGTTACAAATTGTTTATAAAGAATGATGTTCTATCTATTCTATCACGATATACACTTTCAACAAGCATATCTATATCATTGAAGCATTCCTTCAAGCGCAGCACCTGAATCTTTAGAACCCTCTTTAGTTATTTGAATAAATAATTGATGCATATTTTTTTAATTACATAATAATCATACTTTTCATTCATAAATCTTATGGCTTCATCTATAGTACCATTTTCATATGACATATTAATCATTTCCTTAACATCACCAAGTAAAGGTTCTTCAAGTACACCAGAATCTCTTACTCCTTCAAGTGCTTTAACAAATGATTGAGTTGTATTAAATTCCATAATAACATTTGTTGAATAAACTTGAATTTGTTCAAATATAAATTCGCTATAAGCTTTTTTACATCTCATGAAAGTTAAATATGGTATAAATAATATGGCTGCAGTAGCATAAACTATGCTCCATATAATACTATAAAAAAATATAGATATGATATAAATGCAGACACCTACACCAAACAAAGCAATTTGAATTACATATTGACGAGTCGTATATTCTTGACCTAATTCTTTTGCTTTTTTTCACGAACAACTTTAAATGAATATGGAGCATATTTTTTTCATATGTACCAGTAACTTGATCTGCTAAAAAAACTTATACGAATTATCACCAGTATTTTTTTACGATATAAATATATAAATGCAATTATAGCAGACAATGATAAATATCTCAATATACATCTTATTTCACCTCCTATATATCAACAATTTCAAGATTAGAATTGTTATTTACATTATTTACATTTTGATTAACACTATTTACATTTTTGTACTGTATCTACATTAACATTTGCAGGTGCTTCTTGCGTAAATGAAGTTTGAGTTTGTACTTCTGATTGCACTTGTTTAATTTGAGCCTGCATTTCTGGTTGTACCTGTTCAGTTTGAACAGGTGTTTCAATATTATTAGTCACTTCATTATTTGCTTCATTAGTAGTATCAATATTATTTTGACTACTATCATCAGTTTCATCACTTGCTTTAAGTTCACTACCCTTTGGTATAAATGGATCTTCCTGCATCATAACACCTTGACAAGCTAAATAATCAATCAAATGTGATGTTGGATTATTATAAACTTCATTATCCATTAAATCTCTAGAATAAAGAATATTTACTTTTTGCTTTATTATCTTCATCATCTACATAAAACTCAACTACTTGAGTAATTTCTCTTTGAAATCTATTATACTTTTTAGAAAAGAATCCTTTAATATGTATACCAAGTTGAATATATCTGTGCATTGATGCAACAAACTGATCAATATCTTGACTTGATTCAAGAAGTGAATACAAACGCATTGGAATACTTGATGCTTTATCAGAGTGTATTGTAGATAAAATATTGTGTCCTGAAGAAATAGAGTTACGAACAGCAAGAACAGCTTCAGCAGAACGAACCTCTGATAGTAAAATCCATCTTGGGTTTTGACGCATACAAGCAACTAACACATCAGAATATGAAGCAATATTATTAGTTTTCATCGCAACTATATCACGATCTGGATATATTTTATCTAAATGAAGTTCCAAAGTATCTTCTATTGTAATAATTTTTTCATCTTCTTTTATTTTACTAGCAAGATATTTAATAAACTCAGTTTTACCTGAACCAGTTTCTCCACTAACAAGTATATTGCAGTGACCAGTTACACAAGTTATTAAGAAGTCATGTAATTTAACTGATACATAATCTTCTTTAACAAGCTTCTCTTTATTAAGTCTTATCATTGCTGGAGTTTTTCTTATAAGAAGTGCTATTCCATTTGTAGCAATAGAATCATGAACAAAGTTAAGACGAAGTTCGGCACTTTCAGCATCTAATAATGGATGAGCCATATTAAATGTCTTTCCCATAACATTAGAACATTGAAATGCTAACTTTTCAACAACTTCATTATTAATGCCTTCAATATGAACAGGATAAACACCTTTACTTAATGTTTTAACCCATAATTGTTTACCACCATTAGAATATGAAATATCTGTTATATCATTATCTTCTAAAAGAGGCATAAATAAGCCAAAATCTATTTGTGAAAAAACAACATTATCCATTATTAATCCTTTCTAAAAATTGCATAATTCTATTAATTTACTTTAATATTTTCATCTCCAGCATCTGGATCATCAACAGCATCAGGCACGATTTTTATGGCACCTGCTTTCAATTAATTCTCTTAAATACTTACTAGAAATATTAGTAGTTTTTATCATAGCTTTTATTTCTAGGTACTGGAACTAAAGAACCAGCTAAATACATCGCTTGTCTTAAAAGAATATGATATTCTTCACTTACACTAAATATTAATGCACTAGCATTTTTTTGATTAGATCCTTTTTTAAATATATGACTACCATCTTGATCCTTAACAGCAAGAATAGTAATACCTTCGATTAATTTTCCATATACATAGTTTCCATTATCATCTTGAGTTTCATAATATAAATCTATTTTTATCATCTGGAAATATAGAGTTACCATACGTAGTTGTAACATCAACTGGCAAAAGGAAAACACTGTATTTCCTGTAGAAATATTAGACCAAGCTGAATCTGGCATTTGTTTCCATTCAACCAATGCAGTTGAATAAAATGGACTACCAGCAGGAATATAAGTGTTATAATTAACATATTTTTCCCTTAATATTATTTAAATCACGAATAACATTATTACTTAGCATTGAAGATGCAACACTTACTTTTTCTATCAAATCATCTGTTATTTCAGTTCTAGCAGGAATATCTTCTTTAGCAACATAAATATCAACTTTATTTATTTCTTTATTAACTCTATAAGTATAAGCAGACATATAAAATAACAACGCATACAATACCGAGCCCAATTGTTACAACTGTTTTATTGGTAAAAAATTGTTTTACAGATTTCATTATTTTTCACCTCCATTTTGAATTATCATTTATATTAGTATTAGTTTCACTTTCAGCTAAATCTTTTTAAAGACACATCAATAGTACGTTTTTTTCAATTAATTCTTTAATATAGCTACTACTTACTCTTGTTGATTTTGGATTTAAAGAATATTCGGCATTTCTTGGCACTGGAAATAAATTAACCTTTTTATAAATTGCTTTACGAAGTAATAAGTGTAGTTCCTCAGGTACTGCAAACATTAAATATGCAGGAGTTTCAACATTTCTAGTCTTTTTCAAATATGTTATTACCATCATCATCAATAACAGATAAAAACACGAATACTCTCTATAAATTTACCAACTATCAATAATTCATTATCATCATATCCTGAATAATATAAATCAATATAATTTCCAGTAAATATTGAATTTCCATAAGTAGTTTCCATTGATACTGGTAATATAACAACTGTATAACCATCTGGAATATCTTCAAATAAACTTGATGGTAATTGATCCCAAGTAACAATTGTCTCATTATAAAATAAACTTCCAGCAGGTACTTCAACCTTCTCCGAAACATACTTTCCAATAATCATGGAAGATGAAACTATAACATCACGACCATTAACCATTCCACCAGGAACTTGTTTAATACCAACATCCTTACTTGTTATTAATGTTCTTGGGTCTAATCTGTTTATAGAATAAGGAACACTAATTGGTTCTGTAGCTTTTTTTATTCTTAAATTATATGCATAATACAATATTGCAAGTGAACCAAGCAAAGCAATAATTGTAACAGTATTTTTATTTTTAATAAATCTTTTAAGAGCAACTTTTATATTATCCATTCTTTTTTTCCTCCATAGTTTTTCATGTACTATCTATTCTAATTAATTATAGCACAATAATACATTTTTATTTCAACTCTCTTTTTAAAAAGAAATTTAAAATATAAAAAGAGATAATTTTTCATTATCTCTCATAAATTATTTTTTTGAATATGAAGCACCAAACCAGATACCACATTCACCTCCACCATTACAATTGCCATGACCATGCCATTCTGTAATAGCCTTATTACTAAATAAACTATCGATTGTATAAGTACCTTCTTGTTCTGCACGATATGGATTACACAATTGAATATTATCAGGAGTACCTGAAATAGCAATATAATGGTTAGGAATTCTTAATATAATAGCCTCTCCACGATTTAATGCATCTTTTATAGCTTTTTTCTTTTCTGCTTCAGAAGCATTTTCATCAAATAATTTAGTACCACTTAATCCATATTTGCCAAGTAATTTATCATTCGTAAGTGTTCCAGTTGTAACTCTACCACAAGTAGTAGTACTAGCACCATTTTTACATTTTTCTTTAGCATCTTGATCACCAATTGTGCTTGAATTATGATTAGGTCCATCCCAAATATCATAGGCAACTTGTGTAGGAGATACATCTTTACCAAAAGCATTAGCAATCATAGATATTGAAGTATATCCGCAGCCATAATCTCGAAGATTAGCACCATTAGCGAATTTAATATTTTTATTTGAATCAACAGTCTGATAAGCACATGCTAATGTTGGTGCTTCTTTTGTTTCTTCATCTGGTTCATCATAATCTTCATCTTCAAATGGAGTCAATGCTCCAGTTTCTGACACATCATAACCTTTACCCGGTGTTGTAGGTTCAGGATTGGCACCATATCCTATACCATAAACAGATTCTAAAATACCATGCATATATGTGTCAAGTTTAATATCAAATACGTCTGAATTTAAAGTTGTATCACCACTAACGGTTCTAACACGAACAGTTGCTTTTGGTGGCTCTTCATATATATCATAAAAAAATCTAATTGATAATCTTTATTATTTGTAATACTTTCAGCAAATCTACGAACAAATACTTCTACAAACTTTTCTTTAGACATTACTATTTTTCCAGACTTCCTAAATGTTCCATAATCGACCGCATCAATCATAGATGCTTCCATTACTTCACGTCCTAAATAAAAAGTCTTCTTCATTAGTAGTAGTTATTCTTTGAACAAGAAGAAGAATAACAATTACAATTACACCAAGCACTAATATCATATAACCCCAAATAGATTCTTTCATTTAATCATCATTCTCCTTTCTTAATTTTCTTGCTGTCCATCAGATTTATTAACCTTAATTCCAAAAACTATTTGAATTATCTCTAAATAAATCTAGGAAAGAACTTCTACAATTATAGAAACCATCATTAGTTATATTGCATCCGATTAAAGTGTTATCAATATAACCACCAGCACCATTTCTATCCTTATTATAAGTTCTAATTTTTTTGATTGCATCACTAGTTAATATATAACTATATTCAAGATATTTTTCATTATCGCCATACATGTCGGAAGCGGTAGCTTCAATAGCATTTTTAGCATCATCATGTGATAACCAGTTAGTACCTATATCTCTATTAGTTGGGAACAGATTACCTAAGTTAACATTTCTATAAATAAATCCATAACCCTTAGAATCTTTTGATGGGTCTCTACCTTTCCAAGCAGCACATCTATCAGGATTACCGCCACCTTCTCTAATAATTGGAACTCCATCTCTTATTTCATAACACTGATTTTTGCAATTAGTTAAATCAGTAGAAATATCACAATCATATAAGTTAGTAATATTATATACTTCATATTGACAAGTAAATTCATAATATTTTTCATTTAGCAATTGTGCTTTACTTAAAGCAGAGCCTACATAACTATATTTATGCTTTACATTATAAGCACCTGTTGCTCCGCCACTTTCTTTATCCATACTTACAGGGAATACATAATCACCCAAACTAGCAGAAGAAGAGGAACTATAACCAGAACTTGATTCATACACGTTGCCAGTATAAGCTTCAGTAACATATTTCTTAGGTTGCCAGAAATCAGCCTCACTTACAACAATAAATTTAGCGAAATCATTTATAGGAAGTTTCATTACATCTTTTTTAACTTCACATTTAGCATTAGTATCATATCCTTTACAAGTAATTAAATCATGTTTTCCTAATAAATTTGTTTTCGTAAAGTTTGTACTATCATTATCATCATTAAATTTATTCCCCACTTTTTTATAGCAATCAGTTACATAACTATCTCCAGACTTTTTCTCATCTTCACTGGCATTTGTACAATAATGAGTGTCCTTTTGTTGACCTTTTAATGTTTCTTCTTGAGCTTCAATTACCTCAACTTGTTTGCCAAACATAGTAGCCTCACCATATTTTTTTATCAGCATATTCTAATTCTAAAGAAATGCATTCTTTTCTCATTCTTACAATTTGCTAACTCAAGAATATAATCTTTAGTATTTTTTTACCATTCTCCCCGCTACCAAAAAGCATATTTAATAACTTTACCTTGATATTTAGGTCTACCAGTATAACCGCTAAAATCAACTAGATTAGAATCATTATAATATAATTTTTAGTTCATTTTTTTAATATATAAATTACAATTTTTCTAAATCATAAATCAATTGTGTAACATTATCAACAGCATCTTTAAATGCATTCCAATTACTTGATTCCTGATCTTTAACTTTGCATTTATTCTTACCTTTTTCACCTTTAGCACATGTTCCACTGCCTGCAACACCTTTACTATCACATTCTTGCTGGCCATCAACAATTTTACAGTTACAATCCTTAGAATCACATCCATTTGATTGATTGAATTTACCATCTTGATCACTAGGTGCATCAGGACCATCATTAATGCCGAACTTTACTTTATCATTTGTTTCTTTACTTCTATCATTAATTGATACATTATTAAAATCTGTTTTAGTATATTGTGGGCTACCAGTAGTAGGCCAAGTATAAACATAATCAAAACCAGGATAAGTCGTAGTTTTACCGCAAGTGCTTCCACATGATGAACCACTGCTATAACAATATTCAGTATCAGCATGATTCAATTTAGGATTACAGCTATTTCCCCAACCCTCATTCTTATGTAAAGTTTCATAAGCTTTCCATTTATTCCAAGCCTCAATCATTTCCTTAACAGCTTGACCATACATCTTCTGCCATGTATCATATCCCTGTTTTATATAACTATCATATCTAGATTCACTCGTAGAATAATTATATAATGGGTTTCTATGGTCATAGTATATTTCAGAAGCACATTCTCTCTTTTGAAGTACCATTGACGTTAATGAACTACCATTTCCTAACTTTCTCTTAGTACCAAGCAATCTATCAATTTCATATTTAAATTGCATTCCAGCATATACTCTAGTTTTATTTGCTAAATAAAATTCTATTTCTTCACGACAAAATATTCTACATACACCAACATCTACTTTATATTCTTTACTAAAATCATATTGATTACGTTGACTAACATTACAAGCATTCATAATACAGTTCATATAAGGTTCTTCAAGCACGCCTTCATCATATGTATCATATAATCCTTGATTGAAGTTATTATAATCAGTACAATACTTAGGTAAAGTATTTACGATTTTAAAATCACTACATCTATTTGTATTATCGCAAGGACAAACTACACTACTTTTAGTAGTGAACACTGATTTTTTTGTTGTTTCAGTTGTTTGATCAGTACTTTCGTTGCCACTACCTTGAGTAAGTTTACCATTTTTTAAATCATTTAAACCTTGAATATCAAAGTTAATAAATTGTTGAGAAACATCTCCATTTACTTTAACATAATTTTTAATTAAAGCATTTAGTGCACTAGCACCTGAATTATTCTTTTTCAACATAAGTTGTTACTTTTTACTGTTATGTATTGATCTTCAGTTTCAGTTGTTGTTTTCTTACATAATTCTTCATATTTATATTTTTACTTCACAATAATTTTTGCATTCGTTAGGAGTTTGACCACCAACAGGTGTTAATTTATTTCCTTTAGAATCAAATACTTCCATAACAACATTACAGCCTTCAGAAGCTTCATCACACCAATCAACTTGAATTTTTTCAATCTCTTCTTTAGTTAAAGTCTTTGAACCAACCTTTTATTGTATTAAATCTAACCTTAACATCTACACTTTTACTGTCTGCATCAAAATCAGTTTTAATTCCGGGCTTACCAGGATTTAACTTACCATCTAAAGTGCCATCATTTCCATCTTCACCATCACCAGATTGTCCAGTTATAGTGTTTGTTAAATTATCTAAACAAGATAATCCACTTTTTAGCAGAGACTTACAAGTTCAACAGCACCTTGAATATGTTTTTTTGTTCATCACTTGATGCATTTTTGATAACAAAAATACGCCAAAAATCAGAACTACCAGAACTACAACTACTTGGACATTTTTTTAATTTCTCCACCATTATCTAAATAATATTTAGCACTTTTTCTCATAAACATCAGTATTAGAATAATAATAGTCACCATCTCCAGTATTATCTCTAATACCATCACCATCATGTATAGATGAGTGATCATATGCTACCCACATACGAAGTGCAGTAGCAACAGATGAATATGAATATCTACTATTCTCATTAGCAGTAAAGTTTCCATCACTACCAGCACTAATATCCATAGTATGACACATAATTTCAGCAAGTCCACATTGATAATTATCACTACTACTCTTACAAGTAGATATATCAAAATTATCAAGTGCTACATAGCTCCAAGTCTTTCCATCAGGACCAGGACGTCCACGTTGTAAACAATATGAAGTTTGACTTATATTAGAAAAGTTAGGATCCTTTGCATTATATTTATATGTAGGTAAATAAGCAGGTCTACCATTACCTGTTTTAGAATCTCCACAGAAACTAATATCATTAGATGGTTGATTAGTACCTGTTATAGTAATAGTCTTTTTAGTACCACTACCTGTTACTGCATAAACAGAGCTAAGTCCTAAAAAAATCCAAATAATAAAGTAATAATTATAAATGAAATATATCTTTTTATATTTTTCATTCTTCATCCACCTTCTTCTTTAATATATAAATTCTAATCGCATAGAAAGCAGAAACTAATACTATAGGAATAGCTATAAAATACCAATTATGTTTTTAAGAATTCTAATGCTTTTTTTCAAAGAATGTCATATTCCTTATTCTTTCTTCTTCTTTTTTCCCATCAACTATTTTAACGAATTCTTTATCACTAACCTCACTCATTTTATTATCATTAGTCTTACATATTTTTTCATTAGGATGATCAAGACAATATTTAGTTCTTGAATAAACATTATATGCTGGTACTACATATTCTATAGTTCTAAGTTTTTTTCATTAGGACAAGCAGAATCACTATCACCATATAATGTAAATGTATAAGCTTTTTCATCTAAATGTACATATGAACCTAAAGCATATGATTTATATAGACTATCATATTCCACTTTATATGGAACAACAGAATAACTATCACTTACCATTACTTTTTCCACCTTTTATAATATGGAACTAAATGTAATAAATATAAATATTCTTTCTCACGTACTACATTACCTTCACTATCAGTATAACCATTATCTTCTTCATACTTAATAGTAGCATTCATTGCCAAATTATTTAATCCTTCATCTTCACATTTAGCATTAATATTGCAAACTAAATAAAGAATCAACAAAGATCACTAAACAAAATTAATTTAACTTTCCTCATAACTCACCTACTTTATTCTAAAAAAATTATAACATAACTTAAAAAAATGTCATTAAAATATTTAAAAAAACATGATATATTTAAATACCATGTTTAGTCTTTCTAAATATTTTTTTCTCCAATAATCGCAGTTATAACACCAAAGAATATGAATAAACCTATACTAATTCCCCAATCCATTAGAAATGTTTTAGTAACTTCATATGCTTTTTTTGAAAGAATGTTTTTTTAACTGGTTTATCTGGAATATCTGGCTTTTATCTCATTACCAAGTGATTCTATTGCTGAATCCAATATTGATTCACTAAGTTCATAAGATAAAAAAATTGTGATGTACATTGTGTTAATTTACCAACATATTTCTCACACTTTTTGAGTTCCATAAAATGTATTATAATATGGAAGTGTTATAAATAACGTATTTAATGTTTCATCACAACCTATTGTTTCAAGAACATCAGCTGACACACGTGTTCCTTCAACTAAATTAGTTAATTCAACACTATAATTATCACTTGAATTTCCACTATAAATTGAACCATTTATTCTAAGTAATAATCCTGGAAATACATTATAAAAATTTAATAGTAAATACTTTATCACTCATACTATAAGATTTTTTTCATATGTTATATCTTGTGCTAAACTCTTTAATTCATTTCTTTCACTTGTATCACATTCAGCATTAACATTACTAATTATTAAAAATAAACTTAATAGTAAAACAAATATTTTCTTTTTCATTATTCACCATCCTTTATAAGTACAGCATGTATTACTAATCTTCTATTACCACCGCCAGCACAAGTAGATAATGTAAGTATTTTATCCCCATACTCTACTTTATCTTTAGTTTTAAAACTACTTCTGCCTCTTATTAATTTAACAAATGCATTAAAGTCTTCCTTACTATCAAACTTATTAACTAAATAATCAGTAGTATAATCAACTCTATAACCAGCAAATATTTTAAATTTATATGACTTAGTTAGTGTATCTAATGATATAACCATATTTTCACTATTCTTTCTAAAATTATTATTAAGAACTCTATATAATGTACCAAACATAGTCCCATTTAACATACTATGTCCATATACAATACTATTATCATTAAGATTCTCTATATCATTTCTATAATCTAAATATATCCATCCCATACTAGTTTTTCTTCTTATAGAAATCTCTTTTTTTAAATAATAACTATTATCACTATGTTGTACTAAAGGATAATTTATATTAGTACCATTTACGACTAAATAACCAACTGTTTCATTATTAATCTTTTTTTAAGATTAGAAAAATACTTTATCAAATGAATATTTATCTTTAACTTGTTTATCATTTAATTTCTGATCAAGTTCTACTCCACCATTAGTAAGTTCTTTATCTGTATCATTATTAGGTAATGCAAATGAACTATTTATTATTTCTTGATTAACTTCATCTATAGCCATCTTTTCAATATATTCATATGATTTAAATATAACTAAACATACAACACTTACATATACTGCAAGTATAGACATAAGCTTTAAATTATTAAATGTAAGCTGTTTAAATAAGTTATTACGTATAAATTCATTAGAATAAAGTATTCTAAATTCACATGTATAATCTTTTTTTACATTTCTTATTTAATTCTTTTTAACCATGCAAAATTATTAACAATGAAATTACCTTTATCTTTTTCCTTGATGTAAGAATACAATTATATTTCTTGATTCATCATTTTTTTAACAAGTTCTATAATATTATTTATTAATTCTTTAGAAAATACATATATATGTATAGATTTTTAAATTATAATTTATTCTTAAGAATTCTTTTTATATCATCTAATATACCTGGATATTCTTCTTTTTATTTCTAACATTTTTCCTATAATATAAAGTTTCATAATCAAGTGAATCTTGTGATATCATAAATCTATCACTTACTTTTATTATGATTATATAAGTTTACTATAACATTTTTTTATCTTTAAATTTATCTTTTTATAAAAGATGGCATAAAATAACAATCTATTTGTTTTTAACGTATTAACTGTTAAAAAAATAATTCATAATCATTTAAACCTATTGTAGATGGAAAATCTAGTTTCAAATATGACATTTTTAAGTCTTATCATCATTATAACAACATATCTAAATGTAACTAAACATCTTACATTCATAGTATCTATACTATTATAATTTTTGTTTTTATTAAATTTATTATTTTTTTCATAGTTCTTACTATAATATTTCATAGAAAAAAATATAGAGTATTATTATTAAACTCATTTTTTTATTAACATATTTTTTTAAAGCTTCATCAATACTTCTAAAAATCATATGTAAGTATATTATTATTAATTGAAATAATTAAGTACTCTTTCATTATATATTCTCCTATTAAAAATAATTTTATCATAAATTATAATAAAAAAATGAATATTTATTTGATAGTAAATATTCATTAATTATTTTTTTAAGAATTGTATATTTGTAATGGTAAATCATCTAAGATTTTTCACCACTTTTTTTATCGTTTTATGGTAATTTCTAGTGAAAAATTAAACATTTTTTTATATAAAAATTATCCTATTCTAAATGCTGGAGAAATTCCACCAAATGTATTTGAAATGCCACTGCCCCAGTCACCAGAACCATATATACCTAAAAAACTGGTAGAATTATTAGCATTAGCTGTACGTAACCACCAATAATCAGTAGAATTCCTATACTTTTTTTAGAAACATAAGAATATTTACCTATTGTTACACTTTTTACTATTATAATAATCTAGTTGTCTACTAGAATCATTCGATGTATCAATAGTATATGACCAATTTTCATATATTTCTTTTGGAGATAATAAATACAATTTATCAGTTGATATAAAATTTACATCTTCACTTGAATTTGAATGTCCTGATATAACTTTTGTATCTATTATTGCACTCTTTAATTCACTTGGTAACGAATTATATATATCATTATTTATAAATGTTCTTATTGGAGTAGCTGGCCAGCCTCCTACATTTGTATCAGTTTCATTTACTTTATAAGTTGTTATTATATCCGCAAATTCAATAACAAAACCACATGCTGTTTGTGAGAAACCAGAAGTATTACACTCACTTGGTGTTGATTTATTTGCTATACGAACAGTATGTTTTCCATAACTTCCTAAATCTATTTCTTTTGTATCTCCCACATTGTATTCATCTATATCGCCATCTTTTTACAGCATTTATAATAGTCTGCCATGTGTCAGTCACAAATGACTCAGCAACTGTTACCTTATCACATTCTCCTTCTTTAACTTTTTTTCTTCTGTAAGTTCATTTAAATTATTAAACTTTCCACTTATACAATAAGTATCATTACTAACTTCAAATGACTTAATATTTCCTTTATTATCCAATTTAACATTATATTTTTAAATCATTTGTATCCATATCAAGTTTATTATTATCATTCGAAATAGCATTTATATTATTTCCCCTCATATTTTCAGTAATATTTTTTTAGAAATCTCCTTATAAATATTTTTTTAGCATCAGTCAAAAAAATACATCTTTTTTTAGCCTTATTAAACATGCTTAAAACATTTGGTACAGCAACTAAAAACAAGTATAGCAAGTATCGCTATTACAGCTAGTAACTCAACTAAAGTAAATCCCTTTTTATTCATATCACACTTCCTTTATTCTATAAAAATATTATATAAAACAAAAAGGAAAAGAAGTCAACGACTCCTATTCAATATTATACTTACTCACTAATTTATTAAATACTTTATAATCAACATTTTTTTAAGTTCACTACTCATTGCTTCTACGCCCTTACCATCTTTTAATATATATAAATAATGGTGCTGAATTTATTTGATCCTTTATTTCTGGAAATCTCTTTCTTAATGTTTCAATATATTCACTATTCTTACTATTAGTTACATCCCAATAAATAATTTTTATCAGTAAGATTCTTTTTTTCTATTTCTTTATATAACTTACTTTCCATATTTCTTATTTCACTAGAACTAGTATAACTTACATAAAGTATAATTTCACTACTAGTTTCACTTAAAGCAAAATCGAAATCATCACTATTTATTTGATTAATCTTTTGGTCATTAAATACACTAACATTAACTTTATTATTTTTTTATAATTTAAATAGAAAGTTCTAGCATACAATACAACAACTATTATAAGTACTGATACTACCATAACAATAAAATAATTACGACTAGATACATTTTTATTACTTTTCTTCATTTTTCTCTCCTTATCATTAATTCAATTTTTAACACAATATTATTACTTTTTTTCAAATGATTTAAATAAATATTTATATTTCTATCAAGAACTTTTTTTACCTCTCCAGTAACAAGATTTATTAGAATATTCTTTATCATATTCATCATTACTCATATTTAAAAAAATTCATATGGATTTATTCCTTCATTATTAAGAACTTCTATATTTTTATTATAAGGACATATACTTATACATTTATCACATCCATAAATACAATTATCAAAGTATTTGCTTTCTTCTTCTGTTATATTTTTCTTTTGGTTTAAATAACTTATACATTTAGTAGAATCAAGTATTCCATTATCATTTATTGCCCCTAAAGGACATACTTTTTTTACATAATCCACAGTTTATACATTTACTATCTATTATTTTATTACTAGAAATAGAAGCATTTGTTAGTAATACTCCAATATAAAAAAATATGAACCTAGTTTTTTTCATTTATTAATAAATTATTTATACCAAAGAATCCAAGACCAGCATTGTATGCTAAAAAGTCTTTCATCAAGAGGATTATTATCAACAAATATTTTTACCAATATAACCTTTTATTTTTCAAGATATTCTTTTTATTACTTCAAGTTTATTTTTTTAAGTACGATATGATAATCATCACCTATGCTACAACTACTTAAATATACTTTAGATTTATCATCCATAGATACTTTTTTATATGACATGCCTATCACTATAGCAGTATTATATATTTCATATTTTTTTCATTTGATAAATCTTTATCACTAATATTACCTACTTGAAAAAGTACTTTTTGTAACTAAGTTCATCTTGTAATTTATATTTATCATATGGAACTATTAAATTCTTTATATTACAAAATCCTATTATATCAATACCAATATTTTTTTACTTATATTAATAATTTCTTCTTTCATACTAAAAATCATAACACATTTATATAGAAAAAAATATAATTTTTATATTATAATTTAATAGAGGTTTTAATTATGCATACAGAATTTAATAAAGAAATAAATTATAAAAAAATGAAAGAATAAGAAATAGTCTTATAACAATGTTAAATTTATTACCAGAGTATTTTTATCAAATACCAGCAAGTTCTACTGGTAAATATCATCCTGAATTTACTTTAGGTGATAAAGGGCTTGTTAGACATACTAAAGCAGCAGTAAGAATTGCTTATGAATTATTACAAGATTCAGCAATTAATAATTTTACAAGTGATGAAAAAGACTTATTATTGTTTGCTCTTACTATACACGATGGATTAAAGAATGGTATTAATCATGATAAGTATACTGCATTTGATCATCCACTTCAAATAAGTAAATTTGTAAGAGATAATAAAGATAAATTAGAACTTACTGATGATGAATTAAATTTAGTTTGTAGTTGTGTTGAAACACATATGGGCCCATGGACAACAGATTATAATGGCAATGAAGTATTACAAAGGCCAAAAACTAAATATCAATGTTTTGTTCACATGTCAGACTACCTAGCAAGTAGAAAGTTCTTAAATATCAAGTTTGAAAACAATGATATTGCTGATTAAAAAAGCAAATGAAAAGATAATCGATGATTAATTCAAAGATTATCTTTTTTGATTAGCCAATGCGAAAAGCTGGTGAAACACCTTCTGAACTTCTTGCTCCACTTAAGCTATTTCCACTACCAACATCATAAGTACCATAATTATTAATCATATTAAACATTGTTTTATTATTATATGAAGCTGTACGAAGCCACCAACAGTCACCTCTTATTGTTCCTCCTATTTGGCTTGTATTTAGACTTTCATAATACTTAATTGCATTATTATAACTTGTTGTAGTTACTGCCATATTTGTATAATAATCTAATGTTCTTGTTAAATCATTTGCTGTATCATAACGATTAGAAAAAAATCAGTATATATTTCTTTTTGGCGCTAATAAATATAATTTATCTAATGATGTAAAAATTTGCTGTATCCCCCACTTCCATATCCTGATACTATTGTTGTATTTATTATTGCATTCTTTAAATCAGTTGGTAATGAGTTGTATATATCATTATTTACAAATGTTCTCATTGTTGTTGCTGGCCATCCTCCTACATTTGTCCTTGTATCATTCATATTATGTTGTGTTATTATATCAGCAAATTCTAATACAAATCCACATGCTGTTTGTGAAAAGCCCTCAGTACTACATTCACTTGGCGTTGACATATTTGCTATACGAAGTATATGAGTTCCATAATCACCCAGATCTACTTTCTTAGTATCTCCAAGTTTATATTTACTTATATTATTATTTTTAACAGCCGCTATTATTGTTTCCCATGCATCATTTTCAAACTCACTATATTTAGTGAAATAGCCCGGGTTACTTGGTCCTTTATCTATGTGAGCATATGATGTGCCAATATAATTCGTATTATATTTAGTTCCAGCACCTCCTACTAAACTTGTACAATTACCAAACATATCATTATCTATTTGTTGAACCTTATTAACATTAAATTTTTCACCAGCATATATTGTTTTAAGCGCTATAGATTCAAAAAACATCGCAGACATATTTGTAACATTACTTGTATCAAAATTACTTAAATCTAGTGTTGTGACTTGACTGTTCCTAAACATATAACTCATATTTGTTACATTGCTTGCATTAAAATTGCTTAAATTTAATGTAGTTGCTTGACTACCAAAAAACATATGATTCATGTCTGTTACATTTTTCTGTATTAAAGTTACTTACATCTATTATTATAGCTTGACTACTTGCAAACATCTCAGCCATATTAGTTACTTTACTTGTATCAAAATTTTTTAAACCTTCTATTTCATCAACTAAGGTATTACTAAACATAGCACGCATATTAGTAACCATGCTTGTATCAAAGCTGCTTAAATCCAATGTAGCAACTTTGGTATCATAAAACATTAAACTCATGTCTGTTACATTACTTGTATCAAAAATTGCTTAAATTTAATGTAGTAGCTTGAATATGAGAAAACATACTTTCCATATTTTTTACATTAGAAGTATCTAAAGTACTAAGATCTAAGATTTTAGCTTTACTATACAAAAACATCCTACTCATAGAAATAACTGGACTATTATTTATATATGTACAAATATTATTAGTTACAGGAGTCTCATTTTCTGCATCAGTTAATATGACTCCCCAACCATCTTCAGCAATATTATTCCAACCCGAACTTGTAAATTCTTGCTTATATCTATAAGTATATTGTCCATTTACATATTCTGTTCCTTGAGTAAGCTCTCCATCATATGTACAATAAACCGCTGTATCTTTATATTCTTCTATACCTAGTTTGCCTTCAAAAGTTTTCTTCATATTATAATTTTTGATTAGTTCCTGTATCTTTAAAAAAAGAATAGTGAAAGTATATTCATGTGTGAATCCTGCTTCAATCGAAATATTTTTTTGATATTGTTTTTTTGCTCTTACAGGAAGTTCATCTATTGTTTCACATGATCCTTCTTCTATTCCACTACCATTTAATCTTTTTACAAGTGGCTTCTATAACTAATTCATTTTTTTAAGAATAGTATTCGTTAATTCTTGCCATACAATATTATATGCAGTATCTAGTGTACCAGTATTCTTTATTGTTACTACTTTTGTAGTATTCCAACCTGGTTTAATATTTTGTACATCTATTGCTGGTCCATCCATATATGTAAGTCTCAGTGTACCAGTCTCAACTACTACATCTTTTGCATTGCTATTTCCATTTATTATAGTATTAAAAAAATGCATAAGATATACCAATTACAAGAAAAGATAATAATGCTATTATTATCAAATATAATATCTTTTTACTTTTCATAATGATTATACCTCTTTATCTTATTATAATCATTATAGCAAAATTTGCCAACACCCACAAGTGAACATTTGTTCTTGCTTTAATCCGTTGTAGATTGACGAGTTATTTGGACCAATTTATAAGATTTTTTTAACATTTTTTTAATTTACCTAAAATTGAATTTTTATATATTAAAAATATGGTTGATAATTAAATTTTTCACCTAGAGCATCATTTAATTTTTCACTATGAAAAAAACTACATCAAAAATTGAATTTTTACCCATTTGCATTACATTTTTATATATGCTACTCTATCTACCGAAGTGCCTGAGGTTGGGCGTCACCAAAATAAATTTTCTGTATTCAGGGGATTTAATGGAGGTGATATTGTATGAGTAAAAAAGACTTATTAATAGCCGTTTTGCTTATTATAATAATTTTATTGATCATTTTTGGTTAATAAAATAGCCTAACTCACTTTTGTAGTTAGGCGAAAACATAAAATTGTGACGCCCAACCACAGGGGGTTCAGGTGCTTCACTAACAATAGTTTATCACATTCTAACATACATTGTAAATAATTTTTATATATTCTCTTTATGATTGCAGCATAAATGCTTTATTGTTTTTTCAAGTGATAAATCTTTATAAGAAAACTTTTTTCTTGCTCAAAACCATATTCCAATGCTGACATAATTGTTTCATATGAAACATATATAACAATATCAGTATTTAAAAATCCGTTTATTTTTTTGAGAAATTATAACTTCTTATATTACCAGTATATTCATATACATTAGTAAATAATTTTTTTATGAATATTTATTAATTTTTATAGGATTAAAATTTTAAAAAAACTTATCACTTAATATTTCTGTAATTCGAACTGACTTAACTATCGTCTTTTTCTTCAATATGTTTTTTTAGCATTCTATTAATTTCTTAATAAAATTACCATAAAAAGGCACTTTTCTCAACATATTACACCTTTTACCATGACTTTTATATTATTGCACCAACCATTCAATATAAAAATGCAACCATAACACCATTAAATGTTTTAGTTGCACCTCTATTAATCATAAATTATTTCTTCATTTTTTTGCCATTTAATTTCTTAAATAAATCATTATCCTTATTTAATTCTTGTACTTTCTTTATTGAACAATAATTATTAATAATCTTTTTACAAGAACTACTATCTTTTTTTCATCATATTTATTTTTATCTTTAATTTTTATTATTCATATCTACCACCTACCTTCGATATAAATTATTTTTTTAAATTATTAGTTTTTAGCAATATTAATTAAATCATCAGTAAGTTTGCCTACTACTATAATAGATTCTGCTTTCATATTTATCTTTTTCTTTATTATCTTTATTTACTTTTAAGATATAACCATCTTTACTATCAGCAAGTCTTATACTACGCTCTGAAGATAACTTGCTATAACCATAAGAATTAAGTCCTAGTGAAGACACATTAACATAGCTATAATTAATACCATCATCACTAGTAGAACAAAGTACTTTAAAGTCTTGACCTATTACAGTATAGATATCAACACCACCTTTATTTTCATATTTAACAACATCAGGACTCTCATTATATAATTCAATAATATCATCCATAGTAACTATATTACTATTAATAATTTCTCTCTTATATTTCTTTAACTTATTAAAAGAAATTTATATAAAAACATAACATTTCTTCTATAATTATCATTCATTAAATTATTTATATATTCAAACACTATATCAATAGAAATATTTTTTTAAACATAATACAAAAGTAATCTATAAAAATTAACTTCATCACTATTAAATACTTTAGAACCATCTACTTCAAAATTTTCAATACTCTCAACATCAAACATACTTATTATTTGTTTAATAGTAGAAATTTCCAAAAAACCATGATTACCTTGTATATCATAAGCCTTATTAAATAAATAATTACATAATAAGTTATTATATATACTAGTATCAGTATCTTTAAGCATAGAAAGTTCACTTACAAAACTTTTTATAAGAGTTAGATCATAACTAGCAAGTTCACTTCTTTTAGTAATATTACTAAAGTTACCAAATAATGATAATAAATCAATAAGATTATTTTTCTTCTTCATTACTTAAATCTTTATCTATTACATCATTTATTATCTCTCTATAATATGTAAAAACTTTCTATAGCCCTAAATAATGATTCTTTATTTTTCGCCATAAATACTAAATATAATATCTAAATAATACATAAATAATTTACGTGTATTATCGTATTTACATATAAAAAAAGTAATGTACTAAAATTAGTAAAATTATAACTATTAAAAATTACTAAGTAAATTAGAAGGTATAAAAAGAAAGTCTTTCATCAAATATTTCTAATGAGAATATATCGTATAAAGATTTATTCACAATAACATTTCTTCTATATGCATTAGTAAGTAAATCATTTAATAATTTATTTAATAGTTTATTAGTTCTATCATTTTCCTTACCTTTATGAAATATAGACATACCTATATATAAACTTATTTTTATCAAATGTATTATTAAACATTATATTTTTTTATTAAATAATATCTTAAATAAATCAAATATAGAATTATAATCTTTACTATAATCATAACTATTTATATTAACTAAGAAGTCATTATATATTTTTATTAATAACTTTATAATATTTATTGTACACATCCTCCCCATAATAAGCCTTAAATAGATTTAAACATCTAAAATCAGCATCCACTACTATCTTTTCTTTATCACGTATATCAGCATTATCATTATAGACAGGTACTACATATGGAAGTACATAATTAACATCTATTTGTATTAATGGTATTATCTGTTCTAAGCCTAAATTTTTGAATAAGTTTTTATTAATCTCTTAGTATATTGATAAGTTATATCATTACTTTTTAGAATCATATCTAAATAGTTTTTCCTTTAGCATTAAATACACCTTTATCAACCATTATATCAACAATATCTTTTTACACTTTTTAATTTTCTATATTAGAAAGTATTTCATATATAATCTCTATACTTTTATCTTCTTCTCTTTTTGAATGCTGTTACATTTATATATTTAATGAAACTTATATCATATTTTTAATAATTCTATAAGTGAACTACTACTTATATAATTTATCATAAATGGATATCTACTTATATATTCACATTTTATATCTATAGAAGCATCATTTAATAATTCATTATTTTTCCTTTTATCTTTTTTTATTTGTTCATCAACATATTTGCGTTTAGCATCTCCACTTATATATTTTATATATTTTTTTCATCAAGTGAATATTTATCTTGTACATCACTAGGAGCATATTTTATTAACGAGGATTCTGCTTTTTATAATGAATTCCCATTGTCTACTTGTAAATTTAGATGCTTCACTACTAATCATTTTTTCAGTTTCACGAGCATCTTCATTATATAATATTTCAATAACACGTCTTAAATCATCCATATATAATTTAGATATATCATCTTTTTTTGATTAAAATATTTTTTTAAGTAATTATTATATTCTTCATCATCCATACCTATACTAGTAGCATTCATAAAGAATTTATTATCTTTTATCCAGTCACTTACAAGTGACTTACGTGCTTCATTACTACCACTTCTAAACATTGAAAGATTACTATTGATACGAGATTTTTTTGAAAATCAAGTGGTAATATTCTTATCAATGAAGGATGTTTAAAAAAAATAAGAAACTAAGTACAATTTCATTATTAGTAAATTCTTTATTATCTAAATATGCTTGCTCTACTTCTTTATCACTTTTTACCTTCTAAAGAATTTACAAAAGCATTCGCTCTTTTTTGAAGTTGTCTCATTTTCATTTCTTTAAACATATTTTTTTAAACCTCTTTATTCTAAAAAAAGATTATACCATATATTTTTAATAGTTTACATACAAAGATTGACTTTTTTTAAAAAAAATATTTATATATTTGATATAGAGGTAAAATATGACAAATAATAAATTTAAAAGTTATGATGATGGCATTGATATGAGTGAAATTGATGCTATGTTTAGAGAAAGAGATACTATGAAAATAGTTAATAGTTTTTGAACAAAGTATGAGAACAGGTGAAAATAGAAGAAAACCTAGAAGAAAGAAAAAGAATCCTAATAGCTATATAATTGTAATTGCTGGTATAGCAGCTGCTGGTGGAATTGTTTTTGGTGCCCACATAGCAAAACCTACTCCAAAGGGAACGTTAAATGATTTTAGTAGAGAACTTGGTTCAGTAGTATTCGTACAAGATGATAGTTTTAATCCTAATTATGATACAACTAATATAAGTATAGTTGCTCAAAAATACAAAAAGAAATGCTGAAACATATTATTATGATCATGAAGGTATTGCTAAAGATTTATTAAAAACTAGATGATAGACTTCTTGACATAGGATTTATTTCAACTTGTGAAGATATGGGAGAAAAACTTGAATAATAAAGTTGGTGTTGCTGGAGAAACAAATATTGACTTACTTATAGAAAATATAAAATTATATGCTGAAGAAGGAAGTTATGCTGAAAAAAAGACTTCAAAGATATAAATACATTAAATGAATGGTTAACAAAACGTGGTTTTTACAGATTCAAAAAGGTAAACCAGATTTACAATCAGCAATAAATCATTATGCGACACAAAAAAAATATATTTACAAATATTGTTAATCAAGAAAAAAAGAATTAAAAAGATGAAGAAGGAGTTACTTTACAATGATAATAAATACAGTAGAAATAGATGGTAAAGATTATGATGAAATAGATATCATAACAATAAATAATATCAAACATGCATTTCTTGTAGATTCAAATGACAATACAAATTTATTAATACAAAAAAATAGTTATTAAAAAAATAATGAAGAATATTATGAACCTCTTGATTCTAAAGAAGAATTTGATAATGCACTTATAGAATTTTTATAAAAAAAACATAAAAGATATAACAAATAAATAAGGATAGAAATTAGCTATCCTTTTTTTGATTATTTTAATTCTTCTAATCTATCATCTATTGCATCAAAAAAATCTATAAATTGTTGTACAACTTTCAGCATTAGATGGTTTGTCATTTATATGGCTTAAATAAATTTTTTTAATGCATTTTTTTCCTTGCTTGTTCTAAAGAACCATATTGCATTAATTTGTTATATATTTCTTTATCATTTTTTTGTATAACTATAATCTAAACCTAACGATTTAAAATACTCATTAATTTTACTTTTTATATAATTTTTCTATTCATTTTACCTTCAATAAAAATTAAAATGTAATAAGAACCAATACTCTATCGCCTGATTAGACCACAATGGAATGTATCCATTTTCATTACAAATTTTTAATTGCTTTATCAAAAGCATATGAAGTAAAATCATCTTTATCAAAAAAACAACAAATATTTTTACCATAAGGAATTATTGATAATTTATATTCATCGATGTTAGAAAGAAATTCATTGGCAGACTCAACCAACGAAATAGTATTCATACCCATACCTACAATTTTTTTACCTTTAATTTGTATTCATCATCTATATCTTTATTTATATCATTTATAACGCTTTTTAAAAATAATTTGGTTCTGTCTGCTTTCCTTCACATATTACCAACCAATTATTTGATTTTTTTGTTTTCTAACATTTTTCTTTTTCTCTTTTTACTCTTTCTTCTTTTTCGCTTTTTTTAAAAAGATTATCAGTACCCATACTTCACCTAATCTTTTTTTCATATGGAATCGCACCAAATTGACCTGTTAAATATTTCTTTTTCATAATCAGCATCAATTCTTAAGTTTTTGAAATTCTGCTAAAAGAAAATAAAATAGATTTGCCTAATGAATCTTTTTTTCAATTAAATATATTTCGTCTCTCCTTAAATCACTACTATCAAAAAGAAAAGTAGAATGAGCGGTATAAATTAATTGAGCATTATTTTTTTATTAGTCTCTCTATCTTTATACATATTAACTATTTTTCTTAAACAGTAATGGATGAAACTTAATATCTAATTCATCAATACATAATAAACCACCATTTTTTTAAATTTAATAATATGGTTGGCATAATATTAAACATTTTTAATTGTTCCATGTGATTCATTTTGTAATGGAATTAATATATTATTTTTGATTTTTTTATTAACACTCTTATGAACACCACTTACATTATAAAAAGTATTTCCAAAATTATCTTGTTGTTCATCTATATTAATACCTAATAAACAAGGATCAAATTTATTAACAATTTTTCTCAAATTGACTATATATTGAACTATTTTTGATTTAAAAATATCTATACTCTTTTTGTTGATTAAAAAAAATACTTTCAGCATTAAAATTAGCCTTAACAATATAATTATATAAATCTCTAAAAAAATACCATTTTTCTTCTTTAATAGCAATAATACTTAATATTAATAATTTACTTGTATTAAAATCAGTATTATTCTTAAAAAAAGATTCCAAATGTTTTTATATATTTTTTTATAAGTATTACCAAAAGATATTTTTATATTTTTATATCTTTCAAATATTATCTTTTTGAGTTGCTCTTGTGTTAACAAAATATTTTTTTCTTATACAACCATTCTTCATCAATACCATTTTTTTATTTAATGAAAAAAACCATATCTATATTCATATTCTCCAAGCACTACAGAAATTTCAAATTCACTATTTTTCATTTTTTTAGATTTATCACTAAAAAGCAAATGGTGTAACTAATAATTCTTTATTTACATCAATTCTATTTGACATCTCTATCATATTAAACATATAGTGTAATGCATCAAGCACAGTACTTTTACCAGAAGCATTAGCACCATGAATTTCTATGATAGGCAATATTTTATTACCATTAACATCTAAAATAGTATTAATAAGATTTTTTTCTCTTGAGTAGCAGTTAAATCTAAAAATAGTTTCTTTATAAAAAAACACTTATAATTTTTTTAAACTTAAATTGTAATAACATAAAAACATCTCTCCTTTACATATATTTTTATCATTTTTAAAAATATTTTTTTGCAATATTAAAGAGACATTTTTCTCTTAAAAATATACAATTTTTGTTATTTTTATAATAAAAAAATTTTTGAATTTACATAAATCCAAAATTTCCATTGTCTGCCTAATAGCAGGATTACTTTTTCATATTTTTAATTTATTTGTTCTCACATAATCTCCATACCAAGCCCTATTTTTAGTCGGATTTGCTTTAGTTCTCTTAACTAATTTTGTTTTGCTCTCATTTACATATACTTTACACATTAACCCAATCGGAAAGCTGGAGCCACGCCGTTTGTATTATAAGCATCGCTGTTAGTGTAGGTACCGTAGCTGTTCACACGGAAGAAGGCATTGCGAATGCCAGAAATGGCCGAACGAAGCCACCAAGAAGATGCGCTAGTTCCATTTTTCTTTATAGCTCCGCTATAATTACTAGTTGTTACTCCTTGTGCTGTATAATAATCTAATGTTCTTGTTAATTCTTTTGCTGTATCATAACTAGCAGAAAAATTAGTATAAATTTCTTTTGGTGCTAATAAATATAATTTATCAGTTGATGTGAAGTTTTCTGTATCTTCACTTCCATGTCCTGATACTACTGTTGTATCTATTATTGCATTCTTTATTTCACTTGGTATTGCACTATATATATCATTGTTTACAAATGTATACATACTTGATGCTGGCCAGCCATCTTTATTCCATCCGTAATCGTATTGTGTTCCTTTATATTCTCCTTTTGGATTCATATTGTGAGTTGTTATTATATCTGCAAACTCTAGTACAAATCCACATGCTGTTTGTGAAAAACCAGTAGTACTGCACTCACTTGGTGTTGAAGTGTTTGCTACACGTAGTGTATGTGTTCCATATGTTGTTCCTAGATTTACTTCTTTTGTACTTCCAATTGCATAGTCACTTCCATATCCTGCTTTTACATTTGCGATTATTGTTGACCAACTATCAGTTGCAAAATCTGGTGCTTTATATTCTTCAATACCAAGCACACCATTAAATTCTTTTCCTTGATTATAATTTTGATCTACATTTGTTTCTTTGAAAAGAATTGTGAATGTATATTTATGTGTGATACCACTTTCTATTGATATTTTCTTTGCTATTGTCATATCACTTATTGGTGCTTGTGATATTGTTCCACATGTTCCTTCTACTGTGCCTGATACATTTAATCTTTGACAAGTTGCTGAAATAACTAACTCATCTTTTGTGATTTCGTTTGTTAGTGATTGCCAAATAACATTGTAATAAGCATCTAATGTACCATTGTTTTTTACTGATACCGTCTTTGTAGTAGTCCATCCTGGTTTTATATACTGTGCATTTATTGCTGGTCCATCAGTATATGTTAGTTTCAAAGTACCTGCTTCCACTACCATATCTTTTGCATTATTATTTCCTTTTACAGCAGTACTAAAGTAAGCATAAGAAAGCCCTACTGTTAAAAGTAAAAGTAATACAATCATTGTTCCAAATAGTATTTTTATTATCTTTCATAATTTATCTACCCTACTTTCATTAGTAAGTATAGCATAAATTACCCCCCCCCGCAAGCAAACATTTGTTCTTATTTGGCTTGCTGTAGTTGAGATTTATTTGGTGCAACTTTTGACGAGCTATTTGGAACAACTCTATATATAATTACTTCTTAGACAAATATTTATGATTAGCGACAATACTCTTAATACCAACTCCAGTATTTAAATGCTATAGTAGCAATACTACCACTTATCTTTATTATTACACCTTCTCCAAAGATTGTATGAATAACTGTATCACCTGCTTTAAGTCCATCTACAGACTTATCACTATACATATTACCTACTTTTTTAGTTTCATCTTTCTTTACACTTTCATTCTTAATATTTATAAGTGATGGATCTATTTCCTTTACAAATCTACTTTCAATAGTACCACTTGTTCTACCATATAAAGTTCTTACTCTAGCAGAAAGTAAATATAATTTCTTTTTAGCACGAGTTATACCAACATAACAAAGTCTTCTTTCTTCTTCAAGTTCTTTTGCTGATTTAAAACTTCTACTATGAGGGAAAATGCCTTCTTCCATACCAAGTATAAATACAATATTAAATTCAAGTCCTTTTGCTGAATGAAGTGTCATGATATTAACATTGTTATCATCTTCAGCATATTGACCTTTATCACTAACAAGCATAATATTTTTCTAAAAAAATGTTGATAAATCATAAATACCATTATCTTCAAAATTAACTGCTAAACTCTTAAATTCATTTAAGTTTTTCTACTTTAGTATCACTTTCAATAGATTTATCAAGTTCATATTCACGTCTAAGTCCTGTCTTAACAAGCACATCTTCAATTAAATCAGATAGATTCATAGTTTTAGAATCTTCTATTAATTCTAGAATTAATTTCTTAAATTCAAGTTCTTTACCACTATCTATCGCATCAAACAATGAAATATCATTCATATTAGCTTTCTCACGTATATTATCAATAGTTTTAGTACCAATACCTCTTTTAGGAGTATTAATTACTCTTTCCAAACTAACTGAATCATTAGAGTTATATACTAAATTTAAGTATGCTATTAAATCCTTAATTTCTTTTCTACTATAGAAGTAATAACTACCAATAATATTATATGGAATATTACTTCTTACAAAAGCTTCTTCAATTGTTCTACTTTGAGCATTAGTTCTATAAAGAACAGCAAAATCACTATAATTATAACCTTCATTTACAAGTTCTTTTATCTTATTTATAACAAAACTACTTTCTTTAATTTCATCTTCTACTCTTATATATTCAATTTTTTCTCCATCTCCACTAGATGTCCATAGATTTAATTTAGTTCCCTCATTATTATTCTTAATAACAGAATTAGCCGCCTTTAATATAGTGTTTGTACTTCTATAATTCTCTTCAAGTAATACTACATGTGCATTCTTATAATCTTTTTTTCCAAAATTAAGTATATTTCTATAGTCAGCATTTCTCCATGAATATATTGATTGATTAGCATCGCCTACTACAAAAGATATTATTATACTTTTTTTAGCAAGCATCTTACATAATTCATATTGAATACTATTAGTATCTTGATATTCATCTACTAAAAATATATCTAAATCTTTCTTGATATTTTTTTCTAACATATCTTTTCTTTTCTTAAATATCTCAACAGGTTTTTAATAATAAGTCATCAAAAATCAACTGAATTATTCTCTTTTTAATAATTTTTAAATATTTTTTTCATAAACAAGACCTATAACTTTATCATGTTCATTTTAAAAAAATAATTTAGAAAATTCAAGTGGACTTATTCCATCATTTTTTTAGCACTACTTATCTTACTTATAATATGTTTTTATATCATAATCAGCTGGATCAAAACTATTCTCTTTTTAATATTCTTTTTTTATTAATGATTTAGTATCATCTGTATCAAGTATAGTTATATTTGATGAATAACCTATCGCATCATAATTTTCTCTTAATATTCTAAGTCCAAAAGAATGAAATGTACCTATAAATATTGAATCTGCTACATCACCTATTTTATTTTGAACTCTTACTCTCATTTCTTTAGTCTGCTTTATTAGTGAATGTTATTGCTAGTATATTATAAGGACTTACTCCATCATCTATTAATTTAATTATTCTTTCAGTTAGTACTCTTGTTTTACCACTACCAGCCCCTGCAAGTACTAAACAAGGCCCTTCAGTATGATTTACTGCTTCTAATTGTTTATCATTTAATGTCATAATTTTTTTACCTCTTAATCATTATAACATTTAACAATTATTATTAAAAGCGAACACTAAAATTTTTTTACATATAAAAAAAGAAGTATTGCTACTTCTAATTAACATTTTTTTATAATCTTTTACAAGTACAATAAACTTATATAATTGATATATAAATAATAATGCAAGTGGAATAATTATACATACAAGAAATCCTACTTTAGTATTTAAGAAATCAAGAACATAACCTAAATTAGATATCTTTTTATTATTCCATATAGATACTACATTTCTTGAATCAACTTGTTCATTATCTTTATATTCATTATTATCATATTCAGTAACATATGTTTTTACCATTATTAATACTTAAAATAGTTTTTAACACGAGCAGTTCTTATTTCAATAGTTTTTATCTTCATTAATACTTCTATATGAAATAACATCTCCTTCTTTGATATCATTATCTTTATATTCTTTAGTTATTATTAAACTACCTTTCTTAATAGTTGGTTCCATACTATCATCTTTTTATAGTAAGTGGAATATTACCAAATATCTTAAAATATCCATTCTTTTTGTGATGCTATTGTCATCAAAAGTAATACAAGTTGCAAGTATAATAACTATACAAACAAGTATATTAACAATAACCTTTAAAGTCTTATTTTCCATTATCACATACCTCTTTCTTATCCGCTATCATATATGTTAATTATATAATGCAAGTAATAAAAATTCAATATATAAATAACAAATTTACTTTTATTTGAATATATTATCTAATATTATTTTAGTTTTTCTAAATCTTTAAGATGAATATTCCATTTTAATAAATGTTCATATATTTTTTTCAACAGGAACACCAAGTATATTATAAAAAAACTTCCTTTTTATTTCTTTTTATAAAATTTGACACAATCGTTTCAACAATAAAACCTGAAGCATACATAACATCTGGTTCATTTTTCAATATAATATTCAATATCTTCATCACTTATTTCATTTTAAAGTTATTTCAGTTTCCTGAAAGTCTTGAACTACTTCATTTGTATACTTATTAATTAATGTTATTCCAGTAATTACAGAAGTTGTTTTGCCAGCAGATAATCTCAAGTTTTCTTTTGCTTCTTCTATAGTTTTTTTGGTTTTTTTCTAATATCTTATTAGAAGCAAATACTACAGTATCTATTCCTAATATAATTGCATTATCTACTTTTTGTATCTATACTTTTTTGCTTTCCCATACGATAAATCTTTAACATATTGATAAACATTATCTCTATTTAAAGACACTTCATCAAAGTCACTTGCAATTTGTCCAGTGATTCAAACCAACTTTATCCAATATTCCATTTTTTAATTTTGATGTACTTGCTAAAACTAATCTCATTTTATAATCCTTTCTTTTCTTAAAATTTTTGTAAAACCTTGCGTCATACTTTCGACATCACTATTATTTGGCAAAATAATATCAGCAATTCCTGTTAACGCTTCTCTTTCCTCAATAATATTTTTTAGTCTTGATTTTATTGAGTCAATACTATCTCCACGCTTTATCATTCTATCAACCACTAAATCTAAATCAACATCAATTAAAATATTTAAAACAGCATTCAAATTTCTTTTTCAAACTATTAATACCATTACATTCCATATCCGTTATAGCAATATTACCATTATTAACTATTTCTTCATAGCTATCTCTTAAAGTACCATAATAATTATTTCTGTAAGTTTGATATTCTAATAATCTGCCTTGAGAAATATTTTTTTCAAATTCATCTATTGTTGAAAATATATATCTGCTTTGAGAATCGGTTGGCCTTTTTTTGTCCTTGTAGTGATACATCTTGGATATTCAAAAATTTTTTTATAATTATTTAAAGTGAAATTTATTAGTGTTGTTTTTTCGGCCCCTGATATGCCACTTATAATAATAAACATTCTTACTTCCTCCTTAACTCATAAAAATTTTTATAATTTTTTTAAATATTACGTCAATTGTAGAATCTAAGTTTTCGTTTTTTTAACATTAACAATTAAATAATCTTTTTTTCTTTTTTTGAACAAAATTGCTCAATTCTTTATCAAATAAATTCAACATATCAATTTCATAATTCGTAAATTTTTTTGTTATTTCTTTTTTTGAGCACGTTCCAAATAAAAAAATTATCATTATCTTCAAAAATAAAATAATATATCTATTTTTCATAGTTTTTAAATTTCAATACACTTAATATATTCTTTAATAACACATCACATTCATTACCATATTTTTTTCTTCTAATAATACTTTTTTGATATGCATAAATAGAAAAGTAAGCCCTATCAAATAAGTTTATTGCGTTATTCTGCGATAATAATCTTACTCTTGTGTATAAATAATCAGATATTTGCACAAATGTTTCATACAAAACAGTATTAAAATTTTTCATTGCTTGTTATTAAAGGTGTATTATTATTCATATTATTAAGTATTGGATACAACGGAGTCGTCGAATCAATGTCAACCGTTTTTCCTACGTTTATGCCACAGACTTTTAATCTTTTTACAAGTTCATTTATAATTGTAGTTTTCCCTGCTCCAGGAGCTCCTTCAAAAACTATATTTATCATTATTTGATTGTATCCAACTTATTTTTTTCAATTCTGCTATACTATGTAATATTTCAAAGTTCATACATCCCTCAATAAAAAGATTATCTGTTCCCGTAAAATCCAAACATCTATCATCAGTTTTATAGCCTAAACATACCTTGTTCCAAGCATATGCCATTCCTAGTTCTACACAAGCTCCTTCATCAGGGACCCTACCATCCAAAAATATCAAAAATATCACAATTTTTTTATTCCATTTTAAATCAGATTCAAATATTTTTTTACTTACAACATAAGTATCTCCTCCTTCAGCAATTATTTTTGCTGATAATCCTGCGCTTTCTTGAGGCAAATATACTTCATATCCCCAACTTCTTAAAGGATTTTATTTCTTCATTTCTTTTTAATTCCATTTCATTAAATAATGGCGCCGCAAAATAAATTTTTCTTCATTATAATATTCCTCCTATACATTCAGTATACTTCTTATATGGGAAATATATGGTACCATTTTTCAAATTTATTTGAAGTTTTTTTCATTTTGCTAAGATTAAAAAGTTCTCATATCATTATCATTAAAAAGAAAATCCAGTTACGTAAATCATACTTTTTATAAAATGAAAATGAATAAGGCAAAAAAAATTTCTTTCTTTATTATGGTAAATGAAACGAACATGATTTTTTATTTATTGCAACTGATAAAATCCTATACTTTCTTTTTTTAAATCCTTATTATCAATTTTTTTATATTTTTCATTTTTCATCTACAGAATAAATAACTAAAGTTTTTTTATTTTTTTCTAAAGTTATGTTCAAATTATCTTTTTTTCTGTAATCAGTTAATTTATTTAAAAATATTTTTCTATATTATCAATATCATTATAATCAAATGAAATATCATAATTATTTTTTATTATATACATACCCACCATATGGACCATATATAGTTTCTAAATATATTCCCGCCTTTTCTAATTCGTTTTTATACATTTTTACCATTCTATTACTAACTTCTAGTTTATTAGCCAAATCCTGAACAGAATACTTTTTGACCACTTTCTAAAAATCTTTAGCATAGCTAACACATTATTAATCTTTCCCATAAATCAATTCCTCTTTAAATTTCAAGTTCCATTTAATATTTATTAACATTATTTTAACATATTATTTTTTTGAAAATTTAACATTCAATGAATTTATTAATTAATCAAAGCATGATATAATTTTTCTTAAATATACGAAAGGAAATTATATATGTATAACGAATTATTAAATAGTATTTTTAGAAACAATGAAAGATAACAATTATACTTTAGTTGAATTAGAAACAACAATCGCAATTAATAAACGAAAAGCTGGAAAAATCTCTTTTTCATTTGATGAACATATCGAAGGTTTAATTTGGTCACTACTTAGTAACCAAAGACCATGGAAAGGAATATCAGAAAACAAAGATAACCTAATAAAAAAATATTTCATAATTTTTGATTATAAATACATTCAAAAAGAAAACCCAGACACTTTTTATTACAGAACTTATAAAAAAATAAAATGTGGAAACCTAGTGCGATAAAAGCAACACATGTATAGCTTAAAAGTATAATATTGAAATGTTTAAAAAAATATAATTAAAAAAAATATGGAAGCATGGACAATTTTTGTAACGTCTGATACCCCATATAATATAGCAAAAAAAATCTCAAATGGAAAAATATAAATTGAAACAAATTGGTTTTCCTTTGGCAATGGAATACTTGCGAAATGTTGGAATTGATACTGTTAAGCCTGATGTTCATATTTGTAGAATACTAGGTAAAAAGAGACTTGCATTATCAAAATGGGATGTAGCAAAAGAACAAGAAGCAGCTGATATAATTAAAGATATTGCAGATAAAGTTGGTCTTACAGCTTCTGAAGTTGACTATATTTTCTGGCAATTTTGCGCAAATGGTTATGCCGAAATATGTACCAAAAAGCCAAAATGTGAAATATGCAAAGCTAAAAAATATTGCCAATATAGAAAATAATAATTCAAATAATTATTATTTCTTTAAAAAGATCTCACTATATCAATTTTCAAATAATCTCATTATTTACATATGAAAATCAAATATACAAATAACATATTTTTTTATTATTTGAATATATTAAATATGAAAGTGAGGATATATGAAAAAAATATTTTTTTAACTATCTTTTTCATTAGTTGCAATAATAGTTTTAACTATAATAATTGGTATAAGAGAAAAAAAGAATCTAAAAATGAAAAGTTAGTTGTTGCGGAAGTAACACATTCTGTATTTTATACTCCATGGTATGTATCTATAGAAAATGGATACTTTAAAGATGAGAATATTGATATTGAAATAGTACTTACTCCTGGTGCTGATAAAGTTGGTACTGCTGTATTAAGTAAAGATGTTAATATTGGATTTTCTGGACCTGAAGCAACTGTTTACATTTATAATAATTCTAAAGAAAAAAAACTACTTACATTCGCATCTTTAACTAAAAGAGATGGACAATTTATAGTTGGTGACTGTAAACTAAAAAGACAATTTTACACTTAATGATTTAAAAAGGTAAAAAGATACTAGCTGGTAGAAATGGTGGTATGCCATTATTAATGTTTAAATATGCTCTTCATGAAAATGGTATTAATGAAAGTGATATTAATATTGATACAAGTATAGAGTTTAATGCTCTTACAGGTGCTTATATAAGTGGCCAAGGAGACTTTGTGAATCTATTTGAACCAAATGCTTTAAATATAGAAAAACAAGGTTATGGTTGCCCTCTTACATCACTTGGTAACTTATCAGGAATAGTTCCATATACAGCATTTTATGCTCGTGAAGAATTTATAAATAACAATAAAGACTTGATACAAAGATTTAATAATGCTCTTAATAAAGGCATAAAATTCACTAAAGAAAATGATAGTGAAACTATCGCAAAAGCAATAATAAATCAATTTCCTGATACAAGTTTAAAAGATCTAACAATACTAATAGATAGATATAAAAAAATGCAGACTCATGGTATGATAATACATATGTTGACAGTAAAGATTATGACAAGTTAATAGACATACTTTACTACGGTAAATTTATAGATAATAAACTAGATTCTAATATATTAATAACAAATGAATTCAACAAATAAATTATTATCACTTAATAATATAAGTAAAACTTATCACTCAATACATGGTGAAACAAAAGCACTTGATAATATATCCTTTGACTTATATAAAAATGAATTTATAGGTATAATTGGTCCATCCGGATGTGGTAAAAGTTCAATATTAAATATAATTTCATCACTTGACAGTGAATACTCTGGAAATATATCTATAAAAGATAATATAACTATTGGATATATGCTTCAAGACGCATGCTTATTTCCATGGTTAACAATATATGATAATGCAATATTAGGTCTTAAAATATCTAAAAAGTTAAATGATAATACAAAAAGATTTTTACAATAAATCTACTTAAAAAAATATGGACTTTATAATTTTTAAAGATAAATATCAAAGTGAACTATCTGGTGGTATGAAACAAAGACTAGCTCTTATTAGAACACTTGCTTGTAATCCTGATATATTACTATTAGATGAACCATTTGGTGCTTTAGATTATCAAACTAGATTAAAAAGTTAGTAATGACGTTTACAATATAATAAAAAGAAGAACAAAAAAACAGTATTAATCGTAACACATGATATTAGTGAAGCAATTTCTATGTGTGATAAAATAATAGTTCTTTCAAATAGACCTGCAGTTATTAAAAATATACATACAATTACTTTACAAGATAAAAAAGGTCCGATTGAAAATAGAAAAGATCCATTATTTAGAGAATATTATGACCTAATATGGAAGGAAATTGATAATAATGAGTAAAGAGCAAAAAGACTTTTTAAAAAAGATTAAAAGAAATAAAATAATTATTCTTATGACTCAAATATCAATATTCATACTATTTATACTTATATGGCAAATACTATCAAATAAAAAAACATAATTAATACATTTATAACTAGCTCACCTAAAAAAAATACTTATAACTATTAAGAATTTATATATTCAAAATAATTTATTTACTCACATATTTGTTACTGTAAAAAGAAACATTAATATCATTTATAATAACAAGTATACTATCATTATTAATATCAATTATACTTTATAATCATAGTTTTTATTGCTAAAGTATTAGATCCATATCTTACAATATTAAATAGTCTTCCAAAAGTAGCACTTGGCCCTATTATAATAATATGGATAGGTGCTAATATAAAAAGTATTATCTTAATGGCTATACTTATTTCATTAATAGTAAGCATACAAACAATATATAATGGATTTATAAGTACAGATAAGTTAAAGATAAAGTTATTAAAAAAACGTTTGGTGCATCTAAAAAAAGATATATTGTTAAATGTAGTATTACAAGAGAATAAAAAAAGACAATACTAAATACATTTAAGATAAATATATCAATGTGTTTAATAGGTGTAATTATGGGAGAGTTCTTAACTTCTAAAGCAGGAATTGGTTATTTAATATTATATGGTTCACAAGTATTTAATTTAGACTTAGTAATGACAGGTGTATTCTTATTAACAATAATTTCAATAATAATGTATAAAGTCATATCAAAAAAATACAGATAAATGATTCTGTATTTTTGTGTTTTTAATTATATTAGTTTTTTTATTTGTATCTCTAGCTGGGCTTCTTTTTCATTGTGAGTAAATAGTCTTCTTTATTTATTTTACTCCAATCAATAATTCTATTTAATTCTTTTTAATATCATATTTAAACAAATTCTAGTGCTTTCGATTTAGTAATTCGTTCTTCTTTAGATAATTCAACTTCATTAATAATACCAAGTTTATTTTTTTAAGCATTATATCACCTTTTTTTACTATAAATGTTTTTATCATAATATAAAAGTTTTTTTCTATTACTTAAGAATAATTTATATCTTAATAATTTTATTTATTATATGTTTTTTTATTAAACAAAAATTATATTATAGATACTATTATTACAAAAAAATAATAAAATATGTTATAATCAAATAAAGGTAAGATAAAGGAGGAAGTATGGAAGAAAAATAATAATAAAATTATAAACACTGTTTCATTTGGTGCCGGAATGATACCAGGAATAGTTATAACAAGTTTATTGCTATTTATTCCAGTTGTTAACAATATAATACTTAAAGGTTATGTAGTATATCCGATTGTTGCGGTGATTCTATCATATATGATTGGTAGTATGATTTCTTCATCTAAATTGGATAAATACTATGAGTCAATAGTACCTAGCAAAAAATATGCTGGTTATGATTCAACAAATTATAAAAGAATTTACAAAGATGATATAGATTCTTTTTGCTGATACAAGTGAAATATTGATAGGCAAAAAGATTAATAATTTAGATAATCGTAGAATGATTAAAAAAAGTTTATGAAAAAAATATAAAGGTTTAATTCCAAAAAGAATTAATTGCATTATTAATTGTTACTGTAATAGTTATAATTATTGGATTGTTTATATAAATTAAAGAACTTGGAAGGAGGTGTTTTTAGATGGATAATCAATTATTTAAAACTGATATTGAAGTTAAAAAAAGCTATTGAGTTAATAAAAGCTAATGTTGAAGAAATTTTAGCAAGTAATTCTAAAGATTATTATGGATCAACATTTATGAATATGACAAAAAAAACTTTTTTTATATTTGCAACAATTAAATAAGCATTACAAAGAAGTACCTGAATATGAGGAAGCTAAAAAATTAATTGAAAGCATTGCAAATAAGGATCAACGTTTTTGTTGAATATTTCAAACAATTTGTTAATGAAAAAAATATAAAAACTGCTTTTTTATTTAGTGCTACTGTAATTTTGAATTCTTGGTATAAGCATTTAAAAGGTTATAGTTATATAGTAGCTATAACCTTTTTCTGTTAGGAGGAAAATAAAATGAAAAACATAGATAAATTCAAAGGTTGTTTAATTGGCGGTGCAGTTGGTGATGCTTTGGGATATCCTATTGAGTTTGTAAAACTAGCTAAAAACGAAAGAATAACCAAGTACGAAAATAAAGGGATTATTTCGGATGATACACAAATGTCTTTGTTTACTGCAAATGGATTATTATGGGGTGAAACTAGATTTAGTATGAGAGGCATAGCACCAGATGTATCCGATTGTATATATTTAGCTTATATGGACTGGTACAAAACACAAAAAAGAAATAATAATGAAATAAAAAGTGTCTTGGCTAGCAAGTATTCCAGAACTAAATGTTAATCGTGCTCCAGGAAATACTTGTTTAAATGCTTTAGGAAGCAATAAAAAAGGTACTATTGAAAATCCTATAAATAATAGTAAAGGTTGCGGAAGTGTAATGCGTGTTGCACCGATTGGTTTATTTTTTTGAGCCACAAATAAAATCATTACACGAAATAGGAAAATATGGAGCAGAAGCTGGAGCAATAACACACGGACATCCTTTAGGAATAATACCTTGCTATGTCTTGACAATTATAATAAATAATCTTGCTTATACAAATAAAACGATTGAAGAAGCAACAGATGAAGCTATTGAGATGTTAAAAATAAATTTTGATATTTTTGACAAGGAAAATAGAGACTATTTTATTGCTTTAATTAACAAAGCAATAAAATTAGCACATAACAAGTTTATTAGTGATAAAAAAGCTCTTGCAGAATTGGGCGAAGGATGGGTTGCTGAAGAAGCTCTTGCTATAGCTCTCTACTCTACAATTAAATATAGCAACAATTTTGAAAAAGCAATTATATGCTCAATAAATCATAATGGAGATAGTGATTCCACTGGTGCCATTGCAGGAAACATTATTGGAACTTATTTAGGATATAATAAAATCCCTAGTTATTATATTGAAAATTTAGAATTAAAAGATATAATTTTAGAAATTGCTGAAGATTTGTATAAAGGTTGTCCTATAAGTGAGTATTCAAATGATAAAGATGAATACTGGCAAAGTAAATATCTATATCTAAAAAGAGATTTATCTAAAAAATAGAAAAATTAAAAAAAGAAAAATATATGATAATGGTAAAGTTATTTTAAATGAAAGGAAGTAGATAAAAAAATGAATGAAAAAAAATAACAGAAATAATATCTGAATATAAGAAAAAAACAGAAAAAAAGAATGCTGTTTTATAAATTATTCAAATGAAGCACCAAGTATATTAGATGATAAAATTGGTGGTAAGCCATATTTACCTATTGGAGAAGAATATCCAAAAGATAAATATGGAGACCCTATGGCTTTGGTTATACAAATAAATTTAACAAAGTTAAATTTAGCTGGTTATCCAAAAGGTATTTTTAGAACTATTTGTTACAACTAATGAAGATGACCTTTTTGACTTTGAAGTAGCTGATGGAAGTTTTGAGACTAGATTATTTAAAGAAGGACTAGAATATCAAACTACACTACCAGAAGTTGAATTAAAAATCCTTTTTTTAGTAAATGGACCTTTTTAAAAATAGAGTTTCATAAAGGAAAAAAATGAGTATGCCATATAATATGGGAGATGACGAAGCTATAAAAAAATGTTGTTAAATTTATTTGAGGAAAAATTTAATGTAAAAGTAAATTATCCAATGGAATTGAAACAATTATTTGGTGTAGATTATTACGATTTACAAGATAAATTAAAAGATGATTCCGAATTTTCTTCTCACATAGGTGGATATGCTTCCTTTGCAAATGATCCGGACATAGATTATTTAACTAAAAAAATGAATGTTTGATTTTTCTTACTTCTGATTTAGACAAAAAAATTTGATTTAGGTAATGCTTATAGTTTTTTTATGTATTAATCTCAAAAGCGGACTTTATTAAATAATAACTTTTCGGACATTACTTGTAACTTTGAGTGGTCGTAAAATATTAAATAGAAATGGAGGAAATATGGAAGAAAAAAATAATAAAATTATTATTAACGAAAAAGAATATGATTTAATTTCCTATGTTACTATTGATATAGGCAATTTTATTGTTTATACAGATAATAAACCACTAGGAAATAACAAAGTTGCTTTTATATATTAATAGAGTATCTAAAAAAATAATAATGAAATATTATTAGACGAAGTGGAAAATGATGAAATAACTAAGATTTTTTTAATGCTATAAAAAGAAAGGTTGATGAATAATGGATAGTACACAAAAATATTCTAATTTAGCTGATTACTCAATAGAACTTAGTAAAAGTATGCAAAAATTTGATAGAGTTTATATGTCATCAAAACCGCCAAGACAAATGGGAAGCTTTGAAGTTACGTTGCAAAGCATAAATAATTTAATGCACGATATTAAAGAAACTTTAAAAATGCAAGGAAATATGAAAAAACTTGCAGTAATTGACCCTGTTGCTAAAAAAGATAACAAAAGTGCTAAAAAAGCAGCTGATCAAATAAATTCAATTAAATCAGAAGTTAATCAAAAATTTAAGTAGATTAAAAAGAGGAATATTTTAAACAAATGGAATTAGCAGGAAAACAATGTAGAGAAGTAGAAAGTGCTATAAAAGATAAAGAAGATCGTACAAGGTTCCACGATGCTAGTAGAAGTTTTTTATTAATGGTATACGAAGCAAAAACAAACAAAAATATAATTCCATTTACTGAATCTGATCCTCTATCAAAATTTAAACAAGCAGAGTCAATAATTGAACATAAAGATAAAGAAGAACAATTAAATGGAATATCTGATTTTAATATTGAAGATGCGGATAAATTAGAAAAAGCATTAGAATCTTTAACAACCATTTTAAATGAAAACCCTGCTGACAAGTTAGCAAAAAGATATAAAAAGAGAGGTTGTTCAAATTAAAAAAATGCATTACCTCCAAAAAAACAGTTGCAATATCAAAAGAAGGACTTGAACAAATAAAAAAATCCTCACAACTTTTTATTGGATTTAGAACAAGTTAGCAGTGTTATAAGTTCAGCACAAGGCTTTTTAGGTAGTGATAGTAAAATGCAAAAAATAAATAAGCAACTTGATACATTAAAGCCACTATTAGTTAAAGCGATAGATGAAGAACAAGAAAGGTACAGGGATGCTAAAAAACAACAAGCAAACATTCAAGGAAAAATTGACTATGCAACAAAAGCAGTTGAAACTTATGGAAATATTTTAGATGGAAATGCTAGACTAGGACAAGAACAAATACGTATTGGAAATAAAACTCACCCTTTATATGCAGAAAATGATAGATTAAAAGAGCAAGAGAGAAAAGCAATAGAAGATGCAAAAGAAATTGAAGCAAAGCCTGTGGATAGAAGAGTGTTGGGTGATGATAAAATTGTTGATGAACTATACGAACAAGCAAGAAATAACAGAGAAACTATTAGACAAAACGAAGAATATATGAAAGGAAAAAGTGAAGAAGTTGTTGTTACACAATTGCCACCTGAATATACAGATATGAAAAAAAGATTACAAAGTGTAAGTTCACTATATCATCCAACAATAGAAAATAGCGAAAGGATGATTAGATAATGATTGAAGATAAACAACAAATATTTTTTTAGAGTATGTAAATTTATTTTCTAAATTAAATAAAGAACAAAAAAATGTAATGAAATATTAGAAAAAAACACAAAAAGTAATGCTTGAATTTCTAATTAAATATGCAAACGAAAAAAATATTCAATATAATTTATTAACTAAAGATGATGTAAAAAGATTATGATGATTTAGATAATATAATGATTTATATGCATAATATTGAAGAATTAATTGGAATATTATTAAATATCTAACCATTTAAAAAAACTCTATAATTAGAGTTTTTTTATTGCAAAAATTAGATTATAATTTAATGTTATTTTTCTAAATCAAATTTAACTTTTTTTCAATAATACCAGAAGCATTAATAACATTATTAACAGAAGTTTCACGAGCTATTTGTGCAAAGTCTTCAAAAAGTTAATTTAGGATTCACTTGAAGTGCTAAAGCAAACATACCTGATACTTTAGGAATAGACCAACTAAAGGAAGTGTTACCATGATACATATAATCTTTATCACTTCCCCAGAGTGGAACCATTTCACTACTTGGAACCATTACTTTTGATTGATGTAAGGCACGATTATCTTGTTGCCAATCACTTAAGTAATATGTTTCATTATTTAAATCAGTATTTACAGTTGTAAAATATTTAGAAAATTCATCGCTATCTATGACATAGCATCCTGTCTCTTTAAGCTTCTCTTTGATAAAAGCAAATTCATTTTCAAGATTAGACGCTTTAGCATATCCACTTGAGATATTAACAATTTGTATATTTTCACCACTTAAATTTTTTTATTATATATTTCTACTAATCTATCATAAATAAGTTTTTCCATAAAAGCGCTCTTGGATTATCACCTACTAGTTCTGGATGACTTTCAAAAATAATCAGGATTAACATCATAAAAAAACTAACATTAGCATCAGGAGCAACTCCTATATTTTTACCAACTAAATATGATAAAACTATTTCTCCATGATAATGATCCCCACGTGAGCCATAACTTTCATAATAATTTTTTTAATTTTACCATCAATTTCAATAGGAGTATTAATAAATCCATTATCAATGACTGCAATATTTATTCCTTCTCCAGTTATTCCATTTTTTTATGAACTGAATCTATATCAGGTGTTGTTTTTATAATAATTAGTATTAAATTTAAATGGATTCTTTTTCTGGAAATCTAGTAAGTGTAGAATAATTAACTTGTCTTACTACTTCATCACTAAAGTCTCCAGCGAATCTTTTTGTTACTTAAATCACTAAAAAGAAAATCCCCATCTTCTAAATTTTTTTCATTTTTTTAAAAGCATGCTTAAGCCATTCTTCATTAATGATATCTGGAATCATATCATCTGTTAAGTTTCCCATAGCTAATTTTTTTATATTTATCAATACCATACATAACTTCACCTCTATCTAATCACATTATAATATACTAAATGGACTAAATCAATTATCTTATCATACACTAATTAATATAATAATATAGGAGGAAAAATAAAGAATGAGAAATAATTGTAATTTAATGCCACCAACATATACTTGCTACGGACCTACTGGGCCAACAGGGCCTACCGGACCAAGCGGTGGTGCAACTGGACCTACTGGTGCTACTGGGCCTCAAGGACTTCAAGGTATAACTGGGCCTACTGGACCTGCTGGGCCTCAAGGGCTTCAAGGTATAACTGGACCTACTGGACCTACTGGTGCAACTGGACCTCAAGGACTTCAAGGTATAACTGGAGCAACTGGAGCGACTGGACCTACTGGACCAATAGGACCTCAAGGACTTCAAGGTATAACTGGACCTACTGGGCCTCAAGGGCTTCAGGGTATAACTGGAGCAACTGGAGCGACTGGACCTACTGGCGCAACAGGACCTCAAGGACTTCAAGGTATAACTGGAGCAACTGGACCTACTGGACCTCAAGGAGAAACAGGTGCTGCTGGCGAAACACCTACTCTTTCAATCGGAACAATTACAACTGGTGCACCTGGTACAGAAGCAACTGCTTCAATAACAGGAACAGCGCCTAACTATGTTTTAAACTTAACCATACCACAAGGACCAACTGGTGCTACTGGACCTCAAGGACTTCAAGGTATAACTGGACCTACTGGACCTCAAGGACTTCAAGGTGAAATTGGACCAACTGGGCCTACTGGACCTCAAGGACTTCAAGGTGAAATTGGACCAACTGGGCCTACTGGACCTCAAGGACTTCAAGGTGAAATTGGACCAACTGGGCCTACTGGACCTCAAGGACTTCAAGGTGAAATTGGACCAACTGGGCCTACTGGACCAACTGGACCTGCTGCTTAATGAAAAAATATAAAGTATGTGTATATGCCATATGTAAAAATGAAGAAAAATTCATTGAAAAATGGTATAACAGTATAAATGAAGCAGACTATATATGTGTTTTAGATACAGGCTCAATTGATAACTCAATCAAAAAATTTAAAGAATTAGGAATCAAAGTAAAAAAGAAAATCATTAATCCATGGAGATTTGATATAGCAAGAAATGAATCTCTAAAATTAATACCTAAAGATGCAGATATATGTATATGTTTAGATTTAGATGAAGTCATACTACCAGGATGGAAAGATGAATTATTAAAACTATGGAATAACAATATAACAAGAATAAAATATTTATACAACTGGAAACTAGATGAAAAAGATAAACCATTAATAAGTTTCTATGCTGATAAAATACACGCTAATAATAAATATATATGGACACACCCAGTACATGAAGTACTAAAGCCTATCTCAAATGAAAGTATAATTCAAACAGATAAAATAATTATTAACCACTACCCCGATCAAGCTAAATCAAGAAGTTCATATCTAAAACTATTAGAATTATCAGTAAAAGAAGATCCTAATGATGATAGAAATCTACATTATTTAGGTAGAGAATATATGTACTATAAAAAATGGAATAAATGCATAGATACATTAATAAAACATTTAAATTTAAAAAAACATCAAAATGGAAAGATGAAAGAAGTGCTTCGATGAGATATATAGGAAGATGCTACATAGCACTAAAAAGATATAATGAAGCAGAAATGTGGTATAAAAAAGCAATCAATGAAACACCATATTTAAAAGAACCATATGTTGAATTAACAATGCTATACTATAGCCTAAAAACAATATAAAGACGCTATCAAATATGGTAAAAAAGCATCAAAAATAACTAATCCTAATCTAACATATATAAATGAAATATTTACAAAAGATGAAACACTAGATGACATATTAAGCATCTGCTACTACTATGATGGTAATAAAAAAGAAGGTTTAAGACATATAAACAAAGCATTAAAAATAAATCCAAATAATGAAAGAATTATCGCAAATAAAAAGTTTTTTGAATAAACTTCAAAGAACTTTTTTTAAATATTTCCATGTTCGTTTTTCTAAACTTAATAGCTTACTTCTAAGCAACATTAATCTAAATAATTTAAATATATCATAAGAAATGATACCTAGTGATGGAATTAATATTGCGATTAACCAACCACTCTTAGATGCAAGGAAGAATTGAATTCTACCAAGTTGTGGAATCTTAAAATATACTTTTCCAACAACATTACTTGCTTTTACTTTTTCATCATCTGCTTTAGGATTAGCATCTCCTTGAACAGTAAATAATCTTCCATTACCATCATTTTCATCTATATTAATAATTCTATGTGTAATAGGTGTTCCACCAAAGAATGTATTTTCAGAATAAAATGTAATTATATCACCCTTCTTTAAATTATTAGGATCAATTCTTTTTACAAAAGCAACATCATATACATCAATTGTACCTGTCATACTAGGACTTATGATAGTAAATAATCCAAACATAGGAGTTTTGCCCTTAGCCTTACATATTTTTCCATCAATAACATAGAATACCAAAAATGAACCAATCATCATCAATATAATAATCAAAGTATAACTTATTATATTAGAAATCATATGTAAACGTCTTTTTAAATTTTAATCTTTTTATCTTCTTCCATATATTTCACTTCACCTATTCATAGTCTTTTTCTACAACAATTTTAGCAATAAATATTTTTACCAGATAAATAATTTTTGATTTTTTTCCATTTTTCCTTTTAATTTTATTGTTAACTTATAATCATGTAAAGTTTCAGGAGTTATAATAGCATGTCCTAAAACAGTAGTAGTAACAGGAACAGATTTTTTTCACTTATATTTACTAAAGTATTATTAGAAGGATTATTATTTGCTGTACCTGTAAGTTCATATACAAAAGGTTTTCATCTTCTTTTATCTATTAAAGGAGTTACAACCTCTAATTTTTAATTTTATATTTACCTAATGTATCAGTACTATAATTTTTCAATTGAAAAGTTCATAGACTTTTTCCAAAACCAGGTTCTATGTCAGCTACATTAATTTCTCCTGTTTCCTTATATCTCATTAACATATTAGCAGTTTTAATAACGACACGTGTTTCATCACCATTTTTAATTCTTTTAACATAATAAGCATATGAAGTCCCAACAAGCATAGCAAGCATTACAATTAATACTAATATATATATAATTGTATTAGATTTTTGATGTACTATCATTTTTCCATATCACAGCCTCCATACTATATATATAATATCAAAAAAATTATAAAAGATACAATAATTTTTCACATTCAATTTTTATTTTTAATAGTAAATTAAATGTAATATATTTTTTTCAAAATAAAAAGTAGTTATGTAACTACCTTTATTTGACTTTATTATTCAGTAATACCATTGATTTTGTCAGATTTTAAAGCAACATTAATCTTTGCTCCAAATTTAGCACCTTGAGCAGCATTTTGGTCTTTATTAGTTTCAGCAAATTGAATAGTATAAGTATAAGTATGCTTTTCATATCCAATTAAAGAACCATTACCTAAAATTTTACTTGCAGTAGGTACTGCTTCTTTAGCAACTGTAACTAAAGTTCCTGCTCCAGAAGTCTTATCACTTACACCAGTTAACTCATGAGTAAATGCACCATCAGCAACATCAGTTAAAGTGTTAGTATCAATAACAAGTCCAATTTTGTACTCAATAGTTTCAGTAGCAGCTGAATCAGTATTAGCAACTGTAAAAGTTTTAACTTCTTGTGGAGAAGTTTCTGGTCTAATATTATTCATAGTAATAGCAGCACCATCTGTATATTCAACACTACCTAACTTAGCAGTAGTTACAACGATACTTGATGCATTAGCATTACCACTTACAGAAATACTGAACCATGCAAATGTAGCTCCAACAATAGCAACTAATAATGTTGCAATACCAATAACTGATAGAAATATTGTTTGACCTTTATTATTGTCCATCTTTCGTATCCTCCTTTACAATATAATCATAGCATTATTTTTTTACAATTTCAATCCATTTTTTTAAAAAAATTTATGATAAAAATATTTTTATGTGATGTATATGAAAAAAATTCTAAAAAAATATTTACCCCAGAAATGTTAGCATTTATAATACCAATATTAATTATGTCAATAGCATGTCTATTTACAGAAAACTTTCCTTTAGGAGAAGAAATACTATCAAAATACGATGGCTACTACCAATATGCTGGATTCACAAGTTACTATAAAAATGTATTACTTGGAAAAGAAAGTCTGTTTTATTCATTCAAAGGTTCACTTGGATATAACTTCTATGCGACCGCTATATATTATTTATTTAATCCAACTAACCTATTATGTATATTTAGTACAAGTGAAACAATATTTGAATATTACACATTTATTATTTTTTTAAGAATAGGTCTTTCAGGTATAATGATGTGTAAATATCTAAAATACAAATTCAAAAAAATCAATCTAACTTAAGATATACAATATTCAGTATTGCTTATGCCCTAATGGCATATAACGTATGCTATTTCTTTAACTATATGTATTTTTGATACAGTAGTTTTATTTCCAATAGTTATGCTTGGTCTTGAAAAAAACTAATGTTTGAAAGAAAAAAATAGACTATATATAATATCACTTACCCTATCAATAATATCTAATTTCTATATAGGTTATATGGTATGTATATTTTTCATTATTATATTTTTATTTATAATGTAGTAATTTATAAATTAGATAAAAAAAAGTCATTAAAAGATTTTTATCATATCAAGTTTACTTTCAGGATTTATGTGCATGATAATTATTATTCCTGAAGCAAAAAGAACTTTTTAAAAAGGAAAAAGCATTACTTTATGCTGATAGTAGACAAACAAATTACATACATTTTAATTTTAATTTTATCAATGTATTTTATAAATCATTCCCAGGTTCAACAACATCCGAGGATTTAAAATATGGTACTGTTAATATATATGTATCACTTTTTAGTAACAGTTCTCGTACTAAAATATTTCTTTAATAAAAAAATATCTAAAAAGAGAAAGAATTGTCACATTAATATTTGTATTATTTTTTTCTTATTAAGTATTAGTTTTTAATCTTATTGATTATGCATGGCATTTATTTCAAAGACCAATATGGTATCCTAATAGATATATATTTACTTTCTCATTCTTTTTTTAATAACAATTGCTATGAAAGAATTAATAAATATTCAAAAGAAAGATAATATTAAATTAAATATTGTAACAATTATTGTATATTTATTATTAACAATATATCCAATAATGCATATTAAGTTCTATTTACAACCTCTTAAATTAGTATCATATATATTAAGCGTAATACTTTTTACTACAATATACATTTTTTTACTAAATAATAAAAAAATGCTAAATATTTAATTATAATGCTATTCTTTATAGAAATAACTTTTAATACAATAATAACTCAAAAAGAATTGCCTAAAAATATCAACATTAGAATATTATAAAAATGAATAATGAAGTTAATAGAAATGCAGTAAATCATATAAAAAGAATTAGAAGATAAAAGATAATAATTTTTTTATAGAATGGAATTAGGTACAAGTGATATTTATAATGCACCTTCTCTATATAATTATAATGGTATAAATCATTTTTAATTCAGTAAGAAATGCAAGAGTATTAAACTTCTTAAAGAAATTCAATTATAAAGTTAATGATAATGCTAATGTTATATTTAATAATGATAATCCATATATGACATCCATACTTGGTGTTAAATATATAAATGGTAACAAAGATGAATTATATTATGAAAAAGTATATGATACTAATCCATATATGTATTTAAATAAAGAAGCATTAAGTCTAGGATATATGGTTTATAATAAAGAATATAAAAACAACAAATAGTACATATAAAAAAACACTGAAAAATTTAATTAATTCAATGTTAAATACAAATTATGAAAGATATAGTAATGTTGAAACTAAAATGTATAATTATGAGATAGAAAAAGAAGATAATAAAACATATGTAATACCAAAAGAAGACTTCTATGTTGAAATAAATAATAAAGCAGATAAAAGTATATTCCTTATACCAAGTAAAAATATAACATTCATTGGTTACTATAAGTTATATATTAATGACAAAAGAAATAGAAAATTCAGTTAATTATCAAACACCAATATTCATTAATAAAAAAATGATAAATATAAAATTATAGTAAGATCAAATTCATCTAAAATAGAAATCAATTCATTAAAAATGGTTTCAAATAGATTATAATAAATATATTGAAGCAATAAATGAACTTAAAAAAAGAATGAACTTAATATAACAAAAATATAATAAAGATAGTCATATAGAAGGAACTATAAATGTTGATAATAATAAGAATGTATTCTTTTTTTATCAGTTCCATATGATAAAGGATGGAATATTTATATTGATAATAAGAATGTAAATTATGAAAGATGTTATGATGCATTTATATGTATAGATTTAGAAAAAAAGGTAAACATAATATAACAATGAAATATATTCCAAATGGATTCATAATTGGGCTTATCATTTCAAGTTTATCATTTATAATAACAATAGTTTATACAAGAAAAAAATAATAGCTAGCTAAAACTATTATTTTTTTATTTTTACTAATATCTTGTAGTCAATATAATTATTATGATACAATTTTTCCTAGTAAGGACATAATTTATGAATAAAAGAAATATAAATATTGATTTAATAAAAATCTATAGCTGTTTTTTTAGTGATTTCGGTACACTTCTTTTTTTAAATACAAAAATTTTTATAATATGAAAATAAATGAAATAAATATGTTTGTTGGTATATTTTTTTAGAACTATGTTTATGATATGTGTTCCGTTATTTATGATAACTACTGGTTATCTTATGAAAGATAAAAAGTTAAATAAAAAAATATTATATAGGTATTTTTTTAGAGTATTAATTACTTATTTATTAAGCACTATTGCTATTCTAATTTATTTTTAAAAATATATAATAATGATCCTTTTTAATATAAATTATATTTTTAGAAAAAAATATTAACATTTAGTTGTGGTTATTCATGGTATATAGAAATGTACATTGGATTATTTCTTTTTAATTCCTTGTTATAAACTTAATATATAATAATTTGAAGAGTAAAAAAACACAAAAACAATTACTTATATTAACAATGTTATCATTAACATCTTTTTCAAGGTATATTAAATATAAAATACATTATTATTCCAGATTGGTGGATTAATATATATCCATTAACATATTATTTTTATAGGTTGTTATTTAAAAGGAATATAAAATTAATATTAATAAGTATGTAAATATATTATTATTTTTTTAGTTTAACAGCACTATCAAGTTATATAAATATTATATTTTTCAAAAAGGTGATTGTTTTTAAAAAGTGAAATATATAATAATCGTGGAAGTATATTTAATGTTTTAACAGCTGTATTATTTTTTTCATATTTATTATTAATTTAAATCTTAATAAAATGCCAAAAAGTAATATCAAAAAAATAATTACTAAAAATATCTAATTTATCACTAGGAATATACTTGCTTTCAGTGATAGCTGATAATTTACTATATTTTCATATTTTTCAAAGATACAAACCTTTATTCATTTAAAGGATATTTTACTATAATACCATTAGTATTTATATTATCAATAGTACTATCAATTATAATAAATACAATTTATAAATTAATAGACAAATTTATAATTCAAAAAAATATTTAAAAAAATAATAGTCGATTAAAACTATTATTTTTTTGTTTGACAATTATTTTAATTTTTAGCATCAAATACTTTTTCCCATATCAATATCTTGATTCTTTCCAGTATCTTTAAATTCAAAAATTAAATGTCCATTCATAAGATGTTTTTCGCAGGTATTATAACTTCTTTTATAATATCTGTTTCTTTTATATGGTATTCTAGCATTGTTAATAACTTTCGTTTTATTTCTAGTAACACTATAATATAAATTATTTGTATTAGTAAATGTATTAGTAACATTAATCCATTTCATACTTATTGTTTGAACTGTATCGGTAGTATTAGACAATTTAAACTTTTTAGTACCAGTCCACCCAGGAGCAATATTAGATATATCATAATCACTACTATCAAGTGTTAAAACATAAACATCGCCTTCATTAATATCAACATCATCAGGCTTGTCTTCACAATTTGTATCACACTTTCCATCTCCATTTGTGTCACATTTCTTATCACAAATTCCGTCTCCATCAGTATCACAATTTAAATCACATTTTCCATCTTTATTAGTGTCACAATTTAAATCGCATTTGCCATCATTATTAGTATCACAGTTTAAATCACATTTGCCATCTTTATCTGTATCACAATTTAAATCGCATTTGCCATCTTTATTAGTATCACAATTTATATCACATTTTTCCATCTTTATTCGTATCACAATTTATATCACATTTGCCATCATTATTTGTATCACAATTTAAATCACATTTTTCCATCTTTATTAGTATCACAATTTATATCACATTTGCCATCTTTATTAGTATCACAATTTAAATCACATTTTCCGTCATTATTAGTGTCACAATCTAAATCGCATTTTCCGTCCCCATCAATATCGCAATTTTTATCACATTTACCATCCCCATTAGTGTCACAATTTACATCACAATAACCATCTTTATTTGTATCACAATTTAAGTCGCACTTTCCATCTCCATTTGTATCACAATTTAAGTCACATTTACCATCTTTATTTAAATCACAATTCAAATCACATTTGCCATCTCCATCTAAATCAATATTTGATTCTGGCCATCCATCATTATTAGTATCACAGTTCAAATTACATTTTCCGTCGTTATCAGTATCTTGATTCATTGGATTTCTATCAGGTTTGTTATCTCCATTTGTATCTTCATTAAAAATGTGGTTTCCTATCATCATTATAATCAATATTTATATCAGGTTTTTCCATCTTTATTAGTATCACAATTTATATCACATTTACCATCTTTATTTGTATCAATATTTATATCAGGTTTTCCATCTCCATTAGTATCACAATTTATATCGCATTTACCATCTTTATCAAAAATCACAATTTAAATCGCATTTACCATCTCCATCTAAATCAATATTTGATTCTGGCCATCCATCTTTATCTGTATCACAATTAAGATCACACTTGCCATCTCCATCGGTATCTTGATTCATAAGATTCTTATCAGGTTTGTTATCACCATTTGTGTCCTCATTAAAATGTGGTTTCCTATCATCATTATAATCAATATTTATATCAGGTCTTCCATCTCCATCAGTATCACAATTTATATCACATTTTCCATCATCATTAGTATCAATATTAGTATCAGGTATTCCATCTTTATCTATATCACAATTTAAATCACATTTTCCATCCCTATCAATATCTAAATTGATATCTGGTTCACCATCACCATCTAAATCAATATTAGTATCAGGCCATCCATCATCATCAGTATCACAGTTAAGGTCACACTTGCCATCTCCATTAGTGTCTTGATTCATTAAGTTTTTATCAGGCTTCCCATCTCCCGTACTATCAACATTAAATGTAGGTTTTTTTACTACCACCATAATCAATATTTAATTTAGGTTTTCTATTATCATTAGTACAATTAACTTGACATTTCTTAGTATCAAAAAGTCAAATTAACTTCAGGAATACCATCATCATTAATATCAACATTAAATACCATTCCTTCTCTTTTTCTTAAGATTTGCACCAATTGTAAAAAAACAATAATCAAAACAAACAAAAAGTAATAACAAAAGTATTAAAAATTCTTTTTCTTATGACTTTTTTTCTTCTTCATTATCACTATTATTATCTATATTGTTAACATCATTATCATTAATTTTCTTAGTTTCTTCTTCCATAATAACGTCTCCTATTATCAGTATAATTTTTATCATATTAAATACCATTATTCAATCGTATTTTTAACATTAATCATATTAAACAATAATTTAACCTTTATTTAAACAATCCCAAATGTTATAATTAAAAACATAAATATAAGATAACTATAGGTGAGTAAAAAAATGGAAACAAGTAAAAAAATCCAAAAAGAAATAATAAAAGGTTATGAAGAATTATATCAAAAAAAGAATTATGTTAGATAATATAACTAAAGAAGATATAGAAATTGGAAAAAGAAATTACTTTTAAATACACAAATAAGTTTTCTAAATAGAAGGTTAGATGAATTAAATAAAAAAAGTGTAATGAACTAAATAATTTTTTTCTAAAAAAAGTATTACATCCATTAAAAAAAACACGTAAAGAAAAAAAGAAAAAAATAAAAGAAGAAATTGAAAATATAAAAAAAAGCAACTACAAGAAACACAAGAAAAAAATTAAATCAATTGCGTAAAAAGAGGTACTGAAATTTCAACTAAATCAAAAGAACTAGAAAAAAAGATTTAACAATGTTACCAGAATGTTTTTACTATAGGCAAGAAAGGGCTTTTAACAATTACTAATGAGAGTTCCAAGAATATTAAAAATATTGATTTTAGTGATAGTCCAAGTGAACTTATGGTACATGTTACTGATTATTATCCAAGAAATAAAACTATATTAACTAATTATGATGGTGAAAAACGAGGCACAGTCAAAATTCAAAAGAATGGTGTATGTAAAGAATGCGAAGCATTATCACATAGAAATACAGTTCACTTCACTATTAATAATGTTGTTACAGCAACTGGAGATGGTGCTGGATCATGGGAACAACCTAAATATGTCATTATAGAACCAATGCATTTACATACTGATGTTATCGCATTTGTTAACCCAAGTGACTCATGGACGCATAGTTCATTAAAATTAAGTAATCAAACAATACTTTTAGTAAATGAAGAATATATTGATGAATTACCAGAAGAAGCTTATAAAGATTACAAAGTTATTTTTATATCGTGGAAATTATGCAAGTTGTATTCAACAAGCAATTTTATCCATAAGTGGAAAACTATATCCAACTGATGAAAGAGACCCAGTACATGCTCGTTCAATTGAAAGGAAAAAGTGAAAAAAATCATTAAACTATAGAAATTTATTAATAAATTATATCAGAAATAACAGTTATAAAGGAAAAAGAACCAATATCAATAAAAAGAAGAAGAAATACATATTTTTATATGATTTAATGATTCAAAAACCCTAGATCAAAAACCTAATATTGATGAATTCTATAAATTGGTTAAAAAAATATGATACTGATGAAAATACATTAAAATTTTTACTACTTATTTGGATTTATGAGAAATATGAATAAAACATTTTCTTTTAAAAAAATGATAAAGAAATGTATGACTTATTTTTGTAATCCAGAAAGTGTTGATATAGAAGAATTAGATGCAATAAGACAAATTTTTAAAACGTGAAGAAGATAAAAAAACATGATAAAGAAGAAGATAATAACTTACATCAAAAACTATCCGAGTTAACTATTGCTGACTTATATAAATTTGAAAACCAAAGTTATGCAGAATATTTTTTTAAATGTTTAGAAGAAATTACTAAAGAAAATACCTTCGAAAAAAAAGCATTTATGAATTTACAATTAAAAAAAGATGGGAAAATAGAATTTTTGTATAAATATGTATGATGGTATAAATATACAAGATATTATTGATAATAATTTTTTTCTATACAAGAAATTTATGTTGATCATAATTGTACACACTGTATAATAACATCAAATAGAAATATGACCGCTAGAGAAGTATTAACATTAATTAATATTGCTAATCAAAGACTTATATATGAAAGTCAAATGTATACAAATAGAAATACAAAACAAAATAATGATAGTGTCGAAATAAGTATGTAAACTAAAAGATTGAAATATTTAAAATCAATCTTTTTTTAATAGACTATTTCTTTATTGTAATAATTGGTCTTATATCTAATTTATTATTATAGTCTTCATAAATATATACATCAGTATTTGAAACTGAATAACCTTTATCATTGCTAATATCACTCATCCAATAACTACCTTTAAATAAAGACATATCACTATATTTATTCGCAAGAAGACTATATTCATAATAATTTATAATTCTAATCTTACTTTTTCGTATAACTACTACAACTCCATTTATTACTTTCTATTTCTTCACGAGTGTATCCCCCACAATATTCACCATCACAACTCTTATTATCGATATCATCACATATATCATAACTTACTAAATCATAGTCCTTAAAAGAATTAATATAGTCATTATTAAGATAATAGTTTATGTATGAATTACTCCATCTATACTTATTCTTTTCACTACAAAATGTACTACTCACATTACTACAATGTGATAACTTATCACTTAAAGGCAAATATTTCATTAAAGTAATTTCGTTTTCATTATTTGATAACACTATCCATTCACTAGAATTAATATATACAGTTGAACCATCACAATAATATATATCTTTATCATAATCACTTTTATTTGTATTTAAACATTCTATATCAAAACTTATAACATTACTAATATTACCTTCATCATCACGAAACCATATATATTTTTTTAGATTACTATAATATTTGAGTACTAAATTATTATTAGAAATATTTTCCCATTCACCATTAAAGTCATCATTACTAGATATCATATATGAACTAACTCTATTATTAAAAATCAAATGATATAGTTGTATTATTCTTATTAAGTTTTTACATTTAAATCTTTAAAATCACCACATTTATCTTTAATGATATTTACTTTTTCCTAAATAAGTCTTATAAACACAATAATCCTTACTTTCAATATATAATCTAACATTACCATATTTATCTTTCTCTACTTCACCAGTACCATCTATAAAATCATTTGTTTCAATAATATTACCTTTATTATCAAGAACACCATATTTATATTTATATAATCCACTATCAATTTTTATATACATAATTAAGTAGTTTTCTACCTTTATTTAATAAGTGAATTCTATCATACCTAAATATAAAAGAATATAAGTATTCCTACCATAACAATAACAAATAAACAAATTAATATAATATATTTCCTAAACTTCTTCATACAAAATATTATAGCATATTAAAAGGAATAATATAACTTATCCTTCAATTTTCAATTTATTTAATGCTTTTTTTCATTCGCAATAACTTCTAACTTTATACTTCTAAAATCATCATAATATAGAACTTCTTATTCTTAACATCATTTAATATTATTTTTATAAAAAAATCATAATTAGGATATATAGTTACTTCATTAACATTAACTACCTTGCTTACTTCTTCTACAAGTTCATAACCATATCTATCACACTTAGTTGTAAAAATAGTAAAACTAATAATTCAAGTACACCTTTCTTAAATTAAATATCCACATCTTTACCTCACTTACACTATATCACTATACTACTATGCTACAATAAATACTTAATTATAAGCAATATAATTATATGAATTGGATAATACAAATAGAAAAAAATACTTATTTATTTTTAATATTTACATCTGTCTTAATAAGTATAAATGGTAAACATAATATGGTAAAAAAATGTTGCTATACTAAATGAATCAACTGGATAAATTAAATAGTTTAAATAAAATAATATAAATGAAATAGATAATAACAAACCATTCTTTCTAAAATAATAGAATATTGGTACTAAAAAAATAGATATATCAAAGAGTATTCAAAAATTTAATGCAAATGGGATTAGTACTAAAATAGGCATTATCCACCACTTCTTTTTTTATCAAGAGTATAATAATATAATAATGTAAATATTAAGGTAAACATAACATTAGGTCTATCTACATTAAATAATAAACTATATGGAAACTGTGATATTATTCCAATTATCAATAATCTAACTATGTATTTTTGATAAATCTTTTTGTTCTAAAAATACCCTATCATCATTGAATAAACAAATAATGGAAATGCTATTCTACCAATTATTCTAAAAAAATTAATATGTTAGGAAAAAAACACATATCCAATATGATCTATAGTCATTGTTATAATGGCTATTAATTTGATAAAATTTGTATTTGTATTTAGTTTTAATTCTTTCATAATTTAATTATATTAAAAAAAGTTATGCATTGTACATAACTATTTTTTTCTTCTATTCTATTAAACAATATACTTGATTCATTTAATTTAATATTTGTTTCTAAATTACCAAAGTCTAATGTATCAAAATCAATATTCTTTGTATTTAACATATTAAATACTTTATCACATGTACCAGGTATAAATGGTCTAAGTAATATTGTAGATATACGTATTCCTTCTAGTAAGTTATACAAAACTGTCTTAAGTCTATCACTCTTACCTTCATCCTTAGCAAGTATCCATGGAGTAGTATCATCTATATATTTATTACATCTTTTTAATAATTCAAATATACTTTCAAGTGTTTCATTTACTTTTTAGTGAATCCATTTTTTTCATATACAATATTAGGAAGTTCCTTAGCATATTCAACAACTGAATCATCAACGCTTTCATATACATTAGGATTAGTAACATTAGAATCAAAGTATTTTTTACTCATCGCAATTGTTCTATTAACAAGATTTCCATATGTATTTACAAGATCACTATTTGTTCTTGATATTAATGCTTCCTCTGAAAAAGTTACCATCATTACCAAAAGGTACTTCTCTTAAAGCAAAATATCTAACAGCATCTACTCCATATGTATTAATATATTTTCTTGGATCTTTATAGTTACCAAATGATTTTCCTATTTTACCACCATTAATAATTAACCATCCATGACCAAATACTTGTTTAGGTAAATCTATTCCTAAACTCATACACATACATGGCCAAATAATAGTATGAAATCTTACGATTTCTTTTCCAACTAAATGTAAATCAGCAGGCCAATACTTTTTAAACATTTCACTATTTCTATCAGGATATCCAAGTGAAGTAATATAGTTAGAAAGAGCATCTATCCATACATAAATAACATGTTTATCATCAAAAAGTAACAGGTATTCCCCAAGTAAATGATGTTCTTGAAACACATAAATCAGATAAACCTGGCTTAATAAAATTATTTAACATTTCATTTTTTCTAGTAAGTGGTTGTATAAAATTAGGATTATCTTCATAAAAACTTTTCTAAATCTTTTTGATATTTAGATAATCTAAAGAAATATGCTTCTTCTTTTACTTCATGAACTTCTCTATGACAGTCAGGACACATACCATTTTCATCTAGTTGACTTTCTGTCCAGAATGATTCACAAGGTGTACAATAAAGTCCTTTGTATTCACCTTTATAAATGTCACCTTTATCATACATTTTCTTAAATATTTCTTGTACTCTTCTTTCATGATCACTATCAGTTGTTCTAATAAAGTAATCGTATGAAATATTTAAACTTTTCCATAAATCCTTTGCATTATCAATAATAGGATTTACATATTCAATAGGACTAACACCAGCTTCTTCTGCTTTCTTTTCAATTTTTTGACCATGTTCATCAGTACCTGTTTGAAAGAATACATCATATCCTTTTAATCTTTTATATCTAGCAATTGCATCCGCTATAATAGTTGTATAACAATGCCCTATATGAAAGTTCGCACTTGGATAATATATAGGTGTTGTAATATAAAATTTTTCCTTTTCCATTTTTCCCTCCTTAAAATAAAAAGTCATAAACTAAGGACGATTAAAAACCGCGGTACCACCTTAATTCATGACTAACATGCAACTTAATATTTAACGCATAAATACGATTTGACTCCAGAACCATTTAAAAGAACCATCATATTAGTTTTCACCAAACACTAACTCTCTATAAATTAAGTATCTTCTTCTTTCCTTCTCCATCAATTACAATAGATTTTAACACAAAATGTATCAAAAGTCCATACTAAATATCACTTCTTGATAGTATTTTTGCAGGTGACTTTCTTACAGTATTAATAACAGGTAAAAGTCCAATTAATATATTAAATACATAAATGAATAACACAACAAGTATAAACACACTAGTATCCATATAATAATCTTTACCCACTAATGGAAGTTTACTAAGTCCCTTAATAATATATGTCATAAATATAACACCTAACATACTAAATATAGTAGTTATCGCAAATATTTCACCTAAGAACATTTTATATATATCAGTTTTCTTAACACCTATTGCTCTAAAAATACCAACTTCCTTTATTCTTGATAAGAAAGAAGATCTCACAATTAAATAAATTTCTACTAAAGAAACTATTACCATTATAAATGCAAATATAAAACTTGGTTTAAGATTCTCTTTTGTTTCTTTAACATAATTATCTCTACTATAAATATATGAATCCTTAATATTATATTTTTTTCTTCTCTATATTTATTTAATACTAATTCTTTATCTTTAGCATAAATACTTACACCTTTTTTTATTTAAAAATATTATTATATTTAATTGTATTATTATTAACCAAATATTTATCCATAGAAGTATTACTTGATGTATAATATCCTACTACTTTTAATTTTTTATCATTAACTTTATAATCAACATACTTGCCTATTTCATATTCTTCACTATTTATATCATTAATTATAACTTCATAATCATTAACTGGATAATTTCCTTTCTTAAGTTTAATACTATCTTTATAAATATTATAATCATATATATTACTAGTAGAATTTTTCTTCTATATAACTGCCATAAACATCATCATCTTTACTTAAAGCAATTATATTAGTAAATTCACTTTCATAAGTATAAATAGATGGACTTCCCATATCAACAATACCAACTATTTTATAATATAATGATTCAAGATATACATCTCTATTAAGTATATCATTAATAGTTAATATACCAGCACACTTAACAGTACTATTTAAATTATTATAAACAACTTTATCAATTACAATTTCATTTTTCATTACTAGGCATTCTACCTCTTATAATGTTATTTTTTTATTAATCATATTTATACTAGATAATGAACCACTTAAAAGAAAATACTGTATCACTTGTTTGATAATAGTCATCAATTTTTAAAAATTAAAAATTAACACTACTTTTTACCAGGTATAACATAATTAACATTAGGATTATTTTTCAATATCTTTAAACTTATCAACTGTTATTCTACTATTATCAATAACTAAATAATTTTTTTATTCATTGTAACAAAAATCACTATCTTTTTATATTCTTTAATGCAAATAATGATGAAGCTGAATATGTAACAAACATACCTGAAACTAAAAAAATCCAAATAATAATACTTTCTTTATAGTAGAATAACTTCTAATTTTTACTAAAACCATTCCTTATTGATTTAAAGATACTATATACAGATGAATATTTTTTTCTTATAATTATTATCTATTATATTATCAAAATCAAATTTATATTCATTATATATATCTTTAGAAATAGCTTTATAATGATCATTAACAAGTTCAATACTAGAATTATTATCAATTATATCTACTTTATTTTTTTACTTTCTATATAAATAATACCATTATTAACAACAATTGTTATATCAAGTTTATTATCATTATCACTATAATAATTTATATTATATTTATCATTATTAATACTATCATGATTTTTTTCATATCAAGTAAATATATTTTTATTATCCATTCTATAATCTAAATCATTATTATGATCGTTAATTTCATCACTTATTATTTTTCCATCTTCAATCTTAAGTATTCTTGATGCATAAAACATTGCTAGTTCACTTTCATGTGTAACTAGTATTACAAGTCTATCTTTTAGATATAGCCTTAATTATATTCATTACTTCTATTGTATTCTTACTATCAAGATTACCTGTTGGTTCATCAGCAATTATAATACTTGGATCTTTAACAATAGCTCTTGCAATACCTACTCTTTGTCTTTCACCACCTGAAAGCATTGATGCATGTCTATTTCTATATCTATACATATTTACTTTCCCAAGTACATAATAAACACGTTTCTTTATCTCATCTTCATCTTTAATACCACATAACTTAAGTGATAAAGCAACATTATCAAACACAGTCATATCGTCAACTAAATTATAATCTTGAAATATATATCCTATATTTAAATTTCTAATCTTATCTATATTATAACTACTTCTTTTTAGATATTCTCTGTCCATTAATAAATATAGAACCATTATTTATATCATCAAGACCACCAATAGTATTAAGAAGTGTAGTTTTACCACAACCAGAAGGTCCAAGTAAAGCAACAAGACCTGTATCATCTAATTTTAAACTTGTATCATTAATAACATGTTTTTCATTCTTTTTATGTCTATAAAAAAATTTATTAACATTCTTAAGCTCTATCATAATTACACTTCCTCTCTATAAGTATTCATAACAGTATTTTTTTAAATAATTTTTCTAGAATATCTATTTGCGATAAGAAGTGTCATACAAAAGTAAACATATATATATTATTATATAGTTACCAACTGTAATATAATTACACAAAGTTTTTAATATTTAGTACATCAATAACACTATAATAGTTAAGTAATATGAAAAACAGTAAATGTTAAAAAAATACAGTATGTGATATTGTAAGTAACTCTATTCTTAATAAATCATTAGTCGCACTAAGAGTTGAACCAAGTATTCTAAGTGTTGAATAATAAACATTTCTTGATTTTTAATACTAATCTTATTATGAAATAAGAAATAAAGAATAAACAAATTAATAATATAGCAAGTGAACATACTTTTTAATATATCAACACCAAATCCAAAAAGAACTATCATATTGTAAAGTATCAGCAATATATAATGTTTTATAGCCAAGATTATTTAGTTCATTTATTGTTTTTCTTACATTTTTTTCATCTTTAACAAATACTGAACTTTGAAAAATAACCTTTATCAAATAAATTATTATAATCTTTATCATTAATAAAAAAATACAAGTATTATAATCTTCATATTTATATCCAGTTAAATTATATATATTCTTTTTTTATCAGTATTGTTTATAACTTTAAATTCTGTATCTATATCATAATATATATTTGAAACATTAACTTTAAAAAGATTTATCCTTACAATTATTATCTTTACATCTATAAATAAATTCTTCTGGAATAATAACGCTACCACTTGGAACTTTATTACTAGGTAATATCTCATTAGTAAAAAGAATCAGTATATGAAATTCCATCTACATCCATAAAATTATATTTAATAGTACTATATTTTTTTATTACTATTTTTCACTTATATCATTTTGAAATTTATCAGTTACATAATAAATACGATTATATATTTCAGTACCATATTTTTAATCCAACTATTTTAACTTTATATTTAACTCTATCATTTGATAGTTGTTCTACAATATACTCTGTGTTTAATAAATCATCTTTATAATCCATATAATAATCACCAGCATATATTTCAAGAACTATTTCATTATCATCTTTAGGAAGTCTACCATAATCAACTTTATCAATTAAAGAAATATTAGATACTATTCCATTAAAATAATAATTATCACTAGATAATTCAATATTTGTATCAACAAGTATATCGTTTTTTTAACAACATAATCCACATTATTAAGTTTACTTATTTTTATTATAATCTTCATCACTTATACTAGTTTTTATCATTCTTTTTTTAATAACAATTCTTTTTATTACTAAAATTATTAAAAAAATAATTAGTACCAGCCATGTCACTAGCATGTTGTATCTCTTTAAGTGAAGAATATGAAAAGAATATAGATGTTAGAATAAATAGGTACACTGTAAATATTAATATAAATTTAGGAAATATATTAAATGCATTTCTTACTCCTAACCTTACTTTGTTATACCATTTTTATATCACTAAAATCAGTAAGATTAACATTAGTAACATTTTTCATAATCTCTTATTTTTTTCATCATTAATAACTTTACCATCATGCATAGTTATTTTTTTCTAGTAACATATTTTTTTCTATTTGATCATAATTATGAGTAACTACAATTACAAGTTTATCTTTAGATAAATCATGTAATAATTTTTAAAAACTGCTTCACTAGAAGTTTTTATCAAGATTACCAGTTGGCTCATCAGCAAGTATAATTGGAGTATTCATCGCAATAGCTCTGCCTATCGCAACTCTTTGTTTCTGTCCTCCGCTTAATTTAGAAACTTTCTTATTTCTATATTTATATAAATCAACTTGTTTGATTATTTCTATTACCTTATTTTTGATATCCTTTTTCTTCTTACCATTCAAAAGTAATACGAGTTCTATATTCTGATAAACTGTATAACTGTTAACTAAATTAAAATTTTGAAATATATTTCCAACATATCTTTTACGATATTCTTCATAATCTCTTTCATTATAGTGACTAGTTTCTTCACCATTAATGTACATTTCTCCTTCTTCATAAGAATCCAAACCTGAAATAACATTTAATAATGTACTTTTTCCACTACCACTTTCACCAGTTATCGCAATAAATTCACCTAGATTAAACTTTAAACTTACTTTTACTAAATCCAGCTGAAACCATACCTTTATTATAATAAAAACTTAGATACATTCTTTAATTCTAACATAATAATTTCCTCACTAACCATGCCCTATTTTTATATATACATTTTATAATATTTTTGAATAATGAAACAAGTTTACATATAATTATATATTGCTTGTCATATTCTATTTATAAATTCCTAAATTTACATATTCTTTCTTTTTGGCATAAACTTTTCAGCAATTTTATATTTATCTCTATTAATTACATATAAATATCCAAAAATACTAAATACCACAGCGCCGACAAAATTAACTATTAAGTCTTTCATCGTATCATTAAGTCCTAAATCAAGATAACCGCCTTCAATTACAGTTTCACCATCACTTGTATATATTATTGTCTTATTAATATCATCAATAACTATTGCTTTATTTATACCTTCAGGATTTAAATATACTGATGAAATCTTAGTTACTAATTTATCTTTCTGCATGTCACTTAACATAACTTTATCAATACTATATTCTAAAAAAATTCCCCAAAGCACTCCTATTGTCATGGAAAAAAGCAAAAGGCTACTATTGGTAAATATCATGGAGATAAATTAAACTTTCTCACTATTATTGTTACATAAATCTATTAATGAAAAACCAACAGCTGCGCATAAAAATCCATTTAATGTATGAAGAACAGTATCAAAATGTTTGAATACTCCATAAAAATTTTGAATTTCACCAAGAACTTCTGAAGAAAATATGAAGAGTAAAATTATTATTTCAAAAAAATACTTGGAAGTTCAATTTTTTTAATTTTTTTAGTTATAAAATATGGTATTAAAAATTGTATAAGAACAAGAATGCATAGAAAAAGCATTCCAATAATTATGTAAAAAAATATTTGTCTTATCATAACTAATATAACAAGAAAAACGAAGTAATAAATATACTGCAAGTACTCCTTTTCTATTTTTCTTTATATGCTTCTTTTATCTTTTTCATACTTCACCTACTTATAAAAAAATATTATATCAAAAATTAAAAGTCATATTAATATATATTAACATGACTTAAATATTATCAATTTTTTTAGAACCACTGCCTGTTAGTGTAACAGTTAATGTCTTTTTCACTACCATTTCTACTTACTGTGAATTTTAACTTTATCACCAATATCATATTTATATAATTGATATCTAAAGTATGAAGAATTGCTTACTTCAACATCGCCTACTTTTTATTATTTTTATCTCCTTTTTTTAATACCAGCATTATCAGCAGGACCATCTTTTTCCACATATTCAACATAAAGTCCAGTTTCACCACTAAAATAGTTAGTCGCATCATAAATACTTACTCCAATATATGGTCTTGATATTTTTTGTCCACTTATAATTGTTTCAGCATTCTTTAATGCATCTTCAATTGGAATAGCAAATCCCATACCCTCTATTTGTGAACTAGCTAGCTTCATATTAGTAATTCCTATTACTTCACCATTAGAATCACATAAAGGACCACCACTATTTCCGCTATTAATAGCTGTATCTGTTTGAAGTACACTCATAACATAATTATCAACTTGAACCATTCTATTTTTTCCACTTAGAATTCCCCTTGTAACACTCCATGAATAAATTGATGAATCGACTGGAGTACCAACAGCAAAAGTAGTATCACCTATTCTCATATTTTCACTACTACCTGTTGTTGCTACACTAATCACCTTATCTTTATCAACAGCTAGAACAGCAATGTCAGAATACTCATCATAACCCACAACATTAACTTCTTCTTCCTTATCATTAGTAAAAACAATACTAACATTACTTCCACCACTAATAACATGATAATTTGTTAAAATACATCCATATTTTTGAATCTGTTTTAAATACAAAACCACTACCAGTTGAATATAGTTTTTCCTCTTGTATAATTTTTTTAACTGTAACAACTGAGTCATATACTTTTTTTCTACTGCATCTGCTATACCAGCATCAGTAACTGTTACATCTTTGATAGTTTTTAGTTGTTTCAACTACAAGATTTTTTTAAATAAAATTCATAAAAAAATACCAAAAAGCAAGTAAACATACACAAAAATGTTATAATAGCATAAGTAATTCCTTCCTTATGATCTTTTTTTATAAGTCTTAGTTTTTAACTTTCACTTCACTTTCATCAACATCAATTGTTCTCTTTTCCTTATCTTCTTTTTTTCATCTTTTCACCTCTAAATAATATTTTTATTTCTAAATTGTTAACATTTTTGTGAAAAAAAATTATTAATTTTTTTATTAAATTTATTGTTAGCAATTATTATTAATACAATACATATTATACCACATTTTTTTAAAAAGCAAAAATAAAAAAACTAGTTAAACTAGTTATTTTTAAATCATGGGGCGCAATATGAGAATCGAACTCATGCATAACGGGACCACAATCCGCCGTGTTAACCACTTCACCAATTGCGCCATGAACAAGGAGTATTATATCAAAATAGTTGCGATATTTCAACACTTTCTCCCTATTTTTTTATATTATTTATGAAATTTATTCATATTTCCATGTAAGCAATGAATATAAAAACATCTCTCATTCCATAATTATAATATTCATCCTTAAAATATTCTGGATTTCTAGTATATGTTCTTATGGTTTCTATTGTAATAACTGGATAAGAATATTTAAGTGAACAAGAATTATTGATATGTTTATCAGTAGAAAGTCTACCAGTTTTACTGCTCATAATAAATCCATTAGCAAGTTCAGCCATAAAGTCAGTAACAGAACCATCATTTCCCTCGCCAACTTCTTCAGAAGATAATCCATAAACCGTATATTTATTAATTTTTTTGCTATATCTTTGGCAAACTTACTAGTAATTTTATTAAATTTGGTTGATAAGTTTGGTTTTCCAGCATATATTACTCTACCTTGACTATGCAAATTAACATAGGCATAAACATTTTTATAGTGTTTTAACATAAAATACATTGCTGCTCTCGTCTCAGGTTCACTTCCAAGTTCTTTTTCCACCAAAATAAGCAGTTTTTACTTGTTGATTTTTGTTAATGATACATTGTATAAAAAGCTTTTTTTACCTTTAAAAATATAATCCAGCATTTTTGAACTGGGTAGTTTCTATTTAAATCAACACCATTCGCATTGCTTTTTTTAATATTTTTCAAAAATCAATATTATCTTTATTTTTGATACATCCATAAATTTTTTTATTATTTAAAGAATCTACACCAAAATTATATACCTCATATCCATCAGGATTCATACATATAATAACAGCCAATTTAACATTTTTTAATAAAGATATAGTTTCTTCATCACCAGATTCATAATCATTAACTAATTCGCTTAAAAATTTAGTTAAAATAAGTGTGTTAGCAATCTCTGCTGCATGTATATTTGCATCTAAATATAAAAATTCTATTACCTGTTCCAATTTCTAATCCATACAAATTTCTATTATCAGCAGACTTACCTATATTTTTCTACTTTAACAATAGAACTTTTTATTTAACATTTTTAATAATATTTTTCTATTTCAGAATAATGAAGTTTAGTATCAAAATTATAATCTATATAAGAATATTTACCTTCTTTATTTAAATAATTCTCTTTTTTTATCAAGAACTGATTTATAACTATCAATATTCATACCATCCGCAAATATCGTATCAATAGAAGATTCATGATCAGATTCAATATTATCTGTAATAAAAAGCTTTTATAATCAATTGTATTTATATTGTTATTGTTAATAGTATCACTAGACTCATCTTTACCAAAGAAACTTTTTAATAACAATAAATAAAACCAAAAATACACATATTAAAAAAACAAAAATAATTCTATATTTTCTTTTTTTAATCTTCTTTTTTTCTAACTGTTACCATATATATCCTCCAAATATATTTTTATCATAAATATAAATAAAAAAAGTTGAAAAGTAAAAACAAAAAGACAGATTATATACATAACTGTCTTTTTTATACAAATAAAAAAATTGGCAACTTGCTATTTTCGCTTACACTATTTTCGCCGTTAAAGTGCTTAACTTCTCTGTTCGGTATGGGAAGAGGTGTATCCACTTTGCTATCGTCACCAATTAAATGTATTATACCATAATTGTTCTCTGGAAACAAGATAATGTGACTTTCTATATCAAATTATTAAAATGATTAAACTATCGATCTATTAGTATTAGTCAGCTCAACATATCACTATGCTTACACACCTAACCTATCAACCTTGTCGTCTACAAGGGATCTTATATCTTGAAGATAAAGAAAACTCATCTTGGAGAGGGCTTCTCGCTTAGATGCCTTCAGCGATTATCCCTTCCGAACATAGCTACTCTGCACTGCCACTGGCGTGACAACAGATACACCATCGGTTCGTCCTTTCCGGTCCTCTCGTACTAGGAAAAGCACTCCTCAATTTTCTAACGCCCACTACGGATAGAGACCGAACTGTCTCACGACGTTCTGAACCCAGCTCGCGTGCCGTTTTAATGGGCGAACAGCCCAACCCTTGGAAGCGATTCCACCTCCAGGATACGACGAGCCGACATCGAGGTGCCAAACCCCACCGTCTATATGAACTATTGGGTGGGATCAGCCTGTTATCCCCGGGGTAACTTTTATCCGTTAAGCAACGACCCTTCCATTCGGGATCGCAAGATCACTATGCCCTGCTTTCGCATCTGCTTGACTTGTAGGTCTCGCAGTTAAGCTCCCTTCTGCCATTACACTCTACGAATGATTTCCAACCATTCTGAGGGAACCTTTGGGCGCCTCCGTTACTCTTTGGGAGGCGACCGCCCCAGTCAAACTGCCCACCAGACACTGTCCTCCACCCAGATAATGGGCGCAAGTTAGAAGTCAAACATAACAAGGGTGGTATTCCAAGGATGACTCCATTAGAACTGACGTCCTAACTTCAAAGTCTCCCACCTATCCTCTACATGTTACATCTGATTCAATATCAAGTTGCAGTAAAGCTCCACGGGGTCTTTTTGTCCTGTAGCGGGTAACCTGCATTTTCACAGGTATTAAGATTTCACCGAGTCTATGGTTGAGACAGTATCCAGATCATTACGCCTTTCGTGCGGGTCAGAACTTACCTGACAAGGAATTTCGCTACCTTAGGACCGTTATAGTTACGGCCGCCGTTCACTGGGGCTTCAATTCGAAGCTTCGTTGTTATCGACTTGCGTCCAACTAACATCTCCTCTTAACCTTCCAGCACTGGGCAGGCGTCAGCCCCTATACATCAGCTTACGCTTTAGCAGAGACCTGTGTTTTTGGTAAACAGTTGCCTGGACCTATTTCCTGCGGGTGTATCGCTACACCTCCCCTTATTCCGAAGTTACGGGGTCATTTTGCCGAGTTCCTTAACCATAGTTATCTCGCTCACCTTAGGATTCTCTCCTTGACTACCAGTGTCGGTTCTGAGTACAGGCACCTATATGATTAGCCCTAGAAGTTTTTCTTGAAAGCTTGGCTTCATCAGAGTTGAAGTTCCGTAGAACTTTTCCCCATCATACTTCAGAGTTATAGTTGATAGATTTGCTTACTCAACACGCCTTTGTACTTAGACCAAAATCCAATAATTGGCTTTGCCTAGCCTTCTTTGTCACTCCATCAGTCTTGTAGGTGGTACAGGAATATAAACCTGTTGTCCATCGACTACGCCTTTCGGCCTCGCCTTAGGTCCTGACTTACCCTGGGAAGACGAACTTGACCCAGGAACCCTTAGTCAATCAGTGGGAAGGATTCTCACCTTCCTTACGTTACTCACGCCGGCATTCTCACTTCTAAGCGCTCCAGTAGTCCTCACGATCTATCTTCAACGCCCTTAGAACGCTCCCCTACCATGTTAATAAACTAACATCCACAGTTTCGGTGTTATGCTTAAGCCCCGGTACATGTTCTGCGCAGAGCCACTCGACTAGTGAGCTATTACGCACTCTTTAAAGGATGGCTGCTTCTAAGCCAACCTCCTAGCTGTTCGTGCGACTCCACATCATTTTCCACTTAGCATAAACTTTGGGACCTTAACCGATGGTCCGGATTCATCTCTTCTCGCGTATGGACGTTATCACCCATACACTGACTCCTCTACATACTAGCCTGGCATTCGGAGTTTGATTACAGTCAGTACCGCTAGACGTGGCCATTCCGTATTCAGTGCTCTACCTCCAGGTAGCTAATAGAAGGCTAGGCCTAAACCTATTTCGGGGAGAACCAGCTATATCCGAGTTCGATTGGAATTTCTCCGCTATCCACAAGTCATCCCCGCGTTTTGCAACACACGTGGGTTCGGTCCTCCATTAGGTATCACCCCAACTTCAACCTGCTCATGGATAGATCACTCGGTTTCGGGTCTATGCCACCATACTATTCGCCCTATTAAGACTCGCTTTCGCTACGGCTCCGAATCTTCTTCTTAACCTTGCATGATAACATAACTCGCCGGCTCATTCTGCAAAAGGCACGCTCTCACCCATTAACGGGCTCGAACTTTTTGTAAGCACACGGTTTCAGAATCTCTATTTCACTCCCCTTCCGGGGTTCTTTTCACCTTTCCCTCACGGTACTTGTTCACTATCGGTCATTAGAGAGTATTTAGCCTTATGGGATGGTCCCCGCAGATTCAGTCAAGATTACACGTGTCCCGACTTACTCAGGATACACCACGAAGATCACAACATTTCGCATACAGGTCTTTCACCTTCTACGGATATTCTTTCCAGAATATTCTGCTATGTTGTAACTTTATAACTTCTTAATTGTGATGTCCTACAACCCCAGTCCTAAGACTGGTTTGGGCTATTACCGTTTCGCTCGCCACTACTAAGGTAATCGATTTTTCTTTCTGTTCCTCCAGTTACTAAGATGTTTCAGTTCACTGGGTTGTCCTCATATAACTATGAATTCATTATATGATAATAACGGTTTGCCGTTATTGAGTTTCCTCATTCGGAGATCTCCGGATCAAAGATTGCTTACATCTCCCCGAAGCATATCGTAGTTTGCCACGTCCTTCATCGTCTTCTAATACCAAGGCATCCACCATACGCCCTTATTAATTTAACCACTTACTTATATCCTAATTTGATGAGTTAGATTTCTTAATATCTCAACTTTCGTTTGAGATTACTCTTAAAAAAATTTACTCCTGTATATATTGCTCGTTACAATATATACATATCACATTACCAAGTTTTCAAAGAACAATTATTGTATAACTCATATACAATAAATTGTAATGACGAGAAATAATCTCTCAAAGCTAAGTAAAATAACTTTTTAAGTTAAGTAGATAGGTTTCTACAGGCTGGTTTGTTTTTTAATATCTAAACCAGCGGAAACGATATTTTTTCTAATAGAAATACTCCATAGAAAGGAGGTGATCCATCCCCACCTTCCGGTAGGGATACCTTGTTACGACTTAAGCCCAGTCACCGGTCCTATCTTAGGCGGCCCCCTCCATTACTGGTTAGGCTACCGACTTCGGATATTACCGACTCCCATGCCTTGACGGGCGGTGTGTACAACACCCGAGAACGTATTCACCCTGGCATTCTGATCCAGGATTACTAGCGATTTCAGCTTCATGAAGTCGAGTTGCAGACTTCAATCCGAACTACGACTGGCTTTTTAGATTAGCTCCCCCTCGCGGGTTTGCACTCATTGTACCAGCCATTGTAGCACGCCTGTTGCCCAAGACGTAAGGGGCATGATGATTTGACGTCATCCCCACCTTCCTCCGATTTAGTATCGGCAGTCTCATTAGAGTTCTCAACTTAATGTTAGTAACTAATGACAAGGGTTGCGCTCGTTAGCGGACTTAACCGAACATCTCACGACACGAGCTGACGACAACCATGCACCACCTGTCACCTGGATAACCTCCACTATATTTCTATAGCTTTGCCAGGGATGTCAAGTCTTGGTAAGGTTCTTCGCGTATTTTCGAATTAAACGGCATGCTCCACCGCTTGTGCGGGTGCCCGTCAATTCCTTTGAGTTTCAGTCTTGCGACCGTACTACTCAGGCGGAGCACTTAATGTGTTAACTTCAGCACCGGTTGCCCGACACTTAGTGCTCATCGTTTACGGCGTGGACTACTAGGGTATCTAATCCTATTTGCTCCCCACGCTTTCGTGTCTCAGCGTCAGTAACAGCCCAGCAATTCGCCTTCGCCACTGATGTTCCTCATAATATCTACGCATTCCACCGCTACACTATGAATTCCAATTGCCTCTACTGCACTCTAGTCTGCCAGTTTTCGAAACAAACTATGGTTAAGCCATAGCCTTTCATCTCGAACTTAACAAACCGCCTACACACGCTTTACGCCCAATAAATCCGGATAACGCTCGCCCCCTACGTATTACCGCGGCTGCTGGCACGTAGTTAGCCGGGGCTTATTCAAAAGGTACCGTCACGTGAGTAGCATTTCCTATACTCACCGTTCTTCCCTAATAAAAGTGATTTACAATCCAGAGGACCTTCATCTCACACGCGGCATTGCTCGGTCAGGCTTTCGCCCATTGCCGAATATTCCTAACTGCTGTCTCCCGTAGGAGTCTGGGCCGTGTCTCAGTCCCAGTGTGGCCGATCAACCTCTCAGTTCGGCTACGCATCGTTACCTTGGTGAGCCATTACCTCACCAACTAGCTAATACGCCGCAGGCCCATCTTAAGTGAAGCTTTAAAGGCTTCTTTACTATTCTAGCACATTCGGTATTAGCAATCATTTCTAACTGTTATCCCCAGCTTAAAGGCAGGTAACCCACGTGTTACTCACCCGTGCGCCACTGGACGCAGAATCCAAATCCTACTTATTCCATCTTTGAGCAAGCTCTCCAACTTATTCCGAATCAATGGGGCGTCCGTTCGACTTGCATGTCTTAGGCATGCCGCCAGCGTTAATCCTGAGCCAGGATCAAACTCTCAATAAAAATCTTTTTATTGTTAAAGAATTGATTTCAAATTAATCCTGTCTACAAAACTCATTATTTTTACTTAGTTTTCAAAGATCATTTCCAATCGCATTTCCTGCGGTTGCTCATATAATATAACACGTTATTTTATCAATGTCAATAACTTTTTTTACATTTTTTTCATTTTTTTATTTTTGATGAATTAAATGTGCAAATTATTGATTTTTCAAATACCTATTATATCATATTTTCAAGCATTCCTTTTCGTGAATGCCAATTTAATATAACACTTCATAACTCCATTGTCAACATTTTTTTAACATTTTTTTGCTTTTTATTATTTAATTGAAATAAAAACTGAATTTTTCACTCGTTATTTAAATGCTATATTTAATTTTTTTGCTCTCTTTCACAAGTGCCAAATTAATATAACACTTCAAGGCATACATGTCAACAACTTTTTTTCAAAAACATTAAAAAAAGTACCAAATTTTTTTGATACTTTTTTTCGATTTTATGCACAAATTATTAAGAAAAAAATTGTATTATTCACTTTCTTTTTTTAACCTTTTTTTAAATATATTAAAATAATATTCTATGCATTTTTTTCATTAAAAAGGAAACTCACCTGATTTCTTCATCTCTATCAATGCTGATAGTTCTTCCTTTATAATATAATTAACTTCTTTTGGATATTTCATTAATTTTTTTATGATAATTATATTCATTTCTATCCAATATTTTAAATGCTCCATCATTAAACACTCTTAAATCTAAATCATAATCTATATATTTTTATAACATTATCATCAATAACATATGGACTAGCAATATTACAATAATAAAAAATTCCATTAGATTTAAGTTGAGCAATAATATTAAACCATCTATTATTATAAAAAAACATAATAGCTGGTTCTTTAGTACGCCAAGTTCTTCCATCTTGCTTAGTTACTAATACATTTTCATTTCCAAGAACAATATAATCTTTTTTAATATCCAAAACATATGCGATATTCCATGATTTATGAATTACGCCATTATGTTTATAGCAATGAATCACAAGTGTGTCTCCAACTTTTAAATTCATAAGACACCTCTTTCACACCAATATTTTACCACAATCATATATCATAATCAAACTGAACTTTGTATAAATTAAAACAGTTTACTAATTTTTAGTAAACTGTTTTTAATTTTTGCTAATAAATTTTTAATTATTTTGCCAATTACCCATTAATATTTATATCTATTTATATTTTTATTTGACGCTTTCTATAGCCTTATCTAATTGTTTTGCAATATCAGTAACTTCAATATCAGGATTTATTCCTTTCTCGTTAATACTTTCACCATTAGGTCCAAGCCAATATGCACTTGTATATTTTACCATCGCACCGCTAGATAATATTTCAGTTTCCTGAACGGTACCTTTACCATAAGTCTTAACACCGACAACCTTCGCACCTAAATTATCTTTTAAAGCAAGAGTTAACACCTCTGAAGCAGATGCAGATGAAGAATTAACTAATAAAGTTATTCTATAAAATTTTCTATAAATTTTATCTTCAGACTTATGTTTAGTTATTTTAGAATTCCTATCCTTTATTTGATAAACAACAGTTCCTCTATCTAAAAACAAAGAAGCAGTATCATATGCGGCACTTAAATACCCACCAGTATTATTTCTAAGGTCAATTACAAGCGATTTAACGTTATTATCAAAAGAATCTAATTGTTTTTTAACAAGATCGCTTGTTGTGGCTGAAAATGTCCCTATTTGAATATAGCCAACATTATCATATGTTTTACTCTTAACAGAATCAATCGTAACACTAGTCCTTGTTAATGTGGTAGAATATTCTTTTACCATCTCTCAAATAAGTTAAAGTGTATTTATCTTTATCTCCTTTTTTTAATAGTATTCGACATATAAGTAAATTCTTTATCCTTTAAAAAAAACATCATCAAGTTTAATTAATATATCACCCTTTTTTTAAGTCCTGCTTTCATAGCAGGTGAATCACTAAATACTTGATTAATTATAAATTCCTCTTTATCATTTAAAGTAATTTCAACACCAATACCTGTATATTTACCATTTAATTGTTCCTGAAGACTATCAGTTACATCTTTATTCATATAAATACTATAATCATCTTCTAAATAACTATACATACCAGCAATTGCTGCTTCAATTAATTTTTTCTTATCTACTTCTTTAACATAACTATTAACAATATGATCATAACTTTCAACAAATTCATTTAAATCCCCTTTAGCATCCTCATTTGTTGAAATATATATCTTATCATAATTCTTATAAACAATAAAACCAGTACTAACACCAACTACTACTCCAGTAATTAGTATTATAATAATGACCTCAATTATATTAAAAATCAGTAGATTTCTTTTACGATACATTTATCAACTTCATCATCATCATAAATACTCTTATTTTTTTAATGTTTTTTTGTCTTCATTAATACTCTTATCAATACCTTTATCAATCTTCTTATTAACATTTTTTTATTTATTTTTTTCTATCATCACTACTACTTTTTAATATCATCTTTTTCATTAAAAAAAACATTCTTTGATTTATTGTTATTTTTCATTCTTAACTATATCTTTAGAATTATTTTTTTAACACCATCAACATTATTTATACTATTCTTATCACTTTTTGCTCTTTTTTACTATCTTTATCAATCTTTTTGTCCATATTTATTTTCACTCTCTCTACTATGTCATTATACAACAAAGAAACGTATTTTAAAAGACCCAAACAATCATATAAGACAAAGAAAATTTTTAAAAAAAGTAAAGATATTACTAATCATATTTCTAATAGAAAATATTAACACAACAAATAAAGAATTATATTAAACTAATTCTAATCTTACGATTAAAGCGTCGTCTCCAATTCTTTCTTTTAGTTTGATTATTCTAGTATATCCACCATTTCTATCTTTATAAGTAACAGCATATTCATCGAATAATTTTTTTACTAAATCTTTATCATTATTTAAGAAAGCAAGTGCTTTTCTTCTAGAATTAAGATCTCCTTTTTTTAGCGTATGTAATCATTTTATCTACGAACTTACGAACTTCTTTAGCTCTTTTGTTCTGTAGTTTGAACAAAAACCATTTTTTTAAGAACATCTTTAGTTAAACTAGATAGAATACTTTTTCTAACACGAGTTTCTCTATTTAATTTTCTATATAATGCCATTGTATCCTCCTAATTAATCTTCATCACGGAACTTAAGTCCCATGTCTCTAACTTTATCTAAAACTTCCTTTAATGATTTTTTACCAAGATTTCTAATCTTCATCATTTCTGATTCACTCTTAGACGTTAAATCTTGTAAAGTATGAATAGCATCTCTCTTTAAGCAGTTATATGCTCTTACTGAGAGATCTAAGTCTTCGATAGTAGTTTCTAATGTTCTTTTGAACTGAAGTTTTCTTCTTTATCAGCAAGAACACTTTCGATTCCTGTTAAATTATGTAAATCAGTGATAACTTCAAAATGATCGATAATAATTTTTAGCAGAGACGAGCTACTGCTTCTTCTGGCTTAACACTTCCGTTAGTCCATACATTTAAAGTTAATTTATCATAATTATCATTTTGTCCTACACGAGCAGGTTCAACTTCATAACTAACTCTTTCAATTGGACTATATAATGAATCTACACCAATAGCACCAACTACATCTCTAACAGCAACAGCATTGATTTTTCCATCAACATAACCACGACCATTTGATACAGTCATAGTCATATCTAAGCTACCACCTTTTGATAATGTAGCTATTAATAAATCTGGATTAATTATTTCAACTTCACCATTTTTATCAATATCAGAAGCGTGTACTTCTCCTTCTTTATTTGCTTTTTAAATGTAATACTTGATCATTCTCACTATGATTTTTAAGAACTAATTTCTTTAAGTTAAGAATAATTTCAGTTACATCTTCAACAACGCCATCCATTTTTTGAAATTCATGCATAACTCCTTCGATTTTAACATCAGTTATAGCACTACCTTCTAAACTAGATAACATAACTCTACGAAGAGCATTACCTATAGTTGTTCCAAAACCCCTTTCAAGTGGTTCTAAAACGAATTTTCCATAATAATTACTTTCAACATATTCATTTACTTTGTAATCTGGTTTAATAAATTTTAACATGGTTTTTCCCCTTTCCTAAACTATATACGTCTTCTCTTAGGTGGTCTACATCCATTATGTGGTACTGGTGTAACATCATTAATAGCTGTAATTTCAAGTCCAGCAGTTTGTAAACTTCTAACAGCTGTTTCACGTCCTCCACCAATTCCTTTAACGAATACTTCTACTTTTCTAATTCCAGCATCATAAGCAGCCTTACCAGCAGCCTCAGCGCTCATACCAGCAGCGAAAGGAGTTTTCTTTTTACTTCCTTTATATCCTACTGTTCCTGAAGAAGCCCAGCTAATTACTCCACCTTCTTTATCAGTAATAGTTACGATTGTATTATTAAATGTAGAATGAATATGTGCTTGACCTTCAGTGATATCTCTCTTTGCTTTTCTTTTTCTTCTATTATAAGCCATAAGTTATCCCTCCTATTTCCTATTTCTTCTTATTAGCAATAGTCTTTGGTTTACCTTTACGAGTTCTAGCATTTCTACTAGTATGTTGTCCTCTTACTGGTAAGCCCTTTTTATGTCTTGTACCTTGATATGAGTTGATTTCCATTTTAGTTTTAATGTTCATTTCAACTTCACGTTTTAAGTCTCCTACTAATACATATTTATCAGCAGCTGCTCTTAAACGATTAATTTCATCAACAGTTAAATTATCAGTTCTAGTATCTTCACTAACATTTGCATCACTACAAATTTCATGAGCTCTAGTTGGACCAACACCATAAATGTAAGTAAGTGCTACTACTATTCTCTTATTCTTTGGTAAGTCAATATTTTTAATACGTGCCATATTTTTCCTCCTACTTAACCTTGTCTTTGTTTATGTTTTGGGTTTTCACAAATTACCCTAACAGTTCCGTTTCTTTTAATAATTTTGCATTTGTCGCAAATCTTTTTTACTGATGGTCTTACTTTCATTCTAATCCCTCCATTATTTTCTATAAATTATACGCCCACGTGTTAAATCACAAATAGGTATTTCCATAAGCACAGTATCACCTGGGTAAATACGAATCATGTTTAAACGCATTTTTCCAGAAACGCGGGCTTCCACGATGTGCCCATTATCAAGTTTTACTTTGAAGTCTCCTCCAGGTAAAACTTCTAATACCTTTCCTTCAAGCTCAATATAACCGTCTTTTTCTTTGGCCATGTTTTCACTCTCCTGTTAAAATCTCATAACCATCTTTAGTTACAAGAATAGTATGTTCAAAATGCGCAGCAGGACTACCATCACGAGTGACAATTCCCCACTCATCTTCAAGTAACCATACTTGCTTAGTACCAAGACTAAACATAGGTTCAATAGCTAAGGTCATACCTTCTTTAAGTATTATTCCTTCACTTTCATGATTACTAAGATTAGGAATATATGGATCTTCATGAAGATTACGTCCAACACCATGTCCAGTTAAACATTCAAATACTCCAAATCCATTCTCCTTAGCAACCTTACCAATCGCAGAACAAACATCATTTAATTTTATTCCAGCCTTAACTACTTTCATTCCTTCATATAAGGCTCTTCTTGTCTCTTTAACAAGTCTTTCTGTATCCTTATCAACCCTACCTATTATATAAGTATAAGCTGAATCAGAATGATAACCTTTGTATATAGATCCAACATCTACTGAAACTATATCACCGTTTTTAATTATAGTATCATCAGGAATCCCGTGAACAACCATATCATTAATACTAACACAGGATGATGCGGGATATCCTTCATAATCAAGAAATGATGGTGTAGCATCATGACTAACAATGTAATCATATACATATTTATCAATTTGCTTTGTAGTCATACCAGGTTTAATATAATCTTTTTAAACTTGATAGAACTCCATAAGTAATCTCTCCAGATTTTCTCATAAGTTCAATTTCTTGTTTTGTCTTAATACTAATCATTTTTTTACTTCCTATTTTCTTTTCAAATTCCATAAAAGTATCTTCAGCAGAACCATTTGCATCAAGTTCAACTAATATACCTTTTATTTCTATAATATTCAATCACAGGAGTACAGTTAACTTCATAACTACTATAACCTTTTTTAAATGTTTCTTCGTTATCATCATTACGAGTTGTAAGAGGCACGTTACACTCATCACACATACCTTCAACTTTAGGAGCATTTACTCCAGTAAGTTTATTATATGTTTTTTTACATTGAGGACAAATTTGTCTTCCAAGTGTTCTCTTAAGTGCCATATCGTAAGATACATTAAGAAGTACAGCATAATCGATATGAAGTCCTAACTCATCACAGATATTATTAATTGCAGTTACTTGTGGCATATGTCTTGGATATCCATCAAGTATAAATCCACCTTTAACATCATCCTTCATAAGTCTTTCTTTCATAAGTTCATTAGTTATAGAGTCATCAACAAGTTCTCTTCTTGATTGAATTTCTCTTATTTTTCCAAGTTCAGTACTTGGATCAACTCCCCTTAAAAGTTCACCAGCAGAGATACAAACAAGATTATATTTCTTATTTAGCATTGAAGCCATAGTACCTTTTTCCTGCTGCTGGTGGTGCAATTAAAATTAGATTCATAAATTTTTATCTCCTATTATAATTTCTTGATGCAACAGAACTTTCAAGTTGTTTATATGTTTCAAGAACAACACCAACAGCGATTAATATTGATGTTCCACCTAATCTTACAGTTTCTGGAAGACCAGTTATTGCTGTGAAGATAATAGGTGCTGCTGCTATTAACGCTATAAATATAGCTCCTAAGAATGTAATTCTTGATAACACTTTTGATATATGTTTTTTAGTTTCACTTCCAGGTCTAATACCAGGAATATAGCCACCATTTTTGTTTAAATTCTTACTTAATTCTTCTGGATTAATTGTTAAGAAAGTATAGATATATGTGAATATTAATATAAGTGCTACGTATACTACAAACCCAACAGGTTTAGTTGTTGATAAGTAGTTATTAAAGAATGATAATACTTTAGCATTTTTAATAAAGTAACTTAATATTGATGGTATTCCCATAATTACACTTGCTATGATAACAGGCATAACACCAGCAGAATTTAATCTTAATGGTAAGAATGTTTGTTGTCCACCATAACTCGATGAACTTCTATTTGAATATTGAATTGGTATACGTCTTTCAGCCTCTTGAATAAATATTACTCCAACTATTATACCTAAATATAATAATATAAATAATATAAATGTTCCCCAAGCAATAAATGCATTATTAGCATTTGGTATTAATGATTGAAATGCTGTTACAAACATACTTGGTAAAGTGTTAACAATACCAGCCATGATTATTAATGATACACCATTTCCAATACCTTTATTAGTTATTTCATCTCCTAACCATAACAAGAAGGCAGTACCAGCTGTTAAGATTAAAGCGATTTTGAAATACATAATTGGTGCTTCAGTTTTACCCATGAACATCATTGGATAGAAGAAACCTTGGATAAACGCAATAGCAAGTCCAACGTATCTAGTTATTTTATTAACTTTACGTCTTCCTTCTTCTCCCATTTCCTTTAATTCAGTAAAATAAGGAATGATATCCATTTGTAAAATTTGAATAATTATTGAAGCTGTTATATAAGGCATAACGCCTAATGCGAAGATTGAAAATTGTTTTAAACCTCCACCACTCATTGCATTAAATAATTCTAAAAATCCAATATCTCCAGTTATAACATTCATACCAGGAATTGTAATTGAATTACCTATCGCAAAGATAAATAACGCTCCTAGAGTAAATAATATTCTAGCCTTTAAATCTTTGTTAGAAGATCTAAATATTTGCTTAAATGTAGCAAACATATTAAATCACCTCCGTAGTTCCACCCAATTCCTCTATTTTTGTGATAGCTTGGTTAGTGAAAATATTAGCCTTAACAGTTAATTTCTTTTCTAGTTTTCCACTACCTAACACCTTGATACCACATAATTCTTTTTTAACAAGTCCAGATTCTTTTAATACTTCAGGAGTAATAACATCTCCATCTTTAAATCTATTTAAATCTGAAACATTAATAATTGCATATCTCTTAGTGAATCTAGCATTTGAAAATCCACGTCTTGGTAATCTTTTTTATATAATGGAGTTTGTCCACCTTCAAACCAAGGATGAATTGAAGCACCGCTTCTAGCCTTTTGACCTTTTTCACCACGAGTTGATGTTTTACCATGTCCACTTCCTGGTCCACGTCCAACAACTTTTCTTCTATGAGTTGATCCTTCAACTGTACTTAATTCATGTAATTTCATTATTTTAAGACCTCCTCAACTGTTTTACCACGTAAACTAGCAATATGTGCGATAGTTCTTTGATTTGCTAGTGCTTCGATAGTAGCTTTTGCTGTATTAATTTGAGTATTGCTTCCTAATGATTTAGAAACAACATCTTTAACACCAGCAAGTTCTAAAACTATTCTTGATGCTCCACCAGCGATAATTCCACGACCAGCTTTAGCAGGTCTAATTAATACTTTAGCAGCTCCACAAACACCAGTAACTTCATGAGAAATAGTTCTACCATCTACTAAATCTACATGTACTATATTTTTTTCAGCTTCTTTAATTGCTTTACTTACAGCAACAGGAATTTCCTTAGATTTACCAGTACCAATTCCAACGTTACCTTTTCTATCTCCTACAGCGACAGTAGCTGAGAATCTAAAATTACGTCCACCTTGAGTAACTTTAGTAACTTTACCAATAGAAATTATTTTATCTTCATATAATTTTTTTGGTTCACGATCAGTTCTTTTATTACCGTTCATATGTATCCTCCCTAGAATTCTAGTCCATTTTCACGAGCTGCATCAGCTAATGCTTTAACACGTCCGTGATATAGATATCCGCCACGATCAAATACAACTGTTTTGATCTTAGCTTTTTTAGCTTTTTCTGCAATATCTTTTCCAACTGCAGCTGCTGCTTCAAGATTGTTCTTCTTTAGTTTTAGTTCTAAAGAAGAAGAACTAGCTATAGTAACACCTTTAACATCATCTATTAATTGAGCATATATAGCTTGATTACTTCTAAAAACACAAAGTCTAGGAGTTACATCTGTACCAGATAAAGTTCTTCTGATTTTTACGATGTCTTTTTAATTCTCATATCATTTTTTTGATTCTTTTTCTTATCATTCCCTTTTACCTCCTATGCAGCTTTCTTTTCCTTCTTTACGACTGGATATGTTCATCTTTATACTTAATACCTTTACCCTTATATGGTTCTGGTTGTCTTACTTTTCTAATATTAGCAGCAAATTCAGTAACTGCTTGTTTATCATATCCGCTAACGATTAATTCAGTTGTAGATTTTTCAGGCATTTCAACTTTAATACCTTCTGGAATCATTAATTCAACTGGATGACTATAACCAGCAGAAATAACAATTTTATTTCCTTGAACTTGGAATCTATAACCAACGCCATTAATTTCAAGTTCTTTCTTAAATCCTTCACTAACACCAATCATCATATTGTTAATAACTGAATTAGTAGTTCCATGTAATTGTTTAGAAGTTTTTAAGTTCATTCTTTCTAGTTACATATACTTTACCATCTTCAACTTTAACATCAACATTTGAATTATTATAATTAAAATCTAATGTTCCTTTTTGGTCCTTTAGTTGTTACTTTGTTTCCATCAACAGTAACTTCTACTCCAGATGGAATAGCTAATATTCTATTTCCGATTCTACTCATAACACACCTACCATATATAAGCTAAAACTTCTCCGCCAAGTTTTTTAGCTCTAGCTTCCTTATCAGTCATAAGACCTTCTGATGTAGAAACAATTGCAATTCCTAGTCCATTAAGAACTCTTGGCATTTCATCAGCTTTAGCATATACACGTAATCCTGGTTTACTAATTCTTTTTAAGCCAGTGATTACTCTTTCTTTAGTTTTTGAATATTTAAGGTTTAAAACGATCATTTCACCAACAGCTAATTTATTAGTATCATAACCATCAATAAATCCTTCTTTTTGTTAAAAATATCAGCAATACCTTTAGTCATCTTAGTACCTGGTATTTCAACAGTTTTGTACTTCATAGCATTAGCATTACGAATTCTTGTAAGCATATCTGCTATTGTATCATTAACCATTATAGGCCTCCCTTCTTATTAACACTTGCCTGTTAATGTTTGGTTCGAGATAATCTCGTGTTTTTTTACATATAATTTATTATTAAAATGTATATTTTTTTAACAATTTTTTTAAATTTGACAAGTTCCTGTATACTACCAACTTGATTTTTTACACCAGGAATTTGTCCTTTATAAGCTAATTCTCTAAAACAAATACGGCATAAACCAAATTTGCTTAATACACCATGTGGTCTTCCACATCTAGTACATCTAGTATAATTTCTAGTAGAGAATTTACTACCTCTTTGTTGAGATATTAATTTACTTTTCTTTGCCATAAATATTTCCTTTCCTACTTTCTAAAAGGTAACCCAAATTCTGTTAATAAAGCTAAAGCTTCTTCATTAGTATTAGCAGTTGTTACAATAACAATATCTAATCCTCTAACTTTAATAACTTGATCATATTCTACTTCAGGAAATACTAATTGTTCTTTGATACCAAGAGTATAATTACCTCTTCCATCAAAACTATTCTTAGAAATACCTCTAAAGTCTCTAACTCTTGGAAGAGCGATTGTAATTAATTTATTTAAGAAGTTATACATATTATCCCCTCTTAAAGTAACCTTACAACCAATTTTATTTCCTTCTCTAAGTTTGAATCCAGCGATAGATTTTTTAGCAGTAGTAATTACTGGCTTTTGTCCAGCGATAGCTTCTAAATCTCTAACAGCAGCATCTAAGAATTTTTGATCGCTAATAGCATCTCCAACACCCATATTTAGAACGATTTTTTCTAAACGTGGAACTTGCATTTTAGTAGTGTAGTTAAACTTTTTAGTTAAATTTGGAACTATTTCTTCTTCATATAATTTTTTTAATGTTTCCATGAATTCACCTACTTACTTTCTTCTTTTTTTCTTAGAAGTTTTTTTAGCCTTTACTTCTTTTTACTTCAGCATCTTTAACTTCTTTTTTTAGCTTCTTTCTTAGCTTCTTTCTTCTTTTCTAATACTTTTAACATTAGAAATATGAATTGGAGCTTCTATTTCAAGAATACCACCAGTTTCATTTTTGACTATTTGGTTTAACATGTTTTTTTAACAATATTAACTCCGTCAACTAAAAACTCTATTTTTCACTTCTAAATATTTTTAAGTACTTTTCCTTCTTTTCCTTTATTACTTCCTGTAATAACTTTAACATTGTCTCCAACTTTTATCTTCATGATATCCTCCTATAATACTTCTGGAGCTAGTGAAACAATTTTCATATAGTTCTTATCACGAAGTTCACGAGCTACAGGTCCTAGAACACGAGTTCCTACAGGACTATTATCATCTTTAATTAGTACGCAAGCATTGTCATCAAATTTAATATGACTTCCATCAGGTCTTGCTACACCTTGAACTGTTCTAACAATAACAGCTTTAACTACTTTTCCTTTTGGAGTGTTTGAATTTGGAATAGCTTTTTAACTGTACCAACAACAACATCTCCAATATTACCGCTTTTAACTTTGCTTCCACCAAGTACTCTGATTACTAAGATTTCACGAGCGCCTGAATTATCAGCTACCTTTAAACGGCTTTCTGGTTGTATCATAACTCTCTCCTTTCTTAATTAAAGAACAACAGCTTCTTCAACGATACTATCTAATACATATCTCTTTGTTTTTGATAGAGGACGAGAAGATACTACTTTAACTATATCTCCTACTTTAGCTTTATTCTCTTCATCATGTACTGCATATTTTTTAGTAGTTTTAACATTTTTATTGTAAAGTGGATGCTTTTTATAAGTAACAACTTCAATAGTGATAGTCTTATCACAAGATGCACTTACAACTTTACCGATTAATTCTGATTTAACTTTTTTTCCATTAGTTAGCTTCCTCCTTACCTTCATTTAATTCTCTTTCTCTAATAACTGTTTTAATTTTTAGCAACTTCATGTCTTAATTCTTTAATTCTATGAGGTTTTTTTCTAAAGTACCAGTTGATGCAGAGAATTTTTAAATTAAATAATTCTTTTTTTATTTTTCATCAAGTTTCTTATTTAATTCTTCAGTGTTTAATTTTTCTAATTTCAGTCATCTTTATCATTATTTAGCCACTTCCTTTGCTACAAATTTTGTTTTAATAGGTAATTTATGTCAAGCTAAACGAAAAGCTTCACGAGCTATTTCTTCAGTAACATCAGTCATTTCGAACATGATTTTACCTTCTTTAACTACAGCTGCCCATTCTTCAACATTACCTTTTCCACTACCCATACGAACCTCAGCAGGTTTCTTAGTTCTTGCTAAGTGTGGGAAAATGTTAATAAATACTTTTCCTCTTTTGAAAGATTTCATATAACGAGTCATGGCAATTCTTGCAGCTTCTATTTGTCTTGCAGTGATATAAGCTCCTTCCTTAGCCATTAAGCCATATTCACCTTGAGTAAGAACAGTATTACCTTTAGCTTTACCTTCATAACTTACTCTATGTGGTTTTCTATACTTAGTTCTTTTTGGAATTAACATCGCTATTACCTCCCTTATTCTTTTTAGCAGGAAGTATTTCACCTTTGTAAATCCATACTTTTACACCGATTTTACCATAAATAGTATCAGCTTCTTTGTGAGCATAATCAATATCAGCTCTTAAAGTATGAAGTGGTACAGTTCCTTCAGTATAAGTTTCAGTTCTAGCCATTTCAGCACCAGCTAATCTACCAGAAACAGCAACCTTTATACCAGTAGCTCCTGCTTTCATTGTATTTCTAATAGCCCTCTTTTGTACTGCTCTAAAAGATGCTCTATTTTGAATTTGAAGTGCGATATTTTCAGCTACTAAAGCAGCATTCATATCTGGATTCTTAACTTCAACTATTGATAAATAGATTTCTTCTCCAGTAAGTTTTTGAAGAGCTTTTTTATGTTTTTCAATATCAGCTCCACCTTTACCAATAACGATACCAGGCTTTGATGTATTGATAATAACATTTGTTCTTTTTTTATTTCTTTCAATTACGATAGAAGCAACTGAACATCCTTTTTAATGCTTTATCTAAATATTTTTCTAATTTGAATATCAGTATTTAGATATTTAGCAAAAGTCTTTAGTTGGTGCATACCATTTACTTTCCCAGTCTCTATTAACACCAATTCTAAGTCCGACTGGACTTACCTTTTGTCCCATGTTTAGTCCTCCTTCTTTTGCATATTATCTGTAACACATACATAAATATGACTTGTTCTATGATAATTCTTAGCAACTCTAGAGTGAGATGCAGCTTTTCTTCTCTTTAAAGTTCTTCCTTCGTTAATGTATGTTTCTTTGATAACTAAATCTTCTTTATTAGCTCCAAAATTATTAACTGCATTAGCTACAGCAGAATTTAAAAACCTTTAATGATTAATCTACTTGCTTTAGTATTTGTAGTAAGTAATATTGCTTCAGCTTGACTAACACTTTTACCTCTAATAAGATCAAGAGTCATTCTTGCTTTTCTTGGTGCAATCATAGCACCTTTATGTATACTATAAGTTTCCATTATTTACCTCCTACTTCTTACCGCTGCCAGCATGGCCAGTAAACTTACGAGTTAATGAGAACTCACCAAGTTTATGTCCTACCATATCTTCAGTAACATATACAGGAATAAATTCACGTCCATTATGAACTGCAAATGTATGACCAACGAATTCTGGATAAATTGTAGAACGTCTTGACCAAGTTTTTATAACTTCTTTTTTACCTTTTTCATTTAATTCTCTAACTCTTTTTTTAAAAAGTCTAGGGAATGTATAAGGTCCTTTTTTCAAACTTCTTGACATTTTAACGGTTCCTTTCTCAATTATTTCTTACGTCTAGTCATTATTAACTTTTCAGATGCTTTTTTAGTTTTTCTAGTCTTAAGTCCTAGTGCTGGTTTACCCCAAGGTGTCATTGGTTGAGCACGTCCAACTGGAGCTCTACCTTCACCACCACCATGTGGGTGATCATTAGGGTTCATAACAGAACCACGAACTGTAGGTCTAATACCCATATGTCTTTTTCTTCCAGCTTTTCCTAAACTAACAAGTTCATAGTCAATGTTTCCAACTTCTCCAATAGTAGCTCTACAAGTTCCAAGAACTTTACGAGTTTCGCCACTCTTAAGTCTAATAATTACATATTTTCCTTCTTTACCAAGAATTTGTACTCCACTTCCAGCACTTCTTGCTAACTTAGCTCCAGCACCTGGATTTAATTCAACATTGTGAACCATAGTTCCAACTGGAATATTTTCAAGTGGTAATGCATTACCAACTTTAATGTCAGCATTAGCTCCACTTTCAACTATATCTCCAACTTTTAAATTAAGTGGAGCAATTATATATCTCTTTTCACCATCCATATAATTGATAAGAGCAATATTAGCACTTCTATTAGGATCATATTCTATAGAAGCAACATTTCCGATAATACCATCTTTATTTCTCTTGAAATCTATTAAACGATATTTTCTTCTAACTCCACCACCAATATGACGAACAGTTATTTTACCTTGATTATTTCTTCCGCCTGTTTTACTTTTTTTAACAAGAAGACTTTTTTCAGGAGTACTCTTTGTAATTTCATCATTAATAAGTGTACTCATTCCTCTTGTTCCAGGAGTATTAGGCTTGTAATTCTTTATTGGCATATTTTTCCCTCCTAGTATTCTATAGAAGAGCCTTCAGCTAGCTTTACATATGCTTTCTTATAAGCAGTAGTTAAGCCTGTATATCTTCCTACTCTTCTTTTCTTTTGAACAGCATTTACAGTATTAACATTTAATACTCTTACATTAAATTGCTTTTTCGATTTCATTCTTTATTTGAGTTTTTATTTGCTTTCTTAGCAACTTTAAATACATAAACATTATTATTCTTTAAAGCTTCACTTTTTTTCAGTAATAACTGGTGCTAAGATAATATTCATTAGTTAAGCACCTCCTCAATTTTCTTAACTGAAGATTCGTCAATTAATAAGTAACTAGCTGCAACTAAATCTAAAACGTTAATTTCATCTGAAAGCAACTACAGCAACTTTATTATTGTTACGAGAAGCTAAGAATAAATTTTTCGTTTTCATCAGCATATACAACTAAAGCTTTACCATCAACTTTAAGATTCTTTAACATTTCATTAAATGTTTTTAGTTTTTATTATTTTTCTAAATTTAAATTTTTCAACAACTATTAATTCGTTATCTCTTAACTTAGATGATAAAGCACTCTTTAATGCTAATCTTCTTTCTTTTCTATTTTGTTTTTTATCATATTTTCTTGGTTTTGGTCCAAAAACAATTCCACCACCTGGCCATTGTGGGCTTCTAGTAGATCCTTGTCTTGCATTACCAGTACCTTTTTGTTTGTATGGTTTACGTCCACCACCAGAAACTTCACTTCTAGTTTTAGTTGAAGCAGTTCCTTGTCTTAAAGATGCTCTTGCAAGTACTATTGCATCATGCATAACTGGTTCATTAATTTCAATGTTCCAAACGCTATCTTTAAGTGTGATATCTTTAACTTTTTCACCTTTAAGGTTTAATACTTGAACTTTTGCCATTATTCAGTAACCTCCTCACTTTGAGTGTTTTCTACTTCTGCTTCTGAATTTTCAACAACAGCATTATTTTCAACGACTTCTTCGCTGGCTACTTCTTCATTTACAGGTTCTAAAACTTCTTCTTCGTAAGAAACTAATTCAAGTGGTTCAAAATTCTTACTACCCTTAATAGCTTCTCTAATAAATACAAATGAATGTTTTTAGCACCTGGAACATTACCACTTACTAAAATGTATTTATTTTTCAGTATCAACATCTACTATCATTAAATTTTTGAATAGTGACTTGTTCATGTCCCATATGTCCTGGTAACTTCTTACCTTTTAAAACTCTCATTGGTCTCATTGTTCCCATTGAACCAACTCGTCTATGATATGTAGATCCGTGAGTTTCAGGTCCACGAGATTGATTCCATCTCTTAATTACGCCTTGGAAACCTTTACCTTTTGATGTACCAGTTACATCAACTGTGTCTCCGCTTGAAATACATCAGCACTAATAACTTGTCCAAGAGTATAAGAAGCAGTATCAATTCCTCTTATTTCTTTTAAGAAGCGCTTAGGTTGTGTTTGCTTTTTTAGCATGTCCCATTTCTGGTTTATTAGATGATTTTTCTTTTTTATCAAAAGCACCTAATTGAATAGCATTATACCCATCTTTTTCAACTGTTTTAATTTGAGTTACAACATTTGGTTCAACTTCGATAACTGTAACAGATATTAATTTTCCGTCAGTTGAGAATACTTCAGTCATTCCAACTTTACGTCCTAAGATTCCTTTCATTTTACTTTCCTTTCCTAATTATTTTTAATTTGAATATCTACACCACTAGGTAAATCTAAATGAGCAAGAGCATCAATAGTTTCTTTACTAGGATTTTCGATATCAATTAATCTTTTGTGAGTTCTAATTTCGAATTGTTCACGAGAATCTTTATATTTGTGAACAGCTCTTAGAATAGTAATTTTCTCAATTTCAGTTGGTAGTGGTACAGGTCCACTTACAACTCCACCAGTTCTCTTAACAGTCTCAACAATTTTAGCTGCTGCTTGATCAACACTTCTGTGATCAAATGACTTAAGTCTGATTCTTACTTTGTCTTTAGACATATTAATTTCCTCCTTCGCCTATAATTTTTTTATAGACTTGCTAGATGCAAATTACCTGATATTTAATTAAGTTTAATTCAACTTAACCTGGTGTATCAGCAACCTTGCACATCATTGCCAGTCGTTTACAACTAATTATAGGATATATTTGTTAAAAAAGCAAGCATTTTCTATTATTTTCAACATTTTTTTCACAAAAGAAAAAGACCTTTCGGTCTTACATAGTTCCACTATCATCAGATGTAGGAAGTTTGATTCCAAGTTTATCTAAAAGATTAATTAAATTATAAGTCATAGTATTCATATCATTTTCAGTTAACTTATCATACATAACAGCATTAGATTTATCAAATGATTTCATTTGTTCACCGCGTTTTTCAGTACCAGTTATTGTAATATTGAATGCAGGATTACTTGAATCTTTAGCATTATAAACTGCAAAAACTAGAAGTAACTTCACTATTTTTTTATCTTTCTTAGTAGTTTTCAAAGAGAATGTAATTTTTATTGTATTCTCCATCATCAGAATTAAGTTCACCACTTAATGAATTATCATCAAATTTAATACTCATAACAGGTTTACTATCCTTATTATCTTTTAATTCTACAGTAGTTTCTTTATCATTAACAACTGCAGTTAATATTGCATTATCATTACTCATTTCAAAGTAAGTTAATTTATTATCAATAATGCCAGTATGAAGTATAACTTTTTAAGTTAGCATCAGCTGAAGCAGTAGAATTACTTTTTTTATAGAACTTAAACTATTATCATTATCATTTAAACTATTCTTTATTTCATCTTTAGTAGAACCATACATTTTAGCAAGTATCTCTAAAGCTTTATCATCATTTTTAATAGCATTTTTAATACCTTTAGAAATATTATCTTGTTCTTCACCATCAAAATTATAGATAGTTTCAAAATATAAGCCAGAATCAGTCTTAATAGTTTTACTTACTTTATCATAATTAATACTATTTTTTTAATGAATTTTTTTACTAAATCAGTTAAATATTTAATATCATCAACGTTAAAATCGATATCATTTAATGTAACACTTGATCCTTTAGGACTAGCAGAAGAACCACAGTTAGTTCCATAAGCACCAATGCAATTAGTATCAGTATTACCACCAGTAATATTTCCTAAAGTTTTAAGATCAAATCCGATTGCCTTACTATATATATCTTTAACTAATAAATATACAATGTTATCTTCAACATAAAATGATGCATTAACAGGTCCCTTATCGTTATATTTAGCATTTGTTTCAAAAATAAGCTATTGGTTTTTTTCTTCATTGCTAATATCATAGCCCATATAATAATCAGCATTAAAATTAGCATTAAGTTCTTTAGATGTAAATGTTACATTTCCATCAACAACCCCTTTAGAATTACTACTATTTTTGATTATCTTTAATACTCTTATATGCTTCATCAACCTTAGTATACATACTATCAATTGTTTTTAGTCATAATATTTTTTTAGGTGACATTACCACAAAATAGTACCCACATAATAGCCCAGCTACAAGTAGTACAATAACTACCAAAACGATAGGCCAAATCTTTTTCTCTTTCTTAAACATAAAATCATCATTATGACCACTATTATATGAATTAGATGAACTTTTCATCATATTACCATTGAAATTTCCAACAGTGGGATTATCAATATTATTATTCATACTTCCATAATTCACACTTTGAGTATTATTTGGAGTCACATTAACATTACTATTAGTATTATTAATTTCACCACTAGCAACCCCTCTATTCATAGTATTATTTTTGATTAGGCATACTATTACCTAAATTAACAGGTTCATTTGAAATATTATTAAAATCATTATTTTGATTATTTATTCCATTATAACCATTCATATTATTTCCATCCATTTTTACTCCTACTTTCCTAATATAAGGATAACACTTTTTAATCATAAATGTCATCATCATTTTTCACAAAAAAATATCACTAATCATTTTTTTAATAATTAAACTTTCACCAGTCATTTCCTTAGGTTTACTTATTTCATATATATCAACAATAGTTGGTATTACATCTTTAAGAGTTCCATCTTTTCGAAGTTTATAATCTTTATTACATATCACAAATGGAACTTTGCTTAACGTATTAGTAGTAATAACTTTACCACTTGTATCTTTCATAAATTCACAATTACCATGACTAGATGTTATAACAACTTCATAATAATTTTTCATCTGCTTTTTTTCAAGTATTTTTACCTATACAATAATCACATGCTTCAAGAGCTCTTACCGTCGCAGGAATATTTCCTGTATGACCAATTACATCAGGATTAGCATAATTTGCAAGTATAAAATCAAAATCTTCATCTATTGCTTCAATTATCGCTCCAGTCACTTCTGCAGAGCATTCATTTCAGGTTTCATATCATACCTAACAACTTTAGGTGATGGAACAAGTATTTTTATATAAATTTTTATCACTAAACTCTTTACCACCATCAAAATAATAAGTAACTTCATTATATCTAGGTGATTCACTAATTCTAGCCTGTTTAAATCCAAGATCAGCAAGATATTCACCAAATGTATTAGTAACCTCTTCATTAGAATAAACAGTATCAACATTTATATCATTACCATATAATACTTCATATTTAACATTTTTAAACTTCTTAATCGCAAACATATTAAAGCTTTCATCAGTAAAAGAACTAATAAGTTCACTCATATTTTCAGGTCTAAAATTAATAAACATAACGCCATCATTATCACGTACAATACTATTCTTAGTTATTATACTAGGATTAATAAATTCATCAGTTATGCCATTCTTATAATGAAGTTCAAGACATCTTATATAATCACTAAAAAGTATTTCCAACATTATAAACAATCGCATCATATGCTTTCTTAACTCTATCATAATTACTATCTCTATCCAACGCATAATATCTTCCAGTGATAGTTCCAATTGTTCCAAGACCAAGTTTACTTTACTTTCTGCATAAAATCGTTTATCAAATTTATTGAATCGGTAGGCAAACTAGTAACACCATCAGTTATAAAATGAAATACAACACTTTTCACTTTTTTTATTTTTAGCAAGCGCAAGTACTGCATAAAAAAATGTTCCATACTTGAATATACATTAGTATTTTTGAATAAGTCCTATTAAATGAAGTGTACTATTATTTTTCATTAACATGATCCATCATATCAAGTAAAGTATCATTTTTCAAAAAAACTTTTTATCTTTGATTTTTTTCGTTTATAAGAGTAAGTGGACTTTTAATAGTTCTACCACATCCAATAGTCATATGACCCACTTCAGCATTACCAGCTATTCCTTTAGGAAGACCAACTACTTCTTCACTAGTAGCAAGTTCACTTACAGAATATTCATTTAATATTTTAGTTAGATTAGGTAAGTTAGACATCTTAATAGCATTACCATTATCAGACCCACGTATACCAAAACCATCTAATATTAATAATATAACTTTCTTCATACATTTCTCCTGTATTTATTCTATCACATCACAGCAAAAGATAAAAGATTTTTATTTTCCATCAAGAAATACAACTTATAAACAAGTTATTAATACAAAACAAAAACCCAATCCTTTTAAGGACTAGGCTTAATATTCCGGAACTCCATATGCATAAATATACGGACTTTTTAATTTATATTTTCTTCTTTTAACATCTTTATTACTTGCATTACCTTCAATCGCATAAACATAACCATTCTCAACTTTTTCAACTAAACCAACATGATCTATTATTCCATTCCTATTCCAATCAAAAAAATATCAAATCTGCTGGTAAAGGCGTATACTTTGAAGAATATTTTTAATGCATTTCTTTCTTTATAATAATCAACACCTTTTTTTACCCATATAAATTTAGGAATAGGTTCACCTAAAACATTATTTTCATTTGCTACCCAAGAAACAAAAACACAACACCAAAGTACTCTCCTATTAAAACCATACCACGTCCAATACTTTTCACCTGTATTTCCTATTTCCCTACGAGCTGTTTCTACCATATTATTTCTAATAATTTCTTCTCTATTTAATTTAAAAATTAATTTCATTTCCAAGTTCATTCTCATTATCAAAAAAATCACTCTTATTATCATATTATTATCAATACTAATATTTTTTTAAATACTTTTTTTGAATCTCATCTTTATTTAAATTAAACTCTAATATTTTATAATTATCTTTTTGAATACATTTTTAGGATTCTTATTATTATCAATTAAATAATCAATAGTACTTTTTACTATCATCACTACTTAATGTTTTTACTTAAATTATTATATATATCACTTGATTTATCATAATATATTTCTATAAAATTATTTGTTAAAACTACATCACTTACTTTTTCTTATTTTTCATATTATTTTTGTTCATAAGTTGTTAATATTTCACTATTAACAGGTAATATTATCTTAGAAGAAAATACTATAGTAATCATCACAAATACTAAACTTATCAAAACTATAGTAACAACTTTTTTAACATTTACTTCAAACATCATGATACCTCTCTATCATACTATAAAAATAAGTATAACAATGAAAAATATAATAAGTAAATAACTTTTTTTATCACATATGATAATATTTCATCAAATTTGAATATAATGAGTTTAATACTGAAACTACATCGACACTTAATTTTTATATTAGTAGCTTGAAATAAACTATCATATATTAAATATTTTTTTAAATGGTAAAATAGTTGTAACAACTGGATAAGGTAATTTATCATATGAAATAATATTATCTATATTAACATTAATACCTTTTACCATATAAATTCTATCTTGATACATAAATGTTGTATATTCTTCTTCATATTTCATTATAAAAATACATACCACGTTTACCTTCTTTGAATTTCTTTATCAAATCTAATTCTTCATTATTAAATTTATATGGATTTAAAGCACAAAATTCATCTATTAATTCATCCTTATTTTCCCAAAACGTATCAACTATATCTGTTAAATCATTAGGATTTATACCAGTACGATTATATATTTTTAAGTGTTTATTTATATTATATTTTTTTATTAGTAAATTCTAGTAAAGCAAAGTACAACTTATAAAAATAATTTAGCATCTTCTTTACTTAAACAAGCATCTTCTTGCAATTTATAATTTTTAAGTTTATCTTTTTCAACTTCTAATTTTTTTTGTTTTAATTTTAATAATTGATTACGTGATAAACCATTAAGTACTCCAGATGGCATTTCATCCATAGCCCTATCTAATAATTCCAAAATATTAGATGCATCATAATTGTATGAACTTGATATTACTTGAATAAAATACACTAATGGTTCTCTTTCTTTATCTAACATAGCACAAATTTTAATATCATCAAGTATGGTACTATAACTAAAAAGGTAATTGTTTAACAGCATCTATCAATTTATTTACATTTTTTTATTATTTATATCAAAAATCATTATAAAAAAATAAGTTCTAAATAGTTTCTTATCTATTTTTTTCCATATGAAGTAATTTCTTTTTTTCTTTTCTCAATTCCTCTATTTCATCTTTTTAAATCATAGAAATCATTATGCAATACTACTGGTACATCATTTCCTAATAATTTCATATCTTCAGTAATAATAGATACATGATAGTTAAATAACTTATTATTCAACATATGTTTTTAGCACATATCCCGGGTCCAAATTTAATATTGTTGCTCCCACATTACATGCATTTAAAAAGTAAAGTAACGCCCTGTATTTTTTTATATAACCAATTAATATCTCATTTAATTCGTCTAGTTTTTTTAACTTTATTCCATTTAACATTTTTTTATTGCTAAAGTAACTGTACCAATTATTTCTTCAGGAATAAAAAAAACATCTTTACCAATTTGTATTAAGAATTTATTATCAAGCATATTTCTTTCCCCAAAAAAATATTTATAATCAAGTAATTCATCATTATCACAATTATTAATTATCATTTCTAAATATTTTTAATTCTTTTTGTAGTACATATTTCTATAATATTATTATAATCACTATATACTTTATAAATCTCACTTAACATTTTTATTTCTTGTAATCTTATCATAATCCTTAAATTCATCCATTATTCTAAAGTAAGATTCAAAAAAACTTCTTCTTTAGTATATAATTTTTAATAAATCACTCATTTTTTTACTATTCATATTTAACACCAATCTATCAAAAAAATATTTATTCTATTTTTAACAAATTATTAATTGTAATAAAAGACATTTTTAAATATCAAAGTATGTAATATTCAATGTAAACTTAACACATCAATTTTTTTATTTTTTTAAACTTATTACCACAATATTATAGTATTATTGTAGTAGGAGGCATAATGAATAATAATAATATCAATATGAATAGTATTAATTCTTTAGAAGGAGAAATAGAAAAATTTATCAAACTATTTTTACAAAAGAAATCAAAAAGAAAATATTAAAAAGTTGGTTAATTACTTCATTATTAATCACAATAGTATTTTTGGTTTTGTTATAGGAATTGCAATTTATATCATATCTATAACAAATAAAAAAACATAGATACAACTAAGTTTCCATTTAATATCAATAGTGAAACATTATTTTTCTATGTTTATAATCTTAACAATAGTTGGTGTTTATCTTTATGTATTTCTAACTGCAAGTAAATCAACTGGTATATCAACATTAAGAATAAAAAAACTAATGGAAATGAAAGTGAATTATACAATAAAATGAATGAAATACTTAAGTATTTATATTATAAAGAAAAAAACATATAAAAGGAAGAAAAAGTATTTTTATGCATATAAAGAACGTTGGGCATTTAATATTAATATCACTAGTTTAAAAAGATATCTTGAATATTCTGTTGAAAAATGGTGAATTAAAAAAATAAATGTATGGGCATCAATTTATGGAAAAGAACTTCCAATTGATAATAAAAGAATGGGATTTTTATCATAAGAAAGCTTTTAGTTTATGATTTAGAATATATCAAAGAAAATATAAATAAATAATTATAAAATTCTTACAAAAATAAATAAGCATATCAATTCTATGCTTATTTTTTTGGTTTGAATTCTAATCGTGCTTGATTATTTTTTTGATATTCTATTTCTTCTAAAACTTCTTGTAAAGCAGTTAATGCTTCATATAATGTTTTTTTATCTTCACTATTTAATATTTTATTTAATCTAGCCGCTAATTCAGGTGTTGGAATAACAAGTCCATTTAAACTTTCACTAGGTTCATGTGATTTATTAAATGTATCATATATTTTTTCAGCATTTCTTTCTACTCTAGCGTGGTCATTATTATCCTTAATATATGGATTTCCAGATGAGTCTTGCCCTATAACTATCTCTATAGGTTCTGGACCAGATGGAGTTGCATACAAACTAATACCACCTGTAGTTGATAAAAGAACTAAATTTCCAATTCCTGTATGCCCTGTTCCATCTAAACTTGAGCTAACACCATTGCACAACGAAAATGCTTGTTGTCCCAAAAGCTCATTACTGGTAGTGTCTAAGCAAAAAGTTGCTCCTCCATGAAATGCCGTTGTTGCTAAACAACATAAAATCATTTCTTTTGCTCCATGCTTTTCATCATATTTACTCATAACTATTTTCCCTTCTATAAATGAAGAACTGTTTCTCTATCTTCATCTTTTTCTATATCTTCAACTACTTCTTGTAAAGCAGTTAATGTTTCGTATATTCTTTCTTTATTATTACTTTTTTTAATATTTCATCTAATTTTTTAGCAGTTTCAACACTTGGAACAACTAAACCAGAAACTGAACTTTTTTTCTTTCATGACCTGAATCAAATATATCATATATCTTTTCTGCATTTTTTTCAACAAGAGAATGGTTATTCTTATCCATAGTATATGTTAAACTATTTCCATCACAAGAAGATGACTCAGTACCTGCCCATGGATAAGGTATTGTAGTTGAAAACGGTGAACCTAATAATGAAGACGATGAAGATAGTGCAAGTGTACTTTTAAGAGGACCAAGTGCATTAAATGCTTCAGTTGAACTTTCTAATGTAGAAAATGTTATAGCTCCTTTAATTAAATACTCAATAGCCTCAATTAATGTAGAAGATACAGTACCAGCTGTAGTAGTTACTCCAGTGTAACGTGTTAACTCTGCTAATATATCATCATTATTTGTCATTATTCTTTTTTTCCATTCTTAAATTAATAGAATGTTCTTCTTCAAGTAATGCATCTTCTTTAAATGAAGGACCCTCTAAAACTTCTTGTAAAGCTGTTAGTACTTCATATAATGTTTTTCTTATCATTGCTTTTTAATATAATATCTAATCTCTTAGCAATTTCCATATTAGAAACAACTAATCCTGATACTGAACTTTGTCTTTCATGATTCTTATTAAATGTATCATATATTTGTTCAGCATTTCTTTCTACTTTAGCTACATCAGTATTATCACGTGTATAAATATTACCAGAAGATCCAAATATTTCAGCATCACCAACATGTAATGTAACTGGTTCACCCTTTACTGTACCAGTTAAACATCCAAGACCTGTCATTGCCCCAGTAGAACCAATTGGGCCAAAATCAGTAGCTAATTCACCAACACCACTAGTAGACATAGTCGAACCTTTTGTTAATGAAAAAGGTGCTGTGCTTTCATTTGCGGTAGTATGTAGTGAACTTTCAAATAATAATATTACCCCTGCAACTCCACCTACAAGAGAACCTGTTATTAAAAGCAGTTTCTCCTTTATCTTTTAATACTTCTTTTCTTTTTTTCTTCTTTATTATTTTTTTAAAATCATCATCACTCATAATAATTTTTCTCCTCATTAATTATATTATAATACAACTCCTTGCTTATTTTTCCATACCCATACTTCTTAAAAACTGAATTCAAATATTTTTGATTTACTCATCATAGCTTTTTAAATTATCATTAAGTTTCTTTTTCATCATCAATAAACACTTTTTCCATACTTCATATTCCTATAAAAAAATCTATAGTTTTTCTGATTATAATTTGATATTAATTCACATAGATACATTTTTTTATATCTTCTCTTTCAGGTACATTATCAACGCTTATCACGCTTAATATAACATTATCTATAAGTCTAGCATTTTTCACTATTTCTTTCATTATATAATTCTTCTATACTTTTTAATACCATTTTTCATTAAATACAATTCCTAATATTTTTATATTGACTTAATAATTCAGGATATCTCTTTAGATAAGAACTAGCATATCTTAAAAATATATTTAATTTTTAAACCAGGTACATTATTTCTATCATATGTAACCTCTAAATTATCATTTAAAAACTCTAATGATTTAATTATTATATCCACTTTCTTATCATCTTTTTTATAACCTGATTTTTCTTTTGCTTTTTTATATCCTTCAAGTGATGCTTTTTATTTCACCTGTAGAAACATCATAATTTCTTGACATTTTTTTCTTGATAATATTACTCTTTTTTTACAAGACTCATATTTATATCTATAGCTGGTTGTCTTAGTTCATAAAGATATGAAATATATTCAAGTAATGATACAAAATGTTCATAATCACAATATCCATCTTCTTTAGTTTTTCTCAAATGCTTTTTATATGCTCTATTTCATGAGCAATTGTTTCATACATATAAAACATTGCATCATCACTACTTAAGTTTTTTTAAATGAATTTAAATTTATTACTATTTCATATTTACCATTTTTTTATATTAGGTTTTTACATATCCATTTGATTTAACAAGTGAGAATTTATAATTTTAAGTGTTACCCCACTTAGTCCTTCTTTTTTTCTAATTCTTCACTAAATACTTTTTTTACAATAATCTTTATTCTTCATCTTTTTCTATCCTTTTTTTGTAAATGTTAATTTCATTTCTGATTCTTGACTTTCACCTTCACTCAAATCATAATGTTCTGGAGTTTCTATAAATTCTCTTTTTCTTCATACTTTTTAACTAACATTTCTTGTATTGAATCTAATGATGGACCCACTTCTTCTACACCTTTATTACAACTTTTCAAATAATTTCTAAGTGCTTGTATTTCTCTTATTAATTGTTCTCTATTTACTTTTATTGTTTGTTATTACTTCTTCTACTTTTTTTCTTTATCAATATTTGATTTTTACTTTATCTATACGTTTTCTCTCTCTTTCTTTTAAATTTTTTTCTTCATGTCTAGTTATTCTAATCCAATTATATCTTTGTAACATAACACAATATGCATCCTTTAAAAGTAAAGTACTAAGAGCTATAACTGGTACAACCGATGCATTTAATATAATCATAAGTGTAAGTCCAACACTTCCAAATATTAAATTTTTAACATGAATAAATCCATTATAATATAAATATTTTTTTAAACTTATCTACAGATACTAAATCTTTACAATCATTAATATGATAATTAATATTTTTTTCTCTTTTTATCTTTAATGTGTATTAATTTTTTTCTAACTTGAATGCTAAATTTCTAAAATGTTTAACACCAAGAGCCTTATAAATTTTTTTAATTCTAAATCTTCTCTCTTTTTCTTTTCCATTTTAACCCAATTCCCCTTCTTTAGTAATTGCATATTATACAATACATATATCTAAAAAAATCAAACAAAATATTAAAAAAATTATTTACTTTCTAATAATAAATCATTATCATTATTAAATAACTCAATATAACTACTAATTATATACATTTTTAATAAAAAAATTAAAAGAAACTTAAATCAATAAGTCTCTTAAATTGTTAATAAGTTGTTAATCTATCTTACGTCCACCCCACTCAATAACAGTAAATCCATTTCTTAGGACTTTTTTTCTAACTTTTTGTTCTTTGATATTTACCTTTTTATCAAGCGATTTATAATCCATAATAATTCTTATTAATGTATCAGGATTTTTCGCTAAATTCTAAAGGCATATAATTATTTACTTCGTTTGTATTTCTAAATCTTATATAATTATATTTATTATTTTTCAAGTTTATATATCCAATAAACAATAAATTCATTAATTTCCCTTTCATTTAGTCCTAAATATTCTAACTTTTTCTTCTAGAAATTTAACTGTATCTTTTTCCTTCAACAATAAATCCTTCATTCATATTTATTTCACTATTATCAATTGCTTCCCAATATAATGCATAATAATTTTTTTATTTGTTTTATAATCATAAATATTACCATTAGTATCAACATGAATATTCCAACTATCATTATATTTTGGATAAGTATGTGTAAGTAACTTATCATGTTTTTAAGTTTAATTGTTAAATCCATTTCTTTAGTTGGATAAACATACATAATTGGCTTATAAGCTATATCAGAATCACATTCTTCAGTGCTTACTACCCTATAGTATGCTTTTATTTCATTAATATTTTCATTATCACTAACAGGTATTTCAAATGTTTTTATCATGCGAGCACATACACCACAAGAATGTCTAAAATCAAAATAAAGATTTAAATTATTATTGCTATCTACCTCTTTTTTTAACAAATTCTATTTTTTTCATTACAATCATCAACACCAGGTATAGTAAATAATATATATTTAACACCATCTTCTTTTTGTCTTATATTCAGCCTTATACTGAATTTCACTTGATTCAAAAAAATACCATACTTAGTTTTTAAAAAAATATCAGTTTTTTTCTATTTATAAATATATAATATATTATTGTTGAAATGATTAATACAAATACAATAACAAATATAAATATTTTTTTACATTATTATTCTTTTTCTATTTTTTTAATAGTTTTTATTATTATTTTTTTCTTTCTCTACTTTCTTTTTTTCTTTTTTTCATACACACCTACCTATTTTAATAATAGCACATATCAGATAAAAAGACACTAATTTCTTTTCATTAGTGTCAATCCATTTCTTTCTTCTAAAAGTCTTAATTCTCTTTCTTTAAGTTCGTTTTGTTTCTCTATTGCTAGTGCTAATCTTTCAAGAGTTTTAACATTTTCATTAAACTCTTTCAATGCATATTTAAGTCCATCTGTATTCTTTAAAGCGATAGTAAGAGCTCTCATTATTTCATCACTATATGACATATTATACCTTCCTTTGTGTGATGTATAATACTATTTATAAATATGTTTGTCAAATATTAAGCAATAACTCTTTTTCTCTTTTTAGTAACAATATTATTTATTATGATAAACAATATAGAAAATAATAACATTATAATTGTATTAATAAATACATCATGAAGATTACTTATGTTAATAACTTCTAAACTTTTTAATATTTCATTACTATTTATAAAATAATATGTTGGTAAAATGTGAGCAATTTTTATTACTAAACTTGGTAACATTTCAGGTGGTATAAATGCTCCACATAAGAATGCAGAACCAAGTGCGACTACATTAACTATTCCACTTACTGCAACTTTACTATAACATAGAGAACTTATTAAAAGTGATAAAGTTAAACAGCAAAAAGTAAATATAAATTCATTTCCAATAAACAATAGTCCTCTTAATGTGAATAACTCATTACCAAGTATTACAAATCCAAGTATCGTATAAAGAAGCCATACTACTAAAGCATACACTGAACTAGCGAGCAATACTAATCTATTATGTTCTTTATAATTCATACTACTTATGATAATTCTTTTGTTAACAGACTTTTTCATGAAAAACTAGTTATTACTAAACAAATAATATATATAGTTACTGCCATTATACTGTAACTTGCAAAATTGAAATATCTTGATACTTTTGTTAACTTATTAGTATTTAGCTTTGAAACAATCTCTACATTAGTTTTATCTTTCAAACTTTCATTTATATTATTTATAAGTTCACTTTCACTTATATTAGTTTTTTCAAATATATATTTTTGAGTTTCAATATATCTACTTAACATCATTTCTGCTAAAGGGCTGCATCATATGTATCTACTTTCTTAATCTCAAGTTCAACATCTTTATCATTTAAAGTATCAATTCCATAATCCTTTGGTATATATATTATATAACTAATATCTCTATAAAATAATGCATCATCTCTTGCTTCTTCATTATCTTTTTATACTGACTATATTAGCATTATCACTCATATATTTTTACTAAATTCTTTGCAATCTCACTGTCTTTATCATTATTAACAATTAATATGTCTGGTTTAGTTGAAGTAAAGTCTACTCCCGAATCATTAGTAGTCATATTAACACCACCAAATACTATTAACATGACTGTATATAATATAATTGTTCCTTTATACTTATTAATTACTTTCCAAAATGTACTAAATACTGTCATATCTTTGTCTCCTTAAACTACTATAAGATATTAATAACATTACCGCGCTAAATACTAATAAACTTATTACATTAAAATAATATCTATTAAATGTATCATAATAATATAGTGAATAGAATCCATCTGTTATCATACTCGCTGGATTAATAAGATTTAACACTCTTACATTTTTTTGTCAATAATATATTTCATTGTTATACCCATCATACCAGACATAAAACACATAAGCATAGTTATACCAACAAGTATACCAGTTTTAGCATTCTCATTTGTTTTAATTAAGGAAGAAACAAGAACACCTAATGATAATCCTGCAAAAGAACCAATAAGCATTAATAATATTACTTTATCAATATTATTACCATAATCTACTTTCAATACAAATATCGTATATATAAATAATATAAATATACCAACTATTTGAACTATATAACTTGATATTAAACTACTTATAAGTAATGATGATTTCTTTATACCAGATACTGATATTCTCTTACCAACACTATTCATATTAGGAAGAATATAATTAATAATATACATAGATAACATAGAACCATATAAACATGACATAGCTAATAAAGTATAAATATTCAATCATAGTATAACTTAAATTAGTACGTGATATATCTTTAAACTTTGCTTTTAGAATTATTCATGATATTGTTTGCTAAAGAAACTATTTCTTCATAATTAACCATATAATTATTATTTTTCAAGTTCTTTAGTTATTATATTCGTAAGTATTACTTTCTTACTTTGTATTTCATCTATAACATATTTAGTAACAGTTTCATTAATACCACTCTTATTTACACTAACACTTATATCATCATCATTAAACAAAATACATGCACTTACTTTTTTTCTTCTTCAAGTAATTTTTTTACATTCATTAAGAGAAGTATATCTAGTATTAAACATATAGTTTTTCACTATTTTTTTATCACTTAATTCTTGAAAAGTATTCTTGAAAAACTATATCATTATTAAAATTATCATTATCAACAATAGCTATATCAATAATATCTAATTTTTCACTATTTTCTATATCACTAAAAGCCATCTTAAAAAATGTACCTAATATTATTGGAAAGGCAAAAGTCCAAAAATATTAATGCTTTACTTCTAAATAATGTCTTAAATGAATATTTTTAAATTATGTAAGAACATTAATCTCTTAAATCCTTTCCAGTTAACTCTAAGAATACATCATTTAAAGTAGGTCTTTCTACAAATATTTTATTATAATTAACTTTCTTACTTTTTAAATAATCCATAAGTTCATTAATATTATTTTTGCCTTTCTTATATATCACTACTAAATTATTTCTATCATATGTAACATCATCAACATTCTTAAATTCTCTTATCTCATTAATTATTTCTTCATTTAATGAATCTATTTCTAATGTTATCTTTTTCTTCTATTTTTAGTCATTTCTTTAAGTTCTTCTTTAGTACCTTCGGCAATTATTTTTACCTTTATCAAGTATAATAATTCTATCACATAATATTTCTGCTTCTTCCATGTAATGAGTTGTATATACTATAGTTGCTCCTTTATCTCTTAACATTTTAATTCCATCAAGTATATTATTTCTACTTTGTGGGTCTACTGCAACAGTTGGTTCATCTAAAAATATTAGCCTAGGTTTATGAGCAATACCACATGCTATATTAAGACGTCTTAAAAGTCCGCCTGATAATTGTTTGGGATAAAATTTTTTATAGTTTTCAAGCCCTACTAGTTTTTATCGCATCTTCTACACATTTACTTCTCTTATTCTTATCAGTTATATAAAGTCCACAAAAAAATAATCTATATTTTTCTAGTACTGTTAATTCATTAAAAAAACAGCAACTTCTTGAAATATAACACCTATATCTCTTTTTTTAAATCATATGAATCAGGTTTCATTTCTTTTATTAAATATCTTAATAGTTCCACTTTCATATTTCAAAAGAGATAATATTGAGTTAATTGTAGTTGATTTACCACTTCCATTTGGTCCTAAAAGTCCTAATATTTCGCCTTTATATACAACAAATGATAAATTATCTACTGCTTTTAAAATTTTTTTATACGACTTTGTTAAATTTTTTTAATTTCAATTACTTTTTTTCCATATATTCCTTTCTACTTAATGTCAACTCCTCCAAAAATACAATTACAATTTACATATATTGTATGTTTGCCATCATTATTTTTTCTCTTGTTTTCAGCACCGCCAAAGAATGAAGCTGAACTTATTATTACTTTAACGTCCTCTGGCACAATTACATCTATACCTCCAAATACAGCATTACAATTAATAAGAACATCATCTTTAATTTTAACATTTCTTAAATCACAGTCAATACCACCAAATATAGCAGTTAAAGTTGTTCCTTTAAATTCATCTTTATCAAATAATACCTTTTGCCCACTGAAAACTGCTACATGTTCACCCTCAGTATTCTTACTTACTTTTTCACTAATCTTATTTCTAAATATAATTGAAAATCCAAATACTATTAACACTATTGGTAATAATAATTTCCAGAATAAATTATAATCCATTATACCTCTACTACAAAGTAATAAAAGAACTCCTACACTAAGCATTATAACAGACCATGTCTTATCTTTCTCACTAATTATTCCTGATATACTTGGTATTATTATAAATAATGTCCACCATCCTTTAAAAAATATATTTACTGTTAATATTCCAGTTAATTTTAATATCAGAGCTACTCCAACTAGTATTAAAGCTGAACCCCACAAAATGTCTTTTCTTATTCATTTATATTTCCTTCTTTCTTTTTCTATTTCTATTAACGCATTAAATTCTTCTGTTAATAAATCACTTATTTCTTTTTTTAGATATTTTAATCGCATTAGTCGCTATTAAAGATGCAAGTCCATGAGTAAATATCCACATCTTGTAATGAAATGTTTTAATTTCATTGTCTTTTACTTTACCACTCTCTTTTATAAACATAGAAATCTTCTTAAAATTCTTATCATCATCAGGTAAATATTTATCATTAGTCATAAATAATATTTTTAAATAGTTCTTTCTCATTACAAGCAAAATCAATATAATTTATACCTATTTTTCTTATATTCAGGTATATTTTTCATCTCCTTTTGTAAAAAAATATAATCATAAAAGTATTGCCATATCTTTTTAATAAGTTCACTATTCATTTCTTGAACATCCCTAAATTGATAATATATTGGTCTTATAGAACAATTTAATCTTTTTAGCAATCTCTCTATTACTTACTTTATCAAGTCCTGATGTTCTTGCTATATCAAAAGCAGTATCAAGTATCATATCTTTACTTATTTTTAGTAACAGTAGGTATATTATCATCTCCTTTCTGTATCTACTGATATTGTATCACATAATACATTATTTTTAAACAAAAAAAATAAAAACCAAACTAATTAATAGTTAGGTATATTTTAAACATTAATCATCTCAAGTCTAAGTTTATCTGCAATTGTAACTATAAATTCTGAATTAGTAGGTTTCGCTCTATCAATATCAACACTATGACCAAATATATCTTCCATTAAATCAATGTCTCCTCGTAACCATGATACTTCAATCGCATGTCTTATTGCTCTTTCTACTCTTTGAATAGATGTATTAAATTTGACACTTAAATCAGGGTATAATTTTTTAGTAATTCCACCTATAAAACTAGGATTATTATATACCATAAGTATTGCACTTCTTATAAATTGATAACCTTTTTATATTAGATGGAATACCAAGCGCATGTAATAATTTAGTAACTTGTATTTGAATATCTTTACTTTCAAGTTCAATTATCTTATCATTATTTTTCTTATTAGTTATCGTCTGAACGATTCTATTTTTTAAATCACATAAATCAAATGGCTTTAAACAATAATATCTAACTCCATATTCACTAACGTCTCTTATAGTTTCTTCTTCATTATATGATGTCATTACAATAACTTTTTTATTTATATTATGTACTTTCATATATTCAAGAACTCCAAGTCCATCCTTTTCTTAGGCATTATTAAATCTAGTAATAATAAATCAAAATCAATCTTTTTATTTTCGAATATATCTACAGCTTCTTCTCCATTTGAAGCACTACCTACTATTTCAATATCTTTACTATCTGTAAAATACTCCCTAATTAATCCTACTAGTCCTGCATTATCATCTACTACTAAGACTTTAATTTTCATGTTTTTTTATTCTCCTTTTTTTATTTATTATACTAACAAGATTATACATATTTCTAGTTTCTAATTTGTCTATAAATGCATAATATTGTATTATATTGTCATCAAAAAGGAATAATAAAAAAATTAAACTTCATCCAACGAATCCATCAATAAGAAATCTTTTAAGTTTTTAAATGAATAACAGTACTAGTACTATAATCAAGTTCATCATTAGTTATTAATATTTTTCTTACAAGAATAATCTAAATTAGAAAATGCTCTAAACTCCCTATCATAAGCCTTATCATTTTCAACACTATATGCTACTTGTATATAATACTTTTTACCATCTCTTTGTGCTAAAAAGTCAATTTCATAATTACCATTATAATATACATTAACATTATATCCCATATATAATAATTCATTATAAACAATATTTTTCTAAATTATGAGTTAAATCATATCTATTATCAATACATCTAATTGAATTAAATGATACATCAGCATTATATATTTTATAATAATACTTTAATTCTGATTTAGTTTTAGATGAATATGGTTTCATTTCATCAATAATAAATGCTTCTTTTTAAATATTCAATATACTTAATTATTGTATTAATAGAACAATTCTCAAAAATTATTATTTATATAATCATGTATAGATTTAGATGATAAAATTCTACTATTAGATTTTTAATATATAATTAACTAAACTTTTTAAATATAGATATTTTATGTATTTTTATATCTATTTATTAAATCGTTAATAACTATTGTATCATTAAGATCATTTAAATATATATCACGTGCTGATTCAGAATCATATTCAAATCTTTTAGGAAAACCGCCCCAGACTAAGTAATCAGTAACACTACATTCTTTATTAAGTTCTCTACAATATTCTAATATTTCTTTATAAACAAATGGTCTTATTCTAAAAAGAAACATATCTTCCACTTAATTCTTTAGTAAATTCTTTAGAGAGTAGTTTAGAGTTTGAACCTGTAATAAATATTGAATTATCATAAAGTCTTAATGTTTTACACGCCTCACTCCAATTTTTTTAACTTCTTGTATTTCATCTAAAAAAATACATAACATTTACCTTTTTTTCTATTTTTTTCAACATATTCTATAAGTTTATCTGAATCATATATATTACTTATTACTTTCTTATCTTCAAAGTTTAAATAAATAATATTAGAACTTTTCTTTTTAATTTCGTCCATTATTTGTTCCAAAATAACAGACTTTCCACATCTTCTTATTCCAGTAATTATTTTTTTATCATATCATCATCATAAAAAAATCTCTTATCTTTAAAACATAATGTTCTCTTTTTAATCATTTTTCATCACCTATATTAAGTATAGTGAAAGATTTTACAAAAGTCAACAAAATCTTTCACTATACTGAAAAGATTTTACAACATTTCAAAAAAATCTTTCAGTTTATCACATTTTTTTACATATGTTTTTATACCTCAAAAATCACATTTTTCCCAAAAAAGTTAATTCACAACAATGATATATTTAATTTTAGATAATAAAAACGAGCATAAAATGCCCATTCATTATTAATAAACTATTCACTACTCATACCGCCTATCCATGCTTTCGCATGGAGTAGTCGCTTCATAACATCTTTCATACCTTTTTTGTTTTTAGTCGAAGTTTGTTTTTGTTCTCTCTTCCAATTACATTTTGCATAAGTTTACATATGTTTTACATATTATCCCAATCGGAAAGCTGGGGCGACGCCGATTGCATCATAAGCATTGTTGATATTCCAATCTCCGTTATTGCTAACACCTAAGAAACAGTCAGTATTAGCAGAAGTAGCCGCGCGAAGCCACCAATAAGAACCACTAGTTCCGTTTTTCTTTATTGCTCCACTATAGTTACTTGTACTTGTTCCTAAATTTTTATAATAGTCTAATTGTCTTGTTACATCTCTTGCTGTATCATATTTTATTGTATTTGAACTTCCTTGTGACCATACTTCTGCTGTACTTAGTAAATATAATTTATCTGTTGATGTAAAGTTTGTTTCTCCACTTGTACTTCCATGTCCTGATACTACTGTTGTATCTATTATTGCATTCCTTATTTCACTTGGTAATGCATTATATATATCATTATTTACAAATGTTCTCATTGATGTTGCTGGCCATCCTCCTACATTTGTATTTGTATCATTCATTTTATGTGTTGTTATTATATCTGCAAATTCTAGTACGAAACCACACGCTGTTTGTGAGAAACCAGTTGTAGAACACTCACTTGGTGTAGAAGTATTTGCAATACGTAATGTATGTGTTCCATATGTTGAACCCAAATTAACTTCCTTTGTACTTCCAACTTTATACTCACTTCCATGCCCTGCTTTTACATTTGCTATTATTGTAGACCATGAATCAGTTGCAAAATCAGGTTTTTTATATTCTTCAATACCAAGTACACCATTAAATTCTTTTCCTTGATTATAATTTTGATCTGCATTTGTTTCTTTAAAAAGTATTGTGAATGTGTACTTATGAGTAAATCCACTTTCTATTGATATCTTTTTTGCTATAGTCATATCACTTATTAGTGCTTGTGATATAGATTCACATGTTCCCTCTACTGTTCCTGCTGAATTAAGTCTTTGACATGTTGCACTTAAAACTAATTCATTATTAGTGATTGTGTTTGTTAAAGATTGCCAAATAACATTGTAATAAGCATCAAGTGTACCATTGTTTTTTACTGATACTTCTTTTGTTGTTGACCATCCTGGTTTTATATACTGTGCATTTATTGCTGGTCCATCAGTATATGTAAGTTTTAGTGTTCCAGCTTCCACAATTACATCTTTTGCATTATCATTTCCTTTTACACTTGTACTAAAGTATGCATAAGAAAGTCCTACTGTTAAAAGTAAAAGTAATACAATCAATGTTCCAAATAATATTTTATTATCCTTCATATCTCTTACCTTCCTTATACTAAAAAGTATAGCACAAAACTTTCTCTTGGACAATTAAATTATTAATTTATTTGTAACACTTTCTCATCTAATATTGAATATAGATATGTACTTACATTCTTATTAGAAATCTTTTTCTATATACTCCTTATATCCATTTAACTGCTTAATATAGTTTTCATCAGTAATACCTTTTAATTTATAATCAATTATATCAATATGATTATCATATTCTAACATTAAATCTATAATACCATGGTATTCATTATTATCTTTATTATATATAAATTCATATTCTTTATATATATTTGCATTACTTATATTTTTTTAATAAATCATTACTTAAGAATTTCTCTATTTTATTTCTTATAAACTTATTATCAACAAGAGATAAATCTATATTTCTAAAATCAAGTAATTCAAATATTTCATGTACTTTAGTACCAAATTTCATAAGATCATTTTTCTTCTTTAGTGATAATCTTATTTGTTTCTTTTTGAGAAATGTTTTTTTCTTCTACTACTTCATTTTCTATATTTATTTCTTTAACATTGATATTATCTTTTTATATTATTAAGTGTTTCTTGTACTATCTTTTTTAGGATATAAATAGTTTTTTTAGTAAGACCTAACTTTTTCTATATCTATCCCTTCAAAATATGAATATAAATAATTCTTAATTCCATATATAAAACTTGATAATTTATTAAATGATAGTCTTCTTATTTCTTCAATAACACCACCATTATTCTTTTCTAAAGTCCTTGTTTCCCTATCTGGAAGTACTATTATCATTTGTTCTCTTGCTCTTGTAAGTGCTACATAGAAGAGTCTTATCTTTTCACTTACTTCTTCTCTATTAAAGTCATATTTATACATTTCTTTAAGTAAACTATTATCTATTTCTTCTAAGTTAGAAGGTACTATTAAACCATACTTTTTATCTACTATAAATTTATCTTTAAGTTCACTTGTATTAAATTCATGATCCAAATCAGCAAAAATAACATATTGGATATTCAAGACCTTTTTGATTTATGAATAGTAAGTATTTTTTTACAGAATTACCTTCTTTAGTATAAGTAGCATATTTAATATCTTCATCATTTTCTATAATGTCTGTTAAATAATCTTTAAAGTCCATTATTGAAAGACCTAAACTTGAAAGTGAACTTGAAAGAGAATTAATTGTTTTAAGTCTAACATTAACTTCTTCATAATCACCCACTTTATTTAATTTATTATAAAAGTTAGTAACATCAAGTATATCATTAAATAATAAACTACTTGTATATGAATTTAATTTATCTGATAAAGTACTTAAATCATTATATATAGTTGTTTCTTTTTATTTTTATTATTAGTAACAATATCAAATATATATTCATCTGTATATTCATACAAGAAACTTCTAGCTATACTTATAAAATCATATTTAAAAATCTATATCATAAACATCTTCTTTTTATCTTTTATAATAAAAATCTACTAAGTTCTTAATTAACAATATATCTGTTGTTGAATTTAATTTACCATCTTTTTAATATAGTAAGTGGTATATCTAAGTATTCAAATATTTTTTTGAATGTATCAAAGTATCTACTTCTATCAAGTATTATTACAAAATCATTATAAGTAGCATTTCTAAGTTTACCATCTTCTTTATCAAATACTTGAAAGTTATTATCAAGTTTATTTTTTTATATCTTTTGCGATAGTAAATATTTCTACTTCAATATCACTAAATCCTGATTCTTTTTTTGTTTATTTAAGTATTCAAGTACTCTAAAGTTATAATTAAAACCATCTACTTTTTTTCTGTATCATACGCTGTATTTCCATAAACCATTTGATGTGATACTGAATATTCAGCAGAACCTAAATTATAATCCATTATTAAACAGAATATCTTATTTATATTATCAAGTACTTCACTTCTTGATCTAAAGTTCTTTATTAAATCTATTTTTATAACCACCTATATCTTTTTGAATAATTACTATATTTTTTTCTTTTAAATATTTCTGGGTTAGATCCTCTAAATCTATAAATAGATTGTTTTATATCACCAACCATATATACATTATTATTAGATATCATTCCTATAAATGCTTCTTGTACATCATTAGTATCTTGATATTCATCTATCATTATTTCTTTTAAATGAACTCTTTAATTCTTCACGAATATTTTTCATTTTCTTTAAGTATTTTTTTATTGATAGTTTTTGATATATCATTAAATGTATATATATCATTTTCTTTTTTTATACTTTTTCTATTTCTAAAAAGAAATTCTTTTTATTATATCTAGTATTGTTAATACTGTATCTTTAGTACTATATATATCATTTTTTATATCATTTATTGTTCCATAATTACCATATGATAATAGTTTATCACATGCTTTCTTAAGTGAATCTTTTGAAGTCTTTGCCTCCTCACTAGAACCTCTTGGTACAGTAGGTAATTTAACAGTACTATAAAGATGTAATTCATCAATATCAGCATTTAATATATTATATACTGCATCATTTACTTTCTCTATGTAATTACTATCAAAATATAAACTCATATTTTTTATTTCAAGTTTTATTGTTTTCTTTAAATCATTAATAATATTCTCATATGTTTTTTTAACAAGTTATCAACATTATTTTTCATTAAAGAAATTATTATAAACATTATCTATAAAAACCAAATGGATCAATAAAACCATCTATTTTTAAGTGCGATTGATAATATATTTTCTTTTTAATACTTTATCTGTCTTAATACAATATTTCTTTATTAATTCTTGAAATCTTATATTTTTTTATATGAACGTTCAAATATTAGATCTAATATTTTTTTATTTTTGTATTTTTCACTATTGATTCATCTGTTATATTTATATTATCTGTTATATTTAGTAAGTAATGATATTTTTTACTACTGAAAGAGCAAATGAATCAAATGTTGTTATGTATGAAGAATTAAGTAATGTAAGTTCTTTTTTTAATTCTTCTTTACCTGATATTTTTCTTATTCTATCTTTCATTTCATCTGTCTTTCGCTCTTGTGAATGTTAATATTAATAATTCATTTACATGAATACCTTCTTCTATTTTATGAAGAACTCTTTCTGATAATACTGCTGTTTTTACCACTACCTGCTCCTGCTGAAACTATTATATTTTTTTACCGCTTGTATATATTGCTTCTTCTTGTTCTTTAGTCCATCTTGGCATTATCATTCACCTCACTAAATACATTATCTATTTTTTTAAGTTTAACTATATCACTTGATGTCATATAACATATATCCTTATATTTACAGAACTTACATCCTATATTTTTTTATCATCCATTTCTTTAGGATTTATATCAAATTCTGTATTAAGTATTTTTATCTCTTGCTTCTTTTTACTTTAGATTCTACTATGTTATATAATGTATCAATTTGTTCATCATTTATTATTTTTAGAATAACTATAGAATCCATTTTTGAGTAGTTCTTAAACTCTTAATAACACATGAATTTTTCATATGATGAATCTACTTTTTTTCAAGTATATCTATATCTTCATTTGAATATCCTTGTAATTTCAATGATTCTTTTTCTCTTTTGAATATTACTTACATTACTTAATATTTTTTTGTAGATAGAATCCACCTATTCTTACATTTTTTTAATTTCATTCTTGATCAAATATATATATACAGGTAACTGCATATCAAGTCCATATAATGAATTATTTATATTAAGAATTGGATTACCTGTCTTATAATCTATTATAACAACTATTTTTTTCACCATTAAATTCATCATAAAGTATCTTATCAACAAATCCTTTAAATGTTACCTTTACATCACTTGATATATCTATTTTTTTATCTCTTTTTTTCATACATAGATTGCTTTAATGATGTGTATTTTAATTGTTCTTTTATAGTATCAATAATAAGTAATAATTCATTTTTTTAAATTCTCTAAAAAGAATTTCTCACTTTCATTAAATAGATATGTAGATTCACTTATTAATTTTTTTCATAATTAAAGGTAACATCATAATCATCATTTATAAAACATTCACTTAATATCTCATGAAATATACTTCCAAGAACAGCATCAAATCTTTCTTCATATTTATTAACTCTAAGTATGTTATCTAAATAATATCTAAAAGAACATTGATAAAAAGGTATTCATACTACTATAAGATAAAGTAAGTCCTTTATTTAAATAATTCTTTAATTTATTATTACTTATCTTTTTTTATATTTATTATTATATGTTAAGTATGGTTCATCTTTATAATGAGCAGATAATGTTAATAAATCACTACTTAAAGTACCATATTTATTATTATCATCTTTTTCACTTAATAGTCTTAATTTATTATAATTATTTGAATTATTAAAGTTTAAGTTTACTTTTTTTCTTCTTCTAAAATATCACTACTATAAGCACTTGATACATATATTTTATTATTTTTGATTATATTCTGAATATGTAAGTATTAAGTTATGAGTAGTTTTTATTGTCTCTATTACTTCATTTGTTTCTTTTTCATTTAATGTAAAAGATGTATCTATACCTAAATTATTTTTCTCTATGTCATTTAAATAATCTTCATCTTTATGATTTATTGGTATTATTCCTTCATTAAAATTAATAAGAAATACATAATCATTATCACTTATTAAATCACTTTTTAAAATCAATAATATTAACAGCATTCTTAAGTTCATCTCTTTTTTTATCTTAATATTATCTATATCATCAAATAATATTTCTTTCATATCCATATAGTTTGAATCACTATATTTATTAACAACATTAAGTATACTTTTTATATATATCTTTTTTTCATAATTATTAGTGATAAGTTCACTTATTTTTATCCATTACTTCACTAATATTTTTCATTATATAATTCTTTAAATTTCTTAACAATCATAGTTGATTTAATAGATTCATCACTCTTAATATTAATTGGTATATTAAATAATTTAAATGTTTTTTTCTTATTATATATGTATAATCACTTTTTAACATTAGTAAGTTTTTATATTATTAATATCTATTCCACTCTTAATAAGTTCACATATTTTTAGAACATACAAATGATATTTCTTCTTCACTATTATTACATCTATATATTTTTTTAATACTTGTTTCTTTCTCTTCATTATATGTAATTATGTTATTAGTACTTGATAGTTCTTCTATTATATTAAGATAATATTTATCAACATATTTAAGATTATATAAAACAATATCTTTATTATTAAGAAATTTTTCTATATAAATTATTTTTTTATAAGTAAATTATTTTTCTTCTAAATCATTCTTTATTTTTAGTAAGTAATTCTATCTTTTTCACTTTTTACATTCATTATTTATATAATATGTATTTTTCTATATATTTACGTGCGATAGATGGAATACAATTATATTTATTTGATACATAAAGTACACTTTTTATAATCATAATCGTATATATAATTTTTCTTAAGTTCACTTAATGTTATTATTTTTTTATATTTAATAATTTATTTATCTTTTTTAATAATGTATTTTTAACATAATCGTTTATTATAAGTATTTTGTTATTAAAGTTTTCTAAGTTCATATTGATACCTCCATAATAATGTATTATATCATAATTTTATATATTTTATTGTTAAATAATGTGTTATAATCTTATTAAAGGTAAGGTGTAAATGTGAATAAAACTTATAAAATTATTAAACCTATTATGTTAGTTATAATTGTATTACTTGCAGTTATTGGAGCACTTTCTCTATATAATGCAGCATATAAACAATTAATGGGTACTGAATACGCTTTCTTATTTGATTATTCTACTCATGAAGTAATTGAAGAAAATATGTCTCCTGACTTTAATAGAGGAGATCTTGCGATAATCAAGCGTGATTATATTTATAGTGAAGGTGACACAATTATATATAATTATAAAGATAGTTATAGAATGGGTACTATTACTGAACATACTGCTGGTAAATATGTTGTTAGTGATAAATTAAATACAACAGATCCAGAATATGAAATAACTGATAAATTAATCATAGGTAAAACAGTTTCAAAAATTAAAAACTTTGCTGGTATATATAATGTTATAACTAGCACATATATGATGATAGGAATTATAATATTCATAGGTGCTTATTTCTTCTTAACAATGAATGAAAAAAACCTAAAACATATATTTAAAAAAAGAAATTCAAAAACGAATTTCTTTTTTTATTTGTCATTTATTCAACAGACTTTAATGACTCAACCATCTTTATCTTCTTTAATGTAAAATATGTAGTAATATTAACAAGTATTGTAAATCCAAGTGTTATAAGTAATGAATAAATATAACTATATATAGATATTTTTAGGACTAAACATTGTCATATCAAATTCACATGTTTTAATTAAATACATTGTAAGAACATATCCAATTAAACATCCAAAAGCCATCCCTATTACTGTAAGAATTGTATTTTCTCTTGATACATATTTATATACTTCACTATCATAAAAACCTAGTACTTTTTATAGATGCAAGTTCTCTTTTTTTCTTTCACTAATATTTATATTCGATAAATTATATAATACTACGAATGCTAAAAGTCCTGCTGAAACTATTAATATTATAGTTATACTTCCAAGATTCTTCATCGCATCATCAAATATACTTCTACTAAGTGAATTATATGTTAATTTAGAAACTGAATCATATTCTTTTTAACTTCTTTGATAATACACTTCTACTTTCTTCAGTTAAATTATTTATTTTTAACAAACATTGTATTAAATGAATCACTATTATATTCTTTTTTTACTCATATATATATAATGCATAATATAGTTTTCTGTACTTCCACCTACTTTAGTCTTATATATATTATCATTAAGTTTTAATATCAAGTTCATCATCATTCTTAAGTTTTTAATAATTTATATAATTTTTTTCACTAACAATAACTTTATCATTCAAGTCATAATATTCATTTGTTCTTCTATTTTTTTATTTGAATAAAATCTTTATAATCTTCAAAAGGTATTATTATTTGAATAGTTTGATTAGTATCTATATTAGTAAGTTCTATTGAATCTTTATCTGCTTTTTAATGTTTTACTAAATTCTTTAAATTTAGATATTTCTTCATAATCTTTATTTATATTTTTTTATTATCTTTATCAAATGTTATTTCTAAGTCATAACTAAATATTTTTTCATATTGATTAGGTACCATATCAATAATACAATCTTGAAGCCCAAATCCAGCAATTATAAGTCCTGTACATCCACTTATACCTAGAATTGTCATTAAGAATCTTTTCTTATATCTAAATACATTTCTTACTGTTACTTTTCTTGAGAATGATAAATGTTTCCATATAAATGGTATTCTCTCAAGTAATACTCTTTTACCTGCTTTAGGACTTTTTGGTCTTAAAAGTTCTGCTGGTACTTCTTTAAGCGACTTCTTAACTGCTAGGTAGGTTGATAACATGATACATCCTATCGCAATTAATGTTCCAATTAAGTAACTTACTAAATCAACTTTACTAACAAATTCACCAAGAGTATACATTAAACTATACATTCCGTATATGATTTTTAGGTATTGTTTTAGTACCAATTATTACTCCAAGTATTGAACCTATTACACTCGCAAGTAATGCATATAACATATATTTAAATAATATTTGATTATCTTCATATCCCAAAGACTTTAATGTACCAAGTTCACTTCTTTCTTCTTCTACCATTCTTGTCATAGTAGTAAGACTAACAAGTATTGCTACTAAATAGAATAGTACTGGGAACACTTTAGCTATTTTTAGCAATTCTTTTCTGAATCTTGTGAAAATTGATAATATCCAAGATTAGAATCTAAATCAAGAACATACCATTCTGGTTTTTTTCAAGTTCATCTATTTCTTTTCTAGCATCTTCAATTTTTCTTATATGCATCTGCAAATTCTGCGTCAGCTTTTTTTCCTATTGTCAGCTACCTCGACTTTAGAACTTTCTAATTTCTTTTTTTAGCATTTTTCAATTTTTTTGCTTTGCCTGATTTAATCTCATTATAAGTTTTTAGTTTCTTGTTTTAATAAAGTATTATAACCATTATTTATGGTAGTAAGTGTTTTTCCAAGATTACTTAACTGCGCCTTTAACTCAGTAGTATCCATTCCAACACTTTCCATATACGATATATTCTTTTTAAGTTCACTAATACCATTTTCTACTTCTTTTTTATTATTATTTAATTCTTTCTTTTTATTCGCAAATTCAGTCTTAGCCTTCTTTTCATTATTATTAAGTTTAGTTAAGTTACTTTTTAAGTTCTTTTTTTCAGCCTTATTAATCTTATCTAAAGCATCATCTAATTTTTTTATAAGCATCCTCTTTCTCTTTATTATATTTTTTTCAATATTATCATTTAATTCTTTTTAAAAGCATCATTCTTTTTCATCATTAAATCTTTTATCTCTATACTCATCACTAATACTTTCTAATTTCTTTACTTCACTATCTCTTAATGTAATATATTTATCACTAAAAGTACTATCATCTGTATTTAAATCTATATATGCTTCAGTAAATACATCACTATCAAAATTAGTTATTAATGAATACATATAAAAATTAACTTTACCATTTAATAATTTAGTACTTCCTCTTTCAAGTGATACATATAATGGGCTTTTAACAAATCCTACTATTGTTAACTCTTTTTCTTTAAGAATATCATCATCAATAGTAATTTTATCTCCAAGTTTATAGTGTCCTACGTCTTTATTTTTTTCTATAACACATTCATTATTACTATTAGGTAATCTTCCTTCAGTAACAACTAATTTATTCATAGTAGCATTTTTTTATCATATGAATGCACTTTTGCTACATAATCATCATCTATATGTATAAGTGTATCAAAACTATAAGCTCCTTCAACATTATATCCTTTATTCTTTAAGTCATTTATTTCATCAGTAGTAATTCCCCAGGTACTCATAAGAGATATATCATAAACATTTTTGTTTCTTGAAATATGCATTTAAACTATCTTTCATATTAGGTGATGTTTCTCTTATACCTGTAAAGAAACCTACTCCTAAAAAGTACTATTGCTAATATTGATAAAAATCTTTTAAATGTTTTTTTGATACTTACGGAAACTTTGTTTAATTAGCGTTTTTCACTACCATTCAATCCTTTCTATATCTACTGGCTTTTTATTTATTTTTATTTCTTCTACTTTTCCACTCTTAAATTTAATTACTTTATCAGCCATTGGTGCTATTGCGCTATTATGAGTTATTATTATTACTGTCATTTTTTTCTTTTTTTCTACATGTATCTTGAAGTAACTTTAATATTTGTTTTCCTGTAACATAATCTAGTGCTCCTGTTGGCTCATCACATAATAAAACATTAGGATTTTTAGCAAGAGCCCTTGCAATAGATACTCTTTGTTGTTCTCCTCCTGATAACTGTGCTGGAAAATTATTAAGTCTATCTTTAAGTCCAACGTTAATTAGTGTTTCTTTTGGAGACAATGAATTTTTGCATATTTCTGTTGCTAATTCTACATTTTCAAGTGCAGTTAAGATTTTGAATAAGATTATAAAATTGAAATACAAATCCTATATTTGTCCTTCTATATTTAATTAGTTGCTTTTTTTATTATATTTAGTTATATCTTTTTTTAGCAACAATTATTTCACTCGGTAGTGGCTTTATCCATACCACCTAGTATATTCAATGCTGTTGTTTTTCCCGCACCACTATGTCCTAAAATACAAACAAGTTCTCCTTGCTCTATCTCAAAATTAACATTATCAAGTGCTTTTACTTCTACTTCACCTGAATTATATATTTTACTAACATTCTTAAACTGTATGTATGCCATATAAACAACCTCACTTACAAATATATTCTATCATAATTATATATATTTTTCATTTAAAAAAATTAAAAGACCATTAACAAATTTATTGTCAACAATCTAAATCACTTTTTATAATTTATTTTTATTTCTGTTATTTCAGGTGTAATTATTTTTTTATTTCTTTTTGGTTTATCTTCTATTATAATTTCATCTGGTTTAGTATTCTGCGAAGTAACAAACATTGGTTCCTTTTCAGCTTCTTCTTTTACTACATGTGGTATTTCATAAGGTAAAGTATATTCATATGACCCAGTAACAGCTTCGCTTTGTTCAGGTAATGTATTTGTTTTTATTAGAAACATTATTACCATTTAAAGTACTTATTTTATTAATAACATTATCAATTCTATCTGAATCTCCTATAATATTAACCTTATTAACATTACTTGAAACGCCTATTTTATTAGTACTATCTATAACATCATCAGTAGTCTTGTTAGATATATTAGTTTTATCAATACTACTATTAGTGACATTTGAAATATCATTTCTATTTGAAACCTCATCTTTACTTAAAACGTCTGTTTTATCTTGAATATCAACTTTATTTGAAACATCAACATTCTTCATAACATTACTATCACTTTGAGCATTCATTTCATTTGTGATATTGTTATTTCTTATCATTTCAGGTTCAGGTATTTTTTTACTTCACTACCCCTATCAATAAATCCTCCCATCGCATCAATTTCACTTTCAATACTTGGATCATAATCAGTATGAATAGGTTTATCTTCTAAAAGTATTTTTCTACTTTTACTTTTTCTTTTTTTCTTATTAATAATCATTGTCAAAACAATAACTATAACTATTAATAATAAAGTACCCCCACCAATCATATAAATATTATTCATATTTATCATTTCAAAATTACAAGTAACTAATGTAGTTCTTGCATCTTTAAAATTCCACGTTAACTCTTTACGATCATCACTAGTAGAACTAGCATTTGAAGAATCAACTTTTACAGGTAAATCAATAGTTAATTTATATGAAACCTCTCTTGATAATTTATCTATTTTTAGCATCTAATTCTTTTTTTATAATTATCATAACCATCTACATATGTTTGACAATTAGTAATATTTTTCAGTATTAGTAGTAGTTTTTTTATTCTTATTTTTTTACTTGAAGTTTTTTTCATCTATTTTTGTTTGCTTCTTTAATTATATTTACACAATTAGTATATTTAGTTTCATCAAAGGCTTCATCAGTATCACTAATTTTTATAAGAATTATTTGCTATGAATAATGATTCTAAATCACTTAATGCATCTATAGTATAATTATATTCAATAGTATACTTATTTTTTTAAAGAATCCTTTTTTTCAACTTTTTATAAGACTATTATCATTAAAAATCTTTATTTGAAAAAATTTATCTATATCTAATTTATTAAGATTAGTATTTGAAACATCATCTAATTTATATTCTTTTTTTACCAACAATACCTGTATATCCATTCTCTTTTTTTGTTTCAATCTTTAGTCCATCTCTTTTGATACTTTCTGTGTCAGTAAACTGTTTCAAAAACTCTTCACCATACTCATCACTCATCAAAGCAGACTTTTTCTATACTAATATTTTTTTATTTTTTTATCTATATTTATTATTGTATCTGTTTTTAACAAAACCACATGAAAAATGTAAAAAAATTGTTAAAAATAGAACATATACTCAATAACTTTTTTTCATTAACATCTATCCTTTTTTTACACTTTTTATACATAAAGTATAACACATAATGAAACGATTGATATATAAAAATAAACATTTAAGTGTAAAATTACATAAATATCTTAAGATTATCTATTTCTTTTTTTGTTGAAATTTTTAATAATTCTTTTAGCGAGTTTCAAAAGTACTTTTTATCTACATCTTCCCTGTAATTCCTTATTTTTAGTTTCTATTTCAACTAGGCCCATGGTAAATCCATCAGTAAGCATACTCGCAATAGCTGCATCACTATTATCTTTTATAGTTTCCATCATTATTCCCATAGAACTCATCATTTTTGACATTATATTTTGTGTTGGTAATTCTAATTTAGCCTTTTTGATTAATTTTTCACTTTTTTTCTTATAAAGTTCATACACTTGTAATTCATCTTCAAGTAATTTCTTAATTTTTGTTATCTTTATTCTTAAGTGTTGTTAATAACTTGTTAGTACTATAACTTCCCATATATGATATATCATAAATATACATTAATAATTCGTTTTTTTCTCTTTCATTTCATTCACCATTAATATTATTTACCATTATATTTATTTTTATACTTATTTTTTTGTTAAAAATATTTTTAAAGAGGTATATTATGATAAAAAGAAAATAATCAAGGTATTTTTAGTAGTAGTATCAGGTCCATCTGGTTGTGGAAAAAGTACACTAAACAATTTACTTTTTAAGATCAAGAAAAAAACATAACAATGTCAATATCAGACACAACTAGAAAACCTAGAGGTGAAGAAAAAAATGGTGTTGAATATAATTTTTTTAACAAAAAGAACAATTTGAAGAAAATATCAAGAATGATAAATATTTAGAATATGCGACTGTGCATTCTCATTATTATGGAACACCTAAACATAATATTAATAAATTACTTAAAAAAATGGTATTGATGTTATATTAGAAATAGACATTGAAGGTGCTAGAAAAGTAAAAAGAGAAAAATGTCCCAATGCTGTATTTATATTTATAATGCCACCATCTATGGAAATATTAAAAATAGACTTATGGGAAGAAAAACAGAAACAAAAGAACAACTTGTTGAAAGATTCAAAACAGCATATAAAGAAATAAATGAAGTAACTAAATATAATTATGTTATAGTAAATGATAATCTAAATGAATCACTTCTTAAAATAAATAGTATTCTTGAATGTGAAAGATGTAGAGTTGATAGAATAGAAGATGTGTACCTTGGTAATCAAGAAGAAATGATACACGAATTACTTGTAGATTTTGATAATAAAAAACTAGCTCAATATGAACTAGTTTTTATAATATCTTATTATTTTTCTAAATCATCTAATAATGAATTGCTTTTTACTTTTTCCATCCACTATTTAACATTGATTTTTATATTTTCTTTTTGATGAATTAAATAGTCCCAAATTAGGAGTATATAAATACCATGAATCTGTATCTATAAATCTAAATATAGTCGCGAGTTCTTCATTATTTTTCTCTTCTTGATGTTAAATGATATTCTTTAAATCTTGATTTTTAATACTTCTATAAATAATTTGTTTAGATACATCTTTCCTTCATGAGCACCTCTAAATTTAGGAGTAATTGTATTTAACATCATTATTTTTATAATTTAATATTTCTTCCTCTGTCATACTACTATAATCAGTATTATTTAGTTTACTTTTTTTAAATCATTAATTTTTTTATCAGTATATTCTCCATATTTAATAAGTCCATATTTTTTTATCAATACTCTCACATTCAACTAAAGGCATAATATCATATTCGCCGTTAGGACTCGTATAACCAAAAATGTTTTTGTTTGGCAACCACTTTGTATTAAATATAAATCTAAAGTAAGATCAAGTAAATACTTTTTCACCATTACTAAACTCTACTGCATTAGCTCTATGTTTAGGACCAACAATACCTCTTACATTATCACTTGTTTCAACTATCTTGCCTTTGCATTCTGGACCCAAACTATTTAAAACAATATTCATAATCTCCGCTATTTGTATACAAGTTTGAAATCCACCAATATAATCTTCTTCAAAATTAAGTTCCTTTGTTACAATATCAGGATGATTAGCAACCCTATAATCATAACTAAATAAATCACCAAGTTTAATGTAAACCCATCTTATTTGTTCAATATAACTAACATTTTTTTAGGCATATTAAACAATATCAAATTAATATCCGCTATAATATTGTTGTCATTAATATCTTTTTTTATTTATCTTTTTCCATACATTTATTATATAATAAATATATGAAAAAAAGAAAATGTTAATAATTTGTTTATTATTTATAATATGTGGTTGTAAAAAAAGAAGAAAAAGGAAACTATTGTTGATAAAATATCACCAAAAGACAATCTTGTTTTTTTGAATATGCTGATAAAATTAAATTATATGATTTAGTTAATACAGAAGAAAAAAATTAACAAGTGATAATAATTATATAGATACATATAAACTCGGTAATAATGAAGTAAGTATTGACTATGTAAACAGTAAAAATAAGAAAAAGAAATACAAAGTTACATATGAAATAGTTGATACTACAAAACCTATCATATTGCTTTCTTCATCAATAACAGCATATAAAGGTAATAATGTTAATCTTGTTAATAAAGCAATATGTGCTGATAACTACGATAAAAAAACCTAATTGTTATATTGAAGGAGATTACGATATTAATAAAGTTGGTAAATATAATTTAAAAATATATCGCGATAGATTCGAATAATAATAAAAAAATGAAAAAAATTTGTATTAAATGTAAAAAGAAAAAAAGAAAAAGTAGTAATAATACAAGTACAAGTAGAAATAAATATTTAATTAAAGACTTAATCAAAGAACATAAAAATGATAAGACAATGATTGGTATAGATGTCTCTTCATGGCAAGGTAATGTTGACTTTAAAAAAAGTTAAAAACGCTGGTGTCGAATTTGTTATCATTAGAATTGGATTTGGTCATAAAAATGGTGAAATTGTTTATGATAATAGATTTAATGAATATTTAAAAAATGCTAAAGGCAAATGATCTTAAAGTTGGATTATACTTTTATTCTTATGCTAAAAAAACATAAAAAGAAGCTAATGAACAAGCAAAATGGATTATAAAAAGAATTAAATGGTGAAACACTAGATTTACCTATCGCATTTGATTGGGAAATATTTAATGGATTTAATAATTACAATCTAAGTTTAACTGATTTAAATCTAATTGGTGAATCATTCATAAAAGAAATAAATAATGCAGGCTATGAAGGAATGCTTTATAGTAGTAAATATTATTTAGAAAAATATGTGGAATTTAAATGAATATAAAACATGGCTTGCTCATTATATAGATAAAACTAATTATAAAAGGTGAATACTACATATGGCAACTTTCTAATACAGGTAAAGTTGATGGAATAAATGGAGATGTTGACTTAGATATTTTATATTTAAAATAAAAAATACATTCTTTCATATTGGAGTGTATTTTTTATTGAATAGTTTTTATATTCTATTGTGAACTATTGTATATATTTTTTTAAAAAAATAACAATATTTTTACGTTTTATTGTATATTAGTATTTAAAAAAACACAATATTTTTGCATTTTTATTGTATATTTTTTTGTCTGCTTTTATATAATTTTTATACATTGTGCTGTGAAAATAAATATTTAAAACACCAAAAAGCAAGTTATCGACCACTTTTAGACATATAAAGATGTAAATTGGTCGATAACTCACTAATTTTATCATTTTTTTCTATTATTCTTTCTCTATTGTATCCATTATATATGGAGCTATTTGCATCTTTCTTGATAATATATTTTTAAGAGCAACGCCTTCATATACTTCTTTCAAATCAAAACTATTTTTTATTATCTCTTTAGCAGAAGTATTATATATACAATAAGATTGATTCTCAAATATATCAGTAATAAACAATGCTACTACTCTCATATTTTTCAGTTACTGATACCTCATCTAAATATTTAACAATACTATTCATTTTTTTATTAATTAAATCTAAATCAGCAGTCAATAACTGACCTATTCCAATTACTGAATCTTTTTAATTTTATAAGTCTTAAAGTCTTTATGAAGCATAGCATAATTAGTAAGACCTTTTATACTCATACCTTGTTTTAATAATTCAGTACCATATTTTTTTATATTTAATTTTTAGCAATTTTAGAAAGTTCAGTTAAAGCATCTACATCTCTAATAGTAGTCGTAGGTGAAGTAAGTAACAATGTATCTGATATAATTGCTGAAGCCATAAGACCAGCAATATCTTTTGGAACCTTAACATTATTCTCTTTATATAAATCATAAATAATAGTATTAACACTGCCAACTCCAGCATTTCTAAAATTAATTGGCCTTCTAGTATTAATATCTCCTATATTATGATGATCAATCACTTCTAATATTTCAGCTTCTTCAAGACCATCAACACTTTGACTATAGTTATTATGATCTACAAGAATAACTTGTTTCTTATCTACATCATTAGTATCAGTTAAAGTAAGTAGTCCTTTACATTCGTTTCTATTATTAAGAATTGGATAGTTAGTATGTTTTTAACTTCTTCATTGCTTCAATAAAATCACTCAAATAATCAAGTTCATTAAAGGTAACAGATTCTTCTTTTCTCAATATCTCTTTTATATAATTAGAAAAAAATATAGTTTTTAGCAACTTCATAAGAAGAAAAATGGTGTTTTTGATAATATTAACTTTATTCTTCTTTTGCTTTCTTTAATAAATCATCAGATATATCAACTGATTGAACTAATATTATAAGTTTAACCCTACTATTAATCGCATAATCCAATATAGTTTTTTTCTATCTCCAACTACAACAATATATGTATTATCAAGTTCAACTTTCTCCAAAAAAATGTTTCTTTAGCATAAGCAGCTACTAATACATTACCAGTTATTTCTTTATCAAATTTTTAAAAAATTTTTTCACCATTTAATGTATTTATCAAATTACCATATGATGTATTTATCCTATGAAAATCTCCTGATATTATCTCTTTAGCTACTTCTTTAAGTGATACATATCCATAATATTTATTTTTTTATTCTCAACAACTGGTATACCTGTAAGAGAATACTTATTCATATAATCAAATGCATCTTTTATAGGCACATTTTTTTATCTATAAAACAATTTTTATGATAAGATACATCTTTAATTTGAAGTTTTACATCATTAAGATGAAATGGTTCTTTAACTTTAAAATAATCAAGAGCGTATTTAGTTTCACTGTTTATATTGCCAAGCACAGATGGTATTGTATTCATACCTAATTTATTTTTTAAGTATGATAGTGATATTGCTCCACATATGGAATCCGTATCTGGATTCTTATGACCAAATATATATGTTAATTTTCCATTCATATTAAAACTCCTAATCTATTTTTATAAGTTCATATTTTCTTATTCCTACTCCTATATTTTCTGCAAATTCTATAGTATGTAGCCCGTTTCTTGATTCTATTCTTTCAATCAAATGATCTTTACCTGGATCATTACTATTATAAACTAAATCTATACACGCTTGATCAAGTGAAACTGGATCAGTTGATGCAAGTATTCCTATATCTTTCATGCAAGGATCTTCAGCCTTAGCACAACAATCACAATCCACTGACATATTAGCCATCACATTAATAAATACCATATTACCTTTTTTTCATAATCAACTATTGTTTTAGCTGCTTCAGCCATACTTTCTAAAAATGAATCATGATCTGCAGTCCGCATTTCATCTGGTTTACCTGCCCCATGAATATTTGCTTTACCATGTGATGATGCTAATCCTATTGATATATTTTTAAGCGCACCACCAAATCCTCCCATCGGATGACCTTTAAAGTGTGATAATACTAACATTGAATCATAATTTTCTATATTTTTACCAACAAAATTTTCTTTTATATATTTAGGATTTTTTTACTTCTAATGCAATTTCACCATTTTCATCTAATAAATCAACATTATAATATTTAGACCATTCATGTTCTTCTAAAAGTTTTAAATGTTTCTCACTTGTATTTCTTGCACCATCATATGCTGTGTTGCATTCAACAACAGTTCCATTAACATAATCAATTAAATCTTTATAAAATAGTGGCTTCAAGTAATTTTGATTACCTTCTTCTCCGCTATGAACTTTAACAGCCACTTTTTCTTTTAATTCTACTCCTAATTTCTTATAAATCTCTAAAAGGCTTTTGCTTGTTATTTTTGTCTGTAAAATATACTTTCATTTTACTATTCCTCTCTTACACTCTATCTTTATTATAACAATTTTTCAACTAAACAATTGTCTTTTTCAATAAAAAAAGTTTACACTATTTTTTTCAATTTAATAGTAAAAAAATATGTATATGTTTGATATAATTATTTTGTGAAATGTTTATGAAATATGATAAAGAATTTTTAAATTATATAGATGAAATATTAAACAATAAAGATTTTTTTAAAGAGGAAAAAAACTATAATCATCATGTTAATGAATCAGTATATGATCATTCTTTAAAAGTTGCTTATTGTTCTTATTTATTTGCTAAAAAGCATAATCTTAATAAAAAGAGACATTTCCATTGGAGCTATTCTTCATGATTTTTATTATAAACCATGGCAAGACTCTAAAGAGAAAAGAAGTTTCTTTAAGCAACATGGATTTGTTCATGCAAGAGAGGCTCTTGAAAACTCTAGGAAACATTTTTCCACATCTTATGAATGATAGAGTTGAAAATATTATATTAAGACACATGTTCCCTCTTAATATAACACCACCTAAATATAAAGAAGCATGGGTAGTAACTCTTATGGATAAAAAATGCTCATTAAATGTATTTAGGCATCCTAAAGAATGGCCTAAATATATTGGTATAAAAAGAAAGGTTAAAAAATGAGAGAATTTAAAATATATTTTCTATTATTTATGACATATTCATTTATTGGATGGATAATTGAAATAATAGATAGATTTAAAAGTAAACAAAAAAAGATAGTCAATAGAGGATTCTTAATAGGTCCATACATTCCTATATATGGATGCTGTTCAATAGTAATGATACTTTTACTTCATTCAGTAAAGAACCCAATTACATTATTCACGTCCTCAATATTAATCGCAAGTATTGGTGAATACCTAACAAGTTATATAATGGAAAAAAAGCATTTCATGCCAGATGGTGGGATTATAGTGACTATAAATATAATTTAAATGGAAGAATTTGTTTAATTAATTGTTTAGGATTTGGTATACTTGGATTTATACTTATAAAATACTTAAATAATTTCTTATACAATATTTATTCCAATTTAAATGAAACAACCCTTAATATAATATTTTTATACACTGATAACAATATTTATTATAGACTTAATTGTATCATTTAAAGTAATATTTAAAGTTAAAAATATGTCACTTAAATTCAAAAATCTAGATAATACTAATGAAATAACTAAAAAAGTACGTGAAGTAATAAAGAGTAATCCTCTTATAAAAAGATTATTTATGGCATTTCCTAATGTTAAACCAATCATTAAAAAGAGCGCTATTACAATAAAAAAAATACTACAAAAAAAGACTAATTACAGGTAATAAGTAATTAGTTTTTTTATTTGTAAAGTATATGTTAAATTAGAAAAAAATAAATTATTTTTTTAGTAGTATAATTAACATGGAGGCATGTAATATGTTTGAAAATAAAAAAATATTTATATTAGGTATGGCAAGAAGTGGTTATCATCTTTGCTAGAATACTTGCTAAAAAGAAATAATACAATTGTTCTTAACGATATGAATGCAAATCAAGATGAAAATCATATTAAAGAACTTGAAGACTTAGGTGTTAAAGTTATACTTGGTAGTCATCCTGATGATATTCTTGATGAATCATTTGATTATATAATTAAGAATCCAGGAATAAAAATTTGATCATAAGTATTTAAAATATGCAGAAGAACATGGTATTAAAGTAATAAATGAAATAGAAATGGCTTATCATTTACTTCCAAAAAGGAGTTAAATTAATTGCAATTACTGGTACCAATGGTAAAACTACTACTACATCTCTTACTTATGAAATAGTAAGTCATGCATTTCCTGGTAGAACACACCTTGCTGGTAATATTGGATTTCCTTTATGTGAAATACTTCCAAATATTAAAGAAAATGATTATTTAGTTATGGAAATTGGAGTTCCTCAATTACATGATTTTTTTATGATTTCAATCCAGATATAGCAGTACTTACAAATATTTATTAAGCACACCTTGATATGTTTGGTACTCGTGAATATTATAATGAAAAATAAACTTCGTATATTCCAAAAATCATACAAGTAAAAAAAATATTGCTATTATTAATAAAGGGAACGAAGATGCGTATAGAATTACTAAAGATATAAAAAAAGTACTAAAAAAAGTATTTTTACAAGTAAAGAAGTAATTGATGGTGCTTATCTAAAAAGATAATAAAATTTATTATTACGATGAAGAAATAATTGATACAAGAGATATCAAATTACAAGGTAATCATAATTATGAAAATATTATGTGTGCTATTATGATAGCCAAAGAACTTGGTATTTCTAATGATGTGATGGTACCTGTTATTAAAGAATTTAGTGGTGTTGCTCACAGAATAGAATATGTAAGAACATTTAATGGAAAAGATTTCTATAACGATTCAAAAGCAACTAACATAACATCTACTCAAATCGCACTTAATGCATTTAAAAAACCAACAGTATTAATATTAGGTGGTCTTGAAAGGCATCAAAGCTTCTATGAACTTAAAGATTATTTAAAGAATACTAAATTAGTTATATGTTATGGTGAAAATAAGAACAGAATCAAAGAAGAAATGGATGAAATGAATGTAAAATGTTTCGTTGTTAATAATTTAAAAGAAGCAACATTACTTGCTAATGAAAATAGTGTTTCTGGTGATGTAATATTACTTAGTCCAGCATCAGCATCTTGGGATCAATATGCAAAGTTTGAAGATCGTGGAGATGAATTCAAAGAAATAGTTAGAAGTTTAGAATAACTTCTTTTTTTCTTACGAAAATATCAAAAAAATAGATATTTCTATCTATTTCAATGTAAAACTATCATTTATTAAAAAGTGTACTATATAAAAAAATAATATATCTTTATTATTAAAATCAATATAATTTGAAAGCATACTAGAACTAATATATCTTGTATCAACAACAGTTATACTTTTTATATCCATCAACCATAAGTGGAATTAAACTACTTCCATATGAATCTCTAAATACTATTAAATCTTTAGTTGAATCTGTATTCATTGATTCTATCTTTAATAATGATACAGAACCACTCAAATATACATTATACTTATCAAAGGAATTTAACTTTGTTAAATCATATATCTTCTCATAACCATTAGTTTCATAATTATAAACATTCATATCATTAACATTATCTAATATATATATTTCATCTTTTTATATCTTTTTCTAACTATCCTACTAGAATATGTTCCATTAAAATCACTTATTCTTTTTGAAACTATAATTATTAGTAATATTGAAATTCATTTCTTTTAGACAATTTATTTACTACTTTAGAAAGTTTTTTTCTTCCTTCCAGTGAGTATCAGTCTTATAATAATCATCTAAAGATAACTCATTAAATATATCAATGTATTTTTATATCTAAATTACTATTCATAATATTCTTAAGTTCATCATAATCTAATTTTTAAATTATCACTATTTACAAAAATAATTTTTTTATCAGGAACAATACTATAATAAATATCATTTGTATCATTTAAATAAGTTCTCTTTATATTATTAATCTTATTAGTTACATTAATAACTGATTCTTTATTTAATGGATAAGTTTCTTCAATAATATAATCTTCATATAGATATAGTTTATTATAATTACTTTTTAGTAAGTAAATCTATATCAATTTTTAATCTTACGAAAGTTATCTCTCCATATAAATTGATCAGTAGTATATTTATCAAAAGTATTAAAATATGTACCATTTATAACTGAATCGTATGTAATTTTCGGCACTTTCTCTAATTTTCTTCTTTCACTATACGATATATCATCATCTTTTTTTCACAATGTTTACAATCATAAAAAGTAAATAAGAATGTAATAAATATTATACTCAAAACTATATCTTTAACCTTATTATTCATCTTTCCTCCTTAAAATCTAAAAATATAAAAAAATGGATTATATGAACTATCTATTAAATATGATGTCACAATTACTAGTAATATCAATAATACAATTATATCTAATATATTAATTATATTATTGATTTTTTTATTCTCTTTTTAATTTAATAATTGTATTTTTTTAAGTATTGGTGTTGATAAAAAAATATAGCAATTATAAGTACAAGTCCATAATCTTTTTAAATAATGTATTGTAAACTTATTTATAAATGGATTACTAAAATTAAATAGACCAATTATATTATTAAATGATTCATTAATATTTGAACCACTAAATATAATGAAACTTATCATTATGATAAATAATGTATATATTCGTCTTATTATAGACGGAAGTTTCTCTATATATTTATTTAACAATAATTTTTCTATTACAAGTAGTATTCCAATAAATGTTCCCCACAGGATGAATGTCCATTCTGAACCATGCCATAATCCAGTAAGTAACCACACTATTAAAATATTCCTTATAAGTTTAAATGTACCTTCTCTACTTCCCCCAAGTGGTATATAAACATAATCTTTAAACCATGAACTTAAAGATATATGCCAACGTCTCCAAAATTCAGTAATACTTTTTGATATATATGGATAATCAAAGTTTTCCATAAAATGAAATCCAAACATTCTACCAAGACCAATAGCCATATCAGAATATGCTGAAAAATCAAAATATATTTGAAGAGAATAACTAATACCATATATCCAATAAAATAGTACTGTCTTTTCATTACTTAAAATAAATATATTACATAATTCACCAAGTATATTAGCAATTAACACCTTTTTAGAAAGACCAATTATAAACCTACTTATACCACTACTAAAATCATTAAATGTTTGTTTTCTATTATCAAGTTCATCATTTATAGTTTCATATCTAACAATAGGGCCTGCGATTAACTGTGGAAATAATGAAACATAAGTCGCAAGAGAAATAAAATTCTTTTGAGCTTTCACTTTTCCTTTATAAACATCTACTAAATAACTAATGATTTGAAAAGTGTAAAATGATATACCAATAGGTAAAACAATATTTAATAATGATATATTTGTATTAAAAGATACCATTTATATTTGTTATTAAAAAAAGTTAGTATATTTAAAAAAATGCATAGTAATAATACATGAATAAATATGCTAAATATAAATATCTCTTTACTCTTATATTTTTTTCTATTAACCTTGCTTCAAAGTATGCAAGTACTATTTCAATAATCATTAATATTATATACTTAGGTTCACCATAAAAAAATAAAATAATAATGATGAAATAAGTAACAATAAATTCTTATACTTTTTTTAGGTACTATAAAATATAGAATTAATACTGTTGGTAAAAAAATAATATAAAAAAATTAATACTTGTAAATACCATATCTTTCTCCTTACATTCTCTTATTTTTTTAAAATTAAAGCACCATTAAGGTGCTTACTTATGCGACATATCTAACAACTTTAATTACCTGTTTTTTCTAGCTCTTTACCAATATCATTATTAACATAATTTTTTTAAAAATTATCATATACTGTTTTAGCCCAATCAGCATCAGACATAACAAAGAATATTACGTTTCCATTATTAGTCAAATATAGTTTTTCTGCTGTTACACATATCCATTTACTCATATCAACATTATTAAATATTTCTTGTTTTATTGTATCAACATTACTACCATCTTTAACTTTTATAGCCACTGCTGAAAATGCTTGTGATGACATCATTGGTTCGCTCGCAACAATCCATTCGATATTATCATTAGATTTTAAACCAGTAAATGAAGTAACCTCTTCTATACTATTAACATCAACATTCACTATATTGGTATCAGGTAAATCTTTACTTTTAGTAATTTGTTTTAACATATTTTTTGCATCACTACTAGTTTTTGTATCACTTGTAGTTTTTTTATTTAGTAATACAAATACAAGTACAACAACTAGTAATACTACTACTATACTTATAATTAATATTTTTAGTTTCTTTTTTCATAATCTCTCCTCTATATTTCATTTATATATTTTGGTTCACATGTTAAATTTATTTGTAAACTTTTTAAGTGTTTTTTTATCACCATTAGTCACAATATAAGTTGCATGTGCTTCACAATATTTTAATTTTTTTAAACTATTTAATGCTTTTTCAAGAATAGGATTAGTTGCAGAGCAAATACTAAGTGCAGTTAATACTTCAGGAAGTTGAAGCCTAATCTCATTATTATTAAGTTCTTTTTTCATTTTAAGCATTGGCTCTAATACCTTAGGTGATAATAATAACATATCATCAGGTATCTTATTTAGTTCTTTTTATAGCATTTAATATTAAACTACTTGCTGGACTTAATATATCAGTTTGTTTACCAGTTATTATCTTTTTTTCTTATTTATTTTTTTAATGATATAACAGGCTTACCTTCTTGCTCACTTTTCTTTAAAGCAGGCTCTATCACATCTAAATATGTTTCATCAATATTAAGTTCATTCATAAGAAGTTTTTACTTTCATAAAAAGCATCTTCATCAGTAAGACCAAGTTTATAATTATCCATTTCATTATAATATCTTCTTACTATTTCTTTTTTTAGATGCTTCTTCTATAATATTATTATCTTTAATACAAAAATCCTATCATATTAACTCCCATATCAGTTGGAGACTTATATATATCTGTATTAGATACTTTATTTAATATACTTTTAAGTACAGGAAACATCTCTATATCTCTATTATAATTTACAGCAGTTTCGCCATATGCTTCAAGATGAAATGGATCAATCATATTAACATCTTTAAGATCAGCTGTTGCAGCTTCATATGCAAGATTAACAGGATGCTTTTAATGACAAATTCCATACTGGAAAAAGTTTCAAATTTAGCATATCCTGCATTTCTACCTTGCTTATGTTCATGATATATTTGAGATAAACATGTAGCAAGTTTACCACTGCCAGGTCCAGGAGCATTAACAAGTATTAATGGCTTAGTTGTTTCGATATAAGGATTAGCTCCATACCCCTCATCACTTACAATAGTATCAACATCGGTTGGATAGCCTTTAGTAAATGTATGAATATATGTCTTTATTCCCATACGATTTAATTTCTTAATAAACTTATCAACGCTTACTTGATTTTTATATAGTGTTATTACAACAGAATTAACAAAAAGCCCATCTTTTTTTAGAATTATTAATTAATCTTAACAATTCAGTATCATACGTAATACCATATTCTCCCCTAGTCTTATTTTTCTCAATATCACCTGCATTAATACAAAATATTATCTCCAAATCATTCTTAAGTTCTTTAAACATGCTTATTTTAGCATCATTTTTAAATCCAGGAAGTATTCTAGCTGCATGACTATCATCAAATAATTTACCACCTACCTCTAAATATAACTTATCAAATAGTTTAAATCTCTCTCTAATTTTAGCACTTTGTATTTTTTTACATATTTCTTATTATCAAAACCTTCTTTCATATCCTACCTCACTATTATAAGGATACCAAAAAAATTAAAAAAAGAATAGATATTTTTTTACTCTTTTGTATCAAAAAAATTTTTATAATGCTCTTTTTGTCTTATCTATATTTTTTTCTATATTCAATTCAGTACATCCATTTTCATAATAGTATTTAGCAAGATTATAATATGCATATTTACATCTTTCACTAAGAGGACACTCTATAGCTTTACTATAATATATGAATGCTCTTTTTTAAATCACCTAATTTTTCTATAATGTTCTCCTACTTTATTAAGAGCCCAGCTTTCATTTAAATCAGCACTTATTAAGTAATAATTTAATGCTATATCATTTTTTTACCTTCACTTTCATATATCTTACCAAGATTATTAAAAAGCATAAGCATAACCATGTTCACTTGCAATTAAAAAAAATATCTTTTAGCAATTTCTTTATCTTTGATATTATCTTTATTTATACCTCTTAAATAACATAATCCAAGAGTATTATATCCAGCAATACTACCTAGTTCAATAGATTTATTTAAATATTTCCACATGATATCAAAATCAAATTTTACTCTACCTGTAAGCATTAAATTAGCAACCATCCAACATCCTTTAGGATGTCCTTTATTAGCAGAAAGCAAATAATATTGATATGATTTTTCATAATCTCTTTGTCCACTAATAAGTCCATCAAATTCTAAAGCGCCAAGTTCAGCACACGCATACATATTATTTTTTTCTTGATAACTCTATTAATGAATTAATATAACTTTCTCCAAAAATAAAGTTTAACTTTTAAATAATCATCAAGTTCTTCCTTATTAATTTTTAATGTTAATATCTTGTATATAAACAGGTTGTGTATTTTTCAAGAACAGCATAGTTTAGTAACTCTATCATCATATTAAATGAATCATTATTCTTTATATTTTTCTATTCTTTCATTACTTATATGTTCATCATTATACGCAATTACAAGTAAATCACCAATTACTTCTTTAAGCTTATTACTATTATTTATTAAATCAAGGGAATCATTATTTAGTACATAAACCTTATCATCCAATATACTTAATATTTGTAATATAATTGGTAAATATGATTCTCTATTTCTATCTTTTTAAATCTTTATATATTTTTTTATATTCTATACCGATAGGTCTATATCCAATACAATAATTATTAACAGTAGTTACACTTACATTATTAATACCAAATATACATGAAAAAACTTCTATCTGCATAGCATTCTTATTACTAGATACTTTCTTAATAGTATTAATAATATTACCAAGAGATAGATAATTATCATTATTATTCATTTTAATATAACTCTTTTTTTCATGTCTAATATTATACCATATTATGTAAAGTTTTACATTTTTTTATTTTGATTTTATATTATTATGTGTTATTATAAATTAAAGGAGAGCATATGAAAAAAATTATTAACGGAAAAGAAATTGATGTTGATGTTATTGGCGGATTTGAAATACCAGACTTAGATAAAAAGTACATTTTATGTTCTTATGACGATGATAAATCTAGTGAAGATGCACTAGTAATGATTTATGAAATCGAAAATATAGATGGTATTGAAAATCTTGTATCAATAAAAAGATGAAGAAAAAAAGAACTAGTATTAAGGTTCTATGAATCATTTAAAGAATCTTTGTTGGAGGGTGAAAATAATGAATGAATATCCTAATACTTTAGTAATTAAAGAAAATAAAAAAATACTATTAACGATATGAAAGCAAAAGCAGCTAAGAAAGAACAATTTTATTCTAAAAATATATAAAATTGGAAAAAGATTTATCTTCTACTTCTACTCCTATACTTATAGGATCACTTCTTTCACCATTTGATTTTGAAGGTCCACTTATTGAAATAGTGAGTGCTGTTACTTTAGGTGTTGGTCTTATAATGAAATCAGTTGGTAAAACAGGTCTTGAAGAATCAAAAGCATTTTAACAAATGGAAGTAGTACATATAGTAAGGCAAGTAAGTTAATGACTGAAGAGGAAGAAACAAGACTTAGTAACTTAGTTGAAACAATCAAAGCAAATAAAAAAGAAAAAGCTGCTAGTCAATCGCTATAAGAAGGTAAATTATGAATGAATATCCAAATACAGTAATTGCTAAAGAAAAGAAAAACTGATATTGAAAAGCTTAAAAAAAGAAATAAGAAAGAAGAAAAAAATTTTTTTATATTAAGCTATATCAAAATTCAAGTTTAGCTTCTATAATAAGTGGTTCTATATTTGGTTGTTCTATAATGGCACCAGATGGATTTGGAACTACTGTTAACATAGCTTGTTTAGCAACAATTGGATTAGGTCTATTATTTAAAAAAATTTCATTAAATGAGCTCGATAAAGCTGATGCTATACTTGCTAAAAATGGTCTTACATATGACTGTATAGAAAAAGATTCAAAAGAATATACTGATGAAAACATAGCAAGCAAAGCAGAAAATATCAAAGATAACAAAAGAGGTCACACATTGTAACCTCTTTTTAAAATGTATTATTTTTTTCTTTAAATATTCTTCTTTAGTAAGCCCATATTCTTTCATATCTTGAATACCACCATAATAATAGAAATATGATTTTTTTCTCTTGTGCCTTCATATTTAAGTCCTATATTTTTCCATTACTTTCCATGTTCCAACATTATCTTTAGCACCGCATGATTCAATTCTATTAAAATCAAATGTTAAAAACGCAAATTCCATTATTTTTTTTGCTGCTTCAGTAGTGTAACCATGTCCCCACGCATCTTCTCTAATCCAGTAATCTATACCAGCAGTTCTAGCTTTTTCACTATGAAGATTTAAATATATAGTACCAAGAAATTTATTATCTTCTTTTTCTTACAATACTCCATCTATAATATTCTATATCATCATACATAGATTCATTAAAATATTTCATACTCTTTTTCTAAATTATTTCCAAGTTTAGTTCCACCTAAAAAAACTTTCTTATTTTTAGGATTCAATTGTAAATAAAATACTTCTTCATAATCCTTCATAGTAGTTTTTCTTAAAATAAGTCTATCTGTTTCAAGTTCTATAGTACCAACATGATTTATTTTTTTGGGCGTCTACTCCTTTATAATCTATAGTTTCATTTTTCAAAATCATAGTGTTCATTTATATATTTAACATTACCATCTTCAATAACAATAAATGATTCATTAGGAAGACCAGTTATCTTTTTGTTCTTTACTCACTTCAAACATTTCTTTTTAAATAATCTATATTATTAAAATCCATATGTGGATATATACATATATTAGTAAGACCTATTCCTTTATATTTAATAATTGTTTTTATGCTCATCTTCATCCATATATATTGCATCTTTAGCCATATTTATACTACCAGCGGAAACTCCAATAGTTATACCATCTCTATCTCTTAATATATTAGATAAACCATATTCATTTATAGAATCCATTTCCTTTTTAGGATCCCCACCTACTATAAATACAATATCACTATTTTCAACAATGTCTCTTGCTTCTTCTTTAGATATCCTATTATCAATAATATTAATTTTTGTTAAATCTAATACTTATATCTTTAAAAAGAAACCTATAAGTCTATTTATAAAATAATCATTCTTTTTCAAAATCATAAAAAAAGATGAAGCAATGAATGCTATAGATTTACCTGTTTCAATAATTCTAGTTAATTCTTTAGTTTGATCAAGTGTAAAGCCTTTCTCCTTATCAATTCCACTAAACATAATAATCTTTTTTTCATAAATATTTCACCTACTTTTATTGTATCAAATTATTGAATAGATTAACATTTTTAAATTTTAATATGTTACAATTAAAGTGTATATAATAAAAAGTGAAAGGAAAAATAATGGGAAAAGTAAATGATTATATTAATAAATTAATTAGTTTTTATTAAAAAAATGAAAAAAACCTATAAATAAAGAAAAAGCCATGGCTTAAATACTATGGTGATGTTCCAGAAAGTTTAAATTATTTTTAATGGAAGTATGTATGATTATTTAAAAGATACTGCTTCAAAAAATGAAAAAAGGAGTGCATATTCTTATTATGGTAATGAAGTAACATTTAAATCCTTTATGAAAAAGATAGATAGAGTTGCTTCTGCTTTAAAAGAATTTAATGTTGTAGAAAATGAATGCGTTACGATATGTATGCCTAATACTCCAGAAAGTTTTGCATTAATATATGCAATTAATAAGATAGGAGCAATAGCTAATATTATACATCCTCTTTCTTCTACGCAAGATATTGAAAGAGCACTACATGAAACAAATAGTTCTATTATATTCTGTAGTGATGTTGCAATGCCTAAAGCAAGATATATCAAAGTTAAACATTTTATAATGGTGCCAACTAGTGAAAGTTTAGGTACAATATTAAAGACATTATATAATATTAAATCGGCAATAAATATGAGTCTTGAAGAAGGTATGATTACATGGAAAGAATTCCTAAATTATGCGACTAGTGATAATGTGTATGTTAAAAGAGATGTAAATAGTCCAGCAGCTATAATATATAGTGGTGGAACAACTGGTAAACCAAAAGGAATAATTATTTCTAATGCTAATTTTAATGCCATGGCACTTCAAACAGCATCAGTATGTAAATATATCAGTCCTGGATATTCAGTACTATCAGCACTACCTATATTCCATGTATTTGGTCTTGCTCTTTGTACTCATACATGTTTAGTTAATGGAATGAAATGTATAATAGTACCACAACTTAATACTAAAAAAATTAATAAGGAGTTAAAAAAAATATAAACCTAGTGTTTATCCAGCAGTACCTTCTCTATTAAAGATGTCTATTGATGGAAATGACCCTGGCATGAATGCTTTTAAAGACATTAAAGTTGTAGTTGTAGGTGGAGATTATTTATCACCTGAACTTAAAAAAAGAATTTTTGAGAAAAATATTTAAAAAAATCATGGAAGTGAAGCAGTTGTTAAAGTTGGTTATGGTCTTTCTGAAGCATGTGGATTTTTGTTGTTGTACTGCAGCTATTGATGAAAAAGATGTTAGAAAAGGTACTCTTGGAATACCTAATCCAGATATGATAGTTAAAATATTTGAACCTAATAGTGATATAGAAAAATCAACAGGAGACATTGGTGAAATATGTATTAATGGACCTACTCTTATGATGGGATATATTAATGAAGATGAAGAAACAAAAAATACTTTAGTAGAACATCATGATGGTAAGATATGGCTTCACACAGGCGATCTTGGATATATGGATAAAGATGGATTTATATTCTATACATCAAGAATGAAAAGAATGATTATTTCAAATGGATATAACATTTATCCTATAGAACTTGAAGAAATAATTAATAAATGTAAACTAGTTGATTCATGCACAGTAATTGGAATACCGCATAAAATAAAGAGTCAAACTCCTAAAGCAGTAATTGTTCTTAAAAAAGGTGTTGAAGATAACATGCAAACAAGAGAACAAGTAAGAAAATATTGTTATGATAATATTGCTAAATATGCAAGACCTAGTGAATATGAGTTTAGAACTAGTCTTCCTAAAACAGCAGTAGGTAAAGTTGCTTATAAAGATTTAGAAAAAGAGAAAAACTAAATCTTTTTTTGTGGACTCTTGTGGAATTAAAAAGTATACTTTTTATAAATATATTATATATACTTAAATAGGAGGTAAAAACTATGAAAAAAAGTTTTTTTAAAAAAATTATAAATCTACTTTAATACTTTTTAGGTTCTATAATAATTGGTACTATTGTAGGACTTGTATTTAAAGAGAAAGCAAAAGTTCTCGCACCATTTGGAGACTTATTCTTAAATCTATTACTTATAATAATCGTACCACTTATATTTTTAACCATTACTACTTCTATTGGTAAAATGAAACAACCTAAGAGAATTGGTAAGATACTTACTACTATAATACTTGTATTTATATTTACATCACTAGTAAGTGTTGGCGTTGGTATAATTTCTACTAAAGCATTTAAACTTGTTAATGTAAAAGATACTGAAACACTAAAAGAAGTATTAAAAGATACTGAAGCAACTAACGAAAAGGTTAATTTTTTAGAAAGAACTGTTGAAACTATTACTGTAAGTGATTTTAGTAAACTTCTTACTCGTGATAACATGATCGCATTAATTATATTTTTCAATATTGTTTGGTATAAGTATCAATATTTCAAAAGGTAAAGGTGATAAACTTCTTGATGTACTTGAAAGCGCTAATGAAGTAGTTCAGTCATTTATAAAAGTGATTATGTACTATGCACCTATAGGTCTTGGATGTTATTTTGCTGCACTTGTTGGTACATTTGGTGGTGAAATTGCAAGTGGATTTGGTAAAACGTTCATAATTTATACAATTGTTTCAATACTTTATTATTTTATTATGTATTCAATTTATGCATTTATATCTGGTGGTAAAAAAGGCTTTGTTAGTTACTGGAAAAATGTTCTTCCTGTAACATTAACTAGTCTAGCTACTTGTAGTAGTGCTGCATCTATTCCAGTGAATACTGCTTGTGCTAAAAGCATAGGTGTTCCAGAAGATGTTGCTGATACAACTATTCCACTTGGAACTAGTTTTCATAAAGATGGTTCTATTATAGGTAGTGTATTTAAAATAATGTTCTTAGTATATTTATTTAATGCTGATGTTAGTACTCTTAAAGTTTTAGGAGTTGCTCTTGTAGCTACACTTTTAGTTACAGCTGTTCCTATTGGTGGTGGAACTATATCAGAAATGTTAATATTAACAATGCTTGGATTCCCAGTTTCAGCATTACCTATATTAACTATTATTGCTACTATTATTGACCCACCTGCTACTATGTTAAATGTAGTTGGAGATACAGCATCAAGTATGATGGTTGCTCGTGTAACAGATGGTAAAAAATGGATGAAAGAAAAGAAGTTAATTTAGTGTTAACTTCTTTTTTATTGTTATAAACTCATAAGTATTCTATAGTATTCACTCTTAAATTCATCTTTTTCAATTCCAAGTGATTCATAGAATTTATCAATATATTCTTTTTCCATAATTTCTTTCAATAGATATTTCACATATTACTAAGTCGAAATATATATCACCTAAACCACATTCACTTACATCTAATAGTCCACTGAAATGCCCATCACATGCGAATATATTAGGAAGTGACATATCTCCATGAGTAAAACCTATTATTTGCTTTGGCTTATTACCTTTTAAATATTTAAGAATATTTTTCTTTAGTAATAAATCTATTCAATATTTTTTTATTTATATCTTCACTCTTTATTTTACTAAATCTATCTTCAATTCTCTTTATTTTAGTATCAATAGTTTCATCAATTACACAATCTGTATAGTCAATATTATATAAATTATTAAAAGCTTCAACTATGATATTTATTCCTTCAAGTGGATGACTAGAGTAGTAATCACTGCATAACATTTCACCTTTTTAATGATTTTTGTTAGTATATATGATTTACCATTATATTTTTTTCATAGAACACTTTTTTTCAGGAACTAATAATTTATCTTGTAAATAATCAAGTCTTATAGATTTTTGTGATAAATGATCAGCTACGTTTAAGAAAGAATACTTTACTCTTCTTTCTTATTTTTATATACTTTAGTATTACTACATCCAATGGTGATTTCTTCTATCCTAGCATCTTTTATAAATTCATTTAATCTATTACTTCCTTTAATGTTAATAACTTGTGGAATTTCTTTTAATAGTATTTTTCTATTGCTGGAACAGTCTTTACTTTTTAAACTGTCATAATTTCCCTCATAACTTACTAATTTCTTATTTTTCTATTCTAACTATTCTAGTTGCTATTTTATTAATGAAATATCTATCATGTGATATAAATAATATTGTACCATCAAATTCTAATAAGGATTCTTCAAGTATCTCTCTTGTATCTATATCAATATGGTTAGTTGGTTCATCAAGTATTAAGAAGTTTGATTTAAGTAATATTAATTCTAATAGTTTAATTCTTACTTTTTCTCCACCACTTATATTTTTAAGTTTCTTATCTATTTCTTCACTTCCAAAATAGAATCTATTTAGTTTACTTCTAAGTTCACTTTCACTACCCACAAAAATCTTTCTCATATGTTCATAAATTGTCAACTCTTCATTGTCAAATCTTATTTCTTGTGGAATGTAACCTATCTTAATATTTGTACCTAGAATAATATTATCATGTGTATTATTTATTATATTTTTTTGATAAGTGTTGTTTTACCTGTACCATTACGTCCCATCAAGCAGACTCTATCTTGATAATATATTTCCATATTAGATGAAACTAATAATTCACGAGAGCCAATACTTAAGTCTAAATTTTTAATCTTAAGTACTTCATTACCACTTCTACTAGTTGTTACAAAGTTTACTTTAAGTTCACTTTTTTTCTACTGGTTTATCTATTATTTCCATTCTGTCTAATCTTTTTTTGCATAGCAGCAGCTCGTCTAAAGAACATAGGATTATCACTCTTTGTTCCCCACTCTTTAAGTCTCACTATTGCTTCTTTTATAGCAGCAATTTCTTTTTGTTGATTTTTATAACTTTGAAATTGTAATAAGAATCTCTTTTCACTCTCTTTTTAAATAATAGCTATAATTTCCATAGTATACTTCTTCTTTACAATTCTTTATTTCAATAATTTTTATTAATTACTCTATCTAAAAAATATCTATCATGACTTACTATTAAACAAGCACCTTTATAATTATTTAAATATTCTTCAAACCATTCTAATGTTTCAATATCTAAATGATTAGTTGGTTCATCAAGTAAAAAGTACATCAACTTCACTAAGTACAAGTGATGCTAAATTAATAATAGTTTTTTTCTCCACCTGATAAATTATTATATTCTGTATCAAGTAATTCATCACTTAATTTAAAAGCCACTCTTAATCTTGTTAATTCTTTCATTAAGTTGATATCCACCTTTTTATTCTAAATTCTTCTTGTAATCTGTCTAATGCTTTAATAGATTTTTTTCACTTGAATTCATATTTTTTTAACAAATTCATTTATATTGTTTTTCAAGTTCTATTAATTCCTTAACTCCTCTATAAAATACTTCTTTTTGCTTTTAACATTATCTTTTTCTTTATTTGGTATTTGGGATAAATAGCCTATTCTAGCACCTTTTCTTATATTTATAGAACCACTATCTATATCTTCACCCATAATAATTCTAAGTGTAGTTGTTTTACCGCACCCATTAGGCCCAATTAAGGCAATTCTTTCACCACTTTTTATTTCAAATGAAAAATCTTTAAGTATAGGATTAAATCCATAACTTTTATTTATTTTATTTAAACTTATTTCTATCATAATTAATTTTACTCCTTTTTTGTTGCATGTTAAAAAAATCACACTTCCTGTTACTCAAAGGAATAACTAAAGTGTGATATCACTACTATACATGATTTTAGTACCTATGTATTTCATAATATCACCTTTCAGTGGTATTATAACACATTATAAATAAATTTTTTACAATATTAAAAAGACAAGTATTATTGCTTGTCTTCTTTTTAAATAATTATTAACTATTTCAATAATTCTATTATACTCTTTTTTTCAAGTTCACTAAAGTTATCTTTAACAAACTCTTTATTATCTTCTTTACTCTTAAGTTCATGTTCATAAGATATTCTAGCAAGTTCGGTAAAAACCCAAAATATTTTTGAATCACTTTTTTTAGTGAATGTACATCTATACTATAGTTTTTCATATCATTCTTATTCTTACTTGAAACAATTCTATTCCATTTACCAGTTACTTCAAGTAACCAATCTTTCATCATTTCTTTATAAGTACTAATGTCACCAAAGTTATCTAAACCTATAGTATAATCTATACCATTGTCTTTTAAATATTGTATTTCATCACTAGATTCATTGGTTTCATTTTCTTTATCAAGTGGTTCCATATTACCTATCTCGTATTTAGGAGCGTTCTTTAGTTCTTCATCTAAACTTTTTATATTTACTTTCTTTATTACTTGTTTTATTACTTAAAATACTATCAAGCTTTGATTTAATTATTTCTTTACTAAATGGTTTTGATACGTAACCAGAAAACCCTAATGATTTATATTTTTCTTCACTACCACTTATCGCATCAGCTGTTAAAGCAATTACTGGTGTATTAAAATTATCTATTTCTTGAAGTTTCTTTAATGCTTCTTCTCCATTCATAACAGGCATCATTATATCCATTAATATACAGTCATAATGTTTACCACTATTAACTTTATCTAAACATTCTTGTCCATTATAACAAGTATCTATTTCTTTAAAAATTAAGTACATTTAAACTACGAAGTGCTACCTTAATATTAAGTTTATTATCATCAACTACTAAAATAGTCATATTTGAATAATCTACATTATTAGTTATTTCTTTTGATACACTTGTCTTAACACATGTATCACTCATCTTACTTATCTTTTGTGGTATTGTTACCATAAATATAGAACCACTCTTATAAATACTTTGTACATTTATTTTTTTCCTCCCATAGCATTTACAAGATGCTTAGTTATCGCAAGACCTAAACCAGTACCTTCAGTAGTCGTATTCTTTTCAACATCAAGCCTTTCAAATTTAGTGAATAACTTGTCAATATCTTCTTTTTTAATACCACGTCCAGTATCTTGAACAGTTATAAATAATGTACATGTATCATCTTTATTAATACATCTAATATTTAAATTTATATTTCCTTTTATCAGTATACTTTATTGCATTAGTAAGAAGATTATTAACAATTTGTTTTATATGAGTTTTATCACCTATTAATTCATATGGTATATCTTCTGCCATATTAAGATGAAATTCAATTGGCTTTTCACCTATTCTTGTACAACAAATTCTTGAAAGTGTTTCTATTTCTTCCTTAAAGTTATATGGTACTTCAACAACTTCCATCTTTTCACTTTCTATTTTATTTATATCTATTATATTACCAACTATTTCAAGTAATGTTTTTGATGCTGAAACTACATCATCTAAATCTTGTTTCATATCTTCTGGACAATTACTTCTACTTTGCATATCTTCTGAAAGACCAACTATAGCATTAAGTGGTGTTCTTATCTCATGTGACATACTACTTAAGAAATCACTCTTCGCTCTATTTGCTTTCTCTGCTTGATCCTTTGCTGAATTTAATTCTTCTATTGTTTTTAAATCTGGATTTTCTATTGTGAAGTACATAAGACAACATATTAAACTTTCCATAGCTGCTGTTATTACTAATTCAGGGTGTTTCATTTGAATAAACATAGATATCATGCCTAAAACTAAATAGGTCCAAATAGGAATAACTTTTTTTATTTAATTTATTATTCTTTCTCTTTAAAATTAAAATTATAAAAATAATTACACTTAATGTAGAAGATAGACAAAAAACAATTTGAACTGCTGTTCCATATGTATAATAAATTTTTTGACTGACATCTCTATATAAACTATAAGGTAGTATAAAAAAATCAAGATACTCATTATCAAATCCATTATTAATGTAATAGTAGTAGCAATCTTCTTATATTTAAAAAGATATTTCTATTAAATAAATAATTAATAAAGATATAAATATTATAAAATATACAAGGTACATTCTTAAAAATAAAATCACTTATTATATGTGGAACAACATCATATTTATATGATACAAAAATCACATAAGAATTGTAATACCAATCCAATTAAATTTGTAATAAGAAGATACTTATAAATCTTATTTTTCTCCATTATTTATTCTTTCTTTTTGAAAAAAATATATAAAAATGATAAAACAATAATATATATAAAACTAAAAAAATAATTAACCAAGTTAAATTTGATATTGCCATATTCTTCACTCCTTATTATAATTTTTACCACAATAGTTTCATATTTTTCACAAAAAAAGTTATCTAATTTAAGATAACTTTAGTTGCATATTTTTTTATCTATTCCTTTTTTTCTATTAATATAAATCCATCTTTTTTTCTTCTTTTTATATTTTTGAAACATCTCTTTTACCTGATTTAGCATATGGAAATGATTTTTCTAATTTTTAAATCTATGAGGAACCATTTTTTTCATTATTTGTTCTTTTCATAAATATATTGTTTAATTTCAAATAATTTTTTTCTTCTAAATATTCTGGGTTTTCTTCTATTTCCTTTTGTACTTTATCAGTAAAAAAAATTATATGTACTGCTAATTCTTTAGTTCCATTATTGTCAAATTCTAGTACATCGCACATTTTTTTATTTCATCTAATTCCATTAGAATATTTTCTATATCAAAATTATATATTTTTTTCGTTATCGATTATTGAATAATCAGTTGCTCTTCCTTGAACAAATAAATTTCCTTTTTTTCATCTATATACCCAATATCTCCTGTACAATTCCATTTTTATACCATTTTTTTATCTATATGGAAATATTCTTTTTGTTGCTTCTTCATTTTTATAATAACCTATCATACTACAAGGTGTATTTGCTAAAATTTGTCCTCTTTCATAATATTTTAATTCGTTAAATTGTTCATCAAAAATTCCAATTGTAACTCCTGGTAATGGAATTCCTACTGAACCTCTTGTATTTTCAGCTTTTTGAGTTTGAGTAGTTATTGCTGCTCCACACTCACATTGACCATATGCAACTCTTAACTGAGCATTACTTCCATGTTCTTTAAATACTTTTTCTATTTTGCTTGCTACTTCGTTACTTAATGGTTCCCCGCCTTCAAACGGATAATTAAAAAATGATAAGTTTTTATTTCCTACTAGTTTTTCATCTAAAAATCCTTCATACATACTAGTAGGTGCAACACAGTAATTTGGTTTTGCTTTAATAATATTTTTTACAAAAATATCTCTTTCAAATCTTGGATCCATAAATACTGATGTACCATAAGATAAAGGTAAATGTATAGATGTACTTAAACCTGTTGAATACCAAGGTGGTATTATTTGATAAAATTTTTGTCCTCTTGAAATGTCAACTCCTGATGCTGGATATGATTGAATTGAATTTTGAAAACTATCATTTGATAATAGAATTCCTTTTGATGCACCAGTTGTTCCACTAGAATACACCATAGTAAGAGGTAAATCTTTTTTTCATATGAAATTGTTTCAGTTTCTTTTTTTGCTTTCTTCCATCTTTAATAAATTGATTCCAATATAACTCATTACTGAAACTATCTATTTTTATAAGTTTTTTTGTGATAAATCTTAACATTGATGAATTTAATGTTGGTAAAACAATTATATTTTTTTATTCTAGAACCCTTTATTGCTTCTTTTTAATTCTGGATAAAAACTCATCCATTATTATTAATGTATCGCTTTCACAATCGCTTATTCTTGCAATTAAATCTTTCTTTTCAAAGTGTGGTGCTATCATATTGGCTACAGCACCTATCTTTGATAATGCATAAAATGAATATACAGTTTCAGGTATTCCTGCTGCACATATTGTTACAAAATCTCCCTTTTTTATACCATATTCTTTAAATGCTTTAGCAGTCATCTCAATATTTTTTTAAAAAAAGTTGAATAATTTATTTTTACTTCCAAAAAAACTCTAATGCTAAATCTTTTTGAAATTTTTATATTATTATCATATACTTCTTGAAATACAGTCCTTTTTTTGAATTTCTTTTTTTCTAATTCATTTTTTTATTATAGTTTACATACCAAGGTTTATCAATTGTTGGATACCCACTTCTTTTTTTCATTTTTTTATTTAAATAATCATAATTTGTCATATTAATGTCCCCTCTTATTTGCCTAGATTATACCACATTTCTTATTTTTTTATCAAAACAAAATGTAACATTTATGATACATTAATGCAATATAAAAACACCATAAGGTGCTTCTATATTTTATTCAGATACTATCATAATGAATTTTTGTAGTTCCGTCTGTATTACTATCTTTAGAACTAAATGAGTTATATGAATTACCTAAATCTATTAATTTTTTTCTACTTTTTTTAGATGTAGTTTTTTTAATTTCCTATTAACAATATTTGTTATTTTTTTGAAATTCCTTCTTTATTAAATTTATTTAATCCATCATTAAGTGAAGTAGCTCCTTCTAATAATAATTTACTTGATGTATTAAATTCATTTGATACAGTATTTATATATTTAACACTTGTATTTAATTCAACAACACCACCATTAAATGTATTACTATTTTTCAGCTAAATATTTTTACTGATGGAGATAATTTATCTATTTCAGTACATAATGGTTTAGAAGCTTCTGCAAGTCTTGTCATGTTTTTTTATTTAATGAACTAACACCTTCATTAAGAGAAGTTATTGTAGTAGATACGCCACTTAATGTTTTTAACATCAATACTCTTTTTGTAATGAAACTATTTCTTCTTCTAATAATTTTTTAGTTTCTTCATCAGTAGTACTTTCTTTTTATTTGATTTAATACCTCAATATGTTTCATAATAGCAGTAACACTATCATTAATTGTTAAAGTTATTTTTTTCACTTGAACTAGCAAGTTCTTTAGTTTTAACATTTAAATTATTTATACCAACTGCAAGATCTTTTTATTGAAGAAGTGTATTTACTTAAATCTTCTACATTCTTATTTAAGTTTTTGAACACCAGCATTTATAGCAGAATAACTTTCCATCATATATTCAGTTTTTACTATTTAATGTTTTAAATCCATTATTCAATTCATTATACTTTTCATTATATTTAGCAAGATTATCTTTTAAATCTTTACTTCCATTTACTAATTTATTAGTTGAATCACTTAATTTATTAACACTACTATATATTTTTATTTAATTCACTAAATGAATCATTATCTTCATTAAATAAATTAGATGAAGCAGACCATATAAACTGAACTAAATTTATAAGATGTAGTTTTTATATTCAATAGTTATTGTATCCATTCCTTTTTAATTCATCTATCTTTAGACTTTCATATAATCCTGGAACACTATAACCCATTACCATATAATTAATACCATTATCAACAACTTTAGCATTATCTACTTTTAAATCACTTGCATTATCTTTATCAAGCATCATGAATGATGTTACTAAAAATGGTGTATATAATGTTTCTTTTTTACCATTTATATATTCTGTATTTTTTTAGAATTATTTTTTTATATTTGATAACTATTTTTAACATTACCACTCTTACCATTTAATTCTTTATTACTTATTTCTTCATCATTTAAATAATATTTTTATAGTTGTTTCTATTGGTAAAAGCTTTTTTTCACTTGTTCCCTTATAGAATATATCTTTACCATCAGTATTCCATACTAATTTATTATTTGTTAAATTATATTTTTTTCATCTCCATTAACATTAATTATATTTGTTAAATTAGTTTTTATCATTGTAAGATCCTTTATCTAAATTTGATAAGTGATTACTTACTATTGTTTTAGAAACAGAACCATCACTTTCAAGTCTTGAATAAACTGTTTCATCTTTTGTTGCTCCAAATATTGTTAATGGTAACATTGCCCCAATTAATATTCCAGCTAAAAACTTTCTTTTTTTCATTTTTTTAATTCCTTCTTTCCTTTACCTTTTATATGTAGTTTTTCATAATTATTCCATCAAATAACATAAGTAATGATGGTAATATTAATATAACTACTAACATACTAATAATTGCTCCTCTAGATATTAGAGTACATATTGAACCTATTAAATCTATATCAGTATAAACGCCTACTCCAAATGTTGCAGCAAAGAAACACATACCACTTACAAATACTGAACTTACGCAAGAATCTAATGTTTCCCTCATAGCCTCATATTTATCTTTTCCATTATTTCTAAGTTCTAAATATTTAGTTGTCATAAGAATAGCATAATCTATTGTAGCTCCTAGTTGTATTGTTCCAATTACTATTGATGCAATAAATGGAAGTGTTACTCCTGTATAATAAGATATAGCTACATTTACAAATATTGCAAATTCTATTGCTGTTATTAATAATACAGGTAATGACAATGATTTTAATACGATAAACATAATTACAAATATTATTCCTATTGAAACATAATTAACATTTTTTTGAAGTCTTCATCACTAATCTTAATTAAGTCATTAGTAAGAGGTCCTTCTCCAGCAATTATTGCATTCTTATCATATTTATGTACTAAATTATTTACTACTTCTAATTGACTAGTTAATTCAGGTGATGCAACTTCATAACTTGAATTAATAAATAACATTTGATAATTATCATTTTTCACAAAAATACTAGTTACTTCATCATCTAATACTTCAAGTGGAAAACCATATTTAGTAAGTTCACTTGGACTTAGTACTAAATCAATTCCTTTTTGTATTTTTTTAATTCATCTACTAAAGATGATACTTCATTTATTTTTAAATCTTTATTTAGTAATACTATTTCTGGTGAAACAATATTAAATTCTTTTTTAAGTTCTTCATTTGCTTTAACACTTTCTAATGTTTTAGGAAGTGATTTATCTAAGTTGTAATATACATTTACATTATGATTACCAATATAAGCAGGTATTAATAATATTAAGAATGCAATAAATATTGGTTTATAATGTTCTAAACTAAATTTCTTTATGTGATTAAATTTAGGTAATAATGATTTATGTTTTGTTTTTATTAATATATTTATCTAATATAAGTAACATTGCTGGGAATACTGTTACTACACATATAAGTCCAAAGATAACGCCTTTTGCCATTACAAGTCCTATATCTTTTCCAAGTGTCAAGTTCATACTACAAAGTGCTAAGAATCCAGCAACTGTTGTGAATGCACTACCAAGTACTGATACAAGTGTTTCTTCTATCGCCTTAGCCATAGCTTCATTTCTATCACTTATTTTTTCTAAATTACTTTGATATTTATGATATAAGAATATTGAGAAGTCTGTTGTAACACCAAGTTGAAGTACTGCACTTATTGCTTTTGTTATATATGATATTTCACCAAACATAATGTTAGTTCCCATATTATATATTATTGCTATACCAATATTACCAAGTAATATAAATGGTACAACATATGAATCAAGTGAAACAGTTAATACAACTAAACAAAGTACTACTGCTATTACTACATATATAAGAACTTCTTTATTTGATAAATCCATTGTATCTTTAACAATAGCGCTCATTCCACCAACATTAGCTTTATCATCCATTATTTTTCTTATTTCAGTAATTGCATTTAAAGTTTTTTCATGTGATGTTGTTTCTTCAAATGTAACCATCATAAGAGTTTTATCACCATTTTTTACTTTTTCAAGTAATTCATCTGGTAATATTTCAAGTGGTATAACTGTACCTGTAATATCATTAATAGATATTACTTTGTTTACTGATTCTATCTTTCTTATTTCTTTTTCACAGTCTAGAATCTCTTTTGCATTACTATTATCTACAGATATTGTAGCGAAAGCTCCCATATCAAAATCTTCTTTTTAAAAATAGTTTTGGCCTTTCATTGTTTCAATATCTTCAGGTAAGTATACTAAAATATCATAATTAATTTTAGTATTCGCATATCCTATAAATGCTGGTATTAAAAAGTAATAATGATATTATAAGTATTGCAATTTTGTTTTTACAAATAAAATCTCCAAATTTCTTCATATAACCTCCATTATGACCAACGGTCAGTATGTAATATACAACAAAAACTGACCAATAGTCAATACTTTTATTTAAATTTATTGACTTTTAGTCATTTTTATATTAATATTTATGTAATGGATGGTGATATTATGATTAATATTGAAAACACACTCTCTAAAAATAGAAGAAAAAAAACAAATAAAAAGAGAATTTACTCTCTTCCGCTTATAATTTATTTATTAAAAAAAGGTATCAATGATACATCAATTAGTGATATTGTAAATGAAGCTGGTGTTGCGAAAGGCACATTCTATTTATATTTTTAAAGATAAATGGGAAATACATGAAGCAGTCATTATTGAAAAAAATCTAAAAAAAGTTATTTAATGACGCAATAGATAAAACTGCCAAAAAAAGAATTTAAAAATCTTTTTCCAGATAAACTTATCAGTATCATTGACTATATAATTGATGTACTTAGTAATAACAAAGACTTAATAAAACTTATCAATAAAAAAATTTATCTCTTGGTCTTTATAATAAAAAAAACATAATTAAAATTATTGATGAAGAATATAAAGATTTAAAAAGATAAATTTATTGATGAAAATAACTAAATATTCTAAAAAAATATAAAGAATCCTAATGTTACATTATTCATGATTATAGAGCTTGTCGGTAGTACTTGTTATAACTCTATTTTAAATAATGAACCACTACCTATTAATGAATTTAAGCCTTATTTATATGATGAGATTAAGAAGATGATTAACTAGTCATCTTTTTAATTTTGATATAATTATTCATATTCAACTTAATTTTTAGCCTTTTAATATTTCATTATATTTTTCTATTATGAGAAATACTTATTATAGTTCCATTATATGAGCTTACTAATTCATATATTAAATTTAAAGCATCTATATCTAAATGATTAGTAACTTCATCTAATATTAGTACATTTATTTTTATTAAGTGCAAGTTTTACTAAGTTTACTCTTGTTCTCTCTCCTGGAGATAAAGTTAAATATTTTTTTATCTTTATCTTCATATGAAATACCAAACTTATCTAGCATAGTAAATATCATAGAATAGTCAACACTAGAAGAATCTTTTGTAATATAATCAATAATTGATTCTTCACTATTATCTGTTAAAGTATCTTGTGAAATATATCCTATTCTAACATTGTTTCCCATTTCAATTGTACCTGAAATTGGACTAATAATTCCAATTATTATTTTTATAAGTGTTGTTTTTTTCCACTACCATTTCCACCTTCAATTTGTATTTTTTTGAGCCATATTTAATATTTAAATTTATTGGTAATGTTTGAAATTTATCATATCCACAAACTAAATCATTTAAGATAATATCTTTATTTCCTTTAGAATCATCAAGTTCAAAAAAGAAATTAATACTCTCTTTTTCTTCAAATTTTGGAATAATTACCTTATCTAATGCTTTTGAAATTTTAGAAACATTAGAACTATTAGTTTTCTCACGAGCATAATTATTTGATAACTTATCATTATCATTATGAGCTTTACCATTTGTTCCTTTATCTTTCCAACTAGTGGCTTTAACTAATTGTTTCTTTAATTTATCTTTTTTTCTGCTTTTAGCATTTTTCATATTCTTGTTTACCTCTATTATATTCAATTTCTTTTTTTGAGTCAAATATTCTTTATAACTCATATTATATACTTTTTATATTTCCATCTCTAAGTTCAAAAAAATTCTATTTACAATAGTATCAAGAAAAGACTTCATCATGTGAAACAATAATCATTTTTTTGTTGGTGTTTTTTTAAATAATTTTCTAGCCACTTTATAGCTTCAATATCTAAATTATTAGTTGGTTCATCAAGTAATAAAATGTCAGCATTTTTGAAGTAATAAAATTGATAACAATACTTTTTATTTTTTTCTCCACCTGATAATTCAGATACTTTTACTATCTAAACCATTTTTTTAAAACGAAGTCCACATAGAATAAATTTTTAAATTTTTCTTCAAAGTTATAACCATCTAATATTAAAAAAATTCATTAAGAATATCACTATATAATTCCATATTAGATTCATTTAAATCGTTTTCTAATTCATGTAATTTGTCTTCAAGATATTTTTATATGTGTAACTTCTTTAATATAATCAATTACACTATAACTATAATATTTTATTGGAATTTCTTGTTCAAGATAACTAATAGTTTCATCATTTAATTTAACTGAATTTGAATCTTTATTAGATAGTGCTTTCAAAAGCGTACTTTTACCAGCACCATTAATTCCAACTAAACCAACTTTATCATTATCATTTAGTGTAAATGATATATTATTTAGTATTACTCTACCATCAATTTCAATTTTTAAATCAGTAACCTGCATACTTTTTCTCCTTAAAAAACATAATAAAACTACATCAATTATATCACAACGATGTAGTTATTTCTTATTTCAACTTATTATAAACAAGTTCATATTCTTCATTAGATAAGTTTTCCATTAATTTATTTAATGTTTCTTTTTGGTATTTCATATTCTTCTATTATTTGTTTACTTTCTTTCTTAGTTAATTTTTTTGATCATGCATTTTAGAAAAATTCAATTAGTGCTTCCATTAAATTATTCTTAAGTTTTTTTATCTCTATGAAAGAACATTTCTCTAAATATAAATCTTTTTAAAAACTATATTTTTAAATCTTCTTTTTTTAATTGGAACTAATTTTATCATTGATGACATTACTCTAGGAGCAGGATCAAATGATTCAGGCTCTATATCCATTATTTTAGTTACATTAAAGAATGAATTAGTAAGTAGTGCAAGTTTTGTTAATGATTTGTTTATAACTGCATCAGCATACTTTTTACCTACGATTAATGTACACTCCTTAAATTCACATCTAAGCAATTTTTCAATAAAAGGTTCAGTAATCGAATATGGTAAAGCAGATATAATCTTATCACATGGTGGTATATATACATTTAAAGCATTACCATATATTACTTCAACATTATCATGTTTATCCTTTAATACATTAATAAAATGTTCTAGGTTTCTATCAATTTCAATGCACGTTAAATGATTTACCCTTCTAGCAATAGTATCACTTATTTCACATTTACCAGGTCCAATCTCAATAACATCCTCTGTTACTTTTAAATCAGCCGCATCAACAAAAGCATTAATAACACTTTTATCAGCTAAGAAATGTTGATCTAAATAATTTATATCATTATTAAATTCCATATCCATATCATTCACCTATTTTTATTATATAATATTTTTTTCTTATTTTTTTAATCTATTTTTTTATAAAGTTTACATGATTTAAAAAAAGTTTAAGATTACTCAAACTTAATTTTTTTGACTTTATTATTTGATTATATTTTTTTATATTTCTTCTTCTACTAGCATCTGTAAAGAATATAGCATACGCTACTTCCCATAAAGCAACCCATCCAAATACTGTAAACACTTCAACAAGTATTTCACCAAATATATGATTTAAAAAGTAAGCCGCTACTATAAACAGCATTCCTATAGTAAAAAGTATTACTTTTTAACATTACTTTCTGCTATCTCTAAAAACAATTCGTCTTTACTTTCTTTAAATTCTTTTTATAATTATTTTTTTATATTTATCTTTTTTTCTTCATCTGTAAGTTCAAATTTACAGTCTATATTTAAATTAATTTTTAGAATTTATATCATAACCAGCTATTTCATTTAATATATATTTTTTTAAATCTGGTGATAATGTATTATCATTATATTCACTCACAAAATCATTTTTTTATTTCTTATATCAACTTCTATATTTAATTCTTTTTTTCATGTTTCTCCTACTTAAATATGTTAAATGGATACCTATTAGGTAATTCAAGTTCAAAAGACATATTTTCTTTTGTCATCCGGGTGGATAAATTCTATTCTTCTAGCAAACAATGCTATTTGTTCTCCTACTTTAGTCTGCTTTTATTATATTTTTTTGATCACCAAAAAGAGGATATCCATAGTTAGACATTTGTACTCTTATTTGATGACTTCTTCCTGTTTCTAAATTTATTTCTACAAGAGACATATTATTTTTTTATAGTTTAACTTTTTTTATAATATAGTATTGCTTCTTTACCTTTTTTTATCTACTTTAACAATATTTCTTTTTTTCATCTTTTTAATAAATAATCATGTAGTTTACCACTTTCATTAATATTACCAATAACAACAGCATTATATGTCTTTTTTTAAATGTTTTTATTTCTTACTTGTTCAGATAATCTACCAGCGGCTTTTAGAAGTTTTTAGCAAACACCATTATTCCACCAACAGGTCTATCCAATCTATGTATAAGTCCTAAATATACATTTCCAGGCTTATTATATTTTTTTCCTTTTAGATATTCTTTTTAACATTGAAAGTAAATCTTTATCTTTAGTATTATCTTCTTGAACAATTATATTTATTGGCTTTTTCTACTACTAAAAGATGATTATCTTCATATACGATATTAATCATTTACTCTTTGTGTTTTTAGGAACATCTACTACTTTAAGACCATGATCAATTAATGATTGAATAGAAACTTTTTCCTTCTTTTTAAATCATCTATCATTTTAGATTGTGATCCATCACTCCAGCTTAATATGATTTTGTCACTTTTATTACAGCTTAAACAATAATCTTTTTCACCGTCATTATAGAAACATTCAACAACTTCAGCACATATTCCATTATAATCAATAATTTGATAATCTCTTGCTATATCTTCAGGTTTAGTTGTTTCTTCACCATTTAAATTACTAAAAGCAATTACAAATAATGCAACAAATAATAAACCTATTGTTGTGAATAAAATACTCTTTTAATACTATTTTTAATTTCATATTTTCTCCCACCTTCCATATATTCCACATGGCAATACCATGTTAGATTCAGTAATTTCAAGTCCTATTTCATCAGTACTAATTTTTCCACCTATAAGTTTGTCTTTTGTACTTGTTTCTAAAATGTTTTTTTAAAAATTTCTGGTGTTATTCCCTTTGTATATGAACTTATAAGTAAAAAAATAATGGATCATCGCTTAATATATCAATACATGAATCTATTAATTTATTTAAACTATCTTCAAATCTCCATAGTTCTTTTGATGGGCCTCTTCCATATGTTGGTGGGTCCATGATTATAGCATCATATTTGTTTCCTCTACGTTTTTTCTCGTTCTACAAACTTTTAAGCAATCATCACAAATATATCTTATTTTATTATTTTCAAGTCCAGACAATTTAGCATTCTCTTTAGCCCAATCATTCATTCCAAGTGAAGCATCTACATGTACTACTTCTACTGCTCCTGCATAAGATGTCTGCCATTGTCGCACCACCAGTATAAGCAAACAAATTTAATACTTTAATTTTTTTCTATTAGAATTTTTTTAATTTTATCAATAATGAAATCCCAATTAGCTGCTTGTTCTGGAAAAAGTCCTGTATGCTTAAATCCAGTTGGACTTACTTTAAATTTTAAATCTTTATAATTGATTGTCCAAAATTCTGGAAACTTACGTACATTTTCCCAATAACCACCGCCCTTATCACTTCTATGATAAACTGCATGATAATTATTCCATATATTACTATCCTTATGTGTCCATAATGCCCATGGATCTGGTCTTCTAAGTATAACATTTCCCCAACGTTCTAACTTTTCTCCATTACCAGCATCAATACACTCATAATCTTTCCAATCATTACTTACAAGCATATTATCCTCCTAGTCCACCTCTATTATATCATAAATTTTTTTATATTTTTATATCTACTTGCTATTAAAAAAAGTTTCATTAAGTAAAGTATTATCACATTCACCACCCTCACAAATGCTAAAATGAAGATTGCTATCAACATCAAAAGGATAACTTTCAATATTAAAACTTTTATGATGATAAATAGTTCTCAAAAATGTTCTTATAAATTTCTCAGTTAAATTAGATTGAATTCAAAATATGTTTTTTTCTTGCTCATTATTTACATAATTTTTCTTTATCTAGTCCTCTTCTTTCTAAACTAGATCCTTTATCATCTATAAGTCTTTCTTTTCCATTCCATCTTTCAATAAGTATAGATGGAACTTCTATTTTAGTAATACCCTTTTCTAAAAGTAATCCCAAAAATATATTAGAAGCAACTACAAATGATGAAGAAACATCTTTTAAATTTCCAATTCCATATATATCATCATTATCTTTATTACTATCAAAATTTTTCACCAATTTTAAATAATTTTCTATTTGTTTTTCTCTTTTTAATGTTTTTCATCACTTTCTAATTCATTTTGAAGCGCATAAATATAACAAACATCACCATCTATTCCATATCTAATTCTTGGAAAATAATAATTTTTCACCATCATTTGTAAGTACAATTTGTATACTATTAGGAGTTTCATTCATTATACTTTCTCTAATATTTTGTACACTGATTTCTCCACCCAATGTTTCACTATAACCAATAATTTCACCATTATCAAAATAATTAAATAAATCATTATTCAAAAAGATATTTGCTTTCTTAAAAAAATTAATTGGATCATTAAAATCTTCATATGTTGCATTAGACCATAATAGTGTCATTATCATTTTTATTAATATTATATTCTTTATTTTTCATCAATAGATTTTTTTCATATTTACTTAAATCATAATAACTTCTTGCTTTATCTACATACGTAATTAATAGCAAAATTAAATATTTCTCTATTTGTTATATTTAATACAGGAACCATACTATTATCATCATGACTCATTAAATTATTATAAAAAAATGTATATTAAAACTAAAGTAACAATCTACTTTTACCATTCATCGCTTCTTTTTAAAAATATCATTATAAAATATATCTATTATTTCCATATATTTATTATATAATATATTTATAGAAAAAGAGAAATAAATTATGAAGAATAAAAATTATTAAACCTAAAAATTAATCAAACCACATATTTTTATAAATGAAGAATTTGAATACAATATAGATAATAAAGAATTTGATCAAAAATAACATTATAAATTTAGATTCTATCACATTAAATAGTTGCATATTCAATAATGTAGATTTTTAGTAATATAGACTTTAGTAATATTGAATTACTCGACTGTATTTTTAATAACTGTGATTTATCCAATAAATCTTTTGATAAGAATGGTATTATTAGATGTGAATTTAATAATTGTAAACTATTAGGTATTTCATTTGATAATGCTTCTTTAAAAAAATGTTATATTCAATAATTGTATTTTTAAGATATTCTAATTTTTTTATGAATCAAAGCTAGAAAAATATATTATTTAATGAATCAAATCTAGACGAAGGATATTTTCAAGAATTAAACATCAAAAAAATATTATATTAGATAAATGTTCTCTAAAAGAAATTCTCATTTTTTTAAATACAAAACATGAAATAATTGATTTATCTAATTGTATAATTGATGATATTAATTTTTGATTTAATATCACTTAAAAAAATATTAAAGTTGATACATTTAAAGCAGCAATATTATCAAGATATTTAGGCATTATTGTTAGCGATTAAGATATTTTAAAAAAAGACAATTTTATTATTAATTGTCTTATTTCTCTTTGACTGATTTTTATATCTTGTAATTCAAATCTATATTTTTGTGTAACTTCTGGATATTTAACATGATCCACTTTTGAAGTAAACATATCATATGGTCTTATATACAAATCATTATTTCCATATAAGGCTCTATATACTACATATTTTTTTCTCCTGTTTCACTATGTATTGCTATATCTTCTACAAAATATAAATCTCCTTTAAAATGTTTATACACTCTTTTTTTATATTTTTACTTCCACAATTTTTTTCCTTTCTCTTAATTTTTCACTACAATAATATCCTTTTTAATATTGAATATTCTTTATTTTCTAAATATTTAATATCATCTTCAACAGGTAATGTTTCTTTCTCACGCATTTTCATCTCTTTTTCACTAGGCATATATTTGGGACGTTTCATCATACATATCATTCTTTTACTTATTAATTCATTTAATCGTAATATACTTTATCTTCTACTATTCCATTCAACTAAAAAAAATTTCTATCTTCTCTTTCTTTATTATTTTTCATAATATAAAGATTCTTTTATCATAATCATCATCACCATACAATGCATTATAATTTGGATTAAATAATCTATCAAATTTTTTTGCAAGTAATATGGCGTTGTACTTTTTATCCTTTCACGTACTTTTTCTAATAATTTGCCCATTTCATACATAGTAGGTGGAAATTTACTATGTATTCTATTATGGCAATTTCCGCATAAACATACAGTATTGTAAACATTATCTATTCCACCAGCTGATAAAGGAATAATATGATGCGTTTCAAAATTTCTAGTATCAAAGCTCATAAATTCATCACACATATCACAATGCATCGCTCCATGTTCATCTTTAGTTCTAAGTTTCGTAAAAAGCGAAACTTTTGGATTTCTAGTACCTGTTGAAGTAACTGATGAATCATTAATAGCTAAAAAAATCATTTGATTCTTTTTACTTCATCAATAATTTTTTTCTTCTTCATCATCTAATAATTCTTTAGCGCATTCAGACGAAACACTACTTCTTATTTCTTCATCAATCTCTTCATATCTTTGTTTTTCTTTCAATTTCTTTTTTTCCTTTTATTTCTTCTTGTAAATATTCACTACCTCTATATTTTTTTCTTTCAACGTTTCTAAATCATTATCACTAATAGGTAAAGATATATCTTTAACACTTTCTAAAACGCTTATTTCATCATTTGTTATTTCATGATTATTAATATACATTTTTGCTATATCTTTCCAATTTGTCTTTCTATGACTGATACATCTTACTCCCAAAATATTTCTAACTTCATACAAATCTTTAATATTATCATTTTTTTAAAATAGTTAAATAAACCATAATTGGCATTACATACATCAAACCATATTCACCATTAATTTTATCTAATGCAACCATTCCATTTTCATAATAAAGTACATGAAAATTTTTAAACTTGCCTGCTCCCTCTTGAACTTTAAAAAGGTTGTAAATAATGTAAAAAAAGTATCAACTCCTTCTATAAAAGATTTTTAAATTTTAATTGTCTTTCCTTATTATTAGAAGTCTTTAATTCCTGTAAAGCATTATTTTTTAAATCAACTAAATTTACGTCTTCTAGTCCCATTTCTGATGAGGTTTTTTTAAGGCATTTTTGAATTAAAGAACTTATTTTTTTCATACACATCTTGAATATTTCTATTCTCAAAATCTTTTATTTGAATATTTTTAATAAAACTTCTACATTTTTTTATGTATATATTCATGTTTTGAAAACTTATCAATAAGCGACAAAGGTAATTTTTAAATCAACTCTTTTTATAAAATACTCTAGAGAGACTATCATCATTTTTCCTTTTGGAGAAAGTTCCCAAAACTCCACATCATTTATATAAACATTTTTATTCTTAATAGATTCAACTAATTCAATGGAATTTCTAATTAAAATGCTTCTATAAGGATCATTTAAAAGCAACAGCTAAATTTAAAAAAATTGAATAGCAAAAAAAGAGTTTTTGGTTTTATCTTCATTAATTTGAGAAAAAAAGTGAAAATGATAATGGCTTAGTTAACTCACTAATAAAAGTTTCGAGCCACATTCGTAATCTTGAAATTCGTTCAATATCTAATTTCATTTCTGTTTGAAGAAAAATTATTCCAATGCAAAAATTGATACTATATCATTATCTTTAACACGATCATTATAACCCATCATGTAACTTTCATATAGACTATTAGAAATTTGTTTTTAGCTGTGATACTTCGGTAACATTACGCATTTCATTGATTTTATCTCTTAAAAAATCTTTAAGTTTTTTAAGTTCAGCATTTAATTTTTCTTTTTCTTCAAGAGCAAAGTTTACATCATTACTATATTCATAATCACTATTAAAATATTTATATATTGACTGAATAATCGTATATTCATCCATTGCTATTATTTTTTGTCCATCTTTAAATTTTATAGTAAAATCCATTGAAATGCCAAGATTTAAAGATTCATCTAAACCAATACTATCAGTGACTTTATTAAACATTTTTTTATAATAGTCAAATACAAATTATCATATGCATCACGATTTAGCAAAGACCTTAAAGTTTTTTTAATGATATTTCAAATCCAATATCATTAGGTAAACCAAGACTATTTAGTATTTCATCCATATCTATCACCTATATAATATAATTATAACATTTCTTTAATGCATAATCTATTTATTTTTAACTGTAAAATATAGAAGTAGAAATAAAAAAATATTATCAATTAATTTTATCACTTTTTTTACCATAATTATTTTTTTGTATTAAAAAAATCGAACTAAGAAGTTCGACTAAATAATCAATCTGGAGCGAGTGTCGTAGTTATCTACAACTTTTTTTCTAATAACGAAAGAATACATACCATATTCCGTTGCTAGATATAACATACCACGTTTTTAAGTATTTATGGAATAGATTTTTTTGTTAATTTTTACAATCTTTCGCATAAATTTGTTATTTCTATCTTATAAGTTGTTTGCCCATTTCTCTAATAATTTTTAAACTTTTTTTCGTTTTTCTTTATCTAATTCTACCAATGATTTAAACTCAATATTTGGGTCAGTCTTTTTAATATTTTTTTAAATTATAATATAAGTCCTTACCTATAAGTTTAAAAACCATTTGGTAAATTTTTTTAAATTCATAATTTTTTTAAAAATTATTATTGTTGATTCAAAATCATTCATATCAATTATTTTTCCTTATCTTTTCAGTTGTATATTCATTAACTTCTATCAATTTTTCTTCTATTAAATTATGTATTATATTAGAAATCATAAATGGTTTAGATAAAGTTGCTTTGCAACACGATTCAGTATAATAGCCTTTTTTATTTAATATTGATATGATTTTCCCTAATTTTTTACTAACAATAAAACTATTTTCTATTTCTGTAATTTCAAATGTTGTAGCATTTATACAAATATTATTTTCGCCTTTCATTTTAAACCTCCTCGACAAATTACTATTTATCTGTCACTTATATATATAATTATACTATTTTTTTGGCAAATTTTTATCATCAATTTGCAACAACCAAGATACATCCAACATTTTTTTAGTATATATCCAAAAATATGGATTTTTATGTAATGTTTGTTTTTCCCTTTTATTTATAGGGATTTAAAAAAAGGAGTATGGTAGAGTTCTTCCATATTTTTAACCCAATTTTGCAAGTGCAAAATAAGAAATGATAGCACTATAATTCCTTTATTTATATAGAATAAATTAGGGTAGTGCTATCATTCTCTTTATCCTGCTTAATATTTATTTATTATTTTTCATTAATTATCTCTTTAATAGTAGATCTAAATACTAATCCAAATGTTATATCTTTCCTTTAAATAAATTTAAATCTATTATACGTATCACTTTCAACAATTCATAATTATCTAGTATTGGACAGTCAAATACTGTCATACCATTTTCAGTTCTATCTCCTTTATCTTCACGATATTCAATTTCAAAATATTCTCTTAAATAACCCAAATATTTATTTACTTGTTTTCTTTTCATTGGAGAAGATACTAAAACCATTTCTTGTTTATGATTGACTTCAAATGGTAATTTATAATCATAAGCACCAACTTGTGTTAATTTAACTGCTTTATCAATAAAACTACTTCTAAAGTTTATTTGCTTGATATCTAAACTACCTGTATTAGTTTTATCAATCACAATTTTATCTATATATTTTGATATAAATTGTTGCTTTTCTGTTACTATTCACTTTTTGGACTGTGAATAATAACAATCAATACCTTTCCTTTTAATTCTTCACTTATTTTTAAGTTCTTTAGTTTCTATTGTCATAACTTAATCACTTTCCTTTCTTAAATAACAAAAAAACTAACTATTTCTAGTTAGCATTTATTACTCTCAGAAGTAAATTTCCGAGTTTCCTATCAATCTGGAGCAATGACATGGGTCATTTGCGAAAAAATAGAAACAAGTAATTGATTAAATCAATCTATTAATAGTATAACATATTTTTCTATACTTTTAATCTAAATATTTATACTAATTTAAATATATTTATACTAATTTAAATATATTTATATTCTTGTTATATTAATTCTTTATATTATATTATTATATTATGTGTGACAAAATCATCACTCCTAGATGGACATTTTCATCACACCCTGATGGACAAAATCATCACACTGTGACATTTGTTATTATTCTTTCTATCAAAATAAAAAGACTAGTTATATTTCAAACTAATCTCACAGATAAATTGTAATTTATCTAACAAGTTTCTCTATCGAATTGTATTCATCTCCACTTATTTGATATATACCATTATATGGTTGTTCAATATAATAACTATTGTTTTTCTTATATACGAATATTGTAGATACTCCAGCTTCTATAAAGTGAAAATCAACTTTTATTTCACCATCAATATTTACAGGTGCATCTTGTATGCTTTCGTTTTTAGTAACTCTTTTTGTACCATTTAAAACATATAGTATATCTTTCATTTCTTCTCTGTCATTAATACTAATATCTTTTTTTCATTTTTGATTTAATGAAATACTTTCTAATTTTTTTCAAGTTGAGGTAAATTGAGTGTATAAGTCCTTCTATCTCTAAAATGATAAAAAAATTCCTATCACTAACACTACTAATACAATTATACCTAATACTGCAAATAATACATTTTTTTATATTTTTCATACCCACTCCTCCAATCATTTCAACAAATTACTATTTTTTTCTAACTAATTACTAAATTGTAATTTATGATTATTTATATATTCTAATAACCTGATATTCATAATGATCATTGGCATTTGAGATTCCTACTGAAATACCTTTACCGTTATTAGCAGTTTCTTTAGCAGAAGATTTTTTTCTTTGGCTTCTTTTTAACAATTCATCAATTTCAGAATCAGTAATTTCTTCATTATTGGCTTTAATCAAAAAGGTTTTGTATACTTTATAGCAGTAGTTTCATTATACTTGTCATTATCCATATAAATAGCACTCATATTAAGAATATCTTTTTCTTTATTTCCAGATGATTCAACTGGTTTTAGGTAGAATGCAACATCATCAGATAGTGCAAACCAATATTTACCATTATCCACAACCATATAATCATCACTAGCAGGTGTATTTAATCCACTATCCATTATTTCAGTATTAAATTTAGCAAGAATAGTATTTACAGTTTCTTTCTCAACCCATCCATATTTTTTATAAGTTTCTTCTAAATCCTTTTTAGCATCTTCTAATTCTTTTTTAGAATCACTAACTGGATTGCCACATCCAGCAAGTCCTAAAACCATAACCCCACAAAGTAAAATTGCAAATAATTTCTTTTTCATCTTTCTCTCCTCCTATATTACTCAAACATTATTGAGTCCACAATAAATTTGCTAACTTCTTTCCATTCACTCATTTGTTCTTTAGTACAATTAAAAATTAACTAATCTTAATTTATCATTAACAGAAAATACAATAATATGATTATAGATTTCTGTATCTGATCCCTCTGTTGTAAATTCCATTTCGCCAATTTTTATGATTGTTTCTTTCCCAAAAAAATTAATTTTTACATCTTTTTGAATAATTTTTTTATAAGTCGATTCCATTGTTTTTGACATATTCTTCTATCTGACTATTTTTTTCATAGCAACATCATTCATAACCAGTGCTACATTAATTGTTGTTTTTGTCATTTGTGTAAACAAGTGATGGAGCATTTCCATTTGGATATTTAATATTAACAATTTCATCACTCATTATTTTAAATTCACTTGGAATCTTTATTTTAAATCCATCAAACATTTCATATTGTGTTTGAATGTTATTACCCTTATTAGTAGTAATGACTAATGTGTTTTCAATTTCACTTAAATTTTCCAGTGTTTTTGTAATATTTGGTATTGTTATAATAGCCCAAACAATTAAAACTACTATGCTAATTAATAGGCATACATTTAAAAATTTTTTTGTTTTTGTCTTTGTATTCTGGTATTTTTCTTTTTCCTTTTAAATAATATTGATGTATATTTTTTTAATATCTAAATCATTCTTTATATCAAGCACTATAATAGGAAGTGCTACATTAATAATTAAAAGTGTACTAATGATTGTTATATTAAATGGAATCATATTATTTATTGTTAGTATAATATTTGGTATAACTATAATTGCTAATAACAATATAAGAATCATTTCATAAACATAATAGTTCTTAAATGCCTTATTTTTCCTTTTTTCATCATTTTTTTAAATTCATTTTTTTCTTCATTATTTTCTCCAATTTTTCTATTTTTTTAACAAACTATAAAATTGTAATTTGACTAACTATTTTTTTAATTTTATTACCTATAAAACATCCAATTATTGATAATATAAGATATATAAATATAAATATCAGAACTGAGTCATTATAAAAATATAAACATTGTTGGAATAAATAATAAAACTAACAATATTGACACCATTATTTTTAAGCCATACTTTTTACAAAATAGCACTGATATTATCAATGAGTACAACGGATAAACAATCCATAAATCACTCAAAAAAGTATAATTTGTACTTTCGGGTACTATTTTTGTTAATAATTGGTATTATATTATATATAACTAAGGTTAATAATATAAATTTAATAATATCTTTTTTTCATATAATCCTCACTTTCAAATTACTATATATCTACCTATTTGCAAAATTGTAATTTATATGTTTTGAAAATTTATTTTATTGAAAAAAATAAGTGTTCAATATTCCAAGCAAAACCAAAAAGGATAATATAAGAAAAAAACATACCCAAAAAGCTTAAAAGTATATACCATATTACATCACTCTTACCTTTTACAGGCTTTTTTAAATGCTCTCCAAAACATAATGAAACTATTTGCCAAATAATATATCCGATTAATGCACCTATTGTATTAGCAATTAAATCATTGACATCAGTTGTACGGTTCGTAATTAATTGAGATATTTCTATCATTAATGAAAAACCTGCCCCTAAAAATAATGTTTTATAAAATTTACGATAGTTCTTCCAAATAAAAGGAACTAAAAATCCAAAAGGAACAAGCATTAAAATATTTAAGTAAAAAGTTTTCTCTATGATGTTAAAAGGGATGAGATTAATATTAGCTTGAATAATTGATGTATTATCTCCACCTTTTGGTGCATAAAATATATTTGTTAAACCTCCTGCACCAGTTAAATCATATACTTTCCAAAGATATAAAACGAAAATTAGCATTGCTAAAATTGATAAATGATACCCTTTCCTTTTTCTTGCTGTAAAGTAAATAGTACACGGTAAAACAGCACATAAAATGCTATATATCACTTCTATAATAATCATCTCCTTTATTTTAACTTACTATTTTTCAAATAATCTGATTCATCTATTGTTTTTAAAACATAATTAACATCATCATATCGTGAATAATTAGATTGTGAACCTAAACTACATATCAAAAATTCTTTTCCATGCTTTTTATATAATACTACTAAATTAAAATCATCAGATAAAGAACCTGTTTTTACACCAATTACATTTTTGTTATAATATTCTGATGTAGGATCAAGGAATGTATTTGTATTTTTCCAAGTCTGCATGCTACCATCTGGTAAAGTTGCTGTATATGAAGTTTGAGAAACTATATCCTTAAACCATTCATTCTTTAATAAATCCATTACAACTTCTTTTAAGTCTAATACAGTTGTATGGGCTTCTGTATCAAATCCACTTGGATCATATAAAATAGTATCCTTATAATCATTTTGTTTTAAATATTCATTCAAGTTTTTCATAAAGACTTCTATTCGCTCTTTGCTAGTAGTAGCTTTAGGAGATATAATACCTCCACAATAATCAGCTAATACATAGGCTGCATCATTCCCTGATGGTACTAACATTGCAGCAAATAAATTTTTAACATAATATTTCTTTTCTTTAATGTTTGCAACAGATGAACCTTGTTTTGTTAATGAAATTGCTTCATTTTTTGCCAAAACTACATCATCTAAATCAACGAGTGTTGTTGCATAGTCAATAACAAATAATTTAGCTAAACTTGCAGGAGTTTGTTGTTCATTTGCTCTTTTAGAAACAAAATCGTTATTATTTGAAAGATCAACCGCTATCAATGATTTTGCATTATATGAATCTGGTATAGTATATCTGTTTATAAAACTATTTATTTTATTTTTTGTATCTCTAAAATTTTCTGGTTCAAGCGCCCAAGGTATAAAAATTCTTCCAAGTATTATTATTGCAAAAACTATTACTATATACTTTGCTTTTTTTCTCTTTTTATTACAACCTCTCATTTATAAACTCTCCTTTAGCATATTATACATATATATAAATACAAAAAAACAATTAATTTTTTTATTAAATTTATTTCATTTACTAATATAATTTCTTATACAAATTACTATTTATCTGTCGATTCTATATATAATTGTACCATAATTTCAACATATTTTGAAACTAAATTTAAACATCCAAGATTCATCCAACATTTCTAGTATATATCCAACAGTTGGAAGTAAAATAGAACCTTGCAAGCCCTTTAATTAAAAGGGATAAATCGAAAGTATGGTAGAGTGCTTCCATATTTTAACTCAATTTTGCAAGTGCAAAATAAGAAATGATAGCACTATAAATCCTTTGATAATAAAGGATAATTTAGTTTAGTGCTATCATTCTCTTTATCCTGCTTATTGTTTACTTATTATTTTTTTCATTAATTATCTCTTTAATAGTAGGTCTAAATACTAATCCAAATGTAATATCTTTTGCCTTTTAAATAAATTAATATCTATTATAGGTATCACTTTTCAGTAGTTCATAATTATCTGGTATTGCAGAATCAAATACTGTCATACCATTTTTCAGTTCTATCTCCTTTATCTTCACGATATTCAATTTCAAAAATATTCTCTTAAATAACCCAAATATTTAGTTACTTGTTTTTCTTTTTCATTGGAGAAGATACTAAAAATCATTTCTTGTTTATGATTAACTTCAAATGGTAATTTATAATTATAAGCACCAACTTGTGTTAATTTAACTGCTTAATCAATAAAAACTACTTCTAAAGTTTATTTGCTTTGATATCTAAACTACCTGTATTAGTTTTTATCAATCACAATTTTATCTATATATTTTTGATATAAATTGTTGCTTTTTCTGTTACTATTCACTTTTTTTGGACTGTGAATAATAACAATCAATACCTTTCCTTTTTAATTCTTCACTTATTTTTAAGTTCTTTAGTTTCTATTGTCATAACTTAATCACTTTCCTTTCTTAAATAACAAAAAAAACTAACTATTTCTAGTTAGCACTTATTACTCTCAGAAGTTAATTTCCGAGTTTCCTATCAATCTGGAGCAAGTAATCGGAATCGAACCGACATCTTAGCCTTGGCAAGGCCACATTCTAACCGTTGAACTATACCTGCATTGCATAAGTATTTTTAACAATTTTTTTAATACTTTTTGCAATAGTTTTTTTCACAAAAATTTGCAATTAAAAAAAGTAAACACAATTGTATCTACTTTAAATCACTAACTGACATTGTATATAAATTTTCTGGATCAATTGCATTATCTTTATAGTAAACCTCAAAGTGTAATAATGATTTAACATTAGTATCAACCTTATAAGAAGTAGTTGATGCAAAAATTTCACCTTGACTTATCTTATATCCAACATTAACGAGAACATCCTTAACATTAGAATAAACTGATTTTTAAGTTATCATTATGTTTGATTGTAACCACTTTGCCATAAATAGCATTATCTTCAATACTAATTACTTCTCCATCTAATATAGATACAACATCAAAATCTTCTTCATTAGAATAATCTACTCCATTATTTTTGCATATAAGTATTTTTCATAATAAATTAATGAATTAAGTTGTTTTTTTAGTATCACTTTCAAAGTCATAAAAAAATATGAATATACTTTTTACTTTATCATTTGTATAAGGTTTAATTATCATATTGCTTTCATTTTTTTAGAAAGCCGGGAATTGTATCTTTAACAAACACCTTATCTAAAGTATAATCATAATCTTTACGTTCACTTATAAAATTTTTAACACCTGATACTACAAGTAAACAACTCACAACCATTACTCCAATAACCCCAACATAAATAGATGGAATAATTATCTTAGAATATTTTTTCATATTTCACTCTCCTAATAATAGAGTGAACATATTTTTATAATTTATTCGTAATTTTGATTCCAGTATAATAATGTTTTAATATATCATCATATTTATAACCATCCTGAGCCATATAATTAGCACCATATTGACTCATACCAACACCATGTCCATAACCAACAGTATGTATATATACATAATCATTATCATATTTAATTTCAATATCAGTTGATTTTAAATTAAGTAAACTTCTAAACTTAGTCCCTTTGTAACTTTTTTTCCATTTATCTTAATATTATTTATCCTGTTAGTTTTTACTTCTATCGATTTTAATATTAGTTATTTTATTATCATTAATATTTAATTTTTTTCCAAAAAACCAGATACTTTCATTTTTGATATCTTTTCTCATTACTAGAATTCTTTTTTTATCCCAAGATGAATCTACACTTACAAGATAATCTAATTTTTTTGACTAAAAAAACATTCTCTACATTTTTCTGTTTTACCATTTGATATAGAAAAATAAAAAGCAATAATAACTTTATCATTATAAGTCATATATTCACCTTTAGTATCATTAACCGCATTACTTATCTTTTTTTATAATATTTATCAAAATTACCTTTCCATTTACTTTTTCATTGTATTTATATCTATATAACATTGATCATCAGTAGTAGTTTTAAGTGTTTTACTTCTTTCTCTTTTATATAATGCATATGTTCTAGCCGCAACTGACATTGCTTTTAAAGCTTCAATATCAAAAGAAGCAGGCATTTCACACGATACAACACCCACAATATAATCTTCAAGTGATAATTCAGTTTTTTCATTATTAATAAGTGCACTAACATAAATAGTGTTATCTTTATTATTAGAATCTTTTTCTATTATCAAGATTATTTTTTTATCATCAACACTATTTTTCAATAATATTATTTTTTTAGAAACATTATCTCCACTAATAACTTCATTATCTAAAGAAGTTCTATCATCAAGAATAGCTTTATCTTTATAACTGAATATCAAAATAACAAACATAATAAAAAAATACTATGAATTTCTTTTTTTCATAGTATATTATATGAATATTATTGATTTAATATTCTAGATTTTTCTTTTTCATATTCTTCTTTGGTAAGAATTTTTTCATCGTATAATTTTTTTACTTTTTCTAATTCTTCATATTTAGCATTATTAGTAGCATTCATATTATTAGTATTGTTATTATAATTCATATCGTTAGTATAAGTATTTATGCCTAATCCTTTTTCATATTTACCTATAGAATCAATATAGAATATTAAAAGTAAAATACCACTTAATTGACAAAAGAATAAAAATACAATAGCCCAAATAAGTATCTTATCTTTTATAACTATAATTTGTTCATCTGTATAATCTGAATATTCTTTTATTTTAGCGCCACCAATTATTAATGGAACTCCAACTATTGCACCTACAAGTGTTAAACATGCAAGTACTCCTACTACTATAGCAATGATACCAGATATTTTTAATAAACTTTTATCCATATTATCTCCTTTCTATATCCATAATTTTATTAACACGTCTTAAATGTCTTTCTTCAGTAGATTCTTTTTGTATTTATAAATGCATCTACTACATCAAATACATTTTCTGTATTTTCACCAATAGCCATCATATTTGCCATATTATGTTCACGAGATAATCTTGCTTCATCACTATTAACAACTCTTGCACATCTTATACCATCTACTTTGTTAGCTGCTATACTCATTCCAATACCAGTTCCACATATAAGTATTCCTAAATCAACTTCTCTATCTTTAACAGCATCACTAAGTTTAACAGCATAGTCAACGTAATCACAACTATTTTCAGTATCTGTTCCATAATCTACACATGATATGTTCTTTTCATGTAGATAATTCATTATTTTTTTCTTTAAGTTTACACCTCTATGGTCATTAGCAATTCCAATTTTCATAAATTATTTCTCCTCATTTACATCTTTTTTTACATTTTTATTGTTACTTTTTTTATTATTTTTTTGTATCATTTTTTTATCAACAACCTTAGCATCTTTAACTTTAGAAACTTTATGTTCTTTATTATTTGTTTCTTCAATAACAACATTATCATTTACTGTATCAACATTTACTTCATCTTCACTTACAACACAAGTATGAGCAAGTAAATCATGGATACCACGTCCATCACTTCTAAACATAATGAATCCAAGTGAACCATAAACAAATATCATATCGACAAGTTCAAGTATTCTACGAGCACTATAATAATTAGCTTGATTAAACTTATCAAGGAATATTATTGATAATATAGATATAATTATTTCATTAATCAATAAACTTCTAACAAGTATTTGTGTAAATGTAGGTTTATCACCTTTAACAGATTTTACTTTTATTTTCATAAATTTCTTACCAATGGTTTGTCCTTTATTAAAAATATTGAAATACTACAAAATATCCAAAAGTAATAACAACACTTACTATTGAAACAGGTATTTGTAATTTAGCAAGCTCATAACCATAATTTTGAATTCTCTCATCATCTAACAGCTTAGAAACATCAGCATTTTCTTTGGTAAGAGTTTCAACATATTTTTTTCATAATCTGCTTGAACTTTATTGATTTCATCTAAATTAGGATTCAATATTTCAACTTTAGCAAATAAGAATAATATAAATGATACAACTGCTGTATCTATAATATAAGCACATATTCTTTTTAAATACTGGACTATTCATTCTTCTCCTCCTTTACTTCTTTTACTTTCTTTGGTTTCTTATATAAGAATGATAATAAATTACTTTTTCTCTTTTTAATTAAACCATCTATATTATATTTTGAATTAATATTTTTTTGTAAATAGTATTAGCAAGATCAAAAACAGTACCTTCATTAATTGAATAACTTGTTTTATTAAAATAATAATCATCTACAACAAGAGGTACCCTTACTGAAAAGTTAATTTTACCAACCTCGTGTTTAGAGTTATACATTTCTTTTTTTCTATACCATATAATGATGATATAAATAAAGTTATTTTTATTTTTCTTGAACAAGTTTATCAAGTTCGCCTATAACAACATCTATTTTTAGATAATCTAACAGCAATATCATCTACAAGTTTACAAGTATCTATTTCATAATTAATTATAACAAGTTCACAATTAGAGTTATTAATCACTTGTAACAGCTGACTAGGTTCATATATAAACCCACTATCAGAAGCAACATATTTTTAATGATTCATCTACATTATTACGAAGTCCAGTTAAATAATAATTTATATATGGACATTTATCTTTTAAATCAATTACTAAACATTTAGCGCCTATTGTCTTAAGAGCATTTAATGCATAAGTAGAAGATACAGCATAATTATACATAAATGGTATCTTTTTTTATTACATTTTACTGGAAATAATGAATAATAATCAATTTTTAGTTGTATCAATTTGTCTATATTTTTTTGATTTACAAGTTCATCCATAAACTTATTAACATCAACATTTGAATAATTAAAGAATAAAACTTGGTCTCCAGGATTAATCGCAAACCCTGTATTAACTGCAAAAGTTCTAGCATGATTAGGTATAGTTTTTGTTTGTTTTAATACATCTACTTTCTTAGTTAAATCTTTCCATTTTTCACCTGCTTCAGTAACGTAAGTCTTAATCATATCTCTAAATATTAATATATTATTTAAATTATTTTCACCAGTAACCATACCTATTTTTAATAGTATTACCAAGTTCATAATTAAGTAAAGTAAGACTTCTTTCAACACTTTTATATACCGTAAGTGACATTTGACATAATATTAAATGTATATAAATCATATGATTAGTATAAGTAGCAAGTTCTTTTTAAAAAAATGTTGATAATTGTGATATAGTTCTATCATTTTTCCCAATAGCAAAAATATATGTAGTTTATTTTTCACCAATATTAGTTTTTACTTTCAATATACTTAAGTAATTGATTAGTTTTTATAACTTCCGTTTGCTATACTATTTTCAACAACACTATAAGTTAATGATTCATTTATTCCAATACTAAATTTTTCTATAACCATCTTTATAATCTAAATCTTTACTAGCAAGAGAAGTAAATAATTTTTTTCTTTAGTAAGTCTATCCATATTTGGCATTAATTTTTTTCATCATAAACATTAACTGAATCTGCTTGTTCAATACCAAATCCATTTATTAATAATAGTATATTTTTTTCATATTCCTCCTTACTTATATATTTATTATATCACTATATATTCTTTTTTTCTTATTTCTTTTTTTGCATATTTATACACTTCCATTACAAATAATACTGGTAATGCCATTAAAAATAACAATAATAAATGCATAGGTGGAACATCATATGTCTGTAAGAAACTAGATAATACTGGTACTTCCATAACTAACATTTGAAGTAATATTGTTCCAACTATTACTAGTAAAAATAAATGGATTAGATTTAAAAGCTATTATAAAATACACTCTTACTTTCACTTCTACAATTAAGCACATGAACATTTTGCATAAATACCATTAAAGCAAGAACATATCCACGAGCGTGAGCAACTTCAAATTTTAAAACATCAATTAAGAACCACCATACACCAAATACAATTAATCCAATAAATAAACCTGATAATAATATTTGAATTAACATTTCACGTTCAAATAAACTTTCAGTAGTTTTTTTCTAGGCTTTTTCTTTCATTATAGTATCAGTTTCTTTTTTTCAAAAGATAAAGCCATATCTTGAAGTCCATCCGTAACCAAATTTAACCATAAAAGTTGTATTGCAACAAGTGGAATTGGTAGATTAAATGCAATTGATAATACAAAGAATAATACTTCAGCAAATCCACAAGATAGTAACATTATACATACTTTCCTAATATTAGAATAAGCATTTCTTCCTTCTTCTATACCAGCAACTATAGAAGAGAAATTATCATCAATAATAATCATTTTAGCAGTTTCTTTAGCAACATCAGTACCACTTCCCATCGCAACACCAATATTTGCTACTTTGATTGCAGGAGCATCATTAACACCATCACCAGTCACAGCAACAAATTCACCTTGTCTTTGTAAGGATTCAACAATTTTTAATTTTTGTATAGGAGTTACTCTAGCAAAAACATTTTTATCTTTAACAAAATTATCAAACTTTTCATTATCGTCAATATAGAAATCTAAATCACTACCTGTACATACTTCAGCCTTAGTACTTGCTATATTGAGTTCTCTTGCAATAGCATAAGCAGTAAGCGCATGATCTCCAGTTATCATAAGTACTTTAATTCCAGCATTATGACATTCTTTTACAGAAGCAGTCGCTTCTTTTCTAACAGGATCAATAAAACCAACCAATCCTATAAAATTCAATTTATCTAAATCTCTTTCATCATACTTTTCTTTTCCTTTTATTTCTTTAGAACATAATGCAATTACCCTATATCCAGAAGACGCTAATTCATCATTTTTGTTTAAGAATTTTTTTCTTTATCAATTTTTCTTTATTTCATTATCAACCATAGTATGAGAACAAAAAAATCAAGTATAACTTCAACTGATCCTTTCGCAGTACAATATATTTTATCATTCATTTTAAAGAATACTGCACTATATTTCTTTTGTGATTCATATGGAATAATATCTTTCTTTTTGAATTTTGTATCATTTGTTTTAAGTTTTCTTGATAATGCTAAAAATGCTATATCTATTGAATCACCAAATTTATCCCATTTTTCCCTTATTTTTTTCAAGCATTGCTTCATTATTTATAAGACCTAATATTGATAAATATTTTGCATTTTTAAGTTCACTGCCTGCATCATAAATAATTTTCCCATTATCATTATAACCATTTCCTTCAATATTGAATTTTTCTCCATTAGGTAACACAATTTTTTTAGCAGTTTGTTCATTTACAGTAAGTGTTCCAGTTTTATCACTAGCAATTACTGTACAACTTCCTAAACTTTCAACTGAATTTAGTTTTTTAACAATAACATTTCTTTTTACTCATTTTTATTTGAAGCAATAGTAAGTGCAAGTGTTAATGATAAAGGTAATCCCTCTGGCATAGCAGAAACACCAAGTGCAACTACTGATAAAAAAATATTTCAAGTGGTTCATACTTTTTTTATATATAAGAACTATAGCAATAATAATTGATATAACAACTATTAACGTAGTGATTTGTTTAGAAAACTTTTCCATTCTAATAGTAAGTGGTGATTTACTTTCTTCTGTAGTAGTAACTTTTTCGGCAATCTTACCAACTTCTGTATCAAGACCAGTACCACACACTACCGCAAGCGCTCTTCCTGTTAAAACAGAAGTACCAGCATATAACATATTTTTTTTAGAAATATCACTTAATGTAGATTCTCCTTCTTCTTTTAAAACACCAATACTTTCTCCAGTAAGAACTGATTCATCAACAGTTAAATTATTTGAATTAATAATTCTAGCATCACTTGATATTTTAGTACCAGATTCAAGAACAATTATATCTCCTGGAACTAAAAATGAAGAATCTATTTCAATATATTCATTATCTCTTATTACTTTTTGCTTTAACTTTTATTAAATCTTTAAGCGCTTCAGCATTTTTAGTAGCCCTATATTCCTGTATAGTTGACATAACTGCATCAACAAGAATTATAAATATTATTGCGAGTGCATCAAGTGCTTCATTAGCAATAAAAGATAATATTGCAGCTACTATCATAACATATATAATTGGATCCATAAAAGATTCAATAAATACTTTAAATATACTTTTCTTTTTCTCATGAGGAAGTTCATTATAGCCATACTCTTTAAGTCTTCTATCTGCTTCTTTATTAGTAAGACCATTTAAAGATGTTTTTTTAATTTTTTTAACACTTTCTTTATATCAATGTATTCATAATCCCTTTTCATATCTTTTTTTCCACCTACTTTATATATTATATTATATAAGATTAGTAATATTTTTTTCAATGAAAAAAAGGAACTAATCACTACTAGTTCCAAGTGTAACTTTAAAAGTCTCTACTTTACCATTTCTATTAACTACAATATTAACTTTATCATTAGGTTTATATTTATATAAATTATATCTAAGTTCAGCAACATTTTTAACATTATAGTCACCTATTTTTAGTAATAACATCTCCTTTTTTTAAGACCACCTTTATCACATGGTCCATCTTTAACTGCTTCAATAACTACAACGCCATTTGTAATATTTGAATCTATTTTTATATATTTTTCACTAGTAAAATTATATTCAGAAGAAACATTAACCATTCTAAGTCCAAGATATGATCTTTTTATTTCTTCACCCTTCACTATCATATTAGCATAACTAATAGCATCTTCAATTGGAATAGCAAAGCCCATTCCTTCTACTTGAGACTGAACAAGTTTCATTGAATTAATTCCAATTACATCTCCATTAGCATTACAAAGAGGTCCACCACTATTACCAGGATTAATTGTCTGCATCAGTCTGCATAACATTCATAATCCAATCATTTTTAGAACCTACCGTAACATTAACAAGCCTATTTTTACCACTAAGTATTCCTCTTGTTACAGTACCATAATATTCACTACTAATTGGAGACCCAATAGTAAATACAGTGTCACCTACATTAGTAGATACAGAACTACCAATATTTGCTACTTTCTTAACATATTTTTTATCTATTTTAATAACAGCAATATCAGCATACTCATCATCACCAATAACAGTCGCATCAATAATATCTCCACTCATCAGCATAACTTTAATATTAGATGCACCTTCAATAACATGAGAATTAGTCATTATATAGCCTTCATTATTATAAACGAAACCAGAACCAATTCCACTTGCTTTATCATTTTTATAATTTTGAACTACAACTACTGAATCATATACATTATTTATACCAGTTGAAAGTCCTATTTCACTTACAGTAAATTTTCTATCAACAGTATTAGTACTAATATTATCACTACCACTATTAGTTACATTTAAAGGATAAATTCTAAAAAAAGCATATACATTGAAGCACACCCTATAAAGAATGTAGTAATAGTCGCAATTAATGTTTTTCTCATATTTCACCTACTCTAAATAAGATATTTGTCTATAGTTATCAGGGAATCCCATTCTATATAATACTTTACTTATATCAATTACTTTAAGTTTAGAAGATAACCAATCTATTTCATAATCTATTTCATTCATCATCATCTTAAAGTCAGTTTCAGTAAGCATCTCTTTCAATATTATAATTAATGCAAATATATCATGTTTACCATAAATATATTCATCTTCAACTTTAGGTATATCTAACATACTATGATATCTTGTATCATTTATACTCTTTTGAGTCTCATGGTTATATAAAATATCTTCATGAGCACATAAATTTCTATAATTAGAAAGAATAGATAAATAACTTTCAAAACTATCAGCATCGACATTATAATATGATGCTATTTCATCTCTATCTTCATCTTTAAGTATTGTAAATAATTCACTCATAAGTCCAAAACTAATTACTTTTTACTCCTACCCACATAGGTATATAGCCATAATTATTTATATAGTGACTTGTTGCTTGATGTTGATAACCATTTATTCTTATTTGTCTTTTTAATTTTCTTATTAAATCATTTATTTGTCTTGCTTTATCTTTTACTTCTATTAAAATTATCAGCATTTAAATAATCTTTCTCTTTATAACCATACTTCTTACTTAAAAACATAACTATATATAGATTTATAGTTATTCTCAACTATCAATATGTTTTTTTAAATATTATATTTCTAAAATATCCATCAAATGTAAATAATGCATATAATTCTTCAAAAGTAGTACCATCAATAAATCTTTTTAGTTCCATTTATTAGAAATGGCGAACGATATCCATTTAAAAAGAAATAATTTTCTCTAAGCAATACTTCACTTGCTTTATCATAATCATTTATAACAAGTCCTTTACTTCTTAATATTTCTAGTTGTTCATCAATAGTTTTTAAATATTTTTAGCGACCATATAACACTCTCCTACAATAATATTATTATATCACTAATATATGTTATTTCAATTAATTAAATAATCACTATACAATAAATATTACATATTAAAAGCACACAAATCAGTGTGCCTAATTTAAAATTTAAAAAAATTATAACCAAGTATCTTTTTTTAACAATTTCTTTATATGGAAACTTCTTATCAAATTTTTTTCAATAATTCTTCATTAATATTAAAGTATTCAGGATCACTATATTCAGAATTTTTGAATATCAAACCTATCTTTATCAAATATTTTTAATCATAAAGAAAGGTGATTCTTCATTTTTTTATCTAGTCCTTCATAATAAATTTTTATATTTTTGATGCACTTTCAAATCCATATTTTTTTATAATATTTTTGGATTACCTGTAATAATTATTTCATTATAATCTATTTTTATATGCTTTATTCATTATATAATTAATTAATTTTTTTCTCCATATCCCATATGTTGATAAAGAGGAAGTATACTAACTGGTCCAAATGTTAATACCTTTCTAATTTTACCATCATCATATTTTTAATGTTCCAAGTGAATAAACTATATTACCAATAATTTTTATCATCTATAGTTAAAAACATAATCAAGTTCTTTTTATAAATGATTTATCATTTCTTAAATTATGTATAACAAAATGTTCAAAAACAACCTAGTCTATATACATTATAAAAATGCTTCTCTTACTAAATTCTCTACTTAAAAAAATAATCTTCTTTTTCTTTCTAATCTAATTTTTCATTTTTCCCTCCATTTATCATATTTTTATTTAATAATAAATACGAGTTCCAATTCACCATTTAATGTTTTTTTATCAAAAAAAATTTTTCTCCATATTAATATTATATTAAAGAAAAAAAACTCTATAGAGAATATAGAGTTTAAACTTATAGATTTTATTATCTCTTAGAGAATTGTGGTGCTCTACGAGCTTTCTTAAGACCATATTTCTTTCTTTCTTTAATTCTAGCATCTCTAGTAATCATTCCATTAGATTTTAATGTTGGTCTTGTTTCAGCGTTAGCAAGCATTAATGCTCTTGCGATACCTAATCTAATTGCTCCAGTTTGACCAGAGAAACCTCCACCTTTAACAACTACATTAACATCATACTTTTCAGTAGAATCAGCAAGTTGTAATGGTTGTACTAAATCCATAACTAATGTTTCATAAGGCATGTAATCTTTTACATCTTTACCATTAACAGTAATATTACCTTTTCCTGGAACTAAAGTTACTTTAGCAACACTTCTTTTTCTTCTGCCTATTGCAGTATACTTATTTTTTTCTGCCATCTTACTTTACCTCTAATCTTTCTGGTTTTTGAGCTTCATGTTTATGTTCACTTCCAGCATAAACAAATAATTGTCTATAGATTTCTCTTCCAAGTCTATTTTTAGGAAGCATATTTTTAACAGCTCTTTCTACCATTTCTACTGGATATTTTTCTTTCATAGTTCTAGCAGTTCTTTCTCTTAAACCACCTGGATATCCACTATGATTGTAGTACATTTTTTTGTCTAACTTATTACCAGTTAAAATTACTTTTTTTCTGCATTGATAATAATAACATTATCACCACATGCAACATAAGGAGTAAATGTAGGTTTATTTTTACCTCTTAATACTGAAGCGGCTAAAGCAGCAACTTTACCTAATACTTGACCTTCAGCATCAATTACATACCACTTATGCTCAACATCTTCTTTTCTTAACATAAATGTTTTCATATTTAAATTTTCCCTTCTTCAAATCAAGTGCCATCATATTTGCAACTATGACATTTTCATCCCACGAAAACTGCACTTTCTTTAAATGTACCGGACCTATTATATACTAAAAATAGCCGATTTGTCAACACTTTTTTATCTTGACAACAACACACGTAATATTATAAAATTAAACTATAAAATAAGGAGAGATCAAAATGAAGAATAAAGGGTTATTTATAATACTAATAATACTATTTTTATTGTCAGCAGCAGGAGCAGGAATTGGATTTTATGAACATAATAAAAGAGAAAAACCAACTAAGCCAAATCCAGAAACACCACAAGCAAAGATAAAAATATAAATATTATTTAGAAGATGAAGAAGTACAAGAAATCCCAGGTGCTAGATAAAATATTAGATGAACTTGGAAATGAAACTGACAAATATAAATATAAATTTGCAAGATATCAATGTGCTGATAATACAGTTACAGGTCAATTTAATGAGGATGAATGGAAATTTGTTCCTAATGTTGAAAAAGATACAACATGTAATTTATTCTTTGTAAATAGCACATATGAAGTAACACTAACAGTTACTAATGGTAAAGCAGATGAAAGTAATCCTAAATATATAGAAAGAGAAAAAAAGATGGAGAATTCAAAAATTATTCCATCAGAAGGATATAAATTTGAAAGTGCACAATGTAGTGATGATAAAACAGCTACATGGAACGAAGAAAATAATACATTAACAATAAATGCTATTATGAAAAGCGTAGCATGTAAAAATAGTATTCGAAGTAAAAAGAATTAAAAAAATGGATGTAACAGTTGTTAACGGAAAAGGAACTACAACAGAAACAGCTAAATATGGAGAAAGCATTTCAGCAATAGTTGAACCAAACGAAGGATATCAAAATCCTAAACTAGAATGTACAAACGATCAAAAAAAGCAGAATTTAAGGATAATAAAATAACAATATCAAAAAAATAACAGATAATACAAAATGTACAATAACTTTTGTAGAAAAACCAGCAAAAAAATATAGTATAAAAATAATAACTCTTCCTGATACAATAACAATAGTTAATGGAAGTACAGATAATAGTGTTGAAGAAGGAAAGATTGGTTCATTTATGTTAAAAGGAAGTACAGGTGTTAAACCAACAATTAAATGTTCAGTAGAACCATCAAAAACAGAAAATACTACAGAAGGTTATAAATATACATTCTTAAATGTTACTAAAAGATATCACATGTGAAGTAACAGCAGTAGCTGAATAAGCTACTTTTTTTCTTGCAAAAAAATATTCATAAAATGTTAAATTATCACTGGAGAAAAAAAGTTATGTGGAAAAATTGGAAATGTTAAAATTAATAATAGAATTGTATTTGCTCCAATGGCAGGTATATCAAATGAATCATTTAGAAAGATAATTAAATCAATGAATCCAGGACTTATTTATAGTGAAATGATAAGTAATATGGGAATTATATATAATAGTAAAAAAACACTATAGATATGTTAAAAAAATAAATGATGAAGAAAGACCTATTAGTATACAAATATTTGGTAGTGATGAAGATAGTTTTTATTAGTGTCTGCTAAATATATTGAAGAAAATATTCATCCTGATATTATAGATATAAATATGGGATGTCCTGTACCAAAAGTAGCACTAAAATCACAAGCTGGATCAAGTTTACTTAAAAGCCCAGATAAGATTTATAAAATAGTAAGTGCAGTAGTAAGCACAGTAAATATTCCTGTAACAGTAAAATAAGAGCCGGATGGGATAAGAACTCTATTAATTGTGTAGAAGTAGCTAAAATAATTGAAAAAGCAGGTGCCAGTGCTATAGCTATACATCCAAGAACAAGAGAACAAGGATATACAGGAAACGCTGATTGGGATTTAATAAAAAAAGTTAAAAATGCAGTAAATATTCCTGTTATAGGTAATGGTGATATTAGAACAATAGAAGACGCTAAAAGAATGATAGACGAAACAGGTTGTGATGCAATAATGATAGGTAGAGCAACAATAGGTAATCCATGGTTCATAAAAAGAATGTGTGGAATATGTTGAAAATGATAAAAATAATAGATAAACCAACTTATAAAGAAAGAATAGATATGCTAGTTCACCATTATGAAATACTAAAGCAAGATACAAATCCTAGAAAAGCACTTCTTGATATTAAAACACACACACTCGCATATTTAAAATACATCCCAAATACAAAAGAATTAAAACAAAAGATTGCTTCATCAAAAACAGAAGAAGAATTTAATAATTGTATTAATGAACTTTATAATCATATAAAATGTATAAATGGTGAAAATAATAAAAAAATACTGACAATTCCTTGTAAAGTCAGTATTTTTTGTTATATAATTAAAACAAGGAGGATTATATGAAAAAGAGTGGATTATTTAAAATAATCATGTTTATTCTATTTGCTATTGTTATTTTAACTTGGCTACTTCCAGCTGGATATTACAATTCAGGTGAACTAGTAGATTTAGGAATGAATCAATTAGGATTCTTTGATTTCTGGCAATTACTATTCGCTTCTTTTGGAGCATCTGATTTTGGATATTTTGTTCAAATATTAATGTTCATATTATCAGTTGGAGCTCTTTATGGTGTTCTTGGTAAAACAGGAAAATATAGAGCAGCAATTGAGAAAATAGCAAACAAGTTTAAAGGCAACGAACTACATTTCATAGTTATTGTAGCAGTATTAATCGCAGTATTAACTTCTGTATTTAGTTATGAACTTTGGTTATTTATCTTTATACCAGCATTAATAAGTATTATCTTATTACTTGGTTATGATAAAGTAACTGCATGCGTTGCTACATTTGGTGCTATGATAATTGGTAACATTGGTAGTACAATTGGCTATAACATAGTAGGTGCTATTCAAGAAAGTTTAAAAAAATATCTAAACTATCAAATGGTATCTATTATAGACTTGGAATATTAGTATTCTCTTTAGGAGCATTAGTTTTTTATCTTTGCAAAGCAAAAAGAACTAATGTTAAAAAAGATGAAGAAAAAGCAATAGAAACAGAAGACTTATTCGCAGGTGAAAGTAAGGCTAACAAATACTCAGTTGTACCAATAATAGTAATATTTGCAATTCTATTTGTATTATTAGTATTAGGTTGTACAGCATGGAAAGCAACATTCAATGTTAAGATATTCACAACATTAAATGATAAAATTACTAGCTTTGCAATTGGCAAAGATAAATTTACTATTTTTTTGGTAAATTACTTGGTAATGTTAGTGCATTTGGTTCATGGCATTATGCTGAAATGGCTGTAATGTGTATATTATCTGCATTATTACTTGGTAGATTCTATAGAATGAGTCATAGAGAAACAATAGATAACATGATTGATGGTACTAAAAAAATATTAAACTCAGCTGTACTTGTAATATTGTCTTATACAGTAGTATACTTTGCATGTAATACAATGACATATCCTACTATAGCAGACTTTATACTAAAAGCAACAAGCAAATTTAACATATTCTTTAGTACAATAACAATGATACTTGGTTCAGTTCTACATGTAGACATGTTATATGTAGTAAACTATGTAATACCACAAATCGCAGGTCAAAATGTTTCAACAACTGTAATGGCATTACTTGCTCAAGGTATTTATGGAGTTACAATGTTTGTTGCACCTACAAGTGTTGCATTAGTTTTAGGACTTAGTTATCTAGGAATTCCTTATAAAGAATGGCTAAAGAGAACTTGGAAATTATTAGTAGCCTTACTAGCAATAGTAATGGTAGCAATAATACTTGCCATGGTAATATAATTAAAGAATGAATTTTTCATTCTTTTTATGCATTAATTTCTATTTAAAAAAAACATAATATTAATATGAATAAATATAATGAAACACTAATCAAAATTTTAAAATGTAGTGAACTAGAAGCATTAAATTTAAATCATCAGTACATAGGTACAGAACACTTTATACTAGCAATATTAAAATTAAATAATCCTTGTAAGAATATTCTAAACAACTTAAATGTTACATATAAAGACTATTTAATCGAAGTAAATAAAAACAATAGTAAATACTAATAAAGTAAAAACAAATATCATATACACCACTATTTAAAAAAATATTAATAAATCTAAATAAAAAAAGATATAACAGAAAAAAAGATATATTAATAGAAATACTTGAATATGGAGAAGGAATTGGTATTTCTTTACTTGGCAATCTAAATATTAATTTAAATAAATTATATAATGATTTATTACATAACAAAAGTGATAATGAATATGGTATCAATTTAAATGAACAAGTTAAAAAGTAAAAAAACTATGAACCTATTACTGGAAGAAATAAAAGAATTAAATGAATTAATAGAAATATTACTTCGTAAAAAAATATAAAAATAATCCATTATTAATTGGTGAACCAGGTATAGGAAAAACAGCGTTAGTAGAAGCACTTGCTTATAAAATAGTTAAAAAAGAAGTTCCTAAAGAATTATTAGATAAAACAATAATATCAATAAATATATCTAAAATAGTAAGTGGAACAAGATATAGAGGAGAGTTTGAAGAAAAAGTTTCATAAAAATGATTGAATACTTTGAACAAAATAATAACTTAATCATATTTTTTTGATGAAATACACACTATAGTTGGTGCAGGAGGAGCAGAAGGAGCAATAGATGCTTCAAATATATTAAAGCCTTACATCGCAAGAAATAAACTAAAAATAATAGGTGCGACAACTACAAAAGAATATTATAAATCTATATATAATGATGGAGCACTAAATAGAAGATTTCAAACAATATTAATTAAAGAACCAACTACAAAAGAAACTCTAAATATATTAATTAATTCTAAAAAAAGTACTATGAAAAAAATTTCATAATGTCAATATCACAAATAAACAATTAGAAACTATAATAGAATTATCAAATAAATATATTAAAGATAGATATAATCCAGATAAAAAGTCTTGATATGCTTGATAAAATATGTTCAAAAAAACAAAACTACAGCATATAGAAACAGACACAATAAATAATTTAAATGAATTAAAAAGAACAAAAAAATTAAAATATATAAAAAATAAAGAATTTAGTAAAGCCAAACATATATCAAATAAAAATAAATAATTATAAAAACAAATAAACTAAAAAAATAGATAATAATACTATATATGAATCATTTAATATCGATAAAAAAAGGTATCATTTGGATTTTTCTTCATAAATAATTCACAATTATATGATATAATTATATTGGTGATGAAAAAAATGGATTATTATAGCTTAGATGTAATTCTTATGCTAGTTATTATAGTTTTTACCATTGTATGCTAATATAAGAATAAATTCAACATATAGTAAATATTCAAAAGAAACAAAATAGTGGAAAAACTTACTGGTAAAGAAGTTGCTGAAAAAAATCCTTGAAATGAATGGGCTTAGTAATGTAAAAGTTGGAAGAATTAATGGAAGTCTTACTGATCATTATGATCCTAGAAATAAAACAATAAGCTTATCAGATGGTATTTACAATAGTAATTCCATATCTGCGTGTGCTGTTGCTGCTCATGAAGTAGGACATGCAATACAAGATAAAGAACGTTATAGTATGTTAGTATTTAGAAGTAAATTAGTACCGGTTGTTAATTTCACATCAAGATTATCTTCAATACTTGTATTTTCAGGATTTATATTTGATTTATTTAATTTTTATAACAATCGGAGCAATACTTTTTAACAGTAGGATTATTCTTTCAATTAATAACACTTCCAGTTGAATTTGATGCTTCAAGACGTGCTAAAGAAGAACTACAAAAATGTGGTCTAATTGAAAAACAAGATACAAAAGGTGCAACTAAAGTATTAAAAGCAGCAGCATTTACATATGTAGCTGGATTTCTTGCATCAGCTCTTCAAATAGCAAGATTACTTCTAATAAGTAGAAATAGAGATTAACAAGATCTCTTTTTTTATTGCATTTAAAAAAACGAAAACAATAAATAATTATCTTCGTTTAATATGACTATATTTATTTAACTATTATTGATAAAATGTATTTTTTTAGCAACATATGTATTATCATCTAAACAAATAAATTCATCATCAATATAAGTTACTGTTCCTTTATACTTAGTGCTTAAACCATGCATATCACCCATTATTGAAGAAATAATAACTTTTTTATTTAAAAGATTTTTCCATCATATACCTCCACATTTATCTTATCACAGCGTGAATTATTAAACAAGTTATCACAATAATTTTTACATTTAAAAAAAGTAGTCTCAATATGAAACTACTTTGTATATGGTAATAAAGCCATATATCTTGCAATCTTAATTTGATTAGCAATATGTCTTTGATGTTTAGCACAAGCACCAGTCATTCTTCTAGGTAAGATTTTTCCTTTTTCGTTAATATATTTAGAAACAATCATTACATCTTTATAATCAACTGTTTTACCAGCACACATTTGACATACTTTTTTCTTTTTTCTAAAAAATTCAGCCATTATATCCTCCTTAATTTAATAAGTTAACCATTATAAAAAAATGGTAAATCATCATCGCTTAATGATACATCCTTATCATAATTTTTCATATGGATCTGACTTTGAAATATCATACTCTGGCATTGCATCAACAGGTGCTTCACTTGGAGCATCCATATATGTAGTATCTGTATTAGCGCTAGGAGCAGAACCTTCATTTCTTCCACCAACAAACTCAGCATTTTCTACAACGATTTCAGTAACATATCTTTTACTGCCATCTTGAGCATCATAACTTCTAGTTTGTACCCTACCTTCAACACAAATTAAATTACCTTTCTTAAAATATCTTGATACAAATGTTGCTGTATTTCTAAATGCTACACAAGGTAAGAAATCAGCATCATAATTACCATCTTTATTTTTAAAATTACGATTTACTGCCACTGTAAAACTAGCAGTAGAAAATCCAGCAGTTGTACTTCTAAGTTCAGGATCCTTTGTTAATCTTCCAACTAAAACAATTTTATTCATTAACTACTCCTCTTCTCTTATGACAATATGTCTTAAGATATTTTCATCAATTTTAGCTTTTCTATCGAATTCTTTAACTGCAGCAGCTGTAGCTTCTACATTGAATACATAATAGTTTCCTCTTAATTGTTTCTTAATAGGATAAGCTAATTTTTCTTTGACCCATATCTTTAGAATTAACTACTTTAGCCTTCATATCAGTTAATACTTTTTTTCCAAAAGTCTTAACAACTTCTTTTTGAGTTTTTTCATCAATATCAGTCTTAACGATAAACATTATTTCATATTTATTCATTACTACACCTCCTTTTGGTCTCACGGCTTCACTTAAAATGAAGCAAGGAACTTTTTTGTTCGAGTGTATTATAGCATACAATAATTAAAGATACAATATGATTTTTAAAAAAATACAAAGAAAAAAGTACACTTTTGTATACTTTTACATTTTATCTGGTATATCAATTGCTAATATATTAAGTAACTTACTGCCAACGTCATACATAAGATTAAGAAGTGTTATATAACTTTCTTTCTTTTCATTATCACTTTCATTAAGAATAGATGTTTCACCATAGAACTTATTAAATAAACTACATAAATCAAATAAATATTCACATACATAACTCAATGTCTTTTTCATTATATGCTTTTATTTAATACTCTTGATAATTCAAGTAATTTAATATATATATTTCTTTCACTATCACTATATATTCCACGAATAATATTATCTTTATTTTCAATTTTATTGAGTATAGATTTAATTCTAACCATAGTGTATAAAACATAAGGACCAGTTTTACCTTCAAATGAAGTTATTTTATCAATATCAAATATATAATCAGTAGTTCTATATGGTAAAAGATCTGCATATTTAATAGTTGCTACTGTAAGAATATCAGCAATATTATTTTTTTCTTCTTCATTATATTTATCTAACTTAGTAAGAAGTTTATTTTTAACATCACTTATAAGTCCATCTAATGATGCTACTCCACCATCTCTTGTTTTAAATGGTTTTCCATCACTACCATTCATAGTTCCAAACCAATAATGAGCAAGTTTCACATCATCACGTACTAATTTAGATTTATATGATGCTCTAAATACTTGTTCAAAATATAATGATTGTCTTGCATCAACAATATACCATATTTCATCTGGATTATATAATTTAACTCTTGAATATATTGTTGCCAAATCACGAGTTGCATATATAGTAGCACCATCATTTTTAATAACTATTAATGGTGGTACTTCGAGTTTATCATCATCTTTTTTAACATCAATTACTTTAGCACCATCACTTTCATACATATATGGTTCTAATACTTTAAGTGTTTGGGGAACATATTTTTAAAGATGATAACTCTCCCTCCCATAATTCAAAAATTACAATTTAAATAATCATATGTTCTTTTTTTATAATTTTTACTAGATACTTCTACAATATCTTTCCACATTCCAAAATATGGTTCAACCCCACTATCAACAAGAGCAGTAATCTTTCTTACTTCTTCCATTCTTTCTGGATTTTCTTTAGCATCATTACTAGCAGCTGGATAATATATAGCAAGTTCATCTTCTGTTATTTCAAGTTTAGGATACTCTCCTTTATATTCAGGATCAAAATAGCATAAATCAGGTTTTCTCTTCTTAATCTCACTAATTATCATTCCAGATTGTCTACCTATATCACCCAAATGAACATCTCCAATTGTATTCATTCCTAATGCTTTAGCAAGTCTCTTAAGTGATTCACCAATATTAGCTGGTCTCATATGACCAACATGAAGTGCTTTAGCAGCATTAGCACCACCATAATCAACAATAATAGTTTTTTCTTCCATCTTATCAATTAAACTATCGACATTATTAATTGAATTATTTATCTTATCAATTAAATATTTTTTTCATTAATTGTTACATTAATAAATCCAGGACCTGCTATATTAAGATTAACAAATCTTTCATCAAAAACTATTAACTATTTCATTTGCAAGTTCTCTTGGATTCTTTCCATACTTTTTAGCAAGCGCCATACATACATTAATTTGAAATTCACCAAGGTCACGTCTTGAAGAGGACTCCAAACTAACATTATCAATTTCATATCCACATTTTGTAATCACATCATGTATATACTTTTCTGTTTCTTTAATAAAAACTCATATAATCCTCTCCTTCTTGAATAGATTATATCATTATAAATTATTTTTTTAAAAGTATTATATACTTTTACATCAAAAAAATATTATAATTATCATAGGAGAAAATATGAAAAAAATGTATTATATGCACAACTTATTGGAGTAGCAGCAATGCTCACTATATCTTTTTCAGTTCAATGTAGAAAAAAGAAACATATGATGATGGTTCAATCTTTTGCTCACATGTTATATGCTTTTCAATATGCTCTACTTGGTGCTATTTCAGCTGCATATATGGATATAATGGCAGTAGTAAGAAACATACTTTTTTTATAAATATGATAAAAAAATAGAAGACAAGTTCCAATTGTTTTTATCAGGAATAATAATTATAGTAACAGGAATAATTGGATACTTAAATTATACAAATCCATTATCACTACTACCTGTTATAATTGCAATACTCTATACTATAGGAGCGACATTTAAAGATGCAAGAGTATATAAATATATATTTGGATTTTGTGCTATAGCATGGTTATTCTATAATTTAAAATTTAAAGCATATGTTTGTGTTATAGGTAACATTATGGAAATCACTTCAACAATAATTGCATTAGTTAGAGAAACTAAAAATAAGAACAAAAAGTAAGAGTTATTATATATTGAATAATTACTGTTCATTTACAAAAATGTTTAAAATATGTTATAATTTAGATGTATGGAGCATTATGCTAGTCAAACATTCTACTTGAAGATGGGGCTAAAAATCCATCAATTGTGTAAAATGATACTTTATATATTTTGCTTCTTTCGCCCAGATTGGGGTGGATATATAATTTTTAGTTTTTAAGGAAAAGATATAATGGCATATATCCCGAATCCTTAATACAATTCGATAAATATGAAAGCACATGTCGTGAGTGATTTATTGGGATATTATTGAAAAATAAATTGCAAAAGCGAATAATAGTAAATTATGTTTGTCTGGGAAAACCTCTAGCGTGAATATATTATAAGGATTGAAGTGCGGACTAAGTGGTGATCGAGTGATCATATTGGTGACAAATGATTAATTCTTTTAAAGAGAAATCGCCCAAAGGTAACTAAAGGTAAGAATTTAGAGAAATTCAACTCGACCAAAGCCGTAAAATTAATTTATAATATTCCATACAATACATAAAGGGAGTTAAATGAAAAAAGATAGTTGGATAATTAAGGCATTTTTAATGACTTTTTTTATAGCTTTAATTTTTCAGTAGTACATCAAACTTTTTTTAATATCAAAATATAATAATACAATACTTTTTAATAATATTATGTATTATATTTATAGGAATTGGTATTATATTTGATATAATTGGTACTGCTGTATTAACGGCAAATGAAGCATCATTCCATGCAAAAAGTTCTAAAAAGATCAAAGGTTCGAAAGAAGCAGTAAAACTTATAAAAAATTCAAGTACAATTGCAAGTATATGTAATGATGTAATAGGAGATATTTGTGGAATAGTAAGTGGTTCAGTTGGAGCAATGCTTGCAATAAACATATCAATCAAGTTTAACATTTCGACAATATTAATAACGCTATTTACAAGTTCAATAATATCATCATTAACAGTAGGCGGAAAAAGCTATAGGTAAAAAAATATGCTATTAAAAAAATAGCGATTCAATAATATTTATAGTCGCTAAAATATTAAATAAATTCAAAAAAATAGAGAAAAAAATAAATTCTCTATTCATTAGAACACAATATATTAATATATTGTGTTTTTTTATTATTGCTTATTTAATCTTTCTATAAATAAATTTCCTACTTTTTTTCAAGTAATTCAGGATTATCTATATCAATTAGTGTTGTACTTCCATTTAAATCTTTACGACTTTCTACAATAATATAATTATTTGTTATACCTTCCTTTTCATTATCAACTTGAAGTCCTATGAGATAGTTTTTTTCTTCATATGCCATTTCATCTAATACATAATATTCAAGATTATTATCTAATTTTTATTACTTTATCTATCATAATGTTGGTCCTCCCCTACCACTAACTAATTCACTTGCTGAAATCCAAGCTTGATCTGTTCCTGCTTTATCCATTACTGATACAGCAACTCTACTTGGATCTATTCCATTAGTCGCACAAAATTCTTCTATTGATAATCCATTTGTGTTTATAACTTTTCCAATTGAACCATCTGGATTAACTGAAGCAAATCTACCAAATATTGAATCTTTGTTAACATATTGTGACAATAATGGTTTAGTATCAAGGCCCATGACAGCTCTATCAGAACTTATGTGACCCACGCTTACATTATAATCTCCAACACCTTCTCCAATTCTAATTCCATCATATTGAGACACTGGCTGTTGTACATTTGGCATTGCAGTAGTTTGAACTACCTCTGGTTTTGGTTGAATTGGAGTTGGTTCTGGAGTGGTTCTAACAGGTGTAGGATTTGTTTTAACATTTGGCTCTACAGAAGGAGTTGTAGTTTGAGCAGCATTTCTTGCCTGAATTAAATTATTAACGGTACTAGCAACAGTAAGTGTTGTACCTGTAATAATCGCAGAATTAATCATCCATGACATATCACGAAGACCCTCTTCAGTTCTAAATTTATTTTTAACTCTATCAATTAGTCCCTTTATTCCTGGTCTTGGCTCTACAACAGTATTTATTTTAGTACTTATTCCAAGACTATTTAATCTAGCAATTTCATTTCTTCTTTGTTTTTAAAAAAATTTATTAGCAAGTCCACCAGCAAGAGACATAACGCCTACCCCCAAGAGGCCCTGCAGTAAAGAATACAGCAGCACCAAGACCAATTCCAGCCGCAACATGCAATATAGTTTTCCAAGTTATTTTTGGTTTATTTGATTTTACATTTGGTATTTGAGGTTCTTCATCATCAAGTTCAATTGGCTCTTCTGGCTCTTGTTCTTGAGTTTGTTCTTCAGAAGCTTCTCCTTCTGAACTTTGATTTTTGCTCATCAGAAGTTTGATCAGCTGAACCTTGAGTTTGTCCCTCAAAATTTTGACCTTTTTCTTTTTCAGCATCCTTTTTTTCATCGAGTTCATCTACACTCTCATTAACTGGAGGCAAAGGTTCAATATTTTCCTTTGCTTCTTCTGTTTCAAGAGAAGTAGTCTCTTTAGAAGATTCTCCATTATTACCAGGTGCATCTTCACTTTGATTAATATTTGCTTCTTTATTTGGCTCTTCTGTTTCTAGAACTGCCTCTCCAAAATTATTATCCAAATCATTATTATTTTCTATTTCATGATTTTCTTCATCATTTAATTCATGAGATTCATCCATATCTTTAACTTTAGATCTTTCTCCAAATTGAAGATCCCTCATTTTTTGTATAATATTAGCTTTCTCACTTATTAAACTTTTAAGAGATGATTTATTTTCATCTAATCTTTTTTGAGTTTCTTCTTGTAATTTAGCGAGTGATTCAGGTTTCTCATAGCCTTCTTTAACTTGAACATTAACTATATTGTTATCTTTTTTTCAATATCACTCTCTAATCTTCTAATTTGTCTACCAATTTCTATTCTTCTTTTACCAAGTTCAAAAAGTTCTTGATGTTTTCTTTCAGCAATAAGATTAAATTGATTAGCCTTATCATAAGCAATTTCTGTTATCTTATCAATTCTTTCTTTTTGTTCTTCATTAAGTTCATATTCATTATCTAATCGAAATGCTTCATTTTTTTAATATTATCAAAAAAAGTCTAAACCTATTTTTCAAGTTCTTGTATACCATATGATTCAGCATCTATTCCTAAGTCATTTTCAAGTTCAATATTATCTTCTATACTTCTTTCTAATCTATCTAACACTGTATCCATAATCTACCTCATTCTTTAGAATTATTAATAGTTCTTAATTTATTATTCATATTATTACTAAATGTTTTTTTAAAACCACGTCAAGTACTTCTTTTTTTCTTTTTCTTCTACAAATCCAGTACCAACATCTTTAAAAAAACAACAAATTTATCAGTAGGTTCTTCTCCATTTAGTTTATTAGTAAAAAAAGTAAGTAAAAGCCATTATATTCAGTTTTATCAACAGTTATATAATCATTCCCAGATAATTCAAAAACATCATTTAATTTAACACTATATCCCATATCTATTACTCCTATTCTATAGAAATAATAACATATTTAAAACTAATAATCAATTTTTTTCAAAAAAATAAAAAAAGTAAACATTTCTGCTTACTTATCTATTACTTCTATATCTTTCTTTTTTTCATCAAGTATTTTTCTTACGAAGTCTAATCGCATCAGGAGTTACTTCTACAAGTTCATCACTTTCTATAAATTCAAGTGCTTCTTCTAAAGTATAAGTTTTTAGCTCTTGGCAATGTTATTGCTTCATCACTACCAGATGATCTTGTATTTGAAAATTCTTTATTCTTACATGGATTAACATTCAAATCGTTTTCTCTATTATGTATACCAATTATCATACCTGCATATACATCAGTCGCTGGTTCTATTAACATAGTACCTCTATCAAGTAAGTTATAAAGAGCATATCCAAATGCTTTCCACTTTCCATAGATACAAGAACTCCGTTTTTTCTTCTTGCAATTTCACCAGCATAAGGTTTATATGAATCAAAGCTTCTTACCATGATTCCTTCACCTTTAGTATTAGTTATGAAATTACTTCTATAGCCAATTAATCCTCTTGTTGGAACCAAAAATTCAAGTCTAACATAATTATCTTCAGCAGGTTCCATTATTTCCATTGTACCTTTTCTTTCACTTAAATCACTAATTACATTTCCAGAATAATCATTTGGTACATTTATAACAACTCTTTCAAATGGTTCACATTTAACTCCATCTATTTCATGGAAGATAACTTCTGGTTTAGAAACTCCTAGTTCATATCCTTCTCTTCTCATATTTTCTATTAATATTGATAAATGAAGCTCTCCACGACCTGATACTTTAAATCCATCATTAGATGGTAATTCTTCTACTTCAAGTCCAACATTACGTTCAAGTTCAGCATTTAATCTATCTCTTAAATGTCTTGATGTTACGAATTTACCAACTTTTCCAGCAAACGGACTACTATTAACTAAGAAATTCATTGATAGTGTTGGTTTTTCTATTTCAATTTTAGGTAATGGTTCAATATGATTAACATCACATATTGTATCTCCAATTGATATTTCAGGACATCCAGCTACTGTAACTATATCTCCATAATATGCTTCAGTTACTTCTTTTCTCTTAATTCCTTCATTAACATACATCTTACTAATTTTTTCTTTTGTTAATGTACCATCATTTTTAGATATAGCAATCGTTTCACCAACTTTAATTTTACCTCTATTAATTCTACCAATTCCAAGTCTACCAATATAATCATCATAATCAAGTGATGAAATTTGAAATTGAAGTGGATCATCAGCATTTCCTTCAAATGGTTTAGTTGTTTCTATAATAGTATCTAAAAGTGGTGTAATATCTTTATTATCATCATTTTCTTCATACTTAGCAATACCATCTTTAGCAATACCATATATAATCTTAAAATCTAATTGTTCATTAGTCGCACCAAGTTCACAAAATAAATCAAATGTCATATTAACGACTTCTTCAGCCCTAGCATCTTTCTTATCTATTTTGTTAATAAATAATATTGGTCTAAGTCCATTTTTGTAATGCTTCTTTTTAATACAAATCTTGTTTGAGGCATTGGTCCTTCAGCTGAATCAACTAATAATACTACAGTATCTACTGTTTTTAATAATTCTTTCTATTTCACTAGAAAAATCAGCATGACCCGGAGTATCAACTATATTCATTTTATAACCTTTATATCTTATAGAACAATTTTTAGCAGTAATAGTAATACCTCTTTCACGTTCTAAATCTCCACTATCCATTACACAATCAACAACTTGTTCATTGTCTCTGAATACACCATTTTGCTTAAGTAATGCATCTACTAAAGTACTCTTTCCAGCATCAACATGAGCTACAACAGCAAAATTAATAATTTTATCCATAATAACATCCCCTTTTGGCACCTATAAATAATACACTATTTTTTTACAATATTTTTCAAGGAATTTTTTTGAATTTTTTTCAATTATCACTGACAATAATAATTTATCATTCAAAGTAAATGGTTAAAAAAATCAATTAATGGCAAAAATATTACTAGGAGATAATATGGAAAATTCACATATATTTAAAGATGAAAAAAAGAAATATATTCAATCATAGGTAAAAATGTTAGATATTATAGAAAATTATATAGTTTAACTAAAAAAAGAGATGACTCAAGAAGCACTCCGGAATATGCTAATGTATCCACATCTCTAATTGGAAACCTAGAAAGTAAAAAGACTACACAAGGTTTAAGTATATACAATTTATATAAAATAAGCAGAATATTAAATGTACCAATTGAAAATTTCTTTATAGACAGGTAATCTTTTTCCAAAGAATTTATCTATAGAAGTACCAAGTACAATAGATATTTTATAAAGTGATAATAATGATAAGCCTTCACTACCACGAGTACTTTCAAACTTTCTTATAAATTCAGGAGACACACCAATATCAACTGCTAATTGTTCTTGAGTTATCCCATTAATCTTTCTATATTTAATTACATTATAAGCAATTGTTTCGATAATATTATCATCAAAATCAAAGTTTCTTTTTAAATTTAGTCATAAACATCACCTAAATACATTTTTATATTATTTGTAAAATAAATAATGTAATGTTATACTATACAAAAAGACATTTATTATTTTTATAATAATATTAGGTGAAAAAAATGAATCAAGATAAATTAAATGATATAATTGGTAAAAAAATATCAAAAAAAATATAGACTTGAATATAAAGGTGAAAAAAATCACACAAGAAAAAAACTGGCAGAATTAATAAATGTATCAGTATCACTTATAAGTAGTTTAGAAAGTAACAAGACAAAAGAAAGGAATAAGCATTAATAATTTATATAAAATATCAATAGTATTAAATGTACCAATTGATAAATTTTTTTGAGGAAGATAATGAAAGAGAAAATAAACAAAATATTATTAAATGAGTATATTATAAATAGTTCGGATTTATTAGAAATAACTAATAGTAATGAATTTCTAAGCATGATTAAAGATATTGATATTGATAAAGAAATAATAGTTAAAAAGCAAACTTATTCATAAAAAAATAATATATCCTTACTAGAATCAATACTATTTGGTATAGATAATTATATATCATTCTTAAAAAAATATATTCAATATTAATCAATTAGAAATAAGATATATCTTAATACTTACAATATTTAATAATAATTATTTATTTAGTGATAAGTATTATTATGACAATATGGATTATTTTAATAACATTTATAAAGAAATAATAATGAATAAATATATAAAGAATGCCAAATTTCTATCAAAATATAAGAATATTACTATTTATACTTATGAACAACTTATTAAAAAAATAAATCAAAAATATAAAAATAGAGCATATATTTATTTTTGAAGATATAAATCAAAAATAATGCCCTATATTATTTGAATATTTATGAATATAATGATTCTATTTAGTAAATATATCATTAGCTGCTTTTATAACAGAAAGTTACTCTATTAGTACCTTTTTTCTTTTCTTTAATTAAGTAGCCCTTTTTCTACAAGTTTATTAAGTACTTTATTAACAGAATTTATATGTAAGTTACAGTCATTAACCATATCAGCAGTAGTAAATACTATTCTTCTGAGTATTTCAGGATAAACTTTATATATAGTTGAACCACCTATTTCAGTTTTTAAATTCTTCTAAATCATGCTTATACAATTTATTTAATTTTTTTAATTTTTCTTTATATTAAGTGTACATTGTTCAATAATGCATTGGAGAATAAATTTAACAAAAATGTAATATATCATTTTTCTTCATTACTAAGCATTGTAAAATATGTATTTCTTAAATTATCTATACTTTCACTTATAAATAATATTGGAGGTTCATTCTTATAATATGAATATTGTATTGGTATCAAAACACGTCCCATCTTTCCATTATTAGATACATAAGGATGTATTTTTTTCAAATTGATAATGTGTTATTGCAGTACTTATAAAAGGTTCATCTACTTTTGAATTAATGTATTCACATAAATTTTTTTATAAGTGAATTAAGTTCTGTATGAACTGGTGGTACAAATGAAACACTAGAACCAGCAATACCTGGTTTTTAATAAATATGTTTGAGTTTTTTTCTCAAGTGTCCACTTCCTTTAGTAGAATTATCTTTCTTAAGACCATTTAATAATGTTTTTATTAATTTTTATTAAATGTCTCTAATGAAAATCCTATTTTTATTACTAGAAGTAAGTCCAACCAACAAACTTTTTCTTAATATTATTATATAAAATAGATGTATTACTTTTTATTCATATAAGGCATATAAAAACATATTATCTTTTTTTCAATTTTTAGCATTATCAATTTTTAAATGAATAAAATATATCATTAATAAATACGTTTTTCTAAAAAAAGCACTTGTAATCATAAGACATACTCTTTAAAAATCCCTTATATTCTCCATATGCTTCCCTAGCCTCACATAATAAATTTAATATTTCATTTGAAATTTTAAAAATCAAATGGTAATTTTTTTGCTTTATAAGGTTCCATAAGTATATCCTCCTACTAAAATTTTTATCACAAATACAAATAAAAAAATATACATATTATTTTTAAAAAAATATGTATATTTTTAATATACTTTAGGAAAAAGACATTAATCCTTCAGTTTTACCCTCTCTCCAATAAATCTTATCATCTTTTTACTTCAAATGTATAAATAACTTTATATTTATAATCATCGTCACTCTTTTGATAATAAAACACTAATTCAGATTCACCATCTTTATTACCTTCAAATACAAACTTTGAATTATCACTACTTACTTCCTTTTAAATTATCATTATTTATTTCATAAGTCCATTCATTTTTAGCATCCAAATCATTGTAATCTATTGTTACCCTATTATTAAAAAAACACTCAATAATTTTTTTCATCAACTTTAGGTTCATAAAAACCAAATTGTAACTAGCCCTACTATAGTAAAAAAATTAATATTAATATATATCTCATTTAATTCTCCTTATATACAAAAAAAGCAACCAGTCCTGATAAAAACTTGATTGCTTCGAGTTTCGAAAAAAACTAATTATGAATCATTTAATTTATAATAACAATTATAAATTAAATACTTCTAAATATTATCAGTATTTAGCATAATTACTTATCATTTTGAGTTTTTCTTTCTCAACGATATATCATTTGTCCTTAGTAGATAAGTATTCTATTTCTTAAATTAATAAGACTATTTATTATTTATATATATAAGTATAATTATTTTATAAATAAGATAGATATATAAATACATAATAAATTAATATTACATATAAACATATAATTAAAATATAAATATAACTACCCAATATAAATAATGAAATAAATATAGAACTTTTTTTCACTAAAATAATTTAGATTACATTATATTACATAAAAATATAAATAATTAAATTTATACATTACTAATATTATATATAATCAATTATCTATTGGACAATATTGTTATATGAGAGTTTATCTAAAATGTCAATAGATTTTTTAAAAAAAATTGCAAAAGAATGCAATTTTTCTATTTATCATGTAATAAATTACTTTTTATCGCTATATGATGTATGAAGTAATTTAAAACTTTTTTTCACTTAATGGTTTCTTTAAGTAATTTTTATATAATTAATTTTAATTCTTTTATTATCATGAGCACATCTTACTGCTCTATTTCCATCAATTGATTGAATTCCCTTAGTTCTTTCTTCTCTTATTTTATCTAATTTAGGTATCGAACATAATGGTTGTCCTCCTCCACCTATGCACCCACCTTTACAATTCATAACTTCTATAAAATGAAATTTTTTTATAATAATCATTTTTCAAGTAATTTTTTTCTAAATTTTTCCATTTGTTGAACAACTGCAACTCTTAATTTATATTTATCAATCATAACAGTTGCTTCTTTTTATACCCTCAAATCCACGAAGTTCATCAAAAACAAGTTCATCTTTTTTCATATTATGTTTAGTCATTATTCTATATAATGTTCTAATTGCTGACTCACATACTCCACCAGAGTTTCCAAAAAGAACACCACTACCACTACTTTCACCAAGCATCCTATCATATGGAGTATCGCCAAGATTAGCGAAATTTATATCTTCTTCTTTTAGCATGATACCAAGTTCGCTTGCTGTAACAACATAATCAATATTTGGAGTATACTCACGAGCCTCCATCTTTTTAGAAGTACAAGGTGTTATCGCAACAGTAACTATCTTTGATGGATCTATTCCTCTTTGTTCACAAAAATATGTCTTTATGATAGCACATTGCATACCTATTGGACTTTTACATGTTGATAAGTTGTTTAGAAGTTCTGGATGGTATATTTCAGCATACTTTACCCAAGCAGGACAGCAACTAGTAAATTGAGGAAGTGGTCCTTTGTTAGTAAGTCTAGCTGCAAATTCTGCAACTTCTTCTAATATTGTTAAATCAGCTCCAAAAGCTGTATCAAATACATAATCAAATCCACTCTTCTTTAGTGCAGTAACAAGTTTGCCTTCAGTATTAACACCCGCTTCAATATTAAAACATTCACCGATAGAAACTCTTACCGCAGGAGCTACTATCCCAACAACTATCTTTTCATTAGAATTAATTATATCTTTAACATCCCTAAATGAATACTTTGGAATCATTGCTCCAGTTGGACAATTCAATATACATTGTCCACATCCTATACAAATAGGTTCTTTACATACATTTAAATCATATCTTATATTAACTATATTTTCACATGTTTTCTTACATTGTCCACAATTGATACATTTTTTTCAGGTATTCTGCCTATTGCATAATTATTAGGACTAACTCTAACTCTTTTATCTTCTTCTTTATCATTAATAATTTTATCTTTTTTTAACCTCTAATGCTTCACTAACAACCGAATCTATAATCGCATCAAGTGCACTAGAACTTATTGTTTCATCTCTTTCTTCAAACTCCCTGGCACCACACATTGGGCAAACATAATCATTAGATATACTTTCAATATCTACTAAATATCCACACATTTTACATATATATTTTTTCCCATATAGCCTCCTTTTTTTAATAAATTAATTATAACACACTTTTTAGATTTATTTGTTTTATTAATTTCAAAAGTAAAAAAAGTAGTACCTTTTATTAATCTTACTATCAACACCATATTTATAATTATGACTATCAAGTATAGTTTTTTTACTATAGAAAGGCCAAGTCCAGTTCCATATGCATTTCTTTTATGTTTCTTTTTCGTTATGATAGTACTTATTCCATATATATTTAATATCTTCCTTTTTTATTCCTTTTCCAGTATCTCTTATCTTAACAGTAACTTTCTTTTTATCATTAACAAGCTCAATATAAACTTTCTTATCATCACCAGTATAATTTATCGCATTATTAATTAGATTGTATATAACTTGTTCAATTCTCTTTTTTTATCTCCCATTACCATTATTGGTTCTTCATTTTTCATATATAAATTCATATCCTTCAGAATCAATAAGTATGTAATACCTCTTAATAACATCTCTAATAAGTTTATCTAAATCAAATTCTTCTATTTTTAAGTTCATAAGTATTAGCTTGTAATTTAGATAAATCTAATATATCGCTAACAAGTACATTTAATCTATCAGTTTCTTCTATAATTATATTTAAGTTTTTCATTTCTTTTTTTGAACAGACATATTTTTCAAAATCTTTTAATCATTTCAGCATACGCTTTTTATCATAGTAAGTGGTGTCTTTTAAATCATGACCTACATTCGCAAGTAAATCTCTTCTTAATTCATCGGTTTTTAGATAATTCATTTTTTTAGCAAGGTCTAGTGTTGATGCAAGTTCTGCAATTTCATCTATTTTACTATCAGTTGAGAATTTCACATTAAAGTTTCCATCAGCAAGTTTACGTGCTTGTTTACTTATATCAACAATAGGCTTTGAAATTAATCTTGATATAAAATAACCTATTATTAATGATACTGATAATATTATTAAAGATATGTATAAAAAAATTGACTTTTCAATAGTCTTATTGAAGCATCAAGTGGTTGAATAGACGAATTTAAAAATATATATACTTTATCATTATATTTAAGTGCTTTAACAAGCGTTTTATTATTAAATCTTTTATTATTAAATATAGCAGTAGATTCAGTTTTTACCACTTTCTACAAAAGATTTAACATAATCAGTACCAGTTTTTGAGTCACCAATTAAGCAACCTTGATTATACATGTTAGAAACTATATCAATTTTACCATCATTATAAACTGAAATACATATTCCATATTCATAAGCAATATCTTCAAGCTTATAAATATCTAAATCTTTTAGTAGTTTTTCAAATTACTAACAACATCATTTAATTGATTAGTTTTATATATTTCATAAAAAAATAATTTAAAAAGAAGTATCTGCATAAAAAAAAGGAACAGCAAAATAAAAGCATGAGAATCCCATAAGAAATGCCCATACAATATGCCTAATTTTTACTATTCTTTATCATCAAATTTATACCCCATTCCTCTAACAGTAGTTATTAAATCTCTATATTCTTTTTAAATTATTTCTTAACATTTTTAATATGTGTATCTATTGTTCTATCATTACCTAAATAATCATAATTCCATACATTATTCAAAAAGTTGTTCTCTTGATAATGCAATACCTTTATTATTTATGAAATATACAAGTAAATCATATTCTTTAGGCGTAAGCATAAGTTCTTTATCTTTAATATATACTGCATGTCCTAAATAATCGACTTTTAAATCTTTATAAACAAATGTATTTTCTTCACCTTTATATCTTTTTAATATAGCATTTATTCTTGCCATAAGTTCTTTAGGACTAAAAGGTTTAGTCATATAATCATCTATTCCAAGATCAAATCCAGCAAGTATATCGTATTCTTCGCTTCTTGCTGATAACATTATAGTTGGAGTATTATATCTCTTTTTTATTTCTTTATATGCTGTAAATCCATCCATCTTTGGCATCATTATATCCATAATTATAAAGTCAGCATCTCCTGCTTTCTCTAAAGCTTCTACTCCATTTTTCAGCCTCTATTACATCATATTTATTTTTCAAAACAATATTCTTTAATAACATCTCTTATTAATTTTTTTCATCATCTACTATTAATACCTTCACATATACCACCTCATATAAAAAAATATAATATCACATTGTGAAATAATAGTGAAAAATATGTATTATATAAAAAAATTAATAATACATACTACAATCAAATCCATTACACTTAATTTTATATTTATCAATTACCTTTTTTTATTCTTGATAACATAAACAGATGGATATACATCATTAAATTCTTTACCAAGCACTTTTTAAGTTTTCTTATAATCATTTTTTTATTTAAAGATGAAGAATCTATATAATAAACATTACTATCAAAAATTAATCCATTTTTTTCAATTACATCAAGTCCTAAAAGTACACTCTATACTAGTACATAAATTGCCAATAAATATAACCTTAGAATATTCATCACTATTATATATTTCATTTATTTTATTACTTTTAACCTTTATTAAATCAAGAACACTTTCCTTAGATTTCTTATATTCACTAGCACTCATATTAAATATATTATAAAAACTCATGATTTAAACTATCTAATGTTGATGAATAAAAAGTAATTATCCTGTTTATCAATATTGAAAAACTATATAATCATCTTTTTATATCTTTAATAATTAATTTTTTTGTTACAATTTAACTTTAATTCTTTATTTTTTTAGAATCATAATTATATCTTGAACATTTATCATATGGATTACTTTCATTAGTATTAGTTGGTATCACATATGAAAATGTATCTTTATTTATATTAATAACATCATAATAACCTGTCTTATAATTATATTTATACCAATTCTTATTAAAAAAATATTGTCATTTAAAGACCTATCATTAAAAAAATATAATAATGATATTGATATTAATACAATAATTAGACCAACGTATATTATTATCTTATTATTTTTTTCATACAATAATAATATCAAAAAAACAAGCGATTTTTTTCAATCACTTGTTAGTATTCGCATAATAATTAAATTCACTTATTTCTCTTGATATACCATCCAAATCATCAGCATCACTTTCATCTTCAAGTACTTCATCTATCATAAATATTAATTCATTTATAGAAGAACATTCATAAGGATTAATATTATATTTTTGTAATACTTCACATTGATATTGTGATAAGAATATACCTTTTTTTGATTTCTTTATGCATATTTTTTTGATCAAATAAGTCATCTATATTTATATCTTTTTCCATTTATATTCATATTTTTTTCACCTAGAAAAAAATCACTATTAATCAGTGATTCCATATTTATCTTTGAATTTTTTTGTACATTTCCAGTCTTAACAGTTTTTAAAATTTTCCTGTATAGAATGAATGACACTTATTACAAGATTCTAATTGAATTTCATCTTTAGTTGATTTAACTTCGAATTCATTTCCACAAGCACATTTAACTTTACATACTTTTGTACTGGATGTATTCCCTTTTTTTCATATCTATCCTCCTCGCCATAACTAATAAACAGTTATAGAAATAACTTCATGTTGTATTATACATAAGTTTAATACTAAAAATCAAGCGTTATTCATGATTTTTCAATAGATTTTTAACAACTTTTTTTCAATACAAAAAAATAAAATTTTTACTATGAAATTTAAGAAGAATTTATTATAAGATTACTTTTTTCCAAATTTGGATTTTTTTCATAGAAATTGTTATTTCTTTTTTTATCTGCAACAATTCAACACCATATTTTTTTATTCCAATATTGATTATATTCTTCACCTTGTTTTTGCATAATAAAATAAAAAAATGATGCTACAATATTAACTACGAATTCTTCTAATCCTAATTCTTCACAATAAACTTGTTGTTCTGCTTCTTCAAATGAAATTCCTGTTTCCATTTTTTTCATCATAGATACCATTGCTTTTTAAAAATAGATATATAAAAACCACCTTTATTACTAAAATCATCAACTAATTCTAACCATTCTTCTGCTCTTTCTGGTTTAACTAATCCCATACCTTCTCTCATTAAAGTATATTTCATTTTCTTAACTTCAGCATCACTTTTTTCTTTTGACACCGCTTGTTCTCTATCTTGTTGTTCTTTTTGAGCTACATATTCATCTAATGTCATATCTCCATCTTTAATTGGTATAGTTTTTGAGTGGAACTGCTTGAATACGACAAACATATTGATAATTATTTATTTCCATTAAAATAGCCAATCTTTCATAAGCCGGAATATTATTCTTACTCAATACTTTAACTTCATCAAAACTTAATCTTTTACCAAGATAAATCCAATTTGAGCAATTTATTTTTGGTCCTACAATGCCATTTTTTTCTCATTTAAAAATAACTCTATCGAAAAAAAGCGAAAACCTATCATTCCATCATCAATTTCAATTTTTCATTGGATCCCTTGATTCAACTTCTGAAAATAAAGAATGATTATATAACGTTCCTATATAACTTTTTTCAACATAACTTTTCTTTACTTTTTCCATCATATTAATATTTCCTTACTTAAATTTCAAATGTGACATTTTAAATCCTTTGTCAATGTATTTCATATTCTAGCATTAAAATATTAGGTTGTCAATTAGCATAAACCAAAGATTTTATATGCCCATATAAATTAAAATTACCTTCATTTGATAATTTAAACGTTCTAAAACTAGAAATATTTTCTTTATTAGATACTAATTCATTCACATTAATATAATTATATTTACTATAATAACTACTATAATCTTTTTCCATTTAAACAATAATTACCTATAACTATTATTTTTAGATGTTGATATCTTGTTAATAATCTTAATAAGAGAATCTATATCATTAGATATCTTTTTATTATATTCTTCAATTATACTTTTAGACTTATTACATTTTTTGAAATATTCACTATTATTAGCATTCAAAATTATAATATTAGCTTTAGATATCAATTGATTCAAATAAATATATTTTTATACTTAGAAATACTACATATTTATTATTTTTAATATCGTTTATGATATCTTTGTATGTTTTATTTTCTTCAGTAAATAGTTCATTAAAAAAAACCACATCATCTTTAAAGTCATCATATAAGTATTTATCATAGGCTTTTATAACTTGAATCAAGTAAATGATTATCTCCAAGTATTAATATTGATTTTTCTATTATTAAGTGTTACATTATAGATTATAAATGACATAATTAATGCCAAGAAAAAAATAACTAGTATTTTTTTAATTTTCATAAGATTCACCTATTAAATATTACTCAGTTATTTCTATTTTAGCACCAACATTTTTAAGTTTATTGATAACATCTCCATATCCTCTTAAGATATATTCGCTATTATATATATTAGTTTTACCTTCTGCAATTAAGGCTGCGATTAAAAGCGAAGCTCCACCTCTTAAATCAGTTGCAGTAACATCCATACCATTTAATTTAGTTGGACCATTTACTTCTAATTTATGAATTGATAACACTTTAGTATCAGCACCCATTTTATTAAGTTCTACTGTATTTTTTTAAATCTATTTTTCATATATTGTCTCTTCAATTATTGATCTACCATTTGCTTGTGTTAACAATGTTGTTATAGGTTGTTGTAAATCAGTTGGAAATCCAGGAAAAGCAAGTGTTTTTATATAAGTTGGCTTTATATGTTCACATTTAGATATTGTAAGAGCATCACCATCTATTTCATAATGAACACCAATTTCTTTTTAACTTTATAAGTAAAGATTCAATATGTTCACGAATGATACCTTTAATCTTTAAATTATTTCCTAAAAAGAGCACCGATTATTATATAAGTACCACTTTCTATTCTATCAGGAAATACTTCGATAACGCCTTCATCAAGTGGACATTTTCCTTCTATTTCTATTCTTTTAGTACCAGCACCCCTTATCTTAGCACCCATATTTATAAGAAAAGATGCTACGTTTACTATTTCAGGTTCCATCGCAGCATTCTCTATTACAGTAGTACCTTCAGCGCCAATAGCTGCGAACATAACATTAATAGTTGCTCCAACACTTGGAAAATCAAAATAAATTTTTTTACCGACTAACTTTTCAGCAGTTATTATATATCTATTTTTAATAATTTCAACATGAGCCCCTAATTCTTCAAAACCTTTAATATGAATATCTATAGGTCTAGCACCAATATTACAACCCCCGGGAAAAGATATTTCAACACGACCAAATCTAGCAAGCAAAATACCCATAAAATAATATGAAGCTCTCATTTGTACACTTAATTCTTCTGGTATTGGCTTATTTATAACATTAGATGAATCAATGTATAAGGCATCATTTTTTTATGCTCAATAGTACAATTTAGTAATTCCATTATTTTTTTATTAAATATTCAATATCACTAATTTCAGGAACATTATAAATAACTGTTTTACTTTTAGATAATATTGCCATTGGAACAAGTGCCACAGCACTATTTTTAGCACCACTAATTTTAACTTCACCAGTAAGCATTTTATTGCCATCAATAGTAATTCTTGTCATAATATCAATAACCTTTCTACTTAATAATATACTATTAATGAGAATTTTTAATCAATAAAATGTACATTTTTCTAAAAAAATTTTTACATTAAAATATCTTTTTAAAAAATTCTATTATCTTAAAATCATACTTTACTTCTTCACTTTTATTATCATCTATCATACATAAAGGTGGATATAAAATACACCAATAATTATTACCTTTTGCTTCACCAATAGATACAACTAAAGACTCATAATTGCCTTCCTTATAAGTAACACCATCATACTTCTTAACTGGAAAATAATTCATACCATAATTAACTTTATAATCCATATCATAATTATTATTTTTTTAAATAATCTATCTATTTCTTCTTCAATATTGCTTATATTACTAATAATATTTTTCCTAGTAACTTCCTTTATCTTCATAATCATTAAATACATATCCTGATATTTTTATTAACAACCATTTCTTTCATAAAAAAATATCTTTACTTGAATTATTATTAGAAATAACTCTAAATCTAATTGCATCATCTCCATAATATTCTTTCTTATTAAAAAAAGTAATATTCCAACAACTAATAACGATATAATTAACATTTTTTTCATTAAAAAAACCAACCTTTCAAATACATATTGGTTGATTTTTATATATTTTTTTATTCATGAATTATAAATAAATATCTATCTCTGTCTGTTAAATCTTTTTTTCTATTCTTATAATAGAATCATTAAAATATCTTTTTAGCAATATCATATATAAGATTACCTTGCCACCATCCAATTTCAAAAGCAATAATAAATTTATCGTTTAAATATTTTCTAGCATCCTTTAATATTTCTTCGTAAAAATAAAGTCCATCATTAGGCGCATACAATGCTAAATTAGGTTCATATTTTTTAACTGAATCCATTATTACTTCATCACTGCTTATATAAGGTGGATTACTTATAATAATATCAAATTTACTATTTACATTACTAAAAAAATATCACTTTTTAATAAAATTTATATTTGAATTATTAATTTTTAGCATTATTTATAGCTGTATTTAACGCTTTTTCAGATATATCACATGCTGTTACATTAGAATTAAGTTCATTCTTTAAAACAATTGAAATTGCTCCACTACCAGTACCTATATCAAGTATATTAATTTTATTACTAAATATCTTCTTACTGATATTAATTACTTTCTCAAGTAAATATTCAGTTTCATATCTAGGTATTAGTACGTCCTCATTAACATTAATTTTATAACCATAAAAGTCTACATATCCAATTAAATATTGAATAGGATATCCATCCTTCAAGAGTTTATAATCATGTTCTATATCTTTACTAACACTAATTAATTCTTCTGCTTCTCTTTTAGATATACCAAGTGAGATAATCTTATTTATCATTACTTTCTTCCATTCTCATTCTTTCATCTTCAGCAATTAATGCTTCAATTAAATCTTCAAGATCACCTTCCATAATCTTATCTAAATGCATAACTGTATAGTTAATTCTATGATCAGTAAGTCTATTTTGTGGATAATTATATGTTCTTATCTTTTCAGCTCTATCTCCTGTACCTATCTTACTTCTTCTTTCATTACCAAGTTTTTCATCTTGTTCTCTTTGTTTTAAATCATAAAGTCTTGTCTTAAGTATTTGAAGTGCCTTTTCTTTATTTTTTATTTGACTTCTCTCTACTTGGCAATAAACAACTATATTAGTAGGTATATGAGTAATTCTAACTGCTGAATCTGTTGTATTAACACATTGTCCTCCAGCACCACTACTTCTTGTAATATCTACTCTTATATCACTATCTTTTATTTCAACATCTATTTCTTCTGCTTCTGGCATAACAAGTACTGTCGCAGTTGAAGTATGAACTCTACCAGCACTTTCTGTTTCAGGAACTCTTTGTACTCTATGAGCACCACTTTCATACTTAAGTTTTGAATAAACACTTTCTCCACTTAACATAAATTCTATTTGAGAGTATCCTCCACTTTCACCAGGTACCTCATGTGTTACTTCAAGTTTCCATCCTTGTTTTTCAGCATATTTAGAGTACATTCTAAATAAATCACCAGCAAATATATTAGCTTCATCTCCACCTGCTGCACCCCTAATTTCCATAACAACATTCTTTTTCATCATTAGGATCTTTAGGTAGAAGTAATACTTTTAATTTCTTTTCATATTCTTCTTTTTCTTTATGTAAGTTTTCTAATTCTTCATTAGCAAAATCCTTCATTTCAGGATCATGTGCCATCTCTTTAGCAGCCTCTATATCATCTAATATAGTATTATATTTCTTATAAGCATTAACAATTGGTTCAATTGAATTCTTCTCTTTTGAAACCACTTGCATCTTTTTATAGTCATTATAAACTTCAGGTTTTTAATAACTCTTCATTTAAATTATTATATCTTTCTTGTATAATTTCTAATCTTTCTTTCATATTTCCATCCTTTCAAATATTAATATTTAAGAAAACCAGCTACAAGTCAGAATCATCATCATATCCTTCATCAACAATAACTAAATCTTTTAGATCATCATCACTATCATCATCATCCATATCATCTATAGTGTCATAATAATCTCCTTCATCTTCTTCATTCATATTGTCTTCTTCAGGACTCTCTAATTCGATATCATCATCTACATCATCTTCTAAATCTTGAATATTTATTTCAGATGTATGATTTTCTCTTAAATCCCAATACCCTTTTTCTAATTGAATAAATCTTTTTTCAGTCGCAAGTAAAGTAAAAAAGTCACCAATTTTATTTTCATATTCTTTATCAGTCATACCTAAAGCATCACAAATAATTTTGAAAATATCAGTGATTTTCATCTTCTTACCTTTCTCTTTTAATATTATATAAGCAATATCATCTAATTGCATTGTTTCTAATGTATCTTTATCTATTGATTTTAATTTCATTTAATAAGCCTCCTTTAAGCCTTTCTTTCTTTCCATTAAAATTATACTTATTTTTTATAATAAATCAAGTATTTTTTTACTGATTTTACTACATACTAAATATTAAGGAAATATATATGAAAAAAATAACATTAATTATTAAAATATTTATATTCTTATTCTTCACTTGTATTATAGTAAATATGAGTTTTTTTATGCTTATGCTTTTTATCACACCAAAATTTCAAATTAATACAAGTAAAAAAACATAACATTTTTATGATAAAGATAATAATGATATTCTAAAAAGATAATATTGAAAACGATTATGTAGAACTAAATAATATAAATGATAATATAAAGAATGCTATAATATCTATTGAAGATAAGAATTTTTATACTCACAAGGGATTTGACTATTTAAGAATTTTAAAGGCAATACTTGTTAATATCAAGAGTGGAAAGATAAAGCAAGGTGCTTCAACTATATCTCAGCAATATGTTAAGAATCTTTATCTAACATTTGATAAAAACATGGAATAGAAAGATAGAAGAAGCTCTTTTAACGCTTGAATTAGAGACACATTATAGTAAAGATGAAATATTAGAAGGTTATCTTAACACAATTGATTTTAGTGCTGGAAATTATGGTATTAAAGATGCAAGTAAATATTATTTTAATAAGGAACCTAAAGATCTAACTCTTGCTGAATCAACAATATTAGTCGGTATACCAAGAAATCCTAGCTATTATAATCCGATTAATAATTATGATGCCGCTAAAAAAAGGCAAAAAGAAGTACTTGAAAGTATGGTCAAAAAAATAAATATATAACTAAAGAAGAAATGGAAGAAACGTACAAAAAAAGAATTAAATTTCTATGGTAAAAATGATAAAATTGAATTATCAAGCCTTTATTATTATAAAGATGCAATTATGAGTGAACTTAAAAATATAAAAGGACTTCCTAGTTCACTACTTGATATGGATGGTCTTAAAATATACACCAATTTAGATATAGGTATTCAGAAAGAATTAGAACACAATATAGATAATGAAATGAAAGATACAACTCTTCAAGTTGCTTCAGTAGTAATAGAACCAAACACTGGTAAAAATAGTATCTCTTATAGGTGGAAAAAGACTATTCAAAAATCACAATTTAATAGAGTTACTTCATCTAAAAGACAAGTAGGTTCAACAATAAAAACCACTTCTTTATTATTCAGCTCTTGAAAATGGTTTTACTCCTTCAAGTACATTCTTAAGTGAAAGAACAACATTTAATATAGGAAATACAACTTATTCACCAAAGAATGCAAGTAATATTTACGCCAACAAAAAAATATTTCAATGTTAACAGCATTATCATATTCAGATAATATCTATGCGATGAAAAACACATCTATTTTTTTAGGTATGGATAATTTATCTAAAATGGGAAAAAAAGATTAAAAATAAATACACCCATCAAAGAAAATGCATCATCTGCTTTAGGAACAACTGAAATAAACATGATAGACTATTCTAATGCATTTATAACACTTGCTAATGAAGGAGAACATGTAACACCTCATATAATTGAAAAAAATAACTGATAATAATGATAGAATACTATATGAATTTAAATATCAAAATGAAAAAAAGTTTTTAAATAAAAAAATATGTTTTATATATTAAATAATTTATTAACAGAAACATACGATTATAAAATGATTGGATACACTTCTCCTACTCTTATGAGTATTTCTAACGATTTAGATAGTAAATATGCAGTTAAAAGTGGTAGTACTGAAACTGATTATTGGACTATTGGTTACAATAAAAACTATCTAATGATGGTATGGACAGGTAATGATGATAATGATAAAGTCAAAGCAAGAGATTCAAAGATAACTAAAAAAATATGGTCAAAAAAACAATAACAAAAAAATTAAAAACAAATAAAAAAAAGAATGGTATGAAATACCAAAAAGGTATAACAGCTAGTTCAATAAATCCTTTAACTGGAGAATATAAAGAAAAATGGAATAGTTTGTTTCTATGAAAAAAAGGTACTGAACCAAATTATATAGATAAATATTCAAATTAAAACATATAAAAAAATAGTAGAATAATATTAATATTACTCTACTATTTTTACTTTTTAAATTATTTTTAAGAAACTATTCTTCAATTTTTTTGTTCCACAATTACTACAGAATTTTTCCAGTTACTGGAGTCTTACATTTAGGACAAAGTTTTTTTCTTTTTTTAATTTTCCTCTACTTTTTTTCTTCTTTTTTTAGCAAATATTGTTCCTATTTCTGGTTGATTAGTTTCAGGCTTATATCCTTCAACATCACTACCTTGATTAGCAGCATTCATCATAGAACCAGCTACTCCACTTGCCATATTCATACCCATGAATCCCATCATAGCACCATTTGAATTAGTAGCAGCACCACGAAGAGCATCAGCAGAAGCAGAAGCCATTAATCCTGATTGTAAATTCTTATTTGAGAATATAGTTGCTTCATCTATCTTGTTAACTTTAACCATAGATTCATCAGTTAAATTAATATCACTTAAAGCAACATCAGTAACTTCTAATCCATAATTTTTTCTCCAAGATTCATCTAAACATACATTCATTTCTTCAGAAATATCACCATTATAAAGTCCAATATCTCCAAAAGAAACTTTATTTTTTCTCATAACAACAGATATTGCTTGAGTTAATTTTTCAACAAATTTGCTTTGTAATTGACTACCAACTATTTCTTCATAAGTAACAGTATCTTCTGCATTAGCTCCAATAACACTATTTACTAAAAGAATTGGATCTACTACTCTAAAGGCATATTCTCCAAAGAAAGTAACCTCTAACATACCATATTTTTCATCAGTAATTTTTCTTGGTTGTGGAGAACCAAACTTATTACCTGTAATTGTTAATAAATTTACGTAGTAAACTCTTTGATCTTTAGCAGTTTGACCACCATAAGTAAAACGTTTACCTATTGTTTTAAAAGTATCAATGATACCTTTACCAAGTCCACCAGTAAATATACTAGGTTCACTTCCTGTATCAAAATAGAAAGTACCAGGCTCAGCAGTAAATCCTTTATTTCACCATTTTCAATAATCATCATTGCCATACCTTGAGGTACAACAATAGTACTTCCATTTGAAATTACTCCCTCAGAAGGATTTTTATTTCCTTTTCCGTGATTTACAAGTCCTCTTTGTATTAAAACATTTTTAGATATAGTAGGACAAGTCACAAACTCCTTAAATTGATCACCTAAAGCACTACTAGTTGCTTCAGATAAAGCTTTAATAAGTCCCATATTATTACCTCTTTTTCCTTTTAATCTAATTCAATTATAGCATTTTTTTATTTAAATTAATGAAATATTTTTTTAATTTAAGTGTAAAAGTAAAAAGAACTCACTAATGAGAGTTCTTATCAATTTCAATAATAATTTGATATGTATCAGTTAAATCAAGTTCACTTGTAGTTATAAGATCACTTACTTCATCAAGACTATTTATAAAGTCACGTACTTTATTTATTACGTTAGGTAAATTAACACTACCATCTTCTTCAAGTAATGAGTTTTTTTATCAATTTTTTTCAATTTCTTCTGGTTCTTCTTCATATTGAATAGTATTTGGTGTATTAACACTTATATTATTTACTGAATTATTTTGTATATTATTTGTAGGACTTACTACACTTGTACTTGTATTTGGCACACTTGATTCTTCTACCACAGGAGATAAATCTTTAGAATTATCTATCGCATAACTATATGCTTCCTTATCAAATGATGTAGGCATCACATTAACATTACTACCATTTGTTTGTTGAAATGGATTTATAATTTCAGTATTATCTGTATATTCTGTCATAGTAGCTTTTGCTTCAGGTTCAATTTTAACTACTTCAGGAACTTTTTATATCTAAATATTCTTCAACTTGTTTATCACCAAGTAAGGCTTCTTTTGATTCGGTTTTAGGTTCTATTTTTTTAAAAAAACCTTTGTATATCTTCAGGTAATGGTTCTTGTTCTTTATTTCTATTTAATATTGCACTAATTTCTTCTTCTGTTTGTTTAACAGTAAGTTTTTCAGAAATAATCTTATTAAGTAAGTTTCTTTGCATATCAGCATCAGGTAAAGATAGTAAACTCCTAGCATGCCTTTCTGATATTTTGTTATATAAAAGTGCATTTTGAACATCTTTTGGTAAATTCAAAAGTCTCATTTTATTTGCAATAGAAGATTGACTTACTCCAAGTTTAGAAGCTATTTCTTCTTGAGTAAATCCTCTATCCATAAGTTTCTTATATGATTGTGCTTCTTCTATAACAGATAAATTCTTTCTTTGCAAATTTTCAAGTAATGCTATTTCAGCACTTGTATTATCATCAGTATTATTTATAATTGCAGGTACCTTTTTTAACCCTGCTAAACATGAAGCTTTATATCTTCTTTCACCAGCAATTATCTCATATTTATCTCCTATATTTCTAAGTACAATAGGTTGAATAACACCATATTTAATAATAGAATTTGCAAGTTCATTTAACTCTTTTTCATCAAAAAGCAAGTCTTGGCTGAAATCTATTAGGAATAATATCCTCAATAGGTATATAATAAATTTTTTTCTCTTTTTCTTTGTTTTTCTTCCATAATATTATCCTTTTTTTCCCTACTATAAATTATATTTTTAATGTATTTTTACCATTTTTTTCAATCCCTTTTTATTAGTTTTTATATGTTTTTAAGTATTGAACTATAACTTCTAGGATATTTTTTTATCAGTTATTTTTATATTTTTACAATATATTGGTATACATCTATACGCATTTGTTATAGGTAAATTATATTCTATTTTTATTTACAAGTTCTAAATTGAACTTAGTAATTATTTGATTAGCAATCCTTATTTCTTCATCGATATTTGATTTTTAAAGGCATAAGAAGACCACCCACTTTTATAGATGAAGTACACATTTCTATAATCATTGGTAATGATGTTACTGCTCTACACGTAACTATATCAAATACTTCTCTATTTTTTACTGAATAATCTTCTACTCTACCATTAACAATGTTAACATTATCGAGTTTAAGTTCTTGCTTAATCAAATTTAAAAAAATAAACATTTTTTAGCATTACTTTCTATTAAAGTTACATTGATATTACCATATATTATCGCAATAACCATACCAGGAAAACCTGCTCCTGTACCAAAAATCTAATAATCTAATACTATCTTTATCATTTAAATAACCTGTCTTATTAATACATAATGAATCATAAAAAAATGTAATAAAAAAACACATCTTCATAAGAAGTAATAGTCGTCATGTTAAATTTTTTTGTTATATTCATTTAATAATTCATAGTACTTATAAAGTTTATCATATAGTCTATCAGTGATTTTTGATATTAATTTCATTACAATATTTTATAAATTCTTCTTTAGTCATTGTTATATTCCTTTTTTTAAATATACTAGTAACATTGTTATATCAGATGGATTAACACCACTTATCCTTGATGCTTGACCTATTGTTAATGGTCTTACTTTATCAAATTTTTGACGTGCTTCAGTCGCAATATTAGGTACTTTATTATAATCAATATCACTTGGTATTTGTTTATCTTCAAGTTTCAACATCTTACTTACTTCACTCTTAGTTTTATCAATGTAACCCTTATATTTGATTTCAGTTTCAACCATTAAAGCAACATTTTTCATCACATTTTTTTATTCATATATTTTTAATAAGTCAAATATTGATATCTCTGGTCTTTTTAACTAAATCTTTTTAAAGATATTCTTCCATAAATATTAGATGAATTTAATGAACTTAAAAAAACTCATTTACTTCACTCTTTTGGAGTCAAATATGTTTCTTCTAAATACGTTTCTAATTCTTTCATTTCTTTTATAGTTTCTTCATATATGGCATATTTTTTTCATCATTAATAAGTCCAATCATTCTTCCATATGGAGTTAATCTTATCATTGAATTATCATGTCTTAAAAGTAATCTAAACTCAGCACGGGAAGTTAATAATATATATGGTTCAGTTATACCTTTATTTATTAAATCATCTATTAAAACGCCAATGTATGCTTCATTTCTTTTTTTAATATAAATGGTTCACGTCCTTGAATTTTTAATGATGCATTTATACCAGCCATTAATCCTTGAGCAGCAGCTTCTTCATAACCACTAGTACCATTTATTTGGCCAGCAGTAAATAATTTTCTAGTACTTTATTTTCTAAAGACATCTTTAATTGTAATGGATCTATTGCATCATATTCTATCGCATAACCATATTTAGTTATAACAACATCATGAAGACCATCCATAGTTTTTAAGTAATTTTTCTTGTATTTCATGTGGCATAGTAGTAGAAAAAGCCACCTACATAATATTCAATATCATCACTACGTTCAGGTTCTAAGAATATTTGATGTCTATCTTTATCACTAAACTTAACTACTTTATCTTCGATTGATGGACAATAACGAGGACCAATTCCTTTTATCATTCCACTATATAATGCACATTTATCTAAGTTATCCATTATAATTTTTATGTGTTTCTTTATTAGTATAAGTTAAATAACATGGTCTTTGATTATTAACATCATAACTTGCTTTATAAAAAAATTACTAAATGTAAGTGGTATTTTATCCCCTTCTTCTATTTGAACCTCATCAAAATTAATACTACTTTTTAATATTCTAGGTGGAGTACCAGTCTTAAGTCTAATAAGTTTAATACCATTTTTAGCAAGTGAATCACTTAAATACATAGAATTCTTTTCTCCATGTGGACCACCTTTATGTTTTTCATGACCACACATTATATCAGAATTTAAATATGTTCCAGTAGTAAGTATAACAGCTTTACTATGAATTTCTTCACCATCTTCAGTAAGTATTCCATATACTTTATTATCACGAACAAGCAATTCCTTCACAATAGCTTCTTTTTAATTCTAAATTTTTCAGTTTTTTTAGTGTCTTTAACATTTCTTTTAGGATAATTAACTTTACACCCTTGACATCTAAGAGATCTAACACCTGGACCTTTTTTAACATTTAACATCTTTATTTGAAGATGAGTTTTATCTGCACAATAACCCATTTCTCCACCTAAAGCATCTATTTCTCTTACAACTATACCTTTGGCAGGACCACCTATTGATGGATTACAAGGCATATCAGCTATATTATTAAAATTTATTGTAACAAGAAGAGTTTTTTTCTCCCATACGAGCACATGCTAAACTTGCTTCACATCCGGCATGTCCCCCTCCAACAACTATAACATCATATTTCATTATTTATCATCTACTTTCCAAGACAGAACTTACTAAAAATTTCATCTAATAAATCATCACTACTTACCTCACCAGTAATTTCACTAAGTGTTTCCCATAGTTTCTTAACATCTATTTCTACCATATCAACAAGCTCACCATTTTTTACTGAACTTTCTATGTCATCAATTATACTAATACAATTATTCAAAAGAGCTATCTGTCTAGCATTAGAAATATACATATAATTAGATTCAGCAATACTTTCTAAATCAAACATCTCTGCGATTTTTATCTTTAAGTTTAGTAATCATATCACTATCAAATGTTGATATATTTATACTTTCATAATCACTTAATTTATCATTTTTTTATAATCTTTAACTTTGTCATTTTTATTATATACAACAAGTACTTCCTTGTCTTTTATTTTACCTAATACTTCCTTATCTTCATGAGTAAACCCATCAGCACTATCGACAACAAATAATACAAGGTCTGCTTCATCTATCGCATCAACACTTCTTTTAACACCAATAGATTCAACAATATCTTTTGTCTCTCTTATACCAGCCGTATCAAGTATATCAATTTTTACTCCATCAATAACAAGTTCTCCTGTAACAATATCTCTTGTTGTACCTTTAATGTCAGTAACTATTGCTTTATTTTCATCAAGTAATGCGTTTAAAATGCTACTTTTTCCTACATTTGGCTTACCAACTATTACAATTTTAAGTCCATTTTTTTAATTAATAATCCTTTTTTTACTATTTTTTTAAGTAATTTATTTATTTCATTTTTTTACTTCATTTATTGTTTTTAATTATTAAATCATTAGTTACAAGGACTGCATCTTCATATTCAGGATAATCTATATTAACTTCAATATTAGCAATTAAAAGCAAGTACTTTTTTTCTTTTAATTTATTTACCATTTTATAAATAGTTTTATCTACACCTTTAAGTGCCATCTTTCTTGAACTTTCTGTTTGAGAACTTATTAAGTCACCTACTGCTTCAGCCTGTGTTAAATCAATTCTTCCATTTAAGAATGCTCTTTTTAGAAATTCACCTGGTTCTGCAAGTCTTGCTCCATTTGATAATACTAATTCCATAACTTTATTAACAGAAGCACTACCACCATGAACACTTATTTCAACTATATCTTCTGTAGTAAATGTTTTAGGAGATTTAAATATTGATAGCAACACTTCATCTACTTTCTCACCATTTTCCATAATAAAACCATAATGCACTGTATGACTTAATGCATTACTTATATCCTTTGAAAAAATTTTATTTGCAACATTTATTGAATCCTTTCCACTAATTCTAATAACATTAATAGAACTTTCTCCAACTGTAGTTGCAACAGCAGCAATTGTATCTTCCATAATATCTCCTTTTTCTTCATGCTAGATTATAACACAAACATCTTGATAAGTCCATGAAAAAAAGAGTATTTCTACTCTTCAGTTTCACAATATTTAATTACTACACATCTATTAGGATCCACTCCTTCACTTTCAGTAGTAATATTCTTAAAGTTTTGAAGTGCTTCATGAACTATTTTTCTTTCATAAGAATTCATAGGATCAAGTTTAACATCAACTTTTGTTTTTAATACATCTTTAGCAATGTTTTTTTAACTTTTTTCTAAGAAATAATTTTGTTTTTTTCTTTATAACCTTCAACATCAACAGATACGTTAACATATATATCAACAGCAGTAAAAATTGCTTGTCTAACATATGTTTGAATAGATTCTAATATATGACCATTTTTTTACCTATTAATAATGAATTGTTTTTTTGAATGTAATTGATACTTAATTTTTACCATCTCTTATCATTGTTTCAATATTAGCATTTATAAGAAGTGATGATAATAATTCTTTTTAGTACATCTTTTTCCAACTTCAGCAATATCACTGAACTTAACAACTTCTAATGTATATTTTTTTACCACTAAATAATCCACCTTTTTTTCTTCATATGTTTTAGTTATTACATCTTCTTCTTTAACGTTTAATTCTTTTTAATGCTTTTTTTCTAATAACCCATCTTCACTTTTTAGCTTGAAACTTATATTTTTTTCCATATTCTATTTACCTCTCTTTAATATTAAATTTTTGTACGATTGTAAATGCATTTGATACTATCCAATAAAGCGCAATTGATGTTGGTAAACTAAATGATATTATTGAAATAAATACAACCATAAATGTACTCATCATTTTCATTTGTTTTGCTTGCATTTCATCAGTTGTAGTAGTATTCATATTTTTAAATGATAAATATGTAGTACCAATAATTAGTACAATTAATATTATATACCAATAATTGTGAGCAAGTAATCCTTCTGCTGGTGTAGTTCCTAAATTATATACTAAGAATTTCTTTTCAAAGAATACTGGAACTCTATAAATTGCTTCAAGAAGTGCAAAGAATATAGGTAACTGAATAAATGCAAATAAGCAACTAGACATAGGATTAATACCATATTTTTTATAAATCATCAACATTTCTTGACTCTTAGCCATCATAGCATCTCTATCTGCTTCTTTTTCCAGCATATTTCTTTTTCTAGTGCATTTAATTCTTTTTTTGAGCCTTTTGCATTGAATTATTCATATTATTGGATTTTTTAGTTAGTGGCATCATAAGTGCTCTTACAACAATACCAATAATCATAATAGAAAGTCCATAATTCTTAACAAGTAACCCAAGCTTAACAATTATCCATGCAAGTGGCTTTACAAAAAATGATGTCCAAAGTCCTTCATAACCACCAGATGTAATCTTTAAATCTTTACAAGCAGGTAATTTATCATAATCACTTACTAATTTATCCTTATTTTCAACATATATTTTTACATTATCATCCTCTTCAGGCTTACATATTATATTTGATACATATGATTTAGTAGTTTTTTTATCACCATCAGTTCCTTCTACAGTAAATCTTTTAGTACATCCACATAAAGTTAATAATAGTAATAACACAATTGCTATTTTTTTCTTCATTATTTTTTTCTCCCTTCAAAACTTTAATAAGTTCACTATTTATTTTATCATACTCTGCATCTATTATAGCAGTCCTTAATATTATAACATAATCACAAGAAGAATTGATATTATTTTTTTCATAAGTATATCTTTAACTCTTCTTTTTATATAAATTTCTTGTATGTGCTTTTACCTATTTTTTTCCAACACTTATACAATATCTATTATAATTTAAATCAAGTTTTCAATAAAAATATATAATAAAATACTTATTAATTATTTTTCTTATTTTTTTCTTTATTATTTCTTGTATTTCTTCATTTTTTTCTTACTATAAACTTCTTATTCATAATACTCCTTCAAAAAAATATTATAATAAAAATTACTTATTTAAAAAGTAATTTCGTTATTTTTGCTAATTCTTTTTCTTCCTTTTTGCTCTTCTAGCTTTTTAATACAGTAGTTCCTCTTCTAGCTAAAAAAATCCAGAAGTTTTTACTTTTTCTTTCTATTATTAGGTTGAAACGTTCTTTTTCATATTTTAATCCTCCATTCCTTCTTTGCTTAATAGATTATAAACTATTGATACTGAAAAGTCAATCATTTGTACTCTACTAAATTTATTAAATCACTTCTAAGTGAAAGAAAGTTTTCATATTTATATATATATTTATATAGTTCTTTCAAAAAGTCTTCACCTTTAAGAATTCTACCATCTTTCATATATACTATTGATGATAAAGATATTGAATCAAGTACATTATTTTTGTTTAATATATTCTTTCATTGTAGTTTTTTTATGATCAAATGTATCAACAACCTTATTTCCATATTCAACACTTAATGGAAAAAAACAAACTCTTTTTTTCTTATTAAAATCTTCTGTATTTTTTTAACAACTAATTCAACATTATATTTCTTTTTTTAATAACTATTTTTTTAATATGTTGTTCACATCTTCTAAACTAAAAATTCATTTTTTTATAAGCAAAGAAAGCACTTGATATTAGCATCATCAATTGATATATATGATCATTATTAACTGAAGTAAAATCCAAATATTTATCAATATTCTTATAATTTTTCACTTAAAAATTTTTACTATATATACTATAAAAAAATAACTATAAAATGTATTATTTTTCTTCATTTCTAATAACATTTTCATAAAATTTTTGAATACACAGCATTTAAATAATCTTCACTTCCAAAAAGATATAATTCTTTTTGTCATCTTTATTTTTCCAAAATAAATCATCTTATTATTATCTAATTTTTAAATCAAACTCATTAATATTAATGCTTCCTATATCTAATAGTGAATTATAGTTAAACATTTCAAGTACATCTTTGCTATTAACAATTATATCTAATGATTTATATATTATTAATAACATTCTTCTTTTTGTTTAACCTCTTTTTCAATTTTTATATTTATTTAATATATATTCCAAATAATCATTCAATATTGAAAAGTTTTTCTATCTCAAATTTTTTTGCTTATCAAACTTACTATAATATTCATATAAATATATAAAGTAGAAATTTTTTTGAAATTATAGGGTTTATATTCAGCAGATATTCCAAGTAAATTTGTTTGAGGTAATATTGGTATAACTCTTGACTTAACTTCATTTTCTATTTCTTCATCCTCTTTGAAAAAAATTTTTATAATCCTTTTTAGCATCATCACTATCATCAACTCTTATTTGTAATAAAGGATTTCTAACTACTTTCATTAATTTTTATTTTTAGAATTAATTTTTATTCTCTATAAAAAAATTTAATAATTTAATAGTAATTTTTTTCATAATTATTTTTCAAAAAAACAGGTACATCAATTATTACTTCTGGTGTTGGATTATTTCTTAAATTATATTCCAAGTTTATTTTTATAAGAAAATTTAAATTCTTTTATATGAGAATTTTTGCCTTACTTTCAGGTAATATTGACAATATCTGTTCAAATATTTTTTTAGAGATTTGAATTATATCTTTATTATAATCTCCAATTCTTACATTATAGCTCAAACAAGTTTCAACAAATTCTTGAAAACTTTTTTTGTTCATAAATTGTATATAAATTTTTAAAATAATCTTCTATTTGCATTCTATCCATATCTATCTTATCTCCAAAATTATTTTTATCATAAATTATTTATTATGTTAACTTAATTTTTTTCATTTTTTATGTCAACTTATCAACATTGTATTAACATTTTATGTCAACTTATCAACAAGTTATCCACAATTAAAGTTTACATAATATATTAAAATTGTTGATATTGTGGATAACTCATTCTTTCATAGTAATTATCGATAAAAAAATTGTTTACAAATTGTGAATAAGTTGTTAATATAAGTGTTAATAAATTTTTTTGTTTTGACATTAAAAAAAGTTGATTTATAATTTTTAGTTAGAAAGACAAAAAAAGAAAGGAGAAATGCATATGAATGTTGAAGATATATGGACAGATTTTTTTATCTAAAAATCAAATCAAAAAGTATCACTCATGTCATATAACTATATCTTTAAAGACTTAAAGATACATTCATATGATGATAGTAAGATAATTATTATTGTTCCAAACAATGAATTATTGCTTCAAAAATATAACTAAAAAAACTATAATACACTTATAGAAGACACACTAAATGATATAACTAATGACACATGTACAATTGAATATGTCTTTCAAAAAGATATCGAAAAACTTACTAAAAAAGAGAAAAAGCCAGTTATAATTGAAGAAAACATTGAAGATGACTTTAATGATTTAAAAAAACTACACATATTCAAGTAACTTTAACCCAAGACATACATTTGATACATTTATAGTAGGAGATTCAAACAAGCTTGCATATGGAACAGCACTTGCAGTTGCACAAAATCCAGGTAAACTATATAATCCATATTTTATATATGCAAAAAGTGGACTTGGAAAAACACATCTTATGCATGCAATCGGTAATTATATTGTTACACATTCAGATAAAAAAGTACTTTATATAACAGCAGAACAATTCACAAATGACTATAGAGCAATTATAAATACTAAAAAAATAAATATGATAATAATATTTCATACCTAGAAGCATTTAGAGAAAAATATAGAAATGTTGATGTATTAATGATTGATGATATTCAATTTTTTTAGATAATAAAGTCAAATCACAAATGGAATTTACTAACACATTCAATAGCTTATATGAACATGAAAAAAACAAATTATAATCGCATCAGATACTTCTATTAATGACTATAAATTATTAGAAGAAAGGCTTAAAAACAAGGTTTAGATGGGGTCTTACTGAATCAATAAATCCACCTGATATTGACCTTAAAAAAAGAATATAATTAAGAATAAAATCATGGTATATAACTTTGATTTAGATATCAAAGATGAAGTAGTAGAATATATCGCAAGTAATTGTGGAAGTAGTATTAGAGATTTAGAAGGTTCAATAACAAGAATAGTAGCATATAAAGCAACATTTAATATACCTGAAGTAACACTTGATATAGCAAAAGAAGCATTACAGGAATTTGTGTCAAAAACAGTATATAGAACTAATTCAGTAAGTAAAATAATTGATATAGTTGCTAAATACTTTGGCCTTGAATCATCGATGTTAAAAGGAAAAATGAAAAAAAAGAATGTTACAGATGCAAGAGCTATCGCAATGTATTTAAGTAGAATAATGACTGATGAAAGTTTGCAGAGAATAGGGCTTGAATTTGGAGGTAGAGATCATTCAACAGTTATATATTCACATGAAAAAATATCAAATGAACTTAAGACAAATGTTAAACTTCAAGAAGAAATAAAAACATTAAAGGAGAAGATATGTGAATAACCTAACAAGTTATCAACATATTAACAACGATAAGTTTACATAAAAATGTAGGTTTTATCGAACTATAAATGAGTTATCAACAATATTAACACTCTATAATAGTAATAAATATATAAAAGAAAAAGGAGGAAAGAAAATTATTATGAAAAATGTTAATAGAAAAAAATATTATTAATGGAAGGACTAAATTGTGTAAGTAAAGCACTATCTACAAGAAATATAATTCCTGTACTAAATGGTATTAAATTTGAACTAACAAAAGATGGTTTATATTTAACAGCTACAGACAATGATATTACAATTCAAACATTTATTGATAAAAAAAGAGATATAAAAAGCATAGATGAAGTAGGTTGTACTATTATATATGGTAAAACATTACTAAATACTATAAGTAAATTACAAAAATACAAACATACTAGTTGAAAACTTTGAAAATAATGAAGTATCATTTAAGACAGAAAGCGGTGGAATATATGACTTCCCATGTTTCAATCAAGAAGATTTCCCTAATATAAAATTAGAAGAAGTTAAAAGTCCTATCAAACTAGATGGTCAAAAAAATTTAAGGAAATAGTTAACAAAACATCATTTGCATGTTCACTTCAAGAAAGTAGACCATTACTTACTGGTGTTAATATAAAGTTAATAGGTGATATATTTGAATGTGTAGCTACAGATTCATATAGACTATCAAAAAGAAACAATAAAAATTAAATGATATATATAGTGAAAATGTTAATATGGTTATACCAGCAAGAAACATTAATGAACTTGTTAAAACAATAGGTAGCGAATCTGAATTAGAAATACACGTATTCCCAAACAAAGCTTTATTTAAATTTGATAATATAATATTCCAAACATCATTATTAAATGGAACATATCCAAATACAGATAATTCAATTCCAAAAGAATTTAAACATAAAATCAAAGCTAATTTAAAAGATTTATATAGTTTGTTAGATACAGCATCATCATTAACTCAATCAAAAGATAAAAACATCGTAGATATGGAAGTAAATGGTAATGACTTAATAATAAGAGCTGCTAGCACAGAGGGAAAAGGCAAAGATAAAATAAATATTACAAATGAGACAGAAAATGATATAAAAATATCTTTCAGTGTTAAATACATGATGGAAGCATTAAAAAGTATTTACAAAGGAAGAAATATATATACTATTAAATGGAGAAATTAATCCAATAATACTAAAAAGAAATAGGAAATGAAGAATTAATTGAATTAATTTTTACCAATGAAAAACATACTAAAAAAACGAAGAAATTCGTTTTTTTAATACAAAAAAATTAATTTTTTTACAAAAATTCGACATATTTCGACAAAATTCGACAAATAGTTTGTGCTATGATAGGAGCAATTAAAAAAAGAAAGGGGGGAAATATAATGAATTATGAAATCACATATGATACCCAAGTTATAGCACCTATCGATAGTGAAACATCAAGAGTTATTGAAACAGAAGCGGAATATATTGTTAATAATCCACCATTAAATATTCTTGAATATAGTTGTGAATACTTTGGTAGTTCATATGAAGGAAGGAAAGAGGGAACTAAGAAACTCCTTGGCATAACACATAAGTCACCAATAGTAGTAGAAGAAAGCAGAAAAATAATCTTTTTTTCCCAACAACTTCAGCAGAAAAATGAAAAAAATGTGTATGGATTAATTTAGAAAAAAATCGATAAATATTACAAACTTGATCCTAAAAAGATCAACAATAGTATTTAAAAAAATGGCGATTTAATAGAATTAGACATATCATATGGTTCACTTACAAATCAAATTTTTAAGAGCTAGCAGATTAAAAATTTCTACTAGATCAAAGAATATTAAAAAAAGATAATATAAATTAAAAATTATCTTTTTTTATGCACTCAATTATGTTATAATTATATTGTCGTGTAGGTGTACTATAATACATGAAAAAAATCAAAAAAGGGGGGTTAAATGAAGTTTAAACATGAATATTACAAAAAAATTGAGCTTATGAATTTTTAGAAATTATACTAAAAAGACCTTCGATAATTTTTTTCAAATTTAAACATCATTATTGGTAAGAATGGAATTGGTAAAAACAAGTATTATAGAATCCATTTATTTAGGAAGTTTAGCAAAAATCTTTTTAAAAATAAATAATGAATTGTCAATAATAAAAAGAAGGAAAGGACTTTTTTTAGAATAAAAAGTCTATTATTTTTGATTATGGACCTAAAAAAATCTTGAAATATTTTTTTAGACAAGTTTGGTAAAAAAAGACAAAGATTAATTCACAACCCCAAAGAAAAATTAAGCAATTTTTATCTCTCAATATAGGATAATAATGCTTTCTCCAGATGAGTTAAAGTTAATTAAATCATCACCAAACACTAGAAGAAACTATTTGAATATTCAATTATCACAATTACATAAAAGAATACATGCATTACTTAAATAATTACACAAATCTTATCAAAAAAATAAGAATTATTATTTAAAAGGAAAATGATGTTAAATAGCAATTTAGATAGTAGATATTTAGATGTATTAGATGAAAAAAATAGTTGAGAATGGTATGAAAATATATGAATATCGAAATAATTATATAAACCTTATCAACAATAGTATCAATGATATATTTAAAAAAATTATATCAATAAACAATTAATTGAAATCAAATATGAATCAGATTATTCAGTGAATGATAAAGAAAAAAATTAATAAATATTTTTAAGAAAAAAATAGAAATAAAGAAATAAATATAGGAATGACAAACTATGGTATACACCGAGATGATTTTTACTTTTTTTATCAAAAATGGTAATAATTCTAAAGATTATAGTTCACAGGGGATACAAAAATTAATAGTTCTAGCTATGAAATTAGCGGAAGTAAAGATATTTATAGAAAACTACGATATTAAACCAATTTTTATTACTAGATGATTTGTTTAGTGAACTTGATGAAAAAAACAGAAATAATATATTTAAATCATTAGATAAAAACATACAAGTATTCATCACAACTACAGACTTAAAGAATATTAATAAGAGGATAGTTGAAAAAAAGCAAAAATATATAATTTAGATGAGAAGGAGAATTAAATGAAAGAAGAGTATGGAGTTAATGAAATTCAAGTCTTAGAAGGCTTAGAAGCAGTAAGAAAAAGACCTGGTATGTACATTGGAACAACTGGTGTTAGAGGATTACATCACCTAGTTTGGGAAATTGTTGATAACTCAGTAGATGAATCATTAGCAGGCTTCTGCGACGATATAGAAATAATTGTTCATGAAGACAACAGTGTAAGTGTAAGAGATGATGGTCGTGGAATGCCAACAGGTGTTCATCCAAAAACAGGAGTATCAACAGTAGAAACAATATTCACAGTATTACATGCAGGTGGAAAATTTGGAGGTGGCGGATACAAAGTATCTGGAGGATTACACGGAGTTGGAGCATCAGTAGTTAATGCACTTTCAGAATGGTTAGAAGTTAAAGTATATAGAGATGGAAAGATATATCACCAAAGATTTGAAAAAGGCGGACATCCTGTAAAACCATTAGAAATAATTGGTGATTGTGACCCAAATAGAACAGGAACAACAGTTACATTTAAAACCAGACCCCCAGATATTTGAAGAAACAACAGAATTTAATTATGAAACATTAAAAAAAGTAGATCTAGAGAACTTGCGTTCTTAAATAAAGGATCAAGGATAATATTAAGTGATTTAAGAACAGGTGCTAAAGATGAATTTCTTTATAATGGTGGTCTTAGAGAATACGTTGAATTATTAAATAAAAATAAAAAACCAATTCATAACGACATAGTACATGTTGAAGGTGAAGAAGATAATATAAGTATTGAAGTAGCAATGCAATATAATGATGGATACTCAAGTAATATTTATTCATTTACTAACAATATTCACACTGTAGAGGGTGGAACACATGAAGATGGAGTTAGACTTGCATTATCAAGAGTAATCAATAATTATGCTAGAGCAAACGGAATTTTAAAAGAAAAAGATGACTCATTAACACAAGATGATGTTAAAGAAGGAATTACACTTGTTATATCTTGTAAACATCCAAACCCTCAATTTGAAGGACAAACAAAAACAAAGTTAGGAAATGTTGAAGTAAGAAAAAAATAGCAAGTAATATATTTGGAGCAGGTCTTGAAAAGTTCTTATTAGAAAATCCAGATCAAGCAAGAGCAATAATAGATAAAGTAATGCTTGCATCAAGAGCAAGAGTAGCTGCTAAAAAAAGCAAGAGAATTAACTAGAAGAAAAGGCGACTTAGAAATAACTAATTTCTATGGAAAATTAACTGATTGTAAAAGCAAAGATCCAAGCGAATCTGAAATATTCTTAGTCGAGGGAGATTCAGCCGGTGGTTCTGCTAAAAAAGGTAGAGATTATATGACACAAGCAATCTTACCTTTAAGAGGAAAAATATTAAACGTTGAAAAAGCAAGACTTGATAGAGCATTAAGCAATGAAGAAATAAGAACTATAGTAACGCATTTGGTACAGGAATTGGAGAAGAATTTGACTTATCAAAACTAAGATATGACAAAATCATAATAATGACCGATGCAGATGTAGATGGTTCTCATATTAGAATTCTATTATTAACTTTATTCTATAGATTCTTTAAACCAGTTGTAGAACATGGATATGTTTATGCAGCAAATCCACCATTATATAAGATAGTATATGGAAAAAAATATAAAATATGTTTTATCAGATGATGAAAAAAAGATGAATATGTTAAAACATTACCAGCCAATGCAAAAATACACAATAACTCGTATGAAAGGTCTTGGTGAAATGGATGCTGATCAATTAAGAGATACAACAATGTCAAAAAGAATTTAGAATTTTTAAGACAAATAACAGTTGATGATATAATGGCAGACTGATGAAATATTTACTACATTAATGGGTGAAGAAGTAGAACCTAGAAGAAAATTCATAGAAGAAAATGCACTAGATGTAGAAAATTTAGATATATAGTAGGAGGATGAAATGGATAGAATAGTACAAAAATAATATAGTAAAAGAAGTAAAAGATTCATTTTTAGATTATTCTATGAGCGTTATAGTTGCAAGAGCTATACCAGATTTAAGAGATGGACTTAAACCAGTTCACAGAAGAATCTTATATTCAATGTATGAATCAGGCTATACTCCAGATAAACAACACAGAAAATGTGCAAGAATTGTCGGAGATGTAATGGGAAAATATCACCCACATGGTGACTCATCTATTTACGAAGCTATGGTAAGAATGGCACAAGATTTCAGTTATAGATATATGCTTGTTGATGGCCATGGAAACTTCGGTAACATGGATGGCGATGGAGCAGCCGCAATGCGTTATACAGAAGCAAGACTTGCTAAAGTAAGTTTAGAGTTATTAAGAGATATAAACAAAGATACAGTAGATTTTATACCAAACTTTGATGAAACTGAAAAAGAACCAGTAGTAATTCCAAGTAGATTTCCAAATATTTTAGTAAATGGAACAATGGGTATTGCAGTAGGTATGGCAACAAATATTCCTCCACATAATTTAGGTGAAGTTATTGATGGTTGTATTGCATATATAGATAATCCACAAATAACAGTCGATGAAATGATGCAATACATAAAAGGTCCTGATTTCCCAACAGGTGCAATAATTCTAGGAAGTAGTGGTATTAAAAAAGCCTATGAAACAGGTAGAGGAACAATAACTATAAGATGTAAGGCTGAAATAGAAGAAACAAATAATAAACATAGAATAGTTATTACTGAAATTCCATACGGAGTAAATACATTAGAATTAAAAAAATAGAATTGCGGAGTTAGTTAGAGATAAAAATTTTTGGATGGTATCGCAGATTATCATGAAGAAACAAACATTGAAAAATGGCGTAAAAAAATCGTTATTACACTAAAAAAAGAAGCAAACGCAAATGTAGTATTAAATAACTTATATAAACATACTCAACTACAATCAACATTTGGAATTATATTCTTAATGTTAGATCAAGGTCAACCAAGAACATTAGGAATTGTTGATATCATTTCTAAATATATTGATTATCAAAGGGAAATAATTATTAGAAGAACTAAATTTGATTTAGCAAAAGCAGAAGCAAGAGCACATATTTTAGAAGGTTATAAAATAGCACTAGATCACATTGACGATATTATTAAAATTATCAAAGAAAGCGAAAGTGATGTACTTGCTAAACAAAGATTAATCGAAAAATATAGATTCAGCGAAATACAAGCAGATGCAATACTTGAATTAAAAATTAAGAAGATTAACAGGATTAGAAAGAGAAAAAAATAGAAGAAGAATTAGCTAATATATTAAAAATTAATTGAAGAATATAAGTCAATTTTTAGCTAGTGAACAAAAAAAGTATTAGAAATAATTAAGAATGAAATGCTTGAGATTAAAAGAGAAAAATATGGTGATGAGAGAAGAACAAAAAGATAGATAATACAGCAATAGAGTACATTGAAGATGAATCATTAATACCTCAAGAAGATATAATAATAACATTAACAAATAAAAAAATTATATTAAGAGAATACCAAAAGACACATACAAAGTTCAAAATCGTGGTGGCGTTGGAATAAAAGGTATGACTACAACAGAAGAAGATTTTGTTGAACAAATAATATCTTTAAATACTCACGATTATATATTATTCTTCTCAAATAAAGGAAAAAGTATATAGATTAAAAAGGATACAAAGATTCCAGAATATTCAAGGACAGCAAAAGGATTACCAATTGTTAACTTATTATCATTAGAAAAAAAGATGAAAAAATCAATACAATGATAACAATAAATGAAAAAAAGAAACGTACAAATGTTTGCTTTTTTTAGTACAAAAAAATGGCTTAGTAAAAAGAACTTTAATTAGTGAATTTGATAATATTAGACAAAGTGGAAAAATAGCTATAACTCTAAAAAGACAACGATGAATTAATATCAGTAAGAAAAAAACAACAGGACAAGATCAAATATTCATGTGTTCATCCAATGGAAGAATGGCTAGATTCGATGAAGAAGAAATTAGAATAATGGGAAGAACAGCATCCGGAGTTAGAGGAATTAATTTAAAAGATGATATATGTGTTGGTACTGAAGTATCAGAGCCAGGAAAAATGCTATTAGTTGTAACAGAAAATGGTTACGGTAAAAAAACAACGATGGATGAATATAGAGAAACTAAAAGAGGAAGTAAAGGAGTTAAAACATTAAATATAACAGAAAAAAATGGAAGAATAGTTGGATTCAAATCAACAGATAATGGAAAAGATTTAATGATAATAACTGAAAATGGAATAATTATTAGAATGTCAGTAGATGCAATATCACAAATGGGTAGAGTAACAAAAGGAGTAAGATTAATCAACCTAAAAGATAATAATAGAGTAGCTTCTATATCAATACTAGATAAAGAAGAAATTGAAGAAGATAATTCAACTGAAGAATAATAAATTAAAAAGATGTTCCACGTGAAACATCTTTTTTCATGCAAAAAATTATTTCCCGGGAAATAAAAAAAATAAAAAGAAATCAAAACAAAAAGTTATTATCAATGTTTCACGTGAAACATAAGAATAAATATAATTAAAAAAATTATTAACAATTAATACAAAAGTAAATTAATTTTTAAAAATATATAGTAAAAAAATAAAAAAAGAAATTTAGAAAATAAAATCATAATCAGTACAAATAATCTTTTGATTCTTATAAAAAAATCAAAAATTAAAGATAAGCAAACGAGTTATTAACAATGTTCCACGTGGAACATTGTTTTTAAAAATAATAATATAAAATAAATAAAATATCTTTTTTTATATTAATGGAGAGAATAATAATAAATAAAAAAACATTATATTTATAAAAAAATAGTTAATATGCAATATAAGAACTATTAACAATGTTCCACGTGGAACATTGAAATGAATTTTTTTGGATATTGAAAAAAATATTTGAGTATTAATAATCGCCTTAATAATTATTAATACAAAAAAATTATATTTAATATTACCAATTCATCAAACATAAAAAAATTAATTATTTATTTGTACACATTGATATGTTCCACGTGGAACGTTACACCGAAAAAAACACTATTTGTTTTTAAAAAAACAATTAATTTTTATGTTATAACCATATGTAGGCAACGATTATATATATGAAATAATAACATTATCATGTATATAATTGGTCACAAATATTAATTTAATTAAATAAAAAAATAAATTTATCAACAATGTTCCACGTGGAACATTGAATCATAAACTATAGATAATAAATTAGTACTATTTGAAATTAATTAAACAAGAATTATCATAGCTAATAATTTATATAAATACAAATAATCTTTCACGTGAAACATAAGATAAAAATATAATTATAAAAAAATATCAATATTTAATATAAAACAAAAAAATTTATTTTTCAATAAGCATTAAACCAAAAAAATAAATTAAACAATTATAAACAAAAAGATTACAATTGTTTAAAAAAATATTTTTTTAGAAAAAAAGTTGTAAACAATGTTCCACGTGGAACATTGAAATTTCTTTATAAAAAAATATTGTAAAATCATATGATATATGTTAACATATATTTGTGCAACGAAGTTTAGCGAACCAGGTCAGAATTGGAAGATAGCAGCCTTAAGTGATTAACTTCGTGTGCACATTTTATTTATAACAAAATACGAAAAGGTGTTCGCTATGAATATATCAAAGAGAGAAAAGTTATTAACAATTTTTAAATAAAAAAAGCAATAAAAGCATAATGAAGTACCAGTTTCATGCATAATTACAAAAGATGATAAAATTATATCAAAAGCATATAACAATAAAATAACAAAAGCATGATCCAACAGCACATGCTGAAATAATTGCGATAAGAAAAAGCAGCAAAGAAATTAAAAACATGGAATTTAAATGAATGCAGATTATATGTAACATTATATCCATGCAAAAATGTGTCTAAATGTAATTAATGAAGCAAGAATTAAAGAAGTATATTATATTTTTAGATAATGAAAAAAAGAAATAAATAACAATGTTAAAAATTACAAAAAAAATAAATAGTGAAAAATGAATACTTTCAAGATGAATTAAAAAGGATTCTTTAAAAAAATTAAAAGGTAGTATAATAAAAAAAGAAATTTGATATAATTATTAAGGAGGGCGTTATGGAATACATATCATTGTATCGTAAATATAGACCAAAGACATTTAGTGATGTTGTAGGACAAGAAGTTGTTGTAAAAATTCTAAAAAACAGCATAATAAATAATAAAATTAGTCATGCATATATATTCAGTGGCCCTAGAGGAACAGGAAAAACAAGTATAGCAAAAATATTTTCTAAAGCTGTTAACTGTCTAAATACTACTGATGGTGATCTATGCAATAATTGTGAAAATTGTTTACAAAATATAGATGAAGAAATTGACATTATAGAAATAGATGCAGCAAGTAACAATGGTGTTGATGAGATAAGAGAAATAAGAAACAATGTTAAACTAATGCCAGTACATTTAAAATATAAAGTATACATCATAGATGAAGTTCACATGTTATCAACAAGTGCATTTAACGCTTTACTAAAAACATTAGAAGAACCTCCTAAACATGTAATTTTTATATTAGCTACAACAGAATTTAATAAAATTCCAGCGACCGTTATATCTAGATGCCAAAAAGTTTGATTTTAAGAAAATTACTAATAAACAAATTGAAGGTAGATTAAAGTATATTTTAGAGCAAGAGAAAAAAAACTTAAATGGCGAAGTAATATCATTAATTGCAAAATTAAGTGATGGTGGTCTTAGAGATGCTATTAATATGCTAGATCAGGTGATATCGCTAGAAAAAGAAAATATAACTGTAGACGATGTATACAATTTAATAGGCGATATTAGTGAAAAAAATATTATAATTTTTACTTGAAAATATTGTGTCAGGAAATATAAAAGAAACACTTAAAAAAATATTAATGAATATTATGAAGAAGGTAAAAAAATTTTATTAATATTTGTGAGAGATTACAACTACTAATTCGTAACATAATTATATTTAATAATACTGATAATTATTTTGATAAAGAATATGAAAAAAATTACTAGATTTTTTTCTCATATAGAATTAGAATACTGTGAGAAAAATGTCTGATGAATTATTTAATCTAATAAATGAATTAAAGAGAACAAACAATCAAAAAAAATAATTACAGAAATATCTTTCCTAAAAAAATGTGCTTAATGCAAAATAAAAAAAGAAGAAAAAAACATTGATAAAATTGAAACAAAAAAATAATTCAAAAAAATAATTCAAAAGATAATGAAATCCCTATAATTATCGAAGAAAAAAACAAAAATGAAGAAAAAAAGAAAAAAATAAAAAGTATAAAAAAATTAATAATGTTTTTTTGTGGTCCTAGCAAAGAATTGAAAAAAATAATTTTGTAAAAAAACTATGAAAAAAACTTAAAGAATTTTTTTATCAATAAAAGAGTACAATTCACTAGTGAATTTATTACTTAAAAGCAACACCACAAATTGTAACAGAAACTAATGTACTTTTTTTACTTTTTAAAAAAATAATTTTGATATAGTACTTTTTTTGATAATAAAATTGAAGAAATACAAGATTTATTGAGAAAAAAATTTTTTTGGAAAAAAATACTCAGTTGTTGCTGTAAATAACGAAGAGTATTCAAACATATTAAAAAGAATACAAAAAAATATTGATTCAGGTAAAATATATAAATATATAGAAGAGCCACATATTGAAACAAAAGATAATAAAAAAAATACAAAAAAATAGAAAAATACAGCAGAGACATTATTTGGAAAAGATTGTATAATAGTAGAATAGATGAAAGGAATGATATAAATGAATATGCAAAGTTTAATGGCACAAGCCAGAAAATTACAAGGAGATATAGAAAGAATAACTAAACAAATAGAAAGCACAACATTTAAATATGAGAATGATTACGTTCTAATTGAAGGAAAAAGGAAATAATACAATAGATTTAATTAAAATAAAAAAAATAATCAAATATTAGAAGATAGTGAAATGCTAGAAGATATGATACAAGTTGGAGTAAATGACGTATTAAAACAAATTAAGGCTGAAAAAGATAAGAAATTAGGTAAGTACACAAATGGAATGGGAGGAATCCTATAACCAATGGCACTACCCAAAAGTTTTCAAAATCTAGTAGAAAACCTAACCATATTACCAGGAGTAGGTGAAAAAACAGCTGAAAGATATGTCTATGCATTATACGAAAAAGAGGATGATGATGTTGAAACATTAGCAAAAAGCACTAACAGATTTTTTAAAAAAAATATTAAAACTTGTAAAAATATGCGGTTGTTTAAGTGATGAAACAAAATGCGATGTATGTAAGGATGATACCAGAGATAAAAAGTACAATTTGTTTGGTAGAAGATTCAAAAAAATGTATTTTTTATTGAAAAGACCGGCAAATATAAAGGCTATTATCATGTACTTAATGGACTAATTTCTCCAATTGATGGAAAAAATCCAGAAGACCTAAATATTTCAAGCCTAGTTAACAATAGAATTAATGAAGATACAAAAGAAATAATAATTGCATTGAATCCATCTATTGAAGGTGAAATAACATCACAATATATACAAAAAAATACTAGAAAAAAATATAATGTTAAAAGTGTCAAGATTATCTTATGGCATTCCAATGGGCACAGATATAGAATATCTTGATCCAGTAATGATAGCAAAAGCATGGGATGATAGAAAAGTAATATCATAAAAAACAAAGTCATAAATTTATTAGGAGAGTAAATTTATGATGATTATTAATATTATCAAAAGACTTGTTTATTCCATTTGCATATTATATACGATAAATGTATTTATTTATAAAACAGGTAAAAACAGTACCAATAAATTACTATTCAATATTTATAGTTTATATATTTGATTTTTTTAGGAATAATAGCATTAATCTATTTGAAATATTATCAGTAAAAAAAAGTATATAAAAAGGAGCACTAATTGAAGAAGATATATCAGTATTTTGAAAAATTATATAATGAAGATAAAATAAGTCAAGCATTTCTAATAGGAAATGTTGTTTTTTTGATGATGTTAAAAGTGAATTAGAAGAAACATTGAATAGTTTCTTTTTTTCCAAAATAATATAACTTTAGAAGAAAATCCTGATATCTATTTGTTAAAGACTGAAGATGGATATGTGAGTAAAGATAAAATCAAAGAACTATTAAAAAAATTTATCTACAACTTCACAATTTAACAACACAAAAATATATATTATAGAAGATACAGAAAAAATGAGCGATACAGTTTATAATGCAATACTTAAGACATTAGAAGAACCAGGTCCAGGTATATATGCGATACTTTTGACAAATAATATAGATGCAGTTAAACCTACAATTGTTAGTAGATGTCAAAAAATATTTATTAATGCTAATAAAGAAAAAGAAACTGTAGATGAAAATACAAATATAGAGTGTGATGAAATAATAGAAAATTTAGAATTAAATGGTGTTGAATCAATTGCTAAATTCAATAAAATTTACACTATAATTAGTGATAGAGATAAATTTATACAAATTTTTATATGCAATGTTAGATAGATATAAAAAAAAGTATTATACGATATAGTTAATGATAAAAAAAGATAAAAAAATGATATAATATATATGAAAAAAACGACATAAATTCTCTATCAAAGAAGATACTTATTATTGATAAATTTATTAGTTTATCAGCGAATTATCTAAATAAAAAAAACTTAATGATAGATAGATTTATTATAGAAATGTGGGGAAACAATAGATGAAAGCAGTTGGTGTAGAATTCAAAGATAAAGGTAAATTATATACATTTTTTTGACAATGATTTAGAAGTAAAAATTAAATGATAAAGTTATTGTTAATACTGAAAGAGGGTTACAGTTTGGTAAAATTGGTGCAGTTTTTTTGGAGAATTAAATGATGGAAAAAGAGCATGCACTAGTATATAAAATTGCTACAGAAGAAGATATAATTCAAAAATCAAAAAAATATAGAAGAGTCAGAAAAAAAGCTTTAATTAAAAGCACAAGAAATTGCTGAAAAAAAGCTAAGTTAGATATGAAGTTTTTTTAGACGCATTTTTTTACTTTTTGATAGGAAACAATTAGTATTTCAATTTTTTTGTCTGATAATAGAGTTGATTTTAGAGACCTTGCTAAATCATTAGCGGGAATTTACAAAACAAGAATTGAATTAAGACAAGTAGGAGTAAGAGACAAAGCAAAAAATATATCTGGAATTGGACAATGTGGAAGAAAAATTTGCTGTTCAAGTTTTCTAAATGATTTAGATTCAGTTGGAATTGCACAGGTAAAAAATCAAAATTTAGCGTTAAATCCAAGTAAAATAAATGGAATATGTGGAAGACTATTATGCTGTCTTAAATATGAGGATGATTTATACACAGAATATAGAAAAGGATTACCTGAAGTAGGTGATAAAAAAACATATAAAGATGAAGAGGGGACAGTAATTTCAGTAGATATTCCAAATAGAAAAATATACATTACTTACAGAAAAAAAGGAAACAAAATTGATGTTGAGGTACCATTAAATAATGAAAGAAAAATTCAGCAAGAAAAAAATTAATGATTTAGTCAATTATAAAAAAATATAAAAAAATAATTCAAGATAAAAAAATTATTTCAATTTTTAGTTTAGATTCAGTATTATTACCTAATTTTGTTACATTAAATCCAAACACAAAAAAATGATTTTTAGATTTGTGTAGTGGAAACCTACCAATACCATTAATTTTAAGTACTAAAACTAATGCAAATATTTATGCAGTTGAACTACAAAAAGAAATATATGATTTAGCAAACGAAACCCTAAAAAAATAAATAATTTAGAAAAATAGAATAATCTTATATAATGATAATGCAAAAAATATGACAAAAAAGTTTAAAACAGACACGTTTGACTTAATAACATGTAATCCACCATATTTCAAATATAAAGATACAAGTTTAATCAATAATAATATAATAAAAATCAATAGCGAGACATGAGATAGAAATAAATATTGAAGATATTATCAAAATATCAAAAAAATTGTTAAAAAAATGGTGGATCATTATCACTAATTCATCGTACAGATAGATTAATTGAAATAATAGAATTAATGAGAAAAAAATAATATAGAACCTAAAAAGAATAAGATTTGTTTTTTTCTAAAGAGAATAATGAATCAAATCTAATATTAATTGATGGAAGGAAAAAAATGGAAATCCTGGTCTAAAAAAATATTATCTCCATTAGTTGTGCATAATAATGATGGAAGTTATACAGAAGAAGTATTAAAAAAATGTTTGGAAGTGAATAATAATGATACAAAAAAAGTTATGAAAAATAGTGAATATGGAAAAACTATATTTAATACCAACTCCAATAGGTAATTTAGATGATATTACTTTAAGAGCAATTAAAAACGTTAGAAATGGTTGATATAGTTTATGCAGAAGATACAAGAGAAACATTAAACTTACTTAAATATTTAAAAAAATCAATAAAAAAAGTTGAATCTTGTCATAAATATACAGAAATGAAACATAAAAAAATAAAATAGTTCAAATATTAAAAATCAGGTAAGAATATAGGATATGTAACAGATAGAGGAACACCTCTTATAAGTGATCCTGGAAATGTAATAGTTGACGAGTCTATAAAAGAAAATATTACAGTAATTGCTTTACCAGGACCTAATGCTTTATTACCAGCAATAAATATGTCTGGACTAAGTAATGAGAGATTTTTATTCTATGGATTTTTTTAAATAGTAAACAATCACTTGCGAAGAAAGAATTAATAGATTTAAAAAGATATAAAAACAAACAATAATATTTTTATGAATCCCCTCATAGAATAACTGCAACTTTATTGCAAATGTTAGATGTGTTTGGTAATAGAAACATGGCAATAGTAAGAGAAATATCAAAGTTACATGAGGAAGTAATACGAGATAATATTGAAAAATATTTTTAAAAAAATATCTGATACATTAAAAAGGTGAAATGGTTATAATAATAGAAGGAAATACAAAAAGAAGAAAAAAATTAGAAATAAACTATACTGAAGAGATAAACAAGTTATTAACACTAGGATATTCTAAAAGAGATGCAATAAGAGAAATCGCAGATAAATATAATGTTAGTAAAAAAACAAACTATATAATGAATTTAAGGAGAATTAGTATGAAGTTAGTCGTAGGACTTGGAAATCCAGATAAAAAATATGAAAAAACAAGACACAACTGTGGATTTAGAGCCATAGACTTTTATGCTGAAAAGAATAATCTAACATTTAAATCAAAATTTAAGGGAATGTATTGTGAACAACTTGTTAACAATGAAAGACTAATTCTATTAAAACCGCAAACATATATGAATTTATCAGGAGAATCAGTAATTAAATTTGTGAAATACTATAACATTGATTTGAAAGATTTAATAGTTATATATGATGACATTGATTTTGAAGTAGGAACATTTAAGATAAAAAGAAATGGTAGCGCAGGTGGACACAATGGTATTAAAAATATAATTGAGCACTTAAAAACAGAAAATATACAAAGGATAAGAATAGGTATTTCTAAAAATCAAATACCACTAGATAAATATGTCATTGAAAAAAATTTTACACAAGAAGAAGATGAAAAAAAATTAATCAAATATTACCAACAATTTCAAATATAATCGAAGATTTTACAATGTATGATATAGATAAACTAATGGAAAAATACAATAGGAATTAATATGAAAAATAAGTTATATGAAGAACTATTTGATTTTGATATTTCTAATATAAAGAAAATATCAGTAAGTAAAAAAATGAAATATATAACCAATTACTGTTATATATCTTTTTTTACGTCTAAAAAAATATTCTTCTAGTAGTACCAACACTTAATGAAGCAACTGAAATCTATAATGAAATGAAAAAAACTATTTAGATGAAGTATATTTATTTCCTGAAGACGATTTCATGACCAAAAAAGCAATAGCTAGTTCACCAGAACTGCTATACATGAGAGCAAATATACTAAATAAATTTGAACAGGATACAAAAAAGATAATTATAGTTCATCTAAATAGTTTTTATAAAAAAATTACCTGCACCATCTAGTTATAAAGAAAAATAGAATTAACTTAAAAAAATAAATAATGAAATTAATAGAGAAGAATTCATTAATAAATTAGTTAAAATTGGATATAAGAAAGAAAGTATGGTATATGAAACATCTGACTTCGCAGTTAGAGGCTTTATCATAGATATTTATCCAATTAATGAAGAAAATCCAATAAGAATAGAACTCTTTGATGATACTATTGCAAAAGATTAAATATTTTGATGCAGTAACTCAAAAAAATCAATAAAAAGAAATAGAAGAAATAACTATATCACCAATTAAAGATGATTTTTGATAATAATAATTCATCAATAAGAGACTACAATAAAGATGGAATAGTTCTATTTCATAATTATAACCAACTAATTAATCAAGAAAAAAAATGATAGCACCTCAAATAAAAATATTTGGATATACAAAGTGAATTATTTAAAGTTTCTAAATTAGTAAAAAGAAGAAGATATTTATTTAGATACAATTAACAATAGAAATGCAGATATCAAAATAGAAGCTGAGCCAATAGAAAAAAATATAACTCTAATAAAGAAAAAAATTCTTTAAAGATATAAAAATTAAGTAATGGAACACTATATACAACTAACAAGTTATTAACAGAAGAAGTCAAAAAAATATGATAAAAAAACATAAAAAAATAATGAATTACACATTAAATCATGGATTCATATATAAAAATAAGCCATATTTTTTTCAGAATTTGATTTATTTGAAACTCAAAATAAGAAAGAATTAATCAAAGGAACATCACTTGGCAGTAAAATAATGTCAATAGATAGTATAAAACCAGGTGACTATGTAGTACATAGAAAATCAGGAATTGGTATATATATGGGCCTTACAACTATAGAGAAAAAAGGCTTAAAAAGAGATTACTTACTTATACAATATAAAGGTAATGATAAACTATATATGCCTGTAGAAGACATCACAAAATTATATAAATACTCTTCTAAAGAAGGAGTAAAAACCACCAATTAATAAGTTAAATAGTGTAGAATGGACTAAAAACAAAATTAAGAATAAAAAGAAAGAATCAAAAAAATATAACTGGCGAATTATTAAAAAAATATCAAGAAAGAAATAAAGCAACAATAGAACCATTTAAAAAAAGATGATGAAGAACAATTAATATTTGAATCAGAATTTGGATATGAAGAAACAGTAGATCAATTAAAAAGCAAGTGAAGAAATAAAAAAAGAGATTTAGAAAAAAACCACGACCAATGGAAAGGTTACTTTGTGGAGATGTTGGTTATGGCTAAAACAGAAGTAGTATCTTTAGAGCAATGTTCAAAAACCGTTATGAATGGTAAACAAGTAGCATATCTATGTCCAACAACACTACTTTCTCATCAACAATACGATTCAGCATTAAAAAGATTTCAAAATCATGGAGTTAATATTGATTTAATTAATAGACATTTTACTAACAAACAAGTCCAAGAAAAACTAAAAAGACTAAAAGAAGGTAAAATAGATATAATTTTTGGAACACATAGACTTTTAAGTAATGATGTTGAATTTAAAGATTTAGGACTTCTTGTTATAGATGAAGAACATCGTTTTGGTGTAGAACAAAAAAAGGAAAAAATAAAAAAATTAAAAATCAAATGTTCATGTTTTATCAGTTTCAGCAACACCTATCCCAAGATCACTTCAAATGTCACTTGTTGGTATAAGAGATTTATCATTAATTGAAAGTGCACCTAGAAATAGATATCCAGTTCAAACATATGTTATAGAATATAATGAAATGTTAATAAGAGAAGCAATATTAAAAGAAATGAGTAGAAATGGACAATCATATATTTTATATAACAATATTACGAATATGGAACAATTAGCAGAAAAATATAAAAAACTTATTCCAGAAGCAAGAATATGTTTTGCTCATGGAAAAATGTCTAAAAATGAAATGCAAGATATAATATACGACTTTACAAATGAAATATGATGTATTAATAAGCACAACAATTATAGAAAATGGTATAGATATTCCTAATGCTAACACAATAATTGTTATTGATAGTGATAGATTTGGATTAAGTCAGCTATATCAAATAAGAGGTCGTGTAGGTCGTGGTAACAGGATTGCTTATGCTTACCTAATGTATAAAAAAGAGAAAGTATTAAACACAACTGCGTTAAAGAGACTTGATGCTATAAAAGAGTTTACTGAACTTGGAAGTGGATACAAAATTTCAATGAGAGATTTAGCTATCAGAGGAGCAGGAGATATTCTTGGTAAAGAGCAAGCAGGATTTATAGATTCAGTTGGAGTAAGTATGTACATGGAACTAGTTAATGAAGAAATAAATGGTATTACAGTAGATGAAAATGAAGAAAAAGATCCAATACCAATAGACATACAAACTCATATTGATAAATGTTATACAGATGAAAGCGATGTAATTATAGAACTTCATAAAAAAAGATAAATGGAATCACAACAAGAAAAGAATTAAATGAAGTATTATCAGAAATAAGAGATAGGTTTGGTATGACAAATAAAAGAGTTAGAAATATATGCCAATGAGAAATACCTTGAAAAAAATTATTAATGATTACAAATATAAAATTACTTGAAAAATGATAATATAAAAAGCAGTATTAAAATTAAAAAAAGAAGTTTTTCGAAGATATAAATATAGAAGAATTATTTGTAGAATCAACAAAGATAACAACAAAATTCAATTTTTCAATATAAAAGGTGGTTCTATATTAATAACACTTCTAAAAAGCAACATTAGAAAAACTATATTTACTATTTAGAGAATTTACTTGAAGTAATATATAATATGAAATTTAAGTATAATAAATAAAAAAATCACCAAAAATATTACTAGGTGATTTAATGCAAACGACTGGTATAATAAGAAAAAAAATAGATGAACTTGGTAGAATAGTATTACCAAAAAGAATTAAGAAAGTATTTAAATATAAATTCAGGGGACGATTTTTCAAATAACAATTGAAAATGAAAAAAATAATATTGGAAAAAAATATTCAAGATTGCAAAATGAAGAATTAGAGTTAATACGTCTTATTAACTGTTTTTTTCAAGTATAACAAATTATAGTATCTACCTAGTAATAAATAATAAAAATAGTAAATAGTGAATATGAAGAAATAACAAAAAGAAATTCAAAAATATTATTCAAGAAAGAAAAAAATATATAGATGAGACAAACAATATAAATATTACAAATACAATCACAAATAAAGACAAAAATCATAATAAACCCAATAATATTAGATAGTGATTTACTTGGTACAATTATCATAACAGGAAAAAGAAAGTATCAAGAACATGATGGACATCTCAAAAAAATAATTGAAAAGAATTATAAAAATTAAAAATATATGTAAAAAAATATGTCAAAAAAAACGTTATAAAGATTGAATAAAAAAATGAATACTTTTGTATTATTAAATTGTGATTATTATGAAAAATATTAAGAAGCATAAGAAATAAACCTATAATGTCTTTTTACTTTGTTTTTTTATGTACTACTTTATTATTAATGATACTTTTTATTACTAAATGTGAGTAATATTTATTATATTTTATTAATACCTTTTATTACTTATTATATCAATAAGATAGTTTATATTAAATTATTTGGAATAAATTACTAATGATAGATACACATGCTCATATATTAAGTGAGTTTTTATGATGATATAGATGAATTAATAGAGGAATTAAAAAAATAAAGATATAATAAAAAGTAATAAATTGTGCTGATTCAATAGAGACATCAAAAGAAGTATTAAATATATATAATAAATATGAAGGATACTTATTACCTGCAGTAGGAGTTCATCCTGAAAATATTGATAATAGTAATCTTGAGACTATAGAAAATATATTAAAAAGAACATAAAGTATTTGCAATAGGTGAAATAGGTCTTGATTATCATTATAATGATGAAAATAAAGACGAACAAAAAGAATATTTTATTAAACAATTAGATCTTGCAATAAAATATGATTTACCAGTAATAATTCATATAAGAGAAGCAATGCAGGAATGTTTTTGATATACTTAAAACTAGAAAAAAATAGAGGAATAATTCATTGTTTTAGTGGAAGTATTGAAATGGCAAGAGAGTTTATTAAACTTCGGATATAAACTTGGTATAGGAGGAGTACTAACATTTAAGAATTCCAAACTTTATGAAGTAATAGAAAAAATAGATTTAAAAGATATAGTACTAGAAACAGATAGTCCATTCTTATCACCAGAACCATTTAGAGGTAAAAAGAATAAACCATGTAATGTTCTTTATGTAGCAAAAAAAGAATAGCAGAAATAAAAAAATATATCATTAGAAGAAGTAATAAATACAACAACTGCAACAGCAAAAGCAAATTTTTTTGACATTTAATAATACTTATTATATAATTTATTTAGGAGTAAGTATTATGAAAAAAATATATAAGAAGTAGAATATTTATGACAATAAAAGCTTGTATAGCTATCATAATAATTTTTTTCATTGGAAAAGAGAACTATGAAAAATAAATCTCTTTCAGTTTCAATGAACACTAATCTAAATAAATCAATAGATAAGCAAATTATACAAGACACACAAAATGAATTATATAAAGAAGGAATTTATAATCCATTATATACGTTTACTGGTGAATTAACAGGATACGCTGGAGATTGTCCTTTATGCTCCGGATATTTAGCATGTCCTCCTAGAACAAATGTATTAAAAGAAGGAATTTATTATAAAGACAAAACATATGGAACTATAAGAATAGTCGCTAGTAGTAAAAAAATTATCCATGTGGAACTATATTGAAATTTAACGTTAATAAATTATCACAAGAACCTATAATTGCAATAGTATTAGATAGAGGAGTAAGTGGAAATGTAATAGATTTACTTACAGAAACAGAAGAAAAATGCTATAAAAAAATATAGGAAGAGTTAGAAATCTTGAGTTTGAAGTATTAAGAAAAGGATGGAAAAATGAGTAATTTTGAATATAAAAAATCTTTAGGACAAAACTTTCTACAAGATCAAAATATAATTAATAAAATTGCTTCATCATTGGCCCCATCCAAAAACGATTTAATAATAGAAATAGGGCCAGGCGCAGGAGCACTTACAAAAGAACTAGTAAAAAAAGAATGTGATGTAATTTGCTTTGAAATAGACAAAAGATTAAAAAACGCTTTTAAACAAGTTAGAAAGTGATAATAATAATTTAAAAAGTAATACTTGAAGACTTTTTTTAAAAGTAAACATTAAAAGCTTACATAGATGCAAAAAAAATATAACAATCTATACTTTGTAGGAAATCTTCCATATTACATAACAACAGCAATTATAAATAAAATAATAAAAGAATGCACACCATATGAAATAGTAATAATGGTACAAAAAAAGAAGTAGCTGATAGATTTAATGCAAATCCTGGTTCAAGAGAATATGGTTCATTATCAGTATTTTTAAAATATAATTTTGAGATAGAAAAAGTGTGTGATGTTAATAAGAAATGTTTTGAACCAATACCTAAAGTAGATAGTGCAGTTATAAAATTTAAAAACAACATCAAAATATAAAGAAAAAAAGTAAAAAAACGAAGATAAATTCTATAGAATAATTAAAGATTCATTCAAATATAAAAAGGAAAAAATTTAAGAAATAATTTAATGAACTATGATTTATCAAAAAAATAGAAACAATATTACAAAAATACAATAAAGACTTAACTGCTAGAGCAGAACAATTATCTATAGAAGAATTTATAGATATATCAAATAACATATAGCAAAAATTATCAAAAAAATAATTTAGTTTAAGTAATGTAAAATGAGTTTTTATAAAAAAACTAAATAATTTGGTGGGAGATAGCGAAAAATGTTACCTCTCTTTTTATGCATAAAATCATTTTCAAATCAATATACTTAATCAAGGCGAGGGAACTATGTTAAAAGTTGGAGATTATGTGACGCGAAAAAAATATGGAAATGATATTTTTATTTAAAGTAGATAAAATTGTTAATAATACAGTCTATCTAAAAGGAGTAGATATTAGATTATATGCTGATTCTTCAAAGGAAGATTTAATATTATCATCAATTTCTAAAAAGACAATTTTGAAAAAAATAAGAGAACTTGATATTAAAGATTTCTTTTTATATTCCAGGAACGATATTACATTTAGATGCTGATCAAGAATATATAGATAAATGTAATGAATATTACAAAAATTCAAAAAAATAAAAAGCATTTTCATATAGATATAAAGAAAGTGAATTTAAAGATAATGTCATTAATTTAATAAAGAAACATAATCCAAAAAGTATTAGTTATAACAGGACATGATGCTTACTATTCACAAAAAGGAAAAAATAATGAAAATTATAAGAATAGTAAATATTTTTGTTGAAACCGTAAAAAGAAGTAAGAAAAGTTAAAAATCAAAATGATCTCGCTATTGTCGCAGGAGCATGCGGTAGTGATTTTTATATCATTAATAAAAGCAGGTTCAACGTACGCTTCAAGCCCAGCACATGTAAATATTAATGCTTTAGACCCAGCAATTATCGCATCAGGCATTGCTCTCACAGATATTAATGAGCAAGTTGATATGGAAAAAAATAATAAAAAAAACAAAATACAAAAAGCGATGGAATTGGAGGTATAAAATCAAAAGGTATGATGATAAGCGTATATCCTAGAAAGGAATAAAATGAACATAAATAAAAATTAAAAGAAGAAGTGTACAAATTAAAAAGATAAAAAAATTTAAAAGTTAAAGTAGTAATGAGAAGAAATAAATATGAATATTTAGAAGGTACAATAAAAGATTTTTCATTCAAATATTTTTTTACGATTGATACCAATAAAGGATTAAGATCTTTTTACATATGCTGACGTTGCTACAAAATCTATAATATTAAGTAAAATTTGACAAAATTAATTGAAAAAAAGCAATATAATTATATTATAATTATATTATCTAATTATTAAGGAGGAAGTCATGGAAATTACAGATGTAAGAGTAAAATTAGAAAAAAAGAGATAATGGAAAAAAATGAAAGGCAAAAGCAAACGTTACCATCGATAACGCAATATTAATTCATAACATTAGAATTTTTAGAAGACAATGGTAGAATGTTTTTTTAGCAATGCCAAGTCGAAAAAAACACCAATGGGATGGTATGAAGATCAAGTACACCCAGTTACTAAAGAAGTAAGAAAGCAATTTGAAGATGCTATCTTTGCTGCATATGAAAAAGCTCTTGAAAAGGAAGAAGACGCTGAGGAAGTAGAAGAATAAATAATAAGGCTACATTAAGTAGTCTTTTTTCATATTTTAAAAAAAGAACTTCATATAATTAAATGGAGGAATAACTATGGATAAAAAAAGATATAACAGATTCATTTAATCATATAATAACAATTACAGAGAGAAAAACAATAATACTTTCAGGAATAAAAAAACTAAATAGTTTTGATGATACTGAATTCTTTGTAGACAGTATCATGGGACCAATAATCATAAAAGGAGAAAATCTAGAACTACTAAAATTAGATACATTTCAAGGAAACTTATCAATAAAAGGAAAAATATTTTCAGTAATGTATTTGGATGATAATAAAAAAAGATAAAAGCAGAAAGTATAATGGCAAGGTTATTTAAATAATGACACTGACAGAACAAATACTATCATTCCTATTTTTCCTTTTTTATATGGAATAATAATATTCTTTATCTTTAAGATTATTAAAAAAATTATATTTATAATGTAAAGAAAAATATATATTTTTTTAAATTCATTCTTATTTTTTTCACAAATATAACACTTATATATTTTTAAAAATATTCTATTGTATTAATGGAGGAATAATAAAAATTATATTTTTATATTAATTACAACAATAACATTTCTATATTTAAATAAAAAAAATTTACAAAAAAATATGTAAAAAAATGTGTTATCAATTGTAATTATTAGTTGATAAAGATATAATTATAAGTGAAAATGGGGTTAGTATGAAAAAAAGGTTAGTCAAAAAAAACAAAGTTTAGAGTGACTTTTTTTAACAATAGGGTTTATAATATCTATTGTGATTTTTTTGCATCTACAATTTTTTTCTTATAATACTCAAATAAATAATAACAAAAAAAGAAATATCAGAATTAGAGAAAAAAATACAATGAAGAATTAGAATTAGAAGAAGAGTATAAAGATCAAATAAATAAGTTGCAAGATCCAGAATATGTTGCTAGAAGGATACGTGAAAAACATTTATACTCTGGCAAAAATGAAATAGTAATAAAAATAGAAGATTAGAAAGGCTTTGATATGGAAGAAGTATATAATTTTATTAGAAAAGAAATAGGTCTTTCAGTAGGAGATACAATAGTAGTAGGTGTTTCAGGTGGACCAGATTCAATGGCACTATTATATATATTAAAATGAATTTAAAAAAATAAGATGGATTTAAAATAGTATGTGCTCATGTAAATCATAATAAAAAGGAATAGAGAGTGAGCAAGAAAAAAATTGACTTAGAAAACTATTGTAAAGAAAATAATATAATATTTGAATATATTAAAGTTACCAATTGGGGAGATGATAATTTTCATAATGAAGCAAGAAGTGTAAGATATAACTTCTTTGAAGAATTAGTATACAATTATGGAGCAAAATATTTAATGACAGCTCATCAAGGTGATGACTTAATTGAAACAATACTTATGAGAATAGTAAGAGGTTCAACATTAAAAGGATATAGCGGATTTAGTAGAATAGTTGATAAAGGTAATTATAAAATAATAAGACCATTTATAACAGTAACAAAAGATGAAATACTAAAAATTTGATGAACAAAAATAAAATACAATATGCAATAGATGAATCAAATAATGAAGACCATTATACAAGAAATAGATATAGACATACTGTCTTACCATTCTTAAAACAAGAAGAACCAAATATACACAAAAAATTCTTGAAATTTAGTGAAACACTTCTTAAAAAAATAGTAACTATATAGATTCAGTAGCAAGTAAAGAATTTAATAAAGTATTTCAAAATGGTAACCTAGATATTGATAAATTTAAGTTACTTGATTCAGTAATTCAAACAAAAAAATAATATATAATATATTAGAAAAAAATATATGGGGATGATTTATTAATAGTAGGAAATGCTCATGTAGACTTAATATTTGATTTAATAAGTTCAAATAAATCAAATAGTGTAGTTCATTTACCAAATAATGTAATAGTAGTAAAATCATATAATGAATTAACATTTAGTTATGATGATGATGTTAACAATCAATATGAAATACAAATAGATGAAATAGTCAATCTACCAAATGGAAAAAAATAATAGAAAAAAAGTAGACGAAACAAATGATACATCAAATTACACAATTAAATTAAATAGTAAAGAAGTGACACTTCCATTATATGTAAGAAATAGACGTGATGGAGATAAAATAAAATTAAAAAGGACTTAATGCATATAAAAAAAGTAAGCGAAATATTTATAAATGAAAAAAATAAAAAAACAAGCGATAGAAACTCTTGGCCAGTAGTATTAGATTCAAAAAGAAGAAATAGTATGGCTTCCAGGATTAAAAAAAAGTCAAATCTTGACAAGAAAAAAATACTGAAGAGTATGATATAATATTAAGATATTATTAAAAAGAAAGGAAAGAAACAATGAATATAAAAAAAGACTAAAAAAAGGTATGAATTTAATGCCATATATAGTATTAACTATAGTAGTTATAGGATCATATATATTCTTAAATTCATTCAGTACAAAAAAATAAACAAAATGGATTACAATGAATTAACAAAAGAAATAGAAAATAACAATGTAAAAAGAATTAGTAGTAACTCCAAAAAAATGCAGCAGGAGTATATATCTTATCAGGTAAACTAAATAATTATGGAAAAGGAGAAACTATTTACAGTAACAATTCCATATACAGATACAGTTGTGTCTTCAATATATGAACTTGCTGAAAGCCATAATTTAAAAAGTCCAAACAAATACAAATCCTGAAAAATAGTACATGGCTTACAATTGTTGTAAATGTAGTACCAATAATTATATTTGGTGTACTAGCATATGTAATGATTGCTAAACTAAGTAATAATGGAAAAGGAACATTTGATTTCAGTAAAAGTAGAGCTAAATTATCAGAAGATGAGTGGAACTAAAAACATTTAAAAGATGTAGCAGGACTTAAAGAAGAAAAAGAAGAAGTACAAGAATTAATAGACTTCTTAAAAAATCCTAAAAAGTTTACTAAAATGGGAGCAAGAATTCCAAAAGGAGTTTTATTAGTAGGTCCTCCAGGAACAGGTAAAACATTACTTGCTAAAGCAGTAGCTGGAGAAGCAAAAGTACCATTCTTCTACATAAGCGGTTCAGATTTTGTAGAATTATTCGTAGGTGTTGGAGCATCTCGTGTAAGAGATATGTTTAAACAAGCTAAACAAACAGCACCATGTTTAATATTTATAGATGAAATAGATGCAGTAGGACGTGAAAGAGGAACTGGTTTTGGTGGTGGACATGATGAAAGAGAACAAACACTAAACCAATTACTATCAGAAATGGATGGATTTAGTGAAAATGAAGGAATCATAATCATAGCCGCAACAAATAGACCGGATGTATTAGACCCAGCTTTACTTCGTCCAGGAAGATTTGATAGACAAGTAACAGTTGGAAGACCAGATGTTAAAGAAAGAGAAGAAATATTAAAAGTTCACGCTAAAAATAAAATTTTAGCACCAAGCGTTAAATTAAAAGCAATTGCTGAAAGAACACCAGGATATTCAGGAGCAGACCTTGAAAACTTACTTAATGAAGCAGCATTACTAGCAGTAAGAAGAGATAAGAATGAAATAACCATGGACGAAATAGATGAAGCTAGCGACAGAGTTCTTATGGGACCAGCAAAGACAAGTAGAAAAGTAACTGACTACGAAAAGAAAATAGTTTCATACCATGAAGCTGGACACGCAGTAAGTGGTATCGTACTTCCAAATGGAGAAGAAGTACATAAGATAACAATCATACCTCGTGGTATGGCTGGTGGATATACACAAATGCTTCCTAAAGAAGAAAGAACACTTGTATATACAAAGAAAGAATTAGAAGAACAAATTATAACATTACTTTCAGGTCGTGTTAGTGAAGAAACATTCCTTGGCGAAATATCAACAGGAGCAAGTGATGATTTAAAAAGAGCAACTAAGATCGCTAGAAGCATGGTTACAGAATATGGTATGTCTTCACTAGGACCAGTTCAATTAGAACATAGAAGCGAAAGCGTATTCTTAGGAAGAGATTATAATCAAACTAAAAACTTCTCTGATCAAGTTGCATTAGAAATAGACAAAGAAGTAAGAAAAATAATTGATGAATGTTATAAACAAGCACAAGAAATTCTTAAAAAGCATAAAAATCTAGTTGAAGTTTTAGCAAAAGTTTTAGCAGAAAAAGAAACATTAACAAAAGAGGAAATAGAAGATATAGTTGAAGCTAATAGTGATATAAAAAAATTTAAAAGAGAAGAAAAAATTTCAGATGAAATCAAAGAAGATGAAAAAGAAAAAGAAATGAAATCTGAAAAAAAGAAACTTCAAGGAAAACTAAAAAAACAAACTAATAAACATGAAGAGTAGAAAAAAACTCTTCTTTTTTTGATATAATACTTGCGTATAAGAAAAGACCGAAAAAGAGGGATAATATGATATTATTTATAGACACACATGATGAACTAATAACAATCGCATTAAAAAAACAATAGACAATTTATATATAAAAACAAAAAGAAAGTGAATACTCACATTCAGTATATACAATGCCTATGATAGCATCAATTTTTCGATGAGAATAATCTTGATATAAAAAGATTTGGACAAGATAATAGTAGTTAATGGACCTGGAAGTTTTACAGGAATAAGAATAGGATTAAGTATTGCTAAAACAATCGCATATGCATTAAATATAAAAATAAATACAATATCAAGTCTGCTAGCATATCTAATAAGTAGTGATTTAAAAGAAGATAGAATGGCAGTTATAGAGGATAATAAAGGTTATTACATAAGTGCAATGGATAAAGATAACAATATAATACTAGAAGAACAATATGTAACAGAAAATAACTATAATTATAAAGAAGTAGAACATAAACTAGATATTGAAAAAAATAATAAATTATCTAAAAAGACAAAGAAAGCGAAAAATTCGCATTTCATTAAAAGCAAATTATATTAAAAAAATAGAGGTAGAAAAAAATGATAGAAAAAAAGAAATATTAACAAATACAGATTCAGTTTATAATTATAAAGATGGAAATAAAGTACTTGGATACCTAGAAATAAGACTTGTTGATGGAGTTATTGATATAATGAACTTATTCGTAAATGAAGAAAAATAGAAAACAAGGAATAGCCACATCATTAATGGAAGAAATGTTCAAAAAAATGAAAATTATAGTAGAATAATGCTAGAAGTAAATGAAAAACAATATAGAAGCATTAAGACTATATAATAAATTAGGATTCAAAGAAATAAGTTTAAGAGATAGATACTATGGAGAAGATACAGCAATCATTATGGAGAAGGTGAAATAATGAAAGATATTTACATTTTAGCAGTTGAATCTTCTTGCGATGAAACTAGCGTAAGTATAATTAAGAATGGATATGAAGATATCGCAACAATAATAAATACACAAATAGACGTACATACAAAATATGGTGGTGTTGTTCCTGAAGTAGCAAGTCGTCTTCATTTAGAAAAATATTACAATGGTAATAAATGAATGTATGGAAAAGGCTAAAATGAAATTTGAAGATATAGATGCGTTTGCTTGTACATATGCTCCAGGTCTACTTGGAAGTTTACTTGTAGGAGTAGAAGCCACTAAAGCATTATCATATATCTATAAGAAACCATTTATCGCAGTAAACCATATGATGGGACATATCTATGCAAATATGATAGGTAATCACTTAGAATATCCATTATTATCATTAATAATATCAGGTGGACATACTGATTTAATATTAATGAAAACAGAAGATTCATTTGAATACTTAGGACAAACATTAGATGATGCGATAGGTGAAGCATACGATAAAGTCGCAAGAATATTAAATTTACCATATCCAGGTGGACCAAATGTAGAAAAATATGCTTTAGAAGGTAAACCTACATACAAAATGCCTAACATATTAAATGATGATTCATTCAACTTTAGTTTCAGTGGAATTAAGAGTCATATAAATAATTTAATACACAATGAAAAACAAAGAGGTCATGAAGTAAATGAATATGACATAGCCTCCTCTATTCCAAACATGTGTAACTAGTCATTTAGTAGATAAAACTAAAGAAGGCTTTATTAAAATATAATTTAAATACACTACTAATAAGTGGAGGAGTCGCAAGTAATTCATACATTAGAGAGTCCTTAAAAGAAATGTGTGATAGTATAGGTGTAACAATGCACATGCCACCTAAAAAATATTGTACAGACAATGCTGCGATGATAGGTGCTGCTGCTTATGTATTATACAAAAATAAAAAGTTCGCACCATTAAGTACGAACGCACAAAGTCATATAAACTTACAATAAAAAAAATAATCATTTAAAGTGATTATTTTTTCATTTTTTTATTAATTTCACTTACATTTTCATGAATAGAAAGTAATACAAGTGAGAATTCATAAGCTATTCTAAGTATTAAATTACCAAATAGTAATGTTAATAAGAATCCAACAAAAACTAGTTGATATTAAACTAAATGAAGATAAAGTAATGAATATTGCTAAAATTAAATATGATACCTTTAATATAGTAGTAATATACATTTTTTTAAACTTAACAAATTCATAAAGTTTAGCCATGAAACCAGTATAAGATTTTTTTCATTCTTATCAGAAAAAAACTGTAAAGTATAAACAAATACCACCAACTAGAGCAATAACAAAAGAAATTATTACCCAAATTCCAGCTGATTCTAAATTAAAAAGACTAGAATTATTACCAAGTGAAGAATCATATCCAAATGAACCACCGTACATATTGCACCTCCTTAATTAAATATATTTTTATCACATTAAAAAAAGAAATAAATAGGATTTCTTCATCAATATTTATTTCTTCTTAAATACAAATATTTTTACTTAATATATAATTAGCAACAGTAACAACTACTTGAACAACTAGTTTCATAATCTTATCGTTAAGATGTAATAGCGTTACAAATACAAACATTATTCCCATATCCATAAGTAATGTTGCAATCCTTGAACCATAAAAACTAACAGCTTCTTTAAGTTTCTTTTTGATTCTTACTTTTTAAAAACGAATATTCTATTAGCAAAGTAAGCAAAAAGTAACAGCACATATCCAAGATATAATATTAGCAGCTTGAAGTTGATACCAAACATCAGGATTTAAGAATGTATAAATACATAAATAATAACTTCCAAGACTAACAACGGTAGTAAGACCACCAACTATTAAGTAGTTAATTATTTCTTCATACTTTTTTTATAAAGTTCTAAACATTTATTCCATAATTTTTTCATAAATAATCTTCATCAAATCCAATCTCTTCTTTAGCAATATATATAGGTCTTCTCTTTGTTTCATTATAAGTCTTTCCAAGATATTCACCAATAATACCTAAAAAAATATAAGTTGAATTCCACCTAAGAAAAAGCATAACACACATAAGAGAAGAATATCCAGGAGTATCTATACCTTTAACAATAGCCTTTACTATAATAAATATTAAATATATGAATGCAACAAAACTAGTAAATATACCTGTATAAGTAGCGAATCTAAGTGGCTTTGTACTAAAAGCAACTATACCATCAAAAGCATAATTGAATAATTTAATCTTATTCCATTTAGTAGTGCCTCCTTTTCTTTCTTCAACTTTATATTTATCATAATAAGTTTTAAATCCAACATAACTAAATATACCTTTAGGAAAATCTATTTCTTTCAGTAAGTAGAAATTATAGAACGTACCATATTTTTTTCTAAACATTCTAAAGTCACTCGCACCATCAACAATATCCATATTAGATAGTTTTTCCCATGATATTATAAAAAAACATCTTTGTAAAAAAATCTCTTCTTATGTTGTTTTTTTGACACATACACACTGAATCATAATCAGGATTTTCATTCAAAAAATTATACATCTTAACAACATAACTTGGATTTTTGTTGTAAATCACAGTCAATTATACATGCATAATCACTTTTTAGAATGTAAAAAGTCCTGCATATATAGCAGACTTCTTTTTCCAAAATTTTTTTAGAAAAAAACTAACAATTTTTTTACACACTCATCATCTTTTTTTATGTAGTTCTTTTTAATTTCTTTTAATGTTTTTATCTTTACTTCCATCATCTACGAATATAAAAATTATGTTTTATATCTCCTAAAGCTTCATTAACTTTATTATAAAAGTTAACAACATTTTCTTCTTCATTAAATGAAGGTACAATCAAATCTAATTTCATTTCTTAACCTCTCTTAATAACCTAACTTTCCTTCTAAGCTTTCATCATTCTTAATAAGCTCACTTACAAGAATTTCTCTATATTTATCTTTACTATCTCTGATAACTAATTTTTTTAATTCCACTATTTATTACAACACGTTTGCACATAGAACAACTCATAGATTTTCTACATATTCACCAGTTTTTGCATCTTTACCAACCATATAAAGTGTAGCATCTATCATTTCACTTCTACTTGCTGAAATAATAGCATTTTGTTCTGCATGAACACTTCTACATAACTCGTATCTTTCACCTCTTGGAATATTTAATTGTTCACGAATACAATATCCAAGATCATCACAATTCTTTCTACATCTAGGTGCACCATTGTATCCAGTTGATATAATTTCGTCATTCTTAACAATAACTGCTCCCCTTTTTTCTTAAACATGTAGCCCTTTCTAAAGTAGCTTCTGCTATATCTAAATAATAATTATTTTTTTATCAATTCTTTTTCATACTAAAAACCTCTTAACTCTATTTTTAGCATAAAATTACATAAAAAAAAGTATATAAATAATATATTTAACACAAATATTATACTAATTTTTAAATATATAACAATTATAAAAAAAGGAATTATTTCTTAAAAAAAGATAATAAACTTAATTGAGGAACATATGAAAACAAATATTAAAAACTGGTCTTAGTAATAATGAAGTAATAAGTAATAGAAACAAATATGGTAGTAATAAATTAACTTCTAAAAAAAGAGAAAAACACTTTCTTAAAATTAGTAATTGAATCATTAAGTGATCCAATAATTAAAAATTTTATTGATTGCTCTTGCAATAAAAAAATACTTTTTTTATTTCAGGATTCTAATATATTTGAAACTTTAGGTATAGCAGTTTCTGTGTTTTTAGCAACGTTTATTTCAGCATTAAGTGAGTATGGTAGTGAAAAAGCATTTGAAAAGTTAAGTGAAGAAAATTCAATAATAAAAGTAAAAGTGATAAGAAATTCAAAAAGAATTGATCAATATGGATGAAGTAGTAGTGGGAGATATAGTTTGCCTTGAAGGTGGAGATAAAGTACCAGCAGATGGAATAGTTATTGATGGAGAACTTTATATAGATGAAAGCTCCCTTACAGGAGAAACAAAAAGAGAAAAACATAAAAAAATACAAATAATAATGAAGTATATATGGGAAGCGTAGTATGTGGTAAAAAAGGAATAATACAAGTAACATTAGTAGGAGATAAAACATTTTATGGAAGAATTGCTCAAGATATACAAGAAAGTACAATAGAAAGTCCTCTTAAATATAAACTTAGAATACTTGCTAAACAAATAAGTAGACTTGGATACATATGTGCATTTTTTTAATATTGATTTCATATTTATTTAATTCGGTAGTAGTAGCAAATAATTTTGATATTAACAAAATATTAACATTTAAAAAAACATATTTCCACATCTTCTATATGGACTTACTTTTAAGTGTTGCTGTAATAGTCATGGCAGTACCAGAAGGTCTTCCAATGATGATTACACTTGTTTTATCATCTAACATGAAAAGATTACTTAAAAATAATGTACTTGTAAGAAAACTAGTAGGTATAGAAACGGCGAGGTTCTCTAAACATTTTATTCACAGATAAAACAGGTACATTAACAGAAGGAAAATTAAAAAGTACAAAGAATAATAGATGCTGAACTAAATAAATATGAAACATTAGAACAAATAAACAAAAAAATAAAAAAATCTAAATGAATTATTTTTACCAATCATTAGTTTATAATAACGAGTCCTTTTTTTAGTAATAATATTCCAGAAGGAGGCAACACGACAGATAGAGCTATACTTACTTTTTGTAAAATGGAAGATAGATCTAAATATAAAATAATAAATAAAGAAGAATTCGACAGTCAAAAGAAATATTCAAGTATAACAACAAACTATAATGGTAAAAACTATATTTATAAAAAGGAGCATATGAAATAATATTAAATAAATGCTCAATGTACTTAAAAAGAGATGGTACAAAAAGAGTTCTACTTGATAAAACAAAAATAAATAAATATATTGAAGAAAAAACATTACAAGGAGAAAGAGTACTCGCGCTTGCGATAAACAATGATGATGAATTTAAAAATCTAACATTATTAGGATTTATATTCTTAAAAAGATAACATTAGAAAGGAAGCATTTAAAGGAATAGAACTCATAAAAAAAATGCAGGAATACAAGTATGCATGGTAACAGGGGACTCAAAAGAATCCGCTTATGCCATAGCAAAAAGAATTAAAAAAATAATAGAAAATGAAAAATGACATAACACTAACAAGTGATGAATTAAATATGATGAGTGATGAAGAAATTAAAAAAAGATAATTCCAAGATTAAAAAGTACTAAGTAGAAGTCTTCCTCAAGATAAAAATAAACTTGTAAGATTAAGTCAAGAAATGAATCTAATATGTGGTATGACAGGAGATGGTGTTAATGATGCTCCAGCACTCAAAAAAGCAGATGTTGGATTTTCACTTGGAAGTGCAACAGAAGTAGCCAAAAGAAACAAGTGATATCATAATACTTGATAACAATATTTTATCAATATCAAAAGCAATACTTTATGGAAGAACAATATTTAAAAGTATACGAAAGTTCATAATATTTCAACTGACAGTTAATTTTTCAGCAGTATTTCTAAATATAATAGGTCCATTCATAGGCATATTAAATCCAATAACAATAATTCAAATTTTTGTGGATAAATATGGTAATGGATACACTCGCAGGACTAGCATTCTCATATGAACCAGCACTACTTGAATATATGATGGAAAGTCCTAAAAAAAGAGATGAAAAAATAATAAATAAATATATGACAAATCAAATATTATACAATGGAATTTATACATCTTTATTATGCACATGGTTCTTAAAATCAAAATTAATAGGCAAAATATATCACACAGACATATCTAATAAATATATAATGACAGCTTTTTTTGGATTATTTATCTTCATAACAATATTTAATGCATTTAATGCAAGAACATATAGAATAAATACATTTTCTAGCTTACTCAAAAATAAAGTATTCATAGCAATAGTTCTTTTTATAGCAGTAGTACAAGTCATCCTTATATATTTTGGAGGTTCGCTTTTTAGAACAACGGGTCTTTCAATATACGAATTTGAAATTATGCTTATATTAGCATTTTTCAATAATACCATTTGACTTTATAAGAAAAATCATATTAAAAAAGAAAGGTATTTCAAGAAAAGTATAATTATTTTTTTCTCTTTAAAGCAAGTCTTGCCTCTCTATCATATTCAGCTTTATATAATTTGACTTCAGCTTTCCTTTTGTTAAAATATTCAATTAACTCTAAAAAAAGACTTATAATCAAAATTCATATAAATATCTTTAAAAAAAGAACTGATGAAGTAAATATTGATTATAAAGAGAAGGATAATCACGAAGTGGATTACATACTCCAGTATAAACTTCTTTACGTAGTCCTAGATGTCTTGATGGAATACTAGAATATTTACTCACAAGATAAGTTTCATCAATAAGTTTACGTGTCATGTCATTTATTTTAAGACCTTTTTTTATCAACAAAATCACTTATATATTCTTTTTTTCTTGAACTTTATATACAAAAAGGAATTTTTAAGCTCTTTTTGCAATACCAGCTACCAAACAATTATATAAAAAAGCAAATTCATTAACGATAACTTCACTTCTATATTTTCGAATATTACATGAACGATTACTCAAATTACTACTTCTATCTTTTATCTCTATTTTTGTAATGCTTTTAGATAACATAAATAATTCAATTATTTGATTACTAAATTCATGAGTAGCAATCCCACTCAATATATTATCAACTTCTCCAAAAAGTAAAAATTTTTTTTATTAACAACTATTTCATTTTTCCTTTTAAATAATAATCCAATATTTCACCAGAATCATTTAATACAACAGTAAGCTTAATGGCATTTTTACGTTGCCTGCTTTCTAAAGATAATTGCTTTTCAATTTTAGGATGTAATAATCTAACTTCAGTACTTCCATATGAAATTTTAAAATTGTTAAGAGCATCTAAATCAACATCACTACATGGAACAATAGTGCCACCCACATCAGCGATAAATAAATCAACTATATATTTATTTCCATCTTTGTGAACTGATAAAGCATCGTCGTGAATAGAAGTAGTATTACTATCAATAGTAATAATTGAACCACATTCAGTATCTCTTCTAGGAATATATATTTTTTTCATATTTAGGAGTTGGATCAATAAATCCAAATTTACTATTTATCTCATCCAGAGTTAATCCTCTTTTAATACCCTGAATTATCATATACATTTCTCTTAAAAAAATATGTTATTTTTTTCCCCCTATATAAGTCCAGTAATTTATAATATTTTTGCTTTTCAATACTTGAACTATAAAAATATTTTTCAATAAAGTAATATAATAATATATATCATCAGTTCTTTTTCTAAGAGAGGTTAAAGCTTTATTAAATGCAATATCAAATAACTCACAATTGTTTTTTTATTTAATGTTTCTTTATTACTAGCGACAAACTTTTTTTAATGATATTAGTATCCTCTTGTCTATTAATTAATTCTTTTGATGATGATTATTAAAGAATTAACATCGTTATTTTTATCAATTATAAGTTCATCTAAAAACATTAGCTGAATCAACATACGAATTATTATATAGAGCCAAAAAGTGTTTTTCTCTAATATTTTTTTAAATTTTAAGTTTTTATCCTTTTTAGATTCTGTTTGAGTAAAATTACAACTATTAACAATAATAGTAATTAATTTTTAATAATTTATAAAAAAATATATTTGCTTTTAAAATTATCATCGGATAACTTATTAGATATATCATTAAGTTCATTTAATAATAGTTCAGCAAGTTTATTTCTTGTAATATTCAAAGACTTTACAAATTCATCAATACCTTGCTTAGTAAAAATCATATTTATCAACAAATTTTTTTGATTTTTTCTTTTTCTGTCATGTGATTTATAATATCACTCAAAAAGTATATATTACAAGAAAAAAATATGATATAATCTAATAAAGGAAGTGATTGAATGTATAAAAAAAGAAGAAATTGTTATTAAACTTTATCAATATTTTTATTTTTTTAATTTTTTTCACTTATAGAATTAATAAAATATTTTTAAAATAGACAATACATTTTATGGAGTAATATATTTAATAATAAACCTTATAATTATATTCTTATTATTGCCGGTCACATTTAATTATAAACGACATTATTCAAAAAGCAAGAAATAGCAAAAATAATATTAATTATTATTATAGGAATCTTTAATTCATTTATATTGAACTTTATAGTTCTTAAGAATATGAGTTATATAGATGGTTCAAGCGATTATATTAAATCAATATTTACAATAAAAAAATATATTAAAAACCTATACTATATCTAATGCTATTAGGATTCTTAATTTTAGAAACAAAATCTCAATACAAATTAAAAAAGATTAGTAAAAATGATTGATAAATACAGATTAATATGTTAATATAAAGACATTTCATATAAGAAAGGTTAATAATGTTTGACATTTTGTAACAAATGTGATATAATACATGCATATTTACGAAGGGGGTAAATTTTTATGAATATGGAATTTGTTAAAAAGACTTGAAAATATTATACAATTATTAAAAATATGATGGGGAATTAAGAGAGGAATACTATAAAAACAGATAAAACAACTGAAGAAAAGAATAACATAGTAATGCTTGTTAAACAAAAATGCTCGCTGAATATTATGAAGCAGTAGAAGACTCTAGAAAATATAAAGTAGCTGATAGTAAGACTCAAAAAGAAATTGAAGAAAAATACAATAAGAGATATAACTTAAGAAAAGATAATGAAGAAGAACAATTAGAAGAAATATCAACACAAAATGCACAAAACAATGAAGATGAAGAAGAAGTTGTAACTGTTAAGAAACCAAATAAAGCATTAAGAGCATTATCTTATGTTGGCGTTGCTGGATTAGCAGTTGGAGCTGGTTATGGACTTGCAAGTTGTGTAAACAATAATGCTACTGAAGTATTAAATGCTGAAACAGAAGTTGAAGATTTAGATGTTGATGCAGAACCTGAAGTAGTAGAAGAAGAACCTGAATTAAAGCCAGGTGAACCAGGAACTTTCAAAGATGCAAGCAATGATGATGAAGTAAATGCAAGAGTAGACTGGTACTTCGAAAATTACTTTAATAAAGAATATCCAAACTTAACTGATGTAGAAAAAGATTCAATCAATAAAGAAAACTTAGCTGATATGGTAAAACTAGTTAATGGTGAATTAATTGATGGATTTGAAATGAATGAATTAGTTAACTATGATAATAAATTAACTCAAATGTTCTCAACATATTTATCAACATTAGAAAGAGCAGAAGCAAACAATGTTGGATTTATTCCATCACAATATTTATATGAAGATGGTTCACATGAACAAAAATGTGCTGCTGAAGTAGATGCAGTTATGGAACCATTAATTGAAGCAATAAATAAACATGATGATGAGGCGTTTAAAAAATATGCAACTGAATTTGGTGAATTAATGAGAGATCAATATTATTATCCAGATGCTCAAGCAACTCATTATAATGTAAGAAGTATAGCTTCATATCCAAGTAGAATGCACTTATATGGACTATCTTATTCACAATATGTAGCAAACATTCTTGAATATGGAATCGTTAACAATATAGATGTATGTATTCCATTCTGCTTTGATAACGATGGATACGTAGAAGAAATTCCATTATCAAAATTGATGGCAACTCTAGACTTTGTACCAATTGGAGAATGGGAATATGTTCTTAAGAGAGCAGGAATGACTTCACAAGAAATAGCAAGTTATGGAAACAATGCTGTTGAAGATACAATGTTCCAAAGATTCTTAAAGGATGCTAAAAAAATCATTATAGTGAAAAAAATTAAATCAACAAATGTCATTAACACCACAACAATATAAATAAGATTAAATCAGGGGAGGAAAAAAATATGTATAGTAATGAAAGAAGAAGCGGATTTAGTATCGCTGACTTATTAGTAAAAATTATATTTGCTGCATTATTTATATTTATCTTAATATGGTTATTTGAGAAGAAAGTTCCAAATATGACTCCATTCTATAGTAATGTATTTAGAGAAAATATTAAATATATGCAAGAAGCTGGAGAAAGCTATTTTACAGATGATAAGATGCCTAAAAATATCGGTGAATCAACTAAAATTAGTTTAGGCGAAATGTATGATAAAAAATTACTATTGCCATTTGTAGATGAAAACGGACATTCATGTAACCAATATGATTCATATGTAAGTGTTACTAAAACAGACATTGGTTATGAATTAAAACAAACCTAGTATGTAATAATGAAAGTAACTTTACTGTTAAGATTTTTAGGATGTCATACATATTGTGAAGGTAATTCATGTAATAAAACATGTAGAATTGAAAAAATAACAGAATATCAATTTATGAAAACCATAAAATCAACTAAGACAGTTTATAATTGTGACAATTTACCAGGTTCTAAGAGAAATGGTGCTTATTGTTATATATCTAAATTAGTTGATAGTAAGCCTGCTAAAAAAACAACAACTGATACAAAAGTAGTAACAGAACCTGCTGTTAAAGTATTAGTCAATGGTAAAAAAAGAGCAATTAGAAACAATTAAAACTAAAAAAATAACGATACTACTAAAATAGTATATGATGAAAAAAATTTATGTAACAACAGGCGAGTGGAACTACAACTAAAAAAAGAATGTAAGATGGTAGATAAAAACAGTTCCATATGAATGTACTAAAACAAAAAAACTGAAAGGGTTCCATATACTTGTACAAAAACAAAGACAGAAAAAGTTTCTTACTCATGTACAAAGTATAAAACTGAAGAAAATGTACAACAACTACAACAAAACAACCATATAGCTGTGCTCCATGTACAACATATAGAGATTCTAATGGTATCTCTCATACAACATGTGCAACATGTTATAAAAATGTAAAAACTGAAACATGTAATAATGTACAAGTTCCATATCAAGATACATGTTATAGAAATGAAACAGTAACATATCAAGATACATGTTATAGAAATGAAACAGTAAGTTATAAAGATACATGTTATAAAACAGTTCAAGAAGAAGTATGCAAAAATGTAGAAGTAGAAAATCCAAGTTCTGGATATTGGACTTGTCCATCAATTTCAACTAATAGAAGTGGTTCAGGAGAAAACTTAAAATGTTGGCATACCGAAACTGTATCAGGTGGATATAGCTATAGTTGTCCAAGCAAAGCAAATTATAGCGAAGGTTCAGGAGAAAACTTAAAATGCTACTATGTAACTGATCCAACATATAAATATGAATGTAGAGATAAATCTTATACATATAATGATTCAGATAAAACATGTTCTAAGAGAGTGACAACAACTGTAACTACAGAAGACTGTCCTAGTGGATATAAACATGAGGGAGACAGATGTAATAAATATACTACAACTAAAGAAAAAGCAAACTCAAGAAAAGTAACTTCAACTTCATATAAATATATGTGGAGTAAGAGTGAAAATGTTGATGGATGGACTAAAACTGGAAAAACTAGAACAGTAGATGGAAAAGAGATATGTGAATAATTAGAAAAAATATCTCTTTTTTCTTGTAATTTTAGGACTGTTATATTAAACTATTAATAGAGGTGAAAGATATGGAAAAACGTTGTCGTGAATGTGGAAAAAAGATAGAAAATTCACAAACGCTATGTGATAATTGTAGAGCAAAAAGAAATGGAAAAGATACACTAGCCAAATATCCTTGGTGGTTATTAGGATTAATTCTTCCACCAGTAGGATTAATATTATATCTAATATGGAAAAAAAGATAAAAAAAACAATCAGCTAAAAGTGCTGGAGTAGGAGCTTTAATTGCTGCAATAATTTGGGCTTTCGTAGGATTATCATTCTTAATTGATGGTAAAAATGTTACAAAAGGACCAAATACACTACAATTACAAGATGTAAAAAATGCTAGTGAAGAAATTCAAAACTGGTATAAAGATGTTTCAAGTGGAGATTATGTAGTAACAATACTAGCAAGTTCATCTTGCCCACATTGTAAAAAGCATATAAACCAGTAATAACTGAATTATCTGAAAAAAAGAGAAAAATTCAAAAATGTATTTCTTTGAAGGAGATCAACTAAGTAATAATGATTATGATATATTAACATCTTCATTTGAACTTACTAACTACGAAGGATCAGTACCATACACATTTATAGTACATGATAAAGAATTTGTAAGTGACACAGTAGGATTTAAAGATGAAGATACAACAAGAAATTATTTAATAAATAGCGGTGTATTAGAAAACTAGGAAACTAGTTTTTTTCTTCATCTTATTGTATAATTTATATAGGTGATTTAATGAAAAAAATGTTAATGTATATAATATTTATAAGTGTAATTCTAATATTATCTAAATATTATTTTTTTCAAGCTATAATATAGAATACAATATTAATAATTATAAAATAAAAAGAAATATATAAAGATTCGAGATATTATTTTTGAAATAAGTAATGGTAAAAACATATAATTTTGATGTATATAATAAAAAGAACATTAAAAAAACATAAAATAAATAATATAAAAAAACAATTGAAAAAAATAATGTATTTTTGTATAGTACCTACAAGTAATGATATAAAAACATATCCTTTATGTTATGTAGATGAAGAATATACTGATTATAATTTAATAAACATAGAAGAATTAGATGAATATAGAACAAATAAGATAAATGTTGAAAAAGCCTAAAAAGTGATTTTTATCTATTATGATAATCTAAACAATAATGAATATGTAGCATTATGGAATTATAAAGGTTACATAGTAATGCATAATAATACATATAAATACATAGAACTATTTAAAAAAGATAAATACGATAACACGTTAGCCTATATGATAGATAATACAATATATATGGCTAATTATGAAGAAGAGCATGAATATACAAAATTAATCAAATTTAATATAGAAACTTATAAACAAGAAACAATAAATTTAAAAAAACTCAATAGATTATGATTCATACATAGTAGGTCATATAAAAAAAGAAATTATATATATTTGATAATAAACATAGCATATTATATGAAATAAATCTTAAAAAAATGGAAAAAGTAAAAAGTAGTTGGAAATAATTCTATAGGATTTTAAAAAAATATGAAAATGGTGAATTTGTTAATTGTAGTAAAACTGAATATAAAATAAATAAAATTAAATATAATAAAGAAGAATCAATATATAATTACACTATAGATAATGGATTATATAAAATAATAGAAAAAAATAAACTTAAACAAAAAAAATACTTAATAATGAAGTAAAAAAATAATAGGTGAAAATAAAAAAATGAAATATATTACACATTAAATGATGAATTTTTATAAATATACTCCTTCATATGGTAGTGAAAAAAAATATTTTATAATTATGAACTAACATATAACAATGATAATTCAATTTTTTTATCTATATTAAATAACGAAAAAAATAGAAAATTACATATAATACAGTAGGTGATTTATATGTATGAAAAATTCAAATAAAAAAAGATTTAGAAAGTCCATTCTATACAATATATAAAATAAAAAAAGGAGACACATTATATAAAAATCTCTAAAAGAATTTAATGTAAATACAAAGTTATTAGCAGAATTAAATGGATTAAATATATCTGATTATATCTATCCAAGTCAAACTTTATTAATTCCTAAAAAAGATGTAAGTTATTATATAACAAAAGATGGAGATACATTATACACAGTAAGCAACATATTTGGAACTACTGAAAAGGATATAGTAGATCAAAACAGAACAATATACCTTTTAGCAGGACAAATGATATATTATAAAAAAAGTAATAAAAAAATATAGAGGAATATGAAAATATTTCTTTTTCTTTTTTTACACAATTTTATATCTTATAGAATTCACATTTTAAATAACTCGTGATATAATTTAAATATAATAGGAGTTGGTTAAATTGATAATAAAGAAGCCATATGCTTTTTTTAATTAAAAAAATTTTTAGGATAATACATGCCTTACTTTTTTTGTTAGGCTTCTTTATTTAGGAATAAAATCATTAGACATTTATACATTTTTTTAATATGTATGCGAGTAAATTTGCTTATACTTATGCGACAGACTTAGCTGTTAAATATGTTAATTATTATATGTTTATAATAGATGTTTTTAGCAATACTAGTTTCTTTATTAATATATTACATAATGTCACTTAAAAAAATAAAGAAAGAAAAATTATATATATTTACTTGTCTTTATTATATATTATTGTTTGTTTATTTTTATATTTATTTATAATACACTTGCTAATATACAAATAAATACATTAAGCATTGAACAAGTTAGAACTATAAGAGATATATCGCTTATTATATTAATACCACAAGTAATAATGGTATTTATACATCTTGGTAGAGCTTGTGGATTTAATTTAAAACAATTCGACTTTAAAAAAGACTTAGAAGAATTGCAAATCGATACTAGTGATTATGAAGAAGTAGAGTTAACTTTTTGGAAAAAAATAATTATAAAATAGCAAGATTCTTTAGAAAATTTCTAAGACTTACTAAATACTATATACTTGAACATAAATTTGTGGTAACAGTTTGTACATCGATAGTAGTACTTATAACAACACTAATTATTTTTATAAATATGAGAGTTTATCAAGAAAGATATAGACAAAATCAAGAAATTTTAGCAAGTACTCTTTGGTACACCGCACAAGATGCGTACATTACTGATGTTGATTTAAGTGGAAATAAAATACAAAAAAAGATAAATATTATGTACTTATAAGAACTAAAATAGATAATAAATCATCAACAAGTTATAAACTTACTAGAGAAACATTTAGATTAGTTGTTAATGATGAAATGTTAATACCAAAATTTAGTTATAAAAAAATGAATTTCTTGATGTGGGAGAGGTTTTTTTGCTCCAATGGAGGTATTTCCAGGTGAAACAAAAAGAAGTAATAGTTGTATATGAAATAGGAAAAAGAAGACATTAAAAAAAGAATATGTGTTTAAAATAAAAAAACTATGATAATCTTGTTATTGGTAATATAGCTTCACCTTATAAAGAAATTATAGTTAAACCATATGATTTAAATAGTAAAAAAATGATACTGGAACATATAAGTTACCAGCTGAATTAGATTTTTAATAATACGATTTTTAGGTAAAAAGTAGTGCAATTATTGGTGAAAGTACCTATTCTTCTGTATTTAAAGAAAGTTATAAATATTGTAAAAAAATAATAATGAAAAATACTTGTTATGATGGAACTTATATAGTAAGACCAGAAAGTACAAACAAAGGCAGTGTAGGTGTATTAAAATTTAAAAAAATGACTGCTAATATTGATAGTAGTATAGGCATGAGTAAGTATTTAAATTATCCTAGTAATATAATAAAATATTTTTGGAAAGATAAGATACACATTAGATGGAGTAACAAAAAAACCTTTTACTCCTACGATAATTAATACTAAATATCAAAAAGATACATATACTTATATTGAAGTCCCAAAAGAAGTTGAAAATGCTGAAAAACTAGACCTAATCATAACAATTCGTGGCATAAAATACACAATTGACTTGAAATGACGCATATAATTTGATATAATTATATGCACATGGAGCCATAGCCAAGTGGTAAGGCACAGGTCTGCAACACCTCCATCGTCGGTTCAAATCCGACTGGCTCCTCCAAATAAAAATAATACTAACGCAAGTGAGTGTTTTTTTGTGCTAAAAGTCATTAAAAAACAAAAGTATAAATGATATAATAAGTTAGGAGGCAACAATGAAAGTAGCAGTTTTTTCAGATATACATGGAAATTATCAAGCATTAGATGCAATATTAAACGATATAAAGAATCAAAATATAGATAAAAATCATATTTTTTTAGGAGATTCAGTTTCTCTTGGTCCTTGCCCAAACGAATGCATAGAAAGATTAATGAAAGAAAATGTTATATTTATAAATGGTAATCATGAATTATATTTATTAAATAGAAAATACTATGATGAAGATATGAGTGAAATAGAAATAGAACATAATCTTTGGGTCCTAACAAAATTAGATGATGAACAACTAGAATATATAGAAAAATCAACCATTAAGTTATTCACTAGTTATTAACAATAAAAAAAATATTTATTCATCCACTTCTTTATGAATGATTCAGTTTACCCATTTGAACACTTAAGTATCTTTTAAAACAAATAAATATAAGAAAAATTTTTTTGACAGTATAGATTATGATTATTGTTTTTTTATGGACATTTTCATCAAGGAAGAATAGATAAATATAATAATAAACATTTCTATGGAATAGGCAGTAGTGGTTGTGTAAAAGATAATAAAAACATATTACTATATAATTGATAATGGAAACATAACTAAAAAAAGAAATAGAATTTGATAGAGACTTATTTAACGAAATATTGTATAGTATAGACTATCCTGATAAAGATAACATATCAAATATATTTTTCAATAACAAATGAATATTGAATAAAGATAAATACTTGTAGTATAATTAAAGTGGTGAAATTATGAGAGAACTAATTAAAAAAATGCATTATTGTTAGAGACAAATTTTCAAGCAGAACTAGCAATATTATTTATAGTAATGATACTTTTTAGTATTAGCAATAATATGTTTAACAATAATTAAAAAAATCAAAAAAATAGAGGGTTTATGAAAAAAATAAATTTAAAAATAATATTATGGTGGTCATTTTTGGATTATATATTTAGAAGTAATATACAAACATTTTTATAATGAAAGATTTATTAACAGCAAATACTTTTTTTCAGTAATACTATTTAGTATTCCATGGATAATATTATTAACAATAATAACAACGATATTTAATGAAAAAAAGTTAACAAGATATTAACAATTATTTTTATCATCTTTTTATTACACTTATCACTTTAGCACAAATAGTTTATTATAACTTTTATAATTCTATGTTTTTCATTTTTTTATCATTAACGACAGGAACAGGTCAAGTAATGCAATTTTATGAGATGATAATGAGTGTTATCGCAAGAATATGGTACATATTTATTATAATATTGATACCATTTATCCTATTCTTAATATTCAAAAAGTAAAAATATTTGATTTTTAAAAAAATAATTTTTAAATTTATAATAGGATATTTATCAATACTTATATTGTCTTTTTTTAGGAATAATTTTTTTATCATAAATAAAAAAATGATGTAGGATTCTATTCATTAAAAAAAGATTAATATTTAAAACACATGCGCCTATGCTTACAATAGATAAAACAGGGTTAATCACAATGGAAATGATAGATATTGAAAGATATATTTTTGGATTTAATGAAGAAATATATAATGAACAAACAAATATAAGTAGTGAAGAAGAAAAAGTACCTGAAGTAAAAATAGAATACAATACAACTGATATTGATTTTGATAAACTTATAAGTGAAGAAACAAATGATAAAATAAAGAACATGCACATCTATTTCAAAAAAATGCTGATGCATCTAATAAAAAAATGAATACACAGGAATCTTTAAAAATAAAAATCTTATATTTATAACAGCAGAAGCATTTGATACAATTGCGATAGATGAAAAGTTAACACCAACATTATATAAAATAAAGAATAATAGTTTTATATTTACAAATTACTATCAACCATTATATCCAGTATCCACGTCTGATGGCGAATATATGAATCTAAATAGTTTAATACCTAAAGAAGGAGTGTGGAGTTTTAAACAAACAAGCAAAATAAGTATGCCTTATGGAATAGGAAACATGTTTAATAAAGAAGGATACGTATCATACGGATTTCATAATCATAATTATAATTACTATGATAGGCAAAAATCACATAAGAATATAGGACTTAAATATTATGGATGTGGTAATGGACTAGAAAAGAAAATGAATTGTAAACATTGGCCAAATAGTGATAAAGAAATGATAGATGCTACTACAAGTTATTATATCGATAATGATAAATTCATGACATATTATATGACAGTAAGTGGACATTTAAATTATAATTTCTATGGTAATAATATGGCTTATAGGAATAAAAAAAGTAAGGTAAAAAGATTTAAAAATATAGTACAGCAGTAAAAGCGTATTTAGCAACACAAATAGAACTAGATAAAAGTATAGAAAAACTATTACAAGTACTAGAAGAAAAAGGTAAATTGAATGACACATTAATCGTAATCGCACCAGATCACTATCCTTATGGACTTACAACAAAACAAATGAATGAAATAAGTACAATAGATAGAAATGATAAATTTGAAAAAAATTCCATAAAACACTTATTATGTACAACCCAAATATAGAAAAAACAGTTGTTGATAAAGTTATAAGCAGTTTAGATATATTACCAACAATATATAATTTATATGGTTTATCATTTGATTCAAGATTACTTATGGGTCGTGATATATTTAGTAATAATGAACACATAGTAATTTTATCAGATAGAAGTTGGATAACAGATAAAGGAAAATATAACAGTGTAACAAAAAGAATTCATAAAAAAACAACTGATAAAGAAATAGAAGAGGGCTATATTGACAGAATAAACACAATAGTAAATCAAAAAAATATAGTATGTCTTCATTAATAATAGATAATGATTATTATAAGAAAATAGGTATAGAATAATGAAAAATTAAAAGTAAAAAGATTTTTGATTTAAAAAAAGCACTATTACAAGTGGTGCTTGTTTTTAGATTTATAGAAGAAACAGATGGCAGTTTTACAAATATATTAAAAGATAGAGTTATCAACATAAAAACAAAATAATGATGAACTAATAGTGATATCATCAAAAGAAGATAATCTAGAAAACGATATAAAAAGAATATTTTGACCTAAATAGAGACTACAATATTATAAATCAACAACTTATTAACAATGATAAAAAAATGATAAATATAATTTCTAAATGTAAAAGGATACAAAAATACTAAATCAAGATTCATTTGAGATGTGCATAAGTTATATAATAAGTCAAAAATAATAATGTTAAAAGAATAAGTAAATCTATAAATGATATAAGTGAAAAAGTATGGTGAAAAAAATAATATTTAATAATAAAGAATATCATTTATTTCCAACATATGAATCACTTAAAAAAATATAACTATAGAAGAATTAAGAAGTTTTTAAAGTAGGTTTTTAGAGCAAAAATATATAAGAGACTTCTTAGATAAATATGAATCATTAAAAGATATAAACAAGCTTAATACTAAAGAAGCATTAAATAAACTTATGAAAGTAAAAAGGAATAGGTCTAAAAGTGTCATCATGTATATTATTATTTGGCTATAAAAGATTAGATACCTTTCCAATAGATACCTGGGTAAAAAAGAGTATATCGGATTTATATAACATAAAAAATAATCAAAAAACAATAGAGAAATTCGCAGAAAATACTTATAAAGAATATTCAGGACTTGCAATACAATATTTATTTCATAGTAAAAGAAATGTTAATTAAATTAATAAATGTATTTTTAGTATAAAAAAATTTAAAAAAATTTGTTTAATATTTCTATAAAATGTGATATGATTTTTATCATGAAGAGTAAAAGTAGGAATAACAATTATATTTATATTATTAATAGTGGTATTATCATTATTATTTGTCTGCATTTATATACAAGTTAGATAAAAAAATCATTAAATGAAGGTTTTTATTTACTTGGTGAAAATGAAATAACACTTGAATATGGTAATAAATATGACGAACTTGGTTATGCAGCAATAGTTAATGATGTAGACTATCATAGTAAAGTGATAGTTGAAAAATAATGTTGATGAAACTAAACTTGGCGAATATGAAGTTAATTACTTTTTGACAGTAAAAAGGATTAAAAAGAGTTTAACTAGAAAAGTAAAAAGTAGTTGATAATATTAAGCCAGAAATTAAAAATACTTGGCGATAAAGAAATAGTATGCACAGTTAAATTAAATGACTGTGAACTTCCTAAATACCAAGCAACTGATAATTATGATGGAAATATCACAAGTAATGTAACAATAGAAAATGAAATTAATAATGATAAAAAAAGGGACATATGAAGTAAAAAGATAAAGTAAAAAGATAGTAGTGGTAATGAAGCAGAAGAAACAATTAAAGTACACATTAAAGATAAATTTGAACACACATACGTAAATGTTTCAATATCAAAACAAAAGCTGACTTACTATGTTAAAAATAAAGTGGTACTAGAAACAGATGTCACGACTGGTAAAAAAACAATGCTACCAAAACGGGCAGTTTCAAAATAAGAAATAAAGTAAGAAATACATATTTAACTGGTAAAAAAATTATAAATCATTTGTTAAATATTGGATGGCATATTCAGGAAATAATTATGGAATACATGATGCTTCTTGGAGAAATAAATTTGGTGGAAATATATATAAAAACTAATGGAAGTCACGGATGCGTTAATGTTCCAACAAACATGGCAGCAAAACTTTATAGCCTGATAGAAATAGGAACACCAGTTTACATTAAAAGATAAAAAATTATTGATAGAGGGAGTAGCATGGAAAAGAAAGTATTAGAAGCATTAACGTGCCCAAATTGTAATGGAGAAGTTGAACTTGATAAAAATCAAGAATTTGGATTTTTGTAAATATTGTGGAACTAAACTTCAAAATACAGCAATAAAAAAAATAAATGCTAAAGTAAAAATAGATAAAGAAGATGAAATAAAGAAACTATATATTTTAGCAAGAAGAGCAAAAGATAATGATGATGCTGAAAAAGCAGAAAAATATTATTCAACAATATTGAATGAAGTTCCAAATGACTGGGAAGCACAATTCTTCTCAACATATTTCGCTTGTAAACAAACAACAATAGCAAATATGGGTTCTTCATGTATAAAATTAGGTAAAACTTTAAAAAAAGTGTGTTTTTAGCCTTATAAAAAAACAAGTGATTTAAGTGAAGCAGAAAAAAATAGAAGCATACAAGACTATTGATTATAACGCATTAAATTATTATTTATTAATATCAAATAATGTCCTATCAAAAGCAAATACATACATAGATACATGTGATTCAACATTTGTAACCAATTTTTTAACAGAGCATTTTCAAGGAATGACGTTTTTATTACTTACACTAGGAGATGAATTAAACAAAGTAAATTTAAAAGAAGAAGCACTTAGAGCTTATAAAGCTACAGTAACTAAATTTAGTTACATACCACCTGAAACAGTTAGTGCAATAGTAGAAAGAATAAAAAAAGTATAGATCCAACTTATACATACACACCAAATGTTCAAAATCAAAAGAATGGATGTTACGTTGCTACAGCAGTATATGGTTCATATGATTGTAAAGAGGTATGGACATTAAGAAGATTTAGAGATTATTATCTTGATGAAAGATTCCTTGGAAGATTATTTATAAAAAGTTTATTACGCAGTTAGCCCAACAATGGTAAAATTATTTGGTAAAAATAAGTATTTTTATATCATTTAATAAAAAGAATACTAGATAAATTTGTTAACAAATTAAATGCACAAGGATATGAAAATACAAAAATATAATGATAAGTACTAAAATTAGTTGCATTTCAAAAAAATATATGTTAATATTTATTAGAGGTTAAAAAAATATGAGAGAATTGAAGTCAAGAAAATTAGTTATTTTTTTAAAAAAAGAAATGTACTAATACTATTGATTTTAATTCTTTTTTTAAATTCTCATTGATTTATTCAATGAGAATTTTTTTGACCTAATTTATTGTTTTAGAAGGAGGAATAAAATGAAAAAAACAGTAAAATGTTACTCAATGTTAATGACAAAACCGCCATTACTAAAATGGTTATTATTATCACTGCAGCATGTGTTTGCAATGTTTGGAGCTACAATATTAGTTCCAATACTTGTGAACAAAGCAGCAGGAAGTGAAGTATTATCTATACCAGTTGCACTAATCAGTTCTGGAATAGGTACATTAATTTATATAGTATGTACTAGAGGAAAGGCACCAGTTTATTTAGGAAGCTCATTTGCATTTATTACACCAATGATTGTAGCATTCGCTAAAAGCGGAAAAGAAAGTGTTTTTACAGGAATTATGGCAGTAGGGCTTGTATATGTTCTAGTTGCATTAATAATTAAAGCAGTAGGTAAAAAATGGATTAACAAATTACTGCCTCCAATTGTAGTAGGACCTATGATCATGATAATAGGTCTTTCACTAGCGCCAACAGCTATAGAAGAAATAGGTCTTAACCTAGAAAAAGTTCCATGGAAAAATATAGTTGTAGCACTTATATCATTTTTAACAACGGGAGTACTCGCAGTAAGAGGAAAAAGGATTCCTAAAAAGTAATACCATTCTTACTTGGTATGGTCGCAGGATACATTTCATCTATAATACTTGGTATGGTAAATCTAAAAGAAGTTTTTGAAACGAGTTTTATAGCAATACCAGATTTTTACATACCATTTGTTCATTATAAATTAAATTTTTCAGCATTACTTACAATAGCACCTATAGCATTAGTTACAATATCAGAACATATAGGGGACCATAAAGTACTAAGTGAAATAATAGGAAAAGATTTAATAACAGACCCAGGTCTTGATAACACATTACTTGGGGATGGAATAGCAACATTTATAGCAGGCTTAATTGGTGGACCAGCAAATACTACTTATGGAGAAAATACTTCAGTTGTAGGTATGACTAAAGTAGCATCTGTATGGGTAATAGGACTTGCAGCAATAATAGCAATTATATTTGGATTTCTAGGACAATTAACAGCAATCATATCATCAATACCTAGTCCAGTTTTAGGGGGAGTATCAATATTACTTTATGGATTTATATCAGTAAATGGACTTAAAATATTAATTCAAAATAAAGTAGATTTCGAGAATACAAAAAACGTAATAGTAGCATCATCAATGTTAGTTCTAGGACTTGGAGGAGCAGCAATATCAATAATGACTAAAAATATGTCAGTATCAATATCAGGAATGAGTCTTGCAGCACTTATTGGAATACTATTAAATCTATTTATAAAGGAGAGAAAATAAATGAAAGAAATCATATTAAGTCATCCACTTGTGACACACAAATTATCAATTTTAAGAAATAAAAATACAGGAACAAAAGAATTTAGAGAAATAATAAGTGAAATATCTACGTTATTATGTTATGAAGCAACTAAAGATGCAGTTTTAGATAAAACAATAATTGAAACACCACTTGAGAAATATGAAACAAAAAGTTTAGATGAAGATAAATATGCATTTGTACCTATTTTAAGAGCAGGTATGAGTATGGTAGATGGTATAATTACCGTAATACCTAATGCTAAAATAGGGCATATTGGATTATATAGAAATGAAAAAAAACTTTAGAACCAGTAGAATATTATTATAAAATGCCAGATAAAATTGAAAATAGAGAAGTATTTGTTCTTGACCCAATGCTTGCGACAGGAGGAAGTGCAATCGCAACAATAAATAAATTAAAGAAAGATGGAGTTAAGAAAATAAAATTTCTATGTATTATTGCTTCTCCTGAAGGAATAGAAAATCTAAAACAAGCACATATGGATGTACAAATATATTGTGCATGTAAAGATAGATGCTTAAATAATAAAGGATATATCTTACCTGGACTTGGAGATGCTGGGGATAGAGTTTACGGTACAAAGTAAATAATACAAAAAAACATATTTAAAAAAATAAATAAAATGATATAATTAGGTTATGATAAAGAAAAATATTAAAAAGAAAAATTATATATACATAATAATTATAATACTTCTTATTATAACTTTTTTTGATTGTTAAAAAAATACTAATTTATATAACAAATTAGTTGATATTGATTATAGTGTTATAGAGTTTATGGAAAATCATGTTGACAAAAAGATTAACAGCAGTATTTAAATTTTTTTAACAAATTTTTGGTGATTGGTACATACCCTCTCTAATAATCGTGTGTATTTTATTGTTTATAAAAAACAAATGGTATTTTACATTACTTACAGGTAGCTATGCAGTATCAGGTTTAACTGTTTTAGTAACAAAATTACTTGTAAGAAGGCCAAGACCTTTAGTAGCATTAATTGAAATACCAAAAAGTTATAGTTTTCCAAGCGGACACACGTTAACATCAATTGTATTTTTATATGGTATTATGGCATTTACTTACAAAAAAATACAAATACTTTTAATAAAGTAATATTCTTTATATCATTTATTTTACTCGCAGTACTAATTGGATTCTCAAGAATATATCTTGGAGTACATTTCTTTACTGATGTAATGGGAGGTCTTATATTAGCAATACCTTGTACATTAATGTGTTTAAACATAATTAATAAAAATTTCGAGGTTAAATTAAAATGAAAGGATTAGTTTTAGAAGGTGGAGGAGCCAAAGGCGCATATGAAGCGGGAGCCATAAAAAGCACTTCAAAAAAAGAAAAATATATTTTGATGGAGTGAGTGGAACTTCAATAGGGGCAATAAATGCAGACATTTTTACGTAGAAAGAAATTTAACAGGCTTATATAAGTTATGGGAAAGCACTGATAGTAGTGAACTATTTGGTATAGATGGAGAATTTCTAAATAACATTTCTCACTTAAAATTTAGAAAAAAACAGAAATTAAAAAAAGAATAAAGAAAGTATAAAAATCAGTAATAAAGAACTTTGGAATAGATACTAAAAAAATATAAGAATGTTAATAAATAAATATATCAAAGAAGACAAAAATTAGAAAAATCTAAAGTTGATTTTTGTACTTGTAACATTTAATATTGATGACTTAAAACCAGTAGTGATACATAAAAAAATGATATACCAAAAGGCAAAATACAAGAATACATTATGGCAAGCGCATACTTACCAGGTTTTAAATTTGAAAAAAAATAATAGATAATAAATATTATATAGATGGTGGAGTATATGATAGATGTCCAGTTAATGAATTAATTGATTCAGGATATAATGAAATATATGTAATAAAAAGCATGGCAAAAATAAACTAAAATATAAAAAAAGAAACCAGGAGTAAAAAAATACATGAAATAAAGCCAAGAGAGAACCTAGGTTCAGTTTTTAGTATTTACAAAAAGAAATATCAACTTATAGAATGAATTTAGGTTACTATGATGCCTTAAAAATATCTTGATAATTTAGATGGTAAGAAATACTATTTCAAAACGCTATAGTGATAAATATTATGATAATCTATTTGATAAAAATAAGTTATAAAAAAAGATAATTAAGAAGTACAATAATAACATAGTCCCTAAATCAAATAAAGACTTCATTATCAAAATAATAGAAAAAAAGTATGTAAAGAGCTAAATATAGAAAGATTCAAAATATATAACACACCATATTTACTCACAAAACTAAAATATAAAATGATAGAAAAAAAGAGAAAAATTACTATTATGATTTTTATTAAAAATATATAAAAAGTTGATTTTTGAATAAGATATGTAAGTTTCTAGTGAAATTGGCTATTTTTAAATGCACTTGACTTGAATTATATAAATTAATATGGTATCATTAAAGACGTAGGGAGATGTCTCTTAAATGATAAATTTTATAGTTGTAGATGATAATAATATGCATCGTAAAAAAAAGTAAGTAGTATTATTATATCAATTATGATGAAAAAAATAAGATTAGTTTTTGATATTCAAGACTTTTCTGATTTTGACTCTAGCCTATTAGAGTATTTTTAAGAATCCAAAAACCCAATTCTATTTATATATTAGATTTAGAACTTCCTAGTGGAGATGGTATTGATATTGCTAGAAAGATTAGGAATGAATATAATGATTGGACTAGTCCTATAATAATTATAACAGCCCATACATCATTATATTATCAGGTTTATAAACAAAGATTACAAATATTAGATTTTTATTGGAAAAAAACAGATAATATAGAAAAAGAATTTAGATGAGAACATAGCAATATGTTTAAGAATGCTGAATATGGATAGAATATATAGATTCACATATAAAAAAATACTGACTATTCAATACCTATAAATAATATAGATTATATACAAAGAGACGATAGAAGAATTAAAATTGTTTGTAAAAAAATAACATTTATTATACAATTGATACAATAAATTCTATAAAAGATAAGTTTCCATCATATTTTTCTCTTATCATTAAAAAGGAACTTTAATTAATATGAATAACATTGTTAAGATAGATTGGAATATTAATAAAGCGTATTTTTAAAGATGGATTAGAAGAATATGTAGTATCAAAAAAAGTCACAAAAAGGAAATAGATAATTATGGAAAATATTGATTATATAGCATTATACATATCTGGAATTATTTCTTTGCTACCAATGTACATGGGATATTCTTTTTATAAGTGGAAATAAATTTGAATTTACATTAAAAAAAATATAATATTAGTTTTTAATATCAACAGCTTTATTTGTACTAAACACATGCTTTAATATTATTGTGAGTAAAACATTGATTAGTTTCTTTATATTTGTAATATTTAGTAAATTAATATTTCATGATGATATGAGAACAACTATATCTTCAAGTTTATTGTGCTTTTTTGATAATGTTATTTAGTGAATTTATACTTACTGCATTCATAGCAGTGATTACAAAATCTACATACTTAGAATTTAATAATAATGGATTCATAAAAAGGTATATTTACAATTATAGTTTCTGCAATTACTTATTTTTACATGCAAATTTAATTTTGTCAAAAAGAGCGAATGATAAATTAATAGAATTATTTAAAAAAATAATTATGTCTATCTTTTTATTAATTTTTTTCTAACTATTACATTTGTAATAACTTTATCAACAAAACTTGCAATTGATTATAATTATCAAAAATATATTTTTAGATGTTATAGTACTTATAATATTTGCATCTATATTATCATTTGCACTATTTAAAAAAATCATAAGGCAAATAAGGAAAGTGATGAAAAAAAGAAACCTTATTAGAATTCATTTCTGAATATGAAAAAATCATTGACGAAAATAGAGTTAATAAACATGAAATGTTAAATAATTTAATAATATTAAAAAGCTTCAAGAATAAAAATACAAAAGAATATAATAAAGTTCTTGATGACTTAATAGTGACATATGACAATAATAGTGATGCTTGTGTTAAAAACATATCTAAACTTCCAACAGGCCTAAAAGGAATACTATATTATAAAGTAAAATGACATGAGAAAAAAAGGGAATAAATCTTAATATTAATATATCTAAAAGAGTTTCTTCACCACTCGAAAAATTACCAGCTGATGAATATGTAATATTGTCTAAAAATATTAGGTATAGTTATGGATAATGCACTAGAAGCGTCACTAAAAAAAGTGAAGAAAAAAATAATAATGATAGAAGTATTTGAAGAAAATGGAAATGTAATAATATCTATTGAAAATACTTATACAAATAAAGTAAATATTAATGACTTAAAGAAAAAGAATTTTTAGTACAAAGGGTAAAAATAGAGGACTTGGTTTATATATTGCAAATATGCTTCTTAAGAAAAAGTAAACATATAACAATGGAACAAAAAAAGCAGAGGAATTATTTACAACTATAATCACAATAAAAATAATAAGATGGAATAAATTTTTAAAAGGCAATAAAAAAACTATTCTTAATTGAATAGTCTTTTTAATTTGAAAATTATAATAATGATTCAGGCATTTCTGGTTCATCCCATACACCAAATATACATCCAGTTGTTGCAGTGGCAGCAATTAAGCTTCCTACAAAAGCAGCGATAGTAGCAAATAATTTCATTAATTAGTCCTCCTTCCTTGATAATTTAAATAATTATTATATGTTAATCCAAATAGTTTATAACTAATTGGTAAAACCATAACCATTTCTAATAATATTGCGAATGTTAATGTATTTGATAAAAATATTATCTTTAATAAATACATTAATTATTGTATAAATACTAGATATTAAAGCAGTAATTATTTTATACATTATTCTTTTTCTCTTTTTGTGAATTAATGGTCTCTTTTTTTGTATCAGCTGGACTATATATTAATAATAATATAGTACCTATTACTGAAAGAATAATATTTATATATTTAGGGATCAATACTACTTTTTAATAAATATGGAAATGGTACTAATATTAATAATGAAATAATCCAACACTCCTTAGTGTTTTTAGCGTGTAATCCAAATCCAGTAAGTCTTAATATTCCATAAAATAGAAATACGAGTGACAACTCCTTAGAAGTTTTTAAGTAATATTGATATTAAATAAATAACTACTATTTTTTTGTAAGGGTTAAATATAAAGATTCAAGACCATATTTTTATTTCACAAAGTTTTTTTGTTCTGTAAAAATTTTTTTATTGTTCTTAATATTTAACATTACATTATTAATTATTACTTCCTTCATATCCCTCCTTATGCTTACATCATAATATATTTTTAAGTATTATTATTAAATATGTTTTTTTAAATGTTTTTAAAGTTGTAATATTTTTGTCGAATTATGTCTTTTTTTATGAATATTTTTTTACGATTATGCATCAAAAAAATACTCTTTAATGATTTAAATGAAAATAATCTTTCTTTTTGTAGTAAGATTTAGAGTGTAAGTCAACAAAGATAAAAACTTAAATTAATATAAGAAAGGTGGTGTGTTATGAACAGAGGTCGTGTTAAATGGTTTAACAATGATAAAGGATATGGATTTATTGAATATGAAGGATTAGTAAATGAAGACATATTTGTTCATTATTCAGCAATTGAAAAAGAAGGTTATAAAACTTTAAGTGAAGGTCAATTAGTTGAATTTACATTAATTGAAACAGCAAAAGGTAATCAAGCAATCAATGTAAGAGAAGTAAAACTAGCAACAGTTTAAATACACGAAGTTTGTGTATTTTTTTAATTTTGTAAAAATATTTGTGATAATTTGACACTTTTTGTAGAATATTTATTTGATATATGTTATCCTTTTTATTAGGAGGATGATGTTAATGAGATATAATATTCGTGGTAACAAAAATAGATGTTACAGAAGCTATTGATAATTACATTAAAAAGTAAATTATCTAGATTAGATAAGTATTTAGATGATAATGATGAAGTGGAGGCAAAAAGCTATAATTTCAGCTCGTGGTAAGGATCAAAAAAAGTTGAAGTTACAATATGGAGTGGTAAATATAATATAAGAGCTGAAGAAACTAATAGTGATTTATATGCCGCTATAGATTTAGTTATAGATAAATTAGAAAGACAATTCAAAAAATATAGAGGTAAACTTTCAAGTAAGAAAAATAAAGTGAATATGGATGCAACTATTGATGCATACTTTGAAGTACCTGAATCTAATGAAACAATTGTTAGAAGAAAAGAAGTATTCTTAAAACCAATAGATGAAGAAGAAGCAATTACACAAATGGAATTATTAGGACATACATTCTTTGTATTTAAAAAAATGTTGATACAGAAAAAGATTAATGTTGTATATAAAAAGAAATGATGGGGATTATGGAATTATAGAGGCAAATTAATATAGCTATTTATAGCACATTTCTTACAAGAGAGTGTGCTATTTTTTTGACTTTAATATTATATTAGTTTATAATATTTGCTATGGAGATGATATTATGGGATTACTTAAAAATTTATTCGATTATGAAACAAAAAGAACTTAAAAAGATAAATAAAATTGTTGATGAAATAGAAGCATTAGATGAAGAAATGCAAAAGATAACTGAAGTAGAATTCAAGGCAAAAACTGAAGAATTTAAGAAAAGACTTAAGAATGGTGAAACACTTGATGATATATTAGTTCAAGCTTTTGCACTAGCAAGAGAAGCATGTTTTAGAGCAATAGGTGAAAAACCATTTAGAGTACAATTAATAGGTGGAGTTGCTATTCACAGAGGAAACATTGCTGAAATGAAAACTGGTGAAGGAAAAACTTTAACAACAGTACTTCCAGCTTACCTAAATGCATTAGAAGAAAAAGGTGTTCATGTTATCACAACAAACGAATACTTGTCAACTCGTAATGCAGAGTGGATGGAACCAATTTACACATTACTTGGTGTAACTGTAGGTATAAATTTAAGAGAAAAAAGCCCTAAAGAGAAAAGAGAAGCGTACAACGCTGATATTACATATACAACAAATAATGAACTTGGATTTGATTATCTAAGAGACAATATGGTTGTTCATAAAGAAAATAGAACTCAAAGGGGACTTAACTTTGCCATTATAGATGAAGTAGATAGTATTCTTATAGATGAAGCAAGAACTCCATTAATTATTAGTGGTGGTGTAGCAAAGAGTGCTAATGTGTATAAAGAAGCAGATAGAGTTGCTAAGAATTTATCTATAGATGATTATGTTGTAGATGAAAAAACTAAAAAAGTTACATTAACAGAAGAAGGTGTTAAACATGCAGAAAATTTACTTCATTTAGATAATTTATATGACATAAAAAAATAGCGTAATGGTACACAATCTTGATAAAGCATTAACTGCTAATTATGCATTCAAAAGAGATGTTGACTATGTTGTTGAAAATGATCAAGTATTAATTGTAGATACATTCACAGGAAGACTTATGCATGGTAGTCAATTTAGTGAAGGACTACATCAAGCAATAGAAGCAAAAGGAAAATGTAACTATCAATGAAGAAACAAAAAAACACTAGCAACAATCACATTCCAAAATTTATTTAGAATGTATAATAAACTTGCTGGTATGACAGGTACTGCTAAAAACAGAAGAAGAAGAATTTCAAAAATATATATAATACATATGTTGTATGTATTCCAACAAACAAACCAGTTATTCGTGATGACCAAGTTGATTTGATTTATTCATCACTAAAAGGTAAATATAGCGCAATTGTTAAAACAGTTAAAGAAATACATAAAACAGGTAGACCAGTTTTAGTAGGTGTAGCATCAGTAGAAACAAGTGAGGTTATAAGCCAACTATTAGATAAAGCAGGAATCAAACATGAATTATTAAATGCTAAAAATCATGAAAGAGAAGCACATATCATAGAAAATGCTGGTAAAAAAGGTGCTGTAACTATCGCAACTAACATGGCTGGACGTGGTACTGATATTAAATTAGGTGAAGGTGTTCGTGAACTTGGTGGTTTATATGTAATAGGTACTGAAAGACATGATTCAAGACGTATTGATAACCAACTTCGTGGTCGTAGTGGACGTCAAGGTGACCCAGGTACAACTAGATTCTTCGTTTCTATGGAAGATGATCTAATGGTTAAATTTGGTTCAGAAAAGATGAAAACCATTATGGAAAGTTTGGGAATCAGTGGAGACCAAGCTATTTCAAATAAAATGATATCTAAAAATATAGAATCTGCTCAAAAAGAAAGTAGAAGGATTTAACTTCGATAGACGTAAAGGATTACTAGATTTTTGATAACGTAATCTCTAAACAAAGAGAAATAATATATGAAAGACGTAATGAAATATTAGATAAAGATAGTATAAGAGATAGAGTTCTTGATACATTTAAAGAATTTGTAACAGGACAAATCAATTCACACTTAAATGAAAATAATACACTAAGTGATAATGATATAGACAATATCATGGAACAATTTAATGCTCATTTACTTAAGAGAACTAAATTAAAGAAAGAAGATTTTTGAAGGTAAAAAAGCCTGATGAAGTAATTGATTTTTATCTATAAAATAGTAGTAGAAGATTACAATAAGAAACTTGAAGATATTCCAGAAGAAATACAAAATGATTTTGAAAAAACAATTTCATTAAGAATAATTGATAAGTATTGGATGGATCAATTAGATGCAATGGAAAATCTAAAAGAAGGAGTAGGACTTCGTGGTTATGCTCAAAGCAATCCATTACAAGTTTATGCTTTAGAAGGATTCCAATTATTTGATAATATGATGGCAAGTATCAATGCTGAAATATCAAATTACTTATTAAATGCTGAAGTTAGACAAAATATTGAAAGAGAAGAAGTTAAAAATATAAAGACTAATGATGGAAAAGAAGGAGTTAAAAAAATACACCTAAAAAAAGCAAAAAGAGAAAAAATCGGAAGAAACGATCCATGTCCATGTGGAAGTGGTAAGAAGTACAAACAGTGCTGTGGCAAATAGCCCATAAAATAAGGGTTTGCGAGATTTGAAAGGACTAAAAAAAGGTTGAAAAAAACCTCAAATGTTTGTAAATTGTTTGTAAAAAAATTACAAAATGTTTGTAAAATAGTCCTCAAACCCTTATAAAATAAGGAAAAAAAATTTACAAACATTTTTTTACAAACAAAATAAATACTAGCAATTTGCTGGTATTTTTTTCATTTGCTAAGCAATTAGTGGAGGAAAAAAATTATGGGAAATGTTTATGTTCAAAAAAGGGGAAAGGTATATCAATATCAATTTGCGATAGCATCTATTGATGGTAAAAGAAAATATAAAAACAAGTCAGGATTTAGAACAAAATCAGAAGCTATTGAGGCAGGAGTAAAGGCATATAATGAATATATAAATGTGGGACACTGTATAGAACCAAGCAAAATGTCTTATAGTGATTATTTAGATTATTGGATGAAAGAGCATTGTGAAATAAACTTAAAAGTATCACACAATTCAGGCATATCAAAATATTATAAAAATCATATAAAAACCTAAATTAGGTTTCTATATGTTATCTCAACTAACAACATCAGTTATTCAAGAGTTTATAAACAATATATATTTAGAAAAAGGATTTTCAAAGAATTTTCTAAAAAACATATTGAAAGTTTTTAAAAAGGTTCGCTGGGATATGCAACCGATGTTGTTGGATTTATTAAAAGTAAACCCATCATTAAAGGTAAGACTACCAAAAATATGATATCCCTGACAGTGATCCTGTTTATATATTATCAAATGAGGAAGTAGAAAAAATATTAGAAAGATTTTCTAATAATCCTTGTGTATATTATGCATTTTTAACTGCTTATTATACGGGATTGAGAGTATCTGAAGTTTTTGGGTTAACTTGGGATGATATTGATTTTGTAAAAAAAGAACTATAACAGTTAATAAAAAAATATTTTTAAAGAAAAAAATCAAGCAGGTGGAACAAAGAAAAAGACTAATAAGTGGAAATTCTACAACGGTTTGGTATTTTTGGTACTTGTAAAAACCAAAAGGAAGTTATAGAACTATTGAAATTGGAGATACTTTATTGAAAGCTTTAAAAAAATATAAAGAAGAACAAATACAGAATAGAAAAAGATTATGGAGATACTTTATATGAAACATTATAAGAAAATTGTAAATAATCCTTATAATAATAAACCAGAAATAAAGATAATAAATGCTTATGCAGAATTAGAAGTTCCATTAGAAGAAGTAAAGTTAGTCTTTTTTTAAAAAAAGAATGGAGTCTTTGAAGGTACTGATAGTTGTAAATATCCATTTAAAGTAATTCATTATGAATTAGGTATTCCATGTAGATTTCATGATTTTAGAGATACTCATGCAACAAGATTGATTGAAGCAGGTGCCGATATTAAAGCAGTATCAAAAAGATTAGGACATAGCAATATAAGAACAACTTATGAGATTTATGTAAAGGTTACTACTAAAATGGAATCAGATACAGTAGAAAAGTTTGAAAGTATAGGACTTAATTTAGCATAATTAACATAAAAAGAAAGGAGAGAAAAAGTGGATAATTGTAGGATATATGCTATTGCAAACCAAAAAGGTGGAGTTGGTAAAACAACTACCACTTTTAATTTGGGTGTAGCATTAGCAAAAAGAGGGAAAAAAGTATTGCTAGTAGATGCCGATCCACAGGGAGATTTAACTACTTGTATGGGTTGGAATGATTTAGATAAAAATACAAAACCACATTAGCAGATGTTATGAGTTCTACTATTAGAGATGATAATATAAATATAGAAGAAGTAATATTACACCATAATGAAGATGTAGATTTAATACCATCTAATTTAGACTTGTCACAATTAGAAGTGGGACTTGTTAATGTAATGAGTAGAGAAAGTGTTATGAGGAATACATTATCTAAATATAAAGATAAATATGATTATATACTAATAGATTGTATGCCTAGTTTAGGTATGATAACAATAAATGCTCTTGCTTGTGCTGATAAAGTAATTATTCCAGTACAAACACAGTTTTTAGCTGCAAAAGGTATGGGACAATTTTTACAAACAATTTCAAGAGTAAGAAAACAAATAAATCCAAACTTGATGGTTGATGGTGTTTTGCTTACACTGGTAGATAAGAGAACAACTTTACCTAATCAAGTAAGATATGAACTTCAAGAAAGTTATGGGAGTAAAGTAAAGATATATAATACTCAAATACCAATGGCAGTAAATGTAGCAAAGTCAACATCTCATGGAGAAAGTATTTTCTCTTATGATAAAAATAGTAAGGTAGCAGATTCATATACCTTATTTGCGAAGGAGGTAATGGAGAATGGTAAAGAAAGAAACAAAAATGCCTCTACCAAAGATTTATCTAGATGATGATTTGTTTTCAACACAAGAGCAGAGAGATGATAAATTAAAAGAAAAAGTAGTAAATATAAGTTTAAATGATATTGATGACTTTCCTAAACACCCATTTAAAGTAATTGATAATGAAGATATGAAACAAATGGTAGAAAGTATTAGTGAAAATGGAGTATTAGTACCAACATTAGTAAGACCAAAAGAAAATGGAAAATACGAAATGATTTCTGGTCATAGAAGAAAGTTTGCAAGTGAGTTAGCAGGACTAGAAACAATACCATGTATTGTTAGAGAGTTAACTGATGATGAGGCAACTATCATAATGGTTGATAGTAATTTACAAAGAGAGAAGATACTACCAAGTGAGAAAGCATTTGCTTATAAATTAAAAATGGAAGCATTAAGTCATCAAGGAATAAGAAACGATTTAACTTCTGCACCACTGGAGCATAAGTTTGTTTCAAGAGAACAAATAGCCAAAGAAAATGGAGAAAGTAGAGAACAAGTAAGAAGATATATAAGACTAACTGAACTAATACCACAAATACTTCAAATGGTAGATAATGATGCTTTGAAATTATCTCCAAGTATGGCATTTAGACCAGCAGTTGAAATATCTTATTTAAAAGAGGAAGAACAAAAAGAACTTTTAGATATTATGGAATGTTTTGTATGTACTCCATCATTATCACAAGCACAAGATTTTAAGAGATTAAGCAAAGATAATAAACTTACAAGAGAGTATATGGAAACTATTTTAGAACAAGAAAAACCTAATCAAATACAAACTCTAAAAGTTAATATGGACAAACTAAATAATATACTCCCCAACAAATCTTACAACTAATGAAGAAAGAGAAAATTATGTTGTTAAAGCAGTAAGTTTTTATGGGAGGTGGTTGCAAAAAAAGAGGGAACAAGAAAAGAACGAAAGATAATGGGAGTATCTTTGCCAAAAAGTCCCCTCTTACAATCTCCCCTAAAAATAATACTAACTATTATTACTAACTGAAAAAAATTAGTAGATATGACAAAATAGTTAAAGTATGCTACAGTAAAACAAAAAAGAGGAGTGATGAGAGATGAAAATAATACGAATTTTTATAGCTTTTGTAGTTGCGAGTTTGGTTGTTGGACTTGGAAGTGCTTTTAATGGGAAACCAGTAAAAGAACTAGATACAGCCAAAACAAATCAAATTGAGCATGAAGAACAAAAAGGAAGTTAAAAACGATACTCAAATTGAAGAAAAAACAGAAGAAAACAATTTTGAAGAAGAAAGGTTATCAACAAAAACTGTTGAAAAAGAAAAAAACATACCAGAGCAAAAGACAAATAATGAACAAAAAGAAAACAAACCTACTCAATCAAAACAAAAACAAGTTGAAAAAAGTGTAATCAAAGAACCAAAACAAGAAGAACAAAAAGAAATGACAGCTTGGGAAGAACTTGGAATGACAGAAGATGAATACTACAATAAACCAGCGTGGAGTTGGGCAAGAGTAGATTTTTCCTGTTGAAAAATATGGAAGTGAAGAAGCTTGTTTCAATGCTTGTATTAAATATGGTGAGGAAAGCGAAATGGGATTTTTCTTGTTCTACAATAAACAGTGCATCTGGTAGGTATTTAGGAGAAATGATTAAATTATTTTTAGACACACGAGTGTCTTTTTTTAATTTTGAAGAAAGAAAGGAAAGATAAAAATGAAAAAAACAAAAGAATAATGTATGCTTTGATTAGCATACTTTTTTAACAATATTTTTTTCGGTATTACTAAAGTAAATGCCGAAGAATATAAAGGTCAAGCTATTTGGCCATCTGAAAAGATAGCAAATATCTATATTAGAAAATATAGAGAAGATGGATACATTAAGTATCAACAAGGAGCTTTTATAAGAAGAAGTGAGGATAATAAGTTTGTTTATTGTTTACAACCTTACGTGGATATAGACAATAACTTACCTTATTACAAGATAGCTAGAAGTGATTTTGCAGTATATCTTAATATGACAGAAGAACAATGGCAAAGAATATCACTTTTAGCATATTATGGTTATCAATACAAAGAGAATGGTTATGATCATTCAGCGAAAAAGTGGTATGTAATTACTCAAGTTATGATTTGGAGAACAGCAGTACCAACATCAAGAATTGTATTTACTGATACATTAAATGGTAAAGATTTACCAAATAAATTTGCTAGTGAAATAGCAGAAATGGAAGATTTATTAAATAAGCATTATACTAAACCAAATTTCAATATTGATGGAGTTAAATTACCAATTGGTAAAAGTATGGATTTTTACTGATACAAATGGAATACTAAATCAATTTACTATTTCATCAGTAGAAAATGGTGTAGCTAGTATAAATGGAAACACTTTAACAATTACATCTAATTCAACAGAAAATGTTAAAGTTAAATTGATTAAAAAATTATCATATTGGTCATCTACACCAATCGTTTATTATTCTAATCATTCGCAAAATGTTATGAGAGTAGGAAATGTTGATCCAATCCCAAAAAGCATAGAACTAGAATCTGTAGGTGGAAAAGTAGAAATCAATAAAGTTGATAGTGAAACTAAAAACAATATTCCTCAAGGAAACGCAACGCTTGGTGGTGCAAAATATGGAATATACAACTTGAATAATGAGAAGGTAGGAGAGATTACAACTGATGAAAATGGATATGGTATAAGTGATTATTTGCCTAGTTTAGGAGATTTTTTTATTTAAAAAGAACTATCACCTAGTAAAGGATATACTTTAGATAAAAAAAATAAATATTCATTTATAGTGGATAAAGATAATTTACTTGCTAATGTAGAAGTTTATGAAAAAGTTATAAAAGCAGATTTTACTTTATTTAAAACATTTGCAAGTGGAACAACAGGAATATTAAAAGGAGAACCTAATATAACATTTAATATTTATTTAAATGATTGTAACCCTAGACCACAATTAAGAAGTATTGAAAATAATAACAATAGATGTTTTGTTGAGTCTATAATAACAGATGAAAATGGATATGCAAAAACATCTCTACCTTATGGGAAATATACTATTTCACAAGAGAATAATACTCCTAATTATGAGAAAGTTGAGAATTTTGAGATAGAAGTAAACGAGAATACTGGTAATAACATCTATAAATTATTAAGTAATGCTCCAATAGAAGCAAAATTAAAAGTTATTAAAACTGATAAAGAAACAGGAGAAGTAATTACAAAAAGCCGGTATTAAGTTTAAAAATTAAAAGATGTAAATACTAGTGAATATATTTGTCAAACAATAACATACCCAACAGCTAAAAAAGTATGTGAATATGAAACAGATGAAAAATGGAGTAATTATAACACCAGCTAATTTAGTTGGAGATTTTTCTTTTAGAAGAAGTAGAAAAATCAAGTTTTTAGATGGTTATGTTTGGAATAGTGAGGCAATGCCAATTCATATTGGAGAAGGTAGTGAAATATTAGTTGATAAAGATTATGGTGCTTTATTAGTAGTTAAGTTTGCAAATGAAAGAGTTAAAGGAAAATTAAATATCACTAAATATGGCGAAAAGTTAATTATAGATAATAATACTTTTGGATACGAAAAGATATTATTAAGTGAAGTAGAACTAGAACTTTATGCAAATGAAGATATTTATATTGGTGGTAAGAAAAAGTATTCTAAAGATGAATTGATAACAACTGTTATTACTAACAATGGGAAAGCAGTTATTGAAGATTTAGAGTTAGGAAAATACTATATAAAAGAAAAATCAACTGATAATAACCATGTGTTAGATGAAAAATTATATACTTTTGAATTAAAGTATAAAGATCAATATACAAAAGAAATTGTTAAAGATGTAGAATTACAAAACTACTATAAAAAAGGAACTTTAGAATTTACTAAAACAGATTTAGTTAGTGGTAAACCAATTCCTAATACTTTAATAGAAATCTATTCAGATAAAGAACTTGAAGATGGAACAATAGAATCTACTTTGATATTCTCTGGACTTACTGATGAAAATGGACAAATTACTATAAAAGATTTATTTATAGGGAAAAGGGCATATTATTGAAAAAGAAAGTGCAACAGGTTATCAAATAACAGAGGAAATAGTAGAGTTTGAAATCAAAGAAAATGGAGAAATAGTTAAAGCTAATTTAACTAATGAACAAATAGTTGAAGTACCAAATACAATAGCTAATGAGAGTAAATTATACACAGTAATTAGTATTACTTGTATGGTAGTAGGAATGGGGGTATTTCTTTATGTTTCTAAAAAGAACAAGAAAAAATAAGAATATTGATAAAAAGGAGCAACTAATCAAACTAGTTGCTTCTTTCATTTTCTTAATTGGTTCTTTTATGTATATAGGTAGAATAGCATATAACTATTATGTTGAATTAAGAGATTACAATAAAGCACAGGAGTTTTTAAAAATAGGAAAAGAAGAAATTGAAGAAATTAAAGTAGATATTGATGAAGAAGAAATTAAAGAACAACCAAAACAAGAGGAAAAGAAAACATCTAATTATAACTATATAGGTGTTCTTGAAATCCCTAAAATAAATATTAAAAAGAGGTTTTTTTAAATATTAAAGATAAAAGAGAATAATGTTAATAAAAAAATTTACAAGTAATAAAGGGCAGTGATATGCCGAATGTTAAAAAAATGGAAATCTTATAATTGCAGCTCATTCTGGAAATAGCTATATTTCATATTTTTAAAAAAATCTATATAAATTAAGTAATGAAGATGTTGCCTATGTTTATTTCAATAATATTAAATATACATACAAAGTTTCTGGAAAAATATGATGCAGAAAAAAATGGTAAAGTAACAATACACAGAGATAATAAAAAAAGAATACTTTAACTTTAATTACTTGTAGTCAAACAGATAAAAACTAAACAAATAGTTTATATTTTTAGAACTAGAAAGCGAGGAGAACTATGAATAAGTATAATTTAAGTCAAATAACAAAAAGTATTAGAAAAAAATATTTAAAGCAGGATTTAAGACTGAGAAAGATATTTTTAAATATAAAAACTAGATGATTTAACAAGAATACAAGATGTAAATGGTAATGAAATAATTATTTTATTAGATTTAAAGAAAGCAATTAAGAACAGACAAATAATTGCTTTTTTTAAGTAATAGTGAAGAAACAAAAAGGAGGAAAAAGAAAATGAATAATTATGAGTTTAATGTAAATTTGTATGAAAAAAATGAAAAATAACAGTAGTAGCAGAAAAATGAAGAAGAAGCTAGAAGAATATTAAAAAGATACACTAGATAGTATTACAGTTAAAGATATAAAAAGATAAACTATCTAAAAAAATATAGATGTAGAAATCAAAAGAAAGTAAAAGTAGTAGAACAAGTATCTTTAAATAGAAATAAAGATAGGGGTGATGAAAGATGAATGAAATAAAAATATCAGGTAAAGTTATTAAGAAAGATGTATTTGATAATGAATTATTTACAAGATTTATTTTTAGAAATACCTACAAAGATGAAAGTTATAAATGATAATAAGATAGAAAGAGTTAATAACTATATATCATTTATATTATTTACACCTTGTATAAAACGACTTCCCAGAAATAAATAAAAAAATACCTATATTGAAATTAGGGGAGAAATATTAGGAAATAGTAATAAAAAGCGAAGAAATAGATGATTGTTTAGTAATATTTCCGAAAACTATTAGGAAAGGAGTGAAGATATAATGCCACATCAAACAAGAACACCATCTACACAATTATCATTATGTAAAGATTTATTTAATCAATTAGTGGGTATTTTTAGATTTTTAATATAAAAAAATGAATATTGAAGATGAAAAAGTTTTTCAACTACTGCAGAAAAAAACTAAAAAAATAAATTACTTACATATTCAGTACCTAGAGTTAATAATGATGATATAGAGTTTGTAGATGTAAGATTTTTTTCCTAACGAAGCAAGTGATATGATTTGGCAATTATTATTACGAGCTGAAAAAAATGATAATGTAGAAGATTATTATAGTAAGTTAATTGAAAAATAGAGAACAAAACCAAATAAAGAAAGAGAGGTAAATAAAAAAATGGCTACAACATTAGTAGATATTAAAGAAGTCTATAATGAAACGATTGCTGATATAACCTCTGATTCAAGAAAATGGCAATCGTTTTTAAGTTGTGCCTCAAAGAACTATAAGTATGATTTTGATGAGCAATTACTTATATATGCTCAAAGACCAACTGCTATAGCTTGTGCTAGTTATGATACTTGGAATAGTAAATTAAATAGAATAATTAAAAAAGGTCATAGTGGTATAGCACTAATAACTGAAAAGTATGGTAAACCATCTATAAGATATGTATGGGATGTATCAGATACTCAAAGTATGTATGGTAGAAAAGGTAAAAAGGTTAGAGTTTGGAATGTAGGAATAGCTTATCAAGATCAAGTTGTTGAGGCACTAGAGAATAGATATGGAGAACTAGAAAACAAAGATACTTTTATTGATAGTTTAAAATCAGTTGCGACTATTTTAGTAGAAGATAATATAACAGATTATATTGATTATTTACTAGATAATAAAGAAAAACACGAGATTAGTAAATATAGATAATGATTTAATTATTCAAAAAAATATAAAAAAACATACTTCAAAAAAAGTATTGCATATATGCTTATAAATAAATGTGTAGGTAATGCTGATAAAGAGTTTTTTTATATACTGATTTTTCAAGATATTATAATGTTTCAAGATATAGAGAGTGTTGTAAGTTTAGGAACTGCTACAAGTGATATTAGTGAAATGACACTACTTAATATTTATGAAACACTAAAAAATATAAGAATAAATGAAATAGAAAAAATTCGTACATTTGATAATGATAAAAATATAGTTTATGATAAAGATGAATTAAAGGAGAGGAGTGAAGTAAATGATAACTTACAAAACAGTAGGAGATTACAAGATACCGAACTTGAAAGTGAAAGAGAGAAACTTCAACATAGGGAAATATGGTCTTATGAGGTTGGATTACCTAAAGAGCAAGAAGAAACCTTTATACGAGCAAATGAAAATCAAGGATATACTAGCAGAACACCTATTGGAGATAGATACGACAGCCGAGATGAGAGTGAACTTGATAATGAAAGAATTGATAACACAGGAGAATATAACAGAGAACTTGAAGATGGAAGACCCAATGAAGTGGACAGGACTAATGAACAACTTGAAGAATCAAGCAGAGGAGATAGTAATAAAGGAGTTAATCTTCAACTAACACAAGAGAATACTAATAACAGTATTCTTTTTTTCAGATAGTAGAAAAAGATATTGTTGAAAGTGAGTTAATAACTAATTTAGAAGATTTAGATGATACTAACTCATTTACTGTTGCAAGAGTTAAAAACTAATTTATACTGTGTAGAACTTCATTATATAAATGGAATAGCAACAGTTGAACTAGGAACTAGAACAAACGAAGACACTTGGGAAAATGAAATAGTAGAGGCAGACTGGTTTAATAAAGGATTATCAACAGATGCTTTATTTGATAAGCTAGAGCAAATATTTAATGATGAATTTTCTTCAGTTATTTATATGTATGATAAAAACGATGGAGAAATAGGATTACTTTATGATGTATTAAATAAATACAAGATAAAATGATGTTGAACTAATGTATGATGATAAAGATAATCTGATTGCAATGGATGATGAAAAATATTTGGTATGGCAAAAGAATTTTTATAAATTTATATTTGATGAAGTTTTTTTAATTATGATAGCAATAATATTCCCACATTATTAAATGAGGAAGATTATAATAAATTAAAAAGAATATGCTAGTAAATATGAAAAAAAGAAGAAACTAAATTACCAACTGAAAAAAAGAAAAGATAATAATACCAAGAAGTGAAAAAGCACAGTTATCTTTATTTGCTACAAAAGAGCAAGAGTTTGCAGATGTTATAGTTGATATGTTTAATAATTGTTCTAAAAGATACAATATGGGAAAAACAGTTTTTGAAATAAGAAAAAGTAGAACTGGAAAAAAATGGAAACATATTAAGTCTAAAAAAAGAAATCTAACAATATCATTAGAAAGTAGTAATAATACTAATCATGATACTAGTTTTACTTATTTTTAATACTGATAAAACAAGTGAATTAAGGTTAAAAGAACAAATAGAAAGTAATAAATTATTTAAAATGCTTGAAAAAGATAAAGACTTTGCTATTAGAGTTACTCCAGATAGTATATATGTTTATTATCATAATTTTTGATGATAAAGTATTAGATTTAAGTGTTGATAAAGAAGAAGTATTAGAAGATATAAATAATAAAGATAATACTTTAATAATTGATGATTTAAAAGAAGAAAAAATAGAAGTTCCTATTAAAAGAAAGCCAAGAGAAGTTAGTTATGTCCTTCATCCAGAAATACCATTAGAAGATAGAATAAATTACAAGATACATACTGATTATTTAGGTGTGGGAACACCAAAGGAAAGATATAGAAATAATATTAAAGCAATAAATGTTTTAAGAAAGTGTGAGAAAGAAAATAGATATGCTACAAGTGAAGAACAAGAAATACTTTCTAATTATGTTGGTTGGGGTGGATTATCAGATGCTTTTGATCCAGAGAAATGGACGGATGAGTATTATGAATTAAAAGAACTTCTAACTGAAGAAGAATATAATCAAGCCAAAGAATCAACATTAACAGCTTTTTATACACCACCAGTGGTAATTCAAGCAATGTATAAAGCACTATCTAATATGGGACTTGATAAAGGAAATATATTAGAACCCGGTTGTGGTATAGGAAACTTTATTGGACTTTTACCGAATAATGATAAGTTGAAAATATATGGAGTAGAAAAAGATATAATAAGTGGAAATATAGCAAGACAGTTATATCAAAAGTCATCTATTGCAGTTAAAGGATTTGAAGAAGTAAACTATTCAAATTCTTTTTTTGATGTTGCAATAGGAAATGTTCCATTTGGAAATATTCCTGTAAGTGATAAGAAATATGATATGAGAAACTTCTTAATACATGATTACTTTTTTGCAAAAGCCATAGATAAAGTAAGACCAGGAGGAATAATAGCATTTATTACATCTCAAGGATTTATGGATAGAAAGAATGATGATGTAAGAAAATATGTAGCAAGTAGAGCAGATTTAATTGGTGCTATAAGACTACCTAATAATGTATTTAAAGATAGTGCAGGAACTACTGTTACCTCAGATATAATATTTCTTCAAAAAAAGAGATTCAATTACAGACATAATGCCAGAATGGATAAATATTGATACTGATGAAAACAATTTAAGAATAAATAAATATTTCATTGATAATCCTCAAATGATACTTGGAAAAAAATGGAACTTATATCAACACCATTTGGGGAAGAACCAGCATGTATTCCATTAAATGATATGAAATTAGAAGAAATGCTTAATAATGCAATACCAAATGTTAAAGCAGAAATAAAAAGATTATAAGATTGATGATATAGCAGATAATGAAGATTTATCTGTTGAAGCTGATATGAATGTAAAAAAAACTTTTTCTTATGCTTTAATAGATGATGTAATTTATTATAGAGAAAAATAGCAGAATGTATCCTCAAAACTTATCAGAAACTGCTGAAAATAGAGTTAAGAATTTAGTTAAACTAAGAGATATAACAAGAGAAATTATTAATTTGCAACTAGATAATGCTAGTGATAATGAAATACAAGATAAACAAAAAAAGAGTTAAACGAATTATATGATAAGTTTGTTAAAAAAAGTATGGACTTATTAACAGCCGTGGTAATGCTAGTGTGTTTTCAAATGATGGAAGTTATTTTCTTTTATGTTCACTTGAAGTTTTTAGATGAAAATGGAAATCTAAAAAAAGGAAAAGCTGATTTATTTAATAAAAGAACAATTAAACCTAAATCAAAAGAAAGAATTATTGAAAATGCAAGAGATGCTTTAATAGTATCAATGCAAGAAAAAGCAAAGGTTGATATATCTTATATGCAAAAATTATGTGGATTAGATATAAATAAAAATGCTTGAAGAATTAGAAGGGGAAATATTTAGAGTTCCTGAATATGGTAATCCAAATTATTGGGTTACAGCAGATGAGTATTTATCTGGTAATGTTCGTGAGAAATTAAAAGTAGCAAAACAGTTTGCCTTTGAAGATAGTAGTTATCAAAAATGTAGAATATTTAAAGAAAGTAATTCCAAAAAGATATTCCACCTACTGAAATAAGTATAAGAATAGGTGCAACATGGATACCAGAAGATATAATTACTAACTTTATTTTTAGATTTAATAGATGCTAGTTTCTATGCTAGAAGAGATTTAAAAGCACATTATTCTGATGTCACAGGAGAATGGAATATTGAAAATAAAAGTTGTGATAGAAATACTATTGCAGTTACATCTACTTATGGAACTAATAGAGCAAATGCTTATAGACTAATAGAGGATGCACTTAACTTAAGAGATACAAAAAAATCTTTGATTATAACTATGATGAAAATGGTAAAAAAAGTTGCAGTATTAAATAAAAAAAGAAACAGCAATAGCTCAAGCTAAACAAGATAAAAATTAAACAAGCATTTCAAGATTGGGTATGGAATGATCAAGAAAGAAGAGAAAGATTAACATATCTTTATAACGAAAAAGTTTAATGCAATAATTCCAAGAGAATATGATGGTAGTCATATAACATTTGATGGAATAAATCCAGAAATAACATTAAGACCACATCAAGTAAATGCAATAGCAAGAGTTTTATATGGTGGAAATACTTTACTAGCTCATGAAGTTGGGGCTGGTAAGACTTTTGAAATGGTGGCAAGTGCTATGGAAAGTAAAAGATTAGGACTTTGTAATAAGAGCTTGTTTGTAGTACCTAATCACATAATAGAACAATTTGCTAGTGAGTTCTTACAACTTTATCCAAGTGCTAATATACTTGTTTCAACTAAAAAAGATTTTGAAACAGCAAATAGAAAGAAGTTTTGTTCAAGAATTGCAACAGGAGAATGGGATGCAGTTATTATAGGACACTCTCAATTTGAAAAAATACCGATGTCTATTAAAAGACAAGTTGCTATATTAGAGCAACAACTTCAAGATACATTAAAGGGAATAGAGGATTTAAAAAATCATAATGGAGAAAGATTTAGTATTAAAGCATTGATGAAAACGCAAAAGTCTATTGAGAAAAAATTAGCTAATCTAAATAGTACATCAAGAAAAGATGATGTTATCAATTTTGAAGAATTGGGTGTAGATAGATTATTTGTTGATGAAGCACATTATTATAAAAAAACTTATATCTTTATACTAAAAATGAGAAATGTAGGGGGGATTGCTCAAACAGAGGCACAAAAGTCTAGTGATTTATTTATGAAGTGCAGATATTTAGATGAAATAACTGGTGGAAAAGGAATAGTATTTGCGACTGGAACACCAATTTCTAACTCTATGGTGGAACTCTATACTATGCAAAGATATTTGCAATACGATAAACTTATAGAAAGTAAGTTACAACATTTTGATGCTTGGGCTTCAACTTTTGGAGAAACAGTAACAGCAATAGAACTTGCACCAGAGGGAACTGGTTATAGAACTAAAACTAGATTTGCTAAATTTTATAACTTACCAGAGTTAATGAATATGTTTAAGGAAGTTGCTGATATAAAAACATCTGATACTTTAAATTTGCCACTACCTAAAGCAAATTATGAAAATATTGTAATAAAACCAAGCCAAACTCAATTAGATTTAGTAAATTCATTAGGAGAACGAGCTGAAAAAGTAAGGAATAGAGAAGTAGATTCAAAAGTAGATAATATGCTTAAAATCACTAATGAGGGTAGAAAAATAGCACTAGATCAAAGACTAATAAATGAATTATTACCAGATTATGAGAATAGCAAAATAGATACTTGCTCACAAAATATTTATAGAATATGGGAAGAAACAAAAGATAAAAAGTCTGCTCAATTAGTATTTTGTGATTTATCTACTCCAAAAGGAGATGGCTCATTTGATGCTTACACTGATTTAAAAAATAAATTAGTAGAAAAAGGTATATCAGAAAACGAAATAGAGTTTATTCATAATGCTAATACAGAATTACAAAAACAAGCACTATTTGCAAAAGTAAGAGCAGGACAAGTAAGAGTTTTAATGGGTAGCACCGTTAAAATGGGTGCTGGAACAAACTGCCAAGATAGACTAATAGCACTTCATGATTTAGATTGTCCGTGGCGACCTAGTGATTTAATACAAAGAAGTGGAAGAATTATAAGACAAGGTAACCAAAATAAAGAAGTATATATTTATAGATATGTAACAGAAAAGACATTTGATGCTTACCTTTATCAATTAGTAGAGAATAAACAGAAGTTCATATCTCAAATAATGACATCTAAAACACCTGTTAGAAGTGCTGAAGATATAGATGAAGTAGCACTTTCTTATGCAGAAATAAAAAGCACTTGCAGCTGGGAATCCATTGATAATTGAAAAAACTGAATTAGATACTCAAGTATCAAAAATTTAAAACTTTTAAAAACAAAGTTATCTAAAATGAACAATATGATTTAGAAGATAAAATTTAAAAAAAGAAGTATCCTAATAGAATAAAAAGAATTAGAAAAAAATATTGAAAATTATAAAAGTGATATTGAATATCTAAGCGATAATTATAGTAATGAAGATAGTTTTACTGGTATGAGTATCAATGGAATAACATATTCTGAAAAACAAGATGCTGGTGTGAAGATAATTGATGAATGTAAAAGTATTATAAGTGATGAAACAAAAGAGATAGGAGAGTATAAAGGATTTAAAATGGAGTTAAAGTTCTTTGCATTTATGAAAGAATATAACTTAATTTTTAAAGAGAAATTCTACTACTATTGTTAATCTAGGAAATAGTTAACTAGGAAATATTACAAGAATTGATAATGCACTAGATAATATATCAAGTCATTTGTTAGACTCACAAACAGAACTTGAAACAATAAAAAAAACACAACTTGAAAAAGGCAAAATTAGAGTTTGGTAAAACCATTTAGTCAAGAAGTAGAATTAAAAAGAAAAAAACAAAAAAAGATTAAATGAAGTTAATAGATTATTAAATATGAATGAGAAAAACTAATGAAATATTAGATGATGATGTAGAAGAAGTAGAGCAAAAATAGACAAATGTATAAAAAAACAGCTACGAAAGATAATTTGTACATTTGTTAAATGCTCTTTATAGTTTTATAATGCTTTATGAAAGGTGGAAGTATTGTGGATGTAGAGAGAGTTAAAGAAAGAAACAAAAGAGTTGCTAAAGCTAATGCAGAATTAAAAAAGATAATTTCATATAATGTTAGATATTACAGAACTATAAAAGGAATGAATGAAGATGAATTAGCATCATATCTTGGTAAAAAAGGACAATATATTAAAAAGTTAGAAAATGGAGAGTTAAAAGCTAATCCTCCTATTGATACGATTGATAAGATAGCTTGGGCTTTAGGTGTTCCTTTTGTTGCAATAATTAAGGATAGGAATGAAAAAAATGAAAAAAAGATAAATAGTTTTTTTAAGACAAGTTATGAAACTTTTTGGGTATTTTGTTTCTGATATGCAGTTAGATTTACAAAAAGAGAAAAATAAAGTATATTCTAAATTAGAAATGAATAATCAACAACTTTTAAAAAAATATCCTAATGTAAATAAGATACTTGAAAGTACAAATCCTAATAACTTAAATAGTAAAGAATGTCTAGCTTTAATAGAAATACTAAAAAAAATCTTTTTAAATCAAAAAAAGTATATAGAACTAGAAGAAATGTTTTTTAAGGGACAATATGAAATGTTATATACATTAAATAGAATGAATTATTTTGATAAAGATATTGACAATAAAAGTTAATATCTTTTTTTAGATTGGAGGAAGAAAGTGAAATCAAATAAAAACATTATTAGCTGAATTAAATAATAAATTAGAAAAAAAGAATATAATGAATTTATTCAAGAAATAATAAAATTAAATCCTTTTAAGTATTATAAATAAAACCTATGAAATAACTTTAAAAACAGGAAATTAAAGATTTATATGTTGGTAGTGATATTCTTGATAGATATGAAATTAAAGCACTTCTTGAAAGAAATAATACATTAAAAATACTTATATGAGTCTTGGCTTGAATATGATTTTTGATATTCATAAGGAAGTGGAAGAATTAGTACAAGAAGATATAAATGAACTATGTAGGGAATATGTTGATAAGCATCTATTAAATTGTAAAGATGATAATAAGTATATTATAATTAGTGACACATTAGAAGAACTAAATAATTATGATTTTTGTTATCATTTAAAACAAAAATATGGACTAGGAAAGTATGAAACTTTAAGTCCATTATTAGTTAAAGAAATACTTGATAGTGGTGGAACAAGATATTTATATGACTTTCTTAATGATGTTAAAGATAACGAACAATTAAAATATTTAGTAGATATAAATACCTTTTAATAGTAATTTTTTTATAATAACATTGAAGAAAAGATATTACCTATTTTTAAAAAGAAACTATAACAAGAGAGAAAAAGCAAAAAGATAAAGAGGAAAGATAATGGCATACTTTACTCAAGAACAGATAGATAAAGCAAAAAGAAATAGATGTATTATCTTATTTGCAAAAATATAAAAACCCAGATGAATTAGTATATGAATCAAGAGGTACATATCACACAAGAACACATGATAGTTTAAAGATAAGTAATGGTAAATGGTACTGGTTTTCAAGAGGAATTGGAGGGATTACAGCACTAGAATATTTAATACAAGTAGAAGAATATTCATTTACTGAAGCAGTAGAACACTTAATTAACCAAAAAGGAATAGAGAAAAAATACATACCAAAGATACAACTGACTGAAAAAGAAAAAGATAAAAAAAGTTAGTTCTACCGAATAAATCTAAATATAATGATAGAGTAATTACTTATTTAACTGATAGAGGAATAAGTAAAAACTATAGTAGAAGAATGTATAAATAAAGGTTATATTTATCAAACTTATCCACATAATAATGTAGTTTTTGTGGGATTTGATGAAGAAAATAATCCCAGATATGCAGGTGTTAGAGGAACAAATGCAAGTAGATATATGTGCGATGCTTATGGTAGTGATAAAGCATTTTCTTTTAAATTAAAGGCAGTTATTCCAAATAATGAAGTTCATATATTTGAAAGTGCTATTGATTTATTATCTTATGCGACAATAAAAGAAATGAAAAATGAAAAATGGGATGAAGAAAATTTATTATCTCTAGCAGGAGTTTATCAAACTTCAAAAGATGTAATAGGTAGTAAAGTGGCTAAAACAATAACAACTTATTTAAAAAATAATCAAAATATAGATACAATTATAGTGCATTTTGATAATGATAATGCAGGAAGATTAGCAACTAAAGCATTAGAATATTCTTTATCAGATAGTTATAAAATAATTGATGCTCCAGCAGAAAGTGGAAAAGATTATAATGATTTTTTATGTAATTTAAAAAATATAAACTGGAAAAGTAAGTATCAAGTTAAAGAAAGATGAAAAGGAAGTCTTGGTGTAGACTAAGACTTATGTCTTAGCCAGCACTGCAAATGTCCTCCTAACATTTGCTGATAGTTAGGGAAACCCTAAACCCCTTTTTGTTAGTATATATACACTTTGTTAAAAAAAGAATAAAGAAAAAAATATGATATAATTATATATAGAAGTGACAGATAAATAGTAATTTGTTGAAATGGAGGATTGATTATGAAAAAAACAATTTTAACTATTTTATTATGTGGGGTTATGGCTTTAGGATTAACAGGATGTGGCAAGTCTAGTGTAGAGGATGCTAAAAAAGATTTACAAGAAAGTCAAGAAAAATATGGTTCCGTTGAAAAAGAAACAACTGATGCTTTAGTTGCAAAATTTAATACTGAAGTAATGGATAATGATGGTTCTTCTTTAAATCCAGCATCAACTGATTATTTAACTGAATATAATAATCAGTATTGGTATGGATTACTTGATGGAGTTTCATTAGTAATTGTTCCAGAAAAATATACAGGAGATAAAGCAACTGACATTGTAGATTATATGCTCATTTATGTAGATAAAGCTAGTAAGTATGGTGATGATGCACTTACATATGCTAAACATTTAATAAAAGCAAATTATAATGAGGCAACGGAAACTGAAATTAATACATTATTAGATGAAGCAAAAACTAAATCGACTACTGGTAAAACAGCATATAACGGAAAAGGTATCTCTGTTGGTTATTTAGATAGCAGTGATTATTATCAATATCAAGTATTAAGATTTTACAAATAATTATAATTTATTGATTAGTTAGACAAGTAGTAATTTGTTGAAATGGAGGATTGATTATGAAAAAAATATGTATCAGCGTAGGGATTGTTTTGATAGGACTTATTGCAATGGGAATTATAACAAACTATATAGATAGTGGTAGAGTAACAACAGGACATGAGCCAAAGTATTGTATCAAAATAGTTAATAATGATGGCAGTAAAGTGACATATTGGGGATTAGGTTATAAAGTTATTAGATATGTTGGAGTATCGCCAAATGAACCTTATGAAAATAATATTGGCGTTAAAATGGGTAGTTGGTTTATGAGATACGAATTAGAACAAAAAAACTTAGCGCAAAAAGAAATCAATAATTATATTATTAATTATTTAGAAGATAATAATGATATATCTAATTTTTGCATTCAGTTATGTGGATGATATAACTAATAAAGTAATAGTTGGTTTAATAAATAATAGTAAAGAAGAACAAGAAAAGTTTATTAAGAAAGTATTTATTGATGATGAAGCAAAAATATTAGATGCTATAAATAATCAAGAAATAATAAAAATTTGTCGAATCTAAAGATGTTTTTTTGAGGGAAAAATCATTGTTGCAGAAGAAAACTATATAACTGTTGAAGTGTTAAGAGATAGTAAATCATTTAAAGTGAAGGATAAAGTAACAATGAAAATATCAAGGCCAACAAATGGTACAAATGATTATTATGCAGTAAATAATAAAGTAAGAGTTACATTTAGTGGTTTAATTGAAGATTCAAATCCACCACAAATCAATGCAGTAAATATAGAACTTATATCGTAATGCAAATTACAATTTAGTAATTAGTTAGAAAAATAGTAATTTGTTGAAATGGAGGATTGATTATGAAAAAAACAATTTTAACTATTTTTATTATGTGGGGTTATGGTATTGGGAATGACTGGTTGTGGAAAGCAAAAAAATGAATTTGATATAGGAAATAAGTCTGATATTAAAATTTCACAAAATGATGTTATAATGACTATTAAAGAAGGAACATTAACAAATAAAAAGTGCAACTTTAATTTTTAACTAATAATAGTGATAAAAAAATTTTTCAATATGGAACTCCATATGAAATAGAAATTAAAAAAAGATGGAGAATGGCATAAAAATAAATGTGGAATTGAGTTTTTACTATGCCTGCTTTTTCAACTTTCGAGCAAAAAGAAAATAAAGAAATTGAAATTAATTGGGAAAAATGGATATGGTAAACTTGAAAAAAAGGAACTTATAGAATCATAAAAGGAATTGATTATGAATATGAAGAGGGAAAAATACAAATCTTTTTAATATAGCAGTTGAATTTACTATTTAATAACAAATTACAATTTAGTAATTAGTTAGAAAAAAATAGTAATTTGTATTTCGAAAGGTGGTAACAATTATATGTTAGAAACATTTTTTTGAATGTTGTTCCTATTACTATAATAGTGGGAATAATATATGTTATTTATAGAATTATTAAAATTAAGAAAAAAACAAATTATCAGTTAATTATTTTTTTATGAAATAGTTAAATTTATTTTTTTGTATGTTATTTAACTGGATTAATAAATCTTGTACTCGTTCCAAGCAATCTTTTGGTCGCATTTTTTTGGTTTTTATGTAAAAAAAATGGATACTCTACAGGAGATAGTTTAGGTTGGTTTTTCTGGAAGTTTCAATTTTTGTTCCATCATTATACAAATATTTAATTAAAAGTGAGCTTTCGATAGGTACTTGGATACGAGATATGCTAATAGGTAATATGTTGATGTTTATTCCAATGGGAATTATGTTGCCATTAGTTTTCAAAAAAACATAAATAAAAAAAGAATATATTTGTTATTGCTATTTTTAATTACTTTGTCAATTGAAATATTACAACCGATAGTTGGTAGAAGTTTTGATATTGACGATATAATCATGAATTTTATTGGAAGTATTATTGGATATCTAGCAGTTACAATTTTTTTATAAAATTGAAAGAAACAAACAAATAAATTACAATTTTTTTGTTAAATAAATATAAATTTGTTATAGAAGGAGGAAACAAATGAAAAAAATGAATTGATAATTAAAAAAATGTTTAAAGTGTGGAGCATTAGTTGAGGTAATTAATGACTGTAACTGTGATGAGTGTGGAATAACTTGTTGTGGTGAACCTATGGTAAAGGTAATTTCAAATAGTGTTGATGCATCGTTTGAAAAAAACACATTCCAACTTTTTGAACATAGAGGAGATGAAATACTTGTAAAAAGTAAATCATGTTATGGAAAAAGAACATTTTATTGAATGGATTGCACTGGTTAATGACAAAGATATTTGCAAAGTTAGATTGTTACCAGAGCAAAATGCAGAATGTAAATTTAAATATATAAAAAGGATCAAAATTATATGCATATTGTAATAAGCATGGGCTTTGGTCTTGTGATGTAAAATAATAGTTATTTGTATTATAATTGTTAAAAGTCTTTGACAAAGTTCCAAAGACATTTGGTAGAATGCAAATATCAACTCATATATAATTGTAAGTGAAAGGAGAGATAGAATGAAATTGGGAGATAACATTTTAAAATTAAGAAAAGATTGTAAACTTTCACAAGAACAATTAGCAGAAAAAGTTGATGTTACTAGACAAACAATATCAAATTGGGAGCTTGGCGAAACTTCACCAAATCCTGAACAGTTAAAATTATTATCTAAAGCATTAAATGTTAACATTGATGAATTATTAAATAATGACATTAAACAAGTATTAGTAGAAAAAAAGTAAATAATACTGAAAAAAACTTGTCGAGATAATAATTAAGATACTAAAAAGTTTTGGAAATAATTTTTATTGTTGGCTTTGCTATTATTATTTTCATAAATATTATGTTTGGTGCTAAAAAAATATTCTATGACTATAAAAAGGAAAATCAAACTGTTCTTCTTAGTTGTCAACTAAATAAAGAAAAGTACACTTATCTAATAGAATATGATAAAGATGATAATATTGTTGATGCAAGTGGTAGTGACTATATTATAAATGTTGTTAAAGATAAAAAGTTTAATAAAGCTAAAATATTAGTGAAATATATTGAATCATATTTTTGAAGATAATCGGTGGGAAATGTTAATTTAATAATATATTTTATAGATAAGATCAATTTATATTGGTCTTTTTTTATTTTGAAGAAAGCGAGGGAAAAAAATGAGAAAAAAAGAACACATAAAAAAAGAATTTTTTTGGTTCAATGATGAAGAAGAAAAATAGAATAAAAAGAATTATGTAATAAAAAGTGGAATGAATGAAAGTGATATAGTTAGAAATCTTATAATGGGTAATGATATAAAAAGAAGCTCCAAGTAATAAATTTTACGAAGTTGTTAGGGATTTAAGGTCAATATCTAATAATATAAATCAACTTACAAGAAAAAGCACATTCACTTGGCTTTATAGATGAAAGAGAATATAGAGAAGAAGTAGTTAGACTTGATATTATAATTGATGACTTAAAATTACAATTTCTAAATAAGAATATAGCAGGTAATAAATGATATTCCTTTTTTTATATGCTTGTTTAAGAGTGTCTAGTGAATGTTCTAGGATAGAGGAAGAATGGCAACAACAGGAATATGGAAAGTTGAAAAAAGATTAGACCATGTTATTGACTATGTTATAAATCCAGAAAAAAACAATGAAAGATGGAGATTATCAAGAATTACATAAATTAGATGGTTATGAGAAATTAAATTATGAAACTGAAGAAGAATGTTTTGTATCAGCTTTAAATTGTTCTACTCATAGACCATACAAAGATATGATGCTTACTAAAGAGTTATATGGTAAGAAAAGTGGAATACTTGGTTATCATGCTTTTCAATCATTTAAAGATGGAGGAATTACTCCAACACAAGCACATTTAATAGGAGTTAAATTAGCAGAAGAAATATGGGGAGATAGATTTGAAGTAATAGTTAGTACACATACAAATTGTAAACATATTCATAATCATTTTGTAATCAATTCAGTATCTTTTTAAAGATGGAAAAAAAATATCACGATAGTAGAGAAACTTATGCACTTATTAGAGATCTATCTGATACTTTATGTGAGGAATATGGATTAAGTGTTGTTAAAGATAAAAAAGTTAAGAAAGTTAACTATGATAATTATTATCAAAGTTATGTTAAAAAGACAAATTACCATACATTTGCTAAACAAGATTTAGATAGAGCAATAGGTATGGCAGTGTCTTATAAAGATTTTTATCAACATTATAGAAAAAAAATGGGATATGAGATAAAAAGAAAGATATGGAAAGTTAAGTATAAGAAGAAGTCCATATAAAAGAAATATTAGAATTGAAAGGGCATTTGGTAGTGATTATTCCATAGATAATATAAATAGTAGAATTGAAAATACACACCTACCAAGAATACCTTTTATTGAATCATATAATAAAGAATATAATTATAAAAAAAGAATATAAAAAAACAAAGCACATGGATTATATGGACTATTCAAACATTATTGTTATATTTTTAAAAAGTTTATCCAACTAAATATCCTAGAAAAGTGCTTCCAGTAAATATTAGATTAGACTTAAATAAAATGGAAGAAATATCAAATCAAACAAGACTGCTTGTAAGGGAAAAAAATAGAAACCAACGAGCAGTTTTTTTGTTTTATAAAGAACAGATAAATAGAGAGATTCAAGAGCTTATTAGTAAAAAAAGCATAATCTATGGATAAAGCATAAAAAGAGTTAAAACAGAAGAAGAAAAATTGTTAATTCGTAGTCAAATAAATGAAATCACTAAAGAATTAAAGGCAAAACGAAAGGAGGTGGTTTTATGTGATGGGATAGAAAAAAGAAGTAAAGATATAGAAGAAAGTATCAAGGAACTTGAAGAAAAGAGAAAGGAGAGAGACAAATGAATTCAAGTGAAGCCGCAGAGCAAATGGTCAAGTTTTCTATTGAGGGAATTGAAATGTTATTAAGAGTAAGTGGAACTGGTGCAGAAAGAATAGCAGTTATGCTTTATACAATGTCCAAAGATAAACAAATGACAAAAGGTAAAACATCACTTAACAAAATGTTAAAATCTGGTAGTCCACTTCAAATATTTTCAGTTAAAGCAAGTGAACTTAAAAAGTTTGAAAAAGAGGCAAAAAAATATGGCATACTTTATACTGCTTTAATTGATAAAAATATTCCAGATAATGATGGCATAGTGGATATTATGGTAAGAAGTGAAGATGCATCAAAAGTAAATCGTGTTGTTGAAAGATTTAAACTTGCTCAAACTGATAACATTACAATTAGAAATGAGATAGAAAAAGACAAGATGGAAGAAATGATGAAAGAAGCTAAAGAAAAAGGTATTCCTGTTATTTCTGATGAGGAAAAACTTGCTAATGACATATTAGCAAAACCAATTCAAAAGGAGAAAAGTGAAGTATCAAACCCCGAAGTGGCAAAGACACAAAAACCTCTGTCAGAGCCCAACTTAGAGAACTTAAAGGTACAGGAAGGTGTTATTAAAGAAAATAAACCTTCTGTTCGTAAATTACTTCAAAGATTAAAAAGATGAAGTAAAGTATAGAAATGTTCCAAAGGATTATAGGGAAACCTTAAAAAAAGGTCAGGAGGCAGTAGAAATTGATGTTAATAAAAAAACAAAAAAACAACATATACTCCCCGATGGTAAAGTTAAAAAAACAAAAGTTTAAAAAAATGGAAAGGAAAGATAAAAAAATGAAAGAAGAAACTAAAGCATCTTATGATAAAGAGGCATATATTAAGAAAAAAAGAGAACAATTAGATAATGCATATAAAACTATTGATGAGGGATTAGAAGAAATAACTACTAATCCCAATTTTTTTAAAGAGTATTTAACAGTGCAAGGTAAATTTGATTTATATACACCTAGAAATGCTATTTTAATCGCTAAACAATTACCTAATGCAATACAGTTAAAAGAAATGAAAAAGTGGATTGAAGATAATATCAGTTTTAAAAGTAAGTATCCTAAAAAAAGATTGTTATACTTGATCCTAGAGAACCATACACTACCAAAGATGGTAGAACAATAAAAGGATATACTGCGAAAGAACTTGTAGATATATCTGAAACTAATATGAAACCATATACTAAAAACTTATGATAAAAAAATGATATTACAAGCACTATTACACGAATGTCCTATGGATGTTAAAAGTGTTGATAGTTTGGAGAATGATTTATCTTCTAAATGGGATACAGAAAATAAAGTATTGTATTTATGTAGGAATGAAGATAGTAATATAGCATTTAAAAACAGCAATAACAGAACTTGCTAAAAATAAATATATATGATAATACAAAAAGAAGTTGATAATGAAAAAGCAGAATGTGTAGCATATATGTTATGTAAAAAAATATGGCTTTGATATTGAATTTGATAATATAGAAAAAAATTACTGAAAGATTTAAAGATATGGAAAAAGAAAGATGTTGTTAACGAACTAACATCAATGAAAGAATCAGTTAAGGAACTTAATAAACAAATTAGTGATTATGTGCAAGAAAATATAAAACAGAAGAATAAAGAACAAGAAAGGTAATTATGAAAGATACAATAAAGTGTGAATTTACTGTTGAAGAAAGTAATTTAATTATAAAATCACTTAATTTATTAAGAAACTATTTATCAAAAGCAAGAAAGAACAACAGAAACTGTTGATGAAATAATTATTAAGATAACTGAATATGGGAAAATAGAAATAGATAAGTATGAAATAGGAATAATTATAAATGCTTTAAATAATTATAGATATAAATTAAAAAAAGTATGAATGAGTCAAGAAGTGAAGTAAATGAGCTTTTGTTAAGATTATTAGATGATAGTGAAAAAGTTAGTAAAAAAAAAAGTCCTTTCAAGGATAATCACGAGAGATAATGGAAGAAGATAAAAAAAGACAAATAATAATCTTATCAATTATAGGTATAATTCCAATTATATGGATTGCACTTTTAATAGCACCTTATTCTAATGATGGAATATCAAGTATAATAAAAAACAATAATCAAATATTTAATAATCCATTTAATATTAAGATATGTGAGAATAGTTTGAATACTGTTCTTTTTTTATTAGTTATATATATTGGTGGAATAGTTCTATACTTTTCCACAAGAAAAAATTATAGAAGAAACGAAGAATATGGAAGTGCTAAATGGGGAAGTGCAAAAAAATATCTGCAAGAAGTATCAAGAAAAAAATAGCAATAACAACAAGATACTAACTAGAAATGTTGAAATAGGACTTGATGGTAAGAAACATAGAAGAAACCTAAATGTATTAGTATGTGGAGGAAGTGGAGCTGGTAAAACTAGATTTTATGCAAAACCTAATATAATGCAGTGTAGTTGCTCTTTTTGTAACATTAGATCCAAAAAGGAGAAATATTAAGAGATACTGGTTATTTACTGGAACAAAAAAAGGTTATGAAGTAAAAAGTCTTGGATTTAATCAATATGGATAAAAGTCATTGTTATAATCCGTTTGTATATTTAAAAAGTGATAATGATGTACAAAGACTTGTGACCAATCTTTTTAAATCAACAACACCAAAAGGAAGTCAAAGTAATGATCCATTTTGGGATACAGCTGCATCAATGCTTTTACTATCCCTAATATTTTATTTATGGTATGAAGCACCAGAAGAAGAACAAAACTTTACTATGGTAATGGAGATGTTAAGAGCAGGAGATGTTAAAGAAGATGATGATATGTATTCATCTCCACTTGATTTATTATTTGAAAGATTAGAAGAAAAAGAATCCAGAACATATTGCTTTTGAAATACTACAAAGATTATCACTCTGGAAGTGCTAAAAACACTAAAAATCAATTCAAATAACATTAGCATCAAGATTAGAAAAGTTTAATTTAAGAAGTCTAGCAATGCTTACTATGACTGATGAATTAGATTTGCCAAGTTTAGGAGAGAAGAAAACAGCATTATTTGCTTTAATACCAGATAACGATACATCATTTAATTTTATAGTAAGTATTTTATACACTCAATTATTCCAACAATTATTTTTATTTAGCAGATCATAAATATGGTGGAAGTTTACCTATTCCAGTTCATTTTGTAATGGACGAATTTCCAAATGTAAGTCTTCCTGATGACTTTGAAAAAATTCTTTCCGTCATGAGGTCAAGACAGGTTTCAGTGTCTATTATTGTTCAGAATATAGCTCAAATTAAGGCACTTTTTGAAAAACAATGGGAAAGTATTTTAGGTAATTGTGATGAGTTTTTATATCTAGGTGGTAATGAGCAAAGCACTCATAAATATGTTAGTGAACTTATGGGAAAAGAAAATTTAGATTTAAACACTTATGGTAAATCACATGGAAGAAATGGTAATTATTCAACAAATTATCAACAAACTGGTAGAGATTTAATGACACCAGATGAAGTTAGAATGTTAGATAACAAGTATGCAATTTTATTTATTAGAGGAGAAAGACCGATAAAAGATTTGAAGTATGATATTTTGAAACATCCTAACATAAGTCTTACTACTGATGGTCATGCTCCATCATATGAACATGGTAAAGTAAATAATGCTATTGCAACTATAACTGTTGATTATGATGCAATAAATTATGATTTCAAAGATATAGAAGTAGTAGCAAATAATTATGAGGTAATATCTAGTGAAGATATGGAAAGTTATTTAAATAGAAAGAAAGGAAATGATAAAAATGAAGAACAAAAAGAAAAGTATAGAAAAGAAAATTAAAAAAGGATATAAGATTTATGTATTAGCACTTGTTGGAATAAGTAGTTTAAGTATGTTTACTCCAAATGTTTTTGCAGCTGATGATCCTATAACAGTTGTAAATAACTTATCAGACTTTATATTCCAACTAACAAAAGTAGTAGGTGGAATTATAGCAGGATATGGAGTTGTCCAAATTGGACTATCTTTTACAAATCACGATCCATCACAAAGAGTTAATGGAGCATTGTTTTGTGTAGGAGGAATTATTGTTATGTGTGCTAAAGCTATACTTACAAGAATTGCTGGTTAAAAGTATGGGTAGAAGTTAATTTCTACCCTTTTACTTATTATTAGGAGGTGTGAAAATGTTAATATTAGCCAGTGGTAATTGGGTAGTAAATAATTTAGAAAATGCAATAGATACTTGGAATGATAAATTAAGTGAGATATGGCAAATAATTACACAATCACCTGAAGCATTTAAAGGTGGAACAATATGGCAAGTAATACTTAAAATAAATGGTGCAGTACAAGCAATAGGACTAGCATTATTAGTCTTATTTTTTGTTATTGGAGTAGTAAAGACTTGTAGTTCTCTTGCAGATGTTAAAAAGCCAGAACATGCAATTAAATTATTTGTAAGGTTTGCAATCGCAAAGGGAATAGTAACTTATGGGCTTGATTTAATGTTATCTATTTTTAAAATAGTGCAGGGAGTTATATCAACAATAATGAAGTCTGCTGGTTTTGGGACTGTTACTAAAACAATTCTTCCCCAAGAAATAGTTAAAGCAGTAGAAAGTTGTGGTTTTTTTGAATCTATTCCATTATGGGCAGTAACATTGATAGGAGGATTATTTGTAACAGTATTATCATTCATAATGATACTTACTGTGTATGGCAGATTTTTCAAATTATATTTATATACTGCTATTGCACCAATACCTTTATCAACAGTAGCAGGAGAACCTACACAAAGAATATGTGCAAGTTTTTTAAAATCATTTACAGCAGTATGTTTAGAAGGAGCAATAATAGTGTTGTCTTGTATTATTTTTTCGTTATTTGCATCAAGCCCACCAGTAGTTGATACAAGTGCAGCTGCAGTTACTCAAGTGTGGAAATATATTGGGGAACTCATCTTTAATATGTTAGTTTTAGTTGGAACTATTAAGATGAGTGATAGAGTTGTAAGAGAAATGATGGGGTTATAAATATGAATTATAGAATACTAAAAAAATAAAGAATGATATAGAATTATTTTTTTAAAAAGAAAATATAGAACATCAAAAATAAACATATTGATTATATTTTATTTAACCCTAAAAACTAATGATACTTATGTTTTGGCAAGTGATAATTATGATGATGCAATAGAGTTTACTCCATATACTAAAAACTGAAAGAGGTGGTTATACACAAGTACCAGAATGGGATTATAACTTTGATTACTGTATTTATAATTATTTGGAAGAAGGATTAAAAAAATAGGATATATGACTGATGATGTTCATTATTCTATTTGGAACTCAATAAATGAATTGTACCCTAACGACATTGAATATAAAAATGGAGTTCAAGAATATTTGCAATATTGTAAGGAAAAAAATATTACAAAAAGAGTATTTAGATAAGAAAACAGGATTAAATACACCTAATATAATGAAATATTATAAAAAAATAAATATGTAAAAGTATTAGAAAAATTGGGAAACTGATTATGGAGATTTAAGGTTTAGGGCAATTCTATATGAAAATGGAAAAAGCTAAAGCATATATTATTGCTAGTTATGATGAGGATATAGAAAAATGTAGAAGATTTAATTTATAAAGATTTTTGACAAATATTTAGAATTACCAAAGATATCTAAATGTTCTAAACTATTACAAAAAAATCTACGATAATGTCTGTGAATCATCTGCGACAATGTGTCATATTACAAAAAGATGAGTGGAAAGATTATTACGAAAAATCTTTTTTTAATGAAATAGATATTATTAAATTAAAAAGAAGAAATAAAAAAATACAACTTAGAAGATGTTATTACTCTTAATAATTACGAATATAAAGTAATTGGTTGGGGAGATTTAGAAACAAGATTTAATGACGATAGAAATATAGAAAAAAATAAAAAAATAAAGATAAGGAGAGATAAATTAAATGAATAGAAAAATTAGATAATGGTATATTTCTAATAGATGTAGGATATAGAAATGATATTCCTATTGCTCTTGTAGAAAAAAACATTATAATGAAAAATGTTGAATATATAATTGCATTTAATTATAAAATTGACAACAATAAAATAAATTGGGGCTATGGTTATTATTATGATAAAAAAACATAGACAAAGCTATGGAAGATTTTAAGAAAGTATTAGCAGGTCATAATCTTGCTGATACTTTTTTTAAGAAAGAAAGGAGTGATAAATCGTGCAATACGAGATAAAAAGATAACAAAGTAATAGTTGATAAAGATTCATTTAACGAAGAAAGTGAAATACAATACTTAAACTTTGTTTTTAGGATATGATTTATTAAATAATTTTTTTATAAAGACTCTATATATTCGGAATGTGATGTTAATTATGATTTTTAGTGATTATTTATCAAGAAAGTTTATAAAAAAAGTGAAGAATATCAAAATACAAAATATTCTACATATGAAATGTTAGAAAAGTGGTTAAAAAAATAACATGAAAAACAATAAAAAAAGAATATGAAGAATTTATAGGTAAAGCAAAAAGACATATATGTAGTTGGTAATTATATTTGTATAGTAGATGATTATAACTATGATAATCCTAAAGAAAGTATAGTTATGATTTATAAAAAAACAATAAAGATTATAGAAACGGAGATTATTTAGAGCAAGTATCATTATCAAATGATAATATAAGAAAAAAATATTAAAGATTATATAATAGACACCTATAATGTTAAAAAAACTATAAAGAATATGAGAGGTAATATATGAGTAGAGAATTGTTTAAAAGTATGGTTTATAAAGATAATAAAGTTTATACAAGACAGTGTAGTAATAATGTTAATCCTAAAAATTATGATAGAGAAGAAAATAAAGAACTTACTAGATTATATCAAGAAAAGGGACAAGAAGATTTTGAAAAGTATTTTCTTACTAATCTAATATTGGAAGGTAATGTAGAAATATTAAGTGGGTGTAATAATACCTTAAGAAGATTAAATTATCTTGCTAATTTATTATGGAAAGATAAAGAGTTTATAAAATTAAGAAATAAAGAAGATGAGATATTTAGAAAATCACTTAATACTAAAAATAGAAGAAGAAAAAAATGATATTCAAATAGAATTTAAGAATATTAAGGAAGATATAAAAAAACCATGTATCTTCCTTTTTATGATAATCATACAAGACTAAATAAAAAAATATAGAAAGAGGTAGGTAAATATGGAAAAACAGAGGAAAGATTGAAATGATTAAAAAAATAAATATCCTGTAGGGACAAGAATTAAATTAAATTATATGGATGATAATTATTCAGTTCCAAGAGGGACATGTGGAACTGTTGAATATGTAGATGATGAGGGACAAATTGGAATGAAATGGGATAATGGAAGTTCATTATCTTTAATTTATGGTGTTGATAGTTTTGAAATTATTACTAATAAAGAATTAAATCATAATTTTAAAAAAAATAAAGATGAAAGGGGAAGATAGAATTGGAAGTAAAGATAAATAGAGAAATAAGAAATTACACGGAACATTTATTTTTTGGATTATCAATAAGACAATTTATATGTGCTATATGTGGTTGTTTGGTAGCAGTAGGACTTTATTTTATATTTAGTCCTATTTTTAATAAAGAGATTACTTCTTGGATATGTATTATAGGAGTCATACCATTTGCAGGTATTGGCTTTTTTAAATATAATGGTATGAATTTAGAAGATTTTATTATCACTTGGATAAAATCAGAAATACTTATACCTAAAAAGTTAAAGTTTGTATCTGAAGATATGTATTATGAGATGACTAAAAAAATATTATAGAAAATAAAGCAAGGGAGGAGTTTAATAGAAATGATAAAATCAATCAACAATTTAAAGAAACAAGAAAAAGATAACTTTAATATTCCAAAGTCCATTCAACAAGTAATACCAATTCAAAGAATATGGACTGATGGAATATTTTTTTAGTTGGTAAGAACAAATACTCACAAACATTTAAGTTTAGTGATATAAATTATGCAGTAGCATCAAAAGAAGATAAAGAGGCAATGTTTTTTTAGAATATGGGGAGTTGCTTAATTCCTTTGATAGTGGAGCAACAACTAAAAATAACTATTGCTTTAAGAAGAATAAATAAAAAAGATTTTGAAAAAGAAATATTATTACCATTTAAAGAAGATGGATTAGATATTTATAGACAAGAATATAATCAAATGCTACTTGATAAAGCAGTAAATAGTAATGGAATGGTAAGAGAAATATATTTAACTATATCAGTGTTTAAAAAAAGTATAGAAGATGCTAGAAATTATTTTAGGAGAGTATCAACAGATATTGTATCTCATTTAGCAAAACTAGGAAGTAAATGTATAGAACTTGATGCTAGAGAAAAATTAAGAATAATACATGATTTTTATAGAATTGGAGAAGAAGTAAATTATAATTTAGACATAAAAGATTTTTATAAAAAAAGGACATAACTTTAAAGATTATATATGTCCAGATGGATTTTTCATTTAAAAAGATTATTTTTGAAATGGGGAAAAAAAATATGGTAGAGTTTTTATTCTTAAAAAGAGTATGCAAGTTATATAAAAAGACTCTATGATAGCAGAACTTACAGATATGAACTCTAATATGATGATGAGTATTGATATTATACCAATTCCTACGGATGAGGCAGTTAAAGAAGTTGAAAATAGATTACTTGGGGTTGAAACTAATATAACTAATTGGCAAAGAAAACAAAATGCTAATAATAACTTTAGTGCAGTAATACCATATGATTTAGAACAACAACGAAAAGAAAGTAAAGAATTTTTGGATGACTTAACAACGAGAGATCAAAGAATGATGTTTGCTAATTTAACTTTGGTTATAACAGCAGATACTAAAGAAAAATTGGATGCAGATACAGAAACAATACTTATTACAGGAAGAAAGCATTTATGTCAGATAGCACCTTTAACTTATCAACAAATGGATGGATTAAATACAGCACTTCCTATTGGAGTTAGAAATGTAAAAATATTAAGAACTTTTACAACTGAAAGTTTATCTGCTTTAATGCCTTTTAGAGTGCAAGAGATTATGGATAAAGGTGGAATATATTATGGTGAAAATGCTATTAGTCATAATTTAATAATGGTAAATAAAGAAAATCTACAAAATCAATCATCATTTTTTTGCTTGGAGTACCTGGAAGTGGTAAAAGTTTTAGTGCAAAAGAACTAATAGTGTTTTTAGCTTTATCAACTGATGATGATATTATGATTTGTGATCCAGAAGGAGAGTATTCAGCACTTGTCAAAGCACTTGGTGGGGAAGTAATAGAAGTATCAGCAAGTAGCAAAGACCATATAAATCCTATGGATATGGTTGAGGGATATGGAGATGGACTTAATCCTGTTATTGATAAATCAGAGTTTGTACTTTCACTGTTTGAACAGTTAGACAAAACAGGATTAGGTCCGAAAGAAAAATCTATAATAGATAGATGTACTCAATTAACATATGATGAATATCATAAAACCGGTGCTGTTCCGACTCTTATGACTTTAAGAGAAAAACTATTAGAACAACCAGAAAAGGAAGCAGAATCACTTGCTTTAACTCTTGAAATGTTTACTAATGGAAGTTTAGATGTATTTGCTCATGAAACTAATGTAAATATTAGTAGTAGAATAGTAAGTTATGATATTTATAAACTTGGTAAACAATTAAAAACAATGGGGCTTTTAGTTATAACAGATGCAATGATAAATAGGGTATCAGATAACTTTAAGAAAGGTAAAAAGAACTCATATATTTATAGATGAGATTCATGTATTATTTGAAAATGAATATTCAGCAACATTCTTTAATAGTGCTTGGAGGCAATTTAGAAAAAGAAATGCTTATCCAACAGCAATAACACAAAATGTTCAATATTTACTAGCATCAGTAGATGCTACTACAATGTTATCTAATAGTGAGTTTATAGTAATGTTAAAATCAAGCATCAGCTGATAGAAAAGAGTTAGGGGAATTACTTAATATTTCTAAATTACAAATGTCTTATATAACTAATTCAGATATTGGCTGTGGACTTATTAGATATGGTAGTAGTCTTGTTCCTTTTGTTAATAAATTCCCAAAGAATACAAAGTTATATAAACTAATGACTACTAAACCGGGCGATTAGTATGAAAGAAATTAAAAAGAAAGAAAAAATAAAAGGAACAATAAAAACTCTTGATAAAGGTAAAATAGCGACAGGTAAAGCAAAGTCTAACATAGTTAGTATTAAAGAACGAGGAGAGAATAGTTATGGTAATACTAATGAAAATAATGCAAATGAGTATGCAGTTAATAGATTAAGTGCTGGTGGAAAACTTGCAGTATATAATTCTGGTAAAATTAAAACAAGAGGTAATGAGGCAGTAAGAGATACAAAAGATAATTTTATTAAGACAAAAAAATAAGATTAAAACTATAAAATCTAAACTAACTGAAAAAAAGAATATTAAAGAAGTTAAGAAGAAGATTAAAACAAGTAAAAAAAGATTGTTAAAGATACTCCAAAAGTTGTTAAACAAACTGTTAAAACAACTGAAAGAGCAAAAATGTTAGCTGTTAAAACTGCAAAAACAACTTATAAAGGAATTAAAACAGCATTTAAAGCAACTGTATCAATGGTAAAAAGGAATTATTGCTGGAACAAAAGCACTAATCTCTTTACTACTTGCTGGTGATTGGGTTGCAATAATTATAGTTGTTATTATTTGTTTAATTGGTCTTATTTGTACTTCTTGGTTAGGAATATTTTTTTCTAGTGAAAGCACAGGAACAGTTCCTATGAGTAGTGTAGTAAAAGAAATAAATAAAGAAATGGCTGATAGGATAGTTGAGATACAAAATAGTAATATTCATGATGATTATAAAATAGAATCAGATCGTGCAGAATGGAAAGATATTCTTGCTATATATACTGCTAAAGTAACAAAAGGTAATAATTCAGCAGATGTTATTACTATGGATGATAAGAAAAAACAAGAATTAAAAAAAATCTTTTGGGATATGAATACTATTAGTTATGAAGTTAAAGATGAAAACAATAATACGAGCTATGAAATAAGTTTTGATAATCCACAAGATAAAATAACTAAAAAAAAGTATTATATATTAAAATAACTCACAAGACAGTAGATGAAATGATGAATATGTATTTTTTTAATCCTATGCAAAAAGAACAAATTAAAAATGCTTTAAGTGATGAATATGCAAGTATGTGGTCATCTGTAATATATGGGACACCAGTTGGTAGTCCTGATATGGTACAAATAGCATTATCACAAGTAGGTAATGTTGGAGGAGAACCATATTGGAGATGGTATGGTTTTAAAGAAAGAGTAGAATGGTGTGCTGTATTCGTGAGTTGGGTTGCAAATCAAAGTGGATATCTACAAGCAGGTGTTATTCCTAAATTTTCTGGTTGTCAAACAGGAATTGACTGGTTTAAAGCGATGGGAGAATGGCAAGAAAAAGGATATACCCCTAAAGAAGGGGATATAATATTTTTTGATTGGGAAGTAGATGGAAAAGTTAATCATGTAGGAATAGTTGAAAAAGTGGAAAATGGAAAAGTATATACAGTAGAAGGTAATTCCACTGACGATACTTGCAGACAAAAAGAATATTCTATAAATAGCAAAGTTATATTTGGTTATGGCACACCAGCATATTAAAAGGAGAGCTTTGCTCTCCTTAATTTTTAATTTTTCAATACGAAATTCTATAATTTTTAGCTTACTCGTATGATATAATAGATGTATAGTAGTAAATTTTATTTGTTAGTAAAATTTGCTTAGAAAAAAATTAATATTAGTAAATTATACATAATGTGAATTAAGTATTTTTTTGATGATATAAAAAAATAAACGAGAAAAATATTATTTGACAATAAATATATTCTGGTGAATTATAGGAGGTTATAAAATGAGTAATGATGATAAAAGAGGAAAAATTATTATCTGAACTTCGTAAAAGAAAAAATTAACACAAAGGGATTTGGGAGATTTAATAGGATATACAGATAAAAAAATATTTCAAAATGGGAACGAGGTATCTCTTTTCCAAATAATCCTAATATTATAAATAAGTTAGCAGAAATATTTGAAATTAGTGTAGAAGAATTAATGTATGGAGAATTAAGAGGTAAAAGCAAATGAAACAGAAATTCGAGAAAAATTTTTGCTAATCAATATAAAAAAATAATTACAATAAATATAGAAAAAAATATTTTTAATTATTATAATCTCGTTCCTGTTATTTGTAATTATTAGCCTAATATTAATATATTTCATTTATATTAAAAATTCTATATCTGTTTATTCTCTAATTATAGAAGATAATAATTTTGATGAATTAAATTCAACTATAGTTATAACTAATAAAATAAATATACTAAATTTTTAATAAAATAGTTAATAACGATAATATTAAGTTATTAAGTTTATATTATGAAGATAAAAAGTGGCAAAAAATGAAGTTTTTTTAGTGGGAAAAAAACGAAAAATTATTATATTGAAGAAAGTAGAAGTTATGACGAGTATTTTTTAGATAAATTAATCAATAATAAAGTTTATCTTGAAGTAAGTTATGAGAACACTGATAGAATAGATGTTATACCAATAAGTGTTGAGAGAAAATATATAAACGATAACATTTTTTTCCAAGAAAAAAATTAATTATGCTGTTGATCCTAAAAATGAATTATCTAATATAGATTTAAATGAAAAAAATATCTTTATTAGGATTTGAAAATATAGATGGATATTATGAAAAAAAGATAAATAGTTCTGCCATTATGAGATTTAATATTGATACAATGAATTTAATTATAGAAGTAAATATTGCTAATGATTTTGTAAAGATAAATAATAACTATTTTACTGATTCAATATTATGTGAAAAAAATTACCAAAAGATGGTATGATTGAAACTAAAGAATTAAATATATTGAAAGAAAAAAAGATTATGAAACAAAAAAATGTAGTTCTATCGAAGATTATGCAATGTATATAAATTATATAAAAAAATAGGTTAAAATGAGCATTCTACTACTTGTAGAGTGCTTTTTTAAAATTCTATGTTATAATCGACTTAGGGAAAGGTGAGATTTTGAAAAAGAAATTAATTATACTATTTGCAATTTTATTAATCAATGCTATTTCAACGACATTTGTGTATGCACAAGAGAATTCAGCTTTACATAAAACACAAAGTGGTATATTTATAGAAAATAGCATTTATAAAAAAACTATGTGAAATATATTCTGAAAAATTATATTGAAACAATTAGCCAAAAAAAGAATACGAAATAATTACTTCTAGTGATTTAGACGAAGTTAAAATTAATGAATATTACGATCCTGGGACAATAACAAGAGGTTCTTACTTTTCATCAAATGCTAAAAACTATTAGAATAGTTAAAAAAATGGTAATTATATTACATTGATGGCAGCATGGAAAAAAATGTACCGAATATAAAAAGTTACGATGTAATAGCTATAAGATTAGATAATGTTTCTTTAAATGGGGAATTTACATTTAAGCAGATGTATGTATCAAATGGTAAATTGACTGCTTCTTATGATAGTTATAAACAAAGTTTTTCCAATGGATTTGGTAGTTCTTTTTAAAGTTAAAAAAATGGTAGTAGTTTAGAACTTTCATTAACTTTTATGGTAAGTGGAAGTGGTAAAATTTATGGAAGTTATCAACATGCAAGTACGACAGCTACATTGGAAGAAAGTAAAAAATATACAATTTCACATTTAGGATATGGTAAAAGTCATTAAGTTTAATGATAATGTAAAAAAATAAATATGATGCTATGCCTGGTGTTGATATAAGTTTCTAATTATATAAGATTTAAAATTTTATATAAATTTTATACAGAATTAATGTTTTAACAATCCATGGTAGTTTAAAAACATAAAAAGAGAGGAGAGATGATACATAAAAATTAAAATATAGTAGTATGTTGTAAAAAGAATATAAAAAAAATATATGAAAGGAAGGTTAAAATGAAAAAAAGAAATTTATTATTTTTTTGGTTTTTATCTATATTTGCATTATTAACTTTTTTTCAAATAATGCCAATGCATTAGAAATAAAATCAAAATATTCAGATGAAGAGATTAAATTAAATCAAGAAAGAGCTACATTAGCTGGAAAAAAATAGAGGCGTATTTTTAAAGGGTTGAATTATCCAAATTATTTTGGCGAATTTATATTAGTGATGATTCTAGATATGTTGTAGTACAGATAGTTGATAATAATGTTTTTAGGCATAAATGAAAAATGAGAAAAAGTGAATTGGAAAAAAATTGTCAAAAAAAGAAAGAAGTGAAATTAGAAAGTGTTAAATATTCGTATAAAGAACTTGAAAGAGCAAATGAATCACTAATTGAATCTATTAGCGAAAGTAAATTTTTCTAATGATGTTACAGCATTTTTATATTGATGTTGAGAATAATACGGTAGGTATAGATGTTATAAACGATAATTTGGCAAGAACACAAGCAAATTTAAAAGAAAAAATGGTTACTTCGGACTTATTTACTATCAGAAAAGTAAAGTCAAGCACAAAAAAATATGCAACAGTATTTAAGGCTGGAAGTGGATTTAGGATATATTCAACAACTCCAATTAATGATTATGATTGTTCTGTTGGATATAGAGCAAAACTTGGAAATGATTATGGATTTATTACTGCGGGACATTGTTTTAATAGTTCATCTACAATGACTTCAGGTGTTGGAAGTGTAAAAAGTAATAAGTTAAGCAACGGAATAGATGCGGCATTCGTTAAAACAAATTCTGGTTATAGTGTTGAAAATAAAGTATATGCTAGCGGAGGAAAAACTACAAAACTTAATACATTGGCTGTTTGTCCGTTTTTAGGGAAAGGAGCTATTATTGCAAAGTCAGGAAGAAGCACTGGTTATTCAGAGGGTAAAGTAACTTATGCAACTTTTCAAGCAGTAGATAATGGTGTGGTAATGAAACATTTAGTAGGAACAAATGCAAATGCATATTTTGGTGATAGTGGAGCACCTGTATATATACCTACAACTTCTTCTAGTGGTGCTACATTAGCAGGAGTATTAAGAGGCGGACAACCAAATACAGATTACACAATGATTTTTACTAAAGAAGACCAAATTGCTGCAGCAATAGGATATTCAAGATATTAGAAATATACAAATGACTTATTATGAAGATTATGCAATAATTTGCTTTCACACAAGATTTGATGATATGTATAACTATAACATATAATGATAATGGAGGAAAAAAGATTATGAAACGCATAACATTGATTGCTTTGATGTGTATAGGTGTGATTTTAGGAATGACAGGTTGCGGAAAGTCAAAAAAAGAATTTGATATTGGGGATAAGTCTGATATAAAGATTTCACAAAATGATGTTACAATGACTATTAAAGATGGAACATTAACAAATAGTGGTGCAACTTTAGTTTTTAATTAATAATAGTGATAAAAAGGTTTTCAATATGGAAATCGTATGAAATAGAAATTAAAAAAAGAAGGAGAATGGCATAAAATAAATGTGGAATTGAATTTTTACTTTACCCGCATTTCACCTATTGCCAAAAGAAAGCAAAGAAATTGAACTTAATTGGGAAAAATGAATATGGTAAACTTTCAAAAAGGTACTTATAGAATCATAAAAGGAATTAATTATGAATACGAAGAGGGAAAAATACAAATCTTTTAATGTAGCCGTTGAGTTTATTATCAATAGAAATTAAATATAAATAGGAAAGTAATATTCGGTTATTGGAAACCTGCATACTAAAAAGGGAGAGCTTTGTTGCTCTCTTTAATTTTTTTGTTTAGAAAGTAGGATTTTTTTACTGCTAATTTACTGCATACTACTACATAATTTAATCAGTTAATTTATTTGTCATAAAATTGTATGTAACTGATAATTTTAAAATAATCCATAAAAATGCTTTATCAACATCTTCGTCTTTTAATAGATTTGATATACAATATCGCTTTAATGTATCATATTTGACAGGTGCTTTGATATTTCTATCATCTTTCATAAATAATTTTTTTATTAAATCATCAGCAATACATTCTCCATTATCTTCAATTTCATTAAATATATGTTTATCTTTTTCTTTTAGTTTTTTGTTAAATGAATAACTAAAATAATCTGTTACCTCTTGAATATCATAATATTTCTTCTCTATATCGTCCATATTCAAAGATTCAATTTTAGTTAGATAATAGTTAATTGTATCTTCAATAATCTGTTTTTGTGTATTCTTATCAAGTTTTATGCACTCTGGAAGATTATTTAATAGACTATAATTGTATAATACATCTATTACATTATTTACTTTTTTTATCAAAAAAAGTGATTGTTTCGTTTACTGCTTCATTATTAGTTTTTGTTTTCATATTAATTATTAGCTCCTTTTTTCTAATCTACCTACTTTCTTACACACACATATTTCGTCAATTTTTTTCCTTGTAATATAATATATTAACCATAACTTACTACATAGTTGGTATGGTTAAATATTACATAACTTATTACAATAGTAGTAAGTTAAGAGTAAGGAAGTGATGATTATTAAGAGCAAAAATTATTATGAAAATCATGCTCGTAAGATTCTAGCAAATAATATTGTCTATTTTAGAATTAAGAAGAATTGGTCACAAGAAGATTTTGCCGATGAACTTGGGACAACTCCTACTTATGTTTCTGGTTTAGAAAATGCTAAAAGAAATACGAGGATTGATTATATAGGTCATATTGCTGATACTCTTGGCGTTTCTATTGAAGATTTATTTATAGAAAGACCAACCGTAACTAATCACCGAATACCTAGACGATAAGAATGCTAATAGTATTCTTTTTTTATGTGCCAATTCCATTATAACACCAAAATTACAGTATTTCATTTGTTTTTAATACTTTTTTTATGAATCTTGCTATAAAATAATAGGAAAAACTAAATTATTGTGATATAATTAAATTGTAGGTTAGGAGGTAAGATAGAATGAAAAAAAATCAGAAATGATAGAAGTTTTTAGCAAATAAAACAGGATTAACAAAAAGCAGATTGTGAAAAAAAGTGTTTTTAATGCAACTTTTGATTTATTTAAAGATGAATTAGCAAAAAGGTGAAAAAAAGTTTCAGTTTCAGGATTTGGTGTATTTAAGATTTCTGAAAGATCAGCAAGAGAAGGAAGAAATCCTCAAACAGGGGAAAAAAATTAAAATTGCAGACTAGTAAGTCAGTTAGTTTTTAAAAGCAGGAACTGAATTAAAAAAACTAAAATTAACTAATTAAATAATAAGTTAAATTAAAAGAAAATCTATAAGCAGTAATGACAAAGGTTATTACTGCTTATTTTTAGAAAGTGTGAAAAAAATATGTAGAAATATAAGTACAATCTTAATTATGTTATAAGTAGGAAAGTTATACAGGAAAGTAGGAAGTACCACCTCTAATTGCTTATGAAATTAGTAATTAAGCATTGTTTAAAGAGTGGTGGTGCTATGAGGCAATATTGTGAAATTGTTGCAGTAAAAAAAATAGATTTTGTAATAAAAACGGATGTCAAAGATATTCACGAACGGGATATTTTTTTGACATCTTTTTTTGTTTAATCAATGTTAATCATTTCATTCGTGGACCTCCATATCAATTTAGATTTTTAAAAATTTGAATTGATAGGAGGATAGAAATGCAAAAAGCATTTAAATAGAAATAAAGGTAAATATAATCCATATACATTGGATATTGATGAAAAAAACAAATACTTATATAGTAGAGTTTAAGGATACAAAAAACATTATTCATAGAGTAGAAGTATCAGAGAAAGTATATGAAGCATTTGATAGATTTGAACTTGAAGATATTTCCCAGATTCATAAAATCAAAAAAATATATTGAAAGAAATGAAGTATATGAGGAAACACTCTTTCACAAGTCAATAAATGCCTCTATTTCAGTTGAAGATGAAGTAGAGTATAAATTATTAAGTGAGGACTTAAAAAAAGTGCTATAAACAAATTAAATGATATTCAGAAAAAGAAGAATACAAAAAAATACTTCTTTGAGAATAAAACTTATGAGGAAATAGCTAGTGAAGAAAAACTGTTCAAAAAGTCGCAGTAAAATACTCTATTGATATAGCTCTTGAAAAAAATTTCTAAAAAAATTAAAATTTAGACTTAACTTTTTGCTTATAAAGTGCCAAACAAGTGAGAGGAGTAAATATTATTCTTTCTCACTTGTTTCATTTTTTGAAACTAATTGTTCTTTGACAATTTGGTTAATCACTTAACAAATACATTCTCATTATGACTGGAAACGGTTAGCACATTAGTAAGTACGCTTGTCGGTAAATACTTGACTATAAATATTAAGTTGCTCTTAATACTGCGATAACAAGTAATGAGTATAATGATACTTTTGAGTAGCCACAGACTCAATCAATGGGCTCAACTCTGTGAGAACCACAGGGAGGTGTAATTCCTATGGAACTAATTAGCAATTAGTCGTTTGTTAAGTCCCTGTATTAGGGGAGTAAGTATAATTCTAATACATAAATAAGAAAGGAAAAGATAAAAAATGAAAGAAAAAGAATATAATATAAAATTTAAAAAGGTAAGTGAAAATGAAATAGTAGTAAGTGCTAAAAAAATAAGAAAAGATGCTATGAATAAAAGCAAGGGAGTTATTTAACTCTGATTTAAAGGACATTGATATAAATAATATTACTAAATACTATTATGTAATTGAAATAAACAATAAAAGAAATGTTAGTAAAGGTTAATAATGGAAAGATATAAGGTTATAGTAATAAAAAAATATGTCTTTGATTTAGATGGTAAAGATAAAAAAAAGGAGTAATGGAACAATTAGATTACATTGTTAATGAAACTAAATTACTTGATATGCCTTATGTTAAAAAAAGATTTAAAAAGTTAAAATTAAAAAAATAAGAAGAAAAAAATTAAAGGAGCTTAAAATGGAAAATATGTTAATTTATAGTGTTAAAGAAGTTGCAAAAAAATATTACATACTAGCCCTAATTATGTTTATAGTTTGATAGAAAAAAAGGATACTTACCAGCTATTAAGTTGGGTAGTGTTAAAGTTTTAAAATCTTCATTAGAAAACTTTTTAAAAAGAAAATGAGGGAAAAAGATTTTTTTCTAATTTATCAAATGTTGATAATTTGGATTTATCTATAAAAAAATTAAGTAATAAATGGGTAATGTCTATATACAGAAAAGAGGGAAGGTATATCAATATCAGTTTGCTATTGCACCTGTTAATGGTAAAAGAAAATATATAAACAAATCAGGATTTAGAACTAAGTCAGAAGCCATTGAGGCAGGTAATAAAGCATATAATGAATATAAAACTGCTGGTGTACCTTTTAAGGAATGTAATATATCTTATAGTGATTATTTAGATTATTGGTTAGAAAATTATTGTAAGGTTAATCTTAAATATAATACAATACAATCTTACAAATCACTAATAAATAAATATATAAAGCCAAAAATTGGAATGTATAAGCTTTCAACTATAACAAGTGTAGGACTAAATACATATATTAGTAATTTATGTGAGGAGTACGATTTTTCAAGATCATATTTTAAAAATATATTAAAAGTAGTAAAAGGATCTTTTCGTGATGCTTGTACTAAATATGGTCTTATAAAATATGATCCTGCTATACAATTAAGATTACCAAAGATGGATAAATATGAAGAAGATATTAAACATTTATATTCAAAGGAAGAAATAGAAAGAATACTTGAAAGATTTAAAGATAATAGTCCATTTACTTGTGCCTTTTTAACATCTTGTTTTACCGGTATGAGAACAGGAGAAGTATTTGCATTAACTTGGGATGATATTGATTTTGAAAATAAAATAATTGATGTTAAACATAGTATCTATGATAAGCCAAAAAGATATAAAAGGTAGATGGTATATAGGAACAACTAAAAACCTTTTAAAGGAAAAAAAGAGAAAAATACATATGAGTGAAACTTTATGTAATGCTCTAATAAATTTTAAGAAAAAGGCAAGACTATATATAAAAATAAGTGGTTTAAATTATAATTATTATCATATAGAGGATGTTGTAAACGAGTATGGTAAAAAAATTGAACAAAGAATTGTTAAAAAGTAGTTTAAGTGATATAAACTCCCAAAAAAATTGATTTAGTTTTTTTGTTAAGGAAGATGGAACTTATGTTGGAACTGATTTAATAAATTATCCTTTTTAAAATTATACATAATGAATTAGGAATAACAAAATGTAGATTTTTACGATTTAAGAGGAAGTTATGCTACGACGATATTAAAGAATGGAACAGAATTACGAGATGTTGCTGATATATTAGGACACAATAATGTTGAAACCACTGAAAACTATTACATATCAAGCACTAATGATTCGAGAAAAGAAGCAACTGTTATTTTTGACAATGTTATGAACTCTGATGTTATAAATAAAATAATCAAATACGAGGTATAGCATTGTTTTTTCTTTGAAAAAAGTGTATAATAATATTAGTTAAATGTAGATGAACCACATTGTTTTATAACAAAACTGCAAATTTATGTTTTGTACATTTTACTATTAATGTTTATTATTATATAATGTGATTAAGCAAATGCAAACAATGTTTGTAATTTGTTTGTAAATCACAAAAAAAGATAATACTAATAGTACCAATAATACCATAAATAAAAACTGTTATTAGTCTAGTAAATAAAGAAATAACAATAGTTATGATAATATAATAAATACTATAAATACTAGAAAAAAATAGTTCTTGTGGCAGCGGAAAGAAATACAAACAATGCTGTGGTAAATAGTCCATAAAATAAGGGATTGTGAGATTTAATAGGACTAAAAAAAGGTTGAAAAAACCTCAAATGTTTGTAATTTGTTTGTAAAAAAATTACATAATGTTTGTAGAATAGTCCTCAAATTTTTTTATAGAATTAGAAAAATAATTAATACAAAAAAATGGAAAGGTATATCAATATTAGTTTGTTATTGTATCTATTAATGGTAAAAGAAAATGATTTTTACTGGTAAAAACAGTTATACCATTTTTTACATCAGCATCAAACACTCTTGGAAATAGTAGTGAAATTTTAGAAAATATTGTAGAAGGTGGTAAGTGACAAGATGGAAAAGATTTTCATCTAGCGTAACAACTGATAAGTTTAAAAATAGGACAGATAGTTTAAAGTAATTAATAATAAAAGATAGGAGGAAATGATATGAATGTAGTTGGAACAATGTTTTTTAAAAATGGTAGTTTATTAATTGATAAGCCTAAAAAAAGGCCAACATATCAAATGATAGGAGGAAAAGTTGAGCCTGGAGAAACACCATTGCAGGCCGCTATAAGAGAATGTCATGAAGAATTGGGTAATGATGCTTTATTTGATGAAAATGCCTTGGAATTAGTAATGGAATTCGATGAGATAGCCACTAGTGATGGGGTTACACCAATTCACTTTTTATGTTTTTTTCAATATAACGGTATCCTTAATGGCGAGTTAACAACATCCGTTGAAATAGAAAAATTCTTATGGTATCAATCAAAAAATGGGGATGAAATTTTATCAAATACTTTAAAACATAAAGTTGTACCATATTGTTTAGAAAAAAAGTTAATTAAGTAAAAAATAATAAAGGTTGGTTGAAAGAGTAAATGCAAACAATGTTTGTAATTTGTTTGTAAATCACAAAAAAAGATAATGCTAATAGTACCAATAATACCATAAATAAAATAACTGTTATTAGTCTAGTAAATAAAGTAATAACAATAGTTATGATAATATAATAAATACTATAAATACTAGAAAATATAGTTCATGTGGAAGTGGTAAAAAAATATAAGAATTGTTGTGGTAAATAGCTTGTTTTTACAAAAAAATTAGAAAGTTAAAAATAAACATATTGTGGAAAAATCATTAATATAAAAAAATCAGCATTTTTGGTTCAAGTTTAAGAACTTATCCACAAAAAAAATATAAAAATATGTAGTAAAGGTGTGAGCAAAGAATTTTTGTTCACACCTTTTTAAAAAGATGGAATTAAAAAAAGAAATAAAGGTATAGAAAAAAATAATATTTAAGGAAAAAAAGCAGGAATACTAAGGATTAGTTTAAAAAGGATAAGTACTATTGATTTATGGTAAGAAATTTATGATCGAAAATTTAATTTAATCTAATTCGATTAAATTGATTGTTTAATAATTTAAATACTAGTATAATATTTAATATAAATTTACAAAAAAAAAGGGGGTTAAAACTATTATGAATAACAAAAATAATTGGAAATGAAAAGAACATTTTATTTTATAATGATGAAGAAGGCAATACAAAAGTAGAAGTACTATTAGAAAATGAAGATGTTTGGTTAAATGCAGAAGCATTAGCAACACTTTTCAATATTGATAGAAGTGGAATTGTAAGACATATTAACAATATTTATAAAGATGAAGAGTTAGATGAAAATAGCACATGTGCAAAAAAATTGCACATGTGGGTAATGATGGTAAGCAAACTTACAATACTAAGTATTATAATCTTGATATGATTATTTCAATAGGCTTTAGAGCTAATTCTAAAAAAAGCAATTAAATTTAGGACTTGGGCAAATAAAAATAATTAAAAGATTATATGGTTCAAGGATTTGCATTAAATGATGAAAGATTTTTTTAAAAAGCAAAAAAAATCTGATCAAGAATATTTTTAAAAGATTACTTGAAAGAATTAAATTAATTCGTACAAGCGAGAGAATGTTTTATCAAAAAAATTACTGATATATTTGCTGAATGTTCAATTGATTATGATAAAAAAATAGTGATACTGCAATAACTTTTTTTATAAAACTATTCAAAAATAAATTTCATTATGCAATTACCGAAACACTCTCTGCTGAAATAGTTTATAAAAAGAGTAGATTCTACAAAAAGGAAAATATGGGACTTACAACATGGGAAAATTCACCTGATGGGAAGATTTTTAAAAATCTGATGTAATTATTGCTAAGAACTATTTAAATGAACAAGAAATTAAAAAAATTTAAATAATTTAGTAAACTTATTTTTTTGGATATTGCTGAAAATAATGCAGAAAGAAGTATAATTATGTACATGGAAGATTGGAAAAAAACGAAGTAGAAAAATGCACTAAAAAGTTTTTCCATTATGAAATTTTTAGAAGGAAAAGGAAAAAAATCTCACATAAACAAGCAGTTGAAAAAAAGCAGAAAAATGAATATAAAAAAAATATAAAATTATCCAAGATAAAAAAATTATGTGTCAGATTTTTGATAAATTATTAAATGAAACAAAGCATATGAAAAAAATAAATAAATGATTAATATAAAAAAATTAAGAATTACAATTAACGTATAGTAGTATGCTATAATTTAATAAAGGAAGTGATAAAAAAATGATTTTTAGAAGAATATGATGAAACAATAAATTCAACATTTGATCCATATGAAGTTGAAAATGTTATTGAAGGATTTCCAAAGACAGGTGTAACTTGTTTTTTTCAAAAAAATTATTTGATCAATTAGTTAACAAATTTAATGGTATAGAAATAGCGCAATCATCAAATGGTAATGGTAAATTTCCCATATTTAAAATTAATTATGAAGGAAAAGACTTGGCATTATTTATGTCTATAGTTGGTTCTCCTGCGTGTATAGTAGAGTACGAAGAATTATTTGTGATGGGCTTAGAAAGAATCGTTGTATTTGGAACATGTGGTGTACTTGATAAATCAATAGATGATTTAGCTATTATAATTCCAAACTCTGCTATTAGAGATGAAGGAACAAGTTATCATTATGCAAAATCATCAAGAGAAATAACTATTAATCCAAAATATCAAAAAGAATTTATTAATCTTTTAAAAGAACATAATTATTCATATGTAGTAGGGAAAGCATGGACTACTGATGCACCATATCGTGAAACAAGAAAGAAAGTATTGGATAGAAAAAATGAAGGATGTATATGCGTTGATATGGAATGTTCAGCAATATCAGCATTGGCCCAATTTAGAAATAAAGAAGTTTTTCAATTCTTTTATGCAGCAGACAATTTAGATTCTGCTAAATGGGATCAAAGATCATTAGGTAACAATGAAAAATTAAGTGATAAAGAAATGATAGGACTACTAGCAATTAAATTTGCTGTAAGTATAGACAAATAAGGTGTTATTAAAATAATAGCATCTTTTTTTAAATAATAAAGAGTTAATAAAAAAACAATATTAAAAATATAAAATAATAGTTTTTAAATTTAATAAGTTATTCTAGATAAATTATTATAAATTAAACATCTATAATCATTGTTATTTTTATCCTTAAAAATGTTATACTTTATATGTAATAAATAGTAAAAAAATGGAGAAAAGAATGATAGAGGTTAAAAAAATGTAACTAAAGGTTTTTCAAAAGAAAAAAATAATAAAAAAATAAAATTGAAACATTTCTTGCTGATGACAATATCTCATTTACTGCAAGTGAAGGAGAAGTATTAGGAATTTTAGGACCTAATGGAGCAGGAAAAACAACACTACTTAGAATGATATCCGAATAATGAAACCAGATAGTGGTGAAATATTAATTGATAATATGGATTATCAAAAGAATGATGAAAAGATTAAAAAGAAAATTGCGTTTATGTCAGGAAACACTAAATTATATAAAGATATATCACCTTATGAATTATTAAAAAAATGTGTGGTGAATATTATGAAGTTCCAAAAGACAAATTAGAAACAATTATAAATAATATTATTAAAAAGATTTAATATGGAATCATTTGCGTATCAAAAGAATTGAGAATCTATCAACTGGTCAATATCAAAGAACTTGTATAGCACGTTGTTTGGTTCATAATCCAGAATATTATATTTTGGATGAAGCAACCAGCGGATTAGATGTTATTTCTAGTAAAACAATTTTAGATTTCATAAATGAAGAAAAGGCAAAAGGAAAATGTGTTTTATATTCAACTCATTATATGGAAGAAGCAGAGAATATCTGTGATAAACTTTTTACTTATCAATAAAGGAAAAAGTCATAAAAATATGGTAAAAAGAGATGAAATTATAAAGGAAACTAATACAACTAATATTAGAGAAGCTTTTTGAAGTTAATAGGTGAATCAAATGAATAATATAAAAAAATAACAATAAAAAGAACTTCGTTCTATAGTAAGAGATAAAAAAACATTTATTACTTTATTAGCTATGCCTTTAATTGGAATATTTTTTGTCATTTTTTATGGAGCAGTATTTGATAAAAAAATGAAGTATTAAATCCATACAAAGTTGGAGTCGATTTCGAATTAAACACTATTGAAAAATATAGTAAGTAGTGAGTGTCAATTAGAAACAATTAAATATGACAATTTAGATGAAATGAAGAAATCTTATAAAGATAAAGATATTAGTGCATACATAGATTATAATGTGAAAGAAAAGAAATACTATTTTTATACCGATAATAGTCAAGAAGGGTATCAACTTCGTAGCCTAATAACTGGTTACTTTGAATCGCTAAAAAACAATGAATTGTTAACATATATTACTGGAGACGGTATTGATTATGAAGAAGTAACTGGAAAATATAATTATGAATTTAAAGAATTAAAAGGAAGCGATTACCTACTTGTAATAATCTATTCAAGTTTATTTATGCTTATTTTTTTAGTGGAGTAATACAAACATCACAATCAATGGCAATATCAACAACCGTTACTGAAAAAGAAAGCGGGACTTTAGAAACTATATTGAGTTTTCCAATATCACAAAAAAAGAATTAATCGCAGGAAAATATATTGCTAATTTTATTGCTAGTGCATGTGCATCAATAATTGAATTTTTATCAATTATTTTAACATTGTTTTTGTCAAGTCATTACTTCGAATCATTTAGTAAATTAAATTTTACTGTTTCACCAAAGAATCTTATAATTGGTTTAATCATATGCTTAACATCATCACTTATAATCCCTGCATTAGCCACACTTTTAGTCGCAAATGCTAAAACTGCTAAAGAAGCAGGTATTAAACTTGGATTTTTACAATACTTATCAATGATTCCAATGATTACTAACATGTTGAGTATTAAAACTGAAAGTTCGATTTATTATGCAATTCCAATTGTTAACAGTGTACAATCTCTTATGGATATATTTTTCAAATAACTTCAATGTAACAAATATATTAGTAACAATCATAAGTACTCTAATATTATCATTAATAACAATGTTCATAATAATAAAAAAATATAATCAAGAGAAGGTGTTGTTTGGTGATTAAAAAAATATAAAAATAAAACAAAAAAAATTATATTGCTTATATTGTTATACTTATTGCATTTATAATAGTAGCACTATATCTAAATAAAAAAATTATATTAATGATTATTATGAATATATTAATAAAGAAACTATTAAAGATAAAAAAAGATGGTTGGTCATATATAAATGATCTTAATGATGAAATATCAAAAGACACAAATAATATTATAAAAAGAAATAATAAATAATCCTAGTAATAACGAAGAAAAAAAATATTAAAGAACTTTATAATGAATATTTTTGATACAAGCGCTCGTAACAAAAAAATGGATTAAATGATTTAAAAACCATATTTAGACAGAATTAATAAAACAAAAAAATATTAAAGAATTCATTAACGAAGCAATACAACTAGAAAAAAAGATTTAAGTATAGAATTATTAATGTCAAAAATCAATTATGAAAGACTTCAAAAACAGGAAAAAAATATTCTTTATATTACGTCAATTCCAATGGACTTTGATAATGCTGTTGATTATTATAGTAATGAAGATTTAATAAGTGTCAAGAATACTTTTAAACTATACAACAATAAACTATTAAAAAGAATATGGTTATACATCTGGTGAAGCACTAGATATAACAAATCAAATAAATGATTTCTATATAGATATTGCAAACAATTCATTAACGCAAGATGATTTATTAAATACTGAAAAAAATACTACAATATTATTGATAGAACAAAGTTAAGCAAAATATATACTAATTTAGATGTTAATAATTATTTTAAAGAATTAGATTTATCAAATGTAAATAGATTTAGTTTAGTAGATGAACTGTTAAAAAATTAAATGAATACTTAACAAATGAAAATTTATCTTTATGGAAAAAAATCTAGCAACTATAAAGATTCTTCAAACATATGCAAATTATACTACTGAAAAATTATGAAAAAAATATTTAATAAGTTAAATACTGCTCTTAGAAGTAAAGAGTTATCTAAAGAAGAAACTGCATATGATTTAGTTAAACAAATTTATCCAAATGAAATATCTAGAAGTTATAGTAATAAATATTTAAATGATGATACTAAAAAAACTATATTTCTAATCTTATAATAAAAAAATAAATAAAGAATATGAAAGTATGATAAATAAGTCTTGGATGGACACAGAAACTAAAACAAAAGCGATACAAAAAAATTAAATAATATCAAAATAAATATTGGCACTACGTATAGGAAAGATTTTTTTCTTCTTATTATGAATTTAATAATAGCATTTCATTAGTAAAAAAAATATCATCAATCTTAAGAAAGTTACCACTGCAAAGTCATATGCAATGTTAGATACTAATGAAACATATAATGCATTACCAGATTATACATTTAATGCATATTATGATGTTACTTCAAATTCAATTAACATTTTAACTGGAGGAACTAAGTCAATAAAAGATATTAACAATAGATATGAAAAATTTAGGTGGGATTGGTTTTATAATTGCTCATGAAATATCACATGCTTTTGATAATAATGGTTCTAAGTTTGATGAAAATGGATTACTTAATAATTGGTATACAGAATCAAGTACTAAAAAAATATGAAGAACTTCAAAAATAAAGTTATAGAATATTATAATAAGTATGAAATCATACACAATATTTCTAATAATGGAAAAACGTACAATAGGTGAAAAATATTGCTGATTTAGCTGCAATGGAATGTCTAACCAATATTTTTAACTAACGATAGGGCTTCTAAAGAAGATTATCAAAAAACATATGAATCATTCGCAAAAATATGGTCTAACAATTATAGTAAAAGTACAAAAAGTAATGCAAAGCTTTATAGATACACATTCCACAAATGAAATAAGAGTGAATAGTGTATTATCATCAACAAATAAATTTTTATGAAATATATAAAAATTGATTCAAATGATTCAATGTATATTAAACCTGAAGAAAGAGTTAACATATGGTCTTAAGTTAACTCTTTTTAATATAGATTATTTTATAAAAAAATAAATTTAAAACAAATTAAATATAATAATATATCAATTATAATTAGAAAAAAATTAGAGATAGAAAAAAATCAATTTCTAAATATATTTAAATGCTGTTTCCAGTAAAAAAATATTATTATTTTTAATTTTTATGATTATGATATAATTAATTTAAGGGTGAAACAATGAAGAAAAAAATATATAGAAGACCTAGAATATTTTTTTAAATTATGTAGAACTTAAAAAGAGGAAGTAATTTAGATAAAAAAATTACCCTAATGAAAGTAACCATTTAGATTTTTTTATTTTTTTACATAGTAAAAAAATGAATTAAAAAGAATTTATAAATATTTTTTTATGAGCAAGTACACTATAAAAAAATGATTATGATTTTTTTATTACTTAATGTGTTCTATCATAAAATATATGGGATCATATATGGATGCTCATACAAGTATAATTATGAATAATACCAATTCTTATCCCTTATCTATACAAGCAATTAATAATAAAATATATGTTACAAAAATGTTATGATGAAAAAAATATAGTTATAGCGAACTTTTTGAAAATAAATGAAATTGATATAAATAAAATAATTGATGAATTAGAAAAAAATGCACTTGTTATGGAACATACGAACACTTTTTTTATCCAAATTGCATTTTTTTACTTAAATGACAAGAATAAACTATTATCATTACCTAGTATTAGTGATAAATCTAAATATATAGAATATAAAAACAACGAAAGGTACTATTAAATTTGAAATAGATAAAGATTATTCTCAAGAACTTTTTTAAAAATAAAGAAAGAAGTTTTTTTCAACAAATTCAAATTAGAAATAATATATTAGTGTTAAAATATCCTAAATGTAAAGATAAATTTGTACCAAATATAGAAGAGTTAAAAAAATATAATTTATGCTAATAATATTGATACATTTATTTTTAGATTTAAGGGGTAATACAGGAGGAAATTCTTCATTAATTAATCCACTAATAAGATATTTAGAACATTCTAAGTTAAATTTGTTTACTCTAGTAAATAGAACGATATTTTCAAGTGGAAGAACTGTCGCAATAGAAATGCTTAGAATTGGAAGTAAAATAGTTGGACAAGATATTGGAACACCCATTAATTGTTTTGGTTCTATACAGGAATATAACAAATTGCCTAATACCAAGTTTGTTTTTTCGTTGTCTAGCGCATATTTGTATGAAGATAGTGAAAAACATATTATGAAGGGCATATACACTAAAAAAAGAAATTACATGAAATGCCTAAAAAAACCTTTTATGAACCCAAATATTTAAAAAAATAGACCACTATATCAATTTAACAATAAAAAGATTATAAATTAAAGCATGACGCTATGTTAGATAAATGTTGTGATTGGATTAACGATAATTTAAATAAATAATAATTTTAATATAATAGTAATATAAAAAAATTATTTTTCGTTATATGAAGGGGGATAAAAAAATATGTCAAAAAAAGATTAATGAAAATTTATTATACCATTTTTGGTAACAAGGCTATAAACATTCAGGAGAAAAGAACGTATTAGAGCAATTATAATAAAAACAATATATAGAAGATGAAAGATTTTTTTATCATCATTTATTAAAAATATATAATTCATTTTTTGAATCAACAGGTTTCAAAAAGGAAATTATGGCTGATTTAATTATTATTTATATGGCTTTATCAAATGCTATTGTTGATTTAAATGAAGAAATATGTAGAGATATTGTTAATCATGCTTCTATTGATACTATAGGTTATTATGGAGATATGATTGTTCAAAAATAATTTAAGAGAAATATGTGTTAATAAGTATTGGAATTATGTTTTTTTGAATTTTTATGGAAATAGTGATAAAGACAAAGAAAAAAATGCTTAAGAAAGAAAAAGAATTAAAGTGGTTTGCAAAAAAATAAAGATTAATAATTTAACATAAAAAAATTACAATTTTATAAGAAAAAAACATGCATAAAAAAAGGCATTTTGTGATAGAACTGTGTAAAATAATTTTTCTGTTATGTTATACTTTACATAAGGTGTTTTTGTATGAGAAGTTTTTTTAATAAAATTGAAAAAGTTTATTGTTAAAGTAAAAAAAGAGATGGACTAATCAGTGCTGTTAAAAAAAGCATTTATTAAAATTAAAAAAATGATTATTTATCAAAAAAATAGATATAGTAAGAAATATAAAATATATAAAACATAAAAAAAGAAATAAAAAAAGTTTATTAGATGAAATGCTATATACAAAAAGAATATGACAGAATAATAATATGGAGAAGTTCTATTGGATGGAATATTCCATTATTTCAAAGACCACAACATTTATCAAATATGTTAGCAAATCAAAAGAATGTTTAGTGTTATATGAAACAACTAAGCTGACTGATCCAGTTGACTTCATTTATAAAGTTAAAGATAATCTTTATTTAGTAAATTATGATATTAGTTCATTTGTTAAATTACTAAATAGAAAGATGAAATATTTAAATAAACCAAAAATATTTATTTACAGCATCTACTTGTTGGGATTTAAGTGAAAAAAACAGTAAAAAAAATATATCAATAATGGATACAAGTTTATATATGATTATTTAGATGAATTGAGTCCAGTTCTTGCTGGTACAAATAAACTTCCATATAATGTTGAAGTAATACATAATTATGTTATTAATAATATTGATAACTGCATTGTAATATGTACTGCAGATAGGCTATATAATGATATGGTTAATAAACGTAAAAGTAGCAAGAATATAGTTTTTGCATGTAATGGAGTTAATATAGAAGATTTTACTAATTTAAAAGAAAAAAAGTGAAATTAAGTGACGATTATTTAAACATGTTAAAAAAATATAAAAAGCCTATTATTGGTTATTATGGAGCATTAGCATCATGGTTCGATTATGACTTAATTAAGAAATTAGCCGAATCAAGACCAAACTATAATATAGCATTAATAGGTGCTAAATATGATGATTCTTATAACAAAAAAACAATTTAGAAAAATATGATAATATTTATTATTTTGGACCTAAAAAAAGTATTATGAATTACCATATTATGCTAAATACTTTAACGTATGTACTCTTCCATTTGTATTAAATGATATAACAGCATCAACGAATCCAATAAAAAGTATTTGAATATATGGCACTAGGAAAAACCTATCGTTACAACTTCACTTAATGAATGTAAAAAAATATGAATCTATTAACATCGCAAATGATTATGATGAGTTTATAAAGTTGATTGATAAAATGTTAAACAATAATGACAAAAAAATTATTATAAGAAACTAAAAAAATTGAAGCAACTGAAAATACATGGAGTAAGAAAGCAAATACAATTGTTGACGCATTAATTAACTATGAAAAAAACAGCATCATTTTTTTATCAATAGATGATGTTATTGAAGAAATACTACTAAAAAAATATATACAAAAATTACAATACAAATATAAAAGATTTAGTTAGAAAAAAATATAAGTAAAAAAAGCAAAAAAAACATTTATTATAACAATTAATTCAGAAACATGTATGTATTCTAAAGAAGATGAAACATATAGAAAAAAATGGTATTAGATAAAAAAATGTACTACTTGTACCAGATTCAATTTCAATCACATATGTCATGAAAAAAAGCATTCAAAGAAAAAAATAGATAGATATCCTGGAATTGATCTACTTGTTGATATATTAACTGATTTAAATAAAAAAAGGAAAAAATCATTATATTTATATGGATCTACAGAAAAAGTAAACAACGATATGGTAAAATATGTTAACAATAACTTTCCAGAAATTAGAGTAGTTGGTCATAAGAATGGTTATCAAGAAGATGAGACAATTGTAGAAAACGAAATAATAAAAATTAAAACCAGATGCAATAGTAGTAGCATTAGATATACCAAAGCAAGAAATATTTATTAACAAAATATATCAAAAGCTAGATAAAGGAATCATGATAGGAGTTGGTGGTTCATTTGACGTCTTATCAGGAAATGTAAAAAGAGCCCCTATACTTATGAGAAAAATTAATTTAGAATGGTTATATAGAATATTAAAAGATCCAAAAAAAGATTTAATAAGTTCTATAATAAAAAAATATAAAGTTTGTATTTTTCGAAAAAAAGAGGTATTAAAGAATGAATTTAATAAAGAAATTTTTTTAAAAAAATTTAAAAAAAGTATAAATTTTTTTGTTATTCCAATTAATCTCAAGAGATTTTAAAGTTAAATATAAAAGGAGTGTACTTGGAATAGTATGGAGTTTATTATATCCAATACTAACAATGTGTATTTTTGCTCTTGTATTCACTAATATATTTAAAATTTCTACACCAGGAGTAAACTATTTAGTATACTTACAAACAGGACTTGTTATGTTTAATTACTTTACAGAAGCAACTAATTTATCTATGAGTAGTATTGTTGCAAACTTTTCATTAATAAATAAAGTATATATACCTAAATACATATTTCCACTATCTAAATGTTTATTCGTAGGTATTAACTTTTTATTAACTTTAATTCCATTATATGCAGTTATCATATTTACTGGAACAGAAATAACATGGTTACATTTATTACTTCCATATGCATGTATATGTCTATTCATGTTTACTCTTGGTATGGGATTAATACTTGCGACTATTTCTGTATTCTTTAGAGATATGTTTTATATATATGGTATTATTACTATGATGTGGACATATTTAACACCTATTATGTATGATATAAATATGTTAGATAAAAAGTTTAATACCAATATTAAAAAAATTAATCCATTATATCATTATATTAATTTTTGCTAGAATGATAATTATATATAAACAAGTTCCATCATTAGAATCTTGGATAGCATGTGCACTATCAAGTATCGTATTTTTTTAGTATTTGGCTTAATACTATTTAAAAAAAGAAACAAGACAAATTTATATATTATGTATAGAAAGAGAGGAAGAATGAAAAAGAATAATACATCAAAAAGGAAAATTATGCGGTTGAAATAAATGATGTCTCTATGATGTTTAATTTAGGTATAGAAAAAAATTCATCATTAAAGCAAAAGATTATTGATTTAGTTACACATAAAAATATTAAAAATAAAGATGATAAGAATGAATTTTGGGCTTTAAAAAATATAGATATTAAGATAAAAAAAGGTGAAGTTATAGGATTAATTGGAACAAATGGAGCAGGTAAATCAACGTTATTAAAAATAGTTGCTGGTGTAATGAAGCCAACAAAAGGTAAAGTGATTACTAAAGGAACTATATGTCCAATGATAGAACTTGGAGCAGGATTCGATATGGATTTAACAGCACGTGAAAATATCTATTTAAATGGAGCAGTGATGGGTTATTCAAAAGAATTTCTAGATTCAAAATTTGATGAAATTGTTAAATTCTCTGAGCTTGAAGAATTTATAGATGTACCTATTAAAAAAACTTTAGTTCAGGTATGACTGCTAGACTTGCTTTTTCAATAGCTACAATAGTGGACCCTGAAATATTAATAGTAGATGAAATATTATCAGTAGGTGACATATCATTTCAAAAAAAGAGTTTAGAAAAAATGATGAGTATGATTAATGGAGGTACAACTGTCATCTTTGTTTCACATTCTATCGATCAAGTAAAAGAAATATGTTCACGTGTTATATGGCTAAATAAAGGTACAATAAAGAAAATTGGCGGTAAAGAAGTTTGTGATTTATTTGAAAATGAGGTTTTGGGAAATGAGAAGTAAAAAAAATGAAATTGAAGAATTAAAAAGAGTTATAAATTATTATGATTACATTTATAGAGATTATTCTATGAGAAAAATGTAATAAGATTTTTTTCACAAAAATTAAAAAAAGGAAAATTGCCTCTAAAACATATAAAGCAATAGTAGTTTATCCAGCAGCTATTAGTTGGGAGCCTATTCAAAGACCACATCATATATTAAGAGTACTAGGAGAAATGGGATATTTATGTTTCATTTTGTGTTGATACTAATTCAGCAGAACTCATATTCGAAGAAAAAAATATGATAATGTTTATTTAATTAATAAACAAGAAGAATTAATTCCATTAATAGGCAATAATAGAGTTATAGTTTTAATAACATATTTTTCTTCAATATTACTTTTGCTAAATTTTTTTACCAAATTCAACTATTTGGTTTGATATATTAGATAGATTAGACTTCTTATCATTATATAATAAATTATCAAAAAAAGGTATATGATGAATTACTTGAAAATGCTGATATTGTTACATATAGTGCTAATAGTTTATTAGAATATGCATCAAAAAGACATGATTCAATACTATTAGAAAATGCAGTAAATATAGAAGATTTCAAAAATAAAAGAAAAAAATTAATTTTTAATAAATATAAAGATATTAAACGAGTATTAGATAAAAAAAGAAGCCGATCGTAGGTTATTATGGTGTAGTTGAAAAAGTGGTTTAACTTTAACCTAATAAAAAAACTTGATGAAACTAACAAATATTCAATTGTCATAATAGGACCAGTAAACGAAGACTTGGAAGATATGATAGATGAATATGATTTTTGGAAAATGTATATTTTTTTAGGAATGAAAAAAATATAGTGACTTAAAAATATTATGCTAAAGCATTTAATATAGCTATAATTCCATTCTATGTTAATAAATTAACTAATTGTGTTTCTCCAGTAAAATTCTTTGAATATGCTAGTATGGGACTTCCTATTCTTAGTACAAAGATAAGAGAAATGACAAAATATCAATGTGAAGCAGTTAGATTAATTGATAGTAACAATATAATTAAAGAATGTGATAATTTACTATCTAGTGATATGGATCTAATTAGAAAAAAATGTAATGAAATAGCTATGAACAATACATGGGAAAAAAAGAGTAGAAACTATAGAAAAGATATTTTTAGGAGTGTTAAAAAATGAATGATTATGATTTAAGAGCATATAGATTATTAAGAAAAATGAAACTTGCACAAATTGCTAAAGCAAGTCTTATAATTAAAGATAGTGGTATAAAAGGACTAAACAATAAAAATAAATTCAAGACATCAATGGAAAAAGAATTCAAACGTTGATACAAGAGTATTTGAAAAACATAGAATTTAAAAATAAATAGTATAGATATAGTAGTAGATAAAGATATTGATATTACAAGCATTATGAATAAATTAGAAGGACTAAATGTTAGCTATAATTTGTTCTATATAATGGATAAGCCTAAAGAAAGAGGACATTATTATGGAATAAGCGAATTATTTTTTTATATCAATATTTTATACAAAGATCATTTGTATTTATTACTAAAAGAAAGAAAAGTAAATTAAGAAAAGAATTTTATTATTGTATTCCATTAAGAGATAATAACTCATTAATCGAAAATATTAATAATCTTTTAAAATCTATTGATACATTAAAAGTAATAGCTAATTACAATAACAAGGATAACATTACCGCAAAAGCAGCTACATTCTTTGACTATGATGGTAGTAATTATTATTCAGGCGGAGCAGAGAGATATCTTGTAGACTTACATGAAGTTTGTAAAAATTTAGGTTATAATATGGATATTTATCAAAATGCTAATTTCCCTTACATGAGAAAATTTAGAAATATAAATGTTATTGGTATGAAAGCAAAAGATATGCCATTAAACTATTCATTAGAATATATTACAGAACAAGCTAAAAATTATTCATGTATGACAAAAATATTTTTTTCCAAAATTACATATATATTCTGCATTTTATGAATGTTTTTTCCATATTGTTCATCACCATCAATAGGAATAAGCCATGGAATTGCTTGGGATAATAGAGGATGTGTTAAAACAAATGGTATTGATTGTTTTGGAATAGAAATGATAGAATGATTGAAAGTGCATTCATGTGTGATAAAATGGTATCAGTAGATACTAATACAGCAAACTGGTTTCAAAACTATAGATTTCAACTTAGGAAATCAAAAAAATTAAAAGTAATACCAAATTATGTAGATACAAATGAATTTAAGCCACAAAATGACTTAAAGAAAAAAAAGATAAGATTGTAATTACTTATCCAAGAAGACTATATGAACCAAGAGGAATGTATTTATTATTAAATATAGTAGATAAATTATTTAAAGAATATAAAAAAATATAGAAATTCATTTTTGTTGGAAAAGGATTTGATGAAGATGTAAATAAAATAAAAGAAAAAAATGAGAAAAAATATCCAAATAGATTATTTTGTTACAGTTCAACACCTGAAAAAGATGAATGAAATATATAAGAAAACAGATATATCATTAATTCCAACTATTTATAGTGAGGGTACTAGTTTATCTTGCTTAGAAGCAATGGCAACAGAAAATATTGTTATTTCTACTAGAATAGGTGGGCTATGTGATTTAATAATTGATAATTATAATGGATACTTAATCGAACCAACAGAAGAAGATTTATATAATAAATTAAAGTATGTATTAGATAATTATGATAAACAAGAAATAATAAAGAAAAAGAGCAAGAGAAAGTGCTGAAACATTTAATAAAAAAATAATTGGGCACAAAAAAATGGAAAAAAACGTTATTAAGACATTTAATATTAAATCAAAATCACAAACAATCTCTTTAATTGAATTCTATGTTAATGATATTGAAAATTTAAGACAAGAAATATTTGATAAAAATTAAAAGAAGAACTTATGAAAAAAATCAATTAATATATATTAGAAGCAAAAAGAAAGCTGAAATCGATAACATTAGTTGTGGATTATTACAATTAGTTCCGCTTTGATGAAGAAGTAGTAAGTAAGGCTAAAAAAATATATGTTGACAAAAAAATATTAAGAAAAAAATTGAACGTGAAGAAGAAATTGAATATATATAAAAGTAATTACAAATTATTAGACTTTAGTATTGAAAAATGATGATGTGATAATGTTTGATAACAATGAATATAAATACAAGACAATAGAATTGTTTATGAATTAATAAAAAAATTACAAAGTAGATAAATCTAATTTTTAAAAAAAGAATAATTAAGTATTGTGAAAAAGATAGATGAACCAAATTAATCTAAAAATGGATTTAGACCAAGTCAAAAAAATATAGATTTAAACCATTGAAAAGTGATATTTGGTTGTGATATTATAATAAAATATAAAATTATAAAAAGGAAAACAGGGTGGTTAAAAAAATGGAAACTATAGTAGGAAACAAAGCAGTAAATAATATAATTAATACAATTGAAAAAAACACATCCAATGAAAAAGCCAAGAATTGATGTAGATGAGGAACCTTTAAAATTACCAGAAATGGAAATTATACTGAGAATATTTACTGAAGGAAATAAGCTAACAGCAGTTACAATTTTAGACTGGAAATGGAGTTTATAAAAAAAGGAATACCTGAAAGTAAACAAATTATAGATGAATTTATAAGTGAAACAGATTTATCAAATTTAATAAACTATATTCTAAAAACATTATCCATATATAGACAGCTTTAGTAATAGTACTAATTCAATAAGATTAGGATTTGCTTTTTTTCACTAGACGAGAATTTATTTAGTGAAGAAGATTTAAGTATAAATCGTATAGTTTTTGAATATTGAAACATTTGACACAAATTTAGCCCATCAAATGAGAGAATACTTAAAATTCATAATTATTAATTATAGAGAACAATTAGCGACAACAATGTGGTATGAAACAGAATATAAAAAAATACTATACTGAATGGAAACAAAAATGTATAGATGGCATGAGTAGAGAAGATATAATTGATTTTTTTAAACACTTTACCAACAGAAAGTTTAAAAAAATATTATTATCATCAATCGCAAATGAAAGATTTATTGAAATTCTTAAAGAGCAAGAGAAGAAATCAAAAAAAGTCAAAGCATGAAATTATTAAAACAAGAAGACAATAAAAAGAACTGAAAATGTAAAAAAATATCTAATAATTAACGTAAATAAAAAGAGTAACACATCTATAAAGTTACTCTTTTGTGTTATACTATTTTTAGGTGAGTAGATATGGAAGATGAAAAAAAATCAAAAATAATAGGAATAGCAGTAATTGTTATAATTATAGTTGGTATAGGTACTATGCTTTTAATATCAAAGAATATGCATAAACAAAATAATAACAAAACTACATCAACGTCAACGACTACATCAACAACTAAGAAGGCAGAAACAACTACTAAAAAGACAGAAGATACAAGTTCGTTTAGAATGGTAATTGAGGATATATTTACTGTATCAAATGGAATAACTATTGATGGAAAAATAAGCCAAGGTACAATACATAAAGGGAGATAAAATAGAAATTCTTGGCGACAATAAAGTGATAACAGCAGTAGCCAATAAAATATATATATTAAAGAAAGAAGTAGATTCAGCTACAAAAGATGACTATATCAGCATACATATAAAAGATGTTAACAAAAGTCAAGTATCAAGAGGTCAAACTATCGCAAGTCCAAACACAATTAAAGCAGTAAGTAAATTTAAAGCGACAATATATATAAATACATTAAAAAGAAGGTGGAAAAAGATACACCAATATTTAACAATTATAATTCTTTTATTCGTTTTTCAAAATAGAATCATATACAGGAAATATTATATTAAATAATGATGCTGATGTAATTAATCCAGGAGAAACAAAAAGATGTAACAATTGAATTAGATACAACAGTTGCAATGGAAAAAAATACAACATTTAGTATTAGAGAAAAATGGTAGAGACATAGGAACAGGTACAGTAACAGAATTAATTAAATAGGAGAAAAATGAAAATATTATTACTATCATGTAGTACAGGAGGAGGACATAATTCTTGTGCTAGATATATTGAGGAAGAACTAAAAGAAAACAATATCAAATGCGAATTTAAAGATTTCTATGACATAGTAAATGAAAAAGCAAAAGATCTATCAGAAAAGATATATTTAAAAATCACTAGGTAATGAAGGAAAAAAATATTTAAGAACATCTATAAGATGGGAGAATTATATAGTAAAAACAGGAATAAAAAAAGTCCAGTATATCTAATAAATAAATTACATAAAAAAAGAAACTATATAATTATATAAAGAACAATAATATTGATTTAGTTATTGCAACACATTTATTCCCAGCACTTGCATTAACAGCAATAAATAAAGATAAAGATTATGAAAATATTCATTTTTCTTTTTGTAGCAACAGACTACGAACCATGTCCATTTATGGAAGAAGCAAAAGCCAGATTACTTTATCACAAATAGTGAATTAGTAGAAAGATTTAATAAAAAAAGAAAATATCTACTGACAAGTTATTAACAACTGGAATTCCTGTATCTACAAGATTTATAAAAGACTGCTAAAAAAACATAAGAAAAAGAGTTAAATATTAACAATGAAAAATGTTATTCTTATTATGCTTGGAAGTATGGGATTTGGAAGTATAGATACAGTTATTCACGAATTATTAACAGAAAAAGAACACTAAAATCATAGTAATATGTGGTACTAACAAAAGAATTATATAAAAAGACTTGATGATATAAATAATAATAACTTAATAGTTTTAGGATTCGTAAACAATATAAATGATTTATTATATTCAAGTGATATTGTATTATCAAAACCAGGAGGATTATCATCTACTGAAATAGCCAGTATGAGAAAGCCTTTATTACATATATTTCCAATACCAGGAATAGAAACATATAATACAAAAATTCTTCAATAAAAGAAATATGAATATGATATGTAATAACAAAGAAGATATAATAAGTAATTGTAAATATTTATTAAATAATAAAGATAAGCAAAAAAAGAAATAATTAGTAATCAAGAAAAAAATATAAATGAAAATTCTGCAAAAAGATTTAGTAACATTTATAAAAAAAATATATTAAAAAGACCTATAAAAAAATTAAATTATAGATCTTTTTTTAATTGCTTAAATTTATATTTTTATTTCCATAAATTTTTTTAGGATAAACACCATCATTAATAAGTCTATTTATTTCGCCTCTAATTAAATTTAAATCATCTTTATAAGTAATTCCATACCATATAGAAGTTGTATTGATAACACTAACATTAATAAGTTTCTTTTTTATGTACTTATTTATTTCGATAGGAACAAGATATTCATTAGTAGCATCTATATTATTTAGAAATTCTTTAAAAATTATCTTCAAGTAAATCAAATATTTTTAGGAGTGAAACCAAACATATTCATAGAAATAATAGTATTTTTTTATCTACATGTATTTCATTATTTCCTAAAAGAGTTTTAGCAAACAACTTATCACCATCCCTACTAATGATACTTTCATCTAGACTTACTAAATAATTATTTTTTTAATATTACATATACCTCTTTTAACAGAACCATTATCAGTAATTGTTTCAAGAATATTATAACCAATAACAGCAAACTCATTATTTATTTTATTATTTTTTATAAAATTACTTATTTTTAAAATATGCATCTCTGCCATAAAAATCATCAGCATTAATAATAGCGAAATTTTCATTAATCACATTTTTACAGCAAAGAACAGCATGAGCAGTGCCTAGTGGTTTAGTTCTATCTTTTAGGAATACTAACTGGTAGATTATCATTATTTTTGAAAAATATATTCAACTTCAATGTGATTTTTTTAATTCTTTTTACCAACTGTACTTTTGAATATTTCATAATATTCTTCTTTTTATAATAAAAAAACTACCTTTTGTAAAGCCAGCCTGAATAGCATCATAAATAGAATAATCAATAATAAATTCACCATTTGGACCGACACTTTCAATTTGTTTAAGCCCTCCATATCTGCTTCCCATACCTGCAGCCATAATTACTAATGTCATATCTCACCTCTAATACATTTTTATCATATAAAAAAATAAAGTAGTACACTTTTTGACTCTGTTTTTGGTAATATTTACATATGCTTAGTATCCATTTAGATTTGTGTTACTATTAGAAGTTCTTACATTTATTATAAAAAAAGACCTGTACACTTTTCAAAAAAGTAAGTGAAAATAGAGTGAAATATAATATAATAAATGTTATAATTTTATCAGGAGGAAGTATGGCAAATAGAGCACTAGATAACAAATGTCCTGCTTGTGGCGCACCAATTTTATATAAACCAAATTTAAAAAAATGGAAATGCGATTATTGTAAAAGCGAATTTACACTTGAAGAAATGAAAAAAATATAATAATGCAAGTAGTGAAAAAAATAATAAAAAAAGAAGAAAAAAAACGATGTAAAAGATACAACTAAAAAAATACATCAAAAGATACAATAAAAAAAGAAAAATGACAATACATCTTATGTTGAATATAATTGTAAGGATTGCGGAGCAAAAAAATAATCGCAGATGAACAAACAACAGCAACATTCTGTATTTATTGTGGAAATACTGCAATATTAAAAGAAAAAAAACTATCAGGAAAAATTTGCTCCTGATTTAATAATTCCATTTAAAAATGAAAAAGAAAAAGCAATTGAATCATTTAAAAGTCTTAATAAAGGAAGACCACTCATGCCAGATTTCTTTAATGATGAAAAAAACATAGAAAAAATAAGAGGAGTATATATTCCATTTTGGCTATTTGACGTAAAAGTAAGCGGTGAATTAGATGCTACAAGCACGACAAGTACAAGCTGGACAGTTGGAAATACAGTATATACAAAAACTGATACATATAGACTTGAAAGAGAAGGTGAAATGGAATTTAATAAAATTCCTGTAGATGGTTCCACAAGATTCGATGATGATATAATGAATACAATTGAACCATTTAATTATGAAGACTTAGAAGAATATAATCATGCATATCTATCAGGCTTTTTAGCAGAAAAGTATGATGTAGAAGAAGAAAAAAGCTTTAATGATGCGACACTCAGAAGCCTAAATTCAACAAGAGATGAAATGAAAAGAGATATGGGCATGGGTATAAAATCAATAATAAACGACACATTAAAAGCAGAAAAATTATTAACAAAATATGCACTACTACCTGTATGGATGATAAATGTAAAATATAAAGATAAATTTTATACATTCGCGATGAATGGTCAAACTGGAGAATTCGTAGGTAACATACCAGTAGATAAAAAGAAAGCACTTAAATATGGAATTCTAACATTTGTAATTACATTTGCATTAGTATTACTAATAAGTTATCTTTTTTTACATAGGAGGTCATAAATGAAAAAGAATAATAAGAATAATAGTTTTTATCTTTATTATTAATTTTACCACTAAGTTTAAAAAGCAGAAGTAAATCTAAAAAGAAAGAACTGAATCAAACAATTATGGTGTTAATAAAAAAATGGAAAAATTACAGAAAGCAATATCGACAATGTTAAAAAAATACAAAATATGTAGATTCAAGTGAAAAAAAATATGATTTTTTTCAAATGTACTTAATGAAGAAGAAAAAAATGAATTAAAGAGTTTAATTGATGATTATATTAATAAAACACAAATGGATATGGTAATTTTAACAGATAGTGTTCCATATACAAATGATAATACCAATGATACTTATGCTTCTGATTTCTATGATTATAATGATTTTTGGAATAAATTTCAAAAAAATTATAGTGGAGTAATTTTTATTTAGAAATACATACGAGGAAAACCCTTATTTTAATGTATATACATTTGGTCAAGCGCAACTATACTATCCACAAAATAGGTGTGATTATGTTCTTGATGATATATATGAAGATTTAAAATCAAAAAACTATATTGATGGATTCACAAAATTCATAGATGAATTTAACACATATTATAATAAAGGAATTCCAAAAAGAATTAAAAAGATTACTATTTAGATGATATGGGTTACATTAAAAAAGGATATAAGTTACCATTACTAACAGCATTTATAGTAGCAACAATAGTAACAATAATAGTTCTATCAATAATGGTTAAAAAGAATAAAATGGTTAAAAAAGAGACTATGGCAGGAGAATATCTAAATAACAATAGTATAAAATATACAAAAACGAAATAAAAGATTAATTTCTTCACATACGACACATTATACTAGAGTAGAGTCATCATCTAGTAGTGGCGGAGGAAGTTTCTCATCACGTAGTGGTTCATCAGGAGGTGGCCATGGTGGCGGAAGCGGAAGACATGGATAAAAACAAGTTTACAAGGCTTGTTTTTTTAATTTGAAGTTTTAATTGATTTTTATCAGTAAAAAAATTGATACAATATAAAAGCAATTTGTGAAAGGAAATAAAAAAATGAAAAAAATTAATAATGAAGAAAATAATTATGTAGAAAAAAAGGTAGAAAAATCATTTGAAATAGTAAAAAAACTGAAGTATCTAAAATATATGATGACGCTACCAGTGATAAAGAATTTTCTAAAAGCTTTTTTTAATAGAATTACTTAATAAAAAAATGAAAAAAATTAAGTTATGAACTTGCTAATGGATTAATGCTTATAGAAATGGATATGGAAAAAAACTTTAACAAAAAAAATAGAGAAAAAGATAAGAAAAATATAGAATTTTTTTATTAATGCTTTAGGAATAACTTCAATGTTAATAGGAATAATAAACGGATATATTGGTTTAATAGCATGTATGGCATATGCAGGAATTATTTGTATAACAGCAAAGAAAAAGAAACGAATTATTAGAAGAATCTAAAAAAATAAAATAAAAAGAAACCAAACAATTAGTATCAGAAATAAATCCAATAAATAACAATATTGCAAATAATAATATGTTAATAACGAGAAAGTTAAATACATTAAATGATAAAGAAGCAGAGCAAAGAAAACAAGAACCTGCAAAGGTAAGCAAAGTAGAATTAGCAAACAATATCATACAAGAATATTTTGAAACAGGGGTATTACCTGAATTTGATAAAAAAATATAAAACAAACAATAATATCAATTTTTAAAAAAATGATTTGGACAGTGACGAAAATGATATAGAAAAAGTTACTTGAAGAAGCACGCAAAAAAAGTTAGTTTTTGAAGTTGATAAAAAGTACAGTATTAGAATTATTCATTAAAGAAGGAAATAAGGTTAAAAATGGAAAAACAAACAATTAACAAAACAAATATTGAAAAAGCAAGTGATATATCATCTTCAGCAACTAAAATCTATATGGATATAACAGATATAAAAAGAATTTTTCAAAATCATACTTAGAAGAATTATTAAAAAGGAAAATGAAGCATTAAAAGGTTGTTTAAACAAATTATTAGATGACAACATGCACGAATTAGAAAAAAATTAACAAAAATCAAGTGCAACAAAAGATATCAAAAGAATGATAAAAAAATGGCAATAATAATGTTAGCCAGTTTAACATTGATTTCAGTCGCACCAACAATTGGATTATTTACAACACCAATTTATATGATATATGTAATAAAATCATATAAATCATCAAAAAGAAAATTTAATTGAATATAAAAAGAGTTAAAGAGATTAGACAAGTTAATGATAAATCGCAAGGTATAAAAAAATAATTTAGATAATAATGAATTATTTATTAGAAGAGAATTAAAGAAATTTGAAACTAAAGAACTACCAGAAACAAAAATCACATGAAGCAAGCAAAGTAGAACTTGCTAATAAAGTAATTCAAGATTTTTATGAAACTGGCATTATTCCTGAAATTAGTGACGAATTAAAAAGAAACGATAATCGCATTGTTAAAAAAAATAGTGTAGAGTGCAAAAGAAATTAACATTATAACAATACTTGAAGAATCACGTAAAAAAAAGTAAATTATGAAGATTCTAAAAGTGCAAAACTAGAACTAAACAAGAATGGTAAGAATTAATTTCTTATCATTTTTATATTATATTATATTTCTTTATATACACTACTAATCATGTTATAATCATATTGGAGATTAATATGAATAAGGAAGATTATATTAAAATTGTAAATGAAAAAAATTGCAAGATAATTCTAAAAAAATAATGCTTGATCAAATAGAGAGATACTATGAAGCAAAAAAAGAATACAAAATAATCAATAATTACAAGATAGGAGAAAAAGTATTATTAAAAAAAGGTACATTACTTCATGGAACATATAAAAAAATATAGAAGGTCTAAGAGAGATAATAAAAAAATGGACTAATATCAAGTTGGTTCATAAATGCAAGAACTTCTAAATATCCAAGCTCAGTTGGGGTATGGAATTTAAAACAAGATTATTTATTAAAAGACTATATTGACTTTTATTCTGGGGGAACAATTCTTTATAGTGGAATATTTGAAAATAATATTGACACAGGATGTAATAAAACAGCTATTATTCCTTATAGTAATATGAATAACATTATAAATGAAATTACAAAAAAATAGATTGTCATAAATGGAATATAGAACAAACAAAAGAAGCAAGATTTATGCCCAGTTTAGTTCAAGATAGAGTACAAATTGGAATAATTTTTTTAATGGAGAAAATGATTATATTCATGAATTATTAAAAGGAGATATCTTATCAAATAATATAAGTGATATAGATGTAAAAAGATTTTTGTGAATCCAATCTATTATGAAACTTTTATCAAAGACAGAAAAACGTAAGAATGACTTATTTACTGATCGTGAAAGTGCAATACTCTTTGGAATACCATCTAATTTTTATAGAAGGTATATTAGTTGGAAGAAAATATGAAAAAAAGATATAGAAATTTTTAAAAAGAAATAAAAAGAGATACTACCAGACGCGTACATATGTAATTTAGAGGGAGTAATTATCTATTGACATTTTTTTATCAAAGAATATATAATATATCTTGAAATGAGGAAATTATGACAAAGTATGTAAATATTTATTTATCAAATAATATTCATGGGTCAACATCAAATGGACATAATAGCAGTGTTTTTCATGATTGTGTTTATATCAAAAAAACAGAGAAAAAAACTGACAAAGTATTATTTTGGTCATACGACTATGATCAAGAAGTAAAAGGTTTAACAGATGTACCAATAATTTGTGAACGTTTGTCAAGTAGTGAAGTAAAAGACATTATAACAGGAGAAATAATAACATCATTTGGTGAATATACAGATGAAGAAAGATGCATAAACCAAATGTTTTTAACTTATAAGCATTCAAATGAATTAAGTGTATCAGAAATTGCAGAAATAATAAGAAAATATTTTGATGGACCATATAAAAAAGAAAATATTGATAGATATAGACAAATGATGGAGGATGTAAGAATAGAAAGTGCTAACAATACTTATAGTAGAATTGCAAATGCAAGACAACAACATCAAGAAACAGAGCACGATGAAGAATATGTTAGGCGCTTTATAAATAATTTACGTTAACTATACAAAAAGTAATAGATATTAGAATTTATTACTTTTTATTATGATATAATTATCAATGGGAGATAAGATTGAATAAACATTCGAAAATTATAATATTGATAATTTGTATGATAGTTGTAGGATATATATCATTTGATTATGGCCAAAAATACAAAAAAGATATTGTAGAAAATGATTATGAATATATAGATGCTCTAAGTGGAATGTATGGCACGTGTGAAAATGATAGTTGCTATATACTTAATATATTTAAAGAAAACAATACATATGTATTTACTAGTGGTATATATGCTACTGACTTCGTAAATACAGGAAATATTACTAGAAGTATTAAAATTGATGATAAAAAATATTATTTAAATGTTTACTATCCAGCTATACATGATGAAATGGAAGATACTGAAGAAACTAATAAAGATTATATTTTTAGAGCTTGTTAATAATGAACAAATAAAAAGTAAATAATTTATCTTACAAAAAAATAAATGGCGACATGGAAGAATTTTTTTGATAATGAAGGGTTTAGTCACTAGGAGGAAAATATGAAAAATATTACAATAATAGGTGGAGGAGTTTTAGGATCACAAATAGCATTTCAAACAGCATATTGTGGATTTAATGTAACAGTATGGTTAAGAAGTCATGAAAGTGTTAACAGAACTAAAAGCAAAACTACTAGAATTGAAGAAAAAAATATACTGAAAAATATTAATTTAATGAATACTGATGAAGGAAAAATGTTTAACAATTGGTGTAATGGAATTTCAAATTATGATAATTTTTAATTATAAAGAATGCATCAAACGTGTAGATGAAGCATATAAAAAAATATTAAATTTGAAATAGATCTAGGAATGTCTATTAAAAAAATGCAGATTTAGTTATTGAAGCAATGACGGAAGATTTTTAACATAAAAAGATTTATACTTAAAAAAATGTCATATTTACTTCCAAAAAAACAATTGTTGTTACCAATTCATCAACTATGCTTCCAAGCAAGCTAGCAAAATACACAGGTAGACCTGAAATGTTTTTAGCACTTCATTTTGCTAATTCTATATGGAAAAATAATACAGCAGAAGTTATGAAACATAATGAAACAAACGACAAAAGCTTTAACGAAGTAATAAAATTTGCCAAAGAAATAAATATGGTAGCACTTCCAATAGCTAAAGAAAAATCTGGATACCTTTTAAATTCTATGTTAATACCATTTCTATTTTCAGGCTTAGATTTATTAGTAAATGGTATTTCAGATATTGAAACTATAGATAAGGCATGGACACTTGGAACAGGAGCACCAAAGGGGCCTTTTCAAATACTTGACACAGTAGGGCTTAATACTGCACGCGAAATAGTACTTATGTATGTAAAAATACCATCTTTTTTAGCACCATACAATTTTTAAAAAAATAGAAGCACTATTAAAAAAATATATTGAAAAAGGAAAACTTGGAATCGCTAGTGGAGAAGGCTTCTACAAATACAATAAATAATTCCTATTGATAGAGTATGTTATAACTATTAATAATTTTTATTAGGCAGTTCTATAAAAAAATATTAATATGTATATAAATAAAATTCAATTAAAAAGACTAGATAATTTTTATAAAAGTTGTTTAGTTTTTTTCTATAAAAAAAGAAGATCATTTTTAATAAATCTTCCAATGTTTTTACTATCAACATAATTTGTTATAACTTCATCAAGACCTTTCCAAAAAAATTTAAAAGTCTTACATTCATTTTTTTCTTTCACAATCATCATGTACACAAAGAACAGGAGTCAAATCCCTTCAGCAATTCTTAAAAATATCTCCAATTCTATATTCACTTGGCTTTCTATTTAATTTATATCCACCATTAATACCACGCAAAGAATCTAAATAACCAGCTTTATTTAATAAAGATATAATTTGTTCTAAATATTTCATACTTATTTGTTGTCTACTTGATATCTCTTTCAAAGAAATAAAACTATCGTCATTATTCATTGCTAAATCAGTCATTATTCTTAAAGCATATCTTCCCCTAGTAGATATTTTTCATATAAATCACTTCCACAAATAGTATATCATATATTATAATATTTATGGTGTTATTATGATATTAAATTTTTATATAAAAAGTATTTTTACATTATGAATTATATATTCTACCAATCTACATCATCATCAGAATAATTTATTTAAGAAATAAAAAGATAGACGTAAAAAGAGAAGTAATACTACTATTATTTATTTTCGCAATTATAATGTTATTATCACAAACTATATTATGTGAATTTCACTTTAATAAATCAGTTTATATTAACAAAGGTATTCACAACAATAATTTTTATCCCATTTAAGATATTTTTATGATAGCTATATAAGTCACATCAAATATGGAAATTACACATATTTTTATAATAAATCTACTTGGTAACATTATATTATTTATACCAATTGGATTTCTATTACCATATTTATATAAAAATAAAATGTAAAAACAGTTATACTTATTGGATTCACATTATCCTTATTTATAGAATTGTTTCAATTATTTTTTTGCCACGATGGACAGATATTGATGATATAATTTTTAAATACATTTGGTACTTTAATTGGCTATCTATTATATAAATATTGTGATAAAATATATAATAGAGAGTGATAGAATGGATAATAAAAAAATTAGTACTTATTATATCAGGAGTAGTATTCACATTAATTTTTTTACCACACTAATTGTAATTCTCATAAAGAATAATATAAAAAAACAAATGATAATGAAGAAAAAAATCTACACGATTACACTAATAAATGATGAAGAACAAAAATCAAATTAAAGGTAAAAAGGATAAAGTAATAAAACTTCCAAGTTATAATAAAAAAAGGATTTAAATTTATTGGATTTGTGGATTCAAATGATAAAACTTATAATGATGAATATACAATTAGTGGTGATGAAACATTAACAGCTAAATATGAAGAGTTAAATAATTATATAATTACTTTTGTTCCTGAAGAAAATGTAGACTATCCAGTACTAGCGGTATATTACAAAGAAAAAAATTAATAATGCCACTACCTCAAAAAAAGAAGGCTATATATTTAGTCATTGGGTAGATGAAAATAATAATATCTTTGATTATACAGAATATCCATACGAAAAGAGATATTACTTTAAAGGCAATATGGACCAAAAAAAGAAATAAAAAAAGATACACTATTAAATTTGACACAGATGGTGGAACTAAAATAGATAACCAAATAGTAAATGAAAAATGATAAAAATAACAAAAACCTGGCAATCCTAAAAAAAAGAAGGTTATTGTTTTTACAGGATGGAAATATAATTCAAGCAACTACAATTTTTGATAAGTCAGTTAAAAAAAGAATATGACTTTGAAAGCCACATACAATGAATTATTCTCATTAAACAAAGATATATTTAATTTAATAAATCTAAAGTATAAAAGAATTATCAAAAAAATTTGGAATTAAAGAAAATACAATAAAAAAACAAGGTATTATAAGTACAAATAAAGGTAAAGGGTACACAACAGATGGTAGTATTCTTTATAAAAAAATGGTTACTATGCATACTTTAATTTCTTCATATTCACAAATGAAAATTACAATACAAAACTTAATAATCAAAAACCAGTTTATATAGCATTTGACACTGATATACTATTTAGTAATTTTAAACATGAATATATCACAGAAGAGAATCTTAAATGCTTAGGTTATACAAATATAAAAATATGTTAAAAAAAGAAAAATATCTACAAATTTAATTATGGAAAATATATTATTGAACTTTATAATTATAATACTGACAAAGAAAAAAAGCATATGTATGGAATATTAATTAACAACATATTAAAAAAATTAAAATACTAGCAATAGTATTTTTTAAATGGTACAATACAAATAGAGGTGGGGAAAATATGGTTATACAGTATGCATATCGATATGATGAAAAATTTGATGTATATACAATTAGAAGATTAGATGGAGAAAGTTTAAATTATCATGTGCCACATGGTTTACTTATGAATATATATAGTTCAGGCAAGTATGATAAGAATGTACTTAAAAGTATTATGGATTATGTACATTTTGATACTGAATGCATGAATGCAGTAGTTGACTTTAAAAGACGTGAATATGAAGATAGAGATATAGACTTCATTATTCGTGAAATAGAAGAAGAATATACATTAAAATTACTATAATAAATTTATATAAAAAAATAAACAAGTGCAATACTAGATTACACATATTTTTAGTATTGCTTTTTATTTATAATAAAAAAAATCTTATAAAATATGCATTCTAACTAAATATTAAGAATTCACAAAAAAATATCACAAAAAGCCAGAAAAACGTATATATTTAATAATAGATATATGTTATCATTACAATAGGTGATAGTAGTGAAATTAGTAATAGAAAATTTAACAAAAGAGTATGGAGAAAATTTAGTCCTAGATGATGTATCATTTACATTTGAAAGTGGTAAAATATATGGTCTTTTAGGTAGAAATGGAAGTGGAAAAACCACATTTTTTAATTGTTTAGATGGATTAATTCAATACAAAAAAAGGCAAATTCTTTATAGAAAATGAAGACAAATCAACTGAACAATTAGATTCAAATAACATAGGATTTGTTTTTAACAGATCCAATGCTACCAGAATTCCTAACAGGATATGAATTTATCAAAACATACATGGAAATAAATAAGATAGATGAAATAGACAAAAATAAATAAATATTTTTGAGAAAGTATCACTAGATAAGAAAGATCAAGATAAATTAATAAAAGATTATTCATCAGGCATGAAAAATAAAGTTCAAATATTAATGTGCATTATTTCAAAACCAAAAAGTAATCTTACTAGATGAACCTTTAACTTCGATTGATGTAGTTGTTGCTAAAGAAATAAAAGATATTTTCAAGTCATTAAAAAAAGACCACATCATTATTTTCTCAACACACATTTTAGAACTCGCTACAAGTATGTGCGATGAAATAGCAATAATAAATAATAAAAAAATAGAACAAGTTGATTCAAATATAATAAAAATCACCATCTTTCGAGAGTAAAATAGTGGAGATATTGACAAATGAAAAAAATGATATAAAAACTTCACAATTATATAAGAAAAATTAAATTTATCAATCATTGTCAATCAATTTATTTATTATTTATCACATGCATTTATATTATCTCATTTCTTTAATGAAGATTTAACTGGAGAATATGAAGTAAAAAGCAGGATTAAATATAGCATTTTTCATCACTAAAAATGTCTAAAAAAACAATTATCTGAAAAATTATTACTCACAGCACTTTTCATATTTATGTTTAAAAATCACACTGTTATGTTTATATTTTACTATATCTTGTTTACAATTGTAATTTGCATAATCAGTAAAATCACAAAATTCACTATTAAAGAATATAACTTAATAAAACTATTGAAATTTGATGCTAATGTATATGGTAAATATAAAATAAAAATATGCAATCTTTGAAAACCTATTTTTATCAAATACTACCAATTTTATTCATAAGTAAATTTTTTTAAATATAAGTATATTAACAAAAACACTAACAATACTATCAACAATATCAATAAAAAAATAATATTTGAATACTTCTTTTTTTACATAATATTAAGAAAAAAATAATTATACTTATAAAAGCAAACTATTTATTAAAAATTTGTAATTATTACAATCTTATCAGCACTAATAGTTGTATCTATTTTTAAAACAAATATATATTCCAAATAATACAATGACTTACATTAATATTTTTACTAGTCATAATATCAATCTGTATATTAAAAAAATTATTCTCATATAATTATGTAAAAACTATATAAAGCTAATTTAAATGAAGAATTTATAATTAAGCAAAGAACAATCAACAATAACATCTATAAGGAAGAAGCATCACAAATAAGACCAGTCAACATAACATATGATATAAATCAAAAAAAGATGAAAAAAATACTGTATATAACTTTTTATTTATTATGTTCATAAAAAAAGGAATATTAAAAAAATAATATTGTAAATCACAAAAGATTATACATATTAACATTGATAGTCACTATAATCGCATTACTTATACCATCAATATTAAATAAGAAAAAAACATAATTGATATTATTTTTTTAATTATAACTATGTATTATTTCTAATAGTTTATTTTTCTATGTCAATATTCATCATATTTTTTTATTCGTATGTTTTTATGGATATAGATAGATTTCTTGTGAACTATAATTTCTATCGTTCATCATCAAGTATCAAAGAAAATATGTTATTAAGACTTAAATACACCATCAAAAGAAATATAATTCCATCATTAGGATTCAGTATCACTATGATATTATACTATTTAATATATAACAATAATGCTGATATTTCAAAAGTAATAGTTCTATGTATTTTTACCTATTGTTTTATCAATATTCTATTCAATGTACCATTTATTTGGCTATTACTTATTTCAACCATATTCATTTGATGGAACAATAGTAAACAAATTTTATAAAGTCTTTGATGCTATTATTTGGTTTATCACTTATATATTATTTGATAACCAAATCAAACTTAATCTCTTATATTTATCAATTACAACGATAATATTATTTGTTATAAGTATAATATTTTTATTATGCTATCATTACAAAGGGAACAAGATCATTTAGAGTGAGGTAGTATGAAAGAAGAAAAAAGAAATTATTTGAAGGAATTTAGATATGTATCATCATTTATGATATTCATAGCAATATTTGGAATAGCATTTACATTTTTATCATTAGGTCTAGCATTTGGTATAGAATTTCTTATAGATAGTGAAAACCCTGCTAGCATTTTAGGGGAAATAGTTTTATATTGTGGAACTGCATATACATATTATGTTGGATACAGAATATTCTTAAAGAAATGGAATCAAAAAAATAAACACCAAATTAGATATGAAAAAAACTAAATATAGCAAAACTGATTTTTAAACATAATCGTATCAATTTTTAATAGTGAGATTCATATGGATAGTATGGCAACACATAATAACTTTATTAAATTATAGTCCAGAAGATACAGAAGAAAGCATCAGCATAATTTTCTATATATATGGAATCATAATCGCACCAATACTTGAAGAAATAATCTTTAGAGGCTACATCTTAAAAAAATATTAAAAAAAAGTATGGTACCTATACAGCAATCATATTATCATCTATAATGTTTGGACTATTTCATGGAACTTTTTACACAAGCAATACCATGTATATTTATAGGAATAGTCTTTTCAACACTTGCTGTAAAATATAAATCAATCTTACCATCAATAATAGTTCACATTATTACTAATTTTATGTCATTTATAACAATAAATAATGAAATGCTATTAACAACAATAAAAGTAATAATAATAGTACTATCTGTAGTAGTAATAATATATTTAATAATTATAAATTTCAAAAAGATAAAAAGAAATACTAAAAAGAAATTAAATTAAGTTTCCTATTGCAATTTAAAAGTTTGTCATACATATTATTTACTTTTATATGAACTATCAATGATAGTTATAGAAGTACTAAGTGGTATAAGTCACATTATTAATTAAAAATTCAATATAAACTAAATAAAAAAATCGATATCAAAAAAATATTAAGAATTTCAATTTAAATTGAGATTTACAAATATTTATGATAAAAATTTTTCTCATGGAACAAAGAGAAATATTAAAAAAATTAGAAGATTATAGTACACTAATCAATGATATTAAAATCAAATTAGATATTGACAGCAAAAAGAACAAAATAAGTGAACTTGAACTTATTTCTAATGATTCATCATTCTGGAATGATATGGAAAATGCTAAGAATGTTTTAAGTGAACTTAAAGGACTCCGTGATATATGTAAAAAATATGACACTGTTAATGAATCTATCAATGACGTTAATGATATAGTAAATACAGGTATCAATGAAGATGATATAGAACTTATCGAAACAGAGATGGAAAGTATAAACGAATCCTTATCAAAACTTAAATTATTCGCTCTTTTAAGTGGTGAATTTGATAGTAGTAATGCTTACGTAGAAATACATAGTGGCGCAGGTGGGACTGAAAGTAATGACTGGGCTAATATGATACTTAGAATGTATACAAGATATTTTGATAAAAATGATTATAAATACGAAATAATAAGTAAACAAGATGGTGAAGAAGTTGGTATAAAAGGGTGTACATTGCTTGTTAAAGGATATTATGCTTTTGGATACTTAAAGGGTGAAACAGGAGTTCATCGTTTAGTTAGAATTAGTCCTTTTGATAGTAATAGTCGACGTCACACATCATTCGCATCTGTACTTGTCACACCAGAAATAAATAAAAATATGGATGTTGAAATAAAAGAAAGTGATTTAAGAATAGATGTATATCGTTCAAGCGGATGTGGAGGACAAGGCGTAAATACAACAGATTCTGCTGTTAGAATAACACATATCCCTACTGGTATAGTAGTATCAAGTCAAGTAGAACGAAGTCAACTTCGCAACAAAGAAATCGCGATGAATATGTTAAAAAATAAACTATTCCTTCTAAATCAAAAAGAATTCAATGACAAAATAAAAAGTCTCAAAGGAGACGTAATGGATGTCAACTTTGGAAGTGCAATTCGTAGTTACGTAATGTGTCCTTATACACTTGTAAAAGATACACGAAGTGGATATGAAACATCAAATGTTGACAAAGTACTTGATGGAGATATAAAAGAATTCCTAGAATCATATTTAAAAAAATCTAACATTTAACATTTACGAAAGTAAGTGTTTTTTTAATTAAAAAATATATCATTCAAAAAAATTAACAAATTTATACACAAATTATTAACATTTGTGAGCGATTTTTGTAAAAAAATATGATATTTAGCATTACATCAACAAGTCAAGAACAAATAAGCTTTCAACATAAAAAAATTCAACAAAATAAAATCTCAATATATGTAAAGTAAAAAACAAACAAAATTAAACACGTAGAAAAAAACATTTGAAAATTTGATATAATTACACTGGAGTACTAGAATATGAAATGGTTTAAAAGAATAAACAGTGGTGAAATTAAAAATAGGGTTATTAAAAAGCAAAGTTTAAAGGGAGCAATTCTATTCGTTGTTGGAACGTTAACATCTGCTTTATCATTTAATTTATTTTGTGTACCTAATAATTTCGTATCAGGAGGACTCGGAGGAGTAGGTATAATACTTAATCACTTCTTTTCAAATATAAATATTAACTTAGTGATACTACTTGGCAATTTACTATTCATAATAATAAGTTTATTCACTCTTGGATTTAAAGAGTCCATTATGAGTATAGTTGGTGCTACTGTATTCACAGTATTTCTATATGCAACAACTGATATACCAGAACTAATCAATTTTAAATTTGATAATATATTACTTTATGTACTAGGTTATGGTGTTGCGAGTGGTTTTGGAGAAAGCCTTGTTTACAAATCAGGATTCAATACAGGCGGAACAAGTATACTTGCTCGAATACTTCAAAAATATATATCATTACCACTTGGTAAAATATTAAGATACATATCAATAATAATAATTTTTATGTGGTGGAGCAGTTTTTTTGGATACACTGCACTTATGTATTCTCTAATCATTATGGTAATATCTACTAGCATTGTTGATAAAATGTTGATAGGAATAAGTGATTCTAAAACATTTTTTTATCCATACAACTAAAGAAGACGAAGTAAAAGATTTCATATTAAAAAAATAATAGAAAGTGGTGTTACAGAATTTGATACAAAAGGAGCATACAGTCACAAAAGAAGAAAAATGCTTATGTGCGTTGTTCCAACCGAAAAATATACACTTCTTAAAAATGCAATACATGAAATAGATAGTGATGCTTTCATAGTAGTAAGTGATTGCTACGAAGTACTTGGCGGAACTAAAAGGAAAAAATTGTCTTTTGACAATTAAATAGATAATAATTATAATATATAGTTAAATAAATTATATCAAAGGAGGATATATGCAGTTAATAGAACTAAAAAAATATATAAAAAGATATCCTAATGGTGTTACAGCTTTATGTGATGTTAATCTTGAAATATCAAAAGGAGAATTTGTATTCATAATAGGTGCATCAGGTAGTGGAAAAAGTACACTCATAAAACTTTTATATAGACAAGAAAAGCCATCTCGTGGTGAAGTATATGTAGGAGGAGTAAATGTTTCTAAACTTAGAAATGGTAAAGTATACAAATTAAGACGTAAACTTGGAATAGTTTTTCAAGACTACAAATTATTACCAAAACTAACAGTATATGAAAATGTAGCATTCGCTCTTGAAGTATATGGACTTCCAGAAAGCGATATTAGGAAAAGAACATTAAAAGCAATCGAACAAGTTGGTCTTAAAGATAAACTTAGAAGTTATCCTGATGAGCTTTCTGGAGGAGAACAACAAAGAGTATCAATCGCAAGAGCCATCGTAAACGATCCAAAAGTTCTTATATGTGATGAGCCAACTGGTAACCTTGATCCAGAAACATCAATGGAAATAATGAACGTAATAGACAATATCAATAAAGACCTTGGTACCACTATAATAATGGCAACTCATGACAAAAGAAATAGTCAACAAAATGAAAAAAAGAGTTATCGTTATAGAAAAAGGTTTAGTAGCAAAAAGATACTATGAAAGGAAGATATAAGAGTGAAGGCATTTAGAATTTTTAGGAAATAATATAAAAAGAATCATTTAAAGGTGTTTTTTTCGTAATTTCTCTTTATCATTAGCAAGCATATCATGTATAACAATAACACTTATATTAGTAGGATTTAGCATTCTTTTATCTTGCAATGTTAACAACTTCACAACTGAAATAGAAAAAGACATGACAATAGTTGTATTCTTAGAAAGAGGAGTTACAGAAACAGAAATAGAATCAATAGGTGTAAGACTTAAATCATTACCAAATGTAAAAGAAGATGGTGTTACATTTAATTCAAAAGAATCAGTTAAAAATGACATGCAAAAAGAATCAGAAATATTTAACAGTATAATGGCACAATATACAGAAGAAACAAATCCACTTCAAGATACATACTTAGTTAAAGTAGATGACCTTGCTGATATAACTGAGACAGTAAATGAAATTAAAAAAATTGACAAAGTTGATATAGTTAAATATGGTGAAGGTAGCGTTGAAGAATTAGTTAAAATATTTGATGTTGTTAAAAAAATGTTACATATGTAGTAGTAATAGCCCTTATAATAGTTACAGCATTCTTAATATCAAACACTATCAAAAATTACAATTCAATCAAGAAGAAGAGAAATAGAAATAAGAAGACTTGTAGGAGCAAGCAATATATTTATACGCCAACCATTCTTCTTTGAAGGAATTATTTTAGGATTCATGGGATCAATTATACCGGTACTAATATGTTGTTATGGATATAGTTATTTATATAAAAGATTAGGTGGGCAACTATTTACAGCAATAATCAAATTATTAAAACCAAGCACAATCATATATACTTTAATGTTAATTTTAGTAGCAGTAGGTGTAGTAGTTGGAGCATTTGGTAGCTTTAAAGCAGTAAGGAAATATTTGAAAATATGATGAAGAAGATATTTAAAGTTATATTAATCATTTCTATTTCAATATTTATATTTATTAAAGTTGATAGTATTTATGCAGTTAATCAAAATTCATCACTAAAAGATTTAAAAAACAGTATGGCTAAACTTGATAAAAAAAGACAACAAGCAGCCGATCGCAAAAATCAAACAAAAAATGAAATCAAAAATATGGAAGGCGATATTGATAAGATAAATAAAGATATCGAAGATAATAATAAAGCAATAGAAGACGCTTATGATAAAAATCGCAGACCTTGATGAAGAAATAATCAATAAACAAAAAAAGAAATAGATAACTTACTTTCATTTTTTTACAAGTATCCAAAGGAGAAAATGTTTATCTTGAATATGTTTTTCAAGCAAAAGACTTTACTGATTTTATATATAGAGGTGCTGTTGTAGAACAACTTACTAAATATAATGATGAACTTATAGATGATATGTATAAGAAAATAGAAGAAAATAAAGCATTACAAGTTCAACTTCGAAAAGATATTGAAAAAAAGGCGAACAAACAATTAAAAACACTTGAAGAAAAATTAAAAGCTTCAAATTTAACGCTTGATGACTTAATCGAAGATGAAACAGATGCTGAAAAAGAATATGAAGCTAGTAAAAAAGAAGTACAATATTATGAAAAAATATTCAAAGAAAATAAATGTAAAGAAACAACTAGTATTAATGACTGTCTTGGAGTAGCATTTGCCAACAAGTTAACAAGACCAGTGAACAGTGGATGGATTAATAGTGAATGGGGCCTTCGTTATCATCCAACTAAGCATGTATGGAGACTTCATAATGGTATAGATATTGGTGTATCAACTGGTACTAAAGTTTATGCATCTGCACCAGGTGTTGTTGTTAAAAAGATAGTTAGATCAAGTTGTGGTGGTAATGAACTTTATATTAGACATAATTTAAAAGGTGTAGGAACAGTTCAAACATATTACTACCATTTATCACAATTTAAAGTAAGCGTAGGAGATAAAGTAGACACTAATACAGTAATTGCTTTAAGTGGAGGAGGAGAAAGTTATGATGCTTGTTCAACCGGACCACATCTTCACTTTGGAGTAAGTGTTACATCTCCTAGCAGTAACAGTAAAAACAATCCAAGAAACTTTGTAAATTTTTCCTAAAAAAAGGAAAAAAATTCAAAAACTAGATATTATTAAGAGAATTCATACATTTTGAATTCTTTTTTTATTTTTTTATGCTATTATTATATTGGTGAAGAAACATGTCATTTACTAGCAATATAAAAAAATGAAATATCAAGTATAGAATATGGTGAAAGTGAAAAAATGGCAGAACTTTCTGCAATACTTAATATTGGTGGTAAAATATTTGATGATAAATTTGAAATATATACAGAAAAACATAAGTGTTGCAAGACGTATCTATTTACTTATTAAAAGAAATATATCATGTAGAAATAGATATGGATACAGGTTACAATAGCTTACGTGGTAATAAGCTTGTTTTACTAAGTGTTCACGATAAAATAGATTTAATTTTAAGTGATTTATGCATTCAAAAAAATAATGAAAGAATATATGTACCTGATAATTACCTAGTAGATGAAGAACATGATAAACAAGCATACTTAAGGGGAGTCTTCATGATGTGTGGAAGTATAAATGACCCTAAGACAAGTAGATATCATCTTGAATTTGTTATATCAAATGAAGATACTGCTAACTATGTTAATAATCTTTTAAATGAATTTTTACTTTAATAGTAAAGTTATCAAAAAGAGATAAAAAAACTATATGGTATATATAAAAGAAAGCGAAAAAATAAGTGACTTTATAAAATTATTAAATGCAAGAACTTCATTATTCTATTATGAAGACATAAGAATATATAGAGATCATAAAAAAATATGACAAATAGACTTAATAATTGTGAACAAGCTAATGTTGATAAAATGATACAAGCAAGTAGTGAACAATTAGAACTTATTCGTAAATTACGAGAAACAAGAGATTTCGACCTTTTAGAACAAGGTATAAAAGACATTTGTATCTATAAAGAAAAATATCCAGAAAGTTCAATGGCAGAACTAGCAGAAATAATAAGTACGGAAACAGAAAGACCAATTACAAAAAGTGGTATAAATCATAGATTTAGAAAAAAATAAAAGAAATGGTAAAAATATAAAAACACTTAAATAATTTTTATCAATAATTCCATATTTAAGTGCTTCATCACTATCCATATAATAATCTCTTTCAACATCTTTTTTTCTATTTTTAGAAAGAGATTTTTTTGTATTACGAGATAATATAACATTTAACTTCTTCTTAATCTTTAGTATCCTTTCAGCAACAATCTTAATTTCAGTAGCCTGTCCATTAACACCACCAAGTGGCTCATGAATCATAATTTCAGTATTACTTAAAGAACATCTTTTGCCTCTAGTACCACTAGATAAAAGAAAAGCAGCCATAGAAGCACAAAGCCCTATACCAATCGTAACACAATCACTTTTAATATAATTCATCGTGTCATATATAGCCATACCAGCAGTAATACTGCCACCAGGAGAATTAATATATATATTTATATCATCATTACTAATAGAATCTAAATATAAAAGTTCACTTACAATTAGATTAGCCTTTTTCATCATTTATTTCTCCTTCAATAAAAAAATAATTCTTTTCCTTTAACAATTTAGAATATATATCATATACTGTCTCTTTCTTACTATCAACATCTACTATGAATGGTATTTTCATGCATCCTCCTAGTAATATTTTAGTAAAGTAATGCCATATTTATTCACAAAATTAAAAAAATTTGCTATTATATTTATATGATAGAGGTTGATAGTGTGGAAAAAAAGAAATAAAAACTTATATTTGAAGATAGCAATATTATAAACGTAAAAAAATCGGTACAACAGTAGGAAAAGTAATAGAAATGCTTAATAGTGACCAAGTTATCGCACTTCGTATAAATGGTAAAATAGTAAGCAGCGAAACAGAACTTACAACTGATTCATATGTAAACTATATAACTATTGCTAGTAGAATAGGAAGAAAAATATACATGAAAGGTCTTACTTATGTATATCTTTTAGCAGTGAAAGAATTATATGAAGATAGAGCATTTGTTTATATAAAGCATTCACTTGATAAATCACTTTACACAGAAATAAAAATGAAAAGACAAGTTGATCATTCAGTAGTAGCACAAATAAAGAAAAAAATGAAAGAAATAATAAAAAGAGATATACCATTTAGAAATATAAGTGTAGATAGAAATGATGCAATAGAATATTCTAAAAAGTGTAGAAGAAAAATGAAAAAGTACTTAACTATACTTATATGACTAAAGATTCAGTTACTATGTGTGAACTAGGAGATATGTATAATTATTTCTATTATATAATGCCTGCTTCAACTAAAATATTAAAAAAAGATTTGATTTAACTTATGTTTCACCATATGGAGTAGCAATAAGTTATCCAATAGATAATGTAGTTCCTAAATTTAATCCAACACCTAAAAGTATTAGAAGCATTTAAGAAATATGAAAAAGAAACTATCTACTTTAGGAGTTCACTATGCAGGAGATATAAATAAAATAGTATGTGATGGTAATATAAGTGATTATATACAAAAAGAACGAAATATTATATGATGAAAATATAAGAGAAGTAGCAGAAAAAAAGTATCAAAAGATAAAAATATATAAAAAGCAATATATATAAGTGGTCCATCATCATCTGGTAAAAACAACAACATCAAAAAAACTAGCACTTTATTTAAATGCTAAAGGATATGATACATTAGTTATTTCTACAGATGATTATTTTTGTAGATAGAAAAAGATACACCAAGAAAAACCAGATGGAAGTTATGAATATGAAATAGTTGAAGCACTTGATATAAAAATTATTTAATTCACATATAAAAAAAGTTTACTTAATGGAGATGAAATAATTAAAACCAACGTATAATTTTATTACAGGTGAGAAAGAATATAAAAGGTAAACCTATATCACTAAAAGAAAATCAAATACTTATAGTAGAAGGATTACATGCGATAAATGAAAGATTGAGTTCAAGTATAGATAAAAAGAATAAATTAAAAGTATACATTAGTCCATTTACACCAGTAGGATTAGATAGACATAATCATATATCAACAACAGACTTAAGATTATTAAGACGTATGGTAAGAGATTATAAACATAGAGGATATAGTGCTACTGATACATTAGGGACTTGGAAAGGTATGAGAAGTAGTGAAGAAGAATATGTATATCCATATCAAAGAGAAGCAGATATGGTTATAAATACTTCATTATCATATGAAATAGGAGTATTAAGAACATATGCTGAACCATTATTATATTCAGTAGATAAAAAAATAATGATTGTTATGAAGAAGCAATAAGAATACTTAAATTCTTAGATGGATTTTTTTAGCAATACCTAGTGAGTACGTACCATATACAAGTGTACTAAGAGAATTTATTGGAGATAGTTATTTTGAATAAAAGGGAGATGAATAAATTATGTTAAGAATAGCAATAAATGGATTTGGAAGAATAGGTAGAACTGCTTTAAGGTTACTTGAAAATGATAAAGATATAGAGGTTGTCGCAATAAATGATTTAACTGATCCAGTACAACTTTCATATCTTTATAAATATGATTCAGTTCATAGAACTAATAAAAAGTAAAAATAAGTTTTTGATGAAGACGAATTATTCGTAAAAGGAAGAAGAATAAAAGTATATGCTGAAAGTGATCCTTCTCTTTTACCATGGAGAGAACTTAATATTGATGTAGTTCTTGAATGTACAGGAGTATTTACTTCTGCTGAAAAATGTCAGGCACACCTAGATGCTGGAGCAAAGCATGTTATTATAAGTGCTCCTGCTAAAGATGAAGTTAAAACTATAGTATATGGTGTTAATGATGATATATTAAGTTTAAGTGATAAAGTTATAAGTGCAGCAAGTTGTACAACTAATTGTTTAGCACCAGTACTTAAATTAATAGACAATAAATTTGGTATTAAAAAAGGATTTATGACAACTGTTCATGCTATGACTAATGATCAAGAAACATTAGATATTCCACATAAAAAAGGTATAAAAGCTAGACGTGGTAGAGCCGCATCATTAAATATTATTCCAACTAGCACAGGAGCAGCATCACAAATAGGAAAAGTAATTCCACATTTAAATGGTAAACTAGATGGTTTAGCATTTAGAGTTCCAGTTGGAGATGGAAGCGTTATAGATGTAACACTAGAACTAGAAAAAAAGTACTACAGTAGAAGATGTTAATAACATGTTTAAATCTAATCAAAGTAAAGTACTTAAATATACAGAAGACCCAATAGTAAGTTCAGATATTATTGGTGAAGAAGTAGGTGCTACAGTAGATGGTCTTCTTACTAACATAGTAGAAGAAGATGGAAAACAATTATTAAAAGTAGTTGCTTGGTATGATAACGAAGTAGGTTATACTGCTCAAATGATTAGAACAATGAAATTATTTATGTAAAGGCAAAAAGCCTTTTTTTCCTTTTATTGTAAAAATTCTTTTTCAATATGTTATCATTTATATAGATAATAGAGGTATAATCATGTATATAGACAAATTAATAAAAAAAGAAGTTATTACATTATTAATATCAGTATCACTACTTGTTATCATATTTATAGGTGTTACTTATGCTAAGTTCTTAAGTGTTGATAAAGGACAGGATACTGTAATTAATATGGGAGACTTAAACATAAGTTTCTGTAAAGATACAACATGTGATACAACTTATACAAATATAGGTCAAGTTATCGGTACAAAGATAGAAAATGGAGCAAGTGTACCAGCTGATATTTATCCATTTAAAAAAATGATGGCTCTTATTCAAATGAAACTCCATATATTTTTAAAATAGAAAACACTGGAACACTTGATTCAACAATAAAGATTAGATTAAAAGAAGATGCTTCATTCACACCAAGCGGAGATTATAGTAGTTATGCAAGATTATCATTAAAATATCCAGAACATTTAAAAGTGGCAATAAGAAAGAGAGTTCTATATCAAGATACAGGATACCAACTTGGCGATGTTAATATGGATGGGATAGTTAATAATGAAGATAGTTCTTTACTTTTTAAACTATATTGCTAGTAATATTGATTTTTAATGAAACTCAAATTATTTTAGGTGATACAACTGGTGATGGAAGAATTAATTCAAAGGATATGATTAATATTGATAGAATGCTAATTGGAGGTAAAACAACATTAGAAACTATGTACATATATTCATATACAGGCCTAGAAGATGAAGTAATATTCAAAGATGATACCATTAAATCAGGTGAATCAGCTATATACTTTTTATGGTTATATTTAGATAATACAACACCTAATGATGCTCAAAAACTTTCTTTGTAGGAAATATAGATGTAGATGGAGAATTTATACCCAAAGTAACCCCAGTATCATTTAGTACAGATTCATGGGAAACAATTATAACAGCAGTAAAAGAAAATAATATAAGTAAATACAACGTAGGCGATACAAAAGAAATTGATATGGGAACTTATGGAACTCATACACTTCGTATAGCAAATACAAGTACACCAAGCGAATGTTCAGGAACAGGTTTTTCACAAACTGCATGTGGATTTGTACTTGAATTTGCAGATATTATAACAACACATAATATGAACCCAAAAGGAGAATATAAAGGAACAACTTACAATTATGGATGGAATGTAGATGGATGGCCAGCAAGTAGTATGTATACATTTGTAAATAATGATATATATAATGCAATACCAAGTGAACTCAGAAGTGCAATAATAGATACAACAGTAGTATCAGGACATGGAAAAAGTGATACAGAAAACTTTACATCAACAGATAAATTATATTTACTAGCACCAAAAGAAATATGTAGTGATTTTCCTGGCTCTTATACAAATTATGATACTGCAAAAAGATTTAACAAGAACATTAGATTATTATAAAAATTTAGGAACAAGTACAAGTAATTATAGTGGAGCAATAAAGAAAAACGGAACTAGTGCAGATTGGTGGTGGCTTCGCGTTGCCTATTCCGACAATAGCACCAATTTCTACAATGTGCACGACAGCGGCGATTGGGATTACGACTCTGCGGGTTATGCACGCGGCGTTGCGCCAGCTTTCCGATTGGGATAATGTGTAAAGCATATGTAAACTTATGCAAAATGTAATTGGAAGAGAGAACAAAAACAAACTCCGACTTATGCAAATGTCAAGGTTAAAACTTAAAAAATGTCAAAGTTAAAAGTTGATAATTTGAACTGAACCCTAAAAGTAAACTGAACCCCAAAAGTTGGACAGTTTATAAATAGTTTCTAATTAGAGGACTGTAACCTGTAATTTACTGGGAGACAATCCTTTTTAATTTAATTTTTAATTCTATTATAATTAGATAATTAATATAGTCATCAATTGCTAAAATTAATTCATCTAGTGTTTTGTATTTATCTTCTTGATCACAAAAACATTTCAGTTTTTAAGTAGTCCAAAAAAATGTTTTTCCATCATTCAATTATCCATACTATTTCCCTTTCTAGACATACTTTGTTCTATTCCTTTATTCTTTAATCTTTGCTGATAAGATTGGTGTTGATACTGCCATCCCTGATCTGAATGAAATATTAATCCTTCTAGATTTTTTTGCCATCAAATGCTTTATTAAGCATATCATTTACTTGTTCTAAATTAGGTGATTTAGAAGTATTATATGATATTATTTCACTATTAAATCCATCTAATCTTGGTGATAAATAACATTTTTTTCTCCACGAAGATTAAATTCAGTTACATCTGTATACCATTTTTTTGATTAGGCTTTTTCTGCATTAAAAATTTCTTTCAATTAAATTATCAGCAATTTTTACCAATGGTTTCTTTATAAGATGAATATTTTCTTTTGTTTCTTTTTAATGGCTTTAAACTTAGTTTAACCATTATTCTATAAACTTTTTATGATTAACATTATAACCTTGTTTTTCTTAATTCTAACGTAATTCTGCGATAACCATATCTTTCTTTATTATTAATAAATATTTCTTTTTATTTTTAACTATAATTTCTTTATTTTTTTATCATCTTTATCTATTTTTAGATAATGTATAATAATATACTGATTATGAGCATGCAGAAAAATGAATTTACAGAATGGATTAATTGTGGACTTGAAGAGTTTGAAATGGTAGTTAAAACAATTAAAAAAATTGGTTACCATATATAGTTAATTCATTTATTGATAAACTATTTTTCTAATGGATTTACTGAAGGTTTAAATAATAAAAATTAAAGTAATAAAAAAAGAATAGTATATAGATATAGAAATTTTTGATTTTTTTAGATTAAGATCAATGTACATTTTGAATGGAAAAAAATGAGTGAAATTTTTTTAAAAAAATGATAGAAATGCAAAAAAATAAGTGTTATCAGTCATAAAAAAATGACTGATAAATTTTTTTATAGTTAAAAAAAATAAGAGTTTCCCCTTATTTTTATCTAGAATTTTTGTAAAATTAGCTCCCCCACTAGATTATCTAGAGCCTATTTATGTAAAGGCCAAAAAGCCTTTTTTTCTCTTTTTATTGAAAAATCACACTGAATATGTTATCATCTTAATAGATAATAGGAGTGACAAATATGTATATAGATAAATTAATAAGAAAAGAAGTCATAACATTAATTATTTCGGTTGCTATGTTAGTCATTATATTTATAGGAGTTACTTACGCCAAATTCTTAAGTATAGGTAAAGGTCAAGATAATGTTATCAGCATGGGAGACTTAAATATAAGCTTTTGTAAAGATACAACATGTGATACAACTTATACAAATATAGGGCAAGTTATAGGTACTAAGGTAGAAAAATGGAGTAACTGTTCCAGCAAGTATTTATCCATTTAAAAATGATGGCTCTTATTTAAATGAAACTCCATATATTTTCAAAATAGAAAACACAGGATCTCTTGATTCAACTGTAAAAATAAAGCTAAGAGAAGATGCATCATTCACACCAAGTGGAGATTATAGTAGTTATGCAAGACTTACTAGTAAATATGCAGACCATTTAAAAGTAGCTATAAGAAAAATAATATTATACGAAGATACAGGTTATCAAATTGGCGATGTTGACATGAATGGAATTGTTAATAAAAAAGACGCAAATTTAATTTTAGATTCATTACCAACTTTTACTGATTTGCAAAGAAGACTAGCAGATTTTAATAGAGATGGAACGATAAACACGTCTGACTCATCAGCCATATATGATATGGTTTACAATAGAGGCACTTCAAATGCATTTGAGAAAATATATACATATACATTTAATGAACTTGAAGATGGAGTTATATGGAAAAATGAAATTATTAAATCAGGAGATTCAGTGGCATATTCTTTATGGCTATATTTAGATGAAACAACTCCTAATGATGCTCAAAACACATTCTTTGTAGGAAATATAGATGTAGATGGAGAATTTATACCTAAAGTAAACCCAGTAGCATTCAGTACTGATTCATGGGAAACAATTATAACAGCAGTAAAAAGAAAATAATATAAGTAAATACAAAAATAGGAGATACAAAAAGAAATTGATATGGGAACATATGGAACTCATATTTTTAAGAGTAGCAAATACATCAACTCCAAGCGAATGTTCAAGGGCAGGTTTTTCACAAACTGCTTGCGGATTTGTACTTGAATTTGCAGATATCATAACAACACATGTAATGAATGATACTAATACAAATGTAGGAGGCTGGCCAGCATCAAGTATGTATACATTTGTAAATACAGACAGATATAATGCAATACCAGAAGAGTTAAGAAATGGAATAATAGATACTACAGTAGTATCAGGACATGGAAGTACAAGTGGAGAAACAAACTTTACATCAACAGATAAATTATATTTACTAAGTACAGCAGAAGTATGGTCACAAGGAAGTTCAAATACTATAAGTTCTGATACAGCAAGAGATGTTACAAGACAGTTAGATTACTATAAAAATTTAGGAGTAACAACTAGTAATTATAGTGGAGCAAAAAAGAAAAACGGAACTAGTGCTTCTTATTGGTGGCTTCGCACGGCTCGTTCTAGTGGTACTAACATTTCCTTCTATGTTAGCACCGACGGAGATTGGAAAAGTAATCTTGCTAGTGCTAGCTATGGCCTTTCGCCAGCTTTCCGATTGGGTTGATGTGTAAAGCATATTTAAATTAAAACAAAACAAAATTGGTTTTGAGAACAAAAACAAATCCGAATAAAAAACAACAAGGAATAACGAATGTTATAAAGCGACTACTCCATGCGAAAGCATGGATAGGTAATTATGTGAGAACAAATGAATTAAAAATATTAAAAAAAGCAATCATGCAATTAGGCAGGAAATAGAAATTTTTGAATTTATGTAAATTCAAAAATTTTTTTAATGAAAAATTAATGGTGATAGAAATAAAACTATAAAAAAAGTAATATATTATATAAAGGTTAAGAATGTAATTACACTTTTAACTTATCTTTTTATTAATATTTGTATCAAAATGTCACTGTATTTAAGATAGGCATAATACCTTTACTGTAAAGTTTCATATTAAAATTGGCTTTTTATATCTCTCTATTATATAATTTAAGTATAAGGAGAATTATTTATATGTGTGGAATTGTAGGTTATAAGGGAAAAAGAAATGTTAAAGATGTTCTTGTTGAAGGATTATCAACATTAGAATAGAGGTGTTATGATTCTGCTGGTATAGCAGTTCTTGTTAATAATAAAGTAAGAATTGTTAAATCAATAGGTAAAATAGAAATATCTAATAAATAAACTAAAAGAAATATATATTCAATAATACAACATGTGGTATAGCACATACTAGATGGGCTACTCATGGAAAAGTAACTGAAACAAATTGTCATCCTCATAAAGTAGGTAGAGTAACAGTTGCTCATAATGGTATAGTTGAAAATTATAAATTGCTTGAAAGTGAACTTAAAGGATATAAATTCTTAAGTGATACTGATAGTGAAAGAATAGCTGCTTTAATTGATTCACATTACAATGGTGATAATGAACTTGAAGCTATAGAAAAATCAATTGAAGAAATGAGTGGAAGTTATGCTCTTGCTATCTTATTTGAAGGAAAAGATAAAATATATGGTGTTCGTAAGGATGCTCCGTTAATCGCAGGTATTGGTGATAATGAATATTTTATATCAAGTGATATATCAGCAATATTACCATATACTCATAAATATATTGTTCTTGATGATAAAGAAATAGTTGAAATAGATAAAGAATGTAATATTTATTACAATGGAGTAATACTTGATAAAGAAATACTTACTGCTGATTTTGATATGGAAAGTGCTCAAAAAGATGGATATAATCATTTTATGCTTAAAGAGATTCATGACCAAATTGAACTTAGTAAGAAATTGTATTCAGTATATCTTGAAAATGATATGATTAGTGATAAAGTTATTGATATTACTAAATATAAACGTATTGATTTTGTAGCTTGTGGAAGTGCTTATCATGCTGCTTTAGTAGGTAAATATTTTGCTGATAAGTATTGTACTACTAAAGATTTTTATGTAAATGTATATGCATCTAGTGAATATAGATATACTAATCATTATTTTTGATAATGATGTTCTTGTAGTTTTCTTATCACAAAGTGGTGAAACAGCAGATACTTTAGCATGTCTTCGTATGGTTAAAGAAGAAGGTGTTGATACTTTAGCTATAGTTAATGTTACATCTTCAACAATTGCAAGAGAAGCTAAATATATAATGCCTATGCTTGCTGGACCTGAAATATGTGTTGCGACTACTAAAGGATTCTTTAGTCAAAGTTATTTATGTAGTTTACTTATGCTTAAATATATGTATAAGAAAAAAATATTATCAATAAAGATGAAGTTGATAGAATACTAAAAAGAGTTTATTAAATTACCTAAGTATGTAGAAAAAAAGTTATCAACATTGATTATAAAAAAATATAGCTAAAAGTATATATAAGAATGAAGATATATATTATATAGGACGTGGTATAGATATTTATACTTGTTATGAAGCAAGTCTTAAACTTAAAGAAATATCTTATATACATAGTGAATGCTTTTCAGCAGGAGAACTTAAACATGGACCAATTGCTTTAATATCAAAAGGTACTTCTGTTATTGCATTGTTAAGTGAATTCTCTGTTTATGAAAAAAACAGTAAGTAATATTATTGAAGCTAAAAAGTAGAGGTGCTAAAATAATAACTATACGTAAAGAATCAATTAATATCGATAAAAAAATATTAGTGATTTTTGATATAGTTGTTCCTCTTACAAGTGAATATATTCAAAATTTAGTAATTATGGTAGCATGTCAAATGTTATCATATGAAGTAGCATTACTTAGAAAATGTGATATAGATAAACCAAGAAATCTTGCTAAAAGTGTTACAGTTGAATAGGCTCATATTTATGAGTCTTTTTTAGTTGACGTTAGTTATATTTTTTTGTTCCACAAAAATCATATATTGTAGGTACGAAAGTAATTGAAACTTTAAAAAAATGGTATAGTGAAAATTTGAAAAAAATGAGATAGTAAAATGCTGAAAAATTGAGATAGTAAAATGCTGAAAAATTGAGATGGTGAAGGCGAAAAATGTTAGTTAAATTTAAAATTAAAAAAATGTAAGGCATATTTACAAAAGTGTGATTTTTTTGACATAAAACCTCGCAAAAAGTGTGATAAATTGTTGGAAAAAAAGCATGCAAAAAGTGTGATATAACAAATCTAAAAATATAAATAAAGATGGCGATATAAAAAAATATATTTTTACACAATTTTGACAGCATATAAATATTATTTAATATAAAATATAGATATAAAACTCTTATTATTGTATAATTATAATAGGAGTTTTTTTATTATGGGATTTAATGCTAGAAAATTTAAGAAAAAAATATTGGATTTTTTTGATATTATGTGTTCTACTAATTGTACTTCTTATTGTATTTAGTATGTGGAGTGATAATAAAAAAAAGTCTTCCATCTAAAGATTTAGATGATAAAGATGTATCAATTGGTAAACTTGTTATAAATGAAATTATGTCTTCTAACAAAGGTGTTATTGCTGATGAAGAAGGTAACTTATATGATTATTTAGAATTATATAATGGAAATGATCATGATATTAATTTAAAAGATTATGGTCTTAGTGATGAAAATACTAAAGTTAAATATGTATTTCCTGATACTATTATAGAAGCACATGGATATATTGTTGTATATCTAAGTGGTAAAAATAAAGAAGGATTATATACTAATTTTAAATTAAAAAGTGCTGGTGGCGAAACAGTAGCATTACTTAAACCTAATGGTAAAGTAGTTGATGCGATTGAAACAGTAAGTTTAGATTCAAATACTGTTATGGCAAGAGATACTGAAGGTGCGTGGGTAGTTCAAGATAAACCAACACCAGGATTTTTCAAATAATGTTGAAGGATATAATGAATTCTTAAAATCACTTGAAAGCAGTGAAAGTAAAAAGATTGTAATCAATGAAATACTTGCTGAAAATAAAGGCAACTTTAAAAATGAAAATGGTGAATATAGTGGTTATATTGAAATAAAGAATATTAGTGATGAAAGTATTAACATTAAAAAAACTATAGTTTATCTAATGATGAATCTGTTAGTTTTTAAATGGCAACTTCCTAATATAAAATTATCTAAAGGAGAAGTACTTCTTATATACACAAGTGGTGTTAGTAGTAATAGTGGTACGCTTAGTACTGGATTTAAACTAAAGAACAAGAATGGCACAGTGGTGCTTACTAATAATAGTGGTAAAGTTATTGATAAAGTTAAATATGAGAATTTAGCAAACGAGTATGGCATATATTCGTGAAGATGATAAATATTTAATGAGTAATTCAATATCACCTGGATATGATAATACAGTTGATGGTATTAAGTCATTTCAAAAAGAAATATCTAAAAAGTAGAGAGTTCTCTTATAATAAATGAAGTAATGAATAATAATTACTCATACTTACCTCAAAATGGTGGTAATTATTATGATTGGATTGAACTATATAACAATGGTAAAAATGATATTAAATTAAGTGATTATTGTTTAACAACTAATATTAATACAGTATGTATGAGTAAACTACCTGATGTAACACTTAAGAAAGGTGAATACTATGTAGTTATGGCTAGTGGTAATACTGAATTATCAAATAAGAGTTATACTCATTTAGGATTTAAACTTGGTGATAATGATGCGATATATTTAACTAAAGATTCTAGCATTATTGATTCAATGTATGTTTCACAAGTACCAAATGGTTATTCTTATGGTAGAGGTAGCAGTTATGGACTATATTACTTTAGTAAACCAACTCCTAAAGCTAAAAATAATTCAGGAACTGAAGCTATATCATATTTACCAACATCTTCAGTAGAAGGTGGAGTAATTAAAGATGGAAAAGAGTTTCAAGTAGCTTTAACTGGAAAGAAAATTTATTATACATTAGATGGCTCTACGCCAACAACGTCTTCAAAAGTATACAGTAGTCCTCTTACTATTAAGAAGACTACTGTTTTAAAAATAATGAGTAAGGAAGATGGGAAACTAGCAAGTGATGTTAATACTTATTCATATATAATGGATGGTAGTCATAAAGTATCAGTTATGTCTATTAGTATTGATAAAAAAAGAAACTTAATAATGTTAATAGTCATACAAGCCTAAATAGTAAAAGTATTAGAACATGGTTATGTTGAATATTTTGATAAAGATGGTGGTGGCTTTAAAATAAATATGGGCCTAAAACTATTTGGTGGTTCAACTAGAAGTTATAAGAAAAAGAGTTACGAAATTAAATTTAAAAATGTTTGGAGATGCTAAACTTAAATATAAAGTATTTGATACAGTAGATAGCTCAGTATTTGATTCATTAGTTTTAAGAACTGGATCACAAGATGAATTTCAATATAATGATCAAAGAACTGTTATAAAAGATGTAGTTGCAACATCACTAATGGGAGAATATGGTACAGCTGATGTACAAGCATATGAACCAATTATTCTATACATAAATCGTAGTTACAATGGAATATATTTTATACGTGAAAAAGTAGATGAAACTTTTGTAGCAAATCATTATAACGTACAGACAACTAAAGATGATACAAGCATTCTTCGTATAGACGGAGAAGTTAAAAGTGGTAGTGATTCAAAATACAAAGCAATGATTAATTTCATTAATAAGAACTCACTTTCTAATAAAAAAATAACTATGCTAAAATAAAAGAACAAATTGATATAAAGAGTTTATGTGATTTCTGGGTAGGAGAAATATATACAGCAAATTATGATATACTAAACACAAGATATTTCTCAAATAAAAATGTAGACAATGGTAAATGGAAATTCATATTTTATGACTTAGACTCAGGATTCTTTAGAACTACTCAAAATACATTTACTGAATATACAAGTGCATCAGGTATGGGAGACTGGAACTTTCCAACTGACTTACTTCGTAATTTAATGAAAAGTGATGAATTCAAAAAAGAATTTCTTGAAAGACTATCATATAATCTTAAAAATACTTGGTCTTATGATAATGTTAATAAAAAGAATAGATGAAGTAATAGAAATGATAGGTAAAGATGAATTTAAACGTAATGCAGAACGTTGGGGAAACTCATACTCACATTGGGAAAAATCAATATCAGCAATGAAAACATTTGCTAAAAAAAGAAATAGCTATGTTATTAAATATGCTAAATCATACTTTAAATTAAGTAATAGTGATGTGGAAAAAAATACTTTGGCGGTGTAAAATGAAAAGAATATAAATATAGACATGAATTAAAAATTTAAAAATATCAAATAGTGCTCGCTGAAGTACTAAAAACAAAAAAATTATCACTAATACTTAAGAAAGATAAAAAAATGCATATTATAGTGATGGTTCATATTTAATAAAAAAAGTTTATACTTTGATGATTTAGATTCTTCTAGTTATTATGAAAAAAATGGATGGTGTTTTTATATAGAAAAAAATATAGGATACGAATATATAATAACAATGATGAATTTATAAGATTAGAAAAAGAAAATGAAACATAATACATATACAGCGAAAGAACAAATATTGATTTCAAAGGATATATATAGTAAAATATTAAATGGTAAACTAGATGAAATAGATAGTCCTACTGGACTACTTGAAGAGTTTATCACAAATAGTAAAACTAAACATCTAGTGCCGTCAGTAATAGTTTTATATCATAGGACCGCTTTTACTTATCCTATAAGTGAAGTTAGAATTACATTTGATTCACATATACAAAAGTGGATTATATAATTATGATTTATTTGACAAAAAAAGGTACCTATGTATGATGTTAGTGAATCTGGTAAGCAAGTATTAGAAGTAAAATTTAATGAAATATTACCTTTACATATAGCAAATATATTAAATGATATTCCTAGTTGTAAGGAAGCTGTTAGTAAGTTTGCAATATGTAGAAGTATTAAATAATGAGTGAATAAAAAAATGGTATTAAGTATTTTTTTAAAAAAATCTTTTTTTGGAGCAATTTACTGGTAGTGTATCAGCTGTTGATATGCTTATATCTTTAGTAGTTGCATTTATTATAGGTATGTTTATTATCTATATATATAGAAAAAAACATATACAGGAGTTGTTTATTCAAAAAGCATTTTTCATTATGTATATTAATGCTTGCGATGGTAACAGCAATGATTATAAGAACAATTAGTTCAAATATTAGTCTTTCTTTAGGTATGGTTGGTGCTTTATCTATCGTAAGATTTAGAACAGCGGTTAAAGAACCAGTTGATACAGGATTTATGTTCTGGGGAATAAGTGCTGGTATAATGAGTGGAGCAGGACTTTATATTCCAGCTTTAGTTGCATCACTTGGAATTGGTGTGTTATATTTTATTAGTTATTTGATGGGCTTCAAAACAGCTACAAGATACTTATTAGTTCTTAAATATAAAGCATCAAGTCATGATATGGTACTTAAAAAACTTAAAAATATAAAGAAATTCAAAGTAAGAAGTAAATCAATATTTGGAAGTGAAGTAGAATTATCACTAGAAGTTGATATGAAAGAAGGAAAAACTCGTAAAGGTGATATAGATACAAGTATAGTAGATCAATTTGAAGATATTGATGGAGTTATAAACGCTAGTTTAATCGCATATCAAAACGATTTTGGAGATTAATAATGACTAAAAGAAGACTTAAAATAAGACCAGTATTAATAACGCTAAATGTTTCTTTACTTATAATAATCGCATTATTTTATACATTTAGATTAGTTAAATATTATTTAAAAGAAAATGGTCATAAGGACGCAGACACTACAACTCTTTTAGTAGATGAACTTATCAAAAAACAAAGTTATGTTGATCAAACAAAAGGATTAGTTCACGATAAAAATGCAGGTATATATAGATATATTGGTAAAGTAGAAGATAACTACTTAGAATATTCAGGAATATTATTTAGAATAGTTGGTATAGATAAAGATAATAATATTAAAGCAATAAGTGATAGTAATCTTACTCTTATGTATTCAGGTCTTGAAAAAGGATTTGATAAATCATATGTATATAAATGGCTTAATAAGAGTGATGAAAAAAATATAGCGGAATATTTGAAAATAATATGGATAGTACAGATAAATATCTTACAAATACATATTTATGTGATGACGTGGTAAGTGATCTTAAGAATATTAATTGTGAAAAGAATAACAATGTTGATAAAATTACACTACTATCACTATATGATTATGCTTCTGCTGGTGGTAAAGAAAGTTATCTAAATAATGGTAAATCTTATTATTTAAGTACTATTGATGACAAGAATAACAATTATTTTATTAATACTACTGGAGATGTTGGTCTAAATAAAATTAGTTCTAAAAATATATGGTGTAAGACCAGTTATAACAATAAAAAATGATGCTGCTTTAATGCATGGAGACGGTTCTAAAACTAGTCCATATGCAGTAATAGAAAAAAACTGTAAATAAATTATCGGATGTATATGTATCAAAATATATTAATTATTCAGGTAATACATATAGAGTAATAAGTACAGGAGAAAATGTTAAAATAGCATTAAGTGATAATATTAAAGATGGAGATAAATATTTAGAGAAAACATTTGGTGGTAAAAAAATAATACTTACAGTACAAGTAAAAAAAATACTATAGGTGAATATCTAAATAATACATATTATAAATCTATCAAAAAAATAATGATTTAATTGTTAAATCAAGTTATGGTATAGGAAGTAATACACTAGATAATCTTGATTACACAGCAGTTTATAGTAAAACAGATACATTTAATATAGGTATGCTTACACTTGGTGATATGTTTATAAGTGATACTAAAAAAATGTACTTACTATGAATAGAGGAATAGAATCAAATATGATAATTAATGTAATAAATAAAGATGGTAATGTCTTTGGAGACTTAATCGCTAGTAAATATGAAGTAAGACCTACAATGTATTTAAAAGGTGATATAGATATAGTAAGTGGAGATGGAAGTATCAGTTCTCCATACGAGTTAGGAGTAAACAATGAAGAAAAAGCAAAAGAAGAGTAAATTTAGTATAGCGTTAATTGTTATTGATATTGTAGCGTTAGTTTGCTTTTTCGTAGCTTATGGACCTTTTTCATTCTTTAGAGATTATCTTGTAACAACAGCTATGACTACAATGAATCATAAGTACTTTGCATATGTTTTATATAGTGAAAGTATGGTAGAAGAGATCCTTGATAATAATAAGGTCATAGAAATAGAAGACCCTACTGATACATCTAAAATAAATATACAACCTATTGTTGACAATGGAACTTATGAATCTATATATGAAGAACAAGTTTTAAAGAAAGATGAAGGAAATGATTTATATAAAGTAGTAAATATATCTGGAGATGGATGGAAAGGAAATATGATTGTTGTATATGATCCATCTAAGATAGAACTTGTATTCTCTAAGAAATATGGTAAAGGTGGAGAATATTTATCAACAATGGCTAAAAATAATGATGCATTAGTCGCAATGAATGCAAGTGGCGTAAATAGTAAGCCTGGTCAAAACTATGTAACTGGACACACTATATTAGATGGAAAAGTATATAAGACGGGTAGAAACATTAATAAAGGTGGAGGCCTTATTGGATTTACTAAAGATAATGTTCTTATGCTTACTAAAAAGTCAGCAAGTGAAGCAGTTAAAGATGGAATGGATAGAGCAGTAGAGTTTGGACCATTCCTAGTTGTAAATGGTAAAATGTCTAACTTTAAAGGAAATGGTGGCTGGGGAGTAGCTAATAGAACTGCCATAGGTCAAAGACAAGATGGTATAGTATTAATGATGGTTATTGATGGAAGAACATCTTCTTCAATTGGAATCTCTATGAAAGATTTAGCAGAACTATTTGTTAAATATAAAGCATACAATGCGCTAATCTTGATGGAGGAGGTTCTAGTGCATTATACGCTAAAAGAATCCAACAGATAAAACAGGTAAATTATTAAACACTCCAAAAGGCTATAACTACAGTGGAGAGAGATTCTTACCAAACGCATGGATGATAAGAAGTACAGCATTAGATAGTAATAATAGTAGTGATAAATACAACTAAAAACAGAAAAATACAACAACTACAACTACTGGAAAAAAACAACTACTAGTACAACTAAAGCGACAACTACTAAAAAAAGACTACAACAAGTACAACAACTAAAAAAGCAACAAGTACTACAACAAAAGCAACAACCACAACAACTACGACTACTAAAGCAACGACAACAACACAAAAAGTTAGTACTGAAGAATAAAAAATATAAATAAAATAAGGGAGGTAATAATATGGATATTGAAAAGAAAAATCCAAAAATTTATGTAGTAGGAGGAAAAGCAAAGCATGGTAAAGATACGTTTTCAGCATTCTTAAAAGAAACATATGAAAACCATAATAAAAAAGTAATAGTGACACAACTATCAAAAATATATAAAAATACTATGCTCGTGAAATGACAGGTTGGGACTTAAGTGAAGAAACTAAAACCACGTGAATTTCTTCAACAATTAGGAACAACAGTCATAAGACAAAAAAACTTAAAAAAAGATGATTTATTCATCAAAAGAATGATAGACGATATAGAAATATTCTCATGTTTCTATGACGCAATTATCATAAGTGATATAAGACTAAAGAAAGAAATAATTGAACTTAAAGAGGCTTATCCTAACATAATCAGTATTCATATTACAAGACCTGATTTTGATAATGGGCTTACAGAAGAACAAAAGATGCATCCAACTGAAATAGACCTTGATGATTATACAGGATTTGACATTGAAATTGTAAATACAACATTAGATAAATTAAAAAGAAGAAGCAGAAAAAATATACACAAATAATGAAAGGTAGGTATAGAAAATGCAGAGTATTAAGGGAATTGATGTAACAGGTAAAAGAGTAATAGTTAGAGTTGACTATAATGTACCAATTACAGATGGAAAAATAGATGATGATACAAGAATAATCGCAAGTCTAAAAAAACAATAAATTATCTTATCGAAAATAAAGCAAAAGTAATTCTTTTGTCACATTTAGGTAGAATTAAATCACAAGCGGATAAAGATTCTCATTCATTAGAAATAGTTGCTAAACACTTATCAACACTTGTAACTTGTGGTATATATTTTGTACCTTTTACAAGAGGAGAAATAGTAGATAAAACAATAGAAAACATGAATAATGGTGAAATCGTTATATTAGAAAACACACGATTTGAAGATTATCCTAAAACATTAGAAAGTTCATGTGATGAAGCATTATCTAAATATTGGGCATCACTTGGTGATATATTTGTTCTTGATGCTTTTGGTAGTGCTCATAGATGTCACGCATCAACATATGGTATTTCTAAATATTTACCATCATACTCTGGATTCTTAGTGGATAATGAAGTATCAATGTTAGATAAAGCAATTCATCAAAGAAAAACGTTAATACTAGGTGGAGCTAAAGTAGATGATAAAATAGGTGTTATAGATAATTTAATTAATACAAGTGATTACATTCTTCTAGGTGGAGTAATGTGTTTTACATTTCTAAAAGCAAGTGGAGTTAATGTAGGAGAAAGTATTGTCAGTGATGATAAAATAAGATATGCTAAATCATTATTAGATACACATAGTGATAAAAATAATATTACCAATAGATATAGTAACAAATGATGGAGTAAAAGATGTAATGAATATTGGTAATAGTGATATAGGTTATGATATAGGACCTAAAACAATAGAAAAAAATATAAAGAACTTCTTATAAATAGTAAATTAGTATTATGGAATGGACCTCTTGGTAAATTTGAAGATCCAAAAGTATGAAGATGGCACTAAAAAAAGATAATGGATTATATATATAAAGAATCAATACCAACTATTTTAGCTGGTGGAGATACAATAAGCGCATCTCACAAATTTAAATATAGTTTCATATACCTTTCAACAGGTGGTGGCGCAACATTAGAATATTTAGAAGGCAAAAGATTTAAAACACTAGAAAGATTAAATGGTACAAAATAATATGAAAAAAAGATTATTCTTAATCAAAAAAAGTTATCTTTACTATGAAGAGATGGTTAAATTTAAAAAAAGAATTCGATAAGATAGAACCATCTAATTATGAGTTCATATTATTTCCACCAATACAATATTTATCAATGTTTAGAGATTCAAAAATATAAAGTTGGCACACAAAAACTTCTTTAGTTATAAAACAGGTTCATTTACAGGTGAAATTAATCTTGAATCATTAAAGAAAAATGAATATCAATTATTCCTTTATAGGACACTATGAAAGAAGAAAAAAATTATTGGTGAAACATATTCTACTTTTTAAAGAAAAAGTTATTTAAGTCATTAAACTCTAAATGTAATACTATTCTTTTTTTGTAGGAGAACAAAAAGAAAACAAGAAGACCTATTTAATTACATCAAAAAAGAATTAAATTATTATTTAAAAAGCAATAGAAAGTTCTAGTTTAAAAATATTTATCTATATGTTATGAACCAAATTGGGCTATTGGTAGTGGTGAAATACAATGTATTGATAAAATTACTAAAGTTATTGATGAAATAAAAATTATATATGTTTAATAAGTATAAATTAAGAATAGAAGTATATTATGGTGGTTCAATAGACAAAGATAATATAAAAAAAGTGTATTTGATATTTGTGATGGTGTTGTAATAGGAAAAGCTTCTACAGAAATAGATACATTAAAAAGAACTATTAAAAGGAAATCAAATAGTGTTTAGAAGTGATTATGAATTATTAACAGGTATAACAAATTTATTTATATTAATCGTATCATTATATAGTTTTATAAGATTAAAAAAAGAATTAACTATAATAAATATTGGTTATCATTCTATATGTTCTTGATAGTAGGAAGTCTACTTGGATTTATAATACATAGTTTTAATATAAATGATAAAATTGTTAATATCTTGTGGATAATATTATTATTTATATTTATATGTATAATTAATTCATTATTATTTAGTGAGTATAAATATAATAAATATATAGTTTTTTTATATCAATATTGTTCTATATATTTTTAGTAGTAGAAGCAATATTTAATATGGACTTCATTATTACATTTGTTATATATGTATGTATAAATTTTATATTTATAATAAAGTCATATATCAAAAAAATAAAAAGATATTATTATTTATATAGTATTATAATTCAAATAATAGGTGGAATATTATTAATAAATAGAAATATTAAGATATGGTATTTAGATCATAATGGAATATATCATTTATTTATGATGATAACTGTTATACTATTTTTATATATCTAATAAAAAGATACATAAGTGAGTACTAGAAATAGTACTTTTTTAAATAGTAAATTTATTTAATGAATATTAGAAGAATTATTGAAAGAATCTAATAAATAATGTTATAATTACATTATGATAGAGGTGCAAAAGATGAAAGATGATAAAAAAATTATTTAAAAAAATAGTTTTTAATACTTGTTTTTAGTATTGGCAATACTTGGTGTATCTTATGCTTGGTTTGCAGCTATAATAACAGGTAATGATACTGCAAAGAACAATAAAGTAGTAACAGGTGATTTAGAATTAACATACACAGATACAAATGAAATATCACTTGATAATGTTATACCAGGAGATTCATTTACAAAGGAAGTAAGCGTTAAAAATACTGGAACACTTGATGCTAAGTACAACTTAGTATGGCAAGAATTAACAAACGGAATCACAAATGATGAACTTGTAATTGAAGCAACTTGTAAAAGATTAAATTCTTCAGGTACAGAAGAAGGCACATGTGAATCTATATCACAAAAAGCAGTTTCTTCAAATAAGATAAAATCAAATATTTCAATAGAACCTGGAGTAACACATGTATACACTGTCAAAGTAACATTTATTGATACAGGAGAACCACAAAATTACAATAAGAATAAGTCATTTAATGGAAAACTTGGTATTGAAGAATTTGAATTACCTAGTTCAGTATCATTTGCTGAAGATTTATGGGAAACAATAGTAACTCGCATACAAGCAGGTGAAATTAGTACATATAATGTAGGCGATACAAAAGAAGTTAATCTTGGAACAACATATGGAACACATACATTACGTATAGCAAACACATCAACACCAAGTGAATGTAGTACAACTGGTTTTTCACAAACAGCATGTGGATTTGTATTGGAATTTGCAGATATAATAACAACACATACGATGAATAATCCAGCTACAAATGTAGGAGGATGGCCAGCAACAACAATGAGAACATTTGTAAATAATGATATATATAATGCAATACCAAGTGAAATAAAGAATGCAATAATAGATACAACAGTAGTATCAGGACATGGAAAAACAAGTGGAGAAGAAAACTTTACATCAATAGATAAATTATATTTATTAAGCACAGCAGAAGTATGGGCACAAGGAAGTTCAAATACAATAGATTATGATACAGCAAGAGATGTAACAAGACAATTAGACTATTATAAAAAAACTTAGGAACAAGTACAAGTAATTATAGTGGAGCAATAAAGAAAAACGGAACTAGTGCTTCTTATTGGTGGCTCCAAGTGCGGCCACTTCTAACTATAACAGTAATTTCTACGGTGTGTTCGGCAGCGGAAATTGGTATGGCAACGGTGCTGGTAGTTCGGACGGTGTTGCGCCAGCTTTCCGATTGGGATAATATGTAAAGCACATGTAAACTAGAGCAAAACGAAATTAATTAAGAGAACTAAAACAAATCCGACTAAAAAATAAAAAGGTATAACGAATGTTAAAAAGCGACTACTTTATGCGAAAGCATGGATAGGTGATTATGTGAGAACAAATAATGACTGATAAAACTATCAACACTAAAGTTGATAATATTTATCAGTTTTTTTATATTAAGTTATTCATAAATATGATATAGTAATAGTGTGATTTGGTGGTGTATATGATAGATGAATATTTAGATAAAGAGAATTCTTATAATAGATTGAAAAGAGAATTTGAAAAACATAAAAGATTAATTATTGCTTATGAATTAGATAGTACTGTTTATGATTATCATCATACTAACGCATCATATGAAATGGTTAAAGATTTAATTAGAAAGTATGAGAAATATGCATACTTTATAGTTTTTACTTCATCAACCCCTGATAGATATGATGAAATAAAATCAATATTAAATAAAGAAAAAAATTACCATATAATTCAATTAATGAAGATGCTCCATTTATACCATTTACTGGTAGAAAAGTATATTACAATATATTACTTGATGATAGAGCAGGTTTAAATCAAACATATAATGAATTATTAAGATTATATAATGAAGTAATTACTAATTTAGAGTAGAAATAGAAGGAATAGAAAAATAGAATATTAAGTTATAGAATAGTATAAATATATCTAAAGAAAGGAAATTATGAATAATAAATTTAAGAGAATAGATTATAATTACGAAGATAAAATGGTAAGTAATATAGAGAATGCTCTAAACGGAGAATTCATAATTGAAATGTTAAAAAAAGAAGTTGGAATAGAGAACATGATATACATTCAATAAGTAAATTAATAGGTGAAGTCTATACTATAAATATTATATGTAAAGATGGATATGGTCTTGAATTTTTATATGAGAGAAATTGAATCTTTATATATTAAATTATATGAGAAAAAAATATCTTATGAAGAATTTAATATAGAAAAAAATCAAAAATTAATTTCAATTGTTATTGCTAAGAAACTTGGTATAGATATAAGTAAGGGAGTAACTGAAGAAGATAAAGCTATGGTAAAATCATATTTTTTTAGAAGAATATGTTAAAAAAAGGCTATGTATCACATTCATTTCCTCAAGCATATAGTGACTTAATAAAAAAAGATGGCTTAATCAGTTCTACGAAGGAAAGAAGTAGTAAACCATTAGAAATACAAGAAATTCAGGATATATTTATGTCAAAAGGAGTAGTTGCACCACTTGGTGGATATCCATACTACGAAGGAGAAGGTATATATTTTGAACATGATTTTACTAAATTATATAATCACGCAGTATATTCACCAGAATGGTTTGCATGGTTTACTTCATCAGACCATACCAAAGTATTTCATAATTTAGTGGAAACCACACCATATGTATTAAGAAATGAAGAATGTTGTCGAAGAAATGTATATGACTTATGTAAAAATACAGGGCTTAATAATGAAGAACAAACAAAAGTTATGGATTTTTTTATAGAAAAAAACATATGAAATGTATAAGTCACCTAGATTATGTTCAGCATTAATATCTAAAAAAAGATTAGGAAAAGATAATATTGATAAGGCTGTTCCATCAAATATGGATTTATTAAGTACTATAAATTATGTATTAAAAAGATGGAGCTAAAGAATATGTAGAACATCAAGGTAATGTTTATGTTGGAAGAATATCACCAGAAGATTTTTAAAAATAATTACAATGCCTAGTGCTTCAAAAATATATTTATACAAGTAATTATTTAAGAGAATCACAAGAACATCTAACTAATCTTCTTTCTAATTTAGCAGTATTAAGAAACGCAGAAAAAAATAAACATAGAATGAATGATATAATGGCAAGAAAAAGTAGAACAAGCTAGACTATTATTAGAAAGTAAACAACAATATGAACTATCAAAAATCAGATGAACTAAAAAAATATAAGATAAATATAGTGTTGTATAAATTATGATATATATAACAGTAGATATGAGATGGATTACGAAAAGAAAATAAAAAGAAAATACTAAAAAGAAATAAGAAATATTTAAATGAATTTGATTTAAAAAAATGTAATGAAAATGTTAAATGATAAACATAATATGAAAAATAAATAAAACTTTTTATAGCAAATTACATATTTTTTTCATACAATAAATTAGGTGATTTTTATGGCTTTTAAAAGGTGTAGTTATTGATCCTGGACACCCGAGTAAGATTAAACCCAGTATAAATAGAACTAGTTGTAGCAAATTATAATCTATAAAAAAATTAATAATAAATAAACTAAATACTTTTTTTAAAGAAAGTATTTTTTTGATGGTATAATATATATGAGGCGATGTAAATGGATAAATTAACAATGTTTTTTTGAAAGAAAATAAAAACACCATTTGATATTGGAATTATAAATAATGGTTATTATCATACATTACTAAAACCTTTTAAAGACAAACAAGTAATTAGATTTAAGTGGAAAAAGAATTCAATTAATAAATTATTATCCAATTTAACTAAAATAGGAATAATATTAAAAAGAAAATGCTTTAGGATATTATAATGCGTTATATGATATAGAAGGAACAAACAATCAAATTTTTTTATAATATATGCTGTTGATTCACATGTTCAACTTCCTAAATTATTATTGAAAAAAACTATAGAACAGGTGATAATTTGTTTTTATTTAAATACTTCATCTAATAAAATTATAAAAAAAGTTCTGTCGGAAAGTATAATACTAGTTTTTGGATATTATTCATTGGCATTTGAAGAATATTTGAGTGTAAACTATGAAAAAAAATAATTTCTAGTATTATAAAATTATTTATTCCATTTATAAATCAAGAGGTAACAACTATTACATTAAAAGACTTAAACAAAAAAATATTAATAAATTATTTTTTTATGGCACTTATCAGAAATCCAAAGTATATAAAAGAAATAAATGAACATAGCTTAACAGCTCAATTATTTGATGGTGGATATGATGCCGAATATTTAGCAATAACAGGAGAAAAAATGAACACCAATTTTATTAAGGGATATACTCCTGTACCTTTAGTTAATACAACAAATAAAAAAACTTAGTAACAATTAAATCACTTGTTTCAAATTTATATATTGATGGTGGAATTGAGTGTATGGTGATGTTATTACATCCAAAAATTGCAATAGCGTTAGTTCCAAATGAATATTATAAAAATGATTGATGAGCAAGGACAACAAACTTATTTACAATTAAACGAAGAAAAATGCTTTAATTAGAATGAATAAACAAATTTATAATTGTGCAAAAATTTAATAACGATGATGTAATTGGTATAAAAGAAGATTTGGATGACCTAATTGAATATATTAATAAGCAAGGTGGTAAGGATGAACATAAGAAGTGATTTTAAGGAGATATTAAATTATGCACATATGTGGAATTGGGCACCAGATATAGCTTTAATGCAAGAAATATATAATGATTATGACAATTCATATTCTATATTAACACCATTTGCATATTGTTATCTTGAGGAACTAATTAGATCAACAACATCGGAATATGGAAGAGATTACGTAGATTCAAAAAGGGAACCCTAAAAAAAAAGAAAAAAAAGCCGGGGATGGCATTATTAAATTTAGCAATTGAAGAAAATAAAGATAATCTTGAATATATAGAACTATTAAATGAGATGAAAAAAATATTTTTAAATTATCTACATCATTAGATAATGGAGATAATAGAAATAGTGTCAATCATGGTTATATGCATCCGAGATTTTTGGACACAAAATTCATTTGAATATTTAATTCATGATATTGCAAGATTATCAAAATATTCAAAATTTTAGCAACCAAAAAAATGGTTGCTTTTTTTATGCATAAAGAAAGGAGAAACGATATTATGAATTTAAATTATGCAATATTTAGAAGTGAACCTATTATGACTATACCCGATTTAGCACAAATAGGATCACATAATAAACGAGAAAAGAAAGCATATCAATCAAACCCTAATATCAAATTAGAATTAACACATAATAATATTGAATTAGTACCCTTAACTGAAAAAAATATGTTAAGGGTTTTTTTATAACTTAACTAAAGAATATAAAAAAGGAACATGATGAAAGAATGAAAACTGAACGAGCTGATAGAAAAAAAGACATTTAAACAAATGTTAGATAGATCTAATAATGTAATAGCTGATGAATTAATGTTTACAGCAACTAATGAGTTCTTTAAGAATATGAATAAGGATGATATTAAAGAATGGGCTGATACTTGTATGGAATTTGTTTATAATGATTTAGGTTATAAGAAAGAACAAGTTTTTACATGCAACAGTTCATATGGATGAAAAAACACCTCATATACATTGTGTAGTAGTTCCTTTAATTAAAAAGTATGATAAAAGAACTAATACTGAAAGATATACTATTTCTAAAAAACAATATATACGAGATAAGATACACCTATCAGAGTTACAAGATAAATACCATAAAAGACTAACCGATAAAGGATATGATTTGGAAAGAGGTATTAAAGGTAGTGATAGAAAAACACATTAAAATTAAAGAATATAAAAAGAATCAATAGAGAACTAGAACAAAAAAATTAATTTCAAATCCGATAGACTTACTAAAGAATTTGAGGAACTAGATAAAAAAATGGGATCTTCAAAAAAATGTTCCATTTGATAAAAAAAGCATATTCTAATTGATAAAGATACTTTTTGATACAATGAATAAGGTTATTAATGAATCTAAAAAAATAAAAGGAATTAGAGCCTAAAATAAAAGCAAGTTTTTTTAATGAAGTTAATAGCTATGCTAATAGTTATAAATCATTAGAAAAAAAGATAACGAAAAATATTAAAAAAAGAAGTTAAATCATTAAAGAATAAAAAAATGAAGAATTAGAAAAAAAGAAAAATAGAAATCTACATAGTTTTTATAAAAATTTTTTTATTTGATAAAATTAAAAATGTTCTTTAGAAATATATTATTAAAGGGAAATGAAACTTCTAAAGACTTAGCTACTGAAGAAGTAAAAAGATTATTATAAATATGGAGATTTTTCAACAAGATGATATTATCGATATTGTTAGAGGAACAACAAAAGAAGATGAACTATTTAATTATGCTTATATTCCAGATTATCATAAGGCTAATAACGAAGATATAGAAGATGAATTTGAAATGGAAATTTAATATATGAAGATAAAAAGAGTAAAAAAATCTGTGATATAATTATTATAGAAGTTATTTATGAGGATGTGAAAATATGGATACAGAATTAAACTTAGATGTTCTAGAAGCTATATATGGAACAAAAATTTATGGATACAGAATTTCTAAAAAAACAAATAAGAACAAATTCTAGTAACCTATTATCTGAACTTGAATCTTATAGAATATTTGATGAAGAAGAAACAAAAAGTTATAGATGTAATTGAAAGTAATTACAAAAAAATATAGTATGATAATTATCAACGAATTATCAAAGTATTATTTTTCAAATGCCTATAGACATGGCTATAGCAACAAAAGAACAATCTAAAAATCAAATCACTATTCTTAAATGCATCTGAAAGATTAGGTTTTGATAGTGGACTTCAAGCACAGATTGATTCTGATTTGGAGAAAATAGCAAATAATTTAAATAAGAGATTTACATTTGATGAAGCTTCTTTAGTTCATCTAATAGAAGCATCAAAAAGGTTCTAATATTCAACTTGAAGAAGATATGCAAAGAAGATCTTCAAGAAATAAAAGACAAATACTAAGACAAAGGGAAGATGGAACTTATTATTTATCTGAAATAACTGATTCAAAAGGAATTGATACTTATACAACTGGAAGAAGTATCCCTATTACTACTATAACTAGAGATGATGGTAGAACAATGTATAAAACTAGTGTTGATGAGAGTAGTAATATTAAGTTATCATCTTATCCAGGTGGAAAAGAATTAGAAGGAACAACATCAACAGATGAAATAATGAAACAAGTAATGAAGAACTTGTTTGATAATTTAGAGTTGTGTGTAGATACTTATAAGTTCTTTTATACAAAGAATACGAGTGATCCACTAGAAAGTAGTGTATCAGTTCAAAATACAGCAGTATTGGCTGATGATTCTCACTTTGATTTCTACTATAATATAAATAGATGGAATTTGCCACATTTATTAGGAGTTCAAAAAGGAGAAATACTATCTGAGGCAACAAAAAGATATTTTGCTAAAGTTAGACCTGATGGAAGTGTATATTATCCTATAGATGAAAATTCTTCGGCTTTTACAATATTGAAAGTATTATTGGAGAATAAAGATAGAATAATTGCTGATAGAGGATTAATTGAAGAAAAATGGTAAAACATATCAACTGTTCCCATGGGAAAAAAAATTATATTAAAAACAAGTTCATTTATGAGAGGAGATTTCTTTAAAACATGTTTCTGCTTAGTGCAATTAGATCATGGTTTAAATGCTCCTAACGAAAAAGTTTGCATCAGTATCTTCAACAAAATATAATGAAGATATGGTTAATGACAGATTTGATGCTAAAAAAAGTGTTAAGAGATTTGATAAATACAGTTAAACAAAGGAAAGATTTTTATTTTTTTAGAACTTTTTGTTTCAAATTATGATTCAAGTGGAGCTTTCTTAGGTTATGTTCCACAATCAATTGATACTGGAAAATCAGAGAGCATAGTAACAAGTAATGGAGAAAGAATAGAAACTCTTAATAGATTTAGAAATGCTATACAAGGTGATCCAAATGGTGGTTCAGTAGTGCAAAGTATAGAAAATGAAAATATGGGTAAGAGAATATTCTCGCCTATAGAACAAGCATTAACTCACATTAATATTTCTTCTAGTTTAAATGTAGGATTGCAAATTTCAGATAAAAGCTTATGCTTTTTGAAGAAAGTTTAAGAGAAATGTTAGGGCAAGAACTAGATAAAGATTTACAAAAAAATATTAACTCCCACTTCATCAAAAAGAAAAATAACATTATTCACTAATGTTATTTTTTTATATACTTAATAAAGTTTTTTTGCTACTAAACTTTTTATTTTTCCTTTATTCCATACCATACCAAGATATTTTTTTCTGATAATGGTATTTCTAAATTCAATTTAAATAGTTCACCTGTTTCTAATTCTTTTTTAATATGCTCTTCTGTTAATAGCCCAACTCCAAATCCAGCTTCAGTAAATTCTTTTATCAAAGTATTACTACCAAATTCCATTTCAGGATGAATCTCAATATTATTTTCAGCACAATAATCATCAAGTCTTATTCGTGTAGTTGCACCTTTTGTTAAAAATTAATAATGGTAATTCTGATAAATCTTTTTTTACTCAATTTTTTTAATTTTTTAAGTGTTCAAATGAATTGTTACAAAGCAAGACAATCATGTAAAGTTAGCATTTTTAACAGAATCAAAAGTTAACTGGTAATCCATATGGCATATTAGTAAATATTACATCTATTATTCCCATTTTTTTGATTTGCTTATTAAATCTGATGTTTTTATCAGTGAATATCCTAATGTTTATTTTTAGGATATTTTTTTATGGAAGTCTTTAATATAAGGCATTAAAAATTCGTGTAATATAGTTTTACTAGCCCCTATATTAATACTACCAGTTTCCATGCTTGTAATAACTTCTAAGTCATTTTCTGCAGAAGAAATTAATTCCATAGCATCTTTTATTTTTTTATAGAAAGCTTCCCCAGCTTCAGTTAATTCCATACCATCTCTTTTTTTCTAATGAATAAGTTAGTATTTAATTGTTCTTCTAAAGTTTTTAATTGCTTTACTGATAGCAGGTTGACTAATTGATAATTCATTAGATGCTCTAGATATATTTTCGTTTTTTGCAACATAATAAAATGTTTTATATAATTCCAAATTTATATTCATAAAACCTCCTTATATAACCAATAGTTATACCTAATATGAAAAATTGGTAATTTAATTATATCACTTTTTTTAGGTTATAATACTAGTGCTTTCTGAAAAAAGCAAAATTTATTGGAGGTGTTTTATGTTTGAAAGGTATTTATTATGTTTATTTAAACAATATTGTGATGCTAGAGGATTAGACATAAACAATATGAATAATATGTATTCAAACGACTTCGTTGATTGGATTGTACAGAATAGAAGTTTATTAAGTACTTATATGGATTACTTAAATGCTTTAGGATTTGATTATCCAGTTGATGATGTAGTGGAAGTTGGTAAAGGTCAATATGATTCAATTTCTCGCAATGGAGTAAATCTGATATCGATATTTGCTGGAACAGTGGGTCAGTTAAATTCAAGATTGTTTGTAGATAAAGGTATGCCTTTAGTTCTTAGACAAAGTAGAATTATAACACCTAGAGAACACATTATATTAACTCATAATCCATATTTTGAAAGTGAAATACTTAGCTGGTATTTAATTCACAATATGGGGGATAAAAATATAAGTGTTGGAATGTTTGGTAAACTATCTGATGAAGATACAAAAAGTAAAAAGTTGAATTGTTAAAACAATTATCAAAAATGACAGATGATTATTCATTTGATTATGACACAAATAATGGTAATTACTTTTGCTCATTAAATAGCAAAAGATATATTAAAAGAAGAATCTTAACTAAGAGTAGATAAAAAATTAAAAGGGGGAATTTAAAATGAAAGAAAATTTGTTAAGAGTTAAAAGAATGTTAGAAAGAAAATGTTTTTGCAAGTAATGATGGGAGTGAATATGATGTTGAATCATATTTAGATGTAGTAAAATCTATTGATAATGGAGGAGCTGCTAAATATATTCAAGAGTATGTTGCTAATGCTAGAGAATACTATTTAGCTAATGGAATATCATATGATGAAATACAATTATATCCTAGATTTTTCATTATATTTTTGATTCAAAATATGCTGATAGATATCCATATGCTATAGAACAAAAATGTAAAAACCAATTCCAGAAATAATTAGAGTTTATGTAAATGCTGTAGGTTATGAAAATAATGGTACAAGAGGAACAATTGATCCAGATGAAGTAAATGAAACAGAAGAATTTGTTATTACATTTGAGGACTTTAAAGCAATGTTAGAAGCTGATGGATTAGTAGTAACTTATTCATCATTTGAAGATATTTTTAAAAAGATTATAGAAATTATAAACCAACAGTTTGTAAAATATCAAAAAAAGTAAAAAGTAAAATCAAAAAAAACTAACAAAGGAATAATATGAAAGAATTGATGCAATGGTATAATCAAATATCTTCGTTTCCTAAATTAAAATTAGCTGAAGCACAGGAATTATATCAAAAAGCAATTAATACAGAAGATGAAAATTTAAAAAAAGTTTATATGGATAAACTAATTTTAGGTACCTTATATGTTGTTTGTGAGTATATAAAAAGAAATGGATTAGAACTATTTGTTTCATCATCATATGATATGAATGATATAATTAGTTCTTTCAATGCAGTTTGGATTAAAAAAATATATAATGGAGATTTACTAAAAGTAGATAGATATTCCTTATTGTTTACTTCGCCTTATTATAATGAAGTTTATAATAATTTATTTGGTGATGAAATCATAGTAAATGAACAATTTAAAGTTTCGACAGATTGCTTTGTTGAACTTTTAACTACATATGTATTGTATAGAAACAAAGAAATAAATAAACCATTTAGAGAAGTAATTGAAGAAACATATTTCAATGATAGATGGAATAGTTGGTCTTACTTTATTTATGATGATGTCATGAAACTTATTCCACTGCTTGAAAAAGTATATAGAAACTTAAACTTTGACAAATTAGAAGATTTGAATTTAGGAAAAACAAAAATAGCTGATTATTTAAGATTAATAATAAATATTGGATTAATTGAACCTATATCTAATGAACTTCCAGATAATACTGATATGGAAGATTCTATTACTACTAATATGGTAATGGAAGATTTTATACATGATGTGGATAATGCAATTACAAACGAAAGAGAAAGACAAATTATTCATGAAAGATATGGGTTAGATAATGGAATACCATTATTTTTGAGTGATATTGGAAAAATTCACAATTTATCAAAAGATAGAGTAAGACAAATAGAAGCAAAAGCACTAAGAAAATTAAGATGTAGAAGAGATTTCTTTAAAAAATATGAGGGGGAGAATATATGAAAAAAATAGATATTTCTTTAATTAAAAAATATGTTAATGGAGAAGATTTAGGAGAGTACTCAATAGAAGAATTAGAAAAATAATACAGATTTTTATGATTAGTGTTATAAGTTATACTAATGATTTTTAAAAATGTATTCTGCATGTTCTGAAAAAAAGTAAAAAAAGATTATGAATTAGTAAAATACTTAGTGTTAAAATTCAAGGATAACACAGAGTTCATTACTACTGTTGCAGATCATTTTTTAGATAATACTGATACTGATTGGGAAAGAAGAGAACTTGGTATTATAATGGAGAAAGTTTTACCGACTGATTTATCTGACAAATATAGTGTTATGAATGAAACAGCATATTTTACTAAAAGAGTAGAAATTGAAGTAGCAGAAGTTAAAGATCCTAAATTAGAAACAATGATAGGTATGGGTTTTTGGTTAATATTCGACCAATACAATGGTAGTGATATTATATTAGACTATTATGCAAATTGTTTGCTTGGAGAAATTATTAGAGATAATAATATAGATTTTTGGAAAAAATGTTACATACTCAATTTAAGTCAGCTGAAAAAGATTGAAGAAGTAGGTATTAATAATTACATTGTTAATTTTATTGGATACTATGATTCAATGCTTAGTTCATATGTAAGTACACATTTAGATTTAGTTAAGCCAATTGCAAATAGAATTAAATATGTTCAAGATAATTGGGATAAATATTCATCTAAAGATGAAGCAAAAAAAGATATAATAATATGTTAGATATGGTACATGAGTATATGAATATGTCTGATAGTAATCTTGAAGAAAATGAAGTTCTATATTACATTGCTAAAGAACTTGGAATTGTTGATAAAGTTAAACAATATGATGGTAGTAAAGAAGCAGAAGAAAGCTTTGAAGAGGAATATGGATTTGGTTTATATGATGATTGTGATGAAGAAGTAATGGATGATATGGTTAAATTTGAAATAGATAGAAATCTAAAAAGATAGATTAACATATTTAAAAAGTTAAAAGAATAATAATGAATCAATTATTTTTCAGATAAGTCATTAGATTTATACTCATTAATTGATGAAGATAAAAAAACAATCTTCTGGAACAGCAAGATGCAAAATAATAAAATTAAATCCTAATGATAAAAAAATAATTGTAGGACTATAATTCCATTATAGTAACCCACTACGCTATTGGCATAGCCAATAACAGTGGGCAAAAGGGAATTTTTCCTTTTGAAACCTAAATAAGCGACAAAACTACAAACTAATCGTAAGTAGTAATGTCGCCTTTTTTTATTGCAACTTACGTCTTATAAAAAAAGAAAGAATACTATCGCCACTTTCATTTACTTCGTAAACAAAACGTGCCACGTATTCTTTTATATAAAAATAACCTTAATACAGATTTTTGTACTAAGGTTATTTTTCTTTTGGGAAATAATGCGCTATCAAATGATGGATATTTAGACTTATCAAATTTTTTTCTAAATTTGGTCTAATCATAGGAATTATTTCCTTTAATCTATCTAATATTTCATCATTAGATATTTCTTTCTTCTTTATCTTTGCTAATTCTAATTTATCAATTAAATCAGCAATACATCCTTTAACAGCAAAAATCTACTTTTTTCTTCTTTCTTCAAAAACTATCTAAAGCATTAAAAATAAAATTGCTCATAACTTTGTATTTGTTTTTTTGATAATCAGCAGTAGATCTTTTTAACTGATAAATCTTTACCCCAATTTATATCTATATCATCATAACCAGCAAGTTTCATTAAATCTACCATACTTAAATTAAGTGTTTCAGCAATTCCTTTTAAGTATAGAATATTTGGCTTTAATCTTTTACCAGCTTCAATACGAGATACTTCTGCACAATCCATATTTGATCTACGAGCAAGTTCTCTTTGTGAAATACCTAATTTTTCTCTTGTTTCACTTACTAATTTACCTAATTCAGTAGTCTGTTTTTTCACCTAATACCACCTCAACTGAAATAAGTATAACACATAGTGTTGTAAAAATCAATACATTTTTTTGTAATTATGATGTTGACAAACTCAATATATGATGATATACTCAATTTGAAATTGATGTAAAACTCATCAATAAGAAAGGAGGAAAAGACATGAATGAAGATAAGACACCTAGAAATAAAAGATGATATTTGGAAAGATAAAAAGAATTCCAAAAAGAAACGAAATTGATCTACACATATATTTATACAAAAGGATTTGAAAAAAATAATCACAGATATAAATGTAGGAGAGATTCAAAGAGTAGTAAACATCAAAAAAAATAAAGGTTTGAGAAAAAAAGTCTAGATATATTAGAAAAACTAAATTACCTAATATATAAAGAATACTCAAACGGAATGTATACAATAACACTTAACTAGAAAAGTAACAATGAACGCTAGTTATAAGAGGCTCGGTAAGATGTAAGGCTTATATCAGAACCTATCTTATAGAAATATAAGATGAATAAGAGTTTGAAGTAAAACATATTTCAAAGAACGATTAATATAAAAAAATATATGTTATAGCTCAAGCTAATATATGGCGACTACTTGGAAACTATATTTATTAGAAAGTAACATATGGCTTTTTATAAGGTATTTTTATTGCTGTACCAAGAATAATATTAAATGACCAAACTTGTTCCCAAACAGATAAGTTAGTTTATGGTGTGATTAACTCGCTATCAAATAATAAGGAGTATTGCTACGCTAGTAATAGTTTCTTTGCTTATACATTAAGTGTTAAAGAAAAAACAATATCTAATTCAATTAATTATTTGAAACGAAAAAAAATATATAAATGTTAAATTTGTAAATGGACAACGAAGAATTTATCTTAACGGAGATATTGTAAGTAAAGAAAAATTCTAAGGTGTTAGAAAAAAATGAGAATAAAGACATAGTAAAAAAAATTGCCAATATAAAAAGAAAAGAATATACAAGAAATAATTATAATAAAAAAATGATAAATATGATAAAACAAAAAGTATTATTCCATATTGGATGGAACATCCTGAAGTATGCAAATCAGATCCTATGACTGAAGAAGAAGTAATAGAATTTGAAAAGGAACTTGATGGAATAAGAAATACTATAGATAAATTATAAAATGAAAGGAGAAGATGTCTATGAAAGGAGTATTTAATTTATAATTAAAAAAAGATAGGGGGTAAAAAGAAAATGGAGGTAAATTATAATGTAATATATGTAACAAAAAGATAATAAAAGAAATTGAAGAAAATAAATTAAAAAGATATTATAGCAAAAAATTACTACGAGTTATATTAGCAGAAGAAGAAAATAGTGTAGCTTTAAATAATTCGTAAAATGGTATATAATGTCCTTGTAGATTTATATTTGCTACAACTAATCAGAATTGAGGTGTTGTAGTAAATGGAAAAGGTAGGTGTATATTGCAGACTATCGGATGAGGATAGATATAAGAAAAATAAGAATGATGATAGTGAGTCAATCGCTAATCAAAAAAGTATGCTTTTAAAATATGCTTTAGAGCAAGGATGGGAAATTGTAGATATTTATTCTGATGATGATTATTCTGGAGCTGGAGTTGAAAGACCAGATTTTAATAGATTAATTAATGATTGTGAAAGTGGAAGAATTAATATTGTATTATGTAAAACTCAAAGTAGATTTTCAAGAGATATGGAAGTAATAGAAAAATATCTTCATAATAAGTTTGTTGAATGGGGAGTTAGATTTGTAAGTATTGTTGATAATGCAGATACTAACAATGAAGCAAATAAAAAATCAAGACAAATCAATGGACTTGTTAATGAATGGTATTTAGAGGATTTATCTAACAATGTTAAGAAGTCATTAAAGAATAAAAGAGAAGATGGTTTATTTATGGGTAGTTTTGCACCTTATGGTTATAAGAAAGATCCAAACGATAAACATAAACTTGTTATTGATGAAAATGTCGCTCCAGTTGTTAGAGAGATATTTGAAAAATATAAAAATGGACTTGGTTATCATAGAATATGTGTAAGTCTAAATGAAAGAAAGATATTATGTCCATCTCTTTATAAAAAAATCTATTGGAAGTAATTTTGTATGTTGCAATTTTGATTATGAAACAACTGGAATATGGACATCAGATACAATTGCAAGAATGCTCCGAAACGAAAGTTATATAGGAACACTAGTACAAGGTAAAAGAACTAACATTAGTTATAAAAATCATAAGTCTAAAAAAGTTCCTAAATCAGAATGGAGTGTTACTGAAAATGCTCACGAGCCAATAATTGATAATGAAACATGGTATTTAGTTCAAAGAAGATTAAAAAATCATCATAGACCAGCTAAAGAAGATGGAAAAGTACATGTATTAAGTAGTAAAGTTTATTGCGCTGAATGTGGAAGAATCTTTATGAGAAATCAATGTAATATCAAATGTGCTGGTGGAGTAATGGAAAAAAGAGCATATCTACAATGTAAAGGTAATAAAAAATATCATACTTGCGATAATAATAGATCGATAAGATATGATATTATTGAAAAACTATGTACTTGATGCTATTAATGATTTATTAAAGAAATGTAATAAGAAATTACTTGAAGAAGAATATAATGCAACTTTAGAAAGAGAAAATAGACAAGATACATTAATTACTAATTTAAATAAAGAAAAAAAGCTAATCTTGAGAAAAAAAGATAAATGAAAGCAAATTATATTTTTAAGAATCTTTATACCGATAAATTAAAAAGGTGTAATATCCAGATAGCGATTTTTTTCAATGTTAAGAGATGAATATACAAAAGATGTTGAATCTTATCAAGCAAGACTTGAAGATATAGAAAAGCAACTTGAAGATACTGAAGAAAGAAAAGAAAACTCTAAAGACATTGAAAGCATACTTAAAAAAAGTATAAACATATTAAAAAAAACTAACTAGAATAATTGTGGATGAGTTTATAGAAAAAAATATATGTTGGTGCATTAAATAAAAGAAACCAATACAAGAGAAATTAAGATTGAGTGGAATCTTGATTTATAAAATGTAACCTATAAAAAAATAAATATAGTTTCTGGGTCAAAACCGATACCAGCCATGGAGGAACTGACCCAGGAGCAGTAGCTAATAATTTAAAAGAAAAAGATTATACATTACTTATTAGTAAATACATGTATGATAGATTAAAAGAACTAGGTATTCCTGTTAAAATGACTAGAGATACTGATGTTACTTTGCCTCCAAGAGAAAAGAGTTAATAAGGTTAAAAAGTGTTTTTATGGAGATGGAAAGGATGTTGTGGTTATTTCTAATCACTTGAATGCAGGAGGAGGCAATAATCATTGTGTAACAAAAGTATGTATAACAATTAAAAGTCAGAAAACATAATAAGAAATGAGGATTAGTTATAATATGAGTTACACAAAAGAAAATGAAATAATGGATGGAGATATATCTGATGAAGAATTTAATGAGAAATATTTGCCATTTTATGATAATTTCAATGATTATATGGTTAGGTTTGTAATACCAGATGCAGTAGCATTTTTATATTGCAAATAGTTATTTAAGAAGATGGTTAGTTGATAGTAAATTATATAATCATATTAATTCTGCAGTAGATATTTTTTTAATTGTAGATGTGATGTTGATATAATACTTCCATCTATAGAACAGATATTAAACATAAAATATAATCTTAAAATTACTGGAAGAAATCCATTAAAAACTAGAAAAAAATATTATTAAAACTTTAGCACTATCAATGTTGATGGTGCTTTTTGTATGGTATAATAATTGTATATCTTAGGAGGTAGTTAAAATGTTGATATGTGGATTAAAAGTTAAGAATTATAGAGGATTGAATATAGATATAGATACTGTTGAGAAGGTTTCGATACTTATTGGTCAAAATGATAGTGGAAAAAAACGAATATTTGCTCTGCAATTTTAAAAGTTTTAGATTATAATAAAAGACGTATTCCATTAGTTGCAGCTGACTCAACAAATTCAAATAAAGATAATATTGAAATTGAAATAAAGCTAACAGCAGATGACTTAACTAATGAACAATCTGCTATTATAGGCAATTATATTCATATTGATAATGAAGGAAAGAAATATATGATAGCTAAGTTAACTTCTACGTACAATGAAGATACTTTAGAATATGAAGATACATTAATATATGGTGATCCTACTATTGATTTTGAAGAAGTAAGAATAAATACACAAACTCAGCTAGATAAAGTATTATCAATTGTATACATAAACCCAGTATATGATATAGAAAATTCAAAAAAAAGGATTTCTTCAAATTTAAAAGAAACCAATAACAAAAGAAAAATGGTATATATTTTTAGTGAAAAATATATTAAAAAGAAATAAATAATCTAAATGAAACAATACAAGATGAGAAGATAGTAGATCAAATTCAACGTGAGTTAAATGAAAAAAAGGAGAATTTAAGGAGTTGCTTGAAGATTTGAATTTTTAGAGTTATTCCAAATATAAAAAGAAGAAAAATATTTATAAATCACTAAATGTTGCTACTTATGATGCAAATGATAATGAATTTAATAATATTGGTGATGGAAAAAGCAAAAATTTTTTTCTATGATTTTGAAATCCAAAAATATAAAAAAATGATAAGCAAAAAAATCTATATTATAGAAGAACCAGAAAAATCATTTATATGTTTTTATTGCAAAAAGATCTATATTAGTGCTTTATTACAAATGAATCCAAGTCAACTTATAATTACTACTCATTCTCCATATACGATTGATTTTGAAAAGGTAAATCAGATTATTAAAATATCTTGCAATAGATTAACTGGTGATAGAATAATAAATAGATTTGATAATATAAATAATGAAGATTTCAAAAAAAATTCGGATATTTGATTAATGTTGAAGTCGCTGAAATGTTATATTATGATAATGTCTTATTGATTGAAGGAGATTCAGAAAAGTATTTTTTTATAGTTTATTAATGACAAAGGATAATAGTTTTTTTAGAAAAAAATTAATAAAAAAATAGATTTGGTATTTATGCTGTAAATGGGATTGCATTTAAAACCATAAAAAAATTATTGGAAAAAAATTGGGTATAAAAAGTCTATATAAAAACTGACAATGATATTTTTAAAGTTCCACGTATTGATGAATATAGATATGCTGGTTTAGAAAGATGTATTGAGTATATTTCTAGTGAGGCTCAAGAAGAATTAAAAAAAGTTGTTAGGAATAGAAAAAAATTAGAATTTAGATTTAAAAGATAGAGAAACTAAAATTCAGAGTGTTGAAGATAAAATGGATGATATTTGTAAATTATTGCGTAAGAATAATATATTATTTTTCTAAACATAACTATGGCTTTGAGCAAGATCTAATTGATTATTTAAATATGAATCCTAAAAAAATAATATATCTGATGAAGCAATATCATTTTTTTAAAACAGGCTAAATTAAAAAAAATTTGCATACATTTATTAACGAATATAATGTTGATATTAAAATTTGTTCTAGTAATATGAAATCAGTATTGGTGTGTTTTTTTATATGAGTAATATATCAGATGAATTAAAAAGAAATTTTTAGATATTGAACAAGAAAAAAATTATAAATTCTAGTGAAAAAAATATATTTTTGTATCAGCATGTCCAGGCTCTGGGAAAACTTATACTGTTGTAAAAAAATTGAAAAAGAACTTAGCGAAATAGAAAAAAATATCAAGGTATAGTAGCGTGTTCTTTTTACTCGTGAGGCATCCGAGGAATTGAAATCAAGAATTAATAAAAAAATTAGAAATAAACAATAGTTTTTATTGGAACCATTGATTCATTTGTTAAAGATATTGTGTGCAAATTTGTTAATAGAGCTCTTATAAATGCAAATTTATTTTTCTAAACAAGTTATAATTGATAAAAAAATATTTTTTTCCTAAAGAATATGTTAAAATTCAAGATAAGTTTATTTTTAAAAAAATAATGGCAAAAAAATCTTACAATTAATGAGTTGACAAGATATTATGATAAGAATCAATCTTTAAAGAAAAATTGGTAATAAATATTATTCAGAGTGGATAAAAAAATTAAAAGAATGCCAATATGAGGTTTCATTTCCTACATATTTATTTGCAACGTATATAGTAAAAAAATGAGAGTTTTTTTATAGAGTGGTTTAACAATAAATATACAACTATATACATAGATGAAGCACAGGATTTAAATTTTTTTCAGCATTTATTTTTTTAAAAACTTTAAAGGATAACACTAATGTCAATATTATTATGGTAGGTGACGCTAATCAGTCAATTTATCAATTTAGAGGAGCTAGACCGGAGTTATTTAGATCATTAACTAATTTGGGATATAATGAATATAAAATAAATGTAAGTATACGTTGTCATCCTAGCATAATTTATTATGCAAATAAAATATATGACTTACATCTTGCCAAAAATTATAAAGATGAATCACATGTAAATCTTATTTCCAAAATAAATTCAAATTTTTTAAATGGATTAACTGGTTCATCTTTTTATATTAACTGAAAGCAATAATACTGCACAAGAGTTATATGAACTATATAAGACCGATTATGATATAATATATACAAAAAAATTGGATTTGGATAACAAAAAAATATAATGACTATTATGAAAAATTCAGATATAATCGATGAACTTCTAAGATATTATTTAAATTATGATAATGTTATTGATAAATATAAATATCCTTATGAAAAAAATTGAATCGATTTTTGCTAAGCTGTAATACAAAAAAAATAAAACAAAAAAAGATTTTTAATTTAAGTCGAAAAAAATTCAATTAAATGTATTTTTTTAAAAAGAAAGCTTTTTTTAAAAATTAGGTGTAATTATATCAGATGAAACTATTTTTTTGAAATTATCAATAAATTAGAAGATGAAAAAAATATAAATATAATTACTATACTGTCGAAAAAGAAAATAGAATAATGACAATACATAGTTCAAAAGGATTAGAAAGTGATAATGTAATTATAGTTTTTAGATAATCAATATAATAATATAAATGAAGAATTCAAAAACAAGCTTTTTGTTGCAATAACTAGAGCGAAAAACAATGTATATATTTTGTCAAAAAACAATGAAGTTGTTTCAAATTTTATCAATAATCTTATTGTATAAATATTAAATTTTAGTACTAATTTTTTTGAGAAAAAGTTAGTGCTATTTTTTTGCAAAAAAATCAAGTAGAAAAAAATTTAATAAAATTATGTTCTTACAGGAGGTAACTCAGTAGTCTTGTACAATATATCAAGCATGGTGTATACACACCCTAAATGCTTGTTAGGAGTATCCCTAAAACCCATTACAAATTAGTCTCTGACAGTTAATAAAATTTCTAAATATAATTGCGAAAAACAACATTTACTAAAAATATAAAATATTGATATAATATTGTTATGAAAGTAAATGGTGACTTTATGAGCAATGAAGATAAAATTAAAGATTATTTAGATAAAAAAATTATGGCTATATAACAACTTCTGAAATATTGAATATGAATATTAGTAAACCTTTAATTAAAAAAATATGTTGAAAATGGATTATTAAGAAAAAGTTTCACATGGTTTATACATAGATAGCAATTTATCACAAGATGATGAATATATTTTTCAGAAAAAGATATCCAGAAGCAATATTTTCATATAATACAGCATTATATTTTTCTTAATTTGTCTAATAGAGCTCCACATAAAATTGAAATAACTTTAAGTAATAGAAAGAGAATTAGTTGTGATTATGAAGTACATTATATTTCAGATAAATATTATGATATTGGCATTATTGAAATAGAGAGTATGTTTGGTAACCCAATTAGAATTTATAATGCTGAAAGGTCCATTTGTGATATGTTACGAAATGGTGATTTTGAATTAGAATTACAAAATACTATTCTTAGAAATTATTTTTAGAAGTAAAGATAAAAAAATCTTGATAAGCTTTTTAGAGTATGCAAAAAAATATTTAAAATTTACGATAAAGTCAATACTTTAGTTGAGTATGAAATGGGTTAGGAGGTTTTTTAAATGAGTGAAAAAGAATTAGATTCAAGTAATGTTGAATATACAGAAGAAATTAAGCCAGAAGGTTATGTAAAACAACTACAATGGGATATGGCTATTGGTCTTCAAGAAGTTGATAATTTAAAACCTTCTAAATATTTAGAAAAAAATTATTAGAAGACAATGTAAATGGTAAAACTAACTATTAAACAAGTAGAAGAAGAATTAAGAGAATACTATATTGAAAAAAAGATAAGAAACAAGAATTAAATCATAATGAATTAGAATGTGATTTTTGTTTCAACAAGAATTGTTGAATTGTTAGATAAAGATAATTTTGAATTATCAGTAGAATACTTGAAATATGTTCATAAATATTTATTTCAAGATGTATATGAATTTGCAGGTGAATTTAGAAATATAGATTTTTTTCTAAACATGAGAAAAATCCTTAATAATGATTCAGTTGCTTATGGTGATTGTAAAACCTTAAAAAGAGTCATTAGAATATGATATATCTTTTGGAAAAAAAGAAAAAGAACTATAAAAAAATATGAATGTTGTAGAAGTAATAAATAATGTCACTAAATTTTCATCTAGCATATGGCAAGTTCATCCCTTTAGAGAAGGTAATACTAGAACTACTGCACTATTTATAGAAAAAAATACTTAATTAGTTTAGGTTATGAAGCAGATAATACTTTATTTAAAGATAAATCAGTTTATTTTTAGAAATGCATTAGTTAGAAGTAATTATTTTTAATAATTATTTAAATATAAAAAGAAGACAGTAGTTATTTAGTTAAATTTTATGAAAATTTATTATTAGGTAAGAATAATAATTTACATTCACAAGATTTAATAGTAAAAAGAGTTATTTTTAAGAAATGAGGTAGTATCATGCAAGAATTAACAAAAAAAGTAGTTGAATTTACAAGAGAAAGAGACTGGGATCAATTTCATTCTCCTGAGAATTTAGCTAAGAGTATTTCTATTGAAGCTGGTGAGTTATTAGAATGCTTTCAATGGAATAATGAATATAATTTAGATGAAGTTAAAGAAGAATTAGCAGATGTTATTAATTATTGTTTATTAATGGCTGATAAATTAGGTATTGATCCAAAAACAAATAGTTTTTAGATAAAAATGGAAAAAGACAGCTAGGAAATATCCAGTTGAAAAAAAGCAAAAGGAAAAAAAGCACAAAATATAATAAGTTGTAGGAGATTTTATGTTATACACTAATGGTAAAAAAAATAGATTACAAAAATTGTATGCACGCACTTTATTTTTGAATGTAAAAAAATAAGTGAAACAATTGATCAATATGAATTTTTTTATGAAACTCTACAGATGGAGAATTGAATATTGTAATGGATAAATATCCCAAATTGTTTTTTACATCAATAGAAAGTATGAGATATCGAATAATTATAGGCTTAGGTAATATAGTTGATAATGATAAAGAAAGTTTAACCTTTTAATAAAAATAATAAATATTCGGAACAAGAAGGAATTGAAAAAATAAATGCAATCATAAAGAAAAAGTAAAAAAAGATATTTTTAAATTATAATGAATTTATAAAAAAATATTAAACTATTAAGAGATAAAATGTATGCACATATAGATATTGAGTATTCATTGGAAGAAGAGGAAATATTTGATATAGATTTTTGAATTTTTTTAAATGAACAAATTAATAAGGCGAAATCATTTATAAAAATATATTATGAAAAACATGCGTAGAAATTAGTAATGAATATGATGGGGATAGTATTCATTTATCAATTAATTGGATATATGATAAGTAGGTGGTAGTATGTTAGTATATGAAGGAATTAAATCAGAATTTATTAATGATGTAGATTTAGGAATAATTGCTGATAAGATTAGAAATAAATATATTGAAAAGATTAAAAAGAAGACCAAGTGCGCCAGAATTTAATTCATGGAAAAAAATTCTATGCAATATATGAGGGGTGTATTAAGTGATAATGAAATACCAGATAATACTGGTATAGCTATTGAATATAATATTCCACCAACTGGATGTAGAATTGATTTTTATGATGTCTGGTTTTTAATAAAAAAATAAATCTAATGTTGTTATTATTGAATTAAAACAATGGGATAAAGCAACAGAAGTAGCTAATCTAGATGGTATTTATAAAGTTAATACATATACTGGTGGTGGACTTAGAGATGTTAACCATCCTTCATATCAAGCAATGACATATGCTAACTTAATTAAAGATTATAATGAATCTGTTCAATTAAAAGATATTAATGTTATTCCTTGTGCATATCTACATAATTATTATTTTGAAAATGATGATACATTATTATCTGAAAATTATAAGGAATATACTGATATGGCACCTTTATTTGGACATAATGATGTTATTAAATTAAGAGATTTTATTAAAAGATATATTTCAAACGGTGATGATGGAAGTATTCTTTATGAAATAGATCATGGTAGAATTAGACCATCTAAAATGTTACAAGATTCTTTATCTCAAATGCTACAAGGTAATAAAGAATTTTATATGGTCGATGAACAAAAAATTATATATGAATATGCTTTAAGTAATGCTATTGATACAGTAGCTAGTAATAAAAAAAGAATGTAATGATAGTTAGAGGTGGACCAGGTACTGGTAAATCTGTACTTGCTATTAATTTATTAGTTGAATTTAATAACAGAAATATGACTTGTTTCTATGTAACTAAGAATGCTGCTCCAAGAAGTGTATTTTCTGCTAAGCTAAGAGGAAATTACACTCAAACTTATATTAATCATTTATTCCAAGGATCTGGTAATTTCGTAGATGAAGAAAGTAATAAATTAGATGTATTAGTAGTTGATGAAGCACATAGATTAAATGCTAAATCTGGTATGTTTCAAAAATAAGGGTGAAAAATCAAATTAAAGAAATTATTAATGCTTCCAAGTTTTTCAATATTCTTTATAGATGAAAATCAAAAAAAGTAACTCTTAAAGATATTGGTAGTGAAGATATGATTAAGAAATATGCTAATGAATTAGGTGCTGGTTTATATACTTATGAACTTGATAGTCAATTTAGATGTAATGGTTCTGATGGTTATATAGCTTGGTTAAATAATCTGCTAGAAATAAAAGAAACTGCTAATTTTGATATAGATGGATTTGATTATGATTTTAAAGTGTTTGATAATCCAACTGAAATGAGAAAAGCAATAGAAGAAAAAAATGCTATTAATAATAAATCAAGAATAGTTGCTGGTTATTGCTGGGATTGGATAAAAACTGGAAATGCTAAAAACAATACTGATATTCATGATATAGTTATTCCTGAGCATAACTTTGAAATAAGCTGGAACTTAGGAAATTCTCAAACATGGGCTATTGATCCTGAATCAGTTAACGAAGCTGGATGTATTCATACCTGTCAAGGATTAGAATTTGATTATGTTGGTGTAATTATTGGTGATGATATGAGATATGAAAAATGATCATATAGTAACTGATTATACCCAAAGAGCAAAAAAACAGATCAATCATTAAAAGGCATAAATAAAATTGCTAAAGAACAGGGACAAGAAGAAGCAAATAAAATAGCTGATCTAATTATTAAAAATACATATAGAACATTAATGACTAGAGGTATGAAAGGATGCTACATATACTGTGTAGATAAAAAGTTTGCAAGAATATATAAAAAAATAAAATAAATGTGATAAAATAATTATATATAATACAGCATATTTTTATTTTTTTAAGATGAAATATGCTTTTTTAATTGAAGGAAATGAGGTGCAAAAAAATGAAAAAAATGAATATACAAAAATATTTTTTTACAATATAACTGAGGATGTGAAAAAAATTAATGATATAATGAAAGATTATTATTTTGATGATTTAATAATAGCTATTTATTGTATAAATATTTGTGTTAATAATAGGTCAGCTTTAGAATCACAGTTAACTTTAAATTTAGGATTAAAAAAACATGTATGAGAACTGGTAAAAAGAATAAAGAATTATAAAGATTTTTAAAGATTTTTTTCGAAAAAAATTAAATCAATATTAGATATAGATTATGACGATGATCCAATATGTGAAGACTTTTGGTATAGTGAAATTTAAATTTGATAACGATGTGTATAATGTTATATTGGGAACTGGGTATAATTCATCATATGCTCAATTACATTTCTTAAAGCCACTTTCAAACTTGACATGTTCAAAAAAGGAATTTAAACAGGTTTTGAAATATAATTCTGATACAATTAATTTTTTTAGGGATAGCAATATTAATGATTTCGGTAAAACAAATTAAACGTTTTACTCTTCCCAATTCAAAAATTATTTATGGCAACTAAAAAGATTTTTTTAAAAGTATTGATTTTTGATTTATTAATAGAACTAAATGATATATTAAAAAGTTAATAATAACTATATTGAAGAACAGCATTTTTATTGAATATAATAACAAAAATTTATCCATTATACAATACATCTATTTTTAATTGATTTATATGATAAATACTATAATAAATTATCTGATAATGAAAAAAATTGAATTAAGCGATTTAGGGATAGCTGATATACTTTCTCAAATTGCAAAAAAACAGATCAAGGTGAATCACCAAGTGTGTATTTTCCTGTTAATTTAATTGATAAGAAATATTACAAGATACCATATACTTTTTCTATTGTTAAGTTCAAATCATACAGTAATCATTGGTTTAAATAGGGATAGACTAGATAACAATGATGATTTAAAAAAATGAAATAAAAAAATATTAAAAATTAGTCTCAGAAAATCAACTAAAAATTGTAGAATCCATAAAAAGAAATAATAATGGCTATTTAGGATTGGCTTTTTACTGATAAGAGCAAAATAAAATTTGTTATACATGATAGCTTTACTAATTTATGTAATGAGAACCTTATTTTTGGGAGAGAAGAGAGAGTCTAATATTATAGAATGTACTGGCACTAGATTTAGCATATATGTTCTTATTTATGGAAAATATAGATGAAATTGAAGAATATATTGATTATAATGATCAAAATGACTATGATCAAATAATGGGTTTTTGGAGGTGATTCAGAACGATTTATAATGTGGAAATCTTTTTAATCATATGTTTGCCAAAGGAGCATTAAAATTCGGACTTGTAAATATAGAACTTAATACTTCAGATGAATATGTAATTGATTATTTTAAAACTAAAATTGCTGATTTTTCCCTGGAATAATTCTGATAATTATTTATTTAATAGTCCATTTTCATGGAATATCGAATGTGAAGGCGATAATATATACAGATATTCAAATAAAATAAATCCAACATTTTTTTGGCTATGTTAAATATTTAAAAAAATTCTGGAGTTATTTTCTTTTGCCCATAATTTAATATTTTTATAATTCGATGATATTGAATACTATAAAAAAATGTTGCAAATATAATAGATGATATTAACTTGCGAAAGTTAAAGACTTGTGATATTTTTTTATAATCAACTTTCACTGGCAGGTAACAATTTTTATTGAAGTTTTATTTATGCCATATAATTATGCAAAAAAAGTGGGATTAAAAATTTGATGATGATAAAAAAATATGTTTATAGTGATTGTATAATTAATAATGGAATAGTAAATATAAGGTACACTGTAAATTATGAAAGAATTATTCAAGATATTATACATACTAATGATAGAAGTGTAGAAAATGAATATATAAAAAGAATTATTTAGTCCATTAAATAGATATTTTTCCAGATGTATATGCTGATTTAGTTAGATATTTAACTGATACAAAAAAAGTCAAAAAAAGGAGGTAGAAGTAGTACAAATTGGTATTGATTACATATACAATCAATCACATAAGCATTTTAATATTGAGGATAAATATTTTTTTACAGGCCAAAAAAAGGAAATAGCAAAAAAATATGTTTATCTAATGATATTGAGCCTAAAGAATATTATGGAAAAAGATGCTAATCAGGTTATCAGAAAAATGCAAAAAGACTTAATAACATACTTTGAAGGTGAAGTTATTAAATATAATCAGAAAGTTTTTGCATTGCAAATTATTAGAATTATATGCAAATAGCATGCATATCATAGAAATTCATCGAAAAAGATATAATTCTATAACAAATGTAACCGAAGAAGTTTTAGATGAAGTGCATACTAGGATAATTAATGAAAGGGAAAAATGAAAAAAAGAAATTTAAGGACATTATTATATTTAATGGAAACAAATTTATTTTTTTAGATAGAGATGTAACAAATACTATTTCACCTGATGATATAAAAAAAGATTACTTTCGTTTTTCTGATTGGTTAGTTAGTTTAAGTGACAGTGCAGATATTTGTTATTTTACAGATAAAGATGCGCATATAAATGTTGACTTTGAGTATGTAGTGGATAATATAATTGACAATGATATTGGTAATGAGTATACAAAAAGGGTTTATGATAAAAATAGTTATACAATAGCTGGTGATAAAACAGATGAAGAATATATTTTAAAAGTAAAAGATGAATTTAAAAAAAGATACTGGCTTAGAATTGGATAATTTATTCGATTTATGTTACTTTTTTTACAAACAAAGTTTGAAGATTATGATTTCGAACAAATAAGTTCTAACGTTTATGAAATATCAAAAAAATACAATTAATAGATAATTTTTTTATACCTTAATGAATAATTCTAATGCTGATAAAAAAATATTCTAAAGAGTATATAAATAAATTAATAGATTTTATGATTATTGATAGACATCTTTTTAAAAAAACTTGTAAGGGTAAAGAAGATTTCTATTTGCCTATTAATGAAAGAGAAAAAAAGAAACAACCGCTTTTGAAGTTAAGCCACTTGTATTAATAGGTGATAAAATGATTTTTTTCTCCAGTGATTATACATAATGTTCATGATTTATGGTTTAATGGTGTAATAAATTTCATGTTGCCATTTGAAATTGGTTTAGAATGCACAGTAAAAAGCATTATTAAAATGGAAAAAAATATTATGAAAAATAAAATGGTTGATGATATAAGAGATATTTTTCGTAAGAAATGGAATAGATTTTGTTAAAACAAATGTATATCTTCATAAGATTGATAAAAGTGGTAATTACCCTCTTGATCTTGGAGATTATGATGTTATAGCCATCGATGATATCAAAAAAATAATTTGGATTATTGAAAGTAAATATATAAGCAGAGTTGCTAGTTTTTTGAAATGTATTCTCAACAAAAAAATTTTTTTCTTAGAACATAAATATGATGAAAAAAATTTCAAAAAAACGAATTGATTTTTCTAAGCGTTAATTATAAAAAAAGTATTAAAATCATTAGGATTTAATGATGTAACAAACTACAGAATTTCACCATATATGGTATTTAATAAAGTTTTTATGTCGAGATATAAACATATAGAATTCCCTATTATTTCTATAATTGAACTTGAAGACGAAATTAAAAAAATAGAATAAGTATAGAAATTTTTGCAAAAATTTGATATAATTAAATTAGGGTACGAGGAGTGTGCTCGGAAAAGTCGACTTTATTAAATGAAGTTTATGCAATGTTCTTAATAAGAACTTAACAAGAATGAAGTGCCAAAAATTAAAGGGAAGTACTAGAGTATTTCTAGAATTGCTGTACTATTCTTTGTTCAGTTCTTTTTCTTATGCTCTAAAAGACTGACAAATAATAGACTATTAAGGTAATCTTATATCAATAAATATGGAAAGAAATATTGAACCTTTTATTAAATTAGTTTTTTTCCAACAAGTTTATTGGGAGATAAGAATTTAACATCATTAGAAAGATTACTATTAATTTACATTTTGTCACTTTGTAAGAAGTATGGATATTGTTGGGCTACTAATGATTTTTTTAGTGATAGATTTAATGTTAGTAAGCAAACAATATCAAAGAGTATAAGTAGTTTATCTAATTATGGTTATATTGTTTTTAAAGTATGATAACCAGGAAAAAAATAATTCAAAAAAAGAGAAAAATTATGATGTCAGGGGTATTTAAAAAAAGAATATCAGATATACAAGAAAATTTTTAATACCAGTATTCAAGAAAAATTTTTAAGCAATATAATAAAAAAATAATAATATAAGAAAAAAATATAGGACCTGTTATAAAGTGTGATGAAGAAGGAAATATCATATCTTGGAATAATAAACCAACAATATCAGAACCTATGAGTGAAGAAGATGTTAAAGAATTAGAAGAATTAATAAATGAAATAACAAAAAGGAGATGAATAATTAATTGCTTAACAAAGTCATACATTATAAAGAGGTGACTTATGTTTAATATAACAGAAACATTTAAAAAAGATTCTCCTAATTTAACTTTGTTGATAACTAATTATATAAAAAGAGTGATGAATAATGAGTAGAACAATGGTGTTATATTGCCCTTTATGGTACAATATAATTGGCTTTAATTTGTTATACAAGAAGAAAGGAGTATAAATGTATAACAATATAGTAAAAGCACCAGAGTTTTACAAAGCAGGAATTTATATAAGATTATCAGAAGCCGATGAAGGTAAATCTTACGAATCTGAAAGTGAGAGCGTCCTTAATCAAAGAAATATACTAATGAAATTTGTAAAAAGATAATGGTTTTTATATTTTTGTAGGAGAATACGTTGATGATGGCTATTCTGGTACTGATTTTGATAGACCAGGATTTAATCTAATGATGGAAGATTTAAAAAAAGGACTTATAAATCTTGTAATAGTTAAGGATTTATCAAGATTAGGAAGAGATCATATATTAACTAGGTTATTATGTGGAAAAATTATTTTTCCTGAAAAATGGTATACGATTTATATCTATACAAGAGAGTTATGATAACATTAAATTAAAAATCAAGTAATGATTCTGTAATGTTTATATTTGCATGTAATGATTTTTATAGCAAACAAAATTCAGTTAAAATTAGAAATGTATTGGAATATAAAAAAAGAAAAGGAAAATTTATTGGTAGTGCTCCAAGTTATGGGTATATGAGAGATCCTAACGATAAAGGACATTTATTACCAGATCCTGAATATGCACCTATTGTTAAGAAAATATTTGAAATGGCTAACAATGGTGTTGGTTTGTCAGAAATAACTACTTATTTAAATGATAATAAAATTAAAACACCAAGTAGTCTCAAAAGAAAAAATCCTCGTGCGAGGAGCAAATATAATTCTATTTGGACAATATCTTCTGTAAAAAAGATTTTAAAAAATCAAATGTATGTTGGTGATATGGTTCAGAACATTCAGTATAAAAGAGGTTACAAAACTAAAAAGAAATTAGCTGTCCCTAAAGAAAATTGGATTGTTGTTAAAAATACCCATGAGCCTCTTGTAGATAGAATGGTTTTTGAAAAAATACAGAATAATGTTAAAAGAACTAATATAACTAATATAACTAAGAGAAAAAAAGATTATTTGAGAATTTATTATATTGTAAGGAATGTGGTAATACACTAACTATTACTTATAGAAAAAAAATCACGATTATTGGACTGTTAATTGTAATAAATATTCAAGGGATCCAAGAAGACATTTATGTTATCCACATTTTATGCCTTATGATAAATTAGAAGAAGCATTATTAGAGGTTGTTAAAAACTTGCAAAAAAATACTTGGATGCAATTAATGTACCAAATCTTGCACTTGAACTAAAGGATAGAAAGAAAAAAATAATCTTAAAAATAGAAGCAAGAATATTTGATTTAGAAAAAAAAAAAAAGATCTTCTTAACAAGTTAGATATGTTATATGAAGATAAGTTTAGAGGATTAGTATCAGATGAGATGTATAAAAGAATAGCCAATGAAACTGAAGTATTATTAACTAAATCAAGGACTGAGGTTAAAAAGTTAAAAGCAGATGAAAAAGCAATACAAAATAAGACTGCTGCTTTAAAAAGAATACGAAGATAAAATAAAATCATTAATTGATTTAGAAGAATCCAACTAGAGATATAATGCAAGCCATTATTGATAAAATAGTAATAGACAAAGATAAAAAAACATTGAAATAATTTACAAATTTAGTATATTAAATAGTATTTAAAGACTTTGTTCCTATTGGAACAAGGTAAACATAAAATAGATAAACTACTTATTGTTGAGATTTGGTTTTAATACTATCATATATAAATGGAATTATTATTACAGTTGATAAAAAAATCAAAGCCTTTTTAAAACTTCTTCAGAAAATAGCGATTTATTAATTACAGTAATTAGATAAACTATAATTAGTGTCTGCTATTATTGATATATTGGTTATTTTTTTCTTGTAAATAACGATTTATTAACTGTATCATTAGTTATATAATTAAATATCTTATATAATGTTAGTTTTAGCTTCTTAAGAAGTTTTAGAAATGTTATATAAATTATATTTATTAAAATTGTTGGAAGACATAGTATAAAAAAATATTATATTATCAATAATTTTTAGTTAGTGTTGTTTTTATATTTTTTTATATAATATAAAAGTCATATGATATAAATTTAATTATAGTATTGTTATTATTTTTGTAGAGCATTTTTTTAAATTTTGAAATTTTTTTAGATTCAAGTAAAATTGTTATATTAGATAACAAAAACAGTTAAATTAATAGAAATCAAGAATACAAATGAAACAATTTTTAATTACTAAATAAAAATAAAATCAATATTTCTTTTGCAACATGATCAATGCTACTAAATGAAGTTATGTAAACTGGAGCCACATAAGCAGAAAGAAATATAATGAAAAAAACAGCCGCACCAGTATATGCGTATTTATTATCTAAAGAAAAAAATCATTATTATCTGTATATATATTTTTAATCGATTTTATAAAAGAAATAGATGGTATAAACAATATTGCTAGAGATAATAGAACTTTCTTGGCAAAAAAAATAGTATTAATAAAGAACAAATTACCAATGTTAACCATACTGAAGTTAATTTACATTTTGTTATAGTATCTAAATTTTTCTTTTTTTCAATTTTTAGATTTTTGATTCATTTTTTTCTATAAATTGTAAAAAGAATAAAATTGATAGCAGCAATTCCAATAATTAAGCATTCAAAAAAATGATTATATAAAATGAATTTTTAGCATAAAAACACCTCCATAATTTAATTATCAATTTTATCATTTTTTTAAAATATAAACAATAGTTTGAAAAAAATAGTCAAAAAAATGTTACACCTTGATTATTGCCTGGTGGCGATGGTGCTGAAGTAATCTATGCACTTAGAAATAATAGTACATTATCAAAAAAAATATTAAATGAACTAGAAAAAAAGAAGGGCAAAATGTAAGAAAGTACTATCAACAAAGATTACCAAGTAACCCTATAAAAAGATTATTACTTTATGCAGAGAGATACTCCTAACAATGAGACTGTGACTGTCGAATATGGATTTATTGATAGTCCTAAAGATGATGTTGAACAAATTAAAAAAACAATTATGAAAATTATGCTGAAGCTGTTATAAGGGCTGTTCTTGATTATAAAAATTTACCATATAAAGCTCCAGCAGGTGAAGGATATTATACTGTTAAAAAAGGAGATACGATTTTTATGGGGAATAATGAGTATATTTAACTAGTTTAATTGTATTTGTACCAAAAATTATGATATAATCAAATTATAATAATGGAGTAGATAAAGGTGGATACTGATTTAAAAAAAGATGAAATTAAAAAAATAAAAAAACCTAAAAAAATAAAAATAATACGAGAGTATTTATATATAATTTTTTTACGATATTATTTTTTTATACTTTTTTTATTACCATTTTTTTAGCAAGTTACATGATTGGTGATAATACTGGAATTGATGGTATTGGTCAAACATTAGGTGTTGCCATACCATTAATGATTTTTTTAAATATATTATTACTTTTTATTTTTCTTTGTTATAAATCCAATTAGGATTCTAATTATTTATAAGAATGAATTTAAAGCAATTTTTTTCCTAAAATTAAAAAAAGTTATATGCATTTTGGTAACAATTCTTCCTATTTTTTTATTTCGTCATTAATAATATTAGAAATTCCTATATCAAATTTTTATGTATAAATTAAAATATAAAAACTGGTAAAAAAATGCTTATACGGTAAGATCTGAAAAATTACAAGTTACCAATAGATTTTTTTATAACGAATTAAAGGAGAGAAATCTTTTTATATGATGAAGATACATATTCTCTTATGACTAGATTAAATGCTGATCATGATTGTATTAACTATATCCATGATGATGGAAATCTTATTTCTCAAAAGTGTTATGCCAAAGCAACTATGATGGGAATAAATGATGCAAGATATTATGATTCAATTGATAAAAGTAATATTACCAATATGTATCAAAATTCTTTCCCAGTATATATGTATAATTCTATTTTAACATTGCCAAGTAAAAATGAAAAAATGCAATATGCTGCATTAGGGCGTTTTTTTCTTACAATGTTGATGATTATGGTGATTATAGGGCAGAATTTAAAGATTATTATATTGAATGTAAAATACTATATGTAGATGGAGATATTTATGCAATTATAGGTCTTGGACAAAGTTACGATGTAGAAAAATACAATAATGAAGTTGGAGATGCACTTTTCAGTTATAATTATCCATTCAATATGATTTTTAAGTGAAAAAAATAGCATTACTACTTTTGTTGATGGCAAATATTATCCAAATGGTGCAATTGAAAACTCTGGTTCTATTTATGAGATGAAACCGAATAACAATTTTCGTTATACATCGCACTATCCAGTTAGAAAAGTTGATAGGTTAGACATTGATACAATTAATGATATTGCTGAAGAATTACAAAAATGGAGTTTTTAAAGAATTCAATCGAATATCATTTTGATAAATAAATATTGTTATTAAAAATTTAATCATCCTATAAAAATCTAACTAAAAACTAGATAATAGGATGATTTTTTTATACTCTAAATCCTTACAATATAAAGACTTATTTAATAATCCTCCTTTATATGAACCTACGAAGTAGGCCCTATTTCGTAAGTATGAAATAAGAATGGTGTATACACAAGTCTTTATTTTATAAGGAAAAGTGCGCGTTGTTACACCATCTTCTTATCCTGCTGTTTCATAATTTCATAAATTATGAATAGTTTTAGGATGATAGACAAAACTTGCTATAGTAAATGACTTGACTCATTCTTTTAAAGAGATGTATCATCCAAGCAAAAGGAGATGATGTTTATGAATAAGGAGAATTATGAGATTAAGTAATATACCTGAATATGCAAAGATCATACCAAGTAATATTACAAAAAAATTTAAAACCATAGAATTAATTGGAGGTATCAAACTCTATGGTTAAATACAAAGTTAATTTAAAGTTTAAAGAAGATGGAAAATCTTTAAATGAAACAATAACTGAAGTATTAAAAAAATGAAATTACAAGAAGAAATTGAATATGACTTGCAATTATTTAGATAGAAATCTACCATGTAGCCATACTCATTATTCCCAAACGGAAGGGAGTAGTAATTAATGGTAGGGAATAGTAGTTTTAAAGTAGGACTTTATATAAGATTATCGAGAGATGATGGGAATGTAGAATCAGATAGTATTGTTAGTCAAAGAAGTTTACTTAACCAATATGTAAAAGAAAACAATTATATAGTAGTTGATGAATATGTAGATGATGGATTTTCTGGAACTAATTTTGATAGACCATCATTCAATAGAATGATGAAAGATATTGAATTAGGCAAAATCAATATGATTATTACCAAAGATATGTCAAGACTCGGTAGAGATTATATAGGTACTGGAGAATTAATTGAAAAGTATTTTCCAAATAAAAATGTTAGGTATATTGCTATTAATGATGGGATAGATACATTTATAGATAATACTAATAATGATATTGCACCTTTTAAAGCCATAATGAATGATATGTATGCCAAAGATATTTCTAAAAAGATTAAAAGTAGTTTGCACTCTAGAATGAAAGATGGTTTATATGTGTCAGGTAGATGCCCATTTGGATATCAAAAAGATCCAACTAATAAGAATCATTTAGTAATAAATAAAGAACAAGCAGAAGTAGTAAAAATAATCTTTGACCTAGCACTTAAAGGTAATACATATCACTATATAGCACAATATCTAACTGAAAGAAAAATAAAAACACCAGCATCTTATTACAACTATGTATGGAATACAAAGTGTATAAATACTAATTGTATATCACAAGAATATGGAGTATGGGTAGATACTACAATTAAAGCAATTTTTAACTAATAGAATATATACAGGAGATGCAGTGCAAGGTAAAAACTAAAAAGATTAACTATAAACTTAAAAAGACAATTAAAAAAATAACCCTGGATGATTACATTATAGTAGAAAAATACACATGAAGCAATTATTGACAAGAGTACATTTACTTATGTACAAATTCTACTACCTAAAAAAATGTTAAAAAGACCAGAAAAGAAAAGATTTTATTTATTAGATGGTTTATTATATTGTGGCGATTGTAAACATCGTATAACAATAAGATACCAAAATAAAACTGGTAGAAGTTATACAACTTGTGATTATTATAGAACATATTCAAAATATCATGTGTGTACAACCCATACAAATAATTATGAAGTATTAGAAAGTGTAATTTTTAGATAATATAAGAGATGTATGTAAAAAAAATATTTAGATAAAAACAAAATAAAAGAATCTATAGGAAATTTAGAGTTTGAAGATAATACTTTGAAGATAAAAAAACAAATTGAAAGTTTAGAAATTACTAATAATAAATTAATAACAAATTTAGATAAAAGCTTATATGGATATGTTAAAAAGGTATTATTAATGAAGAACAATATATAAGGGTAAGTGAAAATATTAAAACAGAAATAGATAATAATAAAAAAAGAATATTGATAATCTAAAAAATGAACAAATAGAAGAAAACAAAATAGATAATAAACAAATAGAAAAATATATAAATGAATTTTTATCGCTAGATAATCCAACTAGAGAATTAATAATTAATTTAGTAGAAAAAAATTTATATCTATCAAGATAAGACGATAGATATTATATTTACATTTAAAAAAATGTTACATAAAAAAATGTATCTGGTGATAATTTATGGGATATAGCACATAAGTATGGAATGACTGTAAGCGAACTTAAAGAATTAAACAAATTATCAACAAATAATCTTAAAATAGGGCAAACATTAAAGATAGCTAAAAAAATGATGAAAAAAATCCTGATGAATATTTAATATATAAAGTTAAAAAAATGGAGACAATCTTTTGGGACATAGCAAAAAAATATGATACAACTGTTTCAACATTAAAAATCTATAAATAATTTAAAAATCTGATAAATTAACTATTAATCAACAATTATTTATACCTAAAAACAAATAATTTGGGTACAAAAAAAATGATAATATTTATACAGTGAAGAAAGGCGACACTTTATATGACATTGCTGAAAAGTATAATGTATCTATTAATGATATAAAAGAGAAAAAAATAATTTAACATCTAATATATTAAAAGATAGGTCAAGTTTTAGAAATACCAAATTCTTCAACTGGTGAGGTAAACTATATTGTTCAAAAGGGCGACAATTTAAATACCATTGCTAATAAATATGGTGTTACTGTTAGTGATATAAAAAAACTTAATAATTTAAAAACAAATACATTACAAATAGGCCAAGTGTTAAAAAAATACCTGGTTCTACAAATTATAATACATATACAGTAAAATCTGGTGATTCATTATGGAAGATAGCTAATAAGTATAATACAACTATTAATAAATTGAAAACCATAAATAATTTAGATTCAACTGTACTACAAATAGGTCAAAAATTATTAATTCCTACAACGTAAAAACATGTCGATTATGACATGTTTTGTATTGCTAGAATGTTTTAATTTTAATATAGTTCGTCGCATACTCCAGGGTCAGGAGCATAAAAACAATGACTTTTGTATCTACCAGTATTTCTTTGACCAAACCAAGTCCCTTTACATTCTTCTCCTTTTTTTGGACCATAAAACCATAAAGCATTTGTTGCAGGGTAATAATATTCTCCTTTTAATACTCTTTTGGCAAGTTCTTTTTCTTTATTAGTAGCGCCACCACTATTGAATAATTGACTATTAGTACCTACAAATCCTCCAGGTTTTTGATAAACTACATCGCTTATACTTCTTATATTTTTTTAAAATCCAAACAATTTGCAATAGCTCTATTAACGATTACATTTCCCACCATTAGCATAGCAAGATCTCCTTCAGCAAGAGCTTCAGCTCTCATAAGTCTAGCACATAAATCTAATTCTTTAGTATTATAATTTATAAGCATAAAACCACCTAATATATTTTTATACAAATAAATAAAAAAATGTTAATAAAAAAAGTTAACAACCAAATATTTTTATAGCAAAAAAATTGTTAGTAAAAAGTTGATTTCTCAATCATGATATTGTATAATTAAATTGCTTTTATAAAAAGCACACTGATAGGGGTATGGTGTCAGTGGTAGCATGCCGGTCTCCAAAACCGTTGGGGAGGGTTCGAGTCCTTCTACCCCTGCCAATTTTATAAACAAGTAGCACATAAACATGCTACTTTTTATTTTTGTAAAAAAATCATTAATAAAAAAATATAAAAAATATTGTTATAATTTTTATTATAGTAATAAACTAAAGAAGGAGTAAAAATGAACAAAATAAATCAAGAAAAAGTAAAAAGAATTAAAAAGAATTGATAAATGAATCAAACAATATTGTTTTCTTTGGAGGAGCAGGTGTTTCAACTGCTAGTGGACTTAAAGATTTTAGAAGTAAAAATGGATTATATAATGAGAAAAAAATAATTTATTAAATGTTTCACCTGAATTTATGCTAAGTGTATCATGTTTTTTTATAGTTTCACTAAAGAATTTTATAAGTATTATAAAGCAAATATGAATTCATTAAATATTAAACCAAACATAGTGCACAAATATCTAACAAAATTAGAAAAATCAGGAAAACTAAAAGTAATAATCACGCAAAATATAGATGGCCTTCATCAAAAAGCGGGAAGTAAAAAAATGTATTAGAACTTCATGGAACAATATATAAAAAAATCATTGTATAAAATGTGGAAAAGAATATTCTGCTGAATATGTTTTTAATAGTGAAGATATTCCTAGATGTGAATGTGGAAGCATTATTAAGCCAAATGTTGTTCTTTATGGAGAAATGTTGCCTGAAGATTTTGTTTTAGCAGAAAAATATATAAGTGAATGTGATTTGTTGATAGTGGCTGGTACATCTCTAACAGTAGAACCAGCTGCTAGTTTAATAAATTATTTTTAGAGGTAAAAAGTTTAGTAATAATTAATAATGATGAAACTCCATATGATAAAAGAGCAACTCTCATAATTAATGAAGACTTAACAAATGTATTTAAACTTCTTTCATAACTCAACTCTAACTTTAGTAATTCAACTTTTAAATTATATACAATATTAAATATATATATTATGATTGAGTCAAGAAAGGAGTAAATATAATATGAACAAAACATTAAAAATTAATAATAACAATAATTTTAAGTATTTTTAGTAGGAGGAATCTTAAGTTATTTTATATTTAATAAATCATGTGACAATGATAATATAAATTTACCAAAACCAGAAGTAACGGAAGGAATAAGAGGCACACAATTTGGAATTGATAAAAATATTTATGAGGAAACAATTGATAACTATTTAGGTAGAAGTGATTCTGTCTATAGAGATATGAGAATGCTAGTAGATCCAGGAAACTATGAAGCAATAGGTGGAGATGCATATTTATCAGGATTTGTAAAAGGATTTGAAGTTGTACCTTATCCATATTTAGTAAATGTAACTGGACTTCCAGAAGAAGTAGGTAAAACATATGAAGGAGAAACTTTATTTACTGAAAAAGATGGTAAATATACTGCTAACTATGCTGAGTCATTAGAAATACTTGAATATTTATTTCCAAAAGATAAAAATATTTTCTTAATGTGTGGAGGTGGCGGATACGCTGGCATGACTAAAAATTTATTAGTATCACTTGGATGGAACAAAGATAAAATTTATAATGTTGGTGGATTCTGGTATTACAAAGGTAATAATAAAATAAATGTTAAAAAAATACATCTAAAGAAAAACACAACATACGATTTTTATAAAGTAGCATATCATGACATTGATTTTAATAGTCTTACAAAAAAATAAATTAACAATAGTAAAAGTTTACACTATATTAAGCAATAGGAATATTGCTTTTTTTATATTCAAAAAAATATAATATAATATTCACATAAAAAAATTTGATATAATGATTACATAAGAAAGTGGTGAACAATATGATGATATTTTTTTAGATATAGTATTTCTTTTCTTTATAGGTTGTACATTTGGATGGGTACTTGAACTATTTTATAGAAGGCTTGCTCATGGTTACTGGGTAAATCCAGGATTTCTAGTTGGACCATATTTACCTATATATGGATTTGGACTTTGTGCTTTAACAGTAATTTATCTCACATTTTATGAAATGAATTTACCTAGTATATTGGTTATCATTTTAATGGGAGCAGCAATGACTTTAATTGAATTTATAGGAGGTCTTTCATTCGTAAACAAGCCAGTAAAACTATGGGATTATAGCAATAATTGGGGAAACTATAAAGGAATAATTTGTCCACTATTTTCACTTATATGGACATTTATTAGTGCATTATACTATTTCTTTTTATCTGAATTTATACTTGATAAAGTTATATGGTTCAATAATCATATTATATTTTCGTTTGTACTTGGTATGTTTATGGCAACTATTATTATTGACTATGCTTACTCTACAAAATTATTATCTAAAGTTAGAAAGTATGCTAAAGAAAGGGAGCAACAATTAGATATGAAGAATTTAAAAAGACAGTTAAAGAACATCAACAAAAAAAGCAAAAAGAGAAAAATATTCATTCATTTTTCCCACTTAAATCATCAATGGACTTAAAACCTTATGTTCACAATTATAAAAAAATATATTAAAAAATTTAAAAAAAGACTTAAAAAAAGAATGATTCATAAATAATAAAACTATGCTATAATATCTAAGACAAGGAAAAATTTTTATGGCAAAATTAAAAAGAAAAAAAGACATATATAACATATGCATTAAAAAAAAGAAGAGACTGAAAAAAATTATTAGATTATGAAAATAATAAAGGACATTTCAAAAATGAAGACTTAGATAGCCTTTTATCATGTCTTTTTTTATTCGTATCAAAATCTTTAACAAGAAGCACAAAAAAATCAAAACTAATTATAGAAGATAACTTTATAAGTAACATAATAAAAATCTATAGAAAATACTTATTCACATCAAAAGAAGACATAAGAGTTGTACTAAAAATGTTAAGCGAATATAAGTATAATGTAATTGCATTAAAATTAAATGATGAACTTAATGATAAAGAAACACCACAAAAATACAAGTCATTAGCGACATCACAAATCAAAGAAATAAATGATTTTTTAAGTGAACTTCACTTGAAAGAAAAAATGTATGAAGAACTAAAAGAATTTGATGAGTTTATAGAAACAAATACACCATTAGATATAGACAACTACAATAAATTAAGCGATATCTTTAAATATGCAGTTTATCCAATTCCACAAAAGATATGTAGATTTATTTTTTTAAAAAAACACAATTAGTCAAAAATAAATTCCTATCAATAGATATATTACATTCTTTAATTGATAGTTTAGTATCAAATTATGCTTATTCAAATGAAACATTCTGTTATTTTTAGATTTAGGAATATGTCTAATAAATCACATGGTACTTATGAAAAACAATTTAATTTTTAGTTGAAGAATCTCACTATAAAGAAATAGAATCAAAAAAAGAGAAAAAAAGATTATAGTGATTTTCTAAATACAATATTTCATGAATTAAGACATTTATATCAAGTAGAAAGAATTACAAAAAGTAAAAAGCACTTTCATATGAAGAAATTATAATGATGATGGATTATTTAATGTATAATGCATTACCTAAAAGATTCTATGAAGATAACTATAATTTTTTATATACTGAACTTGATGCTAGAATACATGGGAGAATGTACGCTGATTGTTATTTAGCTACTCTAGGAGTAGAAAGCAATTTAAGCAAAGAAAATGATAAAGATATAATGCAACATAAGATGAGATATAGAAAATTAGATGGTAAATTCTATATAGTTGATGAATTATTTCAATCAAAAATTAGAAGAAGTATATGGAACCGCTTTTAGATAATGGAATAGATATATTTAAACGTCATCCTGTTTTAAATTTAATGTACACTAGAGATTGTAAAAGAAGAACAACATTAGAACTATTTAAAATGAGAGATGAATTTATAGAAAGAAGTAAACTTCATGAAGGAGAAAATAAAGATAGATTAGAAATATTAATTCATAACATAAACGAAATATTATATAAACAAGTTTTTATCTGTAGAAGACACAATAAAAGATTATGAAGAATTAGTTAAAAGATGACACTATTGATAGTGAAGAAAAAAAAGAAAAATATTTAGAAAGTATGTTAAAAAGTAATTGAAATAAGAGGTAAGAAAGAAGATATAGATAATATAAAAAAACTTGTTGATACAATTAAAAAAATTAATATCAAAAAAACAATAAAAAAAAGAAAAAAACATTATCAAAAAAAGCAATAAAAAAATTTAAAAAAATAGTTTAATTATCGTAAAGAAAACGTGTATTTAAGTATAAAGATAAATAGAATGTGCTATAATTAAATAGGTGAAAGAATGCAAATGTTTATAAGAAACATAAATATTAATTATGAGTATTATAATAATGATAGTGATACTTCATTAGTGTTTTTTTGCATGGCTGGGGCCAAAATATTCAAATGATGATGCCTATTGCTAAACCATTTATCAAGAAATATAATGTTTTTAATAGTTGACTTACCAGGTTTCGGAAGTAGTGATGAACCTAAAGAAATATGGAGTATTTATGATTATGCAGATACTATTAATGAAATGTTAGGTGAATTAAAAAAATTAAAAAATCCCATATTAATTGGACACTCTTTTGGTGGAAAAAAATAGCTTTTAGCATTTGCGATTAAATACAAAACGAGGAAATTAATTTTACTCGCAAGTCCATATAAACAAAATATAACTAAACCAACTTTCAAAATGAAAGTCTATAAAGCAGTAAAGAAAAATACCTGGACTTCAAGGACTTGAAAGTTTTGTTAAAAAAACACGTTGGTTCAACAGATTATAGAAATGCTAGTGAAACAATGAGAAAAAAATATTAGTAAACCATGTTAATCTAGATTTAACTGAGGAAGCTAAAAAGATAAAATGTCCTACATTGTTAATCTGGGGAACAAATGATGAAGCAGTATCAATAAATGATGCAGTTGAACTTGAAAAAATAATACCTAATTGTGGACTAGTTAAATATGAAGGATGTACTCATTATGCATATTTAGAAAATCTAGCTCAAACAATTAGAGTACTTAATAATTTTTATAGGGAGTGATAAAGAATGAAAATATACTTTTTTATTATCATTGATACCTTATTTTTTTGGTATGTGATATATAAAGCAAGAAAATCAATGCATATGTTACAACAAAATTGGTATAATGATGGAAATAGATATTTCAAATGGATACTTGATAATGCTAAAAAGGTATTCATAACATATGATTTATTATTTATACTATTTCTATTATTAAAAAAAGTAACATATAATAAAAGTTTAATAATATTTGTGGTATTCTATATAATAGTATATTTCTTATATAAATCTAAAATTAAGAAAGAACAATCAAAAAAACCACTTGTCATAACTGCTAGAATAAAAAGACTTTATATGACAATGTTAATATTATATATAATTACTATATTACCAATGTATTTATGCTTTAATTCATGTGAACTTTATAAATATTACACATACATTGGACTAATTGTGTATTTAAATCCATTCTTTGTCTTATTAGCAAACATAATAAATAAACCAGTTGAAAAACTAGTATATCTTCATTATAAAAGACAAGCACAAACTAAACTTTATAGTATGAAAGATATAAAGAAGATAGGTATAACTGGAAGTTATGGTAAAACTAGTACTAAAAAAATTTCTTAAATGATATATTAAGTGTAAAAATATAATTCATTCGCAACACCAAAGAGTTTTAATACAATGTATGGTCTTATAAATGCAATTAATAATTATATGGATAAATTTAGCGAAGTATTTGTTGCTGAAATGGGAGCGTTCTATAGGGGAGAAATTAAAGAGAAAGCAAACTTTATAAAACCTAAATATGGAATACTTACAACCATTGGAACAGCACATTTAGAAAGTTTTGGAAGTCGTGAAAACATTCAAAAAGCAAAATTTGAGCTTATAGATTCACTTCCTGATGATGGAGTTGCAGTGCTTAATATGGATGATCCATATCAAACAAGTTATAAAATTAAAAGTAAATGTAAAGTAATATGGGTATCAACAAAAGATAAGAAAGCAGACGTGTATGCTGAAAATATAAAATTATCTGGAAAAGGTACTGAATTTACTTGCGTATTTAAAAAGTCAAAAGAAAAATATACATTTGAAACTAAATTATTAGGTAATGCTAATGTATATAATGTATTACAGGCTATCGCAATGTCATATGAACTTGGTCTTACATTTGAACAAATTGCTATAGGTGTAAGAAGAATTAAACCAATTGAACATAGACTTGAACTTAAGAAAATAGGTAACATTTATATAATAGATGATGCTTATAATTCAAATCCAGTCGGCTCTAAAATGGCTGTTGATGTTCTAAAATGATGGATGGTAAAAATAATAGTAACTCCTGGCATGATAGAATTAGGAGAAGAACAATATAATCTTAATTATGAATTTGGTCGTCAAATAGCAAGTTCAGCAGATGAAGTTATTTTAGTTGGAAAAGAACAAACAAAACCAATATATGACGGTCTTAAGAAAGAAAAAAATATAATGAAAAAAATATACATATATTAAATGATGTCAAAGAAGCATTTCCACTTATGAAAAAGTTATCTGGAAAAGAAACTTACGTATTACTTGAAAATGATTTACCTGACATATTTAATGAATAGGAGAGTGCAGTATGAAAATTAAAATAGGTGTTATTTATGGTGGAGAAACAGTTGAACATGAAGTAAGTGTTATTTCTGCATTACAAGCCATGAATAATTTAAATGAAGATAAGTATGAAATAATACCAATATATATATCTAAAGATAGAATATGGTACACAGGACATATGTTAAGAGATATTGAATTCTATAAAGAATTTGAAGATGAAAAAAAAGTATGCGACTAAAGTAATGTTATATAAGAAAGGTAAAACATTCTTATTACAAAGAACAACTGGTCTTTTTAGAAAAGATATTACTGATTTAGATGTTATCTTACCAGTAGTGCATGGTAATAATGTTGAAGATGGTTCACTTGCTGGACTACTTGATTCAATAGGTATTCCATATGTTGGCTCTCATGTTTTAGGTGGAGCTCTTGGTCAAGATAAAGTCGTTATGAAACAAGTTATGGAAAGTGTAAATTTACCAATAGTACCTTATACTTGGTTCTATGATAGTGAATACTTAGATAATAAAGAAAATATATTAAAAGAAATAGAGAAGATAGGTTATCCAGTTATAGTAAAACCTGCTACTCTTGGTAGTAGTATTGGTATAGAAGTTGCTAAAAATGAAAAAGATATTGAGTCAAAAATTGAAGATGCAATGGAATATGATACTAAAATAGTAGTAGAAAAAAAGTAATTGAAAAACTTAACTGAAGTTAATGCTAGTGTACTTGGTAATTATGAATATCAAAAAGTAAGTCCATTAGAAGAAGTAATGGGAGAAGATGAAATATTATCTTTTGCTGATAAATATCTAGGTAATGCTAAGTCAAAAGGAACAGCATCAAAAGGAATGGCTAGTACAAGTAGAATAGTACCAGCAAGAATACCTGAAAAACTTACTAAAGAAATACAAGATACAGCAAAACAAGTATTCAAAGTATTAAATTTAAGCGGAGTATGTAGAGTGGACTTCCTTATTGATAATAAAGAAAAATAAATTCTATGTAAATGAACCAAATACATGCCCAGGTAGTTTATCATTCTACTTATGGAAAGAAGCAGGTATGAAATATAGTGAATTACTTGACGAAATGGTATCTATTGCTATAAAAGAATATAAACATAAAAAAATCAAAAAACAATGTCATTTAAGAGTAGTATATTTGATGGATTCAATGGTTCAAAAAGGACTTAAAAGGTATGAAAGGACTAAAAAAAATTAATTAAAAAAATAGAGAACTAGTTAGATAAAAAAATTAGTTCTTTTTTTCTACTCAACTTACGCTCTAGATAACTAAACCTCAAAAATTATAGTATTTCAAAAATAAATGTATAATGTAAAATGAGGTGAAAAGCATGAATAAAAAAAGATAATAATAATTACAATAGTAATAACAATATTAATAGTAGTACCAGCAATAATATTAAATTTAAAAACACGAGAAATTCTATATTAATGATAAATATTATAATAATGGAGAATTCATAAAGATAACTTCTAATGATTTAAATAATTTAATAAATTCAAAAGATAGTTTCTTACTTTATACATATAATGATTATTGTAGTCTTGAAATACCATGTGATGATATATTTAGAAGTGTAATGAATAAATACAAAAATAGATGTGTATTCTATAAGGTATGAAGAATTTGAAAAAACAGATTATATAAGCAAAGTAAAATATGCTCCATCAGTACTTATAGTTAAGAATGGTAAAATTGTTACATATTTAGATGCCAATAAAAAAGAAGATCTTGATAGATATCAGGATACTTCATCTTTTTGAAAGTTGGTTAGATAAGTACATCTATTTAAGTAAGTAGATGTGCTTTTTTATTTGTTATAAATAATTTCTTCACTACCTTTTTCTGTTTTATTATTTAAGAGATTCATACTTTCAAGTACTCTTTTAACTTGATTAGAAACACCTTTATTTCCATCAATTAGTTTAGCATTTGGAAATAGTTTTTTTGTATATTCTTTTTTTAGCATAAGGATAATGTGTACATCCAAGAACTATTGAGTCAATACCTTTATTATAATAACTATGAAGTAAATTATGTAGTACTCTATTAATATCTTTTTCAGTACCAAATTCTATAGTATCAGCAAGTCCCTTACAAGGAAGAAGTTTAATCTTTTGTCCTTTTCTTTTATAATTCTTAACAAGTTCATGTGTTCTTTCTGCTTTAATAGTGCCAGGTGTTGCCATAACAAGAGTGTTCTTATAATTATTATCACACGCTATTTTAATCGCAGGTTCAGTTCCAACAAAAGGTATATCAGGATACATCATTCTAAGTCTTTTAATACATCTAGTAGTAGCTGTATTACATGCTATAACAATTATTTTAACATCTTTACTTATAAGAAAATCTACAATATTAGTGACAATATCCATAAGTTCACTATCACTTTTTTCACCATAAGGATTATTTTTAGAATCAGCATAATAAATATAATCTTCATTAGGTAAAAAGTTTCTTTAACTCTTTTAATATAGTGAGCCCTCCAATACCTGAATCAAACATACCAATTTTTTTATCCATAAAAAAATCATCTCTTGTAAATATTTTTATCAAAAAAATGCATTATAATTAAATATTATTAATAGAAATATGATATAATACACGTAAAGAAATAATAAAATTAATGAGGAGAAACATGGAAAGTATAATAAATTCAATAATAAAATTATTTAGTGGTTTAACAGCATTAAAGTTTGGTAAGGAGTTAATAGTATTCATTATATCTATCTTGCCAATATTAGAGTTAAGAGGTGGTCTTATCGTCGCATCACTTTTTAAATGTAAGTCCACTAACAGGATACATTGTATCAATAATAGGTAACACTCTACCTGTACCATTTATCTTACTTTTTTTATAAATAAAATACTAGATTGTATGGGAAAATCTAAAAATAAAATGGATGAATAAATTATCAAAATGGTTAGATAAAAAAAGCAAGAAAAACATAAAAGATTCAATAGAAAAAAATATGGATATTTAGGACTTACTTTATTTGTGGGTGTGCCACTTCCAGGAACAGGAGCATGGACAGGATGTCTAGCAGCTTCTGTATTAAATATGGATAAAAAGAAATCATTTATATCAATAATGCTTGGTATAATAATGGCTAGTATAATAATGATGATTTTATCTTATGGACTTTTAAAAAGAATAGTAGGTTAAATATGAAAAATCAGGAATTAAAATATTATAAATATAAATTAAAGCTAGGAATAGGAAACTTATTCGCTGTATTAATAATGATACTACTTTTTATTATTACTATATTTTTACTTTTTGATGACTATTACTTTAATTTTGGATATAAAAAAATATTAATAATGATAGGTTACTTCATACTACACGAATTACTTCACTATGTAGGCTATCTAATAAATAAGAATGTTAAAAATAAAGACTTATGTTTAGGAATGTGTCTTGAAAAAGGAGTAATGTATTGTAGATGTACAAATGAAATAAGTAGAACTGCTGTTATGGTATCACTTCTTACCCCATTTACAGTAATAGGTATCATTACATTAATAATAAGTTATATATTTGATATGCCATTTTTAGCATTCTTATCAGTATCTAATATAGCAGGTTCTTACTTTGATATACTTATGTTTATACAAATGTTAAAGATGCCAAAAAGATATAAAAATTTGCTGAATATGATGAATGTGATGCATATTATATAATAAGCAATAAAGATTTAACTAACATTAAAACAAAAGGAATATCTTTAGTTGAAACAAATAAATTTAATAAAAAAATAAACTAAAAATCTAAAAAAATAATAAAAAAAGATAGAAATATCAATATTTAGTATAATAATACTTATCATATTAGTAGCATTATCTTTTTATAATTTAAAATATTAAGAAAGTGTGATATAATCTTCTTGGTGAAGACGTATGAATATACAAGCAATATTTATAACATTGTTATCAGGGCTTTCTTTTTTTATAGGTTATTTGATAACAAAAATTAATTAAAGATGAGAAAAAAATTAATAACATTTTTCAGTAGGATTTTCTTTTTACTATAATATTAGGTCTTATATTTACTGACCTTTTACCAGAATGTTTAGAATTTACAGATAATAAACTTATCATATTAGGATTTGTTATATTAGGTATTCTTTTTATTAAAAAGTATTAGACTTATTTATACCAGATCATGAACATGAACATACTAAAAAGAAAGATCATATGGAGCATATAGGTCTTATATCAACACTAGCATTATTCATACATAATGTAATAGAAGGAACAGCAATTTATACAGCAACACTTTCATCAATAAGTATAGGACTTTTCACATCCCTTGGAGTATCATTTCATAATATACCACTTGGTATACAAATATCATCACTAGTAAAAAATAAAAAAGAGAAATTAACTCTTCTTACAATATTATCATTATCAAGTATATTAGGTGTTATTATATTAAAATTATTTAAAATTACACTCACTTCTTACATTTCAGGTATATTAATTAGTATAACTTTAGGTATGCTTATATATATAGCATTCTTTGAACTTCTTTGTGAAGTAAAAGAAAATATAAAAAAGAAAGAATTATTAATTGGGATAATTACTGGTATAGTATTAATACTAGTAAGTCATTTATTTCATTAAAAAGGTAAGATATGAAAAAAAGAGAAAATTAGATATATTATGTGAAGATAAACATTTAATAATAGTAAATAAAAAAATGGTAATATGCCAACTATTAAATGTGATAACTATAAAGATAATTTATATAGTGAAGTATTTGATTATTTACATAAAAAGAATCAAAAAGGTATTTGTAGTTCATAGACTTGATAAAGATACAAGTGGGATAGTAGTATTTGCGAAAAGTGAAAGAGTAAAAGAATCATTACAAAATACCTGGGACTACATAGAAAGAAATTATATCGCAGTAGTACATGGAATAACTAAAGATAAAGATACAATAAAAATCTTATCTAAAAAGAAACAAAAACACACTTTTACACTTATAGTACTAATGATAAAAAGTGGTAAATATGCTGAAACAAGTTATGTGAGAGTTAAATCAAATAAACAATACTCATTACTTAAAAATAAATATCAAAACAGGTAGAAAAGAATCAAATAAGAGTACATATGGCTGATAATAAAACACCAATACTTGGTGATAGAAAAATATGGTAAAGAAAGATGGTTATAGAAAAAGATGATGTTACTTGCGAATGAAATAAAAATTTATACATCCAATTACTAAAGAAATGATTCATATTGATTTAAAAAAATACCAAATGAATATAGCAAAATTGTAGAATAAAAAGTTAGAAATTTAGTTTCTAACTTCTTTTTTTATTAGTTTTGCATGTAGTACAACTTTTTCATCACCAGCACGACATGTGGATAATGTAAGAATAGTATCATTAACATCAACACTCGCATCAAATTTAAGTTTACTTCTTTTACTAATGGTATTAATAAATGTTTTAAATTCATCATCATCTCTAAAATCAGTAGTTATATAATAATTCTCTGTTTTAATATGATAAACACTAAATACTTGCCATAAAGTATTTTTCTTTTTTTCAGTAGATAATTTAATAATATGATTATCAGTGTTTTTTTATACCAATTATTACTAAGTATATTTTTTTAAGTGAACCAAACATAGTTTTTATCAAGTCTTGAATGAGCATAAATAATATTATTACGACTTAAATTATTAATATCATTTCTATAATCTAAAAATACCCATCCTGCTTCATTTTTTTCTTTTTTTAGTAAAAGAATGATTTAAATAATAAGCATTATCATTAGATTGAACAAATGGATAATTAATATTAGTTCCATTTACTTGAATCCATCCTTTAGTATCACTATTTTGTTTAATTAAATCAGTGAAGTCAACATTAATCATATTCATTTTTATATAACTCCAATAAATACTTTCTTTCTTTTGCGATTCAGGATTAACATTTTCACCTTCAGTTACTTCTTCAACACTAACAGTATTATAAATAGATTCTACTTCTTTTTCAGTTTCATCATTATCTTTTTTTCCAATTTCTAATATTAAGAAGAGAATATAAAAAAACACTAGTACTCAAAACTAGCAATATAGATAATACTACATTAGTTTTATTGATTTTTCTTTTTTTCTTCATACTAAAAATTATACAATATAAAAAAAGAAGAAAAATAAATATTAAGGTTCTAAAACATCAGGCATCTTTACATCTTCATTTTTCCTTTTATAACTTTAGGTTTAACATACACTGGATATACTTTAGTAGGCTGTGTTCCTTTTTTAAATAAATGTGTTTGTATTTTAGATGATGAAGTAGTTCCGTTAGGTAACATTGGAGGATTACTTCCAACTACTACTTTTGATGCAACTATTCCAGAAGGTCTTTCAAATTTACTATTTTCTTTCATTACATTATTAACAATTTCTTTTTGAATTTTAGTTCTTTCTGCCCAAGCATGATTTGCTGTATTATATGTTTTTCTTTGTTAAATTATCATATCCATACCATATCGCAACACTATAATCAGGACTAAAAGTAACAGTCCATGCATCTTGAATAACATTTCTTGATAATTTTAATTTCTTTAAAGCAGCCTCATCATAACTACTAGTACCAGTTTTTGTTGATATATCTGTTCCCTTAACTTTAACCGATGAACTAGTTACTTTCTTAAGCATATAAGCAATCATATATGCAGTTGTGTCACTCATAACATTTTTAGTTTCAAAATTAAATTCGTGAACATCTTCTTTACCACCTGTTTTTATATACAATTTTATTTATACTATGTGCTTCAGTATAATTGCCTTCGTTACCAAAAGCAGAGTAAGCAGAAGCAAGTTGTACAGGACTTACACCAGTAAATCCACCAATAGAATGTGCTTCATTTATATAATTATTACCACCTAAATATTCAGGAACGATACCAAGTGATGTTACAAATGAATTAATTTGTTTATTGTTTAACTTTTGAAATGCTTGAAGGGCACATGTATTTCTTGATCTAACTAAACATTGTTCAAGAGTTAAGAATCCTTGATAACGGCCATCAACATTTCTCATAACTCCACCACCAGTGTAGCTAACAGGTTTATCAACAAAAGGAGTATATGTAGACCAATTTTTATATTCAATACCAGGTCCATAATCAAATAATGGCTTTGCAGTACTTCCAGGATGTCTTTTTATTTGAGTGGCATAATTTAAACTCATTTCACTATTTTTATGTCTACCTGCACCAACAGCAATAATAGCTCCAGTTTTATTATCAACAATACCAATTCCTACTTGAACTTTATCATCTTTAAACTTATGATTCTTATAAAAATCATTTATAACATTTTGTTTATTAGCATTCATCGTAGAATATATATCCATTGATACAAGATATGGATTATCACCAGTTCTATCAATCACTTCCTGAACAACTGTATCAATAAATCCTTGATATTTATTAATATTAGTATTATTTTTTTAACAATTATTTCACTTATATCTTTACGTTTAGCAGCATCCATTTCACTTTCAGTAATATATCCATGTCTATACATTAAATCAATTACTTCGTTTTTTCTTACATTTGTTTTTTCAGGATTAACATATGGGTCATATTCACCAGGTGCTTGAAACATACCAGCAATCATAGCCGCTTCAACAAGTGTTAAATTACTAATATCTTTATTAAAATATGTTTTAGCAGCAGTAACAACTCCATAACTACCAGCACCTAAATATGGAGAATTAACATAAAAATTCCATAATTTCTTCTTTAGAATAATCTTTTTTTCAATATTAAACATAGACATATAAATATCAGTAAACTTACGAACAAGTCCTTTAAAACCATTTGCTTTGGTACTAGTAAAAGTATTTTTAGATACTTGCATTGTTAAAGTAGAAGCGCCACCTTCATTAGTACCAGTTAAATAACCAAACCCTGCTTTAGTAAATCTATATATATCAACACCATCATGGGTAAAAAATCTTGAGTCTTCAGTCGCAACAATCGCATCAATAAGTACTTCTGGAAGCTCATTATACTTAACAATTTGCCTTTTCTCACTACCTATACTAGCAATCAAATCACCTTTATTATCATAAATATTAGATGATTCATTTTTTTATAAAGTAATGATGTATTAAATTCAGGAGCATTCATATAAATATACATAGAGAATCCAACAAAAAAACAAGTATACTAGAACATATTAAAACAATTAATACCATAGAGATAACACTAACAATATTAAATTTCTTATTATCATTCTTTTTTTATTATTTATATATTTTTTTCTTATTTCTAAACTTCTTCATAATATTATTATAAACCAAAATTGATATTATATGCTTTACATTTTGAAAAAAACACAAGTTTACTTATATTTTTTTAAGGATGATATAATAAAATTATACAAAGGAATGATAATATGATGAAATGTGTATTAATTTACAATCCAAATAGTGGTAAATTAACAAACAGAAATGATATTAAGAAGTTATACAGAATATTTGAAAATTATGGTTATGAAGTAGAAATAATTTATACTGAATACAAAGGTCATGCGAAAGAAATAACTAAAAAATTAAATGATGTAGATTTACTTATATGTGCTGGAGGAGATGGAACTTTAAATGAGGTAATATCTGGTAACATAGAAAGAAGTAAGCCATTATTACTTGGTCATCTTCCACTTGGTAGTGTTAATGATGTTGCACATATGTATGGACTTACTGGAAGTACTACAAGAAATTTAGTTATGCTTTTGAATGGAGCAAGAAAAAATATAGATGTATGCCTTTTAAATGGTAATCCTTTTGTATATGTAGCTTGTATAGGCGCATGGGTAGACATTTCTTATAGTACACCTAGAAAGCTAAAAGAAAAATATGGTAAATTTGCTTATGCTATATATGGTATAAAACAATTAAAAACACAAAAATTACAATTTTATAACGTGAAATATACAGTTAATGGTGAAACACATGAAGATAGATTTTCATTCATATTTATAACTAATTCAAATAGAATTGGCGGTGTTAATAATATATATGATGATGTTAAACTTGATGATAATAAATTCGAAGTATTACTTTGCGATATAAAAAATAAATGGGATATTATAAGAGCAGTTCATTATTTAACACATAGAAAGCTTGAAGATATTCCGGTATTTAAATATTTTAAAACTGATAAGATAGAACTTGAGTTTGATGAGACTCCACCATCATGGTGTATAGATGGAGATGAACTTACTCATAAATCTAAAAGAATTTGAAATAAAAAAATTAATAAAAAAATAATGATATGTTACTTCCAACTAAAAAAAATATAGAAAAAAACTATTTGAAAATAACATAGAACCAGATGAACTTGAAGAACTAGATGAATAATCTAGTTTTTAAATTGTAAAAAAATATAATTTATATATTATAATATTCATAGAATAGAGGAATAAAGATGGAAATAGTAGTTTCGATAATATTATTGTTAATAGGATTTTTATGTGCTAATAAAATGTTCAGATATATTTGTAGATGCAGTTAGTTCGATTGCTACTAATTTTAAAATGTCTAAAATGATGATAGCACTTACTGTGGCTGCTTTTGGTACGTGTGCTCCAGAACTTGCAATCTCTTTTCAAAGTATAAGAGGAGGCTCTGGTGATATAGCACTTGCTAATGTACTAGGAAGTAACGTTGTTAATATCTTGTTGATAATAGGATTAGCTGCCATAATATGTCCAATAAAAGTAAAAAAAGAAGTAACTAAAAAAAGAATTACCAATACTACTTGTAGTAACTACAATGTTTTTCTTTATCAATAATTTCACATTATATAGGTAGAACACCTGATAGCTTTATATTAAGTAGATCAGATGGTATATTATTTATATTCTTTTTCTTATTATTTATATTTTTTATATAGTATCAGTTGTTAAATCTAAACAAGGGCTTTTTGAAAGTAATAAACCACAATTTAGTATGCTAACTTCAATTATTTTAGTAGTAGGATGCTGTGTTGGAATAATATTTGCAAGTGATTTAGTTGTTGATAATGCAAAAGTTTTAGCAGAAGCACTTAATGTTAGTACAAAGTTTATAACTATGACAGTTGTTGTTATTGGAACCTCTCTTCCAGAAATGACTATGACAGTTGTTGCTTCAAAGAAAGGTGAATTTGATATAGCACTTGGCAATATAATTGGAACAAATATATTTAATATAGGAATAGTTTTAGGACTTCCACTTTTAGTTTATGGTGGATTTTCATCAGTATCATTTTCACTTATTGATGTTTTAGCAGTACAACTTGCTGTTTCAGTATTATATTTCTTCTCAAAAAATGATAAGGTATTATCAAGAAAAAGAAGGTATAATTATGATATTGTTATTCTGTTTATATTACGGTTATATGCTGATATTTTAAAACAAACCTTTGTTCGCTTGCAGGGGGGGTAATTTATGCTATACTTACTAATGAAAGTAGGGTAGATAAATTATGAAGGATAAGAAAATTTTAATTGGGACATCTCTCGTATTGTTATTACTTTTAACAACTGGACTTTCTTATGCGTACTTTAGTACTGCAGTAAAAGGTAATGATAATGCAAAAGATGTAATAGTAGAAGCTGGTACTTTGAAACTTACATATACTGATGGGCCAGCAATAAATGCACAAAATATTAAACCAGGTTGGACTACTACTAAAACTGTTTCAATAAAGAATAATGGAACACTTGATTCAGCGTATAATATTGTATGGCAAGAACTTACAAATACAATTCTTAAAAACGAATTAGTTCTTTCAGCAACTTGTAAGAGATTAAATTCAAGTGGGATAGTTGAAGGAACGTGTGAACCAATAGATGAACTTCCAGTAAGAACAAAAAGAATAGCAAAAAAAATATTTCAATTGAATCAGGATTCACACACGAATATACATTTACATTCTTATTTAAAAGAAACAAATGTAGAACAAAAATTATAATCAAGGAAAAAGAATTTAATGGAGCACTCGGTATAGAGGAGTATAAGAATTTATCACCTGAATCAACATATTGTACTTTTGATGGTGAGCTTATACAAGGTGCTGAATATACAAATGGGCAATATACTTATAAGTATATGCAAGAATACGATTTAAATGAAACCGGTGACTGGATAAATATATCTAATGAAGGTTGGGGAGTTAGATTAAGCGATAGTGCTGCAAATGATAACGAAATAACAAGTAAATTATGTACATACATAGATAATAAACCTATTGTATCAATGAAGGGCATGTTTGCTAATGCTACTAATGATTCATTGAATTCAATAGATTTAAGTAGTTTTAATACAAGCAATGTAACAAATATGAGTTATATGTTTTCTGTTAATCCTGAAGATAGGATTATACTTAGTTCATTAGATTTAAGTAGTTTTGATACATCAAATGTAACAGATATGAGTAATATGTTTGGTTCAAGACTTGTTGTGCCATTAGTCTTAAATAATTTTGATACAAGTAATGTTACAAATATGGCTGCCATGTTTGATAGTTTTGATTCAGTAGATGTGAGTTATTTTGATACTAGTAAAGTAACAAATATGAGTGGAATGTTTTATGGTGTAAATAATATATTAGGACTAAATTATTTAAACACAAGTAATGTAACAGATATGAGTGAAATGTTCAAGGATAGCGGCAATGATAGTCCTATGATAGACTTAAGTGGTTTTGATACAAGTCATGTTACTAATATGAATCAAATGTTTTGGGGAAGCTATACTTCAACGTTAGATTTAAGTAGCTTTGATACTAGTAATGTAACAGGTATGAGTGGAATGTTTTTCAGAAAAATGATATCATTAAAAACAATATATGCTAGTGATAAATTTAATACTAATAAAGTTACTAATGGTAATATCATGTTTTTCTGGTTGTACTAATCTAGTAGGTGGAGCAGGAACAAAAATACGATGATAAACACATTGACAGTGAATATGCTCGCATAGATGGAGGAACAAGTAGTCCTGGTTACTTCACAGCAAAAACAATAAAATAAATATTAAGATAAATTATGAATTATTATATAAGTTGTTTTATATGATAAGAAATAATTTATCTTTTTAATTTACAATGATTAATAATCGTGATAATATATATTTAGTGAAGTGCTTAACCCCTGATGGCTAGGCATCACAAAGTTTTTTTTGTTTTTTTGCCTAACTTACAGTGTTAGGCGTTTTTTTATTAACCAAAGATGATTAATAAAATGATAATTATGTCTTGAATGAAAATTAATAAATCTTTCTTATCCATAATTTCTCACCTCCATTAAATCTTTTTACGATATAAGAGTGGAGACGCCTAGCCTAAGCACTTCAAAAGTAATGTATCATATATAAAATATTAAATCAAATTACCCAAAATTCAATTTTAGGTTCAAAAGCATATGCCAAAATTAAATAATATAGTTAATAGTCTATCTCAAAAATACAATTATTAAACATAAAATAGTCTTCAAAAATTGAATTATAGGTTTTTTTAAAAATAAATTTTTTTATATTTTTAAATTTTACACATATTTTTTTAACTTTGTTTGCAATATCATCACTTTTTCTTTATAATTAAGTATGTAGAATGAGGTGTATTATGAGAAAATTAGGCGATAGAAAAGATGCTAAAAAGGTAAGAAATCTTGATGGGTTACATAATGTAATGATAGATATTAAGCCTGAAAGATGTGATAGTGATGTCTATATGAATAAAGAAATAGATGTTACTAAATTAATAAAATATGTAGAAAAAAATATAAGAAAGAACATCCTGATGATAAGATTACATACTTTCATGCTTTTGCAATGGCTTTTGCTAAAACAATATACAATAAACCTCTTTTAAATAGATTTGTAGCAAACAGAACTTTCTATGATAGAAATGATGTTATAATAGCATTCGTGGCTAAAAATAGCATTTGAAGAAGATTCTGAAGAAGTAATGATAAATATAAAAGTAGATAAAAGATGATAATATATTTACATTAAGAGATAAAATTACTAAAAAGAGTTGCTAAAAATAAGAAATAGTAAAAAAAGGTGAAAAAGAAAGAAAAATACAAACAATATAGTTGATGTAGTAGGTAAACTTCCTAAATTAATAAGAATGATAGTAACGGGATCACTTAAATTTTTAGATAAACATGGATGGTTGCCTGAATCTATTACTAAAGATAACTTATATTATAGTAGTGTTATTTTTATCAAACTTAGGTAATTTTAAGATTGGCTCTATATATCATAATATTGTTAACTTTGGTACAAGTTCTATAATTGCTACAATGGGTATGATACATAAATCTAAAGTAATTGATAAAGATGGTAAAGAGAAAATAATAGACGTATGTGATTTTGGAGTTAATATGGATGAAAGAATTGCAGATGGATACTATTTTGCTAAATCAATTAAAGTGTTAGAATATATACTTGATAACCCTGAATTACTGGAGGATAGAGCAGATGCAAGAATCGAAATTGATGAGTAAAGAAGAAAAAGAAAGAATTAAAAAAACAAGAAAAAAACTTAAAAAAATTGAAGAGAAAAAAATTTCAAAAAAAGAAATTAAAAAAAGAAGAAAAAAACTTAATAAGAAAAAAATAATATAAAAAAACACCATGGCTAAAAATACTATAAAGAAGGAGTACCAGCACATTTAAATTATCCTAAAGGTACAATGGTAGGATACTTTTTAGAAGCAGTAGCAAGATATCCTGAAAATATAGCAATAGAATATTATGGAAGAACATATACATATAGAGCATTCTATGAAATGATAAGGGACACAGCAAAATCATTAAAGAGTCAGGGTGTAAAAGAAGGAGATACTATTGCTATATGTATGCCTAATACACCAGAAGCATTACTTATGTTTTATGCAGCAAATATGGTAGGAGCATTAGTTTCATTAATACATCCATTATCAGCAGAAAAAAAGAAATTCAAAATTATATTAATGGTTCAGGAGCAACATTTCTTTTATCATTAGATTTAGTATATGATAAAGTTCATAATATAGTAGATAATACATGCATTAAAAAGATAGTTATCGCATCAGCTGGCGACAGTTTAAAAACAATAAAAAAATTCTTATATAAATTTAAAAATAGAGGTACAGTTCCTAAAAATAGAATTAACTGATGATATAATGACTTGGAATGAATTTATAAATTATGGATACGATTATCAAGGTGAAATAGCATGCCTAAAAAGGAGCAAATGATCCTGCGGTTATACTTTATAGTGGAGGAACTAGTGGTGATCCTAAAGGAATATTACTTACTAATATGAATTTTAATGCTTTAGCACTAAGCTCACATAAAATGATAGAGCAGTCAGGTGAAGGTGAATCTATACTTGCGATACTTCCAATATTTCATGGATTTGGTCTTGGAGTATGTATACATACAACACTTGGTTGTGGTATGAGAGTAGTATTAATACCAAATTTTTAATCCTAAAAGATTTTTGGAAAGCTACTTCATAAACATAAAATATCAATTGTATGTGGAGTTCCATCATTATTTGAATCACTTACTAAAACATCGATGGGAAAAAATGATTTATCAAAACTTAAGAGTGCGATAAGTGGTGGAGACTTTATGTCAAAAGATTTGAAGAATAAAGTTGATACATATTTTCGTGAACATGGAAGTAATGCTGAAATAAGAGTTGGTTATGGCCTTACTGAAGCAAGTGCTGCGATATGTGTTACACCTACAGGCGAATATAGAGAAAGTTCAATAGGAGTACCATTTCCTGATACATATATAAAAGTAGTAAGAGTTGGAACTCATGATGAAGTACCATATGGAGAAGATGGAGAAATATGTATAAGCGGACCAACTGTTATGATGGGATACTTAAATAACCTAGAAGAAACTATTCAAACATTACAAATACATGAAGATGGTAGAACTTGGCTTCATACTGGAGATGTTGGTTCTATGGATAAAGATGGATTTGTATATTTTAAACAAAGAGTTAAAAGAATAATAATTTCTAATGGATATAATTTATATCCATCACATATAGAAACAATAATAAATAGTCATCCTGATGTGTTTACAAGTACAGTAATAGGTATTCCTCATCCTAAAAAGGTACAGGTAGCAAAAGCATATATTGTACTTAAAGATGGAGTTAAGCCTAGTAAAGATGTTGAAAAAAGTATAAGACTTCATTGTGAAAAGAATTTAGCAAGATATTCATTACCTGCAGTATATGAATTTAGAGAATCACTTCCTAAAACATTAGTAGGTAAAGTAGCATATAGAGAACTTGAAAAAGAATCAAAGTAAGGAGAAATATGAAAAAATATGATGTAGCAATAATAGGTGCAGGTCCTGGAGGATTATTTTGTGCTTATGAATTAATTCAAAACAATAAGAATTTAAAAAGTAGCTTTAATTGATAAAGGACACAAAGCAGAAACAAGAATGTGTCCAATGAAAGTTAATGGTGGAAAATGTGTTAATTGTAAAGTATGCCAAATATTATCTGGATATGGAGGTGCTGGAACTTTCTCTGATGGAAAACTTAATTTTATTCCTAAATTAGGTAAAAAGTGATTTATTTAAATACATGAGTGAAAGTGAAGCATATAACTTAATAGATGATACTGAAAAAATATTTAATAAATTTCATATGGATAGTGAAATATATCCATCTAACCTAGATGAAGCATTTCAATTAAAAAAAGAAGTTGCTAAAACAGGAGCAAGACTTCTTCTTATAAAGCAAAAACATTTAGGTAGTGATAAATTACCAACATATATTAAAGAATTCACTGATTATTTAGAGAATCATGGAGTAGAAATATATGAGAATGCTAATGTAGTTGACATACAAAGTGAATCTAAAAAAATAAACATAAAATAATATTTGAAAAAAAGGAGAAGAAATAGAATCTTCTAAAGTAGTTGTTGCTCCTGGTAGAACTGGTGCTAAATGGATACAAGAGTTATCTGATAAATATAGTATTCCATATACTAGCCAAAGTATAGAAATAGGAGTAAGAGTAGAAGTACGTAAAGAAATACTTGAAGATATTACAAATGTTATATATGATCCAACTATATTTATTAAAAACAGATACTTATAGTGATGAAATAAGAACATTTTGTACTAATCCAGGAGGATTTGTAGCAAAAGAAAATTATTATGGATTCATATGTGTTAATGGACACTCATTAAAAGATATAAAATCTAACAATTCAAACTTTGCATTTATAAGTAAGGTAGGTCTTACAGAACCAGCTACAAATACTAGACTTTATGGAGAAAGTATTGCTAGAATAGCAAACGTGCTAGGAGATGGCAAACCAATTATACAATCATTACGTGATCTTAAAAAAGGTAGAAGAAGTGAATGGAAAAGAATTAATAAAGGATTTATTGAACCAACACTTAAAGATTGTGTAGCAGGAGATCTTGCATTAATACTACCTCATAGAATAATAACAAATATATTAGAAGGATTAGAAAAAAACTTGATAAAATAATACCAGGTGTTAATAATGATGAAACATTACTTTATGGACCAGAAATAAAATTCTTTAGTAATGAAATAACAACAAATAATAAATTTAAATTAGAAGATTATGATATATATTTTATAGGTGATGGTGCTGGTAAAGCAGGTAACATAGTAACAGCTGCCGCAACAGGATTGGTAGCTGCAAGAGATATATTAGATAATACAAAGAAAACTATGAAAAAAATAATTCATAGTTTTTTTGAATGTAATTTTTTTCCTTTTAAATAAAGTTAATATATGCTAGAATACAAAGTTAATAGAAAGGCAAAAAAAGCATATATGAAAAAGATTACTAACAAATGTACTTTTTATTTCATAAAGATTCAGAAATACTAAAAATTACTCTTTAATAATATAGATTATTATAAGAATGTATCACGTATTATATATAGTGAATGTAAAGATTATCAGGATGAATTAGTAGAAAAAAGAAATAAAATAAATTATATGTCACTTAGTGAAACACTTAATATAGTAAAAAGATTTCTTAATGAAAATTAATCCAGAATATCCAATATTATTAGAAGAACTTATGAATAATGGTGTTGTTAATATATATGATATAACTGATGAAAAAAAGCTTAAAGAATATGGTGATGAAGCTTATTATGCAAGACATGATGGTAATCATACAATAAACATACCACTTTATCATGATATAAATGATGCCTTTACTATAGTACATGAATTTATGCATTATATAGTTTGCCTAAATGGAGTTTCAGTTGATGGATTCTTACTTACAGAAGCAATATCAATATCACATGAAATGTTATTTTACGACTATTTAAAACAAAATAAATTATATGAAGAATATTTATCATCTCCAATATCACTTAGATTACTTAGTATAAAAGATAAATCAAATGCAATGTTAAATGTAATAAAAAGAATATGAAAGTGAAAGAAGTAAATCATTTATGTTAACAACTTTAGAGGAATCTAGTGAAGAAGCATCTAAAAAAACCTTTTATGATTTATCTGCTAAAAATAATATATTTAACAGGAGAAACACTTGCGATACAAATATATCATTATTATAAATTAGGACTTATTACTATAGAAGACTTACAAGAATTAATTAGACTTATTAATAATAATGAACATTTGGAAAGTTTAAATCTTATATTTAAAAGTATTCCAACTACTGAAGATATAAGAGAGTCTATAATATATATAAGAAATGAACTATTAAAAAAAATTGTGAAAAAGACTATTAAATTACAAAAAAATAGTTTTTTTCTTATTTAAAAAAAGTGATATTATATGTTAAAAATATTGAATAGATAGAGAGGTAAATAGACGTGGGAAAAGTAATATCATTAGTAAACCAAAAAGGTGGCGTAGGCAAGACAACGACAAGTATTAACTTATCCAGTTCACTAGGACATCTAGGGAAAAAAGTTTTATTAATAGACCTTGATCCTCAAAGTAATAGTACTACAGGACTTGGTATAGATAGATCAAAAAAATTAAAAAAGAGTATATATAATGTAATAGTTGGAGATTGTGAAATAAAAAGAAGCAATATATAAAACACCATTTAAAAAAACTTAAGTATAGTACCATCTGTTATAGATTTAGCAGGTGCTGAAATGGAATTATTTCAAATAGGATTTCAAGATAAAGAATTTATAATAACTGAACAATTAAAAACAACAATTAAATACAATAAGAGATAGATATGATTTTATTATTATAGATTGTTTACCTAGTTTAGGAACATTAACAGTTAATGCACTAGCGGCATCTGATTCAGTAATAATACCAATTCAATGTGAATTTTATAGTTTAGATGGAGTTAATCAACTTCTTCATACAATACTTCAAATACAAAAGAAGATTAATCCAGCACTTGATATAGAAGGAGTACTTCTAACAATGCTAGATGGAAGAACATTACTAGGACTAGAAGTAGTAGAAGATGTTCGTAAATTCTTTAATGAAAAAGTATTTAGTACAATTATTCCAAGATTAGTAAAATTAGTAGAAGCACCATCACATGGAAAACCAATACTAGAATATGATCCAAAAAGTAAAGGTGCCCTAGCATATTTAAATTTAGCCAAAGAGGTGATTGAAAGAAATGGAAACAAATAAGAGAAAAGCATTAGGAAAGGGATTAGAACAATTATTTAGTAACGAGTCTCTTTATAGTGGACCAATTGATCCAATTGAAGAAATAGTAGAAAATACACCCAAAGATGACATTGTGGAGGTAAAATTATCAGAACTTCGCAGTAATCCATATCAACCAAGACAAAAATTTGATCAAGAAAAATTAGTAGAACTTGCTAATTCAATTAAAGAATATGGAGTACTAGAGCCTATTATCGTTACTAAAAGCATTAAAGGTTACGAAATTGTTGCTGGAGAAAGAAGAAAGAAAGCAAGTGAACTAGCAGGACTAGAAACAATACCTGCAATCATAAAAGAATTTACTGATAGTGAAATGATGCAAATAGCACTTCTTGAAAATATTCAAAGAGAAAATTTAACAGCAATAGAAGAAGCAGAAGCATATTCTAACTTACTTAAAGTACTTAATGTAACACAAGAAGAACTAGCAAATAAAATAGGAAAAAGCAGAACATATATAACAAATATGGTCGGTCTTTTAAGTCTTCCTGAATCAGTAAAAAATGATATACTACATGGATTAATAAGCGCAGGACACGCTAAAATATTAAGTAAATTAGAAAATGAAGAATTAATAACAGAACTTGCTGAAAAAAATTAAAATTAAATCATTTATCAGTAAGAGAATTAGAAAACCTAGTACAAAAATCCTGACTATAAAAGAAAAAAAATGCTATAGTTAAAATAAAAAGTGAAAATAGTTATAACTACGTAGAAGAAGCATTTACTGATAAAATAGGTAATAGAGTAAGAATTAAAAAAATAAAAAAATAGTTATACCTTTTTAATAGTGAAAAAAAGATTTAGAAAGAATACTTGAAATATTAAAAGTAGAAGTGAATGTTGATTAATATGAATAAAGAGTATAAAATAGGAAGCAAAGTCATTATGAGAAAAACCACATCCATGTGGAACTAACCTTTGGGAAATAACAAGAGTTGGTGTTGATATAAAAATAAAATGTATTAAATGTGGTAGAAGTATAATGATGGATAGAATAGAGTTTGATAAAAAAACTTAAGAAAGTAGAGGAATATTAATGTTCAAAAACAAAAAAAGAAATTAAGTCCTATAGTATCATTTATTATTCTTATATTTGCTACAATATTGATTAGTGGATTCTTACATCTATTAAATATACAATCAGAGTATACTTCAGTTAATAAAGTAACTGGTGAACTTGTAAATAATGTAGTAGAAGTAAAGAGTCTATTTAGTACATCAGGTATTAAACATATTGTAACAACAGCAGTAAATGGATTTGTTAACTTTGAACCATTAGGTGCACTTATAATAGTATTAATAGGTATAGGTATATTAGAAAAAAACAGGATTCTTAAAGACATTTTTTTACAATGTTAACAAGAAATTCAAAGAAGAATACAATAACATTTATATTAGTATTCTTATGTTTAATATTTTTCATTACTTGGAAATATAGGATTTGTTGTAATGTTACCTCTTGGAGCATTATTATTTAAATATGGTAGGCGTAATCCACTTGGAGGAATTATAGCAACATTCGCATCTCTTTCTTTTGGAGCAGGTATTAATGTATTTTTATCAGCAAATGATAGTTCACTTTTAGAACTTACATTAAATGCAGCACATACATTAGATCAAAATTATGCGATTGGGACATTCTTTTCATTATTTATAATGATACTAGCACTTATAATTGTATCGATTGTATTTACTACAGTAACTGAAAAGAAAATTATGCCAAGACTTCCAAGATATGAAAGTACAGAAGAAGAATTAAAAATAACAAATAAAGAACTTAGAGGATTAATTATAGGACTCGGAGCAGGTATATTATATACATTATTAATAGTTTATATGATAATACCAGGATTACCATTATCAGGAGCATTACTTGACAATGGTGCTACAAAATATATTGATATGCTTTTTGGAGCAAATTCATTATTTAATAAAGGATTTATATTCATAGTAACAATGTTATTCGTAATAGTTGGTTATGGATATGGTCTTATGACAAAAACAATAAAAAATAGTAAAGATGTAACAGAAAGTTTAGGATACTCACTTGATGGCATAGGAAGTATTCTAGTATTATTATTCTTTGCATCATTATTCATAAATGTATTTGAAGAAAGTCAAATTGGCACTGTAATAGTAGCAGCTATTTCCAAAATAATAGGTGGCCTTAATTTTACAGGAGCACCACTTATATTAATGACAGTTATTTTTAGTAGGAATAGGTAATTTATTTTTTTACCAGGCTCACTAAGTAAGTGGCAAATATTATCAGGATCACTTGTAACACTGTTTATGAATGCAAGTATTAGTCCAGAATTTTCACAAGTGACTTTTTGTGGCTGCTGAATCATTAACAAATGGACTTACACCATTGTTCTTATATTTTGCAGTCTATATAGCATTTATGGAAAAAAAATATAATACAAATGAAACAACAACAATATCAGGTTGTACAAAATATATGGTACCTTATGCTACATATATTAGTATAATATGGATATTAATTTTTAATAGGATGGTATCTAATTGGTCTTCCAATAGGTATAGGGTCTTACCCAGGGGTGATTTATGGCGCTTAAAGCAGGAATAATAGGATTACCTAATGTAGGAAAAAGTACATTATTTAATGCTATTACAAAGAAAAATATTTTAGCAGCAAACTATCCATTTGCGACAATTGATCCAAATGTTGGAATAGTTACTGTACCAGATAAAAGATTAGAAACACTAAATGAATTATACAAACCAGAAAGGTTAATACCAACACAATATGAATTTATTGATATAGCAGGTCTTGTAAAGGGAGCTTCTACTGGTGAAGGGTTAGGTAATAAATTTCTAGCTAACATAAGAGAAGTTGATGCTATAGTACAAGTAGTAAGATGTTTTTGAAAATAAAGATATAATTCATGTAGAAGGAACTATTGATCCAAAAAGAGATATAGAAATAGTTAACTATGAACTTATTCTAAGTGACCTTGAAATAGTTGAAAATAGACTTAATAAGATTGAAAAAGAAGGCTACAACTTCAAATGATAAAGAAGGTCTTTATGAAGTTTCTCTTCTAAAGAAATTAAAAGATATACTAAGTCAAGGAAAGATGTTAAGGTTTGAAGAATTTGATGAAAAAGAAACAAAACTTATCAAAACATATAACCTTATAACTAATAAGCCATTTATATATTTAGCAAACGTAAGTGAAGAAGATTTAGTAGGAAATGATAATCCTTATGTAAATTCAGTGCGTGAATATGCAGCAAGTGAAAAATCATCAGTAGTACTTATGTCTGCTAAAATAGAAAGTGAACTTACTGAACTTGACGAAGAAGATAAAAAAAGAATTTTCTTAAGAGATTTAGGAATTCAAAATAGTGGTTTAGACCAACTAATTCATAATACATATCATTTACTTGGACTTAAGACATTCTTTACAGTAGGTAAAGATGAAGTAAGAGCATGGACATTTAAAGATGGAATGAAAGCACCAGAATGTGCAGGACTTATTCATACAGACTTTGAACGTGGATTCATAAAAGCAGAAGTAATGAGTTATGATGACTTAGTAAACTATGGAAGTGAACTAAAAGTAAAAGAAGCAGGTAGAGCAAGACTAGAAGGAAAAGATTATGTAATGCAAGATGGAGATATTTGCTTGTTTAGATTTAATGTGACAAAGTAGAACAATTGTTCGCTTGCGGGGGGGGTAATTTATGCTATAATGATTACAATATAAGGAAGTGTGATCATTATGAAAGATAAAAAAATGTATATATTGCTAGTGATATCAATACTGTTCGCAGTAGTAGGAGTTTCACTAGCATTTTTTTCGCTTAATATAATTGGAAACGATACTGCTAAATATAACAAAATAACAACAGGCGATTTAGAATTAGTATTTACTGATGATAATGAAGTATCACTTGATGGAGCATTCCCAGGTGATTCAATAATAAAAAAACAATATCAGTAAAAAAATACTGGTACAAAAGAAGTAAGCTATAATATCGTATGGCAAGAGCTTTTAAATGAGATTACGAATAATGAACTTGTAATTGATGGAACATGTAAGAATCTAAATTCAAGTAATGTAGAAGATGGAGAATGTAGTGCGATATCAAAGAAAGCAGTTAAAGAGGGTAATATCACATCAAACATTCCAATAAAGCCTGGTTATACACAAGAATATACAATCAAAATAACTTTTATTGATACAGGTAAACTTCAAAATTATAATAAAAACAAATCATTCAAAGGAAAACTTGGTTTAACTGAATCTTCAGCAAAGACAGTCTATTGTACATATGATGGAGAACTCACACAAGGTGCAGAGTATGTGAATGGACAATATACTTATAGGTATATGCAAAGCAAAGATCCTACATTTATAGCTGAATGGATGAATATATCTAAAGAGGGTTGGGGAGTCGCATTAACTGATGCAACAAGTACGAATGAGGTAAATAGTAGTCTTTGTACTTATATAAATGATAAGCCAATTGTTTCAATGTCATATATGTTTTATAATAGTCAAGCAACAACATTAAATGTAAGTAATTTTAATACATCAAAAGTAACAAGTATGTATAATATGTTTTGTAATAGTCAGGCAACTACATTAGATGTAAGTAGTTTTAACACAAGTAATGTTATTGAAATGGACTATATGTTTTGCGATTCAAGTGCAACTGAACTTAATTTGAGCAATTTTGATACAAGCAATGTAACGAATATGAGAAATATGTTTTTTGAAAGTCAGGCTACAATATTAGATTTAAGTAGTTTTGATACAAGTAAAGTAACGGATATGGCTTGGATGTTTAATAAAAGCCAAGCTACAACAATAAATCTAAGTAGTTTTGATACATCAAATGTAATTGATATGAGCGTAATGCTTTGTGGCATCAAAGCTGAAATATTAAATCTAAGTAGTTTTTGATACAAACAAGGTAAAAGATATGAGAGATATGTTTTCTGATTCAAAGAATTTAAAAACAATATATACAAGTGATAAATTTAATACAAATAATGTAACGTCAAGCTACAATATGTTTGGTGATAGTACAAAATTAGTTGGTGGTAATGGTACAACTTATGATGCAGAGCATATCGATGTGAAATATGCTCACATAGATGGTGGAACAAATAACCCAGGATACTTCACTGATATAGCTGATAAGCCTGTCGAACCTTATTCTTTTAGTACTGATTCATGGTCTACAATAGCAAATGCTGTTAAAAATAACAATATAAGTAAATATAATGTAGGAGATACTAAGAAAGTAAATCTTGGTACATATGGAACACATACTGTGAGAATAGCAAACACATCAACACCAAGTGAATGTAGTACAGATGGGTTCTCACAAACTGCATGTGGATTCGTTATTGAATTTGTAGATATAATAACAACGCATGCAATGAATGATACTGCTACGAATGTAGGTGGTTGGCCAGCATCAAGTATGTATACATTTGTGAATAATGACATATATAATTCATTACCATATATTTTTAAAAAAAGTAGAATAATAGATACAACAGTGATATCTGGACACAGAAGTACAAGTGGAGAAGAAAATTTTACATCTACTGATAAACTATATTTACTAACACCAAAAGAAATATATAGTGACTATCCTGGTTCAAGTGATACAGCACATGATTTTACTAGAACATTAGATTATTATATTAGTATAGGATCTAGTGTTAATAAATATATAAAAGGTGCAATAAAAAAACCATGAGTCAAAAAGCAAAATATTGGTGGCTTCGTACAGCAAATTACAATAATACCAGTTCTTTTTTGGGAATTACTACGTATGGTTCTTTAGGTAACTTTAATAGTAGTAGTTATCTTGGAGTTTCCCCAGCTTTCCGCTTAGGATAGCCCAACAAAAAGATACCTCACTCGCTGAAGTATCTTTTTAATATTGTTTTAATTATTTATTTTTATTGCAATGAATTTCTTTGATTGTTTTTGTTCTTCTTTAGGAAAACTTATTTTTAAGACACCATTATTGAATTTAGCATCTATTTCATTTTTTCTTTAACGTTACCAACATTAAATTGTCTCTTGAATGAACCAAATGATCTTTCTTTACGATAGTAATTCTTTTCTTTTTCTTCTTTATCTTCATGTTTAGAAGCAGCTATAGTAAGAATACCATCATCAAGGTCTACTTTAACATCTTCTTTGTTAAATCCAGGAACGTCAAGTTCAATATGAACTTTACCACCTTTTTTTCATAAATATCACATTTCATTTCATTATTAGGCATTTTTTTGGCATTGGTACAAAATCATCAAAGAAATCATCTAAATAAAAATTTTTTTCTGGTAATAAACTCATAATTTTTCATCTCCTAGCAATTATAATTATACTCAATAATTAGCACTTGTCAATAGTAAGTGCTAATATTTTTGGATAATTTTTTTACATTATTATTATATTCAACATTGTAAATAATATTACTAGGAGGTAAAAATAATGAAAGAAATACCAAATATAATAAGCATAAAAGACCTATTATATATAGAAGATATGCTTAATTGGAATCTTATTATGAATAAGAAATTATATTCATATTTAGAATGTGTCTGTGATAGTGAAACAGAAGAAATTCTTACTAAAGCTAAAAAAAGATGCATGCTAAACATTATAAAGAATTATTAGATTTAATGGGATAGGAGAAATTTTTATAAAACAAATTAAAAAAATGAAGAAACTAAAAATACAAAAAGATGAATGTTTAAATGACGAAGATATATTAAATGATATATTATTATGTGAAAAAAATATATCAAATAGTTATAGTGTAGCCATTAATGAAATGAGTAATAAATATCTATATAAAAAGATAATGAGTATATTTGATGATACAAAAGATATGGCTCGTGATATTTATAATTTTATGTTTACTAAAGGCTGGTATACTATAACACCAGAAGAAGATACTAAAAATAGAAAAAAATCTTATACTAAATATTCAAATAAAATGAATGAATTAAGTTAAAAAAAGGCTTTTTTTAAAGTATAAAAAAATGCTAAAAATATCATTATGAAGAAAGTAGTAATGATATTTTTTTATTTTTTTGTTTATTTATAACAAATGTTTATGCAGAAAGAATTTCTGTTAAATTTGAATCTTGTGTTGATGGAGATACTATTAAGGTAATGCTTGATGACAAGAAAACAACAGTAAGGTTTTTAGCAGTAGATACTCCTGAAACTAAGCATCCAACTAAAGGCGAACAACCATTTGGTAAAGAAGCAAGCAAGTATACTTGTGATAAAGTTAAGAATGCTAAAAAATTAGAAATCGAATATGATAAAGGAAGTAGTAAAGTAGATAAATATGATAGAACACTTGCTTGGATATTCACAGATGACTTATTACTTCAAAAAGATTTAGTATCACTTGGATATGCTAAAGTGGCTTATCTATATGGAGATTATAAATACACAGATGAATTAAAAGAAAGAAGAAAGTACTGCTAAAAAGTAAAAAACTAGGAGTATGGAGTTTAGAAGAAACAACAACCAAGAAAATAGAGAAAAACTACACAAAAAAAGTTACTGAAAGTGAAACAGAAGATCTAAAAAAATAAATGATTTATTAAAAAGACATAAGAAAAAAAATGATTAAAAAAACTTATTCAAAAAGTATCTTTAATAAAATAAAAAAATCAATAAATAAGCAATTAGATAATATTTTTTTAGTTAATAAACAATATAATATTTTTAAAAAAAGGTGTTAATATGAAAAAGAAAAGAAGTATCTAAATGATTTAGAAAAATAAACTTAATGGTATTTCTAAAAAAAGACAAAGACAAAATTATTGAAAAAAATATAGAGAAATTATTAAAAAAAGAGAAAAATCTAATAATAGAAGAATAGTAGATATATTAAAAAGAATTAGGTTCAACAGACTTAGTCGCAGAAAAAAAGAAATACAATCATTAAAAATCAAATGGTAAAAATAAAAAAATATTTTTTTAATAATGTAAAAAGAATTTATCACTAAAGATATTCAATTTACTAAAAAAAGAGAAAAAAAGAAAAAAACCTAAAAAAAGAAAAAGATAAAGAAAGAAAAAAATCAAAAAAAGAAAAAGAAAAAAATAAAATTAGAAAAAGAAAAAAAGTCAAAAAGAGAAAATATATTCAAAGTATTAAAAAAAGTAAATTTAATTTTTAAAAAGAAAGATAAAAGATACATTAAAAAGAAAATATAATTGAGACTAAAGAAGAAGTAAAAAGAAGAACTTCCTAATATAGTCGAATCTATAACTGAAAAAGAAGATATTTGAATCTAAAGGTAAAAAGAACTAGAAGAATTATTTTTAAGAACACTTGGAGTATTGTTAATAATTTGTTTATTATTTATATGGTTATGGGTAACTGTATTATTAATGTCAAGTATGTTTGCTATACTTGATGGTATAAAGTATTATGGATTTAATATTGCTTTTATTTGGAGTAGATTTATTATTATTGATAATTGTTATATTGGTAAATAAATTGATATTAGGTAAAAAGATAAGTGTTAAATGGACGCTAATATCAGTATTATTAACACTTATTATTATCGCATGTGGTATTTCATTATTTATGAAACAAATATCTAAAATAGATATCGTTAAAGATGTTAGTGAAAAAAATATACAATGACAAGAAAATATGAAAAAGATAAGTTTACCAAGTAATTTAGATAAAAGTAACTCAGTATATCATTTAATAGTCATTATGATACTAAATATACTATTGAATATGATAATACATTAGATAATAAAATTACTATTGAAACTAAATATTATGAAAGTTATTATGATTATTATATGAAAAAAAGAATGTGAATGATATATATGTATCATTATCACTTGATTATAGAGATAGATTAAGTGTGTATTTAGAAAATCTTAAAAGAAAATAAAAATATATGATAAGAATGAATTATCAAGATATACAGTTAAGATAACAATGAATGAAAGGGATAAAGATAGAGTTATTATAGAGAATTAAGTAAATAAATATATTGATTAATTCAAAAAAATATGTATTATAGTAAACCTACCTCTTTGAAAGAGGTAGGTTTTATTAATGGGTTAACAATTAAATAAGGTAAAAAAAATATTTTTGTGGATAAGAGTTAAATAGTAAATTGACTTTTTTTCTAGGAAAAAAATGTTATAATTTTTCCTAGAAAAGGAAAAATGAATAAAATGAACAATTATGATAAAATTTTTAAAAATATATGGATGAAAATAATGGATATATTACAACAGGTGAATTACTAAAATTAAATGTTAATAAAAAAATTTTTTTAAGTATTCTAGTAAAAAGAAAGAGAATACAAAAGAATTGAAAATGGTGTGTATAAGTTACCAGATTATCCAATGGATAATTTTTATGTTTTGTCAACACGAAGTAAACATATGTGTTATTCTCATTCGACAGCGCTATATTTACATAACATGTGCGATAGAGTTCCATTAGTATATGATGTTACTGTTCCTTATAATTATAGTGGTAGTTTGTTAAAAAGACTCAAATGTTTCTCTAAAATATGTAAAAAAATGAATTGCTTGAATTAGGTATAATTAAAAATTAAAACAATTAATAATTTGGAAGTTAAATGTTATGATGTTGAGAGAACAATTTGTGACATTATTAAAGATAAAAAAATAATATGGATAAAGAAATATACTCTAAAAGCACTTAAAGAATATGCTAAAAAGTAAAAAAAATAAAGATATTTTTAAAAATTAATTAAATATGCGAAGAAATTAAACATCGAAAAAAAGAGGTAATTGAATCAATGGAGGTAATTTTATAGGTGAATTCAAAAAAATTAAATAATATTATTAAAAAAATAAATCAAAAAGGAAATAACAATTTAGCTTATCATTTGCATCAAATGTTTTTTTCTTTGAACATGTCTTATTAAGAATAGAAAAAAAGCAAATATAATCAAAATATAATTTTTAAAAAGGTGGAGTTTTACTATCTTCTATTATTGGAGAAGATTTAAGAACAACTAAAGATATAGATACAACTTTAAAAAAAGTATGCCATTAAATATAAAAATCTATTAAAGAAATCTTTGAAGAAATATTAAATATTGATATTGATGATGGTGTAGAGTTTAAAATTATTGATATTAAAGATATAAGGTTAGAGGATGAATATGGAGGTTATAGAATAAATGTTGAAGGTATATTTGATAAAAATAAGAACAAACTTTTTTTATTGAAATAACTACAGGTGATATTATTACTCCAAGTGAAATTAAATATAAATATAATTCGATATTTGAAGATAGAAAAAAATTAATATATTAGCATATAATATAGAAACGATAATAGCGGAAAAAAAATTTGAGAGTATTATTAGTAAAAAAATGTAACAACAACAAGAGCAAAAAGATTTTTTTATGATTTATATATGTTAATATTTAAGCATGAAAAAGATATCAATAAAAAAATAATTTAATTAAAGCAATCAAAAAAATACTTTCAACAAAAAGAAATAAAGAATACAATATAGAAATATTTAAAGAAGTATCTAATATTCTTGAGAATAATGAAAAATTTAATTAAAAATATATAGTAATTATCAGCAAAAAAATTAGAATATACGAAAGCAGTAAGTTATAATGATACAATAAAAATCCATATTATAAAAAAATATTAGAGAATTAAGTAGAATATGTTTCTACTTTTCTTTTGGCTTTTTCTAGGAAAAAATATAGATTTATCCTAAAAAAGGTAAATCATTCACTTTTCTTAAGTTCTTCAATTTTCTTTTTGAAGGTCTTTTTATCATATCATTTAGTTTATCTACATCATTACTACTATTAGGATAAACTTGTTTTTATTATTTCTTTTTATCTTTTTTTATATCGTAAACAGGAGGATTATAAATACATTTTACTTCTTTAGAATTTATATTAAATATGTTACCACTTATTCTTGATTCAATTATATTTTTGAGATGCAGCATTAGTAAGTATTGTTTGACCCATTAAAATAATCCAGTTTCCTAACATATTTTGTTCAGGAGCAGTTAAACTATCAACTAAAAGAAGTCCTAAAATAAAACTAATAGAAGTAGAATATCTAGGATTAGTATTAAATAAATCATGGAAACTCTTATTCATAGTAAATAATATGATTATTTGTCAAAAAAAGATATCAATTCATACATTACTATAGTTAGGAGGAACTTTATGAATTTAAAAAGATTTAAATATAAATGATAAGGCGTATATAAAAAAATGTAAAAACATAGTGGTATAAAGAAAAAGAAGACTATATGATTTAGGATTTATAGATGGAGAAATTGTTGAAAAAGAAATTTACATCACTATTTAAAGATCCATCTTGTTATAAGATAAAAAAATACTTTTTATAGCATTAAGAGATAAAGATGCTAGTAAGATAGAGGTATCTTATGAATGAGAATATACTTTTATGTGGAAATCCTAATGTAGGAAAAATCATCATTATTTAATATACTTACTCATTCACATGAACATACTGGTAACTGGACAGGTAAGACAGTTGAACTTGCGAGTAAAAAAAGATTAAGAAAAACACATTATACTTTAGTTGATTTACCTGGAATATATTCTTTAAGTGATTTAAGTGATGAAGAAAAAGATAACTAAAAAAACACGTTATTATTTGATGATTATGAAAAAGATAATATATGTATGTGATGCATCTAGCATAGAAAAAGAATCTTAATTTATTATTACAAATATTACAAATCAATAGGAATGTAATACTATGTATAAATATGATAGATGAAGTAGAAGAAAAAAAGGTATAAAGATTGATTATAAAAAAAACTAGAAAGCATTTTTAAATATTAAGATAATTAAGTGTTCAACTAAAAAAATAAAATTGGTATTAATGAGTTAATAAATTCTTTAAGTGAAGACACATATTCTAATTATAATTTTTTTATTATAGTGATTGTTTAGAAGAAAAAAATAAGTAAAGTTGAATCATTATTACCAAAGTATTTTTAATAATCGATTTATAGCTATAAAAAGTACTTGAAAAATGATACATCTCTTGTTGATTATATATATGAAAGATATGGTATAAATATTATTGATAAAGAATTATCTTATTACTTAAGAAGTATTAATAGTGAAGAAGTGTCTAATGAAATATCTATTAAATTAAATAGACTTTCATCATCTATTTCTAAAGAAACAATAAGTATTAAAGATAAAGAAATGTCTAAACTTGATAAGGTATTTTTCAAATAAATTATATTGTATTTTTATCTTTATGTTTAATTATGTTTGGCATATTTTTTTAATAACAATTGTACTTGCGAATTATCCTAGTGATTTACTTAGTAAATTGTTTTTCATGGATAGAAGGTATTTTTATATAATTTATGTAAAAAAATAATATTCCTAAATTTATATATGAACCATTGTTATTTGGAATATATAGAATAGTTACGTATATTATATCCGTTATGTTTCCACCTCTTGTTATATTCTTTTTCTTATTTACTTATGCTGAAGAAACAGGTATACTTCCAAGAATAGCATTTAACCTAGATGGAATATGTAAGTGTTGTAATTGTCATGGTAAACAATCTTTAACCATGTGCTCTGGATTTGGATGTAATGCTTGTGCGATAGTTGGAAGTAGGATAATTGATTCGAAAAGAGATAGATTACTTGCGATAATAACTAATTCATTCATACCATGTAATGGTAGATTTCCAATGATAATTGCTCTTATATCAATGTTTTTTTAACAAATAGTAATAATAAATTATTGGTATCATTTTTATCTTATGTTATTTGTATTATTTTCAATTATAATATCATTTTTAACATCATTTATACTTTCTAAAAACATTATTAAAAAGGATATAGTGGATTCTTTATATTAGAACTGCCTGATTATAAAAAAGTAAAATTATCAAGAATACTTAAGAATAGTTTTGTATATAAATCATTATCAATACTAAAAAAAGCAATACTTGTATCTATTCCATCTGGTCTTATTATATGGTTAATGACAAATATTAAAGTTAATAATGTAAGTGTATTTAGTGGTGTGTCAACTATACTCGAACCTTTTGGTAGATTGCTTGGTATGGATGGAAATATTGTTTTATCATTTTTACTAGGACTACCAGCTAATGAAATAGTACTTCCAATTATGATAATGGGGTACTTAAATACAAGTAGTATTTCATTACTTACTGAAAGCGTTAATATAAAAAAATATATTTATTAGTAATGGATGGACATTTATAACTGCGATAAATGTAATACTATTTTTCAATAATGCATTTTCCTTGTGGCACTACACTTTTAACAATAAAAAAAGAAGTAGGAACTAAATGGATGATATATAGTTTTTTAGTACCACTTCTTCTTGGAATAATGTATTTTTAACAATACTTAATTTGTTAATATAATTTTATAAAAGAAAAAACTCAAGTTTAACCTTGAGTTTGATTTGCAAATGGCGCCTGATGCAGGACTCGGACCTGCGACCTAACGGTTAACAGCCGTGCGCTCTACCGACTGAGCTAATCAGGCACTTGCATAAATAATTATAGATTAATAAATTATATTTGTCAATAAAAAAAATATGGACTTTTTATTTCAAAAAAATTGATAAAAATTAATATGAAAAAAAGAGGATGAAGTATGAATAAAGATATGGAATTTATGGAATTTGAAGAAAAGAAGCCACTTTCAGCAGACAGAAGAAAGAGTTAAAAAGATGAGTATTCTTGATACTTATGGTGAAAAACTTAAGTAAAAGAGAATATGTAACTAACCCCTGCGATTGGTAGGGAAAAAGAAATAGAGCAAACTATTGAAATACTTTTTAACTCCAGAAAAAAGTGCTTTATTAGTTGGTAAGGCTGGTGTAGGTAAAACTGCGATTGTTGAAGGTATAGGATATAGAATGGTAAATGGAAATATTCCAAATGCATTAAAACCATATCAACTTATTAAAGTTAATATCACATCATTACTTGGTGAAACTAAAATGGAAGATGGTCAAACAGAAAACAGACTTCAATTATTAGTTGATGAACTTAAAACTAAAAAGAATATATTACTATTCATAGATGAAGTTCACTTACTTGTTAATAGAAATACTGCTAATATGAGTATAGACTTTGCCAACATGTTAAAACCAGGTCTTGATCGTGGAGATATCAAAATGATTGGTGCGACTACTTATGAAGAATATGAAGCATATATTTTAAGAGATAGAGCCTTCTTAAGACGTTTCTTAAAAGTAGATGTACTTGAGCCTACTCAAGAACAATGTGTTGATATTTTGATGGGTACTTATCCAAAGTATGAAAAAAGAGCAGGAATAAAAATTGGATACACAGACTTTATTCGTGAAAAATTATTTAAATTCATTGTTGATATGACTGATGAATATAAAAGAATATACGAAATAGGTAATAGATATCCAGATATAGCATTAACAATAGTAATGAGTGCATTTTTCAATGGCATTATATGAAAATAGTGATACAGTTAAAAATAAAACATTTCTATAAAGCAATATGTAGAACAAAAGTTGTTTATGAAGATGCTAAAGTTAAAGCAATAGCGCAATTCAAAGAAATGTTTAAAGATTTAATTGCTGAAGAAAATGTTGATTTAAATGATATGTAAAACTTACTTAATTGTAAGTTTTTTAAATTTTGATGTGTTATAATCAGTTTGCGAGTGGTAATTCATTCTTAATAAATGTATTGTCATAACTCGCTTTTTATTGAATTATTATTATATTATTGATGACATTGATAATGATGAGATTTTTGCAACATGATGTTGCAAAATCACCTTGGCCTTCTATAATAACTATAATGGATCAAGTAAAAAGGCAAGCATTATTAGAAAATAAAATTATTAATTTTTGAAGAAACATTACCATCTCCAAATAATGAGCGACAAAAAAACGTTATTAAAAAAACTTTATATTTTTCTTTAAATATATCACTTTGCTAGTATATTGAAGCTTACTTAATTGTAAGTTTTTTTAAATTTATTGAAAAAAAGTGTAAAATTCAAAAAAATGAGTATAAAAAAACTATACTGAAAACTTAAAAATTCCCTAGTCGATAATTCAATTTTCACTATAAAAAAACTACCTCAAAATTGAATTTTTACCGATTTGCATACTATTTCAAAATCATATATACTCCATTTAAACGAAGGAGGAATTTATGAAAAAATCAATAACAGTAAGAAATGTTAGTAAAGAAATAGGAGGTAAAAAGATACTTGATAATATCAGTTTTGATGCTTATGAAGGAGAAATAATTGGTCTTGTTGGTAAGAATGGAGCAGGTAAATCAACTCTACTTAAATTAATGACAGGACTATATACGATTGATGAAGGAGATATTATATATTATGACTATAACCTTAAATGTGATTACGAAAAAAAGCTATGTCAATCGTAGGTACAATAATTGAAACACCTGATATGTATAAAACATTATCTGGTAAAAAAAGAATTTAGAACTATTTAAAAACAATGTTTAAAAGGTGTTAATGAAGAAACAATTGAAGAAATAGTAAGAATATTGGAAATGGAAAAAAATACTTAGGTAAGAAATTTAAAAACATATTCACTGGGTATGAAAGAAAGATTAGGAATAGCTTCTTCTCTAATCAATAAACCTAAAATATTAATACTAGATGAACCAACTAATGGCCTTGATAGAGAAGGCGTTAAAAAAATACAATGAAAATGTTAAAAGAATTAAAAGATACGACTATAATAATTTCATCACACATGTTAAATGAAATAGAAGATTTATGCAATAAAATAATATTTATTAATAATGGTAAAAATACAAAAAAATAAAAAAATGAAACAAAAGAAGTGATAAAAAAAGAATGTGGTATTTGAAGTAGACGATTATTCTAAAAGCAACATTACTTTTTAAATGATTATTGTATTAATGAAAAAAATTAGAAGTATATGAAAATGATAAAACGATAAGTGAATTAAATAAAAAAACTAGTAAATAATGATATAAAAGTATATAGAATAAGTGAAAAAGAATAATAAACTTGAAGAAGAATTTTTTTGAAATGTTAGGTAATAATGATAAATCTAATTAAAAAAATGAATTTATAAAACTAGGATTTAAAAAAAACAATTTATATCATTTATTGTATTAACAATTATAATCATAATTAACTATTTTTATTAACAATGAAAAAAATTAAGTGTGGATAATATGTTTACTCTTATACCTTTTATAGGAATAATTATATCAATATTATTTAGTGGCATCATTAGTGAAGAAATAGATTCTGGTACTTTTTAGATTTTTATTTAACAAAGCCTGTTAATAGAACTAAAATATATATATCAAAATTGTTAACAATTATAATTTTTCACTTTTTGAATTGTTAATATATACATTACTTATCCACATTATATTGAAAGTAGATGTAAAAAAATGTTAATAACTTCTTTATAACTAGTATTTCATTAATCTTTATATCAACAATTATAATGTTGTTAAGTACATTTATTAAGAATAGAAGTATTACATCAGGAATAAATATATTATTATTAACATTTGGAATTACTATAACTGAACTATTACTTTCTAAAGATATTAACATTGTTAAATATACATTTTTTTACCATATATAGATTTAAGCTATTATAAGAATAATTTAATAGATACGATAAATCAGTTATATGATATTAATTTGTCATTAAAACTTGGTATACCAATATTATTATTTTTATAGTACATTATTTACCATTATTGGAATTAGGATATTTAAGAAAAAAAGGACATATAAAAAAACCTCACATAAGTGAAGTTTAATAATAAAAAAAATTAATATCCTTTTTTTCTTGTAATAATCTAGTAATTCTTTAAATCTATTATAATGTACTACTTCTCTTTGTCTTAAGAATGATAGTGGAGCAAGTAAACTCTCATCATTTGTTAAGTCCATTAAGTTTTCATATGTCGCTCTTGCTTTTTCTTCAGCGGCAAGGTCTTCTTGCAAGTCAACAATTGGGTTACCAGTCGATGCTATATAAGCAGCTGTAAATGGAACACCACTAGCATCCATTGGATAAACACCTTTATTATGCTGTGTATACCAAGATTCAAGTCCAGCATTTTTAATTTCATCAACAGAAGCACCTTCGATTAATTGATGTATCATTGTACATATCATTTCAACATGTCCAAGTTCTTCACAACCAATATCAGTAAGTAATGCTTTACCTCTATCATCTGGCATACTGAATCTTTGAGTTAAATAACGAAGTGAAGCACCAAGTTCACCATCTGGACCACCAAATTGAGCCACTAAAAGTTTAGCCATTTTTAAATCTTTTTTTCTAACATTAACAGGATACTCCAGTGTCTTTTCATATTTAAACATTAATTGTTACCTCCTTTATCCCATGGCCAAGGATTACTTACCCAGGTCCATTTTTCAGTATTAAGTGTATTACTCATGCATAGCGGACCATATTCACTTTCATACTGTTTCTTAAGTGCCTCATACTTTTTTTCTATAATCATGAAAAACTATTTAAAAATATATTTTTATCATTAGGATAAATATCTAAATAAAGATTCATATCTTTCATTGCAAAAACTATACATTTGAATATTATATAATAACTCATCTTTTTTACTATTAACTCTTAATTTATATACATGATTTTTATACTTTGAGTATAAATTTTTAAACATGTTACCTTTATTAAATCCTTCCATAGGTGAGTATAAACTATTATCTCTATTAAAAATTAATACTATCTATATTAATATCTACATCATTATAACTATTCTTATTAACAATCTTATCTATATCATATTCATAATCATAGATTTCATTATAATCTAAATCATATTTGTTATTTGTTTCATCATATAACATTTTTTTATCATTTCCTCCTAGACTATTGTATGTAATAAATAAGTCTATTGTATAGACAAATATAATTAATAATAAATTTTTAAAAAAATATTGCATTTTAAAAAAATGGTATGCTAATATATATATCAAGAACTGTGGAACGTTCTTAACTAAAAAGGTTAAGCCCTAATATATTTAGGAGAACTGGTAGACTGAGTAAGGAATGAAAGGAGTAACGACCTTGAAACTTACCTATGAAAACTACGACATGCAGATGATAATATAGTGAATCAAATGTATGATAGCTCGTTAAAGTCACTTGAAAAGTTACCCTAATATCATAAGATAAGGAAAGTGTCATAAACATGTAACTGATGAAGTGGTAGTCTATAAAATACCTATGATTAGAATGACTAAAAGCTAGTCTGACAAATACTCGAATGTACAGATTAATATTAAATAGTAGAAATGCTATATACCAGTAATGGTGTGAATGTGGTAAAGTAATTATTTCTATGTGAAATACCATATAGTGTTACAGGCACTATCAAGTTTGCTAATCTATAGAGTAAATCTAAGGGTACATGAAAAGATAAGTCTATTGGAACGTTACAAGGTTAGAATATTCAAGCGACTATACGCGTTTGTAGAATAGTGATAGATATAATAAATAAACTATCTTAATCTAACTGAGAGCGAAGTCAAAGTACCAATGAAACATTGATAATAAGATGTGGAGGGAAAGGCTTTAGTTGTAAGAAATAACAATGATTTATACAGATCTAGAGTGTATAAATCAATTAATTGTTGTTAAAGTATTACAAGGGCACGCCGTATGAGTAGAAATATTCATGTACGGTGTAGGACAGGTGGAAAAGTGGAGATAATATCAAAAACCTTTACATATTGTTTGCGAATAATTTAGTTAAATAAAAAAACTAAAGATTAAAGAGAATTATCAATAACGATAATTCTTTTTTTCTATATAAATGTAAAATTAACAAAAAAACTATTGTATATATTTATTTTTTTAATGTTACAATGAATATGGTGATATAAATGCAATATAAAATAACAACTTATTCCGAAGATGATACAATGGAATTAGCACAAAATATTGAGTCAGAAAAATTTCCTAATATGGTTATTTGTCTTATAGGGGACCTTGGAAGCGGAAAAACTGTTTTCACAAAGGCTTTTGCTTTAGCACTAGGTATTAATGAAAACATAACATCTCCAACATTTAATATTATTAAAGAATATGATAATGCAGAGATGAAATTATTTCACATGGATGTATATCGTTTAAGTGATACTAAACAAGATATAGGAATAGAAGAATATTTCACTAAAAGAGGTGTATGCATCATAGAATGGGCTGATTTAATTGAAGATATTTTACCAAAAAATAGACTTGATATTAAAATTAAGATGATTGATGAAGATACAAGACAATTCATAATAACACCTCATGGAAGTAAGTATGAAGATTTATGCGAAAGAGTATTGTAAAAACTCTTTTTTTAAATCTTATAGAAAAAAATAGATGTATCAATGATATAATTAAATTAGAGGTAAGAATGATAGAATACTGCATTAGTAAAAAAATTATTTTCAAAAACTTAAAAAAATAATTTCATCAAATGGAAGAGAATCAACTACATATTTTTGTACCAAATGGATTTGGCATTCCAGTGTGTATAAAAAGAATATTCAAATCCATTTTTATACACTAATTCAAATGACGAAGTCATAAAGAAATTATTTTTATTGCATCAAAAATTAGCAAAATCAAAAAATATTGCCCCAAGTATTATATTTTATGACTTAGAAGAATATCAACATGGCAAAAAAAGAAATTAATAGCAATAGCTACACCTTTTTTACAAGATTATGTATCTATTGAAAAAAAGTTAGTGATACTAGTGATATATTTATATGCATTAGAAATTTAACTACATTATTAACGGAACTTACATCATTAAGTATATTTCCGACTGATCTAAACAATTCAAATATTATGGTATCTCCTGATTTAAACGTTCAACTTATTGATTTAGATGGAGAACAATGTAAAGTTAATCCTGAAAACCCAAATGAACACTATAAACAAATATTTGACTCTATGAGGTATAGAATTCTTGCTGATTTAATGCTAAGTGAAGAAGAATATAATGCAGCTTATAAATTTTCTTCTTTAAGAGAAGGCCAAAAAATTATTTTAAGACAAAAGGGATATAGTCCTAAAACAATTGATGTAATATTAGAAAGCAAAGAAGAACCGAAACTAGAAACTATTTTGGAAGTATTAGATGAAGTTGAACCATTTTTTTCTAAGTCTAAACCTAAAAAAATAGAATGAAAAAAATATTAAATATATATGTTATGATAAAAATAAGTTAGTAGACATATTATAATTTGTACGTTAATGAATAAAAAAATATTATAATACTAGTATCTGAATATGACGAATATATTAAAGCGTTTAACAAGATTATTGAAATTAAAAAGTATACACTTGTATTAAAAAAAATCTTATGAAAAAAATATTGACATTTGTTTAGAATTAAATAGATGGTTTAGAAATTGAAAAAAATACTATCATTGAGAGGTAAATTAGATATATTATCGTTTAGATTAAATGTTACTTCTCCAGAAAAAAATTACGTGATAAAAAAACTCGCTTTATCATTATCTTATCAATACTGGATAAAAACCAAATAATAGCGGTATTTTTATACGTTGGTCTTAACATTTTTTTGATAATGATGAAATATCTATAAAAAGAAGAAAAAAATTATTTTTATAACATATTTTCATTTGTTGACATTATTAAATTAGTAAAGAATTTAAATAAAATAAATGAAATAGTTGAAGAATTTGAAAGATAATTAAAAGAATATCAAAAACATAACAAATACTTATAATGATAGAATAGAAAAAAATTATGCACATTACTTGATAGATAAATAAAAATTGAAAGAATTCAGTAAGTAAACAAACCATTGAACTCTTTTTTACTAAAATTTATTGTAAAATATATATAGATAATAGGAGGAAAAATGAAAACACTAAGTGATAGGGAATTAAAAAAATATTAATGCATATTTAAGAGCGGTTAATTATCTTTCAGTAGGACAACTTTATTTAAAAAGATAATCCACTATTAAGGGAAAAATTAACACTTGATCAAATTAAATCAAATGTAGTAGGACATTGGGGAACAGCACCAGGTCAAAATTTTGTTTATGTGCATTTAAATAGAATTATTAAAAAATATAATTTAGATATGATATATATTTCAGGACCAGGTCATGGTGGTCAAGCAATGGTTGCGAATACTTATCTTGAAGGAAGCTATAGTGAAGTATATCCTAGTATTACGGAAGACATTGACGGAATGAAAAAATTATTCAAACAATTTAGTTTTCCAGGTGGAATTAGTTCACATGTAGCGCCAGAAACTCCAGGAAGTATAAATGAAGGTGGAGAACTTGGCTATATTCTTTCTCATGCTTTTGGAGCAGTTCTTGATAATCCTGATTTAATTGCAGCTTGTGTAGTAGGAGATGGAGAAGCAGAAACAGGACCGCTCGCGGCCTCATGGCACTTAAATAAAATAATAAATCCACTTACTGATGGAATAGTTCTTCCAATATTACATTTAAATGGATATAAAATTGCTAATCCAACTATATATTCAAGAATTCCAGAAGATGAACTTATTAAATATTTTGAAGGATGTGGCTGGAATCCTTATGTAGTAGAAGCATCATCTACTGCTAAAATACATGAATTAATGGCTAGAACATTAGATAGATGTATTGAAGAAATTAAAATTATTAAAAAGTAAAAACAAGACTTAATAAAAGAGCAACTTTCCCAATGATAATATTAAAAACACCAAAAGGATGGGGAGGACCTAAATTTGTAAATGATTTACAAGTTGAAGGAACATTTAGAAGTCATCAAGTACCAGTAGTGGTAAATAAAGAACATCCAGAAAACTTGGAAATATTAGAAGCATGGCTTAGAAGTTATAAGCCTGAAGAATTATTCGATGAAAATGGAACACTTAAAAAGGAATTAAAAGAACTTGCACCTAAAGGAAATCATCGTATGGGAATGAATCCTCATGCGAATGGTGGACTACTACTTGAAGAATTAAATATTCCTGACTTTAGAGGTTATGGAGTTGAAGTTAAAAATCCAGGTGAAACAATAAGTCAAGATATGATGGAACTAGGATATTTCATAAGAGACATCATTAAACTAAATGAGCCAAAGAAGAACTTTAGAATATTTGGTCCAGATGAAGCACTTTCAAATAGACTTAATCATGTATTTGAAGCAACTAATAGACAATGGAATGGAATTAGATATGATAATGATGAATTTATTAGCCCATATGGTAGAGTAATAGATTCAGTATTAAGTGAACACTTATGTGAAGGAATGCTTGAAGGATATTTGTTAACAGGAAGACATGGATTTATTCATAGTTATGAAGCATTTATTAGAATAGTTGATTCAATGGCAAGTCAACATGCAAAATGGTTAAAAGTAGCAAAAGATTTACCATGGAGAAGAGATATTTCATCATTAAACTTTATATTAAGTTCATATGTATGGCAACAAGATCATAATGGATTTACTCATCAAGACCCAGGATTCTTAAATCATATTGTTACTAAAAAAGCAGATATAGTTAGAATATATTTGCCACCTGATACTAATACGTTAATATCTTGTTTTTGATCATTGTATTAGAAGTAAAAATTATATTAATGTAATAGTGGCATCAAAACATCCACGCCCTCAATGGTTAAATATGAGTGATGCGATAAAGCATTGCACTAAAGGACTTGGTAGATGGGATTTTGCTAGTAATGATGAAGGATGTGAACCTGACCTTGTAATGGCATGTGCTGGAGAAACGCCAACTATTGAAGCATTAGCAGCTACTAAAATATTAAGAGAAAAACTTTAATGATTTAAAAAAATAAGATTTATAAATGTCGTTGATTTAATGAAATTACAAAGTCATGAAAACCATCCTCATGGATTAGAAGATGCTGAATATGATAACTTATTTACAAAAAGATAAACCAATTATATTCGCATTTCATGGATATCCTAATCTAATACACGAACTTACATATAAAAAGACACAACCAAAATATGCATGTTCATGGTTACTTAGAAGAAGGAACTATAACAACAACATTCGATATGAAAGTACAAAATAAATTAGATAGATTTCATTTAGTTATGGATGCATTTAAAATATCTTGATAAATTAGGTGATAAATCTTCTGCATTAAATGAATGGTGTAAAAAAATAAACTTATAGAACATAAAGAATACATTAAAGAATATGGAGAAGATATACCTGAAATAAAGAATTGGAAATGGTAAAACAAAAAGATGTAGAAAAATTCAATCTACATCTTTTTTAAAAATACATTATTTATATATAATTTATACGTTTAGTCAAAGTAATATCACTAATAATCCATTTATCATTATTAATATCTTTACTGAATGTAACTAAATATTCACATTTACCTCTATCATAAAAAAACCTTCAACGATTTTTATATTTTTATCATTAATAACATAATTCTTTTGATAAGTATAGAATATAACAGATATATCTATTTTATTAGCATTCTTTTTCAATCTTTGTGAAATCTATCCAAGAAATCTCTATATCACTTATAACATTAATTAAGTTATCTTTTTTTAATGACTCTAATTTTTACTTTACATGTATTATATAATTCACTAGAAATGATAGATTTAATTTTTATTATAACTAAATTTAGTTATTGCTTCCTGAAAATCTATATAATATTTACGTGCCATATTTAGAAATTCTTTTTTTATTAAATTCAGGATATACTTTTAAGAATATCTTCTTCATATATGACTGGATATTTATATGAAGCTATTTTTTTCATATTCTCTATTTCTTTTTTTCTTTCTCAGTTTTATCTTTCTTATCTATTCTATATGGAGATTTAGTTATTTTTTTAATAATTCATAAAACAAGAAAAACAATAAACATTATTGCGAATATTGCAACCATAGCTTCTTTAAAACTCGCTTTTTAATGAAAATAATTGTATTATACAATAAAAATACATATATATAAAATTCTAATGTTATTGGATTAATGTTATCTAAATCTAAAGTAGTAATTGCATCAGCTAAAACAATTTCATTAGAAATTAGAAATATTATCATTCCAAATAATATCAATATTAAAAATCTCTTTTTATAGTTTAATTTCTTCATATATCTACCATCTATAAATAGTATATCATATATTTTTACGTAAATTATATTAATTTTTTTCACAATTCTTTAACAAATGGATAGTATCATTAAAGACAGTGAAGGAGGAATGCATATAGATATAAAAAAAGATAAAAAGATATAAGAAAAATTAATGAAAAAAACTAAACTAAAAAAACTTTAAAAAAATAACATACACATTTCTAAAACTTTAAGCGATTAATGATTAATATTAATCGCTTTCTTTTTCATATAAAAAAATAATTATATCTAAAATAATAAAAAAAGATTGAAGGTACAATATGCTGATGCTTATGCGCATGCTCCTTCAACCATTCAAAAACGTATTTTAAGACTTAATGCTATAAAAAGAATTAATTTGATTTATAATTAAGTACTTCTTCAGCGTCATCTAAATGTATTTTGGTTTTACCAATGATTTGATAATCTTCATGTCCTTTACCTAGTATAAGAAGTATATCATTTGGTTTCATTATATCAATACCATGTTTGATTGCTTCACGTCTATCTAAAATAACTTCATAGTTATCTTTTTTAACGCCTTCTAAAAATATCTTTCATAATATCTTCTGGTTTTTCTGTTCTAGGATTATCATTAGAGAATATTACATAATCAGATAGCTCAGTAGCAATATGACCCATGATAGGTCTTTTTTTAGGATCTCTATCGCCACCACAACCAACTATTGTTATGACTTTTCCTTTCTTAAGTTCATTGTATGCAGTTATTACTTTTTCGACCGCATCTGGTGTGTGAGCATAGTCAACAATCGCATAGCCATGATTTACTTTATATGTTTCGCATCTTCCTTTAGGTGCTTTTAGATTTGGTGTTTCTTTAATTATTTTATCAATATCAATTCCATATTCATGAACAATAGATAACATTGTTAAATAATTGTAAACATTAAATTTACTTGTAAGAGGAATAATTACATCATAATCTTTATTATCATAACTGAAATTTAATTTAGTTTCAGCAGCACCAGTATCAAAATTATTTATCTTATAGTCACCATTAAATCCAAAAAGTAATGAATTTGTGTCCTTCTTTTTTAAATCTATCATGAACAGGATCATCACTATTAACTATTATTTTTAGCATCATCTTTTAAATGATCTAGTATAAGTAATTTAGCATTTAAATAGTTTTCCCATTGTCTTATGATAATCAAGATGATCTTCAGTAAGATTAGTAAATCCTATAATAGAATAGTTAATATTAGTAAGTCTATCATAAGATAATGCTTGACTACTTACTTCCATTACAACACTTTTAGCACCACTTTCATAAGCGGTATAAAGTAGTTTATAAATAGTTAACACGTCTGGAGTAGTATTATTAAGTTCTATAAAATCATCTTTATGATAATAACCAAGTGTACCAATATAAGCTGTATCGATACCTAAATTATTAAGCATTTGATATATTAAATAACAACTAGTAGTTTTACCATTAGTACCAGTAACACCTATTAATTTCATTTTTATTTATATCTTTGCCATATTCTTTTATTTAATATTTCTCTTAAATAAGCATCTGTATTTTTCTACTTTAGTATATGGAACACTTACATCAATATCCTTTTCACATATTATATGACTAGCTCCATTTTTAATCGCACTATCTATAAAATCATGACCATCAACAGTCATACCTTTTAAAGCAACAAATGTTTGACCTTTAGTTACTTTTCTTGAATCACTTTCATATTTAAACATTATTTCACGTCCTTCTATAACATTATATCATTAATATATAGATAATTAATATATTTTTATTCCACAAGTATCCACAAAAAAACAACCATTAAAGTTGCTTTTATCATCATTTTATAATTTTTGATATGATTCATCACTATTAAACATTTTTAAATGATCTTTACATCCTTGTAAAATAACTGAATCATTAATATCATATTCCATTCTAGTAGATACTGGTATAATAAGTCTTCTTTGACTATCAACTTTAGACACGGATATACATGAAAAAAATATAGTCTTTCAAGTTTATCATTTAATGACTTAATTAATCTTTCATCACTTTCACTAGACATATTCTTTTCAAGTTCATTAATTCTTCTTTTTAAACAAACTATATTATTAAGTAATATGATACCATTATCATCACTACTAAATACTATTTCATCATCTTTTTTTCTGAATATGTAAACTTTGGTAAAAAGATTCTTCCTTTAGTATCAACCTTACATTTAGCATTTCCTAAAAATAATTTTTTTCTCCAAACATAATTATTCCCCTTTTTTTAAAAACTAAAGCATATTATAACACTTTTTAAGCATTTTTTTCAAGAATAACATCATAATAATAATGGTGAATAACATGTGGATAATATATGCTTTAGTATCATCAATATTTTCAGGATTAACTTCCATCTTAGCATCATACTCTTCTAAACTAAATAAAGTAGATTCAATATTAATAACAACATTAAGAACTTTTTATAATATTAATTCTTTCTTTTATAGCAACAATTTTTTTGGAAAACTATCACAAATAACAACTTTATCATTAAAAAAACAATTATATTTTTTTAATACTATCAGGTGTATCAACAACACTACTTTGGATTTTCTATTTTAAAGCACTTGATACAGGTGATGTATCTAAAGTAACACCTATTGATAAGACAAGTATAGTATTAACTTTAATATTATCAATGATATTTCTTCATGAAAAAGATAACTATTATAAAAATTATATCAATAACATTTATATTAATTGGAACACTTCTTACAGTTAATAAAAAGACTACTAATGAAAAAGATAACAAATGGATTCTTTATTCTGTGTTAACTGCTATATTTACAAGTACTACTACTATAATAAGTAAAATAGGGCTTAATGATATAGATAGTGTTTTAGCAACATTTATAAGAACATTTATTGTGTTTATCATATTAATATTTACAGTCATATTTAAAAAAAGAAATATGTTTATTTAAAAAGATATAAGTAAAAAAAGAGTATGAAATATGTTATATATTCAGGTATCACTAATACTTTATCATGGCTATTTTTAATTTTGCCTCATTAAAAGATGGTGAAACAAGTATAGTATTCACGATTGAAAAAAAATTAAGTATTGTTGTTACTATATTATTATCTGTAATATTTTTTTAAAAGAAAAAAACTAAATAGAAAAACAAATAATAGGTATTATTATTATAGTAATTGCAACTTCATTATTAATGTTTACCTAAATTCTTAAAAAAATGTTATAATTTTTTTGTGGGAGATAAGAGTAGTATGAAAAAAATTAAAAAAGAAATTAAAGAGATTAAAGAATTTGCGACTAAGTCAAAAGGACTATTTGAAGAATTTAAAACCTTTATTAAAAGAGGCAATGTTATTGATTTAGCTGTTGGTGTTGTTATAGGTGGTGCTTTTAGTACAATAGTATCTTCACTAGTAAATGATATAATTATGCCTTTAATAGGAGTATTAATAGGAGGATATGATTTTACAAAATTAACTATTAAAGTAGGAGATTCAACTATTAAATATGGTAACTTCATACAAAAATGTCATTAACTTTTTTTAATAATAGCATTCTGTATATTTATGGTAGTTAAGATTATGAATAAGTTCTTAGATAAACATAAGAAAGAAGAAAAGAAAGAAGAAAAAAACCTAAAAAAAGAGTGATGAAGTAGTCTTATTAGAAGAAATAAGAGATGTATTAAAAAAAATAAGTAGGTGATAAGTGATGGGTCTAAGATTTAGAAAAAAAGTATTAATTTAGGTAAAAGGAGTAAAAAGTAAATTTAAGTAAAAAAATGGTATAGGATATAGTGTTGGCACTAAAGGAGTAAGAATAAGTAAGACAGCAAAAGGCACAACTAGAAAAACATTAACATTACCAGGAACCGGACTTTCATATGTTACTGAAAGTAAGAGTGATAAAAGTAAAAGATAAAACTATAGAAAAAAAGATAACAAAAAGTATTAAAGATAAAAACATTTGATGAAATAGTAGATGATATAGCAAAGTCATTTTACAGATAATATAAAAATGAAAAACATTCAAAAAGAATATTAATTACAATATTAATAAGTTTAATACTTTATTCAGTATTAGTAATTGGATACATAATAAAAAGATTTTTAGGAATTATTCTTTATTTGTAGATATAATTTTTACTTTTTAATACTTATAATAATTTATCATATAAAGAGAAATAAGGTAGAATATAATAGAAAGATTATAGTAAACGATGTTATTCTTTTTGTAACTATGATATTATCTTCAATACTATTTAAATATCTTTTTTTAATTATTTAACATATAAATATATACCATGTACTTCTATAGATTTATGTCCTTTGTATGGAGTAGACTATGATATATTGCTTACAATTATAACATTTAGTTCAAATTATATTTTGATAACAAACTTAATAAGTTTAATGTTAAAGAAATTTACTAAATTAAAAATATACAATTATCAATATAATATCAATAATGTTAAGTATAATTATATTTACTTTATTTGTTATTATATTTATGAAATTAATGTAGTTTAAAGACTACATTTTGTTTTTATGTAAGGACGAATATTTGTAAAAAAATATAAAAAGGTATGATATAATTATTATGGTGATTTTTATGCTTTTTGTATGAAAAATTAATAAATAGTAAATTGTATTTGGATACTGTAAAACAAATTGAAAGCTTTAAATTTATAACAAATGGTAAATGGGATTGGGAACATGGCTTAGGACACTATAAGAGAGTGGCTGAATATGTAAAAAAACAATTTTATTACAATTAAATGCTGATGAAAGAATGGTAGATTTAGGAATGACAGCAGCACTTTTACACGACATTGGTTTATCAAAAGGAGATAAAACTGATCATGCGATAGAGAGCGAGCAAAATATTTACTAGATTTATTGATAAAAATGATATCACACAAGATGAAGAAAATACTTTAAGACAAGCTATTCTTGATCATTCTAAAGGAAATAATATTCAATCTTTAATAGGATTAAGCCTAGTTTTAGCAGATAAATTAGATGTAACATATCATAGAACAATAAATTCTAGTATACAAGATAAAATGAATAAAGAAATACAAAAAGATTAAAAAAAGTTGATGTAAATATTTCAAATAAAGAACTAATAATAAAATACACTACAGATGATACATTTGATGTTGAAATTTTTAAAAAGATTGGCCTAAAGCAATTACTGTTCCATATAAAGTATCTAAATACTTAAAAAAATAAATTATAAATTTATGATTAATGATATACAAATTGATATTTCAAATTATATAAATCAAACTATATAATTTTTAGTGCTTCTTTTTATAAAGAAAAAGAATTAACATTTAAATTGAGATAAAGAATTAAAAAAATAATTGTTTTTTTAAAGAAATATATTTTTATGCCTAGGATTTTTGATATTCTAGGTTTTTTTAATTGTATAGAAAAAAATCTTTTTAAAGTAGGAAAAAAATTAACAATAAGATTTTTATAAAAAAAGCGAATATTTGTTTGCGTATATAATCATGTTGTGTTAAAATGAATTAGAGGTGCATTATGAATATAGAAGAAAAATTATCAATACTTGCTGAAAGTGCTAAATATGATGCTTCTTGTAGTTCAAGTGGTTCTAGTAGAAAGAATGAAGATGGAATGGGTAATGGCCATATAAGTGGGATATGTCATAGCTTTACTAGTGATGGAAGATGTGTATCATTACTTAAAATATTAATGACTAATGCATGTATGTATGATTGTAAATATTGTATAAATAGAAAAAGTAATAATATAAAAAGAGCAATATTAACTCCCGAAGAAATAGCAAATTTAACTATAAATTTCTATAAAAGAAATTATATAGAAGGACTATTCTTAAGTTCAGCAATTATTAAAGATGCAGATTACACTATGAAACTTATGATAGAGGCAATATATCTACTTAGAAATAAATATAAATTTAATGGATATATTCATACTAAATGTATACCAGGTAGTAGTAAATATTTAATAGATGAACTTGGTAAATTAAGCGATAGAATGAGTGCTAATATAGAATTACCATCAAATAATAATTTAAAATTACTAGCGCCTGATAAAAAGAGTAATAACATTTTTGGAGCAATGAGTGAAATTAAAAATGAAAGAGAAAATAATAGAAAGTTTGTACCAGCAGGACAATCAACTCAAATGATAATTGGTGCGAGTGATGATAATGATTATCAAATAATAAATCTTACTGAAGGACTATATAATAAATTTGATTTAAAAAGAGTATATTATTCAGCATATGTACCAGTTAATGTTGATAGAAATCTTCCAGTAATAAAGACTCCACCATTAAAAAGAGAAAATAGATTGTATCAAGCAGATTGGTTACTTCGTTTCTATGGATTTAAGGCAAATGAACTATTAACGCCAAAGAACCCTAACTTCAACTTACTTATTGATCCTAAAGTTAACTATGCACTTAACAATATTGATAACTATCCAATAGAAATAAATACAGCAGACTATAAAGATATATTAAGAGTTCCAGGTATAGGAGTAACATCTGCTAAAAGAATAATGATGACAAGAAAAGTAGCACACTTAGATTTTGATACACTAAAAAGAATAGGCGTAGTATTAAAAAGAGCAAAATACTTTATTACATGTGATGGTAAATATTATAGTAAGACAGGTACATTTAAAAAAAGATATTATCTATAGACAAATATTATTAGAAGGAAATATTAAACAATTAAGTTTATTTCATGATGAACAATTTTAAACATACAAATGATATATATTTATATGATGGTACAATAGAAGGACTATTTACAGTAATATATGTAACATATAAAAGCCATACTTATCCATTAAAAATATATAGTGAAAAAGAATATATAGATAATATAATAGATACACCAATATATATAGAAACTAATTATGAACAAAGTGATATAGTAAAAGAATCAATAATAAATAAAATAAGTGATTTCGTTTATGAAAATATATTAATATCATTTTTTTATCACACGATAAAGATAAAAGCAATAATAATATATGATTACTTATTTAATGCATATAAATATGGTTATAAAAATAATTTATCATAATGAACTTGTAGAAGTGACTAAATTTAATAAAATGGTTAAAAAAAATATTAGAAGTGAAGCACATAAATTTAAAGGATTTGTAAGATTCACTAAGCTAAAAAAATGAAATATATTTTTCAAAAAAATAAATCCTGATAATGACATAATATATCTTTTTAGGAAGTCATTTTTAAAAAAATAGATTACCTAATGAAAGATGGATTATATTTGATGAAAAATAAACATAAAGCAATATTTTTACGATAGAAAGATTTTTAAAAGGTAGTAGAAGATATAGATATGAACTTTCAAAATAGTAATGATGAGTATGAACAAATGTGGAAAATCATTTATAAAAAGCAGTAACTATTAAAGAAAGAAAAAAACTTAAGATGTCAGAGAAACTTTATGCCTAAAAAAATATTGGAAAAAAACTTACTGGAGGTAAACATATGAACAATGTAATATTTAATGATGAAATGAATGATAAGATACTTAGTGGTATTACTAAACTATATGAAGCAGTATCTTGTACTTTAGGACCAAGTGGTAGAAATGTAATAATCTCTAAAGACAATGGAAAACCATTTATAACAAATGATGGTGTTACTATCGCATCTTCCATTGAACTTGATGATGAAATAGAAAATATAGGTGCTTCACTTATAAAAGAAGCTGCTAAGAAAACAAATGATACAGTCGGAGACGGCACTACTACAACAATAGTTTTAACATATGAATTATATAAAAAGAGGATTAGAATTAATAAAAAAAGTGGAACAAATAATATTACCTTAGTACATGAAATAGAAAAGTATAAAAAAGAGATCCAACAGCAGTTACGCCATCAAAAAAGAAAATGTAATACTAAAAATAAAATAAAACAAGTATCAACTATAGCTAGTAAAAGTGAAGAAATAGGTAATGTTATATCAAATGTATTTAATGAAATTGGCTTTGATAACTATATAATAGTTGAAGATAAAGTAATAGATAAATGTACTTATGAAATAATTAATGGAATGAAATTAGACTTTGGTTATCATATAGAAGGATCTATTGGTGAAAAATATAACGAAATTAAATGTATATAATGCTTATGTATACACTCTTGAATATATAAGTAGCATTAATGATTTAGAAATGTTTATGAATAATAATAAAGATATTGTTATATTTTTGTGATGACTATGAAAATGAAATATTAAATGATTTAAATGATTATAATAAACTATCTAAATATAAGATATATATAATAAAAAAACATTACTTAAGAGTGATAGATCAAAAAGAAGTATTAACTGATATAAAAATACTATGCGAATTCATTTAATAAAAATAATATAGTAAATGAAATTATTATAGAAAAAGATAAAACAATTATAATAAATAATAGTGTAAATAAAGATAAGTTGAATGAAAAGAATTAATTATCTAAAAAGTAAGACTAAGTGAAGAAGAATTTGAATTTGAAAAAAAGAATTTATAGAAAAAAAGGATATCTGCTTTTAAATGGTAAGATGGGTATTATATATAGTTATGGTCTTACTGAACTAGAAAGAATTGATAAGAAATTAAGAATAGAAGACGCACTTAATACAGCCATTAATTCATACAAATATGGTGTTGTTAAAGGATGTGGAGTAACTCTTTCAAATATTTCAAATAAAATAGATAGCAGTAATGAAATATCAAAATTAATAAAAAGCAGTACTTAAAAAGTCCATATAATAAAAATATTAGAAAAATACTGGTAAAAAGTGAAATAGATACTACTAACATAATAGATTCATATAAAGTAGTTACTGAAGAAATAAATAATTCATTCTCTATAGCTATGATGTTACTTACCACTAATGCTTTAGTTATTAATAATGTAAATAACCATTCTAAAATAGATATTGATAAAATTATGTAAAAAAATATTTAAATTCACAAAAATTAATGTATAATAAGACATGAGGTAGTATTATGAGCAGTATAGATGAAGAAAACAAAAAGCAAATTAGAATTTTTATTTGAAAGGAAATACATTAAAAAAATTCAGTAATTGATAATAATGGTAGAAGTATTGCTGAACATTTATATGGAAGTATGATTTTTAGCGAGAGCTATTCAAAGTGAATTTGAACCATCAGAAGATATTTCTAAAGTACTTAGAATGATTGCTCTTGAAGGAATTGCACTTACTAATGATGATTTTAAATGTAGTGAATATTTAGCTAATGGAAGTAAATATGATAAAGAATTAGATGAAAAAAGAAAGATGGTTACATTTGATTCAATATTTGCGAGCGTTTGTAGAGTAAATGATTTAAGATTACATAGCATTATTAATGAAAATCCAGATAAGTGTTTTTATGATTTATATAAAGAAGCAGTAAGAAAAAGGTATTTTTTTAAGCCAAAAAAAGGTTTTGAAGAAAATAAAAAATATCAAGAAATATTTAGATTCTATTATGATAATATGAATCTTGAAAAAACTGAAAGAACTGGATGGGATAATAAACATTGGAATATTTTTGGTGAAAGAGAAAGTATTGCTGATCATATATATGGCACAATTGTTTTAGCAATTGCTATGTATGATGGAGAAAAAAATGTTAATCTTGATGAAGTGTTACAAACGTTATTAATACATGAAATAGGTGAAATAGAAATTGGAGATAAAAACACCTTTTGATATAACAAAAAGAAGAAAAAAAGCAAGAATTGAACATAAAGCAATGAAACATGCTCTTGGGAATTTAACAGATAGAGAATCAATGTTAAATTCATTATTAGATTTTGATGCTGAAGAAAAAGAGAGTTCTAAATTCGCTCACTATTGTGATAAATTAGAAGCAGATATTCAATCTAAAATATATCAAGATTCAGGTAGACATAAATCCTTAGATGAACAACAAAATAATGTAGTGTTTAAAAAGTCCAAGAGTTCAAAAAGATGTTACAAGAAGGAGCAGAAACTGCATTTGATATCTGGTATTTATATGACAAAGATATTTACAAAGACAGTGAAAAAAATTTTAAAAGTATGCTTGAATATGTAAAAGAGCATAACTTAAGAAAAGTAAGACTTTATAGTTTAACAATACCATCTACGTTAGTAATAATGTAGTGTGTAATAATTGACTTTTCCCTCTAAATATGTTTTAATATAACGTACTTAGGTACAATATGGAAAAAATATAATTAAAAGGGGGATTATAAAATAGACCTATTGTATAGATAGGTTTTATTTTATATAAAAACGATTATGAAATATACCATAGATATAAGAGTATTAGATGATAAAGATACACACTCATATCCAACACTATATCCAATATATTATGATGAAAAGAATAATGAGTGTATATTAGGTCTAACTGGTATTACCAGATACACCAATAGAAGAAGCATTAGAAAAAAATAAATGTTAATAAAATGTTAATAAATGAATTAACTGATAATGATGTTCCAGGTAGTAATCTATTTAAAGAAAAATTCAAAAAAATAATAGAAAGAATAATATTAGAAAGTCCTGATTTAGTAAAAGATTCAACTTCCATATCTTTTTGTAGCAGAACAATCTATAAAAAGACTATATTGAAAGAAATCCAATTTTTAAAAAAACCAAAACAATGCATTTAAATGGAAATTACTCTATTGATAGTGAAGTAGGAAATGAGTTATATAACTTATTTGGTGAATATAAAAAAATGTTTACTTATATTTTTGATGGTAATAAAACTGAAAGACATATTGAAGAATATAAGAAAAACAATAGATGCGATAGATGAAATAGTAAAAAAACAATTAGAAAAACATAATCTAAGTACCCTAGAAGAAATAATGTATGCTTATGACTTAGTTAGAGAAAAAGTATATACAAGAGAACTTGATACCGAATCAGATAGAATATCAAGAGATTTATCTTCGGTTTTATTTGGAGATAAAATAGTTTGTGCTGGATATGTTGCTATATTTAATAGTGTACTTAAAAAAATTTAGGTATAAGTGTAATGGATTATAAACTTATCAAAAAAGAAAATAATAAAAAAGGTCATGTAAGAAGTTTAGTATATGTTAAAGACAAAAAATATCATGTTAATGGTGTATTCATGTTTGATCCTACATGGGATAGTAAGAAATGTGAAGGAGATAAATCATATTTAAGATCATATAAATTCTTTTGTAAATCAAAAGATGAATTTAGATTTTTTGACCAAGAATACAATGACGTAACACTATCATCTTATAGTAAAAATCTATCACCAAGAGTTATAAAAAGATAATATTAACAGAAGGATTAGAAAGTGTTCCAGAAGAAATGGCACAATCATTTAATGATTTAGCAATACTTATAGACGGAAAAGCACTTGCTAGTAAAATAATATTTACAAATAAAGCACCAAAAGATTTTTAGACATATTTTTAACAACAACAATAGATACTGAAAATTTAATGAATTCATTAGATAGATATCAATCACTATTTTATGGTCAAACATTAGATCCAATGACTTTATTAGAAGTAATGTATAATGTAAGAAAAAGAGAATTTTATAGTGAACCAGATAAATATCCATTTGATACTGAATCAATAAAGAAAGCAGTAATAGGTAGTTCACCATTAGATTCAAAGTTACTACATGTCTTATTTGGAATGCCTGAAAAACTTACTACTGAAGAATTTGATGAATGGAAAGATAAAAAAATGATATAGATAAAAAAATATTGAAGGAATTAAACTTACAAGAACATTAAAAAAACAATATTAGAGAATAAATAATTATAAAGCAGGACTACCTTCAAAAAGATTCTTGATTAACTTGAAAATATATTAATAAAATAACACCAATAATAAGTAAGAGAGAACCATATACTTTAATACTATATAGTTCTTTTTTTGATTGGAATTTGCTTTTATTATAAAAATCTAACATTTCTTCTAAAGAAATATAAATATATAAATAGAGTACATATCAATGTGAATTTAAAAAAATATTATTTGATTCGTTTTTTTATATTTATTATTATTAGTTTTTGATATAGTTAATATCATCATCATCACCTCTAATATTTAATAGACATAGAAAAGCAAAAAAAGTATCCATATCTTGTTTTTCAAAACGAAGTCTATTTATTTCTTCTTCCATAATAAATTATATTTATTTACAAAAAAATATTAACACTTTTACATTATATTCATGTGTAAATATTTTTGTAGAATAATGTTTTACATAATGATATAATGAATATGGTGAGAAATATGAAAGTATTAAGTATAAAAGAACCATATGCGACTCTTATATGTAATAAGAAAAAAACTATTGAAACAAGGAGTTATAAGACAAATTATAGAGGTGAATTATATATTCATGCGAGTATATCAAAGATTGACAGAGAGACTTTTAAATAATAAAGAATTAATGGATATAGTTGATAATGATACTTTTTAGTTATGGAAAAAAATAATATGTAAGTGTAAACTGGTAGATTGTATTTACATGACAAGTGACTATATAAAAGAGATTGAAAAAAATAAACAAGAATATACTTGTGGATACTATGAAGTTGGTAGATATAGTTGGGTACTTGAAGATATTGAACCATTAGATATAAAGATAGACGCAGTAGGTAATTTAGGCATATGGAATTATTATACTTTAGATGATACAGTTAACATTATGAATAATATTGAATATGGACATATTGATAGTGATAATAAAAAGACATACTGAAATAGATAATTTAGTTAATGATAATTATATTTTACAATCACCAAATAAACTATTAAAAACTAAATTAGGATTATGTTATGACCAAGTAGAATTAGAAAGATTCTTGCTTCAAAAAAATAAATGGAATATTGAAACATATTTTATGATTGGTAAAAGTAGTAAATATCATACTCATACATTCTTAATATTTGAAAAAAAGATAATAAATATTATTGGTTAGAAAATTCATGGAAAAAGATTTAAAGGTATTCATGAATATTATTCTAAAAAGTGAACTAATGAATGATGTTAAAAAAATAAATTTATTAAATATGAATTAGATAATATTAATAATATAGAAATACATAAGTATAATAAGCCAAAAATACAATATAACATTAGAACAATATAATAATCATTGTTTAAATGGAGAAATATATGAATAATATTGGTAGAGTAATAAGTGTTAATAAAAAAATAATTGGAATGTTCTATTCAATAATGAAAATGTTACCGCAACTATTAGAAAAAAGAAAAATCGTGATGAGCTTCCAGTAGTAGGTGATTATGTAATAATTAATAAAGATGAATACGATAATTATACTATAGAAGAAATTGTTAATAGAAAGAATACTTTTAAAAGAAACTATCTATTGATAGAACTACTGAAAAAGTACAAGAATGGTAAAGAGCAAATACTTGCTTCTAATGTTGATATAGTATTTATAGTGACGAGTCTTAATAATGATTTTAATATAGCAAGATTAGAAAGATTAGTATTGCTTGGTAATAAAGCAAATTCTAAAATAGCATTTATCTTAACTAAAAGTGATTTATGTTCTATAAAAGATAGAGAAAATTACAGAAAGATTATAGAAGATAGATTTAACTATCCAGTATTTATAATTAGTTCATATAATAAAGAAGGCATTGATGATTTAAAAAGTGTATGGAAAGAAAATGAAACGGCAGTCTTTATTGGAAGTAGTGGAGTAGGAAAAAAAAGTACTCTTATAAATACATTACTCGATAATAATGAAATAAAAAAACTAATGATATAAGACATAAAGATGACAAAGGTAAACACACTACTACAAGTAGAAATCTATATATTTTTGAAAGATTCAAGAATCGTTATAGATGAACCTGGTATAAGAAGTGTAGCATCAAATGATATGAATAGTGATTTAAATGTAGTTTTTTTAGTAAGATAATAGAATTATCTAAAGAATGTAAGTATACTACTTGTACACATGAAAATATAAAAGTATGTAGAATTTTACAAGCAATAGAAAATGGAGAAATATCACAGGAAGAATTTAATAGATATAAAAAAATTACAAAATAAAGAATATAGAAAAAAAATAGTAATTTCTTAAGAAAAAAAATTGATTAAAATTAATTAATCAATCTTTTTAATTGGAAAAAAATAAGTAATCTTTTTTTAGTAATAGGTGAATAATACTTATTGACTCCACCTATAAGTGGAATATTATTTGAATCTAAATAAAATATAGTTCTTATAAAAAGTATCTTGATCTTTTTATTTCAACATAAATATATTCGTAACTTGGTACAATCCATTTAGTCCATCCATAAGGAACATCAGCATCTAACTTACATTCTACACCAGCAAGATAAAGTCCTCTTCTATAGTTTTTCTTCCCAAGGCTTTAAATTGTGATTAAAGTCAGAAGTAAGTCCCCATCTACCAAGAATATTACCATTTATATCCTTTAAAAGCTAAATCACTTATTTCATTAAAATGAGAATCAACATCATCCCATAGGTTTTTGTATGAAATTTTTTTACCATCTAAAGTAGAACCTTCACGTCCAATAACAGCGAATGATTCTTTAGTACATCTTTTTTTATATCCATAAATAAAAATACCTCCATACTACTAATATTTTTACAATAAATAACGAAATAAAAACATCAAATAAACATTTATTTGACATCTTCTTCATTTAAAAATCTTATCTAATACTTGAGAAAAATTCACTAGCAGTCATTTTTTTAAAATATAATCTTCATCTTTAGCACCTTCAATTTCATATTTAAAGAATTCATTATCAGTATTAAATCCTTCTGGGTCAACATATATTATTTTTAGTCCTTGATTTCTTGCTTGTCTTTGTATAAGTCTTCTATCAGCATGAGTACCTATACATAAAAGTGCTTTTAACATCCTTATCAAAAAGTAACTTTAGGAAAGTAATTTTTCTATATTATAAACTCTTAATATATTTTCATTAATACCAATTCTTTTTACATAACCTATCAAAATTATTATTAAAAAAAGATTCATAGTGAATAATTTCTTATCATACATTTTTCTTTAAATTATAATGAAAATTAGTTGGTTTTGCTTTTAATACATTCAGCAATGATTTCATAGAATTCATCAAATTTAACATTATCTTTTTTTCTATAATTTGTTTTTATAAGTGTATCACTAGTACCAAAAATAGAATTTTTCCATCACTATGTTTTTTTGAACTTTATATATTTCATGTAATTTATATAATGGCATTACACCTGCTTCAATAGAAGGTCCACATCCTAGTTCAACAGCCATTGGAAAGTATTCCTTTAGTTCATTAAAATCATTAATATATTTAGGGTTACCACGCATGTCTCTTTTTTTCTAATTCCTTTAACTTGTAAATTCCATACTTGATTAAATAACTTATCAGTATTATTTAAATTATCACTTTTTAACAATAATATCAACAGTTTTTGTAATTATCAATTATTTCATCATAAGGATGTTTATCATACTTGTTAATCATTATATTTAGATTATCTTTTTATATATATATTATTGTTCTTTATGTAATTATTATTTTTCTAAAGTATTTATTATGTCGTTTAGATATTTATCGTATTCATTATTATTTAATCTAATGCTTAAATATATGTATGAACTTTTTACCATTAAATAATTGTCTTTAACATAAAAACACATGATTATAATGAATTGTTCTTCTATTTCTAGTAGTATTGTCAATATACCCTGATACATTTTTATTTACTTCTTCTTGACTTCTGAACCATATACCTTCAAAAACAAATTCACCTTTAGTAGCAAAGTATTTATTAAAAAAATATTAACTTCATTATTAGTTAATTTACAAATTTTATAAGGAAATTTCATATGCAGCCTTCTTTCAATTTGATTATATAATACTAATAATACTTATTCAATAATTAACTAAAATAGTAATGTTATTAGATTATTAATTATGATAAAAATATAATTAGTGAGTAGGTGATATTGTGTATAGTATTGATAATATATTAAAAAAACTAATAAATTGATGTATAAAATCATATTTATTTTTTTAGTTTAGCATTTATTTTACTTTTTTTCTATTTTCGCATTAAAAGATATAATTAATGTTAGTTCAATATATAATAGAAAAAGTTAAATCAAATATTAGTGAATATATTCCTACTGATAATAATATGTATAAGAAAGTATATTATTTTTGATGCTGATAATAGACAGTTTTTCTTGTTTAGATAGTGTAGTAATTAATAGCAAAAATAATCAAATTGATAAAAAGACAATATATTATAATTTTGAAGATCCTAATGTATGTACAACTAATATAATAAAGAAAAACTAATCTTATAGTTTATATGTTTATAATTTCATTATGTATTCCATTGTTGATAGGATTAATAGGTATGATTAAAAATAAATAAAAAAAGATAAATAAGATTAAGATGTTAAGTAAATGTGGAAAACTTGTTAAAAAAACTTACAATATGAAGTTGTTGAAACAAAAAAAGAGAAAAATGGAAATATTTTATATAAAGCTAAAACTAAATATAACTTTAAGAATCAAGTGTTAATATTGTCTAGTGAATCAATATATGATAAAAAAATTATTTAAAGAGTATCCTACGATTGATTTATTGATTAATGAAAAATGATGTTAATGATTATTATTTAGATTTCAATATACAAGTAGAAAAATAAGTAGGAGGTAAAATGGACGTAAAAGAGAAAGCTAAGAAGTTTGCGATTAAAGCACATAAAGGACAAGTAAGAAAGAACGAGAAAGATAAACCTATGATAATACATCCGATTAGTGTAGCAGAATTATTAGAGGAATATGGTTATGATGATAATGTAGTGGCTGCTGGTTATCTTCATGATGTAGTAGAAGATACTAAATATACTATAGAAGATATTGAAAAAGAATTCGGAAAAGATATAGCATCTTTAGTAATAGGGGCTAGTGAAAGAGATAAATCACTTTCTTGGGAAGAAAGAAAGCAACATACAATAGATGAAACAAAAATCATTACCACTTAGAAATAAATTAATTATTTGTGCTGATAAAATAAATAATTTAGAAGATATAATGATTAAATTTGAAAAAGAATGGTACTCGTGATTTTAGTGCATTTAAGCGTGGTGAAAAAGAACAAAAATGGTACTATACAAATGTATATAAAAGTTTAATATATAATGAAGATGAAAAACTTACCAATATTTAAAAAGATTAAAAAAATGTATTAGATATAGTTTTTTTAATAATGTTGAAGATGATTATTTAAAAAAAATATAATATTTAATGATAATAAAGAATATTATAAAGAATTAAAAAAAATTACATGCGATGAAGATGGAACTTCAAAGACTTAAAAAATTATGCCCACTTGAAAAATCTTTTGTTATTGAATTTAATGGAACACCAAGAACAGGTAAAACAACTACAATAAATAATTTATATGATTTCTTTAAGAAAGGTGGATTTAGTATATCAATAATAGAAGAGTTTACTACATCAAAATATTTTAAAGAAGTATTTAAGCAAAAGTATAAAGATTCAAGTAAGCTAGATTCTAATTTAGCAATAATAGAAGAAACTGTAAAACAATTACAAGATGAAATTAATACTAAAAAGGATATAATTATAGTTGATAGAAGTATTAATGATAGGCAAATATGGAATTATATTAGATATAAGAAAAAAATGATATGGATACTAAAATGTATAATGAATTACAGTTAAAGTACAAAGAGATATCAAAAGAATTAATAGATGTATTAGTAATTACTTATGCTGATCCAATTACATCATTAAAAAAAGAGATTACAATTCAAGTTTAGCACTTGAAAAAAAGATCATTTTTTTAAATAATGAAAAATATTACTGAATATAATGATAGTGTAAAAAGATTTAAAAAGAATTATTTGAAAATAGTGTAAACTCTTTAATACTTGTTGATACATCAAATATTAATATGAATGATTTATCAATAAAAAGTAGCTTGTGAAGTTATGAATGTTATGAGAAGTAAATATATTGAAAGTTTTTAAAAAAAGAAATATAAATTGTAATAAGTGAGGAAATATTATGGATAATGAAACAATAAAAGAAGCTTTATCATATTCATTAGGTTCTGATATGCATGAAGTATGGAGAAATAGTAGAAAAAGAGAAGATGGTACATATGAATCTAGAATTAAAAAATCAAAAGATGAAGAATGGAATTTAGCACATGGCACTGATGAAGTTGATATTGCTAATTGTACATTTGAAGAATTACCTTCTAATTGGCAATATGAAAATTTAGAAGCAGGAAGGGTTGCAATAGGCCTTGTATATGAAAAAGTATTAAATGGTGAACAATTTACAAAAAGAAGATATAGATAAAATGGCATCACATATACATGAAGAATGGTTAAAAAGAAACAGTTGGGTATTTGATTCAAATTATGGTGATCCAAAACTTGCTGTACCTTATAATGAACTATCACAAGAAGAAAAAGATAAAGATATAGCACAACTCTTACCAGCTTGTAATAAAGTTGAAGCTTATAAACAAGGTCTAATCAATATGGAAGAACTTTTGTGATAAATATGGAATTCAAAGTGGAAAAAAACGTTATAAAAGATAATTTCTAATATTATTAAAATCACTAGTATCAATATGATTATAAAATTGTAAACAGCAATAAAAAAACATTGATAAATTTATCAAGTATGTTAAAATTACAATAGAGGTTGTGTATTATGTATGATATTAAATTAGATAATGTTAAGAAAGGTAAAAAAATTCTTTTTTCTTTTTTTTATATCGGGAGTAGCAATAGCAGTTATTATGATAGGCATTTTAATTGGAAGTACTATGAACTTAAATAGTTTAGACGCAACAACAATGTCAACAAGTGTAGAAATAAATCAACATATAGATAGTGATGGAAATACTATGTACTCTCCTGTTTATCATTACAAAGTGAATGGTGAAGAATATGCTTGTAGTTCCAATTCATCTTCAAGTATAAGACCTAGTGAATCAAATGCTCTTGTATATTATGACTCTAAAAAGCCATCAAGATGTATGACATCTTATTCAAAATCATCTAATAAAATGTTATTGATTTTCTTAATTTTACCAGTGATATTTATAGCATTAGGAGTAGTTAATATTAATAAAGTAAATAAGAGAATAAAAAAATAATAAAAAGAATTAAATACAAAAAGGTAAGCTTGTTAAAAAAATTTACCATATAGATTAGAAAAATTCTAATTTGAAAGTAAATGGAGTTCCTATTCAATTACCAGTAGTTGATTACATTTTACCAAGTGGAGTAACAATTACACTACGAGGAGATCCAAGACATGATAATAAATTAGCGGATGTAGATGGTATGGTAGATTTAGTTATTGATGAAAAATAATCCAGAAAAACTATTTTTATAGATTTTTGAAATTAATAGATTAACTGGAAATTTACAGGGTGATTATTATAAAGGGAATGTTAATAATGTTACTAATACTAATCAAAGTAATCTTCAAAATAATGATACTATAGTAAATAATGTACCAAATAATATATCAAATAATGTACCAAATATTAACAATTCAAATAATCAAAGCAACATGAATCAAGGCAATATAAATCAAAGTGTTGTAAATAATATTCAAAAATAGTAATTATAAAAAAATAATGTGATACAATAAATTTATAAGGAGGTTTTTTTATTATGGATAAAAATAATTCCAAATGGAACAGAAGTATTAATATTCTATGATTTTAAAGGACAAAGTCGTGGAGCTAATGAAAGAGAATTTGTAAAAGGAGTAGTTGTTAATAGTAGAGAATCTAATGATTTATCATATCATGGTAGTGCATGGTATGAACAAATTTATAATGTTATAGATGAAAATGGTAGAAACTATAAAGCAACTTATGGAAATGCTTATGTAGGCTCATTCTTTATTAGAACAATAGAACATCATATGTCTGTGATTAAAAGTAAAATAGCTGATAACAATGAAGAAATATGTGCGTTGAATAAAGAAAATGGTGAATTAAATGCTACATTAGAAGAATTAGCCAGAATGAAAAAAGAAAAAGAAGGCCCAGTAATGGAATTAAAAAAATGAATAATAAAAAAAGATAATTAAATTATTTAATTTCAAAGATTAAAATAAATAGATCAATCGTATTTGGTTGATCTATTTTTATATTTTATAAATAAAATTACTGTTTATATGATATAATCTATATAGAAATTGAATTAAATGAAAGTAGGAATACAATTATGTTAAAAAGTGCAATATATCTTAATGTTGTTATATTATTTGTAGCATCAATAATTTTTTAAAGAAAATATCCAAAAGTAATACTGATTTAAAGAGTTTAAAAAAACTTATAATATTTTTATTTGTTACTTGCTATTATTGACATTTATTCATTTAGTTTAGTTGATGTAGGATGGAATGGTGTAGTTATATTTCCAACTTTTGTAATATCATGGATTCTATATGTAATAGGTATATGTCGTGTAAATAAAAAAATTGAATTAAAAATTAAATACCTCTTATGAAAAAAACTTAGTACTAAAAAAAATATACTATTATAATTTTACTTCCAATTTTAGCTTTTTACTATTCCTTATATTTATGAATTATATGTACTTAATGTTTGTGATTATTTGTTAGAATATAACTATCAAAATGGATTTATACAATCTGATAACACTTATATTGCAATTATACATAATAGACCTGTAAATATTACTTTACAAAAGAATTTATTTAATAGACAGGGCATATCAACTCGTATGAAAAACTTATGATGTTGTGTATACCAATGGTACTTTAATAACGACGCTTGATTCAAATCGTAATGAAGTGGTTGTGGAAGATGAAAATATAAAAATGGTGGCGATGGACGCTAAAGAAAGAAGTAAATTAGCTAAAGGTGCATTTATTAAATATTTTGAGGAAGAAAATTATGCGATTATTACACTTACTTCAAAAGAAAATAGTGGTTCAATATTAGGAGAATATTTTTTTATTCTAATAATAAGTATGTTAAAAAGTATATATACTCATGGTAGTTTAAAAATCTATTACATATTATAAATAGGTCATATATTATAAAATAAATATTTATTAATTTTTTTGACTTTATTTAATGTTTTTTTCTTTTCATTAAAAATTATTTTTAATGTGCATTAAAAAAAGTTATGCTATAAATTTGATAATAATGTATCGCTAATTTTATAGTTTTTATAGTATAATAACAAATAATGTTTTTGATATACAGATTGATTAATACGAAGGAATGGAAAAATGTATAGATATCTTGATAGTTTAAATGATGAAGTAAAAGAATATTTTAGTATTCTATCACCTGAATTTCCTGAATGGTTACTAGAATATATAGATACACCTGAAATGGAAAGAATCAGCAAAATAAGTATGAGTTGTGGAAGTGATTATTCTAAATGTTTTAATGTTAGATATTGGTATTCTAATTTAGACCATAGTGTTGGAGTTGCCTTAATTATATGGCATTTTACTCATGATAAGAAACAAACTTTAGCAGGTTTATTTCATGATGTTGCTACTCCTGTATTTAAACATTGCATAGATTTTATGAATGGAGACTCTGAAAGTCAAGAATCTACTGAAGAGAAAACTTCTGAAATGATTAAGAGTTCTCCTAAAATAATGAGTTTATTAAAAAAAGAGATGGAATAAAATTAGAAGAAGTAGAAGATTATAAAATTTATCCTATTGCTGATAATGATACTCCAAGATTGTCTGCTGATAGATTTGAATATACTTTTTCAAGTGGGTTAACTTTCTTTAGAGTATGGGATTTAGATAGAATAAGAAAGATGTATGATAATATTGTGGTAACTACTAATGAAGAAGGTAAAAGTGAACTTGCATTTAAAGATAAAGAAGTGTGTGAAGAATATATAGATACTGTTTCAAAATTATGGCCTGAGTGGGTTAGTGATAAAGATAGAACTGTAATGCAATTTTTAGCAGATATGTGTAAATCAATGAATAATGCAGGATATTTGAGTATAGAAGATTTATATACTCTTTCAGAGAAAGAAATAATTGATAGAATTTTTAAATTGTGAAGATAAATATTTAAGTGAAAAAAAATTTAAGTTATTTCAAAGTGTTGATACTGCGTATAAAAAGTGAAGTACCAGTTAATGGAAAATATTCTGTTAATGTAAAATCAAAAAAACAAGATATGTTGTACCTTTAGTTCAAACTGGCACTGGTAATGCTAGAATAAATCAAATATCTAAAAAAGCAAAAAAAGTCAAATTGAGGAGTATTTAAATTTATCAAAAGGTGGTTATTATACATATTTTTGATTTTTGAATTTGAACCATATAATAATGCTAAAACTATAAAATTAGTTAAGAAAGGCAATGTTTAGAGATAGAATGATTTTTTTATGCTTTATTTGTGATTTTTATAACAATATTAGTAATTAACATTTACAAAATTAGATAAAAAAAAGTAAAGTTTAAGGTAATTTTGTAGTTATATATTATTTTTATGATACAATGTTATTATAAGGAGTGATGGATATGCCAATAGAACAGGCACTGCAAGAACTAAAAAAATATGCTGACGAGTTTGTTAATGTAGGTGATGCAAAAAAAGCAATAGAAACAAATAAGGATGAATTTATACATAAATGGGCAAAAAGTAAATCAGTATTATAAGTATATTATGAATAATTCTAAAGACATGAGTGATGAGTGGTTTGCTGCTATAGATATTGTAGGTGACATTGCATTTGATAATCCTAGTTTAGAAAAATGGGTAGAACAAATTATTGAACCGAGTAAAGAAAAGGCTCAAGTTCAAACTGGTCCATCAATTGATACAGCAACAATTTTAAAAGATGTTGAATCACTTACATCTGAAATTAGGAACATGCAAAGTTGGGATCCAGAGCACATAGATAGTATAGATAAACAATTACAAGAATACCAAAAAAAATATTATTATCTAATCAAACTTCATTTGAACCAAATGTTTTTTTCAAAAACTTAATGAGTGATATGAGTGATGCATTAGATAAAATTAATAGGTTTAATAATATGCTTAATTCAGAAGCAACGGAAAGCATTAGAAGAATGTAGAGGTGTGTAGTGGAAGATTTAAATAATCCAAAAATACCAATTAAAAAGATGATAATGAAGAATTAGAAGAACAAATCGTTAAAAAAAGATTACATAACTGAAGTAAAAAGTACAAGTCAATAATGTTTCTTCATTAGAGCACAATTATAATGAAGATAAAAGATTATTTGGTATGAAAAAGTTAGAGCAATCAATTATGAATTTGTCTGTACAAAAAAGAAGATTTAAAAAAATTTGGATTAAGTTAAAGACTACTGCTGGAAGGACTCATGAGCAGGTTGCTTTTGAAGTAAATAAAATGTTTAGGTGATATATGAAAGAAAATATAGATGAATACATGATTTTTTTAAAAAGCAAGGATTAAAGGAAAAAAACAAAGCATTATTTATGAGCAATTACAAATATTAGCAAGATTTACTAACGATTTATGCAAAAAAATATAAATGTATCAAATGAATTAATTTTTGAATAAAGAAATTTTTAGATTTAAAAAAAGGAAAGTTACACTGAAGACGATTTCACTGAAGCAATGATTGTATTAATTAATTCAATACAAAAATTCTATTTGCGATTATTCTAATGGAATTACAAATTTACTTGATAAAATTGATAATTAAATAGTTTATGATAAATATAAGTAGTTAAAATTAATGGTAGTATATTATATACAGATATAATTGATAATTGAGGAAAATATGGATAATGATAAGTTTATAAAATATGTATCTAATGAATTAGTAAATGGAAAAGATGTAGAAATAGAAAGTATGTTAAATGGAGTTCCATATAAAATAATGTTTTTGGCTATAGATAGTGATAATGGAATTAATATACCAAGCATTTTAGCAATACCATTATCTAATGAAGTGAATAATCAAATTATAGTTGAGGCAAATAATTTAGAAAGTGAAGATTCTAAAAAAATATTAGAACAAGGAATACAAACTGGATATAGATTAGCTTGCTTAACACGTGATTTACCAGCACCAATTATCATTCCATTAATACCAAGTCATAAAAATTATCCTTATTTACAACAACTATCAATAGAATGTTTTGATATCCCAAAAGGTGATAAAAATTATAGAATTGATGAGCAAGTAGTTAGAATTATTAATAAGTCAAAAAGCTATTCTAAAAAAATGAAGTTGGATTAACAGCAAGCGATAAAATATTTTTAAATGGTTATTCAAGTTCTGGAGTGTTTGCTCAAAGATTTGCATTGTTACATCCAGATGTAGTTGAAACAGCATGTGTAGGTGGAGCTAGTGGAAGTATACCTGTTCCAACAAAAGATTTATCATATCCATTAGGTATCGCAGATTATGAACAATTAACTGGAAAAAGAATTTGACTTTGAAAATTATTCTAAAATTAAATTTAGATATTATGTTGGAGAACTTGAAACACAAAATAAATCTAATACTAGGGTAGATGATTTTGGTAATCTAGCACCCATGCATGATATGAGTTATTTTTAATAGAAGTGTACCAGTAGTTGTTGGAAAAACAAAGAGAAATTTTTTTGGGAAAAGATATGTTTTTTTCGTGCCTAGAAAGAACAATTCAAGTACTAAAAAGTTTAGGAATTGATATTCAACATGAAATAATTTTAGGCAGAGGACACAATAATATAGATGGTATAGGTGTTAATGAACTGGGAGATAAAATTATTAGTGATACTTATAAAAATACAATTGCTGATAGAGAATTAGAGGATAACATTTTAAGATAAAAAATGTTAGAATAGTAAAACAAATATGTTACAATAAAAGTAAAGTAAGAAAGGAAAAAAATCAATTAATACTATATTGTGGAGTCATATTTGGCGTATCAGGTGCAGTTTCAGGTGTCAGGGTTCTATCAACACAAGTTGCTAAAACAGCACTAAAAAAACTTCCTCAAAAAGCTTTGACTAAAACATTTTGGTATCCAATGATAAAAAAGATTTGTTCTTTTGTTGGCTATACTCTAACAAAAAAACATTAGCTTCAGGTATATCTAAGGCAATACCTGTTATTGGTGGAGTGATATCTGGGACGATTAATTTTGCTTCAATGATGCCTATGGTGCGAAAATTAAATGATGCTTTAGATAATGCAACATTTGATTATTCTGAAGAGGAATTTAATAGTGATATAGAACTATTAAGTAATGAAACAGGCAAAGTTTCAGAAAAAAAGATAAACAGAGTTTTTAAAGAAAAAAATTTGTTGCTGGATTTAGTAAAATAAAAAAAATAGTGTATCAAATTTATTTTTCTAAATTAGGAGATAATAAAGATAAATCTGAAATAGATCCTATAGAGGAAATAAAGAAATATAAAGAGTTATTAGATTCAGGAATTATCAGTCAAGATGAGTTTAATAAAAAAAGAAAAAAAGATTTATTAAATTTGTAAACAATTAAAATTTTTGTGATTATTAAAAAAATTACAATTTATAATTAAAATTATTTGTAAATTAATATTATTATTTCAGTAAAGGGTATGAGTATTTCATATATTAGAATTTGTCTGGGAGTACAAATTCAGTGCTGGCTAGACATAGATTTTATTCCCCAGAATTCAAAAAATTAAAAAAGAGGACTAAATTATTCTGATAATTTTTTTCCTCTTTTTGGTCGTCAGTAGATACTCTTATATAAATACCACATCTCATAGTTTTTCTCCTTGAAAGAAAGAGAACTTTTGAAGTTTTATATAAAATAAAAACTCACGAACTTTTAAGTCCGCAAGTTAATTTCAATTGGAGCGATTAAAGTTCAAAGTAAGTTAAAAATATTTTTCTTTTTGATAAATTAATTATATCACTTCTATTTTTAATTCATCAATCTTGGTATTTATTTCATCTAGTAAATCCATTAACTCTTTATTTTTCATCTATATATAAATCATTCATAAGAATTATTGAACCTCTGTATTTATCCTTATACATATCTTTAGTTATTTTTTTAACCTTGTTTCAATGTTAGGCTTAAATGGTATTGTTTTTATCAGATAATGTTTCAATTGTGATGTTTAAATATTTATGCATATCAGAACTTTCATCATCTAAATCATATAAAGAAATTGTTTTAATTCCTAGCTCCTTTAAAATTCTTAATATTAATGGAAAAAATATTTTACCATCAACTATAGAGTATTCTATATTGTTTTTTTCTCCATTAATGAGCCATATTTCATAATATATAAATCAAATATTTTTACTTTCTATAGCGCCTTCACCTAATAACATATAATCACAGAATAATGATTTAATAATTATAGGTAAAAACAAAATTATTAAAAATATGTTTCATATTTATCTTCTATTTTTTTGTAACTAGAATTTTTTTAATTCCTCTTTAGTATAACAAGCATATTTTTAAATTAAAACCCATTAAACTTTTTTTGTTGATGGTAGTGGTTTCAATTCTCCATTTATTACTTTTTGCTATTTCTTCGATGTCCTCAATAAAATTTTTGAGTAATAACAGGTGAATGAGTCGCTATAATTACCTTTATTCCTTGATGTGATATTTTATTAAGAATTTTCCCAACTTTTTATATATAAAGATGGATGTAAGTGTTGTTCTGGTTCATCAATAACTAAGTATTCATAATTTTTCGTTAGGGTTATCTTCTAATATTTTTTTGATATTAAAAAGTAATTGTCCTAAAAAAATCTTTCACCTGACCCGGGTTTTTCCCCATTTATTAGAATCAGTTTTAATATCAGCAGAAATGATACCCTTATACGATTCTAAATTGTTATTTAAAGATATATTAAGAAAACTATTATTATTTATTGAACTTAAATCAACTCCATCAATTTGCTCTTGAATTGCTTCTTTTGCTTTTGCGTTATCAAGTAATAAATTTAGCCAAACAATAAGTGTAGAAGTATCCGTTGAATTTTTTAGATTTTCATCTGCTTTCACTTCATTAGTGACTAATATAGTTTTTCTTTGCAATATCCCCTTTAATATCTTTTTGAAATCATATAAGACTTTCCTTGCGAATTTGTTCCTACTAAAGCTAAACGATCTAAATTTTTCTTTCAAGTAATCTAAAAAAACATAAAAAAACCTCCTATGCACGCGTTAAAGCTCTAACTACTGCCATTTTATAAATTTGAAACTAGAAAGTCAATACTTTTTTTAGCACTTATTTTTTTACGAGTGCTAAATTATATTTATACATATATATAAATATATATGTATAGATATAAAAAAATTATAAAAAAATTTTTTTAATTTTTTTCAAGAAATTAATCAAATAATAAAAATTTAACTTTTTGCCTAAATTGCTGCAATTATTAATTATAAATGTTATAATGGAATAAGAGATAGGAGGTGCACTATGAAACGATTAAAAATGGCTAGTTTATTTGCTGGAATTGGTGGAATAGATTTAGGATTTAAAAATGCCGGATTTCAACCAATATGGGCAAATGAAATAGATAAATATTGTGCTATAACATTTAACGCGAATCATAAAGATATAAAACTTGTTGTAGATGATATATGTAATATAAAAAGGGAAAAGATATACCTAAAATTGATGTTTTTGTCAGCAGGATTTCCTTGCCAACCATTTTTCTATTGCTGGATATAGAAAAAGGTTTTTGAAGATGATCGTGGTAATATGTTCTTCCAAATAATGAGATTAGTAAAAAGAAATGGCTGAAAATAATAATAAACCAAGAATATTATTTTTTTAGAAAATGTAAAAAAACTTAAAGACACACGATAACGGAAATACATTTAAAGTTATTAAAGAAACTTTAGAGCATTATGGTTATTTTTGTAGAAGCAAAAGTTTTTAAATACTTGTGAGTATGGTAATTTACTACAAAAATAGAGAAAGAATCTTTATTATAGGATTTCTTAATGAAAATGATTATAAGAATTTTTAAATGGCCAAAAAAACACCTTTAAAAAAATACAATCGAAACTATTGTTGATTGGAATAAGGAAGTTCCAAAAAAAATATTTGTATGAGCAAGATAAAAAAAGTGTTATGAATTGTTAAATAAGAGTATCAAAGAACATAATACTATTTATCAATATAGAAGAGTTTATGTAAGAGATAATAAGAATGGGGTTTGTCCAACTTTAACAGCAAATATGGGTACTGGAGGGCATAATGTTCCATTAATATATACTAACTATAATAAAATCAGAAAAACTATTACCAATTGAATGTTTAATGTTACAAGGATTCCCAAATGATTTTTATTATTCCAAGTGAGCTAGTAGATTCAAGAGTTTACAAACAAGCTGGAAATGCAGTATCAGTTAATGTAATAAAAAAAGGGTTGCAGAAAAAAATATTAGACGCTATAAAGGAGACTGAAAAATGCAAATAATTAGTTATGATAATAATAAATTTGAAGATTACAAGAATAATTTAAAGTTAATTGGCTCATTATCTTTATTATTTAGTGAAAGTGATGATCCATGGCTTGATTATAGAGTTCCCGAAAATCTTTATTGTGAATGTTTTGGTGCTGAGAATCTTGCTAGATCATGTGTAACAGCTGATGCAAAATTAGGAGATATTGGTATTGGTATAAAAACTTTTACTGAAGGAAATAAAAAAACATGGCAAAAAATAGCTGAGTTTAATAAGGCAAGAAAATCCTATTCAGATTTACAAGGATTAGATAAAATTAAGAAAAATAGCAGAATTAAGAAATGAACGTATTGAATCAACATTATCAACTTATGGTTTATCTAAAATGATTTATCATTGTGTTATAAGAAATAAAAAAGGTTTTCATTTTTATGAAGAAGTAATGGATAAAATTGATATTCCAAATATAAAAAGTAATTAACGCATCTGAAATATCATTAATCTTTACTGATGGAATTCATGAATATAATTTTAATATTTCAAAAAGTGTATTGCAAAAAAAGATTTAATACTGATGAGTATTTTGATAGTGTTTCAGTACAAGTAGCAACTAATCCATTTGAAGTACTAAGAAATGGTATTGGATCATTAGTAACTATAACTGAAAATGAAGTAGCAGTAATTCCTCTTTATTCAGAAAAAAATGGTGTTAAATTAGTTTATCCTAAGAGTGGCTTAAATCAATGGAATGCAGGTGGAAGGCCTAGAAGTATTGATGAGGTATATATTCCATTTAATAAGAAAATAAGAGATAAATATGTTGGCTTTTTTCCAAATAGAGATACTTCTTTTAATGTATTACTACCAAATGGTAAAGAAATGTCTATGAAATTATGTCAAGATAATGGAAAAGCATTAATGTCTAATCCAAATAGTGAACTTGGTCAATGGTTATTAAGAGAAGTATTAAGACTTGAAGAAAACGAAGTGCTAACTTATGAAAAACTGGCTGAACTTGGTATTGAAAGTGTAGTTTTTTTGGAAAAGTTTAATGATGATAATTATAAATTAGATTTCAGACAAATAAATGATGAAAATAATGAATAAATACTTTTTATAACAAATTATATTGTAGTTGGAGAAAACCAACTTTTTTTGTGATTAATATCATACTTTACACAAATATAATAATAAGAATAATATCCCACTATTTTTTTATCAATTTTTATTAAATTGGGATATACATATTCCTAGCATTTACACGAAAAAAAGAATATAGCAAATATACTTTTGGGATTGATTTTGCAAGTGCAAAAATAAGTTTGGTACCACATAAAACATAGATTTTTATATGGGTAAAATGTATGTGGTGGTAGCATCTTCTTATCCTGATAAAAAAATACCATAATAATTATGGCATTTTTGGGATAAATAGGACTTCATCGACAAATTTATTATCTAGTATAATTGCTCCTACTAAGACACCTTGATTAGTTACTAGATTATTTATTTGTTCTTTAAAGGCGTCGTGAATATTATGATTATTATTTAAGTAATCTTCTACACTAATTGAATTATAGTTTTCATATAAGGTTAATAATGTTTCCATATCTTTAATTTGTTTATATTCAAATTCTTTATAATCTTCTCTTAAAGATAGCATTAAATCATTTAAAGAAACTCATCAGCATTTTTTTATCAAAATATTGTTTTTTTCAAATTTAATATTTGTTATATCTATAAAATATTCTTCATCACGACTAATTTCTATTTGTCGTATAAATTTATGTAATATTAATTTTTTTAGTTTCAGGATCTAACTTTAACCATTTTTTTGATATATAGGTAATTCTTTATTCATTAAATAATTGTTTAAATTATTGTTATTAAAAAGAATCTATTAATTCTATTTTTAATGTCTAGTGGTTCTTCATAATTTAATTCTTTTTTTCTTAGTTTCAAGTTCAGTAATTTCATTTTTTTAATCATTTCATTTTTTTACGATTAATAGTTTCTACATCTAAACTACTAGATAAATATAGTTCAACTAATTTTTTTCTTCTTGGTGTTTTTAATTTTTTTGAATTGCTTTTTTTCTATGTTTTCGAAATCTTTATTAGTATCTATTTTTAGGTTTAATAATATTTTTCTGGATTTTTCAGTCATATAGATTATTAATTCATTTAATAATTTAGATAAAGTTCTTTCTAATCTATCGCAACTATAATGTAATCCTTTACCAATACATTTTTTTGTTCTTACAAACTAGAAAAATAATAATCTTGATAGCCATCTTTAGTTTTTCTTATGAGAAAAAAAGTAGAACTTAATATATTTCCACAATGAGGACATACAACTAAATTAGAAAAATATATGAGTATGTTTTCCATAGTTCTTGTGACAATTTCTTTTTTTATTTGCTTTCTGGATTTATTCCATATTTCTTTACTAATAATTGGTTCACAATAATTCTCAATTACTAATTGTTCTTCTTTTTTTACGATTATATTTACCAAATCTAAATGTACCAATATATATTTCGTTATCTAGTATTTTACATACTCGAGAATCAGACCATTTATCTCGTTTTAAATATCTATTTTCATTTCTCATTTTTCAGCTATTTGCCTATATGGTATTCCATTAACTGACATATTAAATATATCTTTGACAACTAAAGCTTCAATAGGTTCAATTTCTAGATGTTTAGTTACTTTATCTCTAGTATAGCCATATGGTGGTTTATTAGGGTATTTATGTTCTATAGCCATTTGTTCTAGTCCACGTTTAGTTCTTGCACTTATTTCTTTTCTTTCTCTTTGCCCAAAGGCTAAATTAAGTCCAAACATCATTTCTCCATTAGCGGTAGATATATCAAATGGTTCAAGAGTTAATTCAATTCTTACATTATATTTATCACATTGATGTAGTAACCAATATCCATCGTATCCATCTCTTGTTAATCTATCAGTTTTAATAGCTAAAAGAATATCTATTTTTTCATCTTCAATATCTTTTAATAATCTTTGCATTTCAGGTCGCATTAGGTTTTTACCAGAGTATCCAGCATCATTATATATTCCAACTATATTATAATTATTTTTTTATCAGCATATTCTTTTTAACATACGAAGTTGTGAATCAATAGAATAACCATTATCTCTTTGTTCATCAGTTGATACTCTTACATATATAGCAACTTTATTATTCATATTTAACCTCACTTTCTACATAATAAGTTCTGTTATTAGTTTTTTATAATAGACTTCTAGTTTATTAAAGTCAATTCCTTATTTAGGGAATGGATTTTTAATAATTTGTTATATATGCTTTTTAATCCACTTTTTATTAAATGCTTGTTTTTGTTTGAAGATTAATAAAATTATTTCCTTTAACACGATCTTCAGGATATTCATAAAAACTCAATTATTTTTAGTTCTATAAAATAATAAATATCTTATAGGAATAATAGTTTCTATGTTAGTGGGTTCAAGTACATTTATCTTACCACTAGTTATTTGTATCTTAGTAGGATGAGTAGAACTAATAGCTTTTAATGTCCTTTGGCTAGGATTTAATTTTTGCAATAGTTTTTATATTTTTATAGAAAAAAAGTGCCTCCTTTCTACAAAAGAAAAACACTTTGAAAAATAAAAAGTACATCATTTCTGACGTACTTTGAATTCAAATGGAGCGGTTTAAATACATCTTACGAACTCGCTCTCTTTCTATATATGATTATACATCATTTTTTTCCTTAAATAACAAATTTTTAATAATTAAAATGTCAATTTCTATGATATAATTATATATAGAAGTAAAAAGACTAAAGATAATTAGTTTGTTAGGAGGATTGATTATGAAAAAAAGTTTAAAAATTACTTTAATAATTATTGGTGTTTTTGTAGGATTAATAATCTTGGATACAACCCAAGCTATAGTATTTAATAATAGCCCTATTATAAGAAAAACAAAAAAACTTATTCAAGCTTTCATAAGAAAAATATAGGGTTTTCGTAGAAACTGATATTTATGATGGCGTAACACAGACTACTCGCTTTAAATGGGAAGCTCATACTTTACCTATAAAAGATAATACTGATAACCTAAAAGATACTTATAAGAAAGTAAGTGATTATTTTGGAAGTGAAACTACTGATCATAGTAATTTAGGTTCTTGCTCACTAGATGAAAGTAATAATGTTGTTGTCGTTACTCTCATAGATAATAGTAAAACAAAACAGGAAGAGTTTATAAAAAATGCTAATATAAATCCAAAATATGTCAAATTTGAACAAGGTGGTCCTTATACAACATCAGCGTTTGATTTTTATATAACAAAACCAGAAAGTCACACTGATATTAGATTTAATGATTATTATACTACTAATGATCGTACAATTTATTTGGCAGGAAATATTGGAGAGCTTTTATATTAAAGATCAAGATAAAGATATTACTTTGAAAAACTTATCTTTCAACTGCATTTCAAACACTTGATGATGGTATAAAACATATTACTGATAAATTAGAGTTAAAAGCCACACTGAAAGATGGAGGAACAAAAATTTACAAATCTAAAAATAAAGATATAACTATGATAGTATGTAATACTACTAAAAATGATAAAAATATATTAATTGGTGATTATTCTATGGAATATACCGAAGGAGATTGTAATAATTAATAAATTATAATTTATCAATGAGACTAGTTTGAAATATAACTAGTCTTTTTACATAAAAGAGCAGTACTTGTGTATTAGTATTGCTCTTTATCTAGGACACTTTGTAGGGTTCTTATTTCGGTAAGAACTTTTTCTAATAGTTCTTCACCATTGTGAATTCTATTCATAATCATAAAATTTCTAGCTCTTACTAAATCATGATTAAGAGCTTTTTATTTGTTCTAAAAATAGGTTTAATCTCATCTTTATGAATAACATTATCCATATCTTCATTTATAATTTTTTTCTAATATATGATGATTGAGATAATCCTAATTTTTTTAACTTTATTTTTTTAAATCTAATTTGTTCTTCTTCGTTTATAAATACATTAATTTTTTTATATTTCTTTTTTCTCACTTTTTTCATCCTTTCTATAATTTTTTTAGGGTTTGGGACTTGTCCCATAGGTTAGGCAAATGTTAGGAGTACATTTGCAGTGCTGGCTAAGACAATTTTTATTCTATTTGTCCTCACACTTTTTTCATTAAATATAAGTTCTTTTTAAAAACAATTTCTTCTGCAATATTTTTTTATAATTATTCATCTTTTGTACCCACAATAATTGGTTTTTCTTCCTTTAAATTCTCATTTAAATCTTTATCTTTTTTTCAGCAAGTTCATTTATTAATAATTTTAATTTTTTTCTTCTGCTTCTTTACCGACTGAAAAAAAGGAAAAGTATATAGTTTGTCCTCAATAATTAGTCTTTGATATAAAACTTTATTATTCTTTTTTTAGATAATCAAGTTTTTAATAATCCATATTTGTTAAGATTTTTTTAATTTCATCCTTTGTAATAATTTTTTTCTCATTTTTTTCATCTCTCCGTTTCTTTGCTTTTTATTATAGTTATCTATAAAATCTACATTTTTTTAGTTTTTACTATTGTATTTAAAATAGCCAATATCATTATTTGTATCTATAACTTTAATTGTATATCTATCAACTAAATAAATAGCAATAGCATCAGTATTAAAAAGTATCTTTTTAAGTAGTTTAAAAACTTTATATTGTTCTATTGTATTAACCTGATTTTTTTAATAATATTATTTTTTTATTTAACAATTTCATAATTGGTAAGTCCATTCTTTAACATACTTCAGTTTTAGGTATTAACATTACTTGGTCTATAATAGTTTCATTACTATACAAAGGGCAATGAATAATACCATCATAATAGAAATGTTCTGATGCTAGTGTAAGTAATATCTTTCTTTCATCATTTGAATATTCATTCTTTTCTAACTTTTGAAGTGATAAAACATAGTAGTTTTTAGAATAATCATTAAGTTCATCAGTAGTTATTAACTCTTGATATTTGATACCAATATTATTGTTCTTTAAAAATATCATTTAGATATTCTAAATACTCTTTACAACTTCTAGATATAAATTCATCAGTAAACTTAATATTTTTTTGATTTCAATGTTGTAGTTTTTTTATCTCTTGTAATTTCTATTTGTGATACAAGTTTATTTAATATATCTCTTTTTTGCTTTACGATTTAAGCTATCCCACATAAAGGAAAAAGCCAAGTTTATTAAATAACAAATAATCTTCTTCTTTTTTTGTAATCAAGTTTTTTTAAGTAGTTCCACTGTATATTCTTTGAAGTCATCATTAGGATCTAGTAATTGCTTTTTTTCTTATTTAATTTCTCAATTTCTTTTTTTGATAACTTCGTTTTTTTATGGTTGATAGCATCTACATTTAAGTTTGATGATAGGTATAAATCTACTAACTTCTTTTCTTGAATTTTTAGTTTTTCTATTGCTTTATCAATATCACTTATGTCTTTTGATTTAGTTGAGTTTGATACAATTATTTCATTATTCATATCATACATATATCTAGTTAGTTCATTTAAAACTCTACCTAATTTCTTTTCAATCTTATCAGAACTATAATGAAGTCCTTTTGCTTTACAATTAACATTCTTACAAGTTAAATGGTAGTATTCTTTTTTATTTGGTGTTCCACTATATTTATAAGAGATAGTAGAAGATAAAAATATTACCACATTCAGGGCATTTAATTAAAGAAGTAAATAAATGTATATGTTCTCCATAATTAGGGTGTTTATTTTTTTCTCTAAATTCTTTCTAGTAATGTTCCAAGTCTTTAAATCAATAATTGGTTCACAGTAATTTTCAACTTTTTAATATATCTTCAGGTTTTCTTTTTATATTTGCCATATTCAAATATTCCAATATAAATAGAATTAGTTAGTATTTTATAAACTCTATCAGCTTTCCATTTACCATGACTTAAATAAGCATTATTATTTCTTTCATAATAGTTGCAATATTTCTAGTAGAATGTCTTTCTTTACATAGTTCAAATATTTCTTTTACAACTTGTGCTTCAATTGGTTCTACTTCTAAATGACCGGTTTCTTTGTTCCTAATATATCCATAAGGTGCTTTACTAGGGTGAATATGTTCCATAGCCATTTCTTCCATAGCACGTTTAGTTCTTGCTCCAATTTCTTTTCTTTCACGTTGACCAAATACTAAATTCATACCAAATATCATTTCACCATTAGCAGTAGATACATCATAAGGTTCAAGTATTAGTTCAATCTTAACATCATGTTCTTCACAATAATTAAGTAGCCAAAAGCCATCATAATTATTACGAGTAAGTCTATCAACTTTAATTGCAATTAACTTATCAATTTTTTTAGATTTGATATCTTTTTAAGTAGCTTTGCATTTCTGGTCTCATTAAATCTTTTCCTGAATGACCTGGCATCATTATAAACATCAATGATGTCATAGTTTTTTTCTTTTCACAGTATTCTTTTATCATTCTAAGTTGTGAATCAATAGAATATCCATTATCTTTTTTTGGTCGTCAGTTGAAACTCTAACATAAACTCCACATCTCACAAAATCATCTCCTTTCTTTTTATATTTGAGAGAAGTTATCCTCTCACTCGTTTGGCACTTTATAAGCAAAAAGTTAAGTGTAAAAATTACAATTTCTTCAAAATTTTACATATTTCTTGCAACGTATATTTTTTTCATTATGTTCTTTTATATAAAAATTGTTTATTTGATATTTCATTAACTTTGTACTCATAAATAGTGAGTTTTTTTAGGAGATAATATTAAGTATTCAGTAGGTTCGATAAACTTTAAATTTGTGTTTTCAAGAATTTTAACCTTGCCATTTCTCGTTTTAAAGTCATAGCATTTAATAATATCAATAATAGTTGAGTTAGATTTTAATCTTTCTATTGTTTTAAAATTAAGCATTAAAAAATGTCCTCCTTCCTAGAAAGAGAACATCTATATATGTCTTCCAAGCTAACAGTGAGTTAGATTTTAGACATTAAAAAACTTACAACACCATAATAGGTTCGTAAGTTGTATTCAATTGGAGCAGGTGATGGGAATCGGACCCACGTTATTAGCTTGGAAGGCTGAAGTTCTACCATTAAACTACACCTGCATCGCTAAATGCAAGATTCATTTTACTAGAAATGGGTCCGATTGTCAATATCTTTGAAGATCAAAATGTTGATGAAACCATTAAAAAAATCATAAATGACTTGATTTTTTTCCAACTACTTTTTTTCTTTATAATAAATATTAATTGTTATATAATATTAATAGGTGATTAGAAATGGACAGAATGAATGAAATAATTGAACTTTTAAATAAATACTCATATGAATATTATACACTAGATAGACCAACAGTTGATGATGCAGAATACGATAGATTGATGCAAGAGCTTATAAGAATAGAGTCTTCACATCCAGAATGGGTAAGGGATGATTCACCAACTAGAAAAATAGGTGGAGAAATAATTTCTGAATTTAAAAAAGTTACTCATGCTGTGCCTATGATGAGTTTAGGAAATGTATTTAATGAAGAAGAAATAAGAGATTTTGATGAAAAAGTATCTAAAGTATTTCCAAATCATGAATATGTATGTGAACTTAAAATAGATGGCCTTGCGGTAAGTCTTGAATATAAAAATGGCAAATTCACAAGAGCGGCTACTCGTGGAGATGGAATTACTGGTGAAGATATAACTCACAATGTTAAAACAATTAAAACAATACCACATAAATTAAGAGAGGCAGTAGATTTAGACATTCGTGGTGAAATATACATGCCAAAGAAAAGTTTTGAAAAACTTAATAAATATTGCGAAGAACATGGCGAAAATAAATTTCAAAATCCTAGAAATGCTGCGGCCGGATCAATAAGACAACTTGATTCAAATATAGCTGCACATAGAGGGCTTGATGCATTTTTATATCATTACCCATTAACACCATTTAAAACTCATTATGAAACATTAATGTATATGAAAAAAATTAGGATTCATAGTAAATCCAAATATAAAAATTATGTAAGAATATAGATGAAGTCTTAAAATATATAGATGAATGGACTATCAAAAGAGATACACTTCCTTATGAAATAGATGGCATTGTAATAAAAAGTAAATGATATTGAAATGCAAAGGGAACTTGGATTTACAGCAAAAGTACCAAAATGGGCTACTGCATATAAGTTTCCACCAGAACATGTACTTACAAAACTAACTGATATAATTTTTTTACAGTTGGAAGAACAGGTCAAATAACTCCAAATGCAGTATTAGAACCAGTAAAAAGTCATGGGAAGTACAATTTCAAGAGCCACACTACATAATGCTGACTTTTTGTATTGAAAAAGATATACGAATTGGAGATTATGTTTATATTTATAAAGCAGGAGATGTAATTCCAGCAGTAGATAGAGTAGAACTAAAAAGAAGAAATGGAAGCGAAAAAGCCATTTACTATGATAGAAAGTTGTCCAATGTGTGGAAGTACTTTAGTACAAAAAAAGATAAAATGGTAGACTATTTTTTTGCACAAATATTCATTGTCCAGCAAGGAAGATAGAAAGTCTAATCCATTATGTAAGTAGAAATGCTATGAACATAGATGGCCTTGGAGATAAAATAATTGAAGATTTTTTTACAACTACGGATATATAAAAAAAGATTTAGTGATATATATAAGCTAGATACTAAAAGAGAGGAATTAATAGAACTAGAAGGCTTTGGAAATAAAAGTGTCGACTCAATACTAGAAAGTATAGAAAAAAATCTAAATCTAATGAACTAGATAGATTACTATTCGCACTTGGCATAAATGGAATAGGTGCTAAAACAGCAAAACAATTATGCAAATATTACACAAGTATAGATTCTCTAATGGATGCAACAGAAGAAGAATTAGCCACAATAAGAGATATAGGTGGAACATTATCTAAAAACATAGTAGAGTACTTTTAAAGATGAAAAAAATCTTGAAGAAATTAATGAACTTAAAAAAATTAGGTGTAAATATGACATATAATGGTAAAACTATTACTGAAAGCGAAGAATTTAAAGATAAAAAAATTCGTAATAACAGGTACATTTGATGGAATGACACGTGAAGAAATAAAAAGAATATATCGAATTACATGGTGGCTTAACAAGCGAATCAGTAAGTAAAAAAACAGATGTTGTTTTAGTTGGAGAAAACCCAGGAAGCAAGAGAGATAAAGCAATGGAACTAAATATTCCTATTTGGAATCAAGAAAAAAATTATATGAAATAATAGGGTATACTAGAAATAAATAGTAAAAATATTGTATAATATAAAAAAACCAAGGAAGGTGTTTAATTAAATATGGGAAAAAAACAAAAAAATAAGAAATAATAAAGTTTTTATTAGTATTACTAGGGATTTTTATTAGTATGTATTATAGCAATAGGAATATTATTTTATAAATTCTTTTATGCTGGCGCAGGTGGAAGTAAATACGGAAATAGATTAAATGGTATAGAAAATTATCCATTAAGTTCAAATTTACAAGATGAAATAAAATCATTATATAGTGATAATGAAAAAAAGTAGGAACTGTAAAAGTGAATATTGAAGGTAGAGTAATATATATTGATATAGACTTCAAAGAAACATTAAAAAGTTAGTGACGCAAAAATCTTTAGCCGAAAAAAAGCACTAGAAAAATAGGCGAGAATAATTTAACATATTATGATGTTCATTTTATACTTACTTATTCTGGTGAAGAAGAAAATGAAAATTTTCCATTGTTTGGAGCTAAAAGTTCTAATAGTTTAAAGGTAGTATGGTAGTATGAAAAAAATAATAAAAAAAGAGAAAAAGAGTATTATAATAGCATTTATTATAATTATAGTATTGGTTTCAGCATTTTTTTAGGAACTTTATATTATATAACGAGTACAGTAAATAATTATTCTTATAGTGAAAAGAAATGGATAAGTGAAAATACTGATACAACGTTTGATGTATATGTAGAACCTTCGCTTCCAATATTTTCTAATAATGGTAAAGGTGTATATTATGAATATTTAAATGCATTAAAAAGAAGACACAGGACTTAATTTAAATATAGTAACAACTGATACATCAGATATAAAACTTATAAATAAGAATTATGCTGGTAATAATGATATAGTTATTTATAAAGACCATTTCATTGTAGTAGGTGAAAAAGATAGCATTAATAAATTAACAGACCTAGGTGGTACAACAGTAGGTGTTCTTGAAAAAGATAATGAAACAGTTTCACTATACTTAACAGCATATAAAAATATTAATATACAAAGTTTTGCAACATATAATGAACTTTCAACAGCATATGATAGTAAAACAATAAGCTATATGATAGTACCTATGTATAAATATATAAATGATATTGTCACTAATGATTATGAAATAGTATATCATTTAGATGGACTTTATTCATATTATTGTTTAGAATTTATTGAAAAAAAGAAAATGAAAATACAGACTTAGTAAGTATAATGAAAAAAAGTTCTATTATAGATGGGAAAAACAAAGCAAAAAAAGTAATATTAACGAATATTTCTTAGATATATATTATACAGCTAAAAAAATTATACTGAAATAGAAAAAAAGAATCAATAACAAATGAAGATTTCATAGTTGGATATATAGAAAATCTTCCATATGAAGGTAAAATAAGAAAGAATTTCACAGGACTTACTAATACATATTTAAGCAAGTTTGCTGATATGACAGGTGTAACATATAAATATATAGAATATAAAGATACTAAAGAACTAAATGATGCTTTATCTAATAAGAAAATAGATTTAGCTTTAAATTATTATTCTCTTAGTAATGATAATTATACAAGTAGTAGAACACTTGGCCCTACAGAATATGTAGTACTTGCTCATGTAGATAATAATATAGTAGTAAATTCATTATATAGTTTAGTTAATATGAATGTATCAATGCTTTCAAATATGAATCTTAAATACAATATGGCAAGTAAAAAAACTTATTTGAAATAAAAAGACTTTTGCTACAGTAAAAAAAACATTAGTTAAAAAAATGTTGATAAAGATTCAATTATAATAATAGAAAAAAAGAGGTATATGATTATTATAAAGATTCATCACTTAAAAAAATTATAGTATTAGAGCAATAGAAAGTGTTAAATTAAATAATTCATTCTTACTTAATAAATCAAACACTGCATTTAATAAATTATTTGATTTCTATTTAAGTACACTTAGTTCAAATGAAATGAAAAAAATGAAAGTGTAGTAGGAGTAATTGAAACACTTAAGAATAATAGATTATTTAATTTCATAATGAGTAATTTATTATATATAGTAGTTGGCACTTTAATAGTTGGATTTGTAGTTTACACTATAATAAAAAAATCATTATATGTTAAAAAGATTAAAAAAAGAAGATAGACTTTACTATTTTTGATGCGATGACTAATCTAAAAAAATAGAAATTATTTAAATGACAATATTGATTTTTTTGGTCAGGAACTAAAGTGTATCCTCAAGCAATAGTAGTGATTGACATTAATAAGTTAAAATTGTTAAATGATAGAAAAGGTCATGAAGCAGGAGATAATCAAATTAAAGCCGTAGCAAATGTTCTTATTAAGACACAAAGAGATAATTCTGAAATAATGAGAACTGATGGTGATGAATTTATGATTTATCTAGTAGGATATGATGAAAAGAAAATAGGTTCATATATTCATAAATTAAATCGTGAATTATTATCAAGTTTACCTCATAAAGATTATGGAGTATCTATTGGATATAGTATGATTACTAATGAGCAAACAACAATAGATGATGCGATCAATGATTCACTGTTAATGATTAAAAAATCAAAGGGTAATGTCTAATGAAAGAAAAATTAAGTAAGTTATACAATTTGGTATTTGGAAAAGAGATGGGAATTCTTCCAGGAAACCTTGCATATTCATTCTTTTTATCAATAATACCAATATTAACATTAATAGTATATATACTTACAACATTTAATTTGCCTATGGATACTGTTAATAATTTCTTAACAAGTACATTTCCAAATAGTGTTGTTGAATTATTACAACCAATATTTACATCACAGTTAACTGCTGATTCATTAATGACAATTATATTAGGTTTAATAGTTGTGATAAATAGTTGTAATGCCATTATAATCGCAAGTAATACAATATATAATATAGAGAATGCTTCTTTAATTAAAAGAATAGTTAAATCAATAATATTAGCAATATGTATTATTTCACTATTTGCGTTTATTGTAATAGTTCCACTTCTTGGTAAATCTATATTAACTGTAATAGGTATGTTTACAGATATATTTACTACACATGAAAAGATAGTTGGAGCATTATATATTATCTTACAAGTTCCAGTATCATTACTTGTTGTATTCTTTATAATTAAAGTTGTATATACTATAGCACCAGATGAAAGAATACCTAGTAAGTATACAAATAAAGGAGCGTTATTTACATCAGTATCATGGTTGATAATAACATCAATTTATTCATATTATATAAATAATGTAGCAAGATATGATATAGTATATGGTAACCTTGCTAATATAGTTATTCTATTATTATGGTTCTATATACTAGCATATATATTTGTTATTGGGCTTTGTTTAAATAAAAAAATTAAAACAGAAGAAGGTATAGAACAAACAAACACAATAATACTCGATGAAATAAGAAAAAAAGAGTTCAAGAAGAAAAAAAGAAAAAAAATAATGTTGTTAATTCGACATTATTTTTTTAATATGTTACTGTAAAAATATAATTGGTGAAATAAATGAAAGTTAAAAATAATTGATGAGAGTCATGAAAAAGATTTAGAAAGGAGTGTGAATGCATTTTTTTAGAAACAACTGAAAATGAAATAATAGAAATTCAATTTAGAACAGCAGTATCAATTTTTGGAGAAGAACAAGTATATTGTTTTTCAGCAATGATAGTTTATCAAGAAAAAAAGAGTTAAATTTATAACTCTTTTTAGTTTACAATAATAATTATCTATGAATAAATTTAAATACAGTAGCACCTAATATAATTCCTAAACATATTGTCATGATAACTATATAGGCTATTAAATATTTACTTGTGAATCCAGCAAATCTTCTATCATTACTATTCATACGAAGGACAGGTCCATCATTATTAAGTGAGTCAACTCTTTTTTCTTCAAGTTCTGCGCTTGGAATACTGTTTTGTGGATGAACTCCATAACCCTTCATATACATTTCTTCATATTTTTTTAAGTGCTCTTAATTCTTCTAAATTTAAATTAGCACCACTCTTAAACTTATTACATAATTCTTCATATCTAGCAGTACTTAAAATTACATCATCATTTTTCTTGCGTTTTTTTGAGGAGCAGACAGTTGTAAAATTATTAGAAATTCCATTATCTTCATGTGAAACAACATTAGAATTAACAATTCCATTACTATTAGATTCAGTAACAACTACATCATTACTATTTTTCAAGAACATGTATATCATTATTTTTTTTAGTATGAGTAACTTTATCACCTTTAACATCATCTTTATATGCTTCTGCACTATGTATAAAAAGATAACATATTTACTTCTTCATGATTTACATATGCTGTATCAATATCTTTAGTAGCAGTTAAAAGTTTCTTCAGGAACAATAGTAGTTAGTTCACTAAAAAAAACTCATCAGGATTAATTTTTACCATTAGGCCCAACATCTTTAATTTTTATCTTTATATAACTTAGAAACTTTCTTTTCATCTTCAGTTTCAACTAAATGAACAACATCATTTTTTTATCAACATATTTTTACATATTGTTTTTCCTCTTAAATAAATTATATTAATTTGGCCATGTTTTTCAAAATTATCTTGTAATTTTTTATTAACATTTGTTTCTTTATCATTAATCTTATCTGCTTCTTTTAATCTTTCTATATGTCTTTTGATAGCATCTTCATCAGATTTTTCAATAAGATCAATACTTCCAGCAATCGCATATAGTGTATTTGCATCTGTATTTAATACTAATTTATCAAAGTCAGCACCTAATTTCTTTTTTAAAAGTTCTACCGCTTTTAATTGTTCATCCATATCAGGTTTAACATCTATATCAAAATTATACATATCAGCAAAATATTTAGCATAACTTTCAACCAATGCATCTTGAAGATATTCTCCATAAACAATTTCTTCGATTTTTACCATTTATTTCTAAATCTTTTTTTGCATTTAACATCGATAACATTATCAAGTAAAGTACGAAGAACAGTTCCTCTTAATTTACTATCATCATTACCACAGCTTTTAATCATTTCTTCATCAACAAAAGATTGATATTCTAATATAGCTATTTTATTTTCTGGTAGAAATTTTCCAAATTTAACTATTAAACATTTTTTTACAAGAGATTCAAATTGTTTAATCTTATTTAATGTTTCATTATTATCCATAAAAATTCCTCCATATTATCCATAATAAGTATATAATATTTTTTTGATGATTTACAACTTCTTTTTTTACTTTTTCTCTGTGGTATAATATTTTTACATTAATTGTTGGAGGTGAATTTTATGAAAGTTATTTTTTTATTAAAGATGTTAAGAAACAAGCAAAAAAAGGATGAAATTAAAGAGGTCAAAGATGGATATGCTAAGTTCTTAATAACAGAAGGTTTAGCAGTACCATATACAAATAAGAGTGCTAGCGTACTTAAAAAGCGAAATAAAAAGAAAGAGAAGATAATGAACAAGCTCTTATTGATGAATGCAATAAAATGAAAAATAAACTTCAAAATAAAGAAATAGAATTCAAAGTAAAAACAGGAAATAATGGAAAAGTTTTTGGAAGTATTACATCTAAAAATATAAGTGAAGAACTTGAAAAAATGGGTTATCAAATAGAAAAAAACAAAGTGATTATTAGTAATGATATTAATACTCTTGGAATACATAGTGTAACAATAGTATTACATAAGGAAGTATCATTTAATATTAATGTAAAATTATCAAGCCTATAGGGAGGTATTTATGGCTAGAAACGAACTTAGAAAAACGCCACAAAATGTAGAGGCTGAAATATCTGTTTTAGGATGCGGTTTTTTAGATAGAACTGCACTTGATAAAATAATGGATGAAGTTAGTGAAGAGATGTTCTATGATCCAAAGAATAGAACTATATACAAAGCAATGAGAACATTACATCAAAATAATATACCAGTTGATGTTAATACAATATGTAATGAACTTGAAAAAGATAAGTTATTATCAGACGTTGGAGGAGTAGAATATATTACTGAAATATTAAATTCAGTACCTTCAACAGCTAACTTAAATTATTATATTAAAATAATATTTGAAAAAAAAGTGTTCTTCGTAATTTAATAGAGAAGGCTGACAGAATACAAGAAGAGTGTTATAATGAAGATGATAGTATAGAAAAATATTGTTGAAAGTGCTGAAAGAAATATCCTAGGAGTTTATAATGATAAATTAGGTAGAGATATGCAAAAGATACAAGATATATTACCAGAAGTACAAAAGAATCTTGAACTTTTAGCTCAAAACAAAATCAGACTATACTGGAATTAGAACAGGTTATTATGACTTTGATGAAATGACTAGAGGACTTCAAAAGAAACAAGTTATCATTATTGCAGGAAGACCAGGTTGTGGAAAAAGTGCATTTTCATTAAATGTAGCATTAAATGCAGCAATCAACAATAAAAATTCAGTCGCATTATTCTCACTAGAAATGGGCGCTGATGAAATCGCAAAAAGAATGTTCGGATGCGTTGGTAGAATTGATGGAGACGTATTAAAAACAGGAAGACTTAAACAAAATGATAGGCAAAAATTTAATGAAGCAATGAGTGAACTATCTGATATTAAGTTTTATATTGACGACTCTGGTGGTCTTACAGTAAGTGAGATAAGAAGAAAAATGTAGAAAAACTTAAGAATTCAGATGATGGTCTTGATTTAGTAATTATAGATTACTTACAATTATTATCAAGCTCATCAAAATATGCAGGTCAAAGAGTTCAAGAAGTTAGTGAAATAAGCCGTGATATAAAGAAGATGGCGATGGAATTAGATGTACCAATAATCGCACTTGCTCAATTGTCAAGAAGCGTTGAGCAAAGAAAAGGCAACGATAGTAAACCAAAATTATCAGACTTAAGAGAATCAGGTTCTATTGAACAAGATGCCGATATAGTACTATTCCTTCATAGTGAAGAATATGGTAAATATGATGGTAATATAAGAAGACCAATTGAACTTTTAGTAGCAAAACACAGAGCAGGTTCAACTGGTAGTGTTAACTTAATATTTCAGCTAAATACAGGTACATTTGAAAATGCCAGTAGAAATAAGGAAGTAGAGAATGAATAATAAAATATCAATATCTGAAATTATATTTGGACTATTTGTGTCATTATTAGTAATATATATGACACTTACTTTTGAACCTAAAAAAGACAAGATAAATGAATTTTATCAAGTATATTTAGGTGGTCAAAAGATAGGATTAATTAATTCAAAAAGATGAACTTTACAATTTAATTGATAAAGAACAAGAGGGTATCAAAAAAAGAAATATAACGTTGATAAAGTATATCCTCCAGAAGGACTTGAAGTAGAAAAAAAGTACTAACATATAAAACAAATATTAAAACAGTAGAACAAATATATGATGAAATAAATGATATAGATCCATTTACTATAGAAGGATATGAAGTAACTGTTAAAAAGGATGATAAAAAAAATAAGTTTTATATACTTCATAAAGAAGATCTTGATGAAGCAGTTAAAAAAATACTGTATTATCATTTGTGAAGTCAGAAGAATATAATAACTATTTAAATAGTGTTGAAAAAAAGATAATAATGAAGAAGGTAGAAGTATTACTAATATTTATTTTTGAAAATGATTTAAGTATTAAGAAAACATATATTTCTACTGAAGAAGATATAATAACAAATAAAGATACTTTTAAAAAAATGTATTTCTTATTTGGCACTACTAATTTAACTGGAACATATAAGGTTAAAGCAGACGATACGATTGAATCAATTGCTTATAATAATAAACTTGGTGTAGAAGACTTTTTTAGTAGCAAATCCAGATATCAAAGGTGAAAATGCTTTATTAGCAGTAGGTCAAGAAGTAACAGTTGCGGCAATTAATCCTGTATCAAATATAATTGTTGAATCATTTGAAACAGAGATGCAAGAAGTAGAATATGATACAGAAATACAATATGATAATAAATTATCAGTAGAAGAAACATATGTTAAACAAGAAGGTTCAAATGGACTTTCAAGAGTAGTTTATGCGACTAAAGAATCAAATGGAGTTATTTTGGATTCACAAATGGCAAGTGAAGATGTTATAACAGAACCTACTAAAAAAATAGTGGTCGCTGGAGCTAAAGGAGTTTATTATGTTGGTAACTCTACATATTGGGTATGGCCAACAAGTAAGCCATATAGAATTAGTTCATGTTATTCATATAGAAACCATCCAATAAGAGGACAATATCATTTCCATGCAGCACTTGATATAACTGGTACTAAGAGTAAAAATATATATGCTATACAAAGCGGTACAGTTATTTCTGCATTTAATGATAATGGATATCACCAAGGAGCAGGTAATAATATTAAGATAGAGCATGCTAATAATTATGTTTCACAATATATGCATTTAGCAAAATCACTTGTTAAAGTTGGAGACCATGTAGAAAAAGGACAATTAATAGGTATCATGGGACGTACAGGTTCAGCAACAGGAGTGCACCTTGACTTTAGAGTATTTAAAAATGGTAACAATATAAATCCATTCTCAATATACTATAAAACTGCCTATCCTTGTTATGGTAAATAATATGATAAAAAAAATAATATGTGTTGGTAAAATAAAAAGAAAAAAATATTTAAATCATTTAATAAATGATTATAAAACTAGAATATCAAAATATCATAAAATAGAAATAATAGAACTTAAAGATAGAGGTATAGATAGTGAATCAAATGAAATACTAAATCATTTAAACGATAAAGATTATAATATATGTATGGATATCAATGGAAAAGAATATACATCAATAGAATTATCAAACTTAATAGATAATACTTTCACAAATGGTTATGGAACAATAACATTCATAATAGGTGGAAGTGATGGTATAAAAGACATTGTTAAAGATAAATGTAACATGAAATTATCATTTTCACACCTTACATTTCCTCATGGATTATTTAGAGGAATATTACTAGAACAAATATATAGAAGTTTTAAAATATTAAACAATGAAAGTTATCATAAATAAAATAAACATAAAAATATTATTAGTATGTGGACAATATTAATAATATTTTTTTATTTTGTTTTTTTCAGTTTATTTGTCAATAAAATTAAAGTTTCAAAACTATAAAATCAACATTAAAGAACTAATTAGAAATGATAAAACATCTCTTTATTTAACACTTGGTACTAAAATAGGGGTAGGTTCAATAATAGGTACTACATCATCAATAATAATAGGTGGATTTTTCATCTGTGATATGGATAATATTATTTTTCTATTTTTAACAACATCAATTATTTATTATGAAGCATATTTTTGGAAGAAAAAAATAGAGTTAAACTTAATAATAATTATATAGGTGGACCAAACTTTATCATTAAAAAAATAAGTTAATTAGTTTTTATATCACTTATACTTTTTATTATTAATTTACACATTTATGTTTCAAATGATACAGATGAATACAATAAGTAATATGATATTATTAAATGTTAACATAAGTAAAAAGTTAATATTAATAGTTTTTTTCTAATTATTCTTTTAGTAACAATCAATCTAAAAAAATAAAAGAAATATTAAATATTATGAATAAGTTAGTACCAATAATGTGTTTATTCTTTATAATTATTTGTCTTTATGGAATTATTAGTAATTATGATATATTGCTTTTCTTCTATAAAAAAATATATTTAAAAAGATATTTTTTTAGTATTAAATCAATGTTATGTGGTATGATTATTGGTATAAAAAGAAGTATATTTATGAATGAATTATTGATAGGTACAACATCTCTTAGTGCATCAAGTGATAGAAATGATATAAATACAAGCATTAAATATCAAATATTATCAGTACTATTTATAACAATAACAATGAGTGTTTTTAATAAGTTCTCTTATATTAATATATATTTATAATAACCCTATCATAAATGATTATAATTTACTTATAAATAATATATTTGAAAGTACGTATGGAAGTATTGGAACTTTATTTTTTTAATAATAATACTTATCTTATTTGGATTTACTACTATATTAAGTGGATTTTTATATAGGTAAAACTAATATTGAATATTTAACTAAATCTAAATTGATTCTTAATATATTTAAATTACTATTCATAGTTGTAACACTATCTGGAATTATAATTAATAATTTCTTTATATGGAAATATTTAGATAATTTAATATTTATAATGATTATAATTAATTCTTATAGTATAATTAAGTCATTAGGAAGTGATTAATGTGATAGGTAATGATTGGGATACTGTTTTAGAACCTGTATGGAAGAGTTCAGGATTTCATAAATTTATGAATATTGTAAAAGAAGAATATAAAACACATACATGTTATCCAGAATATAACAATATATTTAATGCATTAAAGTTAACGCCATATAATAATGTTAAAATAGTTATATTAGGTCAAGATCCATATCATGGAGAAGGTGAAGCACATGGACTTTCTTTTAGTGTACAAGAAGGTGTAAAGTTACCACCAAGTTTACAAAATATATTTAAAGAACTTTATGATGACTTAGGAATTAAGAATGGTAGTAGTGGAGATTTAACACCATGGGCTAAAGAAGGTGTACTTTTATTAAACTCAGTATTAACAGTTAGAAAAGATATGCCAGCATCACATAAAGACCTTGGATGGAACTTACTTACAGACCATATAATAAAATTATTAAATGAAAGAAATACACCAACTGTATTCATTCTCTGGGGCAACTTTGCTCGTGCTAAAAAAGCATTTATAACAAATAAAAATCATCTTGTAATAGAAAGTACTCATCCAAGTCCTTTTTCTGCAAGAAACGGATTTTTTGGAAGTAAACCATTTAGTAAAGCAAATAATTTCTTAAAAAAGAACAATATAAAAAGAAGTGAATTTTACACTTCCAAATCATTATTAAAATTAATATCTAATTCTTTTTCCTTCAATAATATTTCTAATTTTTCAATTTCTTAATTTTTAGAAATAATATTGTAAGGAAATCTTTTTTTATCATATTATTATATTGTAAAGTATATTTATTATAATAAGTTCTAATAGAAACTATTTTTTTAAATCATTATTTTTCATATTTCTTAACATAATCTTTTTAAAGTTTTTAAGATCTTTAGATTTAGGATTATCTTCTATAACATGAACTAATTCTTCGTAGCACTTAATTAATTTCTTTTTCATCTTTAAATGAATCTAAACTATCTATTTCTAAATCTTTAACTTCATCAAAAGCAGTACTTTCACATTTAAATTTACTAGTCGCAACTTTTTATCATTTTAGATATTATTTCATTTTTTTACGTTTAAGTTCGTCTATACATTCTTTTTTTCACTATCATCAAGTAATTCTTTCATCTCATTTAATTTTTTTCAGCATAATATTTAAATAATATAATAGTTAACATTACAAGAACTATTAGTATTACAAGTATTAATGCTATTACATTTAATGTATTCATTATTATCACATCCTAAACTATATTATATCAAAAAAATGGTATTCTTTTAAAGACTATTTTGCATATGTAATTCTTTCATCAAATTCTACAAAGTCAACATATATCATTAAAATTAAATAACTTTTATTATTTTCCACATCATTAATAATTAAGTTATCACGTCCTGCGTGTTCAATTAAGCCAACAAATACTCTATCTCTCCATTCAACAGAATCTGAAAATGAAGCATGTACTCTTACTTTTTTTCCAATATTGTTTCTAAGAATGTTTTCTATATAGCTTTGTTCAATAGGCTCATTAGAATTATTAAAATTATCAATAATTGGATTATTAGTATCTCTTTCTATATCATTAATAAATACTGGTGTTCGATAATAACTACCATTCATATAGTCATCTCCTTTACTAGTATTATTTAATGATTAACTAAATTAATTGTGATTATTTTTCACTATTTTTATTCAAATAGCTGATAGAAACACTAAATAAAAGAACTGAAGCTATAATAAAAAGGATTAATCATAATTTTTATATATCTTATACATAGACCTTAAAAGAAAATTTAGCCTTTCCAACTATAGAACCATAATTAATATTATGAACTAAATCATCATTATTACCTTTAGTAGTATATTTAAGTCCATCTATATTATCTATCTTTTTGACTACATATTTATTACCATATTTATAGCAGATAATATCGCCAATATTATAAGTGCCATCTTTAGTATATATTAGAGCAATATCACCAGTTTTATAATATGGACTCATACCATCATCATATATAGGAAAATATGAATAATCAAGAACACTAGCGTAATCTTTATGATATACATATTTATTTATATAAGTAAAAGCTGCTGCACTTAAAACTATTATGTACAACACTATCATAATTACTTGAATTGTATTCATTAATCTCATATATATTTTTCATATAGATATTATATCATAACTCTTTTAAAAAAATTAATAAATAATTTATAATGAAAGTGGAGGTTAACAATGAAAAATCAAAATAGGGGTATCTAATCATCATGTACATTTAACACATGAAGCATTAGAGGTATTATTTGGTAAAGATTATGAACTAACTAAAAAAAAGAGATTTAGTTCAAAAAAAGGTCAATATGCATGTGAAGAAACAGTAACTCTTAAAAAAAGATGATAAAAATACTTGAACATGTAAGAATAATAGGGCCATGTAGAAAAATATACTCAAGTTGAATTATTAGATAGTGATAATGAATACTTTGGTATTAATGCACCAACTAGAAAAAGTGGAGTTCTAGATAATAGTGAAACATTAACTATAGTTGGACCAAAAGGTGAGTATGAGGCTAAAAGTATGGTTATTGTTTCTAATACGCATATTCATATGAGTAGTGAAGACTTAATTAATTTTAATGTTTCTAATGATGAAATTGTAAAAGTTAAAAACAGATAGTGGTCTTATTATTGAAGACGTACATATTAAAAAGTGATGAAACATGTGTACTTGAGATGCATATGAATAAAGATATAGCTAGGTCTCTTAATATAGAAACAGGAGATGAGGTAGAAATATGTTAAAGCTCGAACATGTAACAAAATATTACGATGATTTTAGAGCAGTAAATGACCTTTCATTTGAAGTAAAAGATGGAGAAATATTTGGACTTTTAGGAGTAAATGGTGCTGGTAAAACAACAACATTTAGAATGATTATGGGCCTTCTTGATATAACAGAAGGCAATATAACACTTAATGATAAAAAAAGATAGATTATAGTGTTACAGATGAAATTGGATTCTTAACAGAAGAAAGAAGTTTACTTCCATCAAAGACAGTTTTAGAGCAGGCAATATATTATGGAGTACTAAAAGGTCTTACTGAAAAAGAAGTAGAAAAAAAGACTAGATAAGTATTTAGAAGAATTCAATATTACAGAATATAAAAATAAAAAAATAAAAAGAATTATCAAAAGGAAATCAACAAAAAATACAATTCATAATAAGTATAATTCATGAACCAAAAACTACTTATATTAGATGAACCATTTAGTGGGTTAGATCCAATAAATGTAGAAATGTTCAAAAAAGAAATATTAAGACTTAAAAAAAACCAAAAAACTATGATAATATTCTCATCACATATGATGGAACATATAGAATATTTTTTTGTGATTCATTAATAATACTTGTTCATGGTAATACTGTTTTTAAAAAGGAAAAACTTACTAAAAATAAAAAGAAGACTTTAGAAAGAAAAAAATATAAAAAGTTATTGCTGATTTAGATGTAGATGATATTAAGAAAAATAGATGGTGTAGAGGACATTGAAGTTAATAAGAATGAATACACTATTAAAATATCTGATATAAAATACGTAGAAAGTGTATTTAAAAAAAGTATCTAAATGTAATAATGTAACTAAATTTGTAGTTGAAGAACCAACTTTAAATGAAATATTTATAAGTAAAGTAGGTGAAGCATATGAAAAAAATAAGTTTAGATTTTTTTGACAAAAAGACAGTATTAAAAAAAGAAAGTATGTACTAAATCATTTAGAATAATAAATATAGTTCTTCTTATAATAATAGTTGGTCTTGTAAATTTAGATTCAATTGTTAAATTATTTGGAGGAGATTTTGAAGATAAAATAAATGTATATGTTATTGATAATGTTGGTATTTATAATGAACTTGAAACGACATTAAATAGTGGTTATAAGGATATATTAGATAGTTATAATACTGAAATTAAAGCATCAGATAAGACTATTGATGAACTTAAAGAGGATATTATCAAAGATGAAACAAAGGATGTAATAATAAATGTAAAGAAAGTAGATAATGTATCACTTGATAAAATGTTTGATGCTGAAGTAATATCATATGAAAAAATAGATAAACTATTATATCAAGATATTATAAATGCATTAAATACTACTAAAGCAAATATGGCTTTAAAAGAAGCAAATATCAGTTCTGAATTACTTAATAGTATTTATAATCCAGTAGAAATAGATAGAATATATCTTAATGAAGATATGAATGATAATCAAGAATTAATAGAAATGATAGGTACTGTATTAATAATAGTATTTATATTACCATTCTTTATCTTAATATTATTGATAGTTCAAATGATAGGTGCTGAAATTAATGAAGAAAAAGAGTACTAAAAAGTATGGAAGTTATTATATCAAGTGTATCTCCACAAGTACATTTTTATGTCTAAATTAATATCAGCGAATGTATTTGCAATATTACAAGGAATATTATTAATTTTATATTCAGTAATAGGTATAGTTATAAGACTTTTAACAACAGGTACAAGTGGTGTTGGAAGTGTAGTAGGTGCTTCTGAAGTAGGAAAAATAAGTGAGTATATAAATATGTTTACATCAAGTGAACTCGCAACAAGATTAGTAAGTGGAATACCATTTTTTATAATATTGATGCTACTTAGTTTCTTTGCTTATTCATTATTTATTGGAGTACTTGCTAGTATGACAACTAATATGGAAGACTATAATCAAATACAAACACCAGTAATGGTATTTCTTATGATAGGTTATTATTTAGCAATATTTGCATCAGTTTATCAAGGCTCAATATTTATAAAAGTAGCAGCATTTATACCATTTATATCAGGTATACTTGCTCCAGTACTTTATACACTTGGTGAAATGAGTATATTAGATTTAATAATTTCTATAGGATTACTTGCAGGTACATGTGCATTACTTTATAAATATGGACTTAGAATATATAAGGCAGGAATACTTAATTATTCTTCAAGTAAATTATGGAATAAGATATTTAAATCATTAAAGGAAAAAAATAATATGGATAATAATAATTTAAAAAAAGCAAATTAAATTTTTAAAAATAATATTGTTAATTATTGGTATCTTATTTGTACTTTTAGTACCAATTAAGAAAACATATAAAGATGGTGGGACTAGAGAATATAGTGCAATTCTTTATAAAAGTAATCAAATGGCATACATTTGATGATGATTATGAAAGTGGATATAAAGATACAACTGAAATACATATTTTCCCAACTAATTTTCATAGTCTAGATTATTATAAAAAAATAAAACCAACTAGTTTATACATAATGAATCATAATAAAACTAAAAGGGTAAAAGCAAATACCGGATCATATAGTTGGTGTGTACTAGATATAAATAACAACCTAACAAATACATGCGAGGTAGCAGAAAAAGATAGTCCAGCAGATATGAATTATAAAGAAACTTTATCTGTTAAAAGAAATGAAAAAATATATCACAATAATGATATGAAAGTTAGTAAAGTAGAAGTGTATAGTAATGGTAAACTAAATAGATTACTAGATTATATAGAGCATGAAAAAGCAATAAGAATTAATTTAGAAAAAGGTGATTATATAATCGCAATACATGCTGAATATACTGAAGGAAATGTATGCTATTCATTAAAAAAATACACGTAGAATAATGTTAACAACTTGTTAACATTTTCTTTTACATAAATAGTTTAAAATAAAAAAAGATTGTATGTTAAAATAATCAAACACAAATGAGGTAAAGATGAAAAAAATAATATAGTTGTTGATAAAATACCTGAAGAATATATGATAAAAAAAGTTTAGGTTCTGGAGTAAGTGCTGAATGCTTTTTAACGAGTGAAGGAAAAGTATTTAAGAAGTATCATGATGAGAATAATAGATGGATATATAATTCACATAAAAAAATAAAGAACGTTATGATAGTGAAATATTTGTATTTCCTGAATCATATGTATTTAAAGGAAAAAGTGTCTCCAGAATGCTTTATAGGCTATATGATGGAATATGTAAAAGGTTTTTAAATATAGTGAACTTGAAAAATAGTATTCTTATAAGGAATTTAATAAATGCGGTTAAAAAGAATAGAAAGAGAAATAAGAATTCTTACGTTTCAAGGACTTATGTTTACTGATTTAAATAGAGATAACATCATGTTTAAAACAATAAACGAGCCTAAAGTAATAGATACAGATTTATATGAAGCAACTTATAATGATATGTTTGGTGATATGTTTAAAGAAAATATAAAAGAACTTGCTGAAACAATTATTAGTGATATATTGAGTAGTGGATTATTAGAATCACTTAAAATGAATAGGTATATTTTAGATTGTGGTTGTTATGGTATGGTGTTACCTTCAGTGATGATGGAAGAATTATTAAATTATGCTGAACAAAGACTTGAAACTAGTATAATTACATATGGCGAATATAAGAATGGATTAAAATTACTTAAAAGGAAACAAAGTTGATAAGCTGCTTATAAAGATACAAATAAATTTGTAAAAAGAATTTCTTGATGAAAATAAAATTAAATATGACAAAACAATAACATCATATTTTTATAAAGTTGACGTGTGTAAAAAAATGAAAAAAAATAGCTATTCTGTTTGATATTGCGATAGATACATGTGAATCATTATGCGATAATGGGAGAGATGCAGTAGTGTTTAATTCGAAATTAAATATATCTAAAGATACAAAAATGTAAGAGATGAAATAGTTGGAATTAAGTTTATAATTATATAAAAAAATTGTAAAATAAAAAAATTAATGGAAAATTTAATTGACAAAAACGCTAATTATTATTGTATTATTAAATTGACATAGAAATATGTCATGTCACTTTTACGAATATGAGAGTAAAAGTGTTCAACCAAAACCCCCTGAAGAGAGCGAAAGCTCTCATTTTTTTGCCCATTTTATAAGAGTTTGTGAGGCATCGGTTTTTGCTAAAATATTTTTTTAGGTACAATTTAGGTACAAAAAATTTGATTCTATGAATAGTTCATTGAGAAAAAGTGCCGAAAGTGGCAAAAATTCTCAATGGATTTTTTTACAGTGATACGGACAATATAGATTTTATCCGTATGGTTGCAGTGGTATTATACCGCAAACGGTAGGATATAATTGTTATAAGATCATGGTATAATACATTATGAGGAGATGATTTATGGAAAAGAAAAAACAAATAATAAAAGTTAATAAGATTAAATGTAAAAAATGTAGAAATATTATAGAATCTAAAACAACTAATGATTTGAAAAGATGTTCTTGTGGTGCTGTTGCAGTTGATGGTGGAAAAGAATACTTAAAAAGAATTGGTAATGACGAAGACTACGAAGAATTATCTATAATCAAAAACACTAGCCAAAGCTAGTGTAAGTGTAAGATAATAAAAGTTAGTTATTCGAGATTGTCTTTTTTATTGCCATTTGGTTTTGATACTGGAGTTTTACCACTACTATCATGTTTAATGTAATATCTATCACTATAAACAGAGTTACCACTTTCAATTTTTTTTACAAATTGATTTAGTGTCATTTTGTGATGATTTCCAGTGTTAATGAACAAATCATTTTTGCCTGTGCTTGTTTGATGTATAGCTTTAACTGTTGTCATAATAACACTTCCTTTCTTTAAAACGGATTTACAATCCTATTAAAAGAAAATGTTTTGAGATCACAAAAATGTGATATACTAATAATAGGATGTTAATCCAAATTAGTTTGTGAGATATTATCTTACACGTGAGAGAGAAGCTTTGCCGAGCTTCTTTTTTATCTCTCATAAGCATTATATCATATAAAATTTAAAAAAATCAATAAAATAAATGTATATTTTTGCTTAAAATATGCAAAAAAATAAAAAAATAAAATATGTAAAAAGCATTGCTTTTTATATAAAAAAATAGCATATACTATTACTAGAAAAGGAAGGAGAAATTTATGATATTAGAATTTAGTGTTGCAAATTTTTTTATCGTTTAAAGATAAAGTTACGTTTAGTATGCTTGCAAATGCTACAAATGGATTAGATGATAATTATATTATATCTAATGATCGAAGGATTTTAAAAACAAATGCAATATATGGTGCAAAATGCATCAGGAAAAACTAATTTATTTAAAATATTGACTATTGTAATATCAATGTTAAGAAGTTCAAATATTGTGAATATAAATGCAAAGCTACCAATTGTTCCATTTAAATTTGATAAAAAAACTATTAATAAACCAAGTGAATTTGAAATTAAATTTATTGTTGATGATGTACGTTATGTTTATGGATTTATAGCAGATACAAATAAAAATACATGAAGAGTATTTATATTATTATCCAAATGGAAGAGAAACAAAAAAATTTTTTTGATAGAACTAATACAAACGATTATTCTTTTTCCACAAAAGGATGAAAAAAATTATTAAATGATATAGCTGCTAAAAAAATGCACCAAATAAATTTTTTTATTGCCACAGCAACAAACTGGAATTATGAAAAAAACAAGAAGTCCATATAAATTTTTTTAAGTGCAGATATTAATACTTTTTAATAATTTAGGTGGACTTCGAGATATAGCTCTAAGTGAATATTTAAAAAAAATAGTAAAGAATTAAAAAGATTTTTGCATTGGAATTTTTTTGGAAAAAAGCAGATTTTTAATATAGAAGACTATAAAGTATTAGAAACAGATGTTCCTGATGATGTTTTAGCTGCAATACCGGACTTTATTAAAGCAGGAATGAATATGAAAGAAAAACCAAAAGTGTTTATTGCATTTTTTAAACACAAAGGTTCTGATGTTGAATTATCATATGAAGAAGAATCAATGGGAACTCAAATTATTTTTTGCTTTATTCCATTTATTATGGATGCATTAAATAATAAAAGGGTTGTAGTAGTAGATGAGCTAGATAAAAGCTTGCATCCATACTTAGTCGAAATGATAGTTCAAATGTTTAATGATCCTGATATAAATAAGAATGGTGCACAATTAATATTTAATACTCACGATACTAATTTATTAAAACTAAATATTTTTGAGAAGAGATCAAATCTGGTTTACAGAAAAAAAGATGATAAAAAAATGGAATAAGCGATTTATATCCTTTAAGTGATTTTTTTCTGTAAGAAAAAAATGGAGAATGTTGAGAGAGGATATATGCTTGGCAGATATGGAGCAGTTCCTTTTATCAAAAATGATTTTAATTTATGGGAAGAAGAGTAGAACATAATAGAAGAATTAGTAACGATAGAGTAAGAAAAAGCCAGAAAGCAAAAAAAGCAAAAATTTTTAATAGCAGACTGAAGGAAAAAAATAAAACAGAAAAAGAGATACTTTAGTAATTTTGAGGATGGTAAAAAAATCATATAATATTACATATGTTAGAGGAAATAATACTGATCCATTAAAAATTAGTTAAGATGTTAATCAAGGAAATAGATGAATTAAAAATTAGATTTGCAAGACGATGATGTAGCGTATTGTATTTTTTTGATACAGATGTAGATCCAAATAAAAAAATAAAATAATTGAAGAAGCCATTCAATTAGCAAAGAAAAAAATAATAGAAAGATTATTACATCATGTCCATGTATTGAACAATGGTTTTTTTAATTCATTATGATTATACAACTGCAAATATGGCTAACGAAGAAGTAATTAAAAGGGTTAAACAGAGTATTATCCAAAAATATGTAAAAGCGCATTAATATTACTCCTAATATAATTAAAGAAATAGATTCAGCAATTGATCGTGCAAAAAAATTAGAAAAGTATCAAAATGATAATAATCGAAGAATAGGAACAGTTGAGGCAAATCCTAACACTGAAGTATACAAAATTGTTGAATATTTAATAAAAAAAGGCTAGGAAAAAATCCTAGCTTTTGTCATCCAAATTATCTATAACAGAAACAACAGAGTCGAGGGCAGTACTAAACATATGAGAGTATGTATTTAGTGTTTCCTCGATTTTTTTGTATGTTCTAAATATTTGGAAACTAATGTAACATTAACACCATTGTTAATAAGTAATGATGCATAGGAATGTCTAAAGTCATGAATCCTAATAACTTTTAAACCAGCAAGATTAGCTAGTTTAGTTCTTCTAAGATATGTATTAGAATCCACTATAGGTTTAGCATCAGATACAACAAAGAAATCATCGTTAAATCTAAAGAATATAATGAAAGGCTAAGAAATTTATTAAGTAAATATAACGACAGAAGCGATGATGAATTTGATGTAGAAATGACTATAGTTGGATTAATGGCATTTTCTGAAGATATCCTAAGTGATGAAGAAGAAGTAGCAAAGAACAATCTAAAAGGTCGTGAAAGGGCATTTTATGATGCTTTAACTACAGATGATAAAGCTAAACTTCTTATGGATGATGAAACATTAAAGCCTATAGCATCTAAACTTAAAGATATAGTAAAGAAATATGCAACAGTAGACTGGTCAAAAAAGAAATCGACTCAAGCTAAGATGAGAGTTCAAATAAAAAGATTACTAAATGAATATAGATGTCTACCAGAGTATAATGAAGAAGCAACCAAGAGAGTAATTGATCAAGCTGAATTTATGATGTAAAAAATAGGAGCCTTTGATTGACTCCTATTTTTGAGCTATTTTAAAATTATTATTTGTGTTAGTTATTATTGCATCATCAATTAGCCAAAATTTATATTGTGTTTTTAGAAAAAAATATACTGTGCTTGTGTGTTAATAAGATTAATTAATGCTTCAGCATTATCAAAAATACTTTTTAATTCTTCAACCATTTCATTAGGTGTAATATTTCTATCTTGACCTTCATTTATAGTATTGTCTAATCTTTTTATGATAATAATTGGTTGTATATTTTTAATGAAGATTGATTAACATTATTAAATGCATTACATATTGAATTGATAGTACTGGATATAACAGCATTTCGTCTTTTTAGAAAGATAGTAATTAGGATCAAAACCTCTTAAATTATTTGTAGAATTTGAAATGTTTTGAACAATTTGATCATAGAACTTATCTGTTACTATGTTACTTTTTAGAGCATCGTTTATGTTCATTTTTTTAATATAGATGTATTTGCTTTTTATGTCATATAATGAATAGTATAAACGATTAAAGTTTTCCTTCCTTAGTGATATAAAGTTTGGAAGTTCTAACAAAAAAGATATAAATGAACTACCCATAAAAGCTAGTGCAATTTGAAATCCTTTTGGTTGATTGAGCTAGAATAATAACAAACAATAAAGAAATTAAACCAGCAAAAAAAGATAAGAATAATATATTACGATGTGCTTTCATAAAAACCTCCTTCTTTGTGGATTATTATAGCACTAAAAAAATGATTTTTTTTAGGTACAATTTAGGTACATAAAAATACTAAAAAAAGCCACAGTAAATGACGGTTTATGCAAATATAAAAAGGGCCATATTTAAAGGGTTTAACGCAATTTGGTCTCTTCTAACTGAAGAGAGCAGGCCCCCCTGAAGAGAGCGAAAGCTCTCATTTTTGTTTGCATTAAAGTATTTGACAGGTAAAATCTAAAATAACTATTCAAACTTAAATAATTGTAAAAATGTAAAAAGTAGTATCAAGTATAATGCTTTTTTTCTTTAAATTATGAGATAATTAACATTGTAAGGAATAATGATTATATATTAGAAGATTAAAAAAATATCGAACAGGATTTTTATATGAATTAAAAAAATAGTAAAAAAATGATATAGTAAAAAAAGGAAGTGATAAAAGTGCCTGATAAAAAGTGAAAATTCTTTTTAATTCAAATATTAGAAAAAAATATATAGATAGAATTTTTATCTTGTAAAAATACATTAATTTCTGAACTTACAGATGAATTTGGCAGTGAATACGAAGGATTATTAAATGAAAGATTTGATAAAATTAAATTTGTATTTTTTTACTAGTTTAAGAAGTTTTAAAAGATATTTAAGAAATAAGTATTCTTATTTGGTTGCGAGTAAGACGGTTGAATTTATTAAAGAAAATGGCATTTTAGATGATATAAGAGTAAGCGACCATTTTAAACATATTTGTGGCTATACAGTTGAATCAGATGAAGAAGATTTATTTTTATAGTATTTTTTTGATAATTATTCTTTAGAATTTAATTTTTGAAGAAAAAAAATTGAAAACGTTTTTTTGGTATTTATTCTTTTGATACTTCATTGGATTATGATATTTTTAAATACTTATGCTCAAAATAGAAATATTAGTGTTTTAGAATTCGTAAGAAATAATAGATGTGATTTCTTAAGAAATATAGGAAGATATCCGAAAGATTACTCTAATGAAATGATATTGAAAGATATAAATTATTCAAATCTATGCAATTATTATGAAGAGTTAATGAAAAAAAGTATAATGCTATTTTTAAATGATATACAAGTAAGCATGCAAGACAGAAATAAATATGTTTAATAAATTAAAGGATATTAGAAAAAAACATTATTTATTAATGGATTTAAAAAGTATGTTAGAAGGATTAAAATGAATATTTATCAGATAGTGATAAGAAAAAAATATCCAGTAAAAAAATTTCAAATTAAATGAGATAGATTTTTTTAAATGTATTTTTTTATAACTAGTCAAAGTTTAAATGATAAATGTAAGTTAGAATCATTGTCAGAAGAAGAAGTACAAAAAAATTATATTCATTGTATTATGGAGAAAATGGTCAAAAAATTGACATTGCAGAGATTGTAAAAAATGCAAGAGAAAAAGCGGCTAAAAGTTACAATAAGCAAATACTTCAAGCATTTACATTTGAATCAAATTGTGATATTTCTAGTTTAGGAATTAATATAGATTTGTCTTCACTTGATTCAACACTTTCTGCTATATTTGAACAAGAAAATGGAAAAAGAAAAATAGATTACTATTATTTGATCATTTTGTATGTGAAGAAGAATATTTAGATATACATTTAAGGCATGAAATTAGACATTCATTAACTACAAGTATTCAAAGAAAAAACGATTTAGATGTTGTAAAATGTGGTAATGCAGAATATGTATATTCTGATGGAAACTTAATATCTGTTAGTAATGAATTTTATAATGAATTAATAACGCAAAAAAAGGCACTTGAAAATACAAAAAAACAAGTTTTGAAAAAAAGGCATATATATATTATCTCCAAAAGGTGTATCATTTCCTGATAGAATTACTTCAGCATATGATGAATATTTACCTGAATTTGATAGAGTATATGCTATGATTCCACAAGATGTAATGAGAAGTCAAATAGAAGAAGATAATGAAAATTTATATAGTTTTATATCACAAGATGAAATAAATAAAATAGAAGATAGCTTAAAGCATCATGATAATATTCCAGGAGACATTTTAAGTTCAATTTTGAGCGGAGATAAAATGTCAAAATAAAGAAAGGAAGTTAACATGAAAATACTACACACAAGCGATCTTCATTTAGGAAAAAACTTATTAGAAGAATCATTCTATGAAGATCAAAAATATATTCTTAACGAAATAGTTGATATAGTAAAAAGAGAAAAAGATATAAAAGTTGTAATGATACCAGGAGATATATATGATAAAAAGTATACCTAGTACTGAAGCAAGTTCACTTTTTTTGATAATTTTTTTAACGAATTTATTAAAAAAAGAATGTTCATGTTTTGATAACAAGTGGTAATCATGACTCCAATGAAAGATTATCATATGGAGCTAAGATATTCGAAGGATTTAATATTCATATTGTAACAGCATATGAAGGAAAGATTGAAAAAGTAAGTATTGATAATACTGATTTCTATTTACTTCCATTTTTAAAAACCATTTCATATTAAACATTTAATGGATGAAAAAAAGAATATGAAAGTATTAATAATTCAAATGATATGATGAAATGGATTTTTATCAAGAGAAAACATAGATAAAGCTAAGAATAATATTTTACTTGCTCATCAATTTGTTATGTGGAATGGACTTCTTCCAGAACAATGTGATTCAGAAAGTATATCACTTAATAATGTAGGAACGCTTGATGCGATAGATGCTAATCTTTTTGATAATTTTGATTATGTAGCCTTAGGACATATTCATAGACCACAAAAGATAAAAAGAGATACTATAAGGTATTCAGGAACACCACTTAAATATTCTTTTTAGTGAAGTTAATGATAAGAAAAAGCGTTGTTATAATAGATACTGATGATATAAATAATATTGAACTTGTAGAACTAAAGCCTCTTAGAAATATGCAGGTATTAAAAGGTACATTCGAAGAAGTAATGAATATGAAAACATGTGATGATATTATTAAAGTTGAACTGAAAGACGAGAATACTTTAATATCACCAATGGAAGAAATAAAGAAAAAGATTTAAGAATGCAATATCATTAGTATTTGTAAATAAATATGATTTAAATAATACAGAATTAAGTGAAATAAAAGAAGAGGCTAGTCCATATGAGTTATTTAATCAATTTTTTTAAAGAACAAAAATAATAGAGAAATGAATGAAGACGAAGATAAATATATAAAATCAATTATTGAATCTTTAAAGGAGGATAATTAATATGCGTTTAAAGAAATTAATAATGCAGGCATTTGGACCATTTAAAGATAAAGTTGTAATTGATTTTGAAAAAGATAAAATAGATAAAGGATTGCTTCTTATAACTGGAGATACAGGTGCTGGTAAAACAACAATATTTGATGCGATTTGTTATGCATTGTATGGGAAAACATCAGGGGATATAAGAGAAGCTAATTCTCTTAGAAGTGATTGGTCATCTAATGATATGGATACTTATGTATATTTAGAATTTTTATTATAAGAATAAATTATATGAAATAAAAAAAGAAGTCCTGAATACACAAGAAAAAAGAAAAATGGAATAGGTGAAACAAAACAAGTAGCTACTTCAGAAGCAAATATTAATGATAAAATTATTACTAAACTTACTGATGTTAATAAAGAAATAGAAAGTTTAATTGGACTTGATTATAATCAATTTAGACAAGTAGCAATGCTTTCACAAGGAGAATTCTCTAAATTTTTACTTGCACCATCCTTAGAAAAAACAACTATATTTAGAAAAATATTTAATACAGAGTTCTATGATTTACTTCAAAATAAACTTAAATCAAATATGATTTCAAAAAAGGATGAAATAGAAAAAAATTAAAAGATAAAATAGAAACAAAAAGAAAAAAAATTTAGAGCCCATTATTAATATATATGGACTTAGTAATGATGAAACTATAGGTACACTTACAAAAGAAATACAAAATAAAAGTGATGCAGTTTTACTTGCTAAAAAAGAACGTGATAAAGTAAATGATGAGAAGACAAAGTTATCAACTGAAATATCTAACATAAATAAAATGAATAAAAAAATATTAATTTATGAAGAAATGAATCAAAAAAATTAGATGAATTAATAAAAAAAATAATTCTGATATTAATAAGGAAAAAAAGAAAAAGTATAATTACAATGTAAGCATTGCTACATATATCACAAATATATTAGATAAACTTACTTCATCAAATAAATTATTAAGTGATAAAAAAAGAGAAATATAATCAAAATAAGAAAGATTTAAAATTAAAGCAGAAAGAATATAATGAAAAAGAAGATTACTTTCAGAAAATTGAAAACTATGTGGAATATGCTGATAAACTAAGCACTGAAATAAATTGCCTTATAAATAAGAATAAAGATTATGATAATTATATAAGTAAGGCGAGTGAATTAGAACTTGTTAAAAAGGAATATAAATCATTAGTAAATGAATATCAAAAACAAGAATCTTTATATGAAAATATGAGAACAAAATATTATTTAAATATATCAGTTGAAATTGCTGAAACATTAAAAGATGGAGAAGAGTGTCCTGTATGTGGTTCAAAAGAACATCCAAGGCTTGCTACAGAAGTAGAATGTAATTATACTAAAGAAGATATAGAAGAATGTGAAAAGAATCTAAAGAAAATAGATAATTCAAGAAAGTTAAAAAGAAGCTTCAATTGAACAAATAAATAAAATAATAAAAAGAGTTTAATTTTTAAAGAAAAATATAAATATTGTTGAAGAAAAAAATAAAAAAATAATGAATTATTGAATCAAAAGAAAAAAAAGAAAAAAAGAAAAAAATTAGATATTGAATTTAGAGAAATATCTTCAATAAAAACAAAAAAATTATCTTCTATGATAAAAAAAGTTTAGAAAGCAGTATTAGTATATTTAAAGAAGATATTGAGTCATTAGAAAAAAAGATATTAAAGAATATAATGTTAAGTTAGATAATTTATATAGTGAAAATAATACTAATTATGAAGATTATCAAAATAATAGATTAGATAAATATGAATTAAATAGTCTTAAAAAAATAAAATTGATAATTATGATAGTTGTAAGAAAGAGTATGAATCGACTATTAAATTATTAGAATCCGAGGTAATAAGTAAAAAAAGGTAATTGATGTTAAAGAAAAAAAGAGAGTCAATTAAACGAATTAATAGAACTTTATAGTAAATATGATAATTTATATACTAGTTTAAATGCTACTTTAGAGAAACTTAAATTATCAACTAGTAATATTAAAAGATTATTTAAAAAGATAACAAAGAAGTTCAAGATGAATATAATGTCATTAAATTATTAAGTGATACTGCGAATGGAACACTTACTAGTAAACAAAGAATTACATTTGAAAAATTATGTACAATCATATTTTTATGCAGTCAGTTTTTAGTAGAAGCAAATAAAAAGGCTTATAAAGATGACTGATAGTAGATATGAATTAAAAAAAGGAAAAGAAACAGAGACTAAACTTAATGTTAGGACAGGACTCGATTTTTCTATATTTGATTCATATACTGGTAAAGAACGTGATGTAGCATCATTATCAGGAGGAGAGAAGTTTAAAGCATCACTTGCTTTAGCATTAGGTTTAAGTGATACCATTAGTAATACTCATGGAGGTATAAGAATAGATTCATTATTTATAGATGAAGGATTTGGTTCATTAGATACTGAATCATTAAATCAAGCACTAAATATCTTAACTGACTTATCTAGTAATGATAAATTAATAGGGGTAATATCACATGTTACAGAACTTATTAGTAGAATTGATAATAAAATAATTGTTAATAAAACAAGTACAGGTAGTAAGTTAAGTATAGAGTCTAACTAATAAATTAAGTACACGATAGTGTGCTTTCTATTTGACTTTTCTAATATTTTGTATATAATAATGTCTCACTTTAGAACCAGAGGGGGTACAAGTGAAAAAATATAGTAGAGATCTAATAAATAGATATATCAATGGTGAAGATATAACTACACATGATATTGATGAACTTGAAAAATGATAAAGATTTTTATGATGCAGGTTATTAGTGTATCAGGGGACAATAATTTCTATAATTTATGTTCTGATATTGTTAAATGTGATTATGAATTTGTTAAATATTTAATAATAAAATTTAGAGATAAGATAGATTTCGTATGTGAAGTTGCTGATTATTTTTTTAAGTCATGTTGGAAAAAGAACTTGAAACAACTGAAATTTATACAATAATGTTTGAGATAACAAAAGATCATAAAGTATTAAATAGTAAATATTTTTCTTGTGCCTTTGGCTAAATATGATAAAGAAAAAAAATAGTAATTGAATTATATAAGAAAAAGTGAAGAAGATAAAGAAGTTTTAGAATATTTTGGTATGGGATTTTGCTATATTTACGCGGAATATAAAGGATACGAGGAGACTTTAAATTACTTTGCTAAAAGAATGATAAATGATATAATCCATGAAAACAATAAGAGTTTAGAAGATATGTTACATAAACAATTTAAAACTAAGGATGAAGTAAGTAGAACTAAATTAAATAGTTTTTTTATATTAGTTTTATTGAAAAAAATATGATTCATCTTTAGCAAGTTATACATGCGTACATTTAAATGTTTTTAGATGAAGTAAAAAGAGGAAACAAAAAAAGAATTATTGATAACTTTGAAAAAAACATAATGAAAGAATAGAAAAAAAGAAAAAAATATGAAAGAGCTATAAATGAATCATATGATTATATTTTTATCAACTGATACTATTTTTAGGAGCAGATTGTCTTTTTATATTTTTGTAGCAAAGAGAACTTAATATACTTGATAAAGTTATTAAATATGATGATTCACCACAAGCTTTTAAAAAGATATTGCTATAGAGCAAATTGATGAAACTTTTGATGAAGAAAGCAGTGAAAGTTTTACAACATATGTAATAAATACAAATATAAATGAAAGAAGAATATATCTTAATGTTAAAAAGAATATTAAATAGTATTATATTTGGCGATGGAACATATCAGTTAATTGAAACATCACAGGATACAAATAAAAAAAGATAAAGGAATAGTGTTAGAAGTAAAGTTTAGAAAAAAAGATAAATAATTATATAAAAATTAAAAGAGATTAATTTTTACTTTATCACTTCAATTTTGTAAATACAGTATCCTCTTTTTAATGGAAAAATTTAGTCATTATTGAAAATCACATATATTTATAGTATAATATAGTCAATAAATTTGATAGGTGTGTATGAAAAAAGAAAAAGGTATTTTACAGAAAGATGTGTCTCTTGAATGGATAATATTTATAATTATAGTTGGAATGATTGTTGTGTTAATAGTAAATGATGATGGTTCTTCTAGTAATAGTAATAGTAATAGAAATGCTAATAATGATATGGTTTGTTATGATGATGAAGATGGAAGAATTGTATGTGATGAATATTATAATCCGGCTAATGATAGGGAATATGAAATAAGAACAGGATATGATGGATAAATATATTCTGTTTTTTTGTTATCTATGTAAATTAAATGTTAATAACTTGTTTATAGGTAATATCATATTTATTATGTATTGTGTATGTTTTTTTATTAAAAAAATGTTGATGTAAAGTATATTGTAAATAAAAAAATGTTAATAAAAAAAGCACAAGTAAATTAATAATTATGTGATAATATGTAATTAGGGAGGAAGAAATATGTATGATATAGATAGATTTATTAAAAATGCAGGAACTTTATTATGAAATAGCGCTTTCTGAAATAAAAGATGGAAATAAAAAGAACTCACTGGATATGGTATATATTTCCACAATTAAAAGGTTTAGGTCAAAGTTATAATTCAGAATATTATGGACTTGATAGTGTTAATGAAGTGATTGAATATATGAAGAATCCATATTTAAGAAGCAATATGATTGAAATATGTAATGAATTATATAAATTAGATGATAGTATAGAAAAATATATTTGGTTATCCAGACTATCTTAAGTTAAATTCATGTATGACATTATTTGAATATTCTATTCCAGAAGAAAAAAATATTTGGTAAAAATAATAGATAAGTTTTTATAATGGTAAGAGAGATAGAGTTACTTTAGAGATGTTAGAAGGGAATAATAATGTATGAATTATAAAAGTGATTTGGAAATGTTTATTAATGAAATTATAAATATAAACAAGGATGATAGCTTAATTATTCCTGAAAGTGAGTTTTACAAAAAAATATAAAAATATTAACTTCTTAATTAATAAATATAAATACAATAATAATAAAATAAATTTAAATTATATAAGTTTTTCAACTTCTTTATTAGTTTTTAAATAATAAATGTTATTTAGAAAGAAAGAATTTAATGGATAAATTAAATTTAGACAAAAAAATATTTAAGAATTTAAGAAAATGTAATTCAAAAAAATATAAAATTAATTGGGAATATTCTTGTAAACTATTTTTCAATATAAAAATTAAGTTAATTTTTTTAGAAGAACTTATAGATGCAGACTTTTAGTATTTGATTTATCAATATTCAATTTAGATTGTGATGAAGAAATTATAAAAAAAGAGAATTATTAAATTATGAAATGATTGGTGAAAATGAGTATTTCATAAATGATGAAAAAAATATTTAGTTAATGAAAAGGGACAATGTTTTTTTAAATTCAGTATTTATGAATGCTACAAAAAAAGGAAGAAGATATTTATTGTAATATTTTTTTGATTTTTGATATAATGGAAAAAAAGAAATGCCTGTGGATAAGCATGTAGAATATTGTAATGAAGTTTTTTTCAATATTTAGTAAACAAGAAAGATATAGAAAAAATATTAATAATTTTTGTAGTAAATTTGATGGTGATTTAGATGTTTCATTCGAAAAACTTGTAGAATTATCCAGGATGCATACTAAGGAATTTAAAAAGTTTTATGAATCATATCTTCCATTAATTAGATTTGCTTCGTTATATTATAGCTCTGATGCAATAGTTAAATATACTGAAAGGGATACAAGTCAAAAAATTAAATTTGATGGTATAGTAACTAGTGGTGATAATGAAGATAAAATAGAAATTACTACAGTTAATTATAATAATGAATATAAAAAAGATATGAAAAAAATTAAATCAATTTGATATAGCTAATGTTGGCTCGCTACTATGCTGATGATTTTGAAAAAGATTTTATTGATAAAATAGAGCAAGCAGTATGCAAAAAAGCTGAAAAGAAAAATTCTTATGACGATACTATAACTTTAGTAGTGTATGTTACTGATGTTTTAGGACTTAGAGGTTCTAACTTAAGAAATGAAAATTATTTTATTGAGATTACTAATTATTTGAAAAAAATAGATTTTTATATTTAAACATGTGTTTATTTTTAGTCGAAGGATTTTTATCTTTCAAATTATAAGGCTGAACCTAAATTAATTCAAATTAAATAAATAAAAAAATTATGAACTAACACAATGAAGAAATTGAATGATATAATCAGTTTGTTATACAACTTTTATAAAAAAATGGATATAATGTGAATATAGTATTGAAAGGAAAGAACAATGTCAACGATAACAATTAAAAACTATAAAAAAACTTTATTTGCTAAAAGTGGGAATGAATGTGCATTTCCTGGATGTAAGGAAAAAAACTTATTTATGATGATAATAAAATAATGTGTGATATAGCACATATTGAAGCTAGATCAATTGGTGGTCCTAGATATAATGCGATGCAAACTGAAAAGGAAAGAAATAGTGTCGAAAATTTGATTTGTTTATGTTCAAATCATCATAAACTAATTGATTCTTATCCAGAAAAATATTCAGTTGCATATTTAAAAGAGATAAAGAAAAATCATGAAAGTATATGCAGTTATAAACAAAACTTTGATTATGAGGCAATATTCAAAAAAAATAAGGAAACAATTTTTATATTTTTAATCAATTATTAGAAATTAACAGAAAAAAAGTATTGTGGTCCTAAAAAGAATAGTAAATGTTAAAAAGAAATTTTTTTCACAAAAATAATAGATGATACCACTAAATCTTTAAATACGATTAACAACATTAATAAAGAACTAAATGATTTTTGCTTTTTGAAATAGATGTTGAAGTACATAAAAGACTTGAAGAATTGAAGTTTAACAGTGAACTTTGGGATTCTAAATACTATAATTTAGGTGTTGAAATTATGGAATACACTTGTTTAGGAATTCCAAATTGTATAGAAGAAATAAAAAAATTAATCTTTTTACATATTCAATTATTATATTATATTGAATTTTTTTAAAAACTTAATCAAATGATGAATTGGCTAAGAAAAAAAATTAGATAAAATTAAAAAGAGATTTTAAGAAAGCATGTAAATATTCTTACTATTATGATTAATAAATAACACTATTTTTTTATATAGATAAATTGAAGAAGACATTATTGTATTTTTTTATTTTATAAACATTTAAAAAAATATAAAAAGAATATGCAAACGAAAAGAAAAAAATTATGTTATAATAAACTATATGTCAAAAAAAATATCTCTAATAATATAAATTTAATAAGTTTTTTTAATTATAGATGTTAATTAAATTATGTTTAATATAATTTTAGAAAAGTCTTAAATTAATATTATGATATTGCAACAAGAGTAAGGAGTAGTTATGAAAAAAAATATAAGATTATTTGAAGCATTTGCTGGGATTGGTTCACAAAATAAAGCATTAAATAGATTAAAGGATGATAATTTTAGTTATGAAAGCGTTGGAATTTCAGAATGGGATATAGATGCTGTTATATCGTATGACGCTATAAATAATGATGATAAGCCAGAAATAGACATACCATCGATAGAAGATGTGAGAAAATTTTTGTCTCAATATACATATAGTTTAGATGGTAAGAAAGAAAGTAAAGCTTTCTTGAGACAGCCAGATGAAAAACTAAAAAAATTATACAGAGCACACATAAGAAGCAATAATTTTCCAGATATAAGAAAAATTAAGTGGTAAAGATATTGAAAAAAAATTAAATGTAGATTTTTTTAACTTATAGTTTTTCCTTGCCAAGATTTATCTTTAGCAGGAAAAGGAGCTGGAATGAAAAAGGGCGACAAGACTAGATCTGGACTTTTATGGGAAGTTGAAAGAATAATGGATGAAGTGAATTCTATTAATCCTGAAAAATTGCCAAAGTATTTATTAATGGAAAATGTTGATACAATTTTAAGTAGTAAATATGTAGATGATTATAATTTATGGAAGAAAAAACTAGAAGAGTTAGGTTATACAACATTTGATGGAGTGCTTGATGCTAGAGAGTTTGGCGTTCCACAAAGAAGATGCAGATGTTATGCAATAAGTATAAGAAATTATAATGGAAAATATGTAAATGAATCACCAACACTAGATATCTCTGAAATAGTTCATAAGCATTATAATCCAGTTGAAATGCCAAAATTAAAACAATTTATCATGGACGATTATAGTATTGAAAAATATAAGAGAGAGGCTGATGAAGCAACGCCACCACATACTCCATATCGAGAAAAGATGTGGAATGAAAATAAAAGATTATATGAAAATGGCGAGTTTAAGTATGATTATGCTTTCACTTTAATGACAAAACAGGACAGAATTCCAAATGCTGGAATGTTAGAATATAAAATAAATCCTGGTATTAGATATAGGATGTTATCACCAAGAGAATGCTTTTTGTTAATGGGATATTCGCATGATGATTATGAAAAAATATTAGCATTAGGAATTAGTAGAGAAAGAAGATATAGACAGCCTGGAAACAGCATAGTTGTTAACGTTTTAGAACAAATATTCAGAATATTTATAAAGGAGATTGATGATTAATGGAAGAATTACGATTATTAAAAAAATTTTATTTAAATAATATAAGTATGTGGAATCCAAATACTAATTATTTAACTTATATGGAACATTTTTAAGAAAAATTTTTAAATTATTGTTTTTGATAATAAAATTTCAGAACTTACTTATGAGGAATGGTTAAATATATTAAATACCAATAGTGATCATTCTACTATAGGAGGTGAAACACATAATATTTGTGAGGGATTAAACGTTATAGAAAGTAATCGAATTTATAGGACAACTGAAGATTCTTCGAATTTAATAATATCAATTCCAAAAAGATTTGTTATATCAATTTTTATATGGAAAATAGAGAACTTGGAGAAAAAAATGTTGGAAAAATTATTCAAGAAAGGTATTTTAGTTTTTCTAAATAAAAAAATAATATTTTTCAATTTGCAAGGAAAAAAATCATGTTCAAAGATTATGTTTAAATCTTTTATATTTGTTATTTAATAGATACAAAAAAATATACACCTGATGATTTGAAAGATTATGTTAAATTTGCTCAGGAAAATGGTGTAAATATTGTTGATAAAATAAATAAGGTATATAGTTATGATGTATGTAAAATCAAATGCTAATATTTTTAGAAAAAGTTAAAAAAATATCATCAAATGGTATTCAATTAGAAAAATGCTGATGTATTTAAAAAAATGCTATCTTAAATAGTTTAAAGGATACTGATTTAATTAAATGCAATAATTATAATTCTGAATTAAATGGATATAATATGATATATTATGGGATACCAGGTTGTGGTAAAAGTTATTTAGTAAACAGAGATTTTAATGAACAAGAATATATGGTTTTTAGAACTACATTTCATCCAGAATATTCAAATAGCGATTTTGTTGGTCAAATAATTCCAAAAACAGAAGGAGACGAAATAAAATATAAATTTCAGGAAGGTCCATTTAGCATAGCTTTACTTAATGCTTTGAAAAAAATCCAAATAAGAAGGTATGCTTAATTATTGAAGAAATAAATAGAGGAAATGCTTCAGCGATATTTGGAGATATATTTCAATTACTTGATAGAAAAACATGATGGCTCTAGTATATATAGTATTATAAATGAACCAATAAGAAAATATTTAAATGACAATGGAATAAATGTAAATAAAATTACTATACCATCTAATTTATGGATAATAGCAACAATGAATACTAATGATCAAAATGTTTTTTTACATTAGATACAGCATTTAAAAAGAAGATGGAGGATGCATAGAATTATAAATAAGTTTAAGGATGAGGATTATGATAAAAAATTGGCAACAATGTATATACCAGGATCATCATACAATTGGGAGCAGTTTATTACTGCAATCAATGAACAAATACTTCGTAAAAATCCAACTGGATTAAATAGTGAAGATAAACAGTTGGGAATTTATTTTGTAACTGAAAATGAGTTATCAGTTGAGCCAGTAAATAGTGATATAGAGATTATTGATAAATTTATTGAAAAAAAGTATTGTTATATATATGGGATGATGTTGCAAAGGTAGATCCAAATTTGTGGTTTAATGATGAAATTGAGTGCTTTGATGACCTTGTAAGTGAATATCATGATAAAAAGTTAAATGTATTTAAAGAAATATTTAAAGATCAAGTGAATATTATACAATCTGATAGAGAAGAAAATGAAAAAGATTTTGAAGTTGCATGATATATGTTATTTATCTTCAAATAATTTTGACGATAAATATGTTGGAATAAAGTTTTTGGATGATGACATAAAAATATATTTTCCACTTGGATATAATATTCCTGACGAAGATTCTGAATGTCGAAAAAGTATTATAAGTTTGTTGAAAAACAATATCGATAAAAAGATAAATTATTTAATAGTGATTTAAAAATATTCTAATAAGTTTGATAATGAATCTGAAATTCCATTTTATTCTTTCTTATGGCTCATAAATGATTATTTAAGTAATGGTTTGTATACTGATAAAGAAAAAGTATATAAGCGTGGAATAAATGGTAAAATTAATTGGAAGAAAACATTGAATATGCCATTTTACTTGTATAAAAAAATAAGGCAATATATTTAAACACCTATGTAGAAAAAAAATAATATAGAGGATAATGTTATAACTGATATTCACTCGTATTGTGTTGGCATTAGTATAAAAATATATTGGATGGCTATTTGGAAACATAGCTGTTCCAAATAATAATATAATAGATAGCAATTTAAATTATTATAAAAAAATATTAAATGTAGAAATGTCAAATTCGTTTGATGATCACAAAAATTAGTTTGTTAGGGCATTTGAAAAAAATGTTTTTAGAAACTTTTAAAGGAAATGATCAAAAGTAAATTGAAAAAAATTATGGTACAAATCAGTATGAATATATTTGGGAATATATGGTTAATAAAGTATATGGAAATGAAAAATGTAGAAAAGTATTTTTCCAAATTCAACATATTGTTTAGTTGGATTTGACACCAATTTTAATGCAGCAAATTTAAGACCTGATACAATATTATCTATAAACAATGATGTTTATATTTTAGATTCAAAGTATTATAAATATGGAGTTACTAAAAATCCTTTACACCTGCCAAGTACAAGTTCTATTCAAAAACAAATAACATATGGTGAACATATTAATAATAATTTTTGGAAAGGTTAAGAATATATTTAATGCATTTATTATTCCCTTTAATAAAAAAATAATAATTTATTTGAATTAAGTCATAACATTGAATATGTTGGATTTGCTGAGAGTAGCTGGAAAAAAAATAATACTTCATGCAATTATTATGAAAAAAATATCTGTGATATTGATAGATACTAAATACTTAATAGATTGCTATAATAAACATGTAGACAATGATTTAGAAAAAAATTAATTTCTTCTATACAAAATATTATGAGTGCATTTTAATGCTTATTTTTCTTTTTTTGACAAAAAAATAATTGATAATTAAATAAATCATTATAATATTAATAGGCTTACAAAAAAATAAGCCTATTTTTAATTGTTATTCCACTCATTATTTGATATAATTTTTATAGTAGGGTGCTGTAATGAAAGAAGAATTTAAAAAGGAAAAGTAAAAAAATAGAGAATATATATCAAATAGATTATATCAATCAGTTAAAAAAATGATTATCCTAATTTTTGATATAGAAAAAAATATAATAATATCATTTTTAACTTTTTTTAAGTAACAAATACAAAAGAATATTTTTAAAAAAATATGTTTAAAGGTATAGATGACAATATTGTACTTGATGATGAACAAATTAAGTCTATATTAAGTGATGAAGATAGCGCTTTAATAATTGCTGGAGCAGGCACAGGTAAAACTACGACAATGACTGCTAAAGTAAAAATATTTAGTTGATATTAAAAAAAAGTAGAACCTTCTAAAATATTAGTAATGAGTTATACTAAAAAAAGCGACACAAGAATTAGAAAAAACGAATACTTGGTGATTTTAATATTCCAGCACATATAACAACATTTCACTCTTTTAGGTTACGAATACATAAGAAATATATTTAAAAAAATAGGAAATGTTCAGTAGTAGACTTTAATGATAAAGAAGAAATATTCTTTAATTACTTTTTGTGACATATTTAAAAAAATTAAAAGTAAATTAAACGATATATTAGATACTTTCAATATAACTGTAACAAATATGCAGTGGGTATTTAGTAAATGGTTCTTACAAAATTATGAGAACTTTGATACATATGAAGAGCTAATTATTGAATATAAAAAAATATAAAAATAAATGAAGCAAAGACTTCGCCTAATGGAATAAAAAGGTTACATAGAATATTGGGTTAACAAAAGATTAAATCAAGAAAAACATAATAACTATACAAGGAGAACTTGTAAAATCAGCCCCCAGAAGCAGTAATCGCAAACTTCTTATACGAAAAATAACATTCTTTACTCATATGAAAAAAATACACACAGAATTAATGGATGAAAATAAAAATATATAAGCCTGACTTCACTATAGATTTTGCTGGAGAAGAAATATATATTGAATATTTTTGGACTAGATGATGAAAAAAATATAATAAGAATAAAAAAAGAAAAAAACTAGAATTTCATAAATCACATAATAATAAATTTATAGAATTAGATAAAAACACCTATAGAAAAATATAGAAAAAAAGAATTATCAATAAAATTGCAAGAATTTGGTATCAAATTAAACACAAGAAGTGATGAAGAAATATATAGTAGAATACTTGATAATAACAAACTATCATTAATCTATCCATTTAAAAAAATTTCTTTTTACGATGTAGTAAATATAATAAAAAGAATCTATTAATAGAGAAAAAAATATCAAGAAATAATAACAAGTTATATTGAAAAAAACTAACTAGTGAGAAAGAACAAGCTCAAAAAAACAATATTATTATATTAATGATTTTTTTATGTTTATTATCAGCGTCAATTATATGGTGCTGAAATATATAAATTTGATTATTCTGATTTACTTTATTATGCGAATAAATATATTGAAAATTTAGGTATAAATAATGATTTAAACTTTGAATATATAATTATAGATGAATATCAAGACATATCACAATATAAATATGAACTTACTAAGAAAAACAGTAGATAGAAATCATGCGAAAATATATGCTGTTGGTGATGATTGGCAAAGTATATATTCATTTAGTGGTTCAAGAATCGAATACATTTATAATTTTAAAGATTATTTTTAAAGATGCAGTTATTTTTTTAGAATTAGTAGAACATATAGAAATAGTCAAGAATTATTAAATGTATCAGGTGAATTTGTAATGAGAAATCCAGATCAAATTAAGAAATATTTAGAATCTGGTAAACATTTTGATAAACCAATTGAATTTATATATTTTGATAATGATCATGAATATGATACTTTAAAAGACATAATAATAAAAAAATACATAAAGATAATCCTAACCATAATATACTTGTTTTTAGCAAGAACTAATGCTATTATTAAAAAGATGCTTTGATACAGATTATTTTAATGATGAATTAGGTACTAAAAATATCATTTGTTGGTTATGAAGATATAGATTTAGAAGGAATGACTATTCATAAATCAAAAGGACTTACATTTGATGAAGTAATTGTAATTGGTCTTAATAAAAGTTTCCCATCTAGTGATAAAGAGATTTATTGGATAACATCTTTATTTAGATATCCAACTATTAATGAAAGAATACCTTATGCTGAAGAAAGAAGATTATTTTATGTAGCATTAACTAGAACTAAAAATAAGGTATATTTACTTGTAAATAGAGATGAAGATAAACAAAGTGTATTTGTAAGGGAAATAAAAAGAGATATCTAATAATGAATGATATTTACACATTATAAATAATTATTTGACACTGAAAATGTAAATTTTAAAAAGCAATAACATATACTTATGATAAAATAATATAAATAAGAGAGGTATATTTATGAAGTTATTTAGAAAAGCAATATTAGTAATTCATGGGTTTGCAGGAGGAGTATATGATCAAGAATATCTAACACATAGATTAGAACTTATTAGTAATTATGATGTATTTACTTTTTACTTTACCAGGTCATGATGGAGATTTTAAAAAGAAGATAACTTATAAAGATTGGATTAAAAAAAGTTGATCATGAAATGGAATTTTTTTAATTAATAATGGTTATAGCACAATATATGTAATAGGACATTCCATGGGAGGAGTTTTAGCGTCATACGTAGCAAGTAAATATAAAGAAGTAAAAAAACTTGTTTTAGTTGCTCCTGCTTTTAGAATATCTGGTTATGAACAAGAAAAAATAAATCTTAATACTGCATTTAACGCAACACCAAAAAAATATTTGAAGAGTATGGTGCTAAATTAGTAGCAAATAGATTACTTAAATTACCTGCAAATTGTTATTTAGAATTCTTTAAATTAATAAAAAGAATTACAAAAACACACCAAAAAGATATAAAAAAATACCAACATTAATATTTAGAGGTAATAAAGACTTTATAGTTCCACAAGAATCAGTAGAGCATGTATATAATGAAATACAAAATCCACATAAGAAAATAGTATTACTTGATAAAAACAACACATGATGTATTTAGAGAAAAAAATTTAAAAGAAGAAGCAACTGATATAATAATTGGATTCTTTTAAGAATAGTTATCCAATAGAGATATTAGATGATTTAATAAAGGATACGTATACAGATGAATAGTATGGAATATGATTACGAAAAATGATATTATTAAAAAAATAATGAATATGAATTTAATGATACAACAATTAAAAGAGGTAAAGATTATTATGAAAATGGTATGGTCTTATCGGTAATAAAATCAAATAATAAGTATACTGCTAAAGTTGCTGGCAGTACGAATGAATCTTATACAGTAAATGTTGAATATGATAAAGATGAAGACTACTATGATTATGACTGTACTTGTCCTTGTGAATATCCATGTAAACATATATATGCAGTTTTAATGTCAATAAAAAATAAAAATTATATAAAAGCAACTCTTAAAAAAGAAATAGATAAGACAGGAATAGATATGCATACATTAATATCAAAAAAATACCTGCTAAAGAGTTAAAAGATTATTTGTTAAATGCTAAATATAAAGATAGTGTTGCATTTGAGATGGGAGCATTTAATGATTACTTTAAGAAATATTTACCACTTGTACAATATGAATACTATTATAATAATATATATAATTCATTAATTATGAATGATGATTATGCATTTAAGAAAATAATAATAGAATCAATAAATGATATAAAAGAAAATATAAGAGCATCTCTATTTAGTGAATCATATAAGATAGTTAAAGCAATAATAGAAGCATATCATGATAGTAAGATTCTAAATGAAGAAAAAAACTATTATAGATCTAATGCCATCTCTTGCTATGTATTTAAGAGTTACATATAGAAAATCTAGTGATAATATAAAAAGGAAAACATAGATAAATGGATAAAGCATTTAGAAGATAATAATTATTATGATAACTTTTTATTTAGAAGATATGATACTTTCAATAAAAATAAGTGTAACACTATTTTTTTCTTTTTTTCTTGAATAAAAATATAAAAAAACATATAATATAATATATGTTTAAATAGTAATAAATTTTTAAATTAGAAAGAAGGAATAATAATGAACAATTATATATGTAAAATAGCCGAAACTTAAATGAAATGAATACAAAAATGGGATTATGAAATAAGTATACATCCTGGTGATATATCATGGAGTCTTTACAAAACAAAATTTATTGAAAGTGCTAAAAAAAGGGTAATAGAGTTTCATATTATGGAATATTAAATGGTAAAATAATATGCGAAGCAACAGCTATTTTCAATAAAGAAGATGTTGAAGGATTAGATGAAATATTTGATGGTAAAACTGCATATTTATGTGCTTTTTAGAACTAACAAAGAAGAAGAAAAATAAAGGATATTTTTGGTAAATTATATAGATATATGGAACAAGATTTAAAAATCTAAAGGATTTAATAGATTAGTTTTTAGGAGTTGAACCTGCTGAAGTTAGAAACATACAAATATACTTTAAGATGGGATTTATAAATTATTTAAAAATCAGATTATGAAGAATATGCTAAAAAGAAGTGCTGATGGAGAAAGTGAAAAAAATACTTGTAAATTATTATTATAAAAAAATATAGAATAAAAATATATAGAATAAACATAATAAATATATTATTAAAAAGAAATATCTAATGAAATATTAACTATAATGGATATGGATAGTGAAATAACTGAAGAATTAAAAAGAATAGTAGATATTTATATACGTACAGATGATTTAAATGAAATAGTTAATATTTTAAATAATATATTGATAGAATTATATAAACTTCATGATAAATTAAATGCTAAACAAGAGAAAGTTATGAGAATAAGTAAATATTTCGTACAAAAAAAATAGTTTGACAAGCCTATTATTAAGATGTATAATTTAATCAGTTTTGTTAGCAATGAAGTTAACAAGTAGTAATATAGAATTCTATACAGGAAATAGTAATCATTGATTGAGAGTTACTTTAGAGAGTCTATCTTATGAATTTCAATAATGGAGCTAAATCGTGATGAGCGTTATTCTATAGAGTGCTAATATTAGAACAAAGGTGGTACCGCGGATTTAATAGTGATTCGTCCTTTATGGATGAACACTATTTTTTTATTTAAGAAAGGGAGTAAAAAAATGAAAGAAAAAAATTAGAACAAATTAAAGAAAATAGTTTAAGAAAAAAATTAATGAATCTAAAAACTATAAATGAGCTACAAGAAGTAATGAAAGAACTTACAAGTAAAAAAAAGAGTGAACTTACTGAAATAATGAAAACACTTGGTTCTTTAAGTCCTGAAGAAAGAAAAGAAATAGGAATGATTACTACTGAAATAAAAAGAGTAGTCGCAGATGCAAATAAACTAAAAGAAGAAGAACTTATTTCATTACAAAGTGTTCTTGATAGTCCAATTGATTTAACATTACCAGGGACTGAAGTAAGTAGTGGTGTTCTTCATCCAATTACACAAATGTGTTATGACTTAAATGATGCATTCACATCTCTTGGCTTTGAAGTATTTAGTGAAGATGATATCAGTAGTGAAAATATGCATTTGATAATTTAAATTTTCCAGAAGATCATCCTGCTAGACAAACGATGGATACATTTTGGATAGATGGAACTGAAGATAAAAGTGGAACTGAAAGATTATGTTTAAGACCACACTTAACAGGTGGAAGTGTTAGATATTTACTTAAACATGGAGCACCAGCTAGATTTGTATATCCTGGTAGAGTTTATAGAAATGAAAACACTGATGCTAGACATGAACGAGCATTCTTCCAATATGAAGCATTAATTGTTGATAAAAATATATCATTCTCTGAAGGAATGGTAATGATTCAAACTATACTTGAAAAAGTATTTGGTAGAAAAATAAATGTTCGTATGAGAGAAGGATTCTTCCCATTTACTGAACCAGGTTATGAAATTGATATGGAATGCTTAGTATGCGGAGGTAAAGGTTGTAAAGTGTGTAACCACAATGGTTGGATAGAAATTATGCCAGGTGGAGTAATTCATCCAAATGTACTAAAAAGTGCAGGACTAGATCCTGAAGAATGGACAGGATTCTATATAAATATTGGTCTAGATAGATTAGTTATGATGAGTTATGGAGTTGATGATGTTAGACTATTCCATAGTGCCGATCTTAGATTCTTGGAACAATTTAAATAGGAGGAAAAGAAAAACATGAAAGTATCATTAAATTGGGTAAAAATATGTAAAATTACCTGAAAATATAAATACAAAAAGAAATGACTAATGATTTAACACTTCGTACAGTAGAAGTAGAAGATGCTACTAATGAAAGTGATAAATTTCATGATATAATTGTTGGTAAAATTTTAGAAATAAATGACCATCCAAATGCTGATAAGTTAAGAGTATGTAAAGTTGACATTGGAGAAAGTGAACCTAAACAAATTGTATGTGGTGGAACTAATTTATATGTAGGAGAACTTGTAGTTGTATCTAAACCAGGTGCTGAAGTTTATTGGCATGGTGAAAGTGAACTTATGAAAATCAAGGATTCAAAGGTGCGTGGAGTAGACTCTTATGGTATGATTTGTGGAGCTGAAGAAGTATATTTAGAAGGACTATTCCCACCAAAACTGAAGCAGAAATAGTAGATTTATCAAATATAGAATGTACAGTAGGTGAAAACATAAGTGATGTTATTGATATGAACGATACAGTTCTTGAAATAGATAATAAATCACTTACTAATAGACCAGATTTATGGGGCCACTATGGCATTGCTCGTGAATTATCAGCAATCTATAATACTGAACTTATTCCTTTAGAAAAAAAGTATCTATTGATGAAAAATTTACCAAAAATATAATGTTGAAATAGAAGATACTACTAAATGTCAAAAGATATGTAGCAGTAGAAATAGAAAAATGTATATGAAAAAAATCTTCTCCAATATGGATGCAATCATCACTTATAAAAGCAGGTATGAGACCAATTAATGCTATAGTTGATATTACTAATTATGTTATGATGGCTGTTGGTCAACCATTACATGCTTTTGATAAAACTCACGTAGATGGAAATAAAATAATCGTAAGAAATGCAGAAATAAATGAAGAACTATTATTACTAGATAACAACAGTATTAAACTTACAACTGATGATTTAGTAATATGTGATGAAAATAGTCCAATGGCACTAGCTGGCATTCGTGGTGGTAAAAAAGATTCAATACTTCCTGAAACAACAGGTATAGTACTTGAAATAGCTAACTTTACTGCTAAAACTATAAGAAAAACAGGTAAAAGATTTGATGAAAAAACTGATGCATCAATACGTTATGAAAAGAATATTGATACAGAAAGAGTAGATGATGGACTAAATCTTGCATTAAAACTATTTAAAGAAATATTCCCTGAATCTAAGGTAGTTGCATTTAATGATGTATATCCAGTTAAAACTGAAAAATGAAAAAAATAGATGTAAGTGAAAAAAATTCTTAAATGAAAGATTAGGTAAAGTTTTACTACGTGAAACTATTACAAATATATTAACTCATTTAGGTTATGAAGTAGAATATAAAGATGGAATATATCATACAGTAGTTCCAACATGGAGAAGTACAGGGGATGTATCTTTAAAAGATGATGTAATGGGTGATATCGCAAGACTTCTATCATTTGAAAGTTTTGAAAAACAACCACTTACTATTAAATTTGATAAAAGCAGTTCGTCAAAAATAATGTTATTTTTAGAGAGAAGAATTAAAGAATATTTATCAGTAAGATGTGGATTTAACGAAATATTTACTTATCCATGGGTAGATATTAAATATATAAATGCAGCTTCAATTGATACAAACAATCTAGTTAAACTAGCAACACCACCATCACCAGAAGAAGCATATTTAAGAAGTTCACTTGTTCCTGGTATGTTAGAATCTATATCTAAAAAAACTTAAGATACTTTGATTCATTTAAGATGTATGAAATGGCTCAAGTATTTGAAAAAAAGGTGTTTATCATGAGTCAAGTGAAGATGAAACATTACCAATTCATAAGAAACTTTTAACAGGATGTATAGTAGGTAGGGATGCTAAAGAAATATTCTACGAGTTAAAAGGTGTTCTTGAACATATATGTGAATATACTCATATGGAAAAAATTAGTTTCAAAGAAGGAACTAAACCATCATGGGCAGATATTAATGCTCATTTAGATATAATACTTAATGATGAAGTTATTGGTAATATTTGTTTATTAAGTGTAAAAAGCAATGAATGATTCAAAAAAATCAAAAGAACAAATGTAGCAATGTTTGAAATAAATGTAGATAAGTTAATACCTTATCCATCAAGAACAAATGAATTTAAACATATACCAGTTCTTCCATCTATAGAAAAAAAGATTTATCATTAATAGTAGATGAAAAATGTTACCTGGGAAACAATTACTAAATATATTAAATCAAAAAGTAAGCAGTATTAAATTTATAGAAGAATATAGAGGTAATCAAATACCTGAAGGTAAAAAAATCTATTATGTTAAGAGTTACATTCGACTCAGAAAATACAACTCTTACAAGTGAAGAAATTAATTCTAAATTAGAAACAATTGTTAGAACATTAAATAAGATGTGTGGAGCAGAGCTTCGTGAATTATAATATTGATTTTTGACTTACTTAGAAATGATTTACTTAATTATTTCTATTCACTTGCATTCACTATTAATATGGCAGACAGTACTAGAATCAGATAGAGTAAAAGAAAGCAAGTAATGAAGAACTTATAATAATCGCACGAGAAAACAATTTTAATTTAGAAAATTATTTAATAAAAAAATTAACATATTAAAAGTCTATTTCAAATTCGAATAGACTTTTTTTCCTTTTAGAATAAATTATCAATACGTATATTATATATAACAGGTATTACTTTTTATTATTACAATACCAATCATATATAATAAAAGTATAACAGGCAAACTATATTTTTTACTTTTAAATTTCTCACTCAAGTTATAAAATACATTCATAATAATTGCTACTACTATTGCTATTAAAGCAATCACTAATAAACTTATAATATTATTATTTGCTAAATCACTCATAACCGGACTTTCAATAATATTTCTAATAGTTGGACCTATCATTAAGCCAAGACCAGTTCCACCATGAGTAAGTAAAGCTATTAATCCAACACCTTTAGCATTTAAACCAACTAATAAACCTGTTATATAAAAATATTGATCCAAAGTAGTAAGCACCATCAAAAACTATTATTACGTATACCAAGTAACCCAATTGCTAGTATAATAATTACAAATGTCTGCTATATACATTTGAACAGATTTATCACCTAAAAACTTACTAGAATTAATACCACTATTTTTCATAAGAACAACATATTCAATATTATTTGTAGCTTTCTCAAGTTCTTTTATAGTAGTATCTGGATTATCTTTATAATATTCATCTATCTTATTTAAATATTCTTTTATATTTATTATCGTTCATAAAACACCTCTTTCATAACTAAATATATTTTTATATTAAAATGATTGGCTTATATCTATACCATATATAGTAGGTAAAAAAATTTAATCATAAGAATACCTATCAAAAAAATAATGAAAGTATAATAGGTAAACTATATTTATAATCTCTAAATTTATAATTTAAATTATAAATTATAATAGTAATAAAACCACTTGCAAGTATAACTATTGAAACTATTAAACAAATCATTATATTATTTTCTGAATCAGTTAATATAGGACTTTTTAAAACATTATGTATAACTGGCCCTATCATTAATGCAAGGCCAAAAAGTCCATGACTGAATAAAAATTAAATTAAATTTATCATCGTTTAGCCCCATAAATATTCCAATTAAGAAAAAAAATATAACACCTGCATAATAAGTACCATCAAAACTTCTATCAATTAGTCCTATTAAACCTACGAGTAAAATAATAAATGCAAATACAATTTTTAAATATTTTTCTCAAGTTTAGGATTCAAATATTTTTGTTTTAAATATATAACCATCATCATTAGGATTTTTTTATCATCCATAACATACATCTATTTTAAAATATTGAAGTAGGAATGAATCTACCAACAATAATCACCACTACAAACAATGCTAAAGCAGAATATAATAAATATTTATATCTATCTTTAGATTTTTTTATAGGCTATTATCAACATTGAAGCAATAAAATATAATAATGGAAAGATTAATACAAATATACTATATTCACTAAGTTCAAAAAAACTTATAGTTAAACATAAGAAAAATAGCCAAAAAAATAAACAAAGTAAGTAGTAAGAAACAGTACAATCATAACATTTAATAAAAATATAATATAGCATTTAAAAAAATAAAATTGTTCCAAATAAATATACAAAAAAAATTACCAATGCTAACTGGAAATATAAAATTAGATATCAATACAATATTAGAAAATATAAAAAAATAATCCAGTTATAAACTTTATCTTTCTTTTTTTCTCTAAATTATAAATCATATTTTTTTCATTTCAAGATTTATTTCTTTTTTTATTCTTATCATTTTTCATCATAAAATTCTTTTTAGTTTTTTTAACATTATTATTAAATTCATTACCCATAACACACCTCTATCATAATTTAATTATAATATAAAAACAATATCAAAATAAATAAAAAAAGATTGTTAAAACATTAACAATCTTCATATCTTAACTACCAGCAGAAGTATATTTAGATATTCCTATCTTAAATGATATTAGTGCTGGTATTACATAAAGTAAAAACAATTATTGGATACAAAAAGCATAAAAATACGTTATTACTTTTATCTAAAAAATATAATAGAGGATAATAATTAACAAGAGAGTAAGGTATTATAAAAGTAAAAAACATAAGAACGCCTTTTTTAAAGATTCCCATTGGATATTGTGCTATATTTTTTTACCTCCATCTGTAAATAAATTTCTAACTTCTAAACCTTGTACTGTTATGAAACAGTATGAAGCCATAAGTAAGAAGACAGAAAAGAATACAATAATTGATGCGATACACATAAGTATTAATGAAATAACTTTAATAATATTCCATTTTATATCTAAATTAGATAAAGCAATTATAAATACAATGATAGACTGAAATACTCTTGAAAACTTAACAAAATCAAACTTACTACATAATACTTGTAATAATATATTTTGTGGTCTTAAAAGCAATCTATCAAAACTACCATCAATTATTAATTTGTCAAAAGCATCAATACCACGAGCAAATAATTCGTTCATAGAGAAACCAAATTGTATAATTGAAAAAAAGTAAGTAATACTTCATACATTGTAAATCCCTTTAATATTATCAAACTTATTAAATAAAAGCTATTATTATAAAATAATATGTAAAAATAAACCAAAAAAATTGAGAAAAAGAAACCAACTATAAATGATGTTTTTATATTCTAAAAGTACTTTTTAAGATGCATTTTTTTAATGATTCAATATATAGTTTCATATTAACCACCTTGTACACTCGCACATTTTAGTGCTTTTTTTAGATAATATGAAACCAAGTGTTATAAGAACTATACACCATAATATTCCTATACCAAAGTTTTTTTAATAAAATATGTATATCCATAATTATATGTATTAAATGGAGTATCACATAAAAACTTAAATGGAAGAACATTTGCGACATTTCTTAACCAATTAGGGAAGAATGCTAAAGGTACAGTTCCACCTGAGAATATTTCACCAAAAACCATTAAAAAAATGTTATGATACCTTTTTTTCATCTAAAGTAAAGAATACTATTAAATGAATTATCATTGTTACAGATACAACAATAATACTAGAAATAAATAATGAAATAATAAATAATATAATGTTTAAAAAAAGCTATTTGGTAAAGTTAAATTATATGGACTAGGTAAGAAATACGATATTAATAAAACAGGTAAAAAAATCTAAGAGTAACATTAGCTATTCTTGTTCCATACATTGTAAAAAACCATTTGAAATAGAAGTTTACAGGTCTACAAAGTTCATATGCTACATTACCATTTTTAATCATAGAAAGTAAATCATCATTTCTCATCCATATATATGTTAGAGAAAAAGAATGCTTGATTAAGCCATAAATAATTTACTAAATATTTCATATCCATTGGAACACTTGCTGTATTATTAGATTCATAAAATGCAACATATACCATAATAAATACAACTCCAAAGAATAATTGAGTAGAGATACCAGCTAAAGCAGCAGTTCTATATTGTAAAAGCACTTATAAACTTAATCTTAAATAATGATAAATATGATTTAAATTTCATATTCTTTATACATACGAACTATTATATTATCAATATTTTTCACTATTAATCTCTATATCATTAATATTTACTTTAGAAGACAAGTAACTTAAGAAATTAGATACACTTATCATACTAACATCAATCATAAAAATTATAATAATTATCAACTTTTTTTCATAAGAAATAATACCATTCTTTTTTTACATGATTTAATCTTATCATTTGTTTTTAACACTTACTTTTTTTAATATGACCATATTTGTTTTTTTAAATGATTAAGTGTTCCATCATAAAAGTATTTGTCCTTTTTCCAATTAGTATAATTCTTTTAGCAAGTGCTTCGATATCACTCATATCGTGCGTTGTTAATATTACTGTAGTTTTCTTTTCCTTATTTAGTTTTTTGATAAAGTCTCTTACTATTTCTTTAGATACAGCATCTAATCCTATAGTAGGTTCATCTAAAAATAATATGGATGGATTATGAATTAATGAAGCAGCAATTTCACAGCGCATCCTTTGACCTAAACTAAGTTGTCTTACTGGAATTCCCATAATATCTTTAATATTAAGTAGGGTAGTAAGTTCTTCCTTATTCTTTTGATACTCTTCATCACTTATATTATAAATATCTTTAAGTAAATCAAAAGTATCTTCTGCTGGTATATCCCACCATAATTGACTTCTTTGACCAAAGACAACTCCAATATCTTTAACATATTTTTGTCTATCTTTGTATGGAACAAGTCCATTAACAGTACACTTACCGCTATCAGGAACTAATATTCCACTAAGTATTTTAATAGCAGTACTTTTCCCAGCACCATTAGGTCCAATGTAACCAACAATTTCACCTTTTTCAATTTGAAATGATATATCTTTAACGGCTTCAACATAGATATAATTTCTCTTGAAAAATGATTTTTAAAGTTGCTTTTTAAACCACTTCTTCTTTTAGCAACCTTAAAAAGGTTTTACTTATGTCTTGAACATTGATGAATGACATTTTATTTTTTTCACTTCCTTTCTTACGCAAAAAAACACACATTTCTTATAAATGTGTAAAATAACGAGTATAAAAAAATTTGAGTACACAAAAAAACGCATGTAATTTCACAAATGTCAACAACAATATAACATACAAAATATATAAAATCAATAGAGATTTATAAATTAAATATAAAAGGCAATAATTCAAGAGTAATAAATGGAATCATATATAATAAAAAAATATAATAAGAAGTGAATATTTATATGATTTAAATTTTTTTGATTATCGGCATAATTTCCACAAACGCAAAAATGCAACAAAAAGAGTAATAATACATGCCCAGGTAATAATGTTAACAATATAACCATTATTGTCAGTTAAAGCAGGACTACCAAATATTTTTTTAAAAGATTATGTATTATCATTACACCAGTACCATATATTTGACCTAATATAAAAGAATTTATTATTTTTTTATCTTTAACTATTAAAGAATAAGCAAGTCCTTCTAAAAAAACCAAATTAGAAATATTAAATAATATCCCATATTTCCAATCCTAAATTCACCAATTATCAAATTAAATATACCTTTTTATTAACAATATAATAAACATTGCAATAATACATATATCAACTTTAGTAATTTCATTATCATTAATTTCATGAAATAAACTAGATTTTAATAAATAAACATTTCCAACAGAGAAAGTTATAACAATTAAAAACCAATATAAATCAATTTCAGGGTTTAATATAAATGCAATTAATGAAATTATATATATGATAGCTGTATATATTTTTGCTTTTAGAGAAAAAGTAAACTTATTGTTATCAAGTTTATTAAATCGTTTATTTTTCTAAGTCTTCTAATTTAATTATAGACTTCTGCATATTATTAAGCATAACATTATGACTTTTTCTCATTATTATCATATATTTCTTTAAGATATTTTTAATTTTATCATCAAATTCATTATTTTTTTCATAACTAACTCCTATATCATATTTACAAACATTATCATTAATCTAAGTAAAAAAAGATTGGTAACATATATAAAAAAATAATATTCTCGTATAATTAGTACTATTAATTTTTATACTTATCATTTTTTTATTATATATACAAGTAATTATAAATGTAATAGTAGTAATAATTATAGTAATTATAGAAAATGCTTTTATTAAATCACCATATATAACATTATCAAATTGTAATAAATTACCAACTTCCATATATCCATATATTGATATAACTATACAAATAGATGATATAAAAATACCAGTTTCAGTGTCTCTAAGTCCAAATAATACTCCAGCATAAAAAACAATATAAAACATCATAAAAAGCAATAAAATCAGAAAAAACATAACTACTTCCTTTAGAACTATTGGTTGTAATTAAAAAAATATCATAGTTGATATTATAAAAAAATACTACATTAATGATTTTTTTGAATTAAAAACAATTATCCATTTTATTAATAATAATGTTTAATTCATCCATAGTTTCTTTAGGATTCTTATCATAATGTTTCTTTAACCCATCAGCAAGTTCATTAAATAATTTATCATCTTTATTTTTCTTCTTCATTATATAACCTCACTACAAATTAAATATAAATGGTAAAAAAATTCAATAACTAAAAAAATGGAATCATATATAATAAAAAAATATAATAAGAATTGAATATTTATATGCTTTAAACTTCTCATTTGTACAATAAATCCTACTTGCAACACAAACAATTATAAACGAAATAGCACATATATAAATAGTAGTTAAAGCACCATTACCACCATTATCACTCATGACTGGACTTTTAAATATATTTATAATTCTTGGTCCAACCATTAATCCCATACCAACTAGAGTAAAAAGATATAGCATAGCAAAATATTTCTTTTCTGTTTTAAAGAAGCAAGCATAGCTTAAAAAGAACCAAACAAGCCCGGCAAAATATGTATCAAATTTAAAATCGTTCCAGATTAAATTAAGTATACCAACTATTATTAATATAATAAGTACAACTAGATCATATTTTTTTCATCTTTAGTAGGCTTGATAATTTCTCTTTTTCCTTTTTTACATTTCCATTCTTAAGTTTATTTAATTTAATTATAGACTTATGCATATTATTAAGAACCCTCTGATGACCATTAGTATTATATAATTTTTCAAGTTCATTAATTTTATTATTAAATTCTTTATCTTTCATAACTTTTTCTCCTATAACATATTTATTATTACTACTTAATACTCTAAATAGAATAATAGGTATAATATATGAAAATAATATTCCTATAAAATTACCTTTGTTTAATTTAAACTTATCATTTAGATTATATATACATGTAATTGTTATTAAAACTATAATAGATATACAAGTAATAATAAATAATACTGTAATTAAATCGCCATATAAGCAATTATCAGTAAATAAATAACTATATAATTCAGTAGGAATCATCATATAAAATCCTATTAAAAGAAGTGTAATTAAGAAGAAAATACCATTACTTTTACTTCTAAGTCCTATTAAGACACCAACATATATAAAAAAACACATGAATATAGATAAACAGTAAAATCACTTTCTAAAAGCATCTAAACTTTTTATAATAATTAGAAGTAATTAAAAAAATATAATACAAAACAATAATAAAGAAAAAAAATAAACTAATCTTACGTAATTTAGAAGCAATCTCTATATTATTAATAAGAATATCTAATTCATCCATAGTTTCTTTAGGTCTCTCATTATAATGTTCCTTAAACTGTACAACAAATTCATCAAAAGATTTTTTTATCCATTTTATCATTATTATTCATAAGTAACCTCTTTATTCTATATAAATTATATCACAAATATGTTATAATACCAACAGAGGTAAAAATATGAAAAATAAAAATGTGATAAAAAGTAAATTCAAATTAGAAATATTTATTATTATATTATCTATATCTTCAATACTAATTCATTTATATAAGATTATATTTAGACATGATAAATTAACAACAGAATTAATATTAACATTAGTAGTTCTTTTTAATAGTAATTATATCAATAATAGTATTACTTAATAAAAATATATATAAAGGTTATAAAAAGATAGAATATATATTTCATCATTAGATTTAGTAAATAGAAGAATATTAAAAAGATAATATGAAAATAAAAGATATAGAAAAAGTATGGTTTTTGCTACTGACTTAAAAATTAAATTTGAATAAATATGATATAGTTCTTCAAAGTAAAGATAAGAAGTTAGTAATACCAGTAACACAATTTAAGAATAAAGATTTATTAAAGTTATTAGAATTAATAGAAGATAAGACTAAAAATTAAAACCAACAGGTCTTGCTAAACATTTAAGAAAGACAGAAAAAAATAATGAAAACCAATGTAATGAGAATACTTGATCAAAAGAAGATAAAATATATAGTTCATACTTATGAAAATGCTATTAAGCGGTATAGAAGTAGCAGATGTTTTAAATGAAAGTTATGATAAAGTTTTTTTAAGACACTAGTGACAGTATCAAATACAAATAATCATTATGTTTTTTTGTTGTACCTGTTAACAAAGAATTAGATTTAAAGAAAGCAGCTAAAGTAGTAGGTGAAAAAGAGTATAGAAATGTTAAAGTCATCACTTTTTACTTCCACTTACAGGTTATATTCATGGAGGATGTTCACCAATCGGAATGAAAAAAACAATTTAGAACAATTATTGATAATTCTGCTTCATTTAAAGATAAAATATTTGTTAGTGGTGGTAAAATAGGTTATCAAATAGAAATAGAATTAAGTGAACTTAAAAAAAGTGATAAATTATGAACTTGATGATATTACAAAAGATATTAATTAAAAAAAGTGAGTTGTTATTATGGAAAAAAACACATTGGATTTAGTGAAGAGCAAAAAAAGAAAAAGATGAGAAAAGAAGCTGTACTAGATTATATAGAAACAAGTGAAAATTTAAAACAATCAAAAAAAGAAAAGAATCAAAAGAATAATATGTGCAGTAATAATGATCATCATATTAATAAAGATATTTTTTTGGAACAATAGAAATAACTAATCCTCTAGGATATCCTAGTCCAAAAGCAAGATACTATAATGTGAAAGTAAATGGAAAAACAAATCCCTATTAACTATACAACTAAACATTCTTTTCCAATTATTCCTTATGTAGTAAATATTAATAGTTACTATAGAGGATATAATTATACAAATAATCCTAAAGATTCATACATTGTAAAAGCAGATGATTCAACAAGTTATAATGTAGAAATAAGTTCATATAGTTGTTATGCTAAAAAAAGTACAAGTTGAATGTGTAAGACCAGATAAAGAAATGAAAGAAAATAATGATGAAGAATATTTCAAAATGGAAATAGAAAGAACAACTAAGCCTCGTAAAAAAGTTTATAGTGGAGAATTGTTAAATGATTTTGCACCATATGTAAAAGAAGAAGGCATATACATGATTAGAATATATGCAAAACATAGATTCACAACAAACGCAATAGAAATCGAATTCATAAATACTGATAAACTAACATATAATTAAGAAAAAAATATTCGTACCAAATAGCTCGTCAATCTGCAAAGATTAAACAAGAACAAATGCTCGTTTGCAGAGGGGGATAATTTATGTTATAATAATCTCATGAATAAGATAGTAAATGTGCTAAAAAAAAGTATATGTATGTAGTAGCAATATTCATAGTAGTGAGTATTATTTTTAGGTGTATCTTACTCGAATTTTTATTGTCACTTCAAATAATCATAAAAGCAGACAGAAATGTATATTGGAGAATTAAAATATTCAATAGAAATAGATGGAAGTAGTACTAATACATTATCAGTACCAACAGGTGAAACAATTATTGATGTTAAAGTAAATAATCAAAATCCAGTAGATACATATTATAAATTACTTTATTTAAAAAAAATTCAAATTTAACAGTTAAATATTATGAAACAACTAAAGATACAGATGATGTTGTTACAACCTATAGCAAGCCAAATGATTCAATAACAAATAGTAACTCAAATACTATAAAGCTAAAAAAATAACAAATTCTAGTACTTCTTCCCAAAAATATAGGGTTAAGTGTAAAAAGGTGGATATATAACAAATACAGTGAATGATATAATAACACCATCTACATATAGTGAAATAACTTTAGCAGATACAAGTACAAATACATACTTTTGTACAACAACAGATACATTAACACAAGGTTTACAATATGTAAATGGGCAATATACTTATGCTTATAAACAGCAAGGAGATTATTCAAGTTCAGGTTTAGCATGGAATAATATGACTAATAATGGCTGGGGCGTACAATTAACTGATAAATCTAGCACAGACCCAGTAGTGAGCAAGTTATGTACATATATAAATAATAAACCAATTATTTCAATGTCATTTATGTTTTATAAAAGTCAAGCTACAACGATAGATTTAAGTAACTTCAACACATCAAAAGTAGCAAATATGAGTAGAATGTTTGAGGAAAGCCAAGTCACAACACTAGATACAAGTAATTTTGATACATTAAACGTAACAGATATGAGTGGTATGTTTTCTATTAGTCAAGCTACAACAATAGATGTAAGTAATTTTTGATACAAGCAATGTAACAAATATGAGTTATATGTTTAATAGAAGCAAAGCTACAGTCCTAGATTTAAGTAATTTTGATACGAGTAATGTAACTAACATGGGTGATATGTTTTATATGAGCAAAGCTATTACATTAGATTTAAGTAACTTCAACACATCAAAAGTAATTGACATGATTTGGATGTTTTCCTATAGTCATGCCACAACAATAAATGTAAGTAGCTTTGATACATCAAAAGTAGTGAATATGGGCTATATGTTTTATTATACCAAGTCAGTAACCTTAGATGTGAGCAAATTTAATACAAGTAATGTTAGTAATATGAGTTATATGTTTGCTGAAAGCAAAGTCACAACCCTAGATTTAAATAATTTTGACACAACAAAAGTAACAGACATGAGTTATATGTTTGCTGGTATTCCAACTACAACATTAGATATAAGTAGTTTTGATACAAGTAATGTTAGAAATATGGATTTTTATGTTTGCTAATAGAAATATCAAAACAATATATGTAAGTAATAAATTCAACACAAAAAAATGTTACTATTAGTACAAAAAAATGTTTAACAATTCTATTAATCTAGTTGGTGGTGCAGGAACAAAATATAATAGTTCTTATATTGATAAAACCTATGCTAGAATAGACGGTGGAACAAGTAATCCGGGATATTTTACTGATATTGCTGATAAGCCTAGTGAACCTAATTCCTTTAGTACTGATTCATGGCCAACTATAGCAAAAGCAGTTAAAGATAACAATATAAGTAAATATAATGTTGGAGATACTAAAACAATAGATATGGGAACATATGGAACACATACACTTCGTATAGCAAATACTTCAACACCAAGTGAATGTTCTACTTCAGGATTCTCACAAACAGCTTGTGGATTTGTACTTGAGTTTGCTGATATTATAACAACACATAATATGAATGATAGTGGTTATAATAATGGTTGGTCATCAAGTAGTATGAGAACATTTGTAAATAATGATATATATAATGCTTTACCAAGTGATTTGAAAAAAATGGAATTATTAATACAACAGTTATATCTGGTTATAATAGTTCATCTACAACTAATTTAATTTCTAATGATAAATTATATTTATTATCTACTAGTGAAGTATGGACTCAAGGTACATCAAATAAAAATAACTAATGCTACAAATGATTCAACTAGGCAATTAGATTATTATAAAAAAATTTAGAAGTATCTACTACTAAAGGTAGTGGAGCAATTAAGAAAAATGGTACAGATAGTGCTATATGGTGGCTTCGTACTTCTACTTATTATAGTCCTTATTCTCCTTTTGTAGTTTTTAATGATGGCTCTTGGGCTAGTGAATTTGATTCTAGTTATGTATTTGGCGTCTCCCCAGCATTCCGCATCGGCTAACTTAACAATAAGTGGAATAACCAAACATTATTCCACTTTTCTTTTGCTTAAACATCAATTCATATAAAAACCACTAGGAAATCTTACTTATTTTGCTTTACAATCTTATATAAATAGTTATATACTAATTATGATAATTTTTTTGTAGTTATTGAAAGGAGTATTATGATAGAATTAATTGCTATTTATTTTTGAAAGAGATAATAAAATAATATTAAATAATATAAATTTAAAAACTTGAAAAAGAATAAGTTTTTATTCATTGACTGGGCCTAATGGTAGTGGAAAAAGTACACTTGCTAAAGTAATAATGGGACTTACTATTCCAGATAAAGGTAAAATTCTATTTAATGGAGAAGATATTACTAACAAAAAGTATTGATGAAAGAGCTAAACTAGGAATAGGCTTTGCATTTCAAACACCAGTATGTTTTAAAGGAATAACTGTTTATGATTTATTAAGTGTTGCTTCTAATAAGAGTCTTACTAAAAAAAAGAAGCATGTAATATATTAAGTAAAGTAGGACTATGTGCTTTAGAATATATAGATAGAGAAGTTAATAAATCACTTTCAGGAGGAGAACTTAAGAGAATAGAAATAGCAAGTGTTATCGCAAGAGATCCTAAATTTGCTATATTTGATGAACCTGAAGCTGGAATAGATTTATGGAGTTTTTAATAGTCTAAATAAAGTATTTAAAAATATTCAAGAAAAATAATGATGCGACTACTTTAGTAATATCACACCAAGAAAAAAAATACTTGATATTGCTGATGAAATAATACTTATGGAAAACGGAACTATTAAGAAAGTTGGTTCTAAAGAAGAAGTTATATCTAACATAAATAGTAAACCATGTTGTAAAGTAGGTGAGATGAATGAATAAGACTGAACTTGAATTATTAAGTACTATTGGTGCTGGTGATTACTTGAATGCTACTGCATACAACATAAGAAAAAGATGGAAAAAGGTATTGAAAGAAAAAAATAAATGAATATGTAAACATAGAAAGTAAAAGAAGAAGGAAAAGGAATCAACATATATGTAAAAGAAGATACACCTTTTGCGATAATTGACATTCCTGTTCTTATAACTGAAAGTGGACTTACTGATGTAGTTTATAATGATTTCTTTATTGGCAAGAATGCGAGTGTAACAATAGTCGCAGGTTGTGGTATAAATAATCCACATCATAAAGACTCAAGACATGATGGTATTCATAGATTCTTTATTGAAGATAATGCTAGTGTTAAATATATTGAAAAGCATTATGGAGAAGGAGTAGGTAGTGGTAAAAGAATACTTAATCCAACTACTGAAGTAACATTACATGATAATGCATTTATGACTATGGAAACAAGTCAAATAAAAGGAGTAGATGACACTAATAGAGTAACAAAAGCAACATTAAGTACAGGTTCTACTTTAATAATAAATGAAAAAATATTTACATCAAATAGCCAAAAAGCAACTACATCATTTGATATAGAATTTAATGGAGATAATTCTAGTTCTCATGTAACATCAAGAAGTGTTGCTGAAATGGATTCATATCAAGAATTTAAATCTAATATGACAGGTAATAGTTTATGTTATGGTCATGTAGAATGTGATGCGATTATTAAAGATAATGGTAAAGTTAAATCAATACCACAAATATATGCTAAAAATGTAGATGCTAGTCTTGTACATGAGGCAACAATAGGTAAAATTGCTGGTGAACAATTTATTAAGTTAATGTCACTAGGACTTTCAGCAAGTGAAGCAGAACAAACAATAATAAATGGATTCTTAAAATAGATACTATTTCTCAAAGGAGTAAATTCACTTTCTTTTGAGATTTTTTTAATGCAAAGTTTAAACGTGTCGAATTCGACACGTTTGAGAATGAATAATCAATATTTAAAAATAATTCATCAAATGTCACTTACATGTCACTTTACATCTTGTATACTTATGTTGTAAATTAAGAAAGGGAAAGAAAATATGGAAATATTAAAAGTAGAAAATTTAACAAAAGTATATGGTAAAGATAATAATAAAGTAGTTGCTTTAGATAATGTATCATTTACAGTAGAAAAAGGTGAATTTGTCGCAATAGTAGGTGCTTCTGGTAGTGGTAAAAGTACATTATTACACCTTATTGGTGGAGTAGATACACCTACAAGTGGAAAAGTATTTATAGATGGACAAGACATATATAAATTAAATAGTGATAAACTTGCTATATTTAGAAGAAGAGAAGTAGGACTTATATATCAATTCTATAACTTAATACCAATTTTAACAGCAGAAGAAAATATAACACTTCCACTAGAACTTGATAATAGAAAAGTTGATAAATTTGAATTAAACGAAATAATTAAACTATTAGGACTAGAAAGAAGACGTAATCATTTACCTAATGAATTATCAGGTGGACAACAACAAAGAACATCAATAGGTAGAGCAATAATAACAAAACCTGCAATAATACTTGCTGATGAGCCAACTGGTAACTTTGACTCTAAAGCCAGTGAAGAAGTAGTAGAATTACTACAAAAAATGAATAAAGAATATAAACAGACTATAATAATGATTACACATAACCTAGAAATTGCATCATATGCAGATAGAATTATTACTATAGAAGATGGAAAAATAGTTAAGGAGAAATAATTATGAATATCCTTAATAAATTAACAATTAAAAAAACTTAAAACTTAATAAAAAAAGAACAATAGTAACAATAATAGGAATAATTCTTTCAGTAGCACTTATATGTGCAGTAGCAAGTATGGTATCTAGTTTTTAGAGAAAGTTTAATTAGATTTGAAATAAATAGAGATGGCAACTTTCATTATGAATTTAGTAATGTAGATAGTAAAAACATTAAAAAGAAATTAAAAAAATAATAGAAACTTTGAAAAAAATATATATAAGTAAAAAAATATTGGTTATTTAAAACTTAATAATAGTAAAAATGAAGATAAGCCTTATGCATATTTGATTGCTATGGATAGATATAGCTATGTCTAATGTGTCACTTAACTTAATTGAAGGAAGATTTCCAACTAATGACAAAGAAATAGTTATACCAAGACACTTAAAGACAAATGGTAGAGTTGATTATAAAGTTGGAGATACTATAACATTATATTTAGGTGATAGAGTTAGTGATGGATATACTCTTAATCAAAATAATCCATATCATAAAGATGAAGAAACATTTGATATAAAAGATACCAAGACATTTAAAATAGTTGGTATTATAGAAAGACCAAGTACAATAATAGAAAATCATTCAGCACCAGGATATACATTTATAACGTATTTAAATGATAATAATTATAGTGGTGAATACAATGTATACTTAAGATATACTAAAGATGCGTTAAAAAAATAGATATGAAGTAACAGCAAGATTATTAAATATAGATCCTATAAAATATAAAAAAATATATGACTGATTTAAGTTCACTTAAAGAAAATGAAATAGATGAAATTGAAAAAGAAAATAATAACAACACCACATATCATGAATGGATATCTAATTTCACTTGAAACAATGAGTCTTAAAAGATAGTACTATGAAAGTACTTTTATATTTTTATCAACTATTGTAATTATAATAATAATTGTTTCATCTGTATTTTTGTATTAAAAAAATAGTTTTTGATATATCTATAACAGAAAAAGACTAAACAATATGGTATGTTTAGAAGTATAGGAGCAACATCAAAACAAATAAAGAAGAATGTTTTATATGAAGCATTTATACTTGGAATAATTGGTATACCTCTTGGTATATTATGTGGATTACTTGCTTCATGGATACTTATTAAAGTATGTAATTATTATTTATACTGGTGCTTTTAAATGGAATAACATTAGTATTTAATACAAGTCTTATATCAATATTAATATCAATATTACTTGGAAGTATAACAATATATTTTTCAGCATTAAAGAGTGCTAGAAGAGCATCTAAATTATCTCCAATGGTAGCTATAAGAAATAGTGAAGATATTAAAATAAAATCTAAAAAAAGTTAAGAACTCCTAAGTATATAAAAATCATTATTTGGAGTAGGTGGAGTTATATCATATAAGAATTTAAAAAAAGAAATAAAAAGAAATATAGAACAACAGTTATATCAATAGTAATATCAGTTTCAGTATTTATTGGACTTTATTATTTCATGAATATGGCATTTAGTATACTAGATTTAGAAGTGGGTTCGTCTGATGCTAATATACAACTTATAATAGGTGATAATGGTAAAGATAAAGAAAAACAACTTAAATAAAATAGAACAAATATTTAATCTTGATAATATAGAAAGAATAAGTTTTCAAAAAAGACTATTAGGTGAAATTATAGATAAAAACACTTTACACAAAAAGAATTTAATAAGCTTATTGGTACTAATGGTACAAAGATATTAATATATGCAATAGGTGATTCTGAATATAGAACTTATGTTAAATCATTAGGATTAAATTATAGTGATGTTAAAAATACAGGTATTCTTATCAATAATTCATTTGCTTATGATGAAGATAGTAAAAAAGATGTAGAAATATCGGTGCTAAATATTAAAAAGAACGACAAAGTTGATATAAAAAAATAAATAACATAACTCATCAAATAAAAAAATATCTGAAGTTACTAAAGAAAGACCATTTGGATTTAGTAATACTTATAGTTCAGAATTTATAATAGTAAGTGATGAATATTTAAAAAGAACTTGATAGTAATTTTTAATTATGGTTGGATATTGATAAGAAGTAATAATGCTGATTTGTTACAAAGTAATATTGAAAAAGATATTAGGAGATATAGATTATAATTTAGATAATACTGATAAAAAAATTATAGAATTGTTAAAGGAGTTTATACTTTAATGGCGATATTCTTATATGGATTTATTACAGTAATTACTTTAATTGGTATTACAAATATATTTAATACAATAACAACTAATATAAATTTAAGACGTGGAGAATTCGCAATATTAAAAAGTGTAGGAATGACATCACATGAATTTAATAGACTTATTAATTTAGAAACAGTATTCTATTCATTAAAATCATTATTAATAGGTATACCTTTTAGGAGTAGGAATATCATATTTAATATATATAGCGTTTTCAGAGGGAAGTAGAGAATTTCAATATGAATTTCCATTTGGAGGAGTATTTATAAGTATACTTGCAGTATTTATATTAGTTTTTATAATAATGAATTACTCTATAAAGAAAGTTAATAAACAAAATATAATAGAAGATATTCGTAATGAAAAACATTTAAGGACTTTAGTGTCCTTTTTTTGATATAATTGTTTTTAGGAGAGATTATGAAAATATTATTAGTAGAAGACAATAAAAAGTATAAGTGATAATTTAAAATATACATTTAATATAAATAATATAGATCTTGATGTAACAAATAATATTAAAAAGTACAAAAAGATTATTTAGAATATAATAAACCTAGTTTAATAATATTAGATGTTACTTTACCTGATGGTAATGGATTTGATTTATATAAAAAGTGAATTATCTAAAATGAATATACCAGTTATATTTTTTTAACTGCATGTGATACTGAAGAAAATATAGTTGAAGTACTTAATATGGGCGCAAGTGATTATATTACTAAACCATTTAGACCATTAGAACTAATAGCCAGAATAAATAAAAATATTACATAAAAAAAGACTATTAAAATAAAAAGATCTAACAATAGATATGAATAAAATGATAGTTACTAAAAAAATAATGAAATAATAAATCTTACTACTCTTGAATATAAAAATACTAAACCTATTAATTGAAAAATATAAATAAAGTAGTAACAAGAGATAGAATAATAGATAGTATATGGGAATGGACAGGAAATGATGTTAATGATAATACAATAACAGTTTATATGAAAAGAATACGTGAAAAGTTAAATAGTGATATAATAATTACTATAAAAGGAATAGGTTATAGAATAGATGAAGAATAAAACAATAAAAAAATATATATTATCATTTATAATATTATTAATATTTAATATATCACTAATATTTATATTAAATAGATATGAATATAAAATGTATACTAAGAATTATAATGATAAAATAAATACAATAATAAGTAATATCAAAAAAATAAATATCCAAATGTAGAAGAAAGTGATATCATTGAAATAATAAATAGTGAAGAAGATTGTGAAGATATATTAAGTAAATATGGTATAGATAGTATAACTAAAAAAATGATAAAGTTAATAATAAGACAAGAATTATATCATTAATAATAATTATTACTTTTTGATTCATTAATTATATTAATATTTTATTTATATGATAAAAAAATAAATCTAAAAAGATAAAAAGAAATTACTAAAATGATATCAAAAAAATCAATAATAGACAGTTTGATATAGATATAAATGATTTTTAATGAAGGAGAACTTTCTATACTAAAAAAACGAAATATCTAAAAACAACTATTATGTTAAGACAAGTTGCTGATAATAGTATTAATGATAAATTAAATTTAAAAGATTCTCTTGGTGATATATCTCATCAATTAAAAACACCTCTTACTAGTATTACAATAATGATAGATAATATTTTTAGATAATCCTGATATGGATGAAAAAGACTAGAAAAAAAGATTTCTTATTAATATAAAACGTGAAATATTAAATATTAACTTTTTTTAGTAATGTCTCTTCTTAAATTATCAAAATTTGATGCGAATGTTGTTAAGTTTAATAAAGAAAGTGTATATTTAAAAAGATATAATTAATGAAAGTATTAAGAATGTATCTATGATAAAAGAGTTAAAAAAATATTACTATAAAAGTATCAGGTGATGATAATATTAAATTATTATGTGATTTTTAAGTGGCAAGTTGAAAGTATAACTAATATATTAAAAAAATTCAATTGAACACACGAGTGAATATGGCACAGTAGAAGTAAATTATAGTGAAAAATAAATTATATACAAGAATACTTATTAAAGATAATGGTAAAGGTATAGATAATGATGATTTACCTCATATATTTGATAGATTTTTATAAAGGTAAGAATGGTAGTAATGATAGTTTTGGTATAGGTCTTTCACTTTCAAAGACAATAATTGAAAAAGAAGGTGGAAGTATCACAGTTAAAAGTACACCCAATATTGGTACAATTTTCACAATTAAATATTTGAAATAAACGAAAAAAATATTGAAATTTCATATCAAATACTTTACAATTATATTGTAGGAAGGAGTTTTATTATGAAGAAAAAAAGATTGCTATCATCGCTTTAATGTTACTATCTATTATCATTCCAGTAAAGGCTTTTTGCTAAAGAACAATATAAAACATTAAATTTAAAAGAAACTTTAGCTGAAGAAGGAATTGAAGAGAAATTTAGTAATTATAAAGAAACAGATGATCAAATTACAATCTATATGTTTAGAGGAAAGGGATGTGCTTACTGTAGAAAATTCTTAGAATTTTTTTAAATGGAATTACTGATAAATATGGAAAATATTTTTAAATTAGTTTCATTTGAATCATGGTATAATGATGAAAATTCTAATTTATTAACTGAAATTTCTACATTTATGGGAGAACCTGCTACTGGAGTTCCATATATTATAATTGGTGATAAAGTATTTGGTGGATATACTGATTCTTATGATGAGAATATTAAAAGCTGCTATTAAATCATTATATGAGAGTGATGATAAATATGATGCATTAGAAGAATATGAATATAGTAAGAGATGGGATAAAATATTAAATCCTTCTAATTTCACAGTTATTATATGGACTATATGCTTAGTAGTTGTTTCAACTGTAGTTATTGTTTTTAACTAATAGATGTAATACTAAGAAAATAGTTGCTCGCTATTGAAGGAAATAAAAAAACTTCAACAATTCGTGAAGAAGCAAAAAGAAGAAAAAAACAAGAAAAAAACAAAATAACAACAATAATAAAAAAATAAAAAAAGAAATAGTTAAAGAAGAGCACTAGAAATAGTGCTTTTTTTATGTTGTATAATTTTATTAAGATAGATAGGAAGTGTGATATGAATAAAAAAAAGGATTTACATTAGTTGAATTATTAGCAGTAATATCAATTATAGCAATACTTGGAACGATGGGAGTAGCAGACTGTATTAAAAAAATATACAATGATAATATTAATAAAACTATGATTGTTCAAGAAAATAATATAGCAGAAGCTTCAAAAAAACATATTTAGAAGATTATTGTATAGATCCAATAGATAATACTTATGAATGTCCAGATTCATATAAAAAAAATAATGAAAGTATTAAATATGTTTGCTTGAGTGATTTACAAGATAATATTAAAGATAATTATGTTAATAAAACAACTTATAAGAAAAGTGATTGTAAGGGTATAATTACATTTACTGAAAAATAAAGATGGAGAATATTTAAATGCTAAAACATACTTATATTGTGGGTATGATAATAATAAGAAAGAATATGAATATATGACAGATAGTTCACTTAATATATCAAAATATTCAAGATGTAATATTGCTTCTGGTATAAAAGGTGAAGGTGAAACAACAACAACAACTACAACAACTACTAAAAAAGTTGTTTCAACAGTAGCATGTACATATAATGGTACTCTTAAACAAGGAACAGAATATGTTAATGGACAATATACTTATAGATATATGCAAGATGGAGATTTTCCAAGTAGCGGACTTACGTGGAAAAATATGTCTACTAAAGGTTGGGGCGTACAATTAACTGATAAAAGGAGTGCAGACCCTGTAACAAGCGAGGTTTGTACTACAATAAATGGAATACCAGTTACTTCTGCAGCATATGCATTTAGAGACAGTAAAGCAGTATCAATAGATTTAAGTAGTTTTGATAATAATCAAATAACTGATATGAATCATATGTTTTTCATGGAGTGATGTTAAATCTATGGATTTAAACTATCTAAATACTTCAAAGGTAACAAATATGTCTAGTATGTTTAATGGAGTTAGTATAACTAAATTGGATATTCAAGCTTTAGATACAAGAAATGTAACAGATATGAGTAGTATGTTTAATAGTGCATATATAAAAAGATGCTGATTTTAGTAAACTTAATACGAGTAAGGTAACTAACATGGATTCTATGTTTTATAAGTTTCGTACTAATAGTGATACATTAGATGTAAGTAATTTTGATACATCAAAAGTAACAGATATGAGTAGTACTTTTTTTCTGATTTGAAATTCACTTCAATAAAAGGTATTGAAAAACTTGATACAAGTAATGTTACTAGAATGTCGTGTATGTTTTGTTTTAGTGAAATGGAAACAATAGACGTAAGTCATTTTAATACTTCAAATGTAAGAATTATGTCTGACGTATTTGCATATACTTTTGTCAATACATTAGATTTAAGTAACTTTGATACAAGTAAAGTTACACATATAGGTGGACTATTTGCTTCTTCTACAGTGCAAGAGATAAAAGGACTAGAAAAATTTAACACAAGTAATGTAACAAACATGGGAAGCATGTTTATGAGCACAGGGTTAAAAACATTAGATTTAAGTAGCTTTGATACAAGTAATGTAACAGATATGGGTGCTATGTTTGCGTATGCATCAGCAACAGAAATAAAAAGGAATGGAAAAATTTGATACAAGCAAAGTAAATAATATGAATGATATGTTCCGCAAAAGTAAAATTAAAACATTGAATTTAAATAACTTTGATACAAGTAATGTAGTATATATGAGTAGTATGTTTAAAAAAATAGCTTATCTGAAACAATAGACTTAACAAGCTTTGATACGAGCAATGTAAAATATATGAGTGAAATGTTTAGCAATTCTACAACACAAAAAATAAAAGGATTAGAAAAAAATTTAACACTAGTAACGTAATCAGAATGAATGGAATGTTTAGCTACAGTTCAATTCCAACATTAAATTTGAGTAGTTTTTGATATATCAAAAAGTAGAAAAATATGAAAGATATGTTCTATAACGCAAAAGCAACAACTGGATATGCAAAAGATTCAAAGACCGCTGCAAAGTTTAATGATAGTACTATAACTAAAATACCATCAACATTAGTATTTACAACAAAGTAAAATAATAAAATACTTAGCTTTGAAAAGTTAAGTGTTTTTAATTAAATTTTTAATTGATATTTGTAATTATTTTTGTACCAAATAACTCGTCAATCTTCAAAGATTAAGCAAGAACAAATATTCGTTTGCAGAGGGTGATAATTTATGCTATAATGATCTCATGAATAAGATAGTAAATGTGCTAAAAAAGTATATGTATGTAGTAGCAATATTCATAGTAGTGAGTATTATTTTAGGTGTATCTTACTCGAATTTTATCGTTACTTCAAATAATCATAAAGCAGCTGAAATGTATATTGGAGAATTAAAATACTCAATAGAAATAGATGGAAACAGTATTAACACATTAACTATACCAACAGGTGAAACAATAATTGATGTTAAAGTAAATAACTTAAACCCAGTAGATACTTATTATAAATTGCTTTTACTTAAAGAATTCAAATTTAATAATTAAATACTATGAATCAGCATATGAATTAGATAATTCTAATAACGTAACAAAAAAACATATAATAAAACCAAATGATTCAGTTATATCAAGTAATACAAAAAAACAATAAAACTTCAAATAACGAATAACAGCACTTCTTCACAAACACTTGGTTTGAGTGTGAAAGGCGGATATATAACAAATACATTAAATGATATAGTAGCGCCATCCACATATAGTGAAATAACTTTATCTGATACAAGTACAAATATATATTTCTGTAAGACTAGTTCAACGTTAACACAAGGAACATCATATGTAAATGGACAATATACATATAAGTATAAACAAGAAGGTGATTATGGAGGTTCGGGTAATTTAAATTGGAAAAATATTTCTACGAACGGCTGGGGCGTACAGTTAACTAATAAAAATAGCTCAGATGCTGTAAATAGTAAGTTATGTACATACGTAAATAATAAGCCAATAGTTTCAATGGATGTTATGTTTTTTTGAAAGCCAAGCTTCATCAATCGATTTCAGCAGTTTTAATACAAAAAAATGTTACTAATATGCATGCAATGTTTTTATGGTAGTAAAAACTTTATCACTAGATTTAAGTAATTTAGATACAAGCAATATTACAAGTATGAGAAGTATGTTTTTATGAAAGTGCTGTAACAAGTATCAAGTTAGGAAACATTAACACAAGTAAAGTGACAGACATGGGAAATATGTTTTTCTAGTTGCAAAGTGACTTCAATAGATTTAGATAATTTAGATACAAGCAGTGTGACAAATATGAATGCAATGTTTTTTGGAAGCAGTATTAAAAATTTTGATTTAAGTAATTTTAATACAAGTAAAGTAACAAATATGCAAAGCATGTTTCAAGCCATTAAAGCAACAACACTAGATTTAAGTAGTTTTGATACGAGTAAAGCAACAAATGTAAGTCATATGTTCTATGGAAGTAATAATTTAAAAAAACAATATATGTGAGTGATAAATTTGTGACTAGTAACGTTACATCAAGCAATGAAATGTTTAACGCTTGCGCTAATTTAGTAGGAGGTTTAGGTACAAAATATAGTTATTCTTATATTGACAAAACATATGCTCATATAGATGGTGGGAAAGCTAATCCAGGATACTTTACTGACATTGCTGATAAAGATATTCCAGCACCTAATTCATTTGCGGCTGATTCATGGAAAACAATAATTAAAGCAGTTGGAAATAATAACATAAGCAAATACAATGTAGGAGATACAAAAGAAATTACACTTGATGGGTATGGAACTCATACTCTTAGATTAACAAACAAATCAACACCAAGTGAATGTTCTACTAGTGGTTTCTCACAAAGTGCATGTGGTTTTGTAGTAGAGTTTGCAGACATAATAACAACACATAAAATGAATGATACAAATACAAATGTAGGAGGCTGGCCAGCAAGTAGTATGTATACATTTGTAAATAATGATATATATAATGCACTACCAAGTGAAATAAAGAATGCAATAATAGATACAACAGTAGTATCAGGTCATGGAAGTACAAGTGGAGAAGAAAACTTCACTTCAATAGATAAATTATATTTATTATCACCAAAGGAAATATATACGGATTATTCTGCTACTAATGATACAGCAATAAATTTAACAAGAGCTTTAGATTATTATACAAGTATAGGGGTGACAACAAGTAGTTATAGTGGTGCAATAAAGAAAAAAGGAACTAGTGCAAATTGGTGGTGGCTTCGTACGGCTACTTCTTATTATACTGACGATTTCTTACCTGTTGCTAGCAACGGAGGTTGGAGTTACGGTAGTGCCACTGCTATCTATGGCCTTTCGCCAGCATTCCGCATTGGCTAACTAAAAATAAATATATTTCAATTTTTAAGGTAGATTTACTTCTACCTTTTTAATTTTATAATATAAATATGACAAATGAAGAAAGAAACAATTTAATAATGAGTAAATTATCAATATACTTAAATGATTATAGTGATTATATAAATGAATCTATGATAAATAATATTAAAAAAATGAATTTGGATTTACTACACTAGAATCATACAAAAATAATACTTACAAGTATACTTGGTATTACTGATAAAGAAATAATACATGAATTTGATAAGATAATCTTTGAACTTGATAAAAAGTATTTATGAAGATAATTTGTATTATAAGAACATTAATCTTAAATGTATAAGTTCTAATAAATGGAAATTTAAATATAAAAGTTATAAAACCATATGAAGCATTTGTATTTAATGATTTAAGATGTATTAATGATAAATTATATCCTAGTATTGGATATTTTTAAAGATGAATATAAATATCCATGTGTTCTTGAAAAATGATAGAGAATGGATGTTAATTACACCTAATGAAATAGAAACTATGAAAGTGCCTATAAGTGAAGCAACTGGTAATGTACTTACATATGGACTTGGTCTTGGATATTATGCTTACATGGTATCTATGAAAGATGACATTAAAAAGCGTAACAATAGTTGAAAAAAAGATAAAGAGATAATAGATTTATTTAATAAATATATCTTACCACAATTTAAAAAAATAAATCTAAAAATAAAGATAATTAATGATGATGCGTTTAATTATTTTTAAAAAAAGACATATATTATGATTATGTATTTGTTGATATATGGCATGATCCTAGTGATGGAATAGATTTATATTTAAAAATTTAAGAGTTTAGAAAAAAAGATAATATCAAATATTCATATTGGATAGAAGATACATTAAAATGTTATATTGAATAAAATATATAAGGAGGAAAAACATGAAAAAGATATAAAAAGTACTAAAATAGCTAGTATTTTAGGAATGATAGGTAATGTATTTTTTTACTTATCATAAAAGGTATAATTGGATATATTACAAATAGTCAAGCAATGACAGCAGATGCTATTTAATAGTGCTGGTGATATATTTTTCTTCAATAATGACATTCATTGGTAATAAAATATCAAGTATTCCAAAAAGATGATGATCATAATTTAGGTCATGGTAAGGCTGAATATATTTATTCAATGTTAATTAGTATATCTATGATATTAATATCACTTGTAGTATTCAAAAAAATTCATTAAACTCAATATTTAGAAGTAATAAATATGATTTTTAATATATGGCTTATAATTGTATGTATCACTACTATAATAGTTAAGTTATCATTATTTATATATACAAATTACTTATCAAAAAAATATAATAATTTACTTATAAAGGCTAATTCTAAAGATCATATAATAGATGCAGTTATAACAACATTTACTTTAATATCATGTATACTTTCTACATATAATATATACTTTTTTTAGATGGTATTGTAGGTATAATAATATCTATATGGATACTTATATCCGCTATTAAAAATATTTATTGAAAGTTATGATGTTCTTATGGATAAATCAATAGATGAAGAAACTAAGAATGAAGTAATAGATATAATAAAGAAGCACAGTGAAATTATAAAGATAAATCACTTTAATTCAACACCAGTAGGATATAAATATCAAATATCATTTACTATATTTGTAGATGGAAATTTAAAGACATATGAAAGTCATGAAATCGCAAATAATCTTGAAAAAAAGAAATATTAAAGAAGATAGATGAGATTTATTTAGTAGTAATACATGTAAATCCCATAGAGGTAGAAAATGACAAAGGAAGAAATATATAAAACATTAGATGAATTAAATATTAAATATAGAGTAATTAATCATAAAGCAGTATTCACTATGGAAGAAGTTATAAAAGAGAATATTGAACCATATGAAAAATATACTTAAAAAAATATTTATAAGAGATGATAAGAAAAAGAAATTATTATTTAGTAATCGTATGTCATAATAAGAAAGTTAATTTAAAAAGAATTAAGTAATAAGATTAACAGTAGAAAGCTTTCTTTTGCAGATGAAGAAGATTTATATAACTATCTAGGGCTTACTAAAGGTTCAGTTTCACCACTTGGAATACTTAATGATAAAGAGCATAAAGTAACTATATTAATAGATAAAGATATAGAGAATATAGATGAAGTAGGAGTGCATCCTAATATTAATACAAGTACTGTATTTATGAATCCTAAAGACCTTGAAAAAAAATATTTAAAAAAAATAATAAATATGAGTACATAGAATTATAAAATATAAAGCATAATAATAATGGTGATCAATATAAAAAAAGAATATCATAAAATTATTATTTATGCTTTCTATTTTTTTACCTTTAATACAGGTGAAATAGATTCTAATAGTGATAAAATATTATATTATGATAGAAATAATTTAAATTATATTGATACATTTAAGATATATTTTTAAAAAAATACTAATTCTTATAGTTTAAATAAGTCTTTAAAAGTATACTAATATTGAAGTATTAAGTTATATTATTGATGGTAAAAAGTACTATGCTAGAAATATTGAAGAGTTAATAAATGTGTATACTAAAGATTTAAATGATGAATTAAAAAGTGTATTATAAATTGCATGGAATTCGTATAGATGGTATAACTGCTGTATGTAAAGTATATGACTTAATAAAACTTGAAAAAAACTTGAAAGAATATATTAATTTTTGATATTATTAACATATAAAAAGGAAGAATCAAAATGAAGAAATTTTTTTAATGTTATTAATATCATTTTTTTATGTTTATATCTTTTTACTAAAGCTGACCATGTAAGTTGTAATTTACAAAAAGGAAGTAAATAATAATACTGAGTATAGTAAAGGAGATACTATTGAAGTTAATGTTATAACTGATTTTTATAGTGAAGATGGAATACTTAATAAAGCAGATATACAAATATATTATAATCCTTATGTATTTGAATTATTACCTGATTATAATGATGAAAGTGTTTATATTGAAGATGGGTATAAGATAACTAATTTTTAATACATATTCTTCTATTATTGATTTTAGTATTCAAAAATGTTACTGGTAAAAAAATATGTATGTAAATGGTGGTGATATACTTATAAGTAAGTTAAAGTTTAAAGTAAAAGATACAGCACCAAATGGGTACGCATCTATTGAATTAATTGGTAATAATAGTAACTTTTATGTAAAGGGTGATAATGAATCATTTCCATGTAATAATAGTAAACTTTATTATAATATAGTAGATAATGCTAAAAGTAAATATTGATTCTACATTATCTGGAATATTCTTATATACTGATAAAGAAATATTTATTGATATGAAACCTAATGTAACAACTTATAATATTGATGTAGATTATGAATATGTTACATATTATCCATATTGTTCATCAAGCGAATGCGAGTTTACTTTTAATCCTAAAAATGCTGATGAGTCTAGTTATAAGTTAAAAAGAAGGTAAAAAAATGTTATAAAAAAATTATTAATGATGTAGATGGTGTTAAAAACAACATATACTTTGAATATTAATTATGCTAAAAAAACAGAAGATGTTCAATATAAGTTTCCTAGTTTAAAGAGATTAACTGTTGAAAAACTTTAAATTTTTTTTAGAAGAATTTAAAGAAAGTGTTTATACTTATCATTTAGTAGTACCAAGTACTGTTGATAGTTTGTTAATAGACTATGATGCTGATAATGATGTTAATGTTGAAATAATTGGTAATGAAAATTTTGTAACAGGTGAAAATATAGTAAGAATAAAAACTAATAATGATTATGATGAAGGAAATTATTATATAGTTGTTACTAAAACAGAAAAAAAGAAGAAGATACTAAAATACCTGATATAAAAAGAAGATGATGAAAAAGAAAGATGAAGTAGTTAAGAAAACAAATAATAAATATATTTTTAATAGGACTATTTTCAATATTGATAGTTTTTAAGTTATATTCTATATGATATATTTTATAGTAGAAAGAAAAAAAGTTAAAAGGAAGAAAGTACTACTGATTATGTAAGTACAAATGAAGAAACTGATAATGAAGAAAAATGATGTAGATGAAACTAATGATAAAGAGTGATAGAGTTATTTATCATTCTTTTTTCGTAAAACGTAATTTATAAAAGTGCCAAAATAACCATTTTTGTAAATTGTAATTTATAAAATTGTTGATTGCTATGTATTATCATTTTAATTATTTATGATTGAAACAGAAAAAAGAAGAACTAAAAGCAGTGCTTCCAAGAGTTCATTAAATAAGTATAATTTTTAAATGTAGTAATTATTTTATTAAAAGAAAGATTAATAAATTGTTGAAAGAGTGTTAATAGATGATTTTTATTATCACTTTTTAATTTTGACGCAAATTATATTATAATTAAGATGGTGATGATATGAAAAAAAGATTATATTATAGATGGAAATGAAGCATGTGCGCTTGGAGCATATCTTTTTAGTGAAATATGTGGTATTTATCCAATTACGCCTGCAAGTCCAATGGCAACTTTAACTGATAAATGGAGTAATGAAGGAAAAAAGAATCTATTTAATGATACAGTTAAAGTAGTAGAAATGCAAAGTGAAGCAGGAGCTGTTGCGGTAACACATGGAGCATTACAAGCAGGATGTCTTGGTACAACATTTACAGCTTCACAAGGATTACTTTTAATGATACCTACAATGTATAAAATGGCAGGAGAAATGTTACCAGGTGTTATACATGTTGCGGCTAGAAGTTTAGCTACTCATGCATTATCAATATTTGGTGACCATCAAGATATTTATGCTACTCGTAGTACTGGATTTTGTATGTTATCATCTTCATCTGTTGAAGAAGCATACTATATGAGTATTATTTCACATTTAAGTGCGATTGAAGGAAGTCTTCCATTCTTACATTTCTTTGATGGATTTAGAACTAGTCATGAACTTAATAAAGTTTCACTTGTTGATACTGAAGAAATAAGAAAGTTAATTGATTATAAAAAAAGTATATGAATTTAAAAAAATAGAGCGTTAAACATTGGAAAAAGAAATAACAAGAGGTACTTCTGAAACAGGAGATGTGTACTTTCAAAATACTGAAGTAAGAAATAAGTATTATAATGATATGCCAGATATTGTTAATAGATATATGGAAAAAGATAAACACTTTAGCATTTACTGATTATAAGCCATTTAATTATTATGGTAAAAAAGATGCTACTGATATAATTATCGCAATGGGAAGTGTATGTTCTACTATTAGAACTGTTGTTGATATATTAAATAAAAAAGGATATAGAGTTGGAATGATAGAAGTTCATCTTTATAGACCATTTAGTACTAAATATTTATTAAATGTATTGCCTAAATCAGTAGAAAGAATTGCTGTTCTTGATAGAACAAAAGAACCTGGAAGTACAGGAGAACCATTGTACCTAGATATAATGGAAGCACTTAAAAAAAAGAATATAAGTATATATGGTGGAAGATATGGACTATCTTCAAAAGATGTACCACTTAAAGATATAAATGGTGTATTTGAAAATATATTTAGTGATAATCCTAAAAACAATTTTTACAATTGGTATAAATGATGATGTTACTCATTTAAGTTTAGAGCCAAAAGATATAGAAGTACAAAGAGACTATAAAGAAATAAAAAGTATACGGATTTGGTTCTGATGGTATGGTTGGTGCCTCTAAAAACTTTATCAAAGTACTAGGTGAAATAAAAGATAATTATGTTCAAGGATACTTTGAATATGATTCAAAAAAAAGAGTGGTGGCACAACTATATCACATTTAAGAGTAGGACCTACTAAAATAGAAGCACCTTATTTCTTAACTTCACCTGACTTTGTAGTTGTATCAAAAGATGTATATCTAAATAATTATCATTTACTTAAAGATATAAAGAATGGTGGAATACTTTTTAATATCAAGTAATAAAACAGATGAAGAATTAAATAATTTAATTAGTAATGAAAATAAAAAAGAAATTATAAATAAAAAAAATATTAAAGTATATATTGCTTCACTTGATGAATTAAATAAGAAATATAATTTACATGGTAAGATTAATAATATCATGTGTACATATATGTTTAAGATTGCTGGATATGGTAGAAATGAAATAGATGGATTTAAGAAGCTTGTTACTAAAACCTATAGTAGTAAGGGAAATGATGTAGTAGAAAATAATATAAATGCGATAGATGAATCTCTTAAGTATTTAGAAGTTATTGATAATAAGATATTTACAATCACACAAAACAAAGAAACTGTAAAAGATTTGACAAATGAAATGTTACATTTACGTGGTAATATGATGAGTGTTAGTGATTTTATGGAACATGCGGATGGTACTTTTGAAGGTGGAACTGCTAAAAGTGATAAGAGAAAAGTTAGTCCTTTTGTACCAAAGTGGTGTAAAGAGAATTGTATAGAATGTAATCAATGTTCATTTGTATGTCCTCATGCATGTATAAGACCATTCTCACTTACTGATAATGAATTATTACTTGCTCATATTGATAAAGATGAAACAATAAAGAGTTTAGGCGAAGAAAATAAGAATTTCTATATATCAGTTTCAGAAGCTAACTGTACAGGTTGTGGACTATGTATGAAAGCATGTCCTGGTAAGAATCAAGAAAAGGCATTAGAAAGTGGTAAATATAGTGAAAGGTTAGATAAAATAAGTGATTATTTATTTAATAACATTGAAAATGATACACCATTTAATAAATATACAGTAAAAGGAATTGGATTTAAGAAACCATATTTTGAATTTAGTGGTGCTTGTGCTGGATGTGGTGAAGCAGCTTATATAAAAATTATTAACTGAATTATATGGTAAAAAAATATGGTTATTGCTAATGCGACAGGATGTTCATCAATATATGGTGGTAGTCTTCCATTAACACCATACAAGATTCCATGGATGAATTCATTATTTGAAGATAATGCTGAATTTGGATTTGGAATTCATATGTCTTATAAAAAGATGAGAGAGAGAATTAAAGACATAATGTATCAAACAAGAGATATTGTTTTACCTGAAATAAAGGCAACATTCAAGTTATGGATAGACAATATGGAAGATGATGATTTAACTCTTGCGATTAAAAATAAACTTATGGAATCTGAAATACCAAATGAATTAAGAGAACTTATTGATTATATACCATCTCGCAAAGTATGGATTTTAGGTGGAGATGGATGGGCTTATGATATAGGTTATGGCGGACTTGATCATGTGCTTCATAGTAATGAAGATATCAATATAATGGTTCTTGATACAGAAGTATATTCAAATACAGGTGGTCAAAAATCAAAGTCAACACGTATGGGAGGAGTCGCTGAATTTTCATCAAATGGTAAACATGAAAATAAGAAAGATTTATTTAAAATAGCAATGGCTATACCAAATGTATATGTTGCGTCTATCTCACTTGGGGCTAATATGATGCAGACACTAAAAGTATTAAAAGAAGCATATGAACATAATGGGCCATCTCTAATAATCGCATATAGTCCATGTATAGAACAAGGTATAATAGGCGGACTTAATAATTCACTTGATGAACAAAAACTTCTTGTAGAAGTAGGATATAACTTACTTATGAGATATAATCCTGAAACAAATACTTTAACAGTAGATTCAAAAAGAACCAGATTTCACTAATTATGATGCAGTATTTAGAAGTGAACTTCGTTATAAGAACTTAGAAGTTAAGAATGAAGATGAGTATCATGAATTATATGAATTAAATAAAAATTATGCTTTAGAAAGATATAACTATTTTAAAGATTTAGAAAGTAAACAATGACATATAATTTTTGATATAAATAATAGAGCATTTAATGCGATTAAAAAAATAGAACTAAAAAGAGTAGAAATAAGATGTACTAAAATAGGTAATAATCATTTTTGATTATAGTGTTTTTAAAAACCTAATGATTACATAATATTTGAATCTAATGGTGAAAAAAATTAAATGTTTAATTGAAGAAATAAATCATTATAAAACAGTAGAAGAATTATTAACACTTGAAGGAACAAGATATACATTATCTTCTACTAATGACTTTAATGAAGGAGTTAAATCTATAAATAGTTTAGATGGATATCTTGAATCTATAAAAAGTAAATGGAGTGTATGCTATACATATAAAAATATATAAATAATATGTAAATAAAAAAAGTGTTGATTATTTGTCAGCACTTTTTCTTATACTTAATTCCTTGATAAGAATCTCTCTTTACCATTTCTTTATCTATATCATTTTAAAAACACAAAAATTTCTTAAATAACCATTTTTGGTTCAATAGTGAGTTCTTTTTATTGGATCACCTGTTATTCTATTAACAACAATATCTTCACGTAAATATTCAAGTTCATCACATACTATATCAATATATTCTTCTTTAGTAAGAACATGAAAATGAGTAAGATTATACATTTTTTTCAAGTGGTGTTCCTTTTTAATATAAATAACATATGTATTTTTAATACCTTGTATATCTAAAGATGAAACATATTTTATTGTTTCAATCATATCTTCTTTTGTTTCGTATGGTAGACCATTAATTACATGAACAACTACATCTATATTTCTTTTTCTAAGTTCACTAATACATTCATTAAAGCATTCTAAAGTGTGACCTCTATTAATTAATTTAGCGGTCTTTTCATGTATAGTTTGAAGACCTATTTCAACAACAAGATTAGTTCTTTTAGAAAGTTCTTCTAAATAATCGTAAACTTCAGGAGTAATACTATCAGGTCTAGTTGCAATATTTAAACCAATTACACCTGGAATATTTAGTATACTTTCATAACATTCTTTTAATTTATTAAGTGGGGCATAAGTATTAGTATCTGCTTGAAAATAACCTATATACTTACTATCTTTCCATTTATGTTCCATAGTTTCTTTTTACAATATTAAATTGTTCAGTAAGTGGTATATTTCTATTTTCACCACTACCATTTAAACAATAAATACAACCACTACCATTCTTTTTTTATTAGGACAACCAAAAACCAGCATTTAAACTCACTTTAAATACTTTAGAATTATATTTATTTCTATAATAATAATTTAATGTATAATATCTTTTAGTATCATTAGAATACTTAAATTTATTCATGATTTTCCTCCTTCAAAACAAATAAAAAGGACTGCCACCCCCTGTGGACAGTCCGGAAAAAAGAATAAAAAGGGGTTGGCTAGTGTGATACTAGCACCAATTCGCCTAATAGTGAATTGGTAATTCTATATACTAATGTAAAAAGTACCATTTTGTCAAGTAAAATTTAACAAAAAAATATATAAAAATTTGTATCAATAAATTAAATTATAATAAAAAGTATAACACAAAAAAATATTAAAGTATGTTATCATATTATTATGAATAGAGAATATATGTTAAAAATTATCAAGAGAATTAATAGATGCGTTTCTAAATAAAAGTGATATAACACTTGGAGTAGAACATTATTTCATGTTCACAATCACTAAATTTTTTTACTTACTAAGGAACAAACTATTAAAAAAAGATACTAATGGTAAAACTTTAGAATTTGATATTAATAATAAATACTTGACTACAATATTAACACAATATCATGAACTTCAAAAAAGAATGTATTATACTGTTGATGGAATTCATACATTAGATGAAGTAGAAGATAGTGTTAGATTAACAAGTCTTAATGATGAGATAAAAAATGATAAATCTTTTGTAAGAATGATAAAAGGAGCAGTATGGACTATAGATAAATTAAGAGATTCTTTTTGCTCATGGTAAATATGATTTTTGATATTAAAAAAATCACATAATAATTATAAATAATGAATATGATACATTTGATGAACAAGGACATATAGTACATCATGTATTTAGATGTGAACTTCCTCCTGAATTGTTATCTTTATTAGGTAAATCATATAAAGATACATTTAATAAATGTAAAGATGAAACACTTTCTAATCAATTTGAAAGAAGATATTCAAGTACTTATAGAATGCTTCAAAATAAATATAATTTATTATTAAGGGATAGAGATTATAGAAGATTTGTAAAACCAAGTAATAAAAAAACTTTATCATATATGAATGAAGAATTATATGTTCATAATAAAGCAATAATTAAAGTAGCTGAAACAATGAGAACTTTAGGACTTAATGGTGAAGAAAACGATATACTTACGTCATTACTTTATAATCATTTATTACTTTTTATTAAGTGATGAAACAAAAAGTATCTCATTATGATGATTTCTTACTTTTTAAATTTAGATTATTCTTTTTGCGAGTATTAAAGATGAAAAAAATAAAGGTGATGATATTACTAATACAATAGGGCCTATTAAAAGAAGTATTAAATCATTTAGTAAACAATATAAAAAAATAAATGATTATGAAAAAAAACTAAAAAGATATAGAAATATATTTAAACCAGTTATATGAATCATTAAAAGAACAATTTGGTATAAGAAATAAGAGTGTTATTAAAAAGAATAAGAAATTCAATAATGCATGGTAATATAGAAATAGATTCAACAACAGGAATAATTAGATTGTTTGATAGAAATGATAATACAAATGATTCTTCTATTAATCAATTTGAATGCATAACTGATAATTATGGGTTAGTTGCACTTATAGATGAACTTGAGAATAGAAGCAAATATACATTTCAAATGTTTATAATAGAAATAGATAAATTGCTTACTTCATTTGGATTAGATTATAATTATATTTATGAAAAAAATAAATGAAATATTTTTTTATGTTTAAAAAGCAATAGATAATAATATTAATTTAAATACAAGTATGGATGATGTAATGAATAAAATATTACTTGATGATTTAAAAGACAAGCGTGAACAACTAGTTAATGTTTTAAGAAATATCAAAGATAAGAAAGAGGAAGAAGTAGAAACTGAAGATAAAGGCATAACTTTATAAGGCATCTCATAAGAGGTGCTTTTAATTTATTTAAAAAAATATAAATTTTTATCTTCTTAAAACACTAAAAAATATGATATAATATGTGAGATTTGTGGGTGAAGTATGAACGATTTAAGTAATATAAAGGGACTTGGTCCTAAAACAATTGAAACATTAAAAAACATTAATATAAATAATATGGAAGATTTAGTATATTATTATCCATATAGACATGAAATAGTAAGACTTAATGATATAAAAGAAGCGAAAGATAAAGATAATGTTGTAATAGAATGTATAGTTGATTCTGTACCACTGACTAGAAGATTTAGAGCTAACATGACATCTCTTACTTTTAGAGCAATGTCAAGTAAGAAAATGATTGCTGTTATGATATTTAATAGAGCATTTTTAAAATCACAAATAAAGCCCGGTAGTATAGTTACAGTAATAGGTAAATATGATGCTTTAAAAAATACAGTAATTGCCAGTGATATAAAATTTGAAAGATTACAGACTGGTTCAATAATACCTGTATATCATTTAACAACTGGTCTTACAAGTAAAGCACTTAAAAAATATATTGATGAAGCACTTACTAAATTTGATAATTATATAGATTATGTACCAGATTATTTAAATGAAAGATATAATTTAATATCAAAGAAATCAGCTGTTAACTTGATACATAACCCTAAGAATGAAGATGAAGTCAAAAAAAGCATTAATAAAATTAAAAATATGAAGAATTATTCCAATTTATGTTTAAGATAAACTATTTAAAAGAAATGAATAAAGAAAGCAAAATAGGATATTTAAGAAATGTAGATCCAGAAGATGTTAATGAATTTATAAGAAGTCTTCCATTTGAACTTACTGCTGATCAAGATACAGCGATAGAAGAAATATATAATGATATGACTTCAAGTAAAAAGAATGAATAGAATGCTTCAAGGAGATGTTGGTTCAGGTAAAACAATAGTGTCAGTAATAGCTGCTTATATTAATTATTTAGGTAAATATCAAACAGCATTAATGGCACCAACTGAAGTATTAGCATACCAACATTATGAATCAATAAAAAAATATCTTATCAGGAACTAATATAAGAGTTGATATACTTTCAGGAAGTATGAAAAAAAGAAAGAAAAAAAGATGATGTAGTAGAAAAAAATTTAAAAGATGGAAAGATAGATTTTTATTATAGGAACTCATGCTTTATTAAGTGATAATGTTGTATTTAAAAAAATCTAGGACTTGTTATAACAGATGAACAACATAGATTTGGAGTAAATCAAAGAGCTAGTCTTAAAAATAAAGGACTACTTCCAGATGTACTTTATATGTCAGCAACACCAATACCAAGAACATTCGCACTTACCATATATGGTGATATGGATATATCAAATATAAAGACAAAACCTAAAGGTAGAAAAGAAATAAAAACAATAATTAAGAGTGAAAAAGAATTAGTACAAGTATATGATATGATGAAAAGAGAAATAGATAATCATCATCAAGTATATATTGTTTCACCTTTGATAGAAGATAGTGAAGTAATAGATTTAACAACTGTAAATGAAATAAAAAAAGAAATATTGAATTATACTTTAATAAGACAGTTAAGTCAGCAATATTACATGGAAAATTATCTAAGACTGACAAAGATAAAATAATGGATGATTTTAAGAATGGTAAAATAGATGTATTAATATCAACAACAGTAATAGAAGTAGGAATTGATGTTAAAAATGCAACTATGATGATAATATACGATGCTGAACGATTTGGACTAGCAACACTTCATCAACTTAGAGGTAGAGTTGGAAGGAATGAATATGATTGTACTTGTATATTAATAGGTGATGAATCTTGTGAAAGATTAAAAGTATTATGTGAAAGCAATGATGGATTTTATATAACTGAAAAAGACTATGAAATGCGTGGTGAAGGTGACTTATTTGGTGTGAAACAAAGTGGAGATATGTCATTTAAAATAGCAAATTTACATGAAGATATGAAAATACTTTTACAAGCAAGAGATGATTCGAAAGAATTTTTTAATCAAAATAAAGATAATAATTTTGAAAATTATAAAGAAAATGCTAAAATTATAAACGAGCTTACGAAGTTAGATTAAATTAAAGGAGTGATAAGAAATGGGAAGAGCACATGAAGTAAGAGCAAAAGCAATGGCAGCAACAGCCGCTAAAAAAATCTAAATTATATTCAATTTATGCAAAAGAAATATATCAGGCAGCTAAAAGGAAATCCAGACCCAGCTACAAATGATGTTTTTAAGAAGAGTAATTGAAAAAGGCTAAAAAAAGAGCAAGTTCCTGCTGATGTTATTAATAGAAATATTGATAAAGTTAAAAAAGGAGTTGCAGAAGATTATCAAACAGTAGAATATGAAGCATTCGCTCAGGGCGGAAGCTCATTAATCATTAAATGTTTAACTGATAACTCTAATAGAACAATTAGTTTTGTTAAAAACAGTATTCAATAAATGTGGAGCTAAAATGGCTGGACAAGGTGCAGTAAGCTTTATGTATGAACATTTAGGAGTTGTTGGAATTAAAGGACACAGCGAAGAAGAAGTTATGGATGCACTTATAAATGGTGATGTTGAACCTAATGATATTGAAGTAGAAGATGATGGAACTGTAGTTGTTTATACAGAAGTTGCTGATTTAAGTAATGCTAAAAAAGCATTAGAAACAGCATTCCCTGGTATAACATTTGAAATTGATGAAATATCATATTTTTTTCCAAAAGATACTGTTACACTTGAAGGAGAAGATAAAGAAAAAAATTTGAAAGATTACTTGATATGTTAGATGAACTTGATGATGTAAGTAATGTTTATCATAATGTAGAATTATAGTCTAATAACTAATTATAAAATATTAAATAAAAACACTTTTTATTTGATATTTTTTTATGTTATAATTTTGATAGGATTTTTATACTATATAAAATTATAGTATTTAGATGGGAAGTGAACTAATGTTACTTAATAAAAATAGGATTATATATATTAGCAAAAGCATCATGGATAACACGACCATTTACAACTTTATCATTATTGTTAGATGGAATTGTATACACAGTTGTAGCATATGTATACAAGATTTTTATTTTGATGGCACAAATAAAGTTTAGTGAAATTTATAAAATATTAGAACCATTAATAGATAGGGTTAAAGCATTAATAATGGTACTTGTTATGTTTAAACTTGGAAAATCATTAATTGAATATATGATTGATCCAGTCAAAAAGCGACTGAGAAGAATACGGGTGGCGCAGCGCTTGTTAAAAAAATTTAGGATTTACAGCTGCGTTATTAATACTTTATCCATTTATTTTTTTGGTGTAATGAGTGATATAAGTTTACTTGTCATTGGTTCAGGTTCAGAAGGTGAGAAATATGAATATATAGGAAAACTTGTTGATGCTGGTGGAGGCGGTGACACAGGACTTCTTGCTAGATTCATCTGGGGATCGGATGTTAGCATGGAGGAAATGGACGTAGGTACTTGGCTAGCACACCAAACATTCACAATATTTTTACATGATATGTCATCTGATGGAAGTGGATTTTCCACTGAAACAGTAGATGAAGCCTTAAAAGGCGATAATGAAGGAGAATTTGTCTTTACTAAGGCACACAATCTAGTAGATGAAATAGACATAACCGTTGAATATACTTTACCATTCGTAAGTACAATTATGGGACTTTATTTGATATATAGTATAGCAAAAGTAGCAATTGAAATTGGTGTTAGAATGTTCAAAATGATAATACTTCAAATATTAGCACCACTTGCGATAATAACGATTATAGATAAAGGAGTTTCATCTCCAACGTTTAAAACATTTTGTAAGACATATATATCAGTATTTTTAGAAGCAATAGCAAGAATTGCAATAGTATTTATTGTAACAACCTTTGTAGGAGCATTCATGCAAGATGGAGCACTTACATCATTCTTTGGAAATGCTAGTATGATTACAGAAAATGTTTTAACAAGAGGACTTATTTGTGTAATTGTTTTAGTTGCTGGTTATAGACTTGTTACTATATTTCCTAAATTTATAGATCAAGCTCTTGGTACAAATATGGCTGGTTCAGCAAGCGGAAGTGGATTTGGAAAATTTGCTGCTGGTCTTGTTGGAGGAGCAATTGGACTTGGTACTGGACTTGTTACTGGTATTACTGGTGGAGCTGGTATTCTTGGTACAGCTGGTAACATGATTAGTGGAGCAGTTGGAGGTTATCAATCTGGTAGTAAAGGTAAAAACGTTGCTGACTTCTTTAAAAATCAGTCTGCAAATACACAAGCAAACAGAGATAGAGCAGCAAGGATTAATGCTCAAGGTGGAGGCCTTAGATATGCAGGTGCTAGAATGGAAGGAGCACTTGGAATTCATAAAGCTCAACAAGCGAAAGCAAAACGATATGAAAATCAACAAAAGGCATATGAAGCTGTTGATCAAGCAAGAATCGCTGCAATTGAAAAACAAAAAGGACAAAATGGTATTGCATATGGAAACAATGTGGATGATTATGTAGATAAACAAATGAACCGCGTATATGCTAACGATTCAACATTAATGGGTTATGACATATATGAAAAATGTTAGGGATAACAAAAAAATATTACAGAAAGCCGAAAAAAAGTTACCGCTTTTACAAAAATATTAATACAGAAAGAGAAAATAGAAGGAATGAGCTTAAGGCAAGTAGAGAACAAGGATTTAGAAATGCATGGAATGGTGCTTATCAAAGTGCAACTGGTAGTAATATAACAGCTGCTAATAGAAATCTTGGAGCTGTTGGTGGTAGAGCTGGAAGACAAGCTGCTCAAAGTGGAAGTGTTGCTGCAATTCAAGGTGGCGGAAAAACTGCAAAAAATAGCAAAGAAGACGTAATGAGTTCTGGATCATATCAAAGAGGTCAAAGACTTAACGAAAAAAATAAAATATAAATTGTAGTATTTAGAAAGGAAAAGAGAATATGAACAATTATTTAATACCTGCTAATAGCAAGAAAAAGTCAATTAATATTTAATGTATTTAGAATTATTGATTTAATAATACTTTTTAACAGGTGCATTTATAACAACATTGTTAATGTTTATATTTAAAGGTGATACAGTTAAAGAACTAGCAATTAAACTAGCCCCTGTAGGAATATGTTTGTTCTTAGTAATGCCATTGCCTTTTTATCATAACGTACTTGTATACTTACAAGAAGTTGTTATATATTTCATGAACCCAAGAAGATATTATTGGAGAGGATGGTGTGCTAGATATGTCACAGATGACGAACAAAAAAAAGGTTGATGCTAAAAATCAAAAATATGCTGAAAATTGGTTACCAATTAGAGGTATTCAAAATGGAGAAATTATACTTGATAATGGACTTAGAGTTACAGGAGTAAAAAAATAAGACCAAGAAATATATTTATTCTTGATTATGATTCTCAAAATAATGCTATATTTAACTTAAGAAGTTTCTATAATACACTTGATTATCCATTCTGGCTAATCATATCAGATAGACCAGTAGATATTAATGTATACCTTGCTCAACTTAAATTATTATATAATTCAGTACAAGTTCAAGCAATAAGAAAATTAGTAAGAGAAGATATAGATAAAGCAAACTTATTCATGAGTAAAGAAGTAAATGTAACAGATACAGAATACTTCATATTATTCAAAGATAAGAGACCAGAAATAATACAAAAAAGAATACAAAAATCTTGTTTCAGGACTTGCTGGAGTAGGACTTCAGTCAGCACAAACAAGTAATGATGATTTAAGAATGTTATTAGATGGATTCCTAAATGGTGGAGATTCATATAATTTTGGGACGGTGATTAGTCAATGAGTGTAAGTTTTAAGAGTCAATTAGCTCCTAAGAGTTTAGAATTTAAACCATCTGAAATGATAATAAGTGATAAATATTGTGCAATACTTACAATAATAAGTTATCCAAAATCAATTTCAGAAGGATATCTTGCAAATCTTACTCAAATGGGTGGAGTTAAGGTATGTATTAAACATATTCCAATTGCATTCTCAGTACTTTCTAAAAATGTTAAATAAAGAAATTGCTGATATGAAAGCAAGATATCAAAATGAACACGATCATACTATTCAAGAACAAATTAGACAAGATTATGAAAGTATAGATAATTTTATTCAAATGTTAACAGCAACACAAGCAAGAATATTTGATTTTCAAATGCACTTGTTTATATCTGCTGATTCACATGAAGAACTTGAAAATAAAAAAGTACAAGTAAAAAATTATTTAGATGCGATGGGAATGAAAGGATTAGTTCTTAGATTTGAACAAGAAAAGATACTTCAAAGTATGCTTCCAATATTCCCTGAAAATGATATAGAAGAAAGAGTAGGTACTCCAATACCATCAGTTACAATAGCAGCAATGTATCCATATGTATTTGATAGTATTAAAGACCCAGGACTTTCATGTCTACTTGGAGTTGATTACTCAGGAGGAGTTATCTTATTTAATCAATTCCTATATCAAACTAAAAAAGAATTTAATAGAAATAATGCCAATATGATTATTCTTGGTACATCTGGTTCAGGTAAATCAACTGCTGCTAAAGTATTATTTAGAAGTAATATTAGAAATGGTCATAAGATAGTTGCAATAGACCCTGAAGGTGAACTTGAAGAAATGACTAGGCTATATGGTGGAGACTTCATTGACCTAGGTCGTGGTGGCGATTTCGGTATGATAAATCCACTAGAAGTTGTACTTGATGCTGATGAAGAAGAAATGGCAGAAGGAACTGGATATGCAGTTTTAACAAGAACTCTTCAAACATTAAAAGCGTTTATGAAATACTATAGTCCAGATATAGAAGAGGACGTACTAACATTGTTTAGTGAAGTAGTACAAGATACATATAGAAGATATAAAATAGATTATAATACTGATTTTAGTAAGATAACATCACATGATTATCCAACTTTTGATGATGTTTATGCCACTATAAAAGGAAGACTTTTATCAATGACTGAACATACTCATGAAAGAGATATCATGGAGAGATTAGAACTTAAAAATAAGACCTTTAACAAAAAGAATTAAGATATTATTTTTACAGGTAAAACTACTATTGATACTGATGCAGACTTCATAGTATTCAATATTCGTGAATTAATGAATGCTGATAATAATATCAGAAATGCATTATTCTTCAATATATTAAAATATGCTTGGGGTTTAACTCTTGATAGAGAAGTTAATACAATATTAATGGTTGATGAAGCTCACATGCTTCTAGCAGATCAAAACACATTAGGAGCAGAATTCCTAGCTCGTATTCAAAGACGTAGTCGTAAATATAACACAGGAACAATTATAATTACACAACAACCTACAGACTTCGCAGCGCCTAATGTAGTAGTACATGGTAAAGCAATATTCGATAATGCTTCTTACTATTTAGTAATGGGTCTTCGTAAACAAGCAGTAGATGATCTTGCTAAGTTAGTTGATTTAAATGATCAAGAAAAAGATTCAATTAAGAGATATAGTCAAGGACAAGCATTATTTGTTTGTGGTAGTAGAAGAATGAGAATTAATGTAATAGCAACTCAACAAGAATTAGAATCATTCGGTTCAGGTGGAGGACTATAATATTTATCCACTTAAAGGATGTGAAGTATGGACGAAAATTATAACGAAAAAAATTTCGATGAACAAGAAAAAAACCAAAATATTAGTAGAAGAAATGATACTGGTGTAGTCAAAAGATTAAACCAGTTTTTCGTCTGGCTTTAATGCGGGGATGTTTGGAGAAAAATAAAACAAAAAGAAAGAATAAATAAACGTGGAACTAATGAGCCACGTGGAGTTAATAAAGAATCAGGGAAAAATGAATCCTGATGGAAATAAAAAAACAACCAGGAGATAAGCCAGGCCTTGAAAAAGAAAGATGGACTTGAGAAAAAAATAACAATCAAAAAGAATAAGCAAGGAAATGCAAGCTAACAAAGCTGATATGAAGAAACCAGGTCTTCCAGGTAAACTAGGCGAAACCCTAAAGAAGTCGCTGAAGTCGCTGCTAAACTTAAGAAAAATAAAACTTACATTACTTAAATTAAAAAAATAGCAGGTATAGTTGCTGGCATTTTACTTGTTGTATTTATAATTGCATATTTGTTTACTGTTATTGATAACTTCTTTTCATCAATTGTATTGAATTTCTTTGTACCAGAACAAAAAGAAGATGATTTAGAAGGTCTATATACTGATAGTAAATATTTAAGAGACCCTGATACTGGAGAAATGTATACATGGCCAGAATTAATTAAGGTTCTTAATAATGATGATGCTTGTGAAGCAAATTTTTTTGGGAAAAATTTTAAAAGAAAAATGTGTTTTTAAGATTTGGGATGAAAAACTTTAAAGATGCTTGTCAACTTATGAGATATATTAAACAAAAAGTTGAAAAGTATGAAACTACATACATGGGTAGAGAAGAAGGAAAAGGTCCAAATAAATTAGATAGGGGGCTGATACTTGCTACTATATTCTACGGATATGATAGTCAAGCAACTTATGATAGCTATGATACACCACCTGCAAAAGAAGATGAAAAAGGTGATACATATACTTCTGCTTCTGATCATTATGAAACATTAAAAAAATGTTATTAAAGATGGAAAACTTGTAAAAATTAGATGTTGATAGAATAATACAAAGTACAATATTTGAAGATATATATCCATATTTTTACTTGGGTAATAAGAGAAGAAAAAAAGAAATATAGATGGAGTAGATAAAATAGTTAAAGTAGGATATTGTGATACAGAAACTGTTGAAAACTATGAATATAGTAGAGATAAATGGGAAATGTTTATTAGATGGAACGATGAATGGGATAGAACTAACGGTGATGATGAACAAGAAAGAAAAAGAGATTATCCATTTAGTGTTCCAGGATATTTAAAAAAATTAATAGTAAAAAAAGCAATTAGATAATAAACAAAAAAAATTGATAATACTTCAATACTTACTTTAGTAGGAACTGGTTATACATATGATACAAGTATGAATAATGCCTGGAATAGTACAAGCACTGAATGTAATGGAACTATTCCACCAGAATCATTAATGTCACTTGTTGATATATTAGATGATTCAGTTAATATAGCACAAGATTATTTTACAAAAAGAGAATTCACACAAGTAGTAGATACAACAGTATATTTTCAAAAAATAGAAGATGTATATACACAAAAAAAAGATTCATTTAGAAGTGGAAATATTAAATATACAACGCCAGGTCCAAATGTCGCAACAACTTTTGTAGAATTTGAATATAAACATGGTTTTGGATATGTAAATTTCCCATCATTTAAACAAGCCGATGAAGATTCAAATCTGCCAACATTTGAATATGATGATATTGTTTCACCTAAAAAAATAGAAGAAATTATCTTAGAAGTAAAAAGATAGAAAAAGGTGAAATAAATAATACACTATTATTAAAAAGATTTAGATTCATCACAATATGGAGATAATGGATACTGGGATGAAGATGGTAATTATATACCAGGAATAGATCCAGATCTTGATAATGATAATGTTGTTAAAAAAATGCTTATTGTAAAAAAATTTGTACCATATGATTATGAAGATATAACTGTAGAATTAACAGATTGTGATGGCAATCAACAAAAAAATCTGTTAATTTTAAAGATTATATTATAGGTACTGTTAAAGGTGAGATAGATAATTATTCAAATAAAAATTATGCATTAACACAAATGATTGCCAATATAAATTTTGCACTACAAAGAAGAGGAAATCAAAATAAACTTAAAAGTGGTTCAAAAATCAAAATGAGAAATGGTGATTGCGATCAAGTATTTAGTTCAAAAGAAGGATCATATAAGCATACTGCTAATCTAGTTTGTAAAGAAGAAACTGGACAAAAATGTGTAAACTATTATCAAGGTAGTGCTCCACTTAATGAAGAAGGATATACAAACTATAAAGGGCCTATGTCAGACGCTGAATATAAAGAATATGAAAAAAACTATACGAAATAGCTAAAAAAATTATTTAGTTATAAAAGATGGAAGAATATTTGAAACTGGATATGTTGCTGATGTATCAATAAAATGGGAAGCAGAAGCTAATGCTGGAAAAAATTATATTCAAATACTTAAAGAAACATATGGCGATGTTGATATAATTGAGTGTTCTGGGGCAGATGGCGGATATGAAGGTGGTTATGATCCATCATTAGCTCGTAAAGGATGTGCTGGAATTGTAGAAGCAGCAGCTAGAGAAGTTGGAGCACCAAATGGATTAAAATATATACATTGGTTTAATGCTACCTTTAATATGGATCATAAAGATAGTGTAGCATGGTGTGCAATATTTGCTAGTTGGGTAGGATATAAGACTGGTTACGATGGTACACAAGTTACAATGACAGCGGGCGCTGATGCTATGCTGCAAGGATTTAGGAATAGAGGAAAAGGGCATAAAAAAGGTTATGTTCCAAAAGCTGGAGATTATGTGTTTTTTGACTACGAAAGAAAGAACGATGCTGGAGAAGTAGTACAACCACAAGATGGAGTAGCGGACCACGTAGCAATAGTTAGAAGTTATGATCCAAATACACATCAAGTATGTACTATTGGTGGTAATGAGAAGGACTCTGTAAAAAATGATAATTGTTTTGGATATACTGATGGTAGTGTTTTTAGGTTATGGCGAAATAGATTGTAAAGAAAAATATTAAAAAAAGGGGATAATAGAAAAGATGAAATAAAAATGATAAAAAAACCACTTTTTAATAATTTTAGGTAGTGCTTTTACATTAATGCTATTAATAATAATCCCCTTTAATTTTTAACTGGTGAAAGAAACGAAAGCCAAAAAAAGAAAAGACTTTCCAAATTATAAAGAAGTAAAAAAATAAATGAAAGTACATTTACAGATACAGAAAAAAAATACGAAGAATTAAAAATTAAACTTAAATAATGATTATTTATTTGGAAGAATATTATTCATGGATGATTATGATTCAAATAATGTAACAAGAAAGGATCTACAAAAATTTAGTAGAGAATTTTTGCAGTAGGATTTGAACCATCAAATACAAAAATATTTAGCAGTAGTAAATAAAAGAAAAAAATATGCTTGTATTACTGAAAAAAATCTAGTATTAGGATTTGAAGAATTATATAATATGGATATAACACCATACTTAGATACTTTTATCTTATTATTTTTAAATATTTCTTTAAAAAAAGAAATTACTGTGTATATTATCAATCTGCAATTGCAACTGGTATATATGCTAGAGGATATTACGTAAATAAATTAGAGTATGATAAAGAAAGTGAAAGTATTACAGCTGACTTATATTTATATTCATATATTCCTGATGGTGAATTATCAACTGATAATCAAATAGAATTAAAAAAAAGCATTTGAAAACAAAAACTTTAATATAACAAAATTATTAATTAAAACTGAAGATAAAGGAGAATTTAGAAGAAAAAAACTATTAAATTCAAAAATAAATAACAATGGTAAATTCTTTTAAATATCAAATAATTAGTATTAAAACAACAGATAAATAATGAAAAAAATAATTTATATAGTATAATGTAGATGTATTGGGGTGAAAATATGAAGTTAAAATTTAGAGCTGACTTAAAAAGATATAGTAATTTTTTTGATATTTTTTTAGTTGTATTATTATATTTAATAGCATTAGCAGTAGTTAATATACATTCTTTCGCTATTGATGGAGTGTTTAGCGGATTAAATCCATTACCTGCGTTTGCGCCTGATATGATAATGACTACTTTGATGTTCTTTGCACTTGCTGTTATAGCTATTTTAGCTGCTTGTTCTTCTTATTTCTTTGATAGAGAAGAAGGATTTGGTATAACAACACAAAAGAAATCAAAAAATGATGGATATTCAAAATTGATGTCAGAAAGTGATATGAAGAAAGATTATGGTATTAAGAAAGTACATTTAATTGATGATTCATATGATGCTGGTGGATTTCCAGTAATTAATAATGGTAAAGATGCCTGGGTAGATGATTCAGGTCAACCACATGCATTAATCATGGGAGCTTCTGGTTCAGGTAAAACTCAAGCATTCATGTTTCCTTTAATTAAGATATTAGGTAGACATGGTGAAAGTATGATTGTTACTGACCCTAAAGGTGAACTTTATGAAAACTGTGGTGCTTTACTAAAGGAAAAAGGATATAAAATTATATTATTAAACTTCCGTGATCCTAAAGAAGGAGCCGCATGGAATCCATTTAGTTATCCATATAGAATTTATAAAGAAGGTAATTCAGATAAAGCTAATGAACTTTTACAAGACCTTGCTAGTAATATCTTAATTGATCCAAATAATAAAGCAGAACCATTCTGGGAACAAACTGCATCTAACTTCTTTACCGGATTATCACTTGGATTATTTGATGATGCTACCGAAGCAGAAATAAACATCAATAGTATAAATATGATGGCAGAAACTGGAGAAGACAGAATAGGTGCTTCTACTTATATTAAAGAATACTTTAAAAGCAAAGGTGAGTTAAGTCCAGCATACATAGCAGCAGCATCTTGTATTAATGCCCCTAATGAAACTCGTGGTGGTATTATGTCTACATTTAGAACAAAGACAAGAATATTCTCATCACAAGAAGCATTATCTGAAATGCTTTCATATAGTGATTTTGATATAAGAGATATAGGAAAAGAAAAAACTGCTGTATTCTTAAAAGTACATGATGAAAAAACTACATATCATGCTTTAGCAACAATATTTGTAAAGCAAGCATACGAAGCATTAATCGCTGTAGCACAAACTTGTCCAAACTTAAAGTTACCATATAGAACAAACTTCATTCTTGATGAGTTTGCAAACATGCCAGCATTTAAAGATGTTGAAAGTATGATTACTGCATCTCGTTCAAGAAATATTAGATTTAGTTTCGTTATTCAAAACTTTTCACAACTTAATAAAGTTTATGGAAAAAGATGTAGCAGAAACTATTAAAGGTAACTGTGGAAACTTCGTTTATCTTATGAGTACAGAACTTGCTGCTTTAGAAGAAATTAGTAAGTTACTTGGTGATCAAAAACCACCTAAGGCTGAAAAAGATAAACCAGCTCCTCCAGTTAGACCATTATTTACTGTTAGTGATTTACAATCTTTAAAAGAAGGAGAAGTTATCATTAATAGATTTAGAAGTATGCCATTTAAGACAAAAACTTGTATATGATTATAAAATTGATTGGGGAAAGAAATATCCAATTATGGAATATACAACTAGACCTCATCATGATGTTAAAACATTTGATGTAAAAGCATATGTTAATAAATTAAAAGAAAATCAAGGAATTAATACAAGTCCTATGGGATCAGGTCCTGGAATGCAAATGCCAAATCCATTTATGGGCCAACCAATGGGAGGTATGATGCCAGGCGGTATGATACCAGCAACACCAACTCCATCTAGTCTTGATGATTATGTTAAGAGACTTGATGAAAAAAATTGCTGAATTAGAAAAAAACAAGAAGCACTTGAAAAGGCTGAAGCAGAGAAAGCAAAGGCTACGTCTACTCCAGCAAAACAAAATGTAAATATAAATAGCCTTAGTTCAAATGTTGTAAATAATAATGTGAGTCAAAGTACCTCAATGAGTAATCAAAGTGCAAATACCCCATCATTTGTACAACCTCAAAATCAAATGAATAGCGTACCACAAATGAATCAAAATACAAATTTTTATGAGTCAAAAATAGACCAAATAAATTTGTAACAGATGAACCAACATTTATTAAAAAAATGCTCCACTTACTGAAAAAGAGTGAAGAAGATATTGAAAAAGAAATTAATAATATATTCGATCATAAAGTAGAAGAAAAAGCAAAAAGCATGATGAACATATTGAATCATTACCACCAGAACTTGCTTCTAGTGAAGAATATAATACATATGATAAACCAATTGTTGAACCTATTAATAGTGATATAATTAAGCCACAATATGTTGAACCACAAGAAATAAAAAGAAGAAGCAAAGCCAGTGGAAATAGTTAAGCCAGAGGTAAAAAGAAGAACCTAAAAGTAAATGAATTAGGTCTTGAAAAAAACCCAAAAGTAAATATTGATGTTGATAGTGTTGTTGTAAATGATAAAAAAAATAATGATGAAGATTTCTTTGATGACTTTTTTTGGAAGTGAAGACGAATAAAGATGAATAACAAAAATTCATCTTTTTTTCATAGAATATTCTAGGTGATATTATGAAAATAATAGATGTTAGTGATAAATATACATTTAAAGAGTACCATATCAATAATAGTATAAATATTCCATATGATGACTTAATTAATAATTATAGAAGATATCTTAATAAAACTGAAAGTTATTATTTATATTGTAAGAGTGGTAAATTAAGTAAAAGAGCCACTATGATATTATCTTCTCTAGGATATAAAGTTTACTACCTAGAAAAAAATAGTTATAAATGTAATATAATTATTAGGGATGAAAAAAAATGATAGATATATTAAAAAGATATAATAAGTTTTTATAGAAACATCAGGAATGTTAGGTGCTTTCATTGGATGTTTCCTTATTTTAATTGAATCAATAGTTCCAGTATTACCTTTGATGGTATTTATAACTATTAATTTTTTTAGTATTTGGAAATTTAGTAGGATTTATTCTTTCATGGATATTTACAATACTTGGATGTATAATGTCATACTTTATATTTAAAAAAGGATTTGGTAATAAATTTGATAGATTAACTGAAGATAAAGAAAGGCTTAGAAAATATAAGAAATTATTTAAGAATATTAGTGTTTCACAACTTACATTGTTAATAGCAATACCATTTACTCCAGCGTTTATGATAAATATAGCAGCAGGTCTTACTAAAATGGATTTTAAAAAATATTTTATTTCATTACTAATAGGTAAAGTGTCTCTAGTGTATTTTTGGGGCTTCGTCGGAACATCTTTTATAGAAAGTATATCTAATCCAAAAAAATTTTTAATAAAAAAATATTTATTTTATTGTTAATAACATATATAATTAGTATTGTAGTAAATAAAATATTAAAAAAATTAAATAGAAAGAGGTATAATATGGAATATATAATAGTAGGACTTTTTAGTAGTAATAATTATCTTATTGATAGTGTTACTTACTAGAAAAAAATAATAGTGAATTAAATGAAAAATTAAGTAGAACAGAAATAAATGTGATAAAAAGAGATAAGTGAATTTAAACATAATTTTTTTCTAATGATTTAAATAAAGATTTCAATAGTTTAAATGATAGGATTGAATATAAGCTTAATTTAATAAATCAGAAAAAGTCAATGAGAAATTAGAAGATGGATTTGATAAGACTAATAAAACTTTTACTGAAGTAATGAATAGACTTACTAGAATAGATGAAGCTCAAAAGAAGATTGATGGTCTTGGTAATGAAATTGTATCTCTTGAAAGTATTCTTACTGATAAAAAGAGTAGAGGTATTTTTGGAGAAGTTAATCTTTATCATATATTATCTTCAATTTTTTTGGTGAAAAAGAATGATAAGATATATAAAACTCAATATACACTATCTAATTCATATATTGCTGATGCGATAGTTTTTGGACCTGAACCTCTTGGTACTATATGTATTGATTCTAAGTTTCCTCTTGAAAATTATAGAAGACTTGTTGAAAAGGGACTTAGTGAAGTAGAAAGAAATGAAAGAAGTAAGATGTTTGATAATGATGTTAAAAAACATATTGATGCGATTGCTTCTAAATATATAGTTGATGGTGAAACTACTAATCAGGCTATTATGTTTTTTTACCTGCTGAAGCAATATTCGCTGAAATTAATGCATATCATCCTAATATTATAAAGTATGCAGCAAGTAAGAAAGTATGGATAACTTCTCCAACTACACTTATGAGTTTACTTACAATTATTCAGTCTGTCCTTATGGGACTTGAAAGAGATAAATATACATCTATCATACATGAAGAATTAAACAGATTAGGAGTAGAATTTGGACGTTATAAAGAACGTTGGGATAAATTATCAAGAACAATACAAACAGTTAACAATGACGTTGAAAATATACATCAAAACAACTGAAAAAGATAACTAAGAGATTTGATTCAATTAATAATGTAAAACTTGATGAAAATAGTATAAAAGAATTAGAAGATTAAATCATAATAAAAACTACAACGATTAATTTCATTGTAGTTTTTTTAAATTCATAATTATAAGAATAATATAACAAGTAATCCAACTATTAAGCAATAAATACTAAAGTAAATAAGTTTTTCCATTGTTAACTATCTTTCTAAACCATTTAGTTACAAGTAGAGTAACTATTGTTGAAACAAGTATAGAGGTAGCATAATAAATAATTAAGTCACTATGTAAATCAATACTTGTAAGTTCAAGTCCTGTCGCAGCAATACTCATTGGTATATACAACATAAATGAATATTTGAATGCAGTATCTCTTTTAAGACCACTACTCATACCACCAACTATTGTTGAACCACTTCTACTTATGCCTGGAAATAATCCCATTATTTGAAAAGCACCAACTGTTAATGCTTCACGAAGACCGATTTCATTATCACTTTTTTTACCTTTAAAGTTTCTTACAATAAATAGAAGTATTGAAGTAATAATTAATGATAATCCAACTATTTTAATATTGTTTTTCAATCTTAGCGAATAATTCTAATTTACTAACAACAAAGCCCATGAGACCAGCAGGAATACATCCAAGAACTATCATCCAACAATATTTATAATCGTTTTTTTAGCACTTTTTATCTTTCTTGAATAAATAGATAAAAAAATTTTTTTAACAAGTTTAACTAAATCATTCCAGAATAATATAACTATCGCTATTAATGAACCAAAATTAGTAAGTATCGCAATTGTATCAAAATCAACATTCATATCCATAAGTCTTTTAAGTATCATTAAGTGTCCACTAGAAGAAACAGGTATAGTTTCTGTAAGACCTTGTATTAATCCAAGTATTATATATTTTAACATTTCCATATTAATCACCATAATCATTATATAATATTTTTTTATATCAAAAATAAATATACTTTAATATGTTGAAAAAGAATAATTTGTTTTATATTAGGAATAATAATAACGTCATCAGCGTTAATGTATATAGTAATTTACTTGAATTTATTACGCATGGGATATAGTATGTTAGACTATGTAAAGTATGTATTATCAAGTATAGAATGTACTAAAATATTTATAGGAATAATTTTAATAATATTATCATTAAAGAAAGGAAGAAAAAAATGAATTATACTTACAATATAAAAAGTGAATTTAAAGAATGAATTAATTAATTTTTTTATGAATGGAATAAGATGGATAAAATAACAATATTAAAGAAAGTACCAGTATTTAAAGTAAATGATAATGTATATGAAAAATATAATAAGTGGTAGAGTTAAAGTAAATGATACTTTTTCTTGATAAAATTTCTTTATCTAATTATACAAGTATATTTTTGTAATGATATAGATACAATATGTATTAAATTTGATAATAAAGGTAAAATAGATAAATTAAGTAAATTAGATTTAATTGAAGAAAAAAAGATGTACTTGAAGATATGCGAAATAAGCAAAAAGTATAAGTTAGAATATAAGACTATTAAAAAAATGAAATTTCATATTCATATAATACTAGGAAAGAAAAATATTACAATAAATAATTTGATAAAAATATATCGAAAAAAAGAAAAAGAACAATAAAGAAATAATAGATTATCTATATTATGAATGGTTTAATAAAAAAAATAATAATGAAAAAAAGATAAATATTTAAAAATTAATTGATTCAATAAAAAGAAAAAAATATAGTGAAAAAGCATGATAAATTAAAGAAAATAGTTGAATTAATAAATTCATAATGTATATTTTTTTATAATTAATGGTAACAATATTATTAGGAGGAATCGATGAAAAAGAGATTTTTATTATTCATAGTATTATTGTTATCTTTAAGTGCATGTAGTTTATCAAATACGCCAACTGGTAAAGTAGAAGCATATTTAAATCAATATAATTCGTTAACTGATAATGTAAAAGTAGATATGGAAAGTAAGGTAACTAGTGAAAACTTATCCAGTGATAATGCTGATATTTATAGAAATGTTCTTACAAGACAATATCAAGATATGAAATATGAAGTTAAAGATGAAAAAGATTGATGGAGAGAATGCGACTATTACTGTGAAAGTTACTGTATATGATTTATACAAGATAGATAGAGATGCTTATAATTATTTAAATAATCATCAGGATGAATTCACTACAGATGGAATATATGATAACGATAAATATAATCAATATAAACTTGATAATATGCTTAAAACAAATGAGAAGATAAGTTATGAAGTGGAGTTTAAATTAAATAAAAAAGATGGTGACTGGGTACTTGAAAATCCAGATAGAGTAGTATTAGAAAAAAACTACATGGATTATATAATTATGAGAATAAATAATAATTGAAAGTAGAAAGTTTGATAAAAAAACTTTTTTTATTTTTTTGACAAAAAAATGGTTGACAAAAATAATTTGTTATTAATATAATGTTAATAACAAGAGAAAAAAATTCTCTTTTAAAATAATAATTGTTATTAACAAAATGATAATAACAAGAAGGAGGTATATGACAAAGATAGAGAAATATAAGAAATTGCTTGTTGTAGTTGATATGATAAATGGATTTATTAAAGAAGGAAAAAAATGAGTGATAAAGATATTAATCATATAACATCGAAAAATTAAATCATTGGTAGAGAAATTCTTAAGTGAGGATGAAGCAGTAGCATTTATTAAAGATACTCATACTAAGGATTCAATTGAATTTAAAAAGTATCCAGAGCATTGTATTGGTGGAACAAGTGAATGTGAATTAATAAGTGAATTAGCTGGTTATGAAAAAAAGATTCATTAGTATATAGAAAGAATTCTACTAGTACAATATTTGCTTCAAATTTTATAAGAGACATTGAAAGGATGAAATCACTAAAAGAAGTAGTAATAACAGGCTGTTGTACAGACATATGTGTAATGAATCTTGCGATACCACTTGTTAATTACTTTGATGAACATGATAGGGATGTTAAAGTAAGAGTTCCACAAAATGCAGTTGAAACTTTTGACAGTGAAACACATGATAGACATGAATATAATAGGGTGGCACTAAGACTTATGAAAAATCAAGGAATAGGAGTTGAAAATATATAATGGAAAAGTTAATTGATTTTTATGAACTAACAATGGAACACACTGATATTAGGAATAATAAAGAAAATGAAGTTTGTTATTTCGATGTGTTCTTTAGAAAAAATTTAGATAATGGAGGTTATAATGTAATATGTGGTCTTCATGAAATAATTGATTATATTAAAAATGTTAAATTTACAGATGAAGATATAGAGTATTTAAGAAGCTTAAATAAGTTTGACGAGAAGACACTTGCATATTTAAGAAATTTTAAATTCACGGGTGACGTGTATGCTGTACCTGATGGAACAATCATGTTTCCTGGTGAACCTTGTATTACAGTAAGAGCGAATGCTTTAGAAGCTCAAATAATTGAAACTGATCTTTTAAACAAATTTAATCATGGAAGTTTAATTGCAACAAAAGCAAGAAGAATTACTAACGCAGCTAAAGATAAAGGCGTTATGGAATTTGGAGCAAGAAGAGCTCAAGGCAGTGAAGCGAAAGCAATAGTTGGAGCAAAAGATGCTTATATTAGCGGATGTATTGGAACATCTTGTTACGAAACAGGAAAAAGATATGGAGTACCACTTCTTGGAACAATGGCTCATTCACACATAATGAAATATGATAATGAATATGAAGCATTTCTTGCTTATGCTAAATGTTTCCCTGATGATTCAGTATTTCTAGTTGATACAATTGATACATTAAGAAGTGGAGTACCTAATGCGATTAAAGTTGCTAAAGATTACTTAATACCAAATGGATATACATTAAAAGGAATAAGACTTGATAGTGGAGATCTTGCATACTTATCAAAAGAAGCAAGAAAAATGTTAGATGAAGCAGGACTAGAAGATACTAAAATATGCGTATCAAATTCACTTGATGAGTATACAATTGCATCACTTTTAAATGAGGGGGCACCAATTGATTCATTCGGTGTAGGTGAAAATTTAATTACATCAAAAAGTTGTCCAGTCTTTGGAGGAGTTTATAAATTATCAGCAATAGAAAAAAAGAAGGTAAATTAGAACCTAAAATAAAAAAAATAAGTGATAATGTTGGTAAAATAACTAATCCTGGATTTAAAAAAAGGTAGTAAGCTTTTTATGATAAAAAAATAGTGGATATGCAGTTGGTGATGTAATCGCACTTAAAGATGAAGAAATAAGTCCCAATAGTTACACAATAGTTGATGAGCATGCTGACTTTAAAAGACATAAAATTGATAATTATACACTTCGTGAATTACAAGTCCCAATATTTATAAATGGAAGACTTGTTTATAATGAACCAACACTTGAAGAAACAAGAAAAATATGCAGAAGAAGAATTTAAAACAATATATCCAGAATCAAAAAGATTATATAATCCTCACATTCATCATGTTGGATTATCAAAAGAATTATTAAATTTAAAAAAAGAAATATGATAACGGAAGCAAAAAAATTAAGTCAGGAAGAAGAAATAAAAAAATGATAAAAAAAGTAAGAAAGAAGGAAATAAAAAAATAAAATTTAATGCTAAAAAAAGAAACTGAAAAAAATAATAAAATTTATAAGAAATTATTATAAGGAATATAATTTGAAAGGTGTTGTACTTGGTATAAGTGGTGGTAAAGATTCAGGCGTAGTTGTCTGCATTATTCTCAAAAGCACTTGGTAGTGAGAATGTTGTTGGTATAACAATGCCATGCCATTCAAAAAGTACTGATAAAAGAGATGCCAAACTTGTAAGTGAAAAATACTGGTTTTGAACTAATAAACGTAGATTTAACTAAAACATTTGATACATTTAAGGATGAAATCTCACTTTTAGGAAAATTTAGTGATGAAGAATTACAAAATAGTGACATCAATATTAAGCCAAGACTTAGAATGAGCGCTTGCTACTATATAGCAGCTTTATATAGCAAACTTAAACATGGAACATATCTTGTTGCTGGTACATCAAATTTATGTGAAATTTATGTAGGATACTTTACTAAAGGAGGAGATTCTACTTATGATATTGGAACACTTAATAATTATACAGTCGATGAGGTAATTGAAATTGGTAAGTATTTAGAAGTACCAGAACAAGTATTATTTAAAAGTCCTAGCGATGGATTAAGTGGTAAAACTGATGAAGATAAGTTAGGCGTTAAATATAAAGACATTGAATCAGTTATAAATGGTGAAAAAGTAAGTGATGAAGTAAAAAAAGTAAAGTTGACAAATTGCATACAAACAATTTACATAAATTTAACATTCCAGTTTATCAAAGAGAAAAATGAGTTTATGAAAATCGCTGTATATGTTGGAAGTTTTAATCCGGTTCATAAAAGTCATATTAAAGTGGTGAATCTTGTTCTTAAAAATTATGTTGATAAAGTAATTATTGTACCAACACTTGCTTATTGGGATAAGAAGAATCTTATAGATATTAAAGATAGAATAAACATGTTAAAGTTCTATGAAAGAGATAATATCATTATAGACACTAAAAAAATAATAAATGTGAATATACATATCAAGTTTTTAAGAGAAATTCAAAAAGCGATATAAAAAAATGATGAAATTTATTTAGTTATTGGTGATGATTTACTCACAAAAATTCGATAAATGGAAAAAAATATAGATGAAATTTTGAAATATCGTATCATTGTTGTTAAAAAGAAATAATATTGATAAAAAGTGTTTATGATAAATACTCAAAATATAATTTTATAGTGACAAAAAAAATAAAGTAGACAGTGAAGATGTGTCATCTACTATGGTTAGAAATATGATTTTTAAATAAAGACAAAGACATTTTTAAAAATATATTGATATGAAAGTATATAATTATATTAAAAAGAAATAATTTATATGTTAATTAATAATGTGTTATAATCAAATTATATAAAAAGAGGTAATTATGAAAGAAAAAGAAGTAGTAAAAAAATTAATAGATAAAAAAGAAAACAATCGCATCAATGGAAAGTTGTACAGGAGGATACTTTGCGAGTACAATTACATGTGTTGATGGTTCAAGTGAAGTATTAAAGTTTTCAGCAGTAACTTATTCAAATGAATATAAAAATTAAGATGGGAGTTAATCCTGATGTTATCGATAAATATTCAGTTTATAGTATTGAAACTGCACATGAGATGAGTAAAAATATAAGCAATTTTGCATGTAGTACTTATGGAGTAGGTATTACTGGTAAACTAAATAGAGTCGATGAAAATAATTTAAGTGGTAAAGATAATGAAGTATTCGTAAGCATTTATAATAGTAAAAATGATACTTATACTGATATGAAAATAATCGTGCCAAATAAACCACGTAAGGAAGTCAAAAGAATTAATCGTAAATGATATAATGGAAAAAAACTAATTGAAATTTTTATAAGGAGGAGTGAAATGTGGAATATAAAAGTGAAGAAGATTTTCTAAAAAATTATGATGTGAATGAGTTTGAGCGTCCATCTGTTACAAGTGATGTTTTATTATTAAGCGTATCAAATGGAATTCAAAATAATTATAGAAAGTTAAAGGATAAATATTATAGTGTTTTGCTTGTTAAAAGAAAAGATTATCCATTTAAGGGAAGATGGTGCTTGCCAGGTGGATTTGTAAAAAATACCGAAACAACAGAAGAAACTGCTAGAAGAGTACTTGCTAGTGAAACAAATTTACACAATATATTTATGGAACAGTTATATACTTTTGATGGTATTAATAGGGATCCTAGAACAAGGGTACTAAGTGTTTCATATATAGCTTTAGTAGATAAAAAAATAAACTAAATGATTCTTTATATGAAAACGCATCATGGTTTAACATTAGCTATATTGAAGATGAAAAAGGTTTTAATGTAACTCTTGATAACGGAAATGAAACATTAAATTTCGTGGTAAGTAAGACACTTAAAGAAAGTACAACAGATAGATATAAGTTTGACGTGGTTAAAAATGATTCAATTGCTTTTGACCATCCACTTGTGATAGTTAGTGGAATTGAAAGATTAAAAAAACAAAATAATGTATACTGATATTGTTTTTTTAATATGATGGGCGAGTATTTTTACACTTGGTGAACTTCAACAAGTGTATGAAGTTATACTTAATAGAAAATTACTCGACCCTGCTTTTAGAAGAATTATTGCTAATAAAGTAGAAAAAACCGACAAAATTAAAACAGGTGAAGGTCATAGACCAAGTGTATTATTCAAATATAAGGGTAAATAAAGTGAGAAAAAAATTAATAAAATTAAAAATCTTCGCTAATGAAAAATGAAGAATCTTATAAAATTAAACTGAAATTTCAAGAAGAACTAGAAAAATATAATTTTTGAAGTAGTTGAAGAAAAATTATGATTTAGCAGTCGCAATAGGTGGAGATGGTTCATTTTTTTAAGGATGGTAAACAATACTAATTTTTAATAGTGATATATATTACGTTGGAATTAATACAGGAACACTTGGATTTTTACAAGAAATAAAGCCAGAAAAGATAGAAGAATTTGTCACTTCATTGAATGAAAATAATTTCAAAGCAGATAATATTGGTACACTTGAAACAAAAATCACAACTGAAGATTCTGTGTCTAGACACTTTTTCACTTAACGAAATAGTAATTAGAGAAATGGAACTAAATGCACTCACTATGGATATTTATGTAGATAATTATTTTTTAGAAACCTTTGCTGGGGACGGAATACTTGTTTCAACCTCTGTAGGAAGTAGCGCATATAATACAAGTTTTCATGGAGCATTAATATATAATACACTTCACACATTACAAATTACTCCAATCGCACCACTAAATACCAAAGCATATAGAAATCTTTTGACACCAATTGTACTTCCTGAAAAAAAGCATATTTTTAATTAAAACCTATTAAAAGAGATTTAATTATCACATTTGATGGAACAAATAAAAAGATATGAAAATGTCAAAAAGATAGAATGTTTTGTAAAAAAATAAAAAAATAAAGTTTTTTTAAGGATGAAAAAAATTACAATTTTATAAATATAGTAAATGAAAAAAATTTTTTTTAAAAGATTAATATTTAGTAATAAAAAAATCATAAAATTAAATATGAAAAATATTACTAGTATTAATCTTTTTTTATTATGTGTAAATATAGTTGATGCATCAATCGTAGTAATGGACGCTGATTCTGGAAGAATAATTTATTCAAAAAAATAAAGAAGAAAAAGAAACTTATCGCATCAACAACAAAAATAATGACATCAATAATTGCACTCGAACATGCACCACTTGATATGAAAATTAAAATTGGAAAAGAAGTAAGAACAGTAAATGGTTCAATGATATATGTTAAAGAAGGTAAAATATTAACATTAAATGACCTGCTTCATGGATTAATGTTACAAAGTGGTAATGATGCTCGCAATGACTATTGCTACAAATGTTTTAGGATATGATAAATTTATAAAAAGAAATGAATTTAAAAAGCAGTAAAGCTTGGTATGAAAGATACTATCTTCGAAAATCCTCATGGACTAAACGATGACACCAAAAAAATTATTCTACCGCCAAAAGATATGGCAATATTAATGAAATATGCTATAAAAAAACAAGGATTTTTTTGAACATCACATCTGCTAAAAAAATTATAAAATTGACAAATACATATGGCCAAATAAAAAAATAAACTATTAAAAAGAATACAAATATTTAATAAGTGGGAAAAATAGGTTTCACAAAAAGCAAGTGGTCAAGTATTTGTTTCTCTTTGCAAAAAAAGATAATAAAGCATTAGTAATTGTTTCAATAGATGAAAGTGACAAATTTAATTTACACAAAAGACTATATGAAAAAAAATATTTTTGAAATGTATGAAAGATACAAAATATTAGATATAAATACATTTTTCATTTAAAGTTAAAAAAATATAAAAATAATTATCACTATTACATAATGAGCGATTACTATATGTTATTACAAAAAGAATGAAATTGAGAAATTAAAAAAATATAAAAATAGATTTAACAAAAAAATCAAGAAAAAAAGTGCATATATACGTTGGAAATGAAGAAATAAATTCAGTTAAACTTAAAAAAATAAAATTTAATAGTAAGAAAAAAATAAAATAAAAAGAAATATTGTCATTTTGGAAATAATAGAGTATAATGACCTTGGTGTTTTTTTATGGAAAGATTACAAAAAAATATTTAAGTTCATGTGGTGTTGATTCAAGAAGAAAATGTGAAGAATTAATATTACAAGGAAAAGTAAAAGTTAATGGAATTAAAGTTACAGAACTTGGTTATAAGGTTAATGAAAAAGATAAAATATCAGTGGATGATGTTGATGTTATTAGAAAAGAAAAATTATATTATTTACTTTATAAACCTGAAAAAAACAATTTGCTCAGTGAAAGATGAAAAAAATAGAACGACAGTTATAGATTTGATTAATATAGAAGAAAAAAAGTATTTCCAGTTGGCAGATTAGACTACGATACAACTGGACTTTTGTTAATTACAAATGATGGAGAACTTACTAATAAATTAACGCATCCACATGGCCATGTTGAAAAAACTTATTATGCAAAAATAGATGGAATTATAACACCAGTAGATATTAAATCATTAGAAAATGGAATAGTATTAGATGGCGTAAAAAAACTAAAAAAAGCAAGGGCAAAAAAATCAAAAAAATTGATAAAAAGAATCAAAAATCTTACGTTGAATTAACAATTACTGAAGGAAGAAATCATCAAGTATAAAAATATGTTTGCTAGTCTAGGATACAAAGTATTAAAATTTAAAAAAAGAACAAATTATGCTTTTTTTGGATTTAAGAGGATTAAGTGTTGGTGAATATAGAACTCTTTCAATAAAAAGAAGTAAAACAATTATATAATTACGTAAATTCTCATAAATAAAAAAACATGACAATCACAATATCATGTTTTTTTACAATTAATTTTCAGCGTTTTTCTATTTCTTCTTCAACAACAATAGCACCAACAGGGCAACTTTCAATAATATTAAGAACCTCTTTTTTGTCTTCCTCTTTAAGTTCAATATCCTTTGCGTGGCTCATTCCTTCATCATTGAATTCAAAATACTTTTCACATTGACTAACACATAAACCACATCCAATACATGTGTCATTTACTTTAATCTTTTTCCATTTTTTTATCTCCTCCATAAAAAAATTATATATAAAAATCAAAAAAATGCTAGATGATTGTAAAGTATAATTTATTGAATTTAGTCATTAAATGTGATATTATTAAAATGGTGAAAAAAATATGAGTACTAGGATGGAAAAAAATATGAAAACAATTCACTTGAAAGCATGAGCAGAACAAGACGAAATCAAGACATATACAATGTGAGTGATATGAGTGAATTATCGCGTATAAAAACTAACACCAACGTTAGTGTTATTGCTGATGCATCAAAAAGAAATCGATATAGAAAAAAAATAAAAAAATATATCGAAAAATATGAATGATGATAGCGCTGAACATAAAAAAAGAATTTCAATAGAGTTACCAGAGGAACAAAAAGAAGAAGTAAAAGAAAAAGTTGAAAAAAAGATTACGATATAAATTCAGTACTAGAAAGAGCAAGAGGAAAAAGAGAAACTGATTATGAACTAGAACGTCATAGAAAATTAAATTCAAATGGATACGATATACTAAAAAGTATTCAAATAAAAAGAAGAAAGCATAGACGAAGATAAAAACTACGCCAATAGATGAATTAAACACACAAGAAAAAAACAATAGTAGAATTAATTCAAAAATATTCAAAATAATAAACCGCAAGAAACAAACAAAGCAGCAAAAGAAGAAACAGAAGATTTGTTTGGTGAATTAATGGGCAAAAAGTGAAAATACAGTTGTTATGGCTCCAATAGATAATGAAGAAACTAATAAAGAAAACATCAAAGAAGCACTATTAAGCATAACACAGGACTTAGAAACAATTAAAGGCTCATTAAATGATGATACACAAACTGAAATAACAGATGACGATGAAGAAAAAAACGAATAATGAACTAAGTGAAAAAAACCCAAACAAAAAGCAATCAAGACACAGATAATATAGTTGCGGACAAATCTTTCTATACAAATTCATTATCTTTTAACAAAACAGACTTCGAGGGATTCGAAGATTTAGAAAAGAAATCAAAAAAGGGCAATGTATTTGCAAAAATTGCTATCACTTTAATAATACTAATGTTACTTGCAACAATATTCTTAATTTTTGAACTTCTTATTAGATTGGAATATAATTAAATAATTAATTTTTGAATTTGAAAAATTAAACTATTTATATAATTTGAAATGGATTTTTTTACAATTTATTTAGTAATCATTACTAAAGTACCAAAAATTATGTAGAATCAAACTAGTTTACTAATATATATTAAAAATACATTATGTACGAATAAGTATATCAATGTATTTTTTATATAATATAGTAATGAAATTAAATTTGAAAAAGCAAAAAATTAGGTTAAAAAAATGCAAAAATATTACTGGTAGTGATATTATATTACTCATAATGATAATTGTTTTAACTGTATCTTATATTATGTTAAAGCTATTTACTATTAAAAGTGAAAAAATATTACTCAATTATGCTGAAAATAAATCTAAAGAGTTATCACAATTGCTGATAAACAATGCACTTGAAGAAACAATCATTAATACTAATGTCGAAGACATAATAAACTTAGAAAAAAATCAAAATGATGAAATAATAAGTTTAGATTTTTAATAATGTAAAAAAATTAATGAAATTGAATTAAAAAAATTAGTGAGAATATCCAAAAATAATTTGAAAATGTTAGAAGAAAACAAGAAAAATAGTTTAACGAAAAAATATTATGATGGCAAAATAGACATAATTTATGAAGTACCTATGTCAGTAATCTATGATGTACCAATATTAGTTGGAATAGGACCAAAAGTTCCATTTAAACTTGATATTTTGGGAAATATAAAAACCAATGTCACCACAAATGTTATGGAATATGGAATAAACAATTCATTAGTAGAAGTAATATTAAATGTAAAAAAATAAATATTCAAATAATATTGCCATTTTCATTAAAAAAACATAGCAGTAGAAAAATGATGTACCAATGAAAACAAAAAAATTATTCAAGGAAAAAAATTCCAACATATTATGGAGGATTAATTAGCAATAAGACTACTTGAAATCTATGGTAATTTCAAGTGTAAAAAAAGCAATATAAATAAAAAAACTAAGACAAATTATTCGAGATTTTTTTCGCTAATTTACAACTAAAATAATAAATGCTATAATAAAAAAATAGAAATTAAGAAAGGAATCAATTATAATAAAAAAATATATAGAAGAAACAAAAAGTATATATATTTAATTTATAATTGATAATTGAAAAGTAAAAAAATGATAATTGAAGCAGAAGGAAATAAATATAAATTAATAAAAAAATTATAGAGATGGGTTTGATAAAGAAACATTTTTAAGCAAATATACGCCATATTATAAAGACTACGATTATATTGTGGGTGACATTGCATATTCAAAATTAAGATTAAAAAGGATTTAATAACAAAAAAATAATAGGAATTGTAACAAATTTAATAATTATTGTAATTTAGAAAAAAATATTTAAAAAGAAAAACTGTGCATATGAATGTAGATATTTTTGTGTTAGAAAAAAAGTATCACAAGAAGAAAAAAATAAATATATTGTAGAAAAATAACAAAACAAAAAAAGAGAAAGTTTTAGGCTTGTTTAGTTTAAAAAAATATAAAAAAAGTGAAAAAAAGTTAATTCCAATGATATAAGCATAAAAAGAATTTAAACAATTACATTCAGCCAAGAAAAATGTAAAAAATTTAAAAAAATAAAGCAATGTTAAAAAAATTAAAAGCAATTGATATTAATTGAAAATTATGGTAAAATAGAAAAAAAGATAGAAAGGGTAAGAGTATGAGTAGAATATCAATAAAAAATATGGATGGTACTATGGAAGAAGTAGACTTAGTAAACGCATTCAAAATCAATGAATTGAATAAAAGATTTGTTATACTTTCTAAAGGAGAAAGTGCTGGCGAAGGAATGAGTAAAATTTATATATCAGAGTTTGTGGAAAATGAACCAGGCGTGTATAGTCTAATAGGCATTGAGGACGATACAACATGGCAAAAAGTTAAAGAGGCCATGAAACAAATAGTAGAAAGTTAGGTGAGAAAATGACATTAACAAATGAAAAAGAAAATGTAATTAAATCAAGTGTAGTTATGACTCCGGGATATAATTCAAGCGTAAGAATAATAGGAGTTGCATCAAATACAGTAATTCCAACAGCTACACAAGAAGCACCATTGTCAAAAACAAGTGCATTTGTTATTCCCGAAACAATAGTTCAAACCGCTGAAAAAGTTTTAGGACCTGATGCAATGAGAACAACTACGCAAGCACAATATAATCCTGGAATATTTCCAGAACCAGCAAGTCAATTGACGCAAACAAGTGTGGCAAGTGATGCACAAATACCAGCTGAAAGTGTTCCTGTTCAAGTAACTAATCCGCAAGGCTTAAACACTTTAATGGGAAATAATTTACCATTTACACAGACAATGGATAGTGTAGTAACAGAAGGACCTGCTAGTCAGCAAATTACACCACAGTCATACACGGAACCTACAGTTTCAATGCCGGCTGTATCTTATGAGAATACGCCACAGCAACAATTTGCACCTTCAGCAGAAATACAAACACATACTCTGGAAACACCACAGATTGATATATCAAAAGCAAACGATTCTTACCAAAATATGCCATCATTTACACCACTTAATCGAACCACCAATACTTTCAAAAAAAATGAAAATATTGAACAAAATAATAATATAGGCGATGAACCTGAAGAACTTATAGAATTACTAAAAGATTATATAAAGGCTGATATAGAAAAAAACAATAAAAATACTAGAAAAAAATAGAACAATATCTTGAACAAAAAGAAAAAAATAAGACTAGTATTGATGAAATGACAACAAGCTACGTAAGCGAGCCAAATTTTTAATACACAATATACAAATGATGTACAATATAATGAAAAATGAAGGATATAGCGTACCAGTAATGCATATGTAAAATAAAAAAACAATAGTGAAAAAAACACATTATTGTTTTTTTATATGCATAAGATTATTATGGAATGGTGTTAGAATGAAAAAAATATGTTAAGTCAATATTATAATCTATTTCCTGACAAAAATATATAGTAAAAAAAGGAAGTATATATTTTTTTATAGAAAATGATAAAATAATCATAGCTAAAATAAATAATTCACAATTGGATGAAAAAAAGAAAAAAATATAAAAAAATAGTGATAGATAATTTTGAAAATAAGAATAAAAAAATATAAGTACAATATTAAAAAAATAAAAAAAGATGAATTAGTAACAAAATATAAGAACAAAAAAACTACATACTTTTTTAAAAAAATCAATGCAATTGATAGAAAAAAATAACAATAGATGATTTAGAAGAAAACAATATAGTTGAGTATAGAGAAAAATAATAATAGTAGTATAGAAAAAAATAACTATTGATGAAATAGAAGAGAAAAATTATTGAATTTAATAATGAATATGCAATGATGCAAAGAACAATTGATTATTTTATAGGGCTAGCTGAAAATAGTGTGCAATTACTCGAAAAAAAAGTCATAAAAAAAGGGTGAGTTGAAATTAGAAGCAAATCTAGATGATGTAGATAAATATAGTTATGAAGAATTAAATAACCCATTAAATTTTGAATATATTCATAAAGAAAAAAATATAAGTAGTTATATAAAATATAATATATATGAAGGAACAATTGATTATGAAGAAATCGAAAAAAATTATAAATGATGAAAAAAATAAATATTGAATTACTATATTATTATTTACTGTACCCTAATTTTTTTACTTTAATGATGTTATAAAAGTTATGAAAGGAATAAAAAAAGAAATTTGTTTAAATAAATATATAAATAACAATATTGTTTATCTAGAAATAATGAAGTATATATATAAAAGAAAAAAAGAAAAATTAAATAAAATTTCAGATGCATATTGGATTAATATATGGTAGAGGCTGAAAAAACGATTGATAGTAATATTTTGACAATTTACAATGTACATTAATCATGATATAATACATTTGAAGTGATTAATATGGACAAAATAGAAGTTAATAAGATAGTAGAGGGTCAAGTAACAGGCGTAACAAAAATACTGCGTATTTGTTAGTTTACAGGACAATTATACAGGAATGATTCACATATCTGAGGTTTCTAATAAATTTGTTTCAAATTTAGAAAAATTTAAAATTGGTGACCTAATAAAGGTGAAGGTAATGTCAATCGATGAGGAAAAAAATTGCAAGTTAAATTATCACTAAAAAGAAATCAAGTATCAAAAAGAAGCAAATAAAAAAAAAAAGAAACTGATCTTGGTCTTTGAACCACTTTTTTCATCAATTACCATTATGGATTGACAAAAAAACAAAAGAATTAGAAAAAAAGCAATAATATCACTTGACAACCAATTTAATAAATGATATATTTATATGCGTCAGCAAGGAAAAATTATGGGCGATTAGCTCAGTTGGTTAGAGCATCTGCCTTACAAGCAGGGGGTCGGGAGTTCGAGTCTCTCATCGCCCACCATAATTTGCCGAAATAGCTCAATTGGTAGAGCAACTGACTTGTAATCAGTAGGTTACGGGTTCAATTCCTGTTTTCGGCACCACTTGGAGAGATAGCGAAGAGGCTAAACGCGGCAGACTGTAAATCTGTTCCTTCGGGTTCGGTGGTTCGAATCCATCTCTCTCCACCACTTGTAATTTTGCCTCGTAGCCAAGTGGTAAGGCACAAGACTTTGACTCTTGCATTCCGCTGGTTCGAATCCAGCCGAGGCAACCAAAAATATTATATTTATGCGTCTCGCTAGCTCAGCCGGTAGAGCACTTGACTTTTAATCAAGGGGTCTGGGGTTCGAATCCCCAGCGAGACACCAATTTATGTGCCTCAGTGGCGGAATAGGTAGACGCACAGGACTTAAAATCCTGCGAGTGTAAAAGCTCATATCGGTTCAAGTCCGATCTGAGGCACCATTTGAATAAGGAGGAATACCCAAGTCTGGTTGAAGGGACCGGTCTTGAAAACCGGGAGGTCGAGAAATCGGCGCAGGGGTTCGAATCCCTTTTCCTCCGCCACTTAAATAATCATCGAAAATAAAAAAAGCGATGAAAAATTATTATCGCGGAATAGAGCAGCCTGGTAGCTCGTTGGGCTCATAACCCAAAGGTCGTTGGTTCAAATCCATCTTCCGCAACCAAATGGTTCCGTGGTGTAGTGGTTATCACACTCGCCTGTCACGCGAGGGATCGCGGGTTCAAGTCCCGTCGGAACCGCCAGATGGCTTCATAGCTCAGTTGGCAGAGCACAAGACTGAAAATCTTGGTGTCGTTGGTTCGATTCCAACTGAAGCCACCATTTTGTTAAATATAGTTTACAAATGCAACAAACATGTTGTAAAGCGATTCCGACGGGATTTTAAACGCGCTCATAGCTCAATTGGATAGAGCGTTTGACTACGGATCAAAAGGTTATGGGTTCGACTCCTATTGGGCGCGCCATTATATCGGGAAGTGGCTCAACTTGGTAGAGCATTTGGTTTGGGACCAAGGGGTTGCAGGTTCAAATCCTGTCTTCCCGACCATTGGGTTATAAAGCCTTGTATTAGGGCTTTTTTTATTTGGGCATCTAATAAAAATTCTTTCAGCGTTTTTCTAAAAGCCTTTTTACATTATATTTTTTTATATAAAAAGCCTAAATTTTTAATATCTATTTCAAACCTTATGCCATGATAATAAGACAAAAGATTTCCAATATCATCATATCTTGAACAAATATTAAAATGAAATAGAAATTATTCCCTTTTTTTCAATAAATCTATAATTAAATTTTTCATCAACATTTTTCATAAAAATTCAATAGAATGATATTTGCAAAAATATAAAATCATCTTTTTAAATATTTACTATATCTAATTAAAGAAAGATATTTTAATTTTTATAATAAAAGTTGAAATAATTTTTTTGAATATTCCCAATATATATTTTTTTCTTCATACCCAGTTGAAATATTTTTTTCCAATTAAGATAAACAACTTTCTTTTTCATCATCAAATGATAAATAAAATTTATAAATACTATTTAAATAAGATACGCGCCTACCAAAAAGAGATAAATAAAAATGCGGCATTGCTATAGTAGTTTTTTTGACTTGTTAATATAATTGCTTTCACATGAAACATTAGAAAAGTTTAAAAAAATATTGCATTTTTTTCTTTAAAATCATAATTGCCAACATTAGGAATTAAACTAAATAATGTTAATCTATATTTACTATTATCGCATATAGTTTTAAGTTCTATTCCATCAAAATCAGCTTTTCTTGAATTATCCGGCCTTTTATTAATTAATAATTTTTCGAGCATTCTTCCAGGCCCACCTAAATCATGATACTCACATATAATGTACCCTAGTGCTTTCACATTATTAAATCTTTCTTTTTAAAAAAATTATATTTTTTTCTAGCATATTTTTCTTTCCTCCTACTATTAATATTCGCAATAAAAATACAAAACACTTCAAAAAAATTAAAAAATGTAAACGCGACGTAAATAAAAACAAGCAAGTAGAAAAATAGCTCTATCAAAAAAAGTATATAATAATGATAAAATTATAAATATGAAAAAGTATAATAAAAAGAAGTTAATGAAAAATTCAGACAAAGTTATAAAAAGAAAATAATTTTTTTGACAATAGGATTTCAAAATAGATTATCGACAAGAATTATGCATATATTTCAAAAAAATACAAAAATTATTGTAAATAGTACAATCATTTCTAGAAAACTAGAGGAAGATTTAGTGAATAATATGATTGATATTAATTTTTGAGATAATAAATAAATACAGATATATGTTAAAAAAATATGAAGAAATTATACAAGAGTATGTAAAAAAATAAATACTCAACAGACATAATAAAAAAAATCGACACTTTCATTCATTAACAAGATAAACGAAAAAAATAAATCACTGTTAAATGTAAAAAAATCGCTTCAAATTTTTATAGAAGATATAAAGTCAATAATGCTAGTTTATGATAATGTGCAATTAAATGAGGAAGTATTAAAAAAAGAATAAATATTGACACTAGCGAAATTATAAATGAAATAAATAAAAAAATAATTATAACTATGTAATTGAATCAATAAATTTAATAATCAAAAAAATATAATTCAAGCACTATAACACTATAACCATATAAGTTATAAAAATTAATGACTTAAAACATAAAATGTTGTATTTGAAAATAAAATAGAGTAAAATGATGACAGGTGGTAAAATATGAAAAAACAAACTTATAAATTTGTATACGAATTTAAAAATTTCCAAAAAAACGATTGCATTTAGAGTAAAGAAACATGCACAAGTTATAGATTTACATTTAAATGAAGATGAAAAAGTGACATATGCATTTTGTGGTCAAAATAATGTAAGCTCTTTCAATGTAATTAATAGTTGTGTTGTAGCATTAACTAACCAAAGAATATTAATAGGCCAAAAAAGGATATTGTGGGGATACTATTTTACAACAATAACACCAGACCTATATAACGATTTAAAAGTAAAGAAAAAAATATAATTTGGAGTGACATTGAAATAGACACAGTAAAAAGGAAAATGTTTATATTTCTAATTTAGATCCACGAGGAGCAATCGAAATAGAAAAATATCATATCAAAAATTTATGATGAAAGAGAAGCAAAAAAATATGCCAAAAAAAGATAACTAAATATTTTTTTGATTGTTATTTCTTTATTTCTAATTTTAGTAATTAAAATCAATGGTAAAACATTAAATTTAAACAGTGACAAGTATATATTATATAATCTTAATGATGATAAAATTTTATTAAGCAAAGATGAAAAATAAAGAAACGTATATAGCAAGTCTAACAAAAATGATGACGACTATCGTAGCGATTGAAAAATATAAACGATTATAATAAAAAAATCACAATTACTAAAGATATGTTTAAAGATATTGCGTGGGATGTATCAGTTGCTGGATTCAAAGTAGGTGAAAAAGGTCACTTATAATGACTTACTATATGGAGCAATTTTGCCAAGTGGAGCTGATGCTGTAAATGCTTTAGCACTTTCAATTTCAAAAGATTATGACAAGTTTATTGAATTAATGAATCAAAAAACAAAAGAATTGAAATTAACACACACACATTTTTCAAATGTAACAGGATTATATGATAAAAAAATAACTATAGTTCTGCATATGATGTAGCGCAAATTTTTAAAATATGCTCTAAAAAAATTAAAAAATTCAAAGAAATCTTTTGAAACAAAAATACACATTTACTAATGGAAAATAACAGTAAAAAAAGTACAATAGAAAACTATAATTCAAAAAAATTGGAGGCAAGGATTTATCTTATATAAAAGGTGGCAAAACCGGATTTATAAGCGCAAGCCGGATATTGCCTGGCAACAACTGCGACTATAGATGGAGTTAATTATCTTTTAGTAACATTAAATGCAGATAAATCAAAAAAAGCGCCACATATTGAAGATGCAATTGAAACGTATACATACTACTCAAAAAATTATTCATACAAAACAATAGTTGATAGCAATGATATAATAATTAAATTAAAAACAAAGAACGCAAAAGAAAAAGAACTAGCAATTTTCGCCAACACGCAGATAAGAAAATATTTAAAAAATGATTTTCAAAAAGAAAAAGTAGTATATAGCTATGACGGCGTTGATGAAATATCATATTTTACAAAAGAAGGCACAGTTTTAGGTATAGTTGGCATATTTTACAATGATGAAAAACTTGATACTTTTAATTTGATATACACAGGTGGATTAACTTTTAGCCTTTTTTCATTCATTTGGAATAACTTACTATTGATACTATTACTTGTATTTATATTATTTATTATATTCAGAATTATACAATTGAATATTAAAAAAAGAAAAGAAGACTAAAAAAAGAGAAAAAGTCAAAAATCATTAAAACAAAATAAAATAATAATTATAAAATGTGTTTCGAAAAAGAAATGCATTTTTTTAATTGATAAATGTAAAAAAATAAATTAATAATGGCCATTTATCAAAATTTAAAAAAATTAAAGAATTAAAGACTAGATATAATTTTAACCTTAAAATTATAAAAATGGCATATTTAATCATTAATAAAAAAATTATAGCCATTATTTATTGACAAGTGCTTTATAAAAACTTTACAATATTAATAGAAGTTAGTATAACTTCTAGAAAGAAGTAATGGAGGAAAGATATATGAATGATGTAGTCTTCTCCATTTTGCTTGTAGTAGTTGGATTATTTGTTGGTGCATTCATAATGATACTTATAAATAACTTAAAAAGTGAGCGCAAAGGCAAAAAGGAAGCTGAAAAAAATAGTTCAAGATGCCAAGAAAGAGGCTGAAAAAAAGCTAAAAGAGATGGTGTTTTTAGAATTAAAAAGAGGAAAGCTATAAATTAAAAAAATCAAACTGATGCAGAGATTAAGGAAAAAAGAAAGAACTTAATGAACTTAATCAAAGAATTGACAATAGGGAAAAAGAGTTTAGACAAAAAGAGATGAATTACTAACAGAAAGAGAAAAAAACCTTGAACTAAAAGACAAAGATTTATTAGCTAAGCAAAAAGAAATTCAAGAAAAAGATGCAAAAATGGAGAGCATAATAAAGGAGCAAATCGCTCTTTTAGAAAAAATATCTGGTTTTTCTAAAGAAAAAGCTAGAGAAATGGTACTTAAAAAAGTAGAAGAAGAAATGAACAGAGAAATTGCCGTTTATTTGAAAGAAAGAGAAGATGAAGCAAAAACTTGAAGCAGATAGAAAAAGCAAAAAGGAATGATTGTATCAGATATGCAAAGGTATTCAAGCGATGTTACAAGTGAACAAACTGTAAGCACAGTTGAACTTCCTAATGAAGAAATGAAAGGAAGAATCATTGGCCGTGAAGGAAGAAATATCAGAACAATTGAAGCAGTAACCGGTGTAGATTTAATAATTGATGACACTCCAGAAGTAATAGTATTATCTTCATTTGATCCATTAAGACGTGAAATAGCAAAGGTTACACTTGAAACATTAATTAAAGATGGAAGAATACATCCAGCAAGAATTGAGGAACTTTATGATAAAGTTTGCGAAGATTACAAAAAGATTATTAAAGAAAAAGGTGAAGAAGCCTTATTTGAATTAGGTATTTCAAAAGTTGATCCTGAAATTGTAGAACTAATTGGAAAACTTGCATTTAGAACAAGTTATGGTCAAGATGCACTCGCTCACAGTAAAGAAGTTGCACATTTAGCAGGCATTATGGCTAGCGAGTTAGGTGAAAATGTTTCATTAGCAAAAAGAGCAGGACTTCTACACGATATAGGAAAAGCAATTGATTTCGAAGTTGAAGGAAGTCACGTTGAAATAGGAGCAGATGTCGCTAAAAAACACGGCGAAGATAAAGTCGTTATTAATGCAATTGAATCACATCATGGTGATAAAAAGGCTGAATACATTATTTCGGAATTAGTAGCAATTGCTGATGCACTTAGTGCTGCAAGACCAGGTGCTAGAAATGATTCATTAGAAAATTACGTTAAGAGACTTGAAGAATTAGAAACAATAGGAAACAGCATTGAAGGTGTTGAAAAAACATTTGCAATGCAAGCAGGTAGAGAATTAAGAGTTATCGTAAAACCAGATCAAATTGATGATTTATCTAGTTACAAAGTTGCAAGAGAAATAAAAGACAAAATCGAAGACACAATGCAATATCCTGGAACAATTAAGGTTGTTGTAATTAGAGAAACAAGAGCAGAAGAAGTCGCAAAAATAACTTCTTCTTTTTTTATATTTTAAAAATGTGTGATAAAAATAATAAATAGGGTGATAAAATGTTAGCATTAATTACAGGAGCATCAAATGGTCTTGGAAAAGATTTTGCAAAAGAATTATCAAAACAAGGCTATGATTTAGTGCTTGTTGCAAGATCAAAAGAAAAATTAGAAAAATTATCAAGAGAATTAAAAACATTGGTTTATATAGAAGTTATGGATTTAAGTGTAAAAGAAAATGTATATAAATTATATAATAAATATCAAGGTAAAATTGATTTGTTAATAAACAATGCTAGCTTTGGAGCATTTGGAAAGTTCATTAACACTGATTTAGAAAAATGAACTAAATATGATTGACTTAAATGTAACAACATACCACATTTTAACAAAATTATTTTTTTGCAAGATTTTTGTCAAAAAAATGATAAAGGAGAAATATTAAATGTAGCCTCATCAGCAGCATTTGAACCAGGTCCACTTATGTCAACATATTATGCGACAAAATCATACGTATACAATTTAACAATGGGAATTTATGAAGAATTAAGAAGGGATAAAAGCAAAGTTAAAATTCATGTTTTATGTCCTGGCCCAGTTGATACAGGATTCAATCATAGGGCACATGTTAAATTTGGTGTAAAAATCTTTAAAAAGTATAGATGTAGTAAAATATACATTAAAAACGCATGAAGAAAAAAATAAATTAATTATAATTCCAGGTTTCACAATTAAACTAGGAGTATTTGCAAATAGACTTTTTACCAAGAAAAAAACAATCATAAAAAAATAATATATAAAAATTCAAAAAAATCAAAGGAAATAAAAATAACAGTATTAATAAGTATAATAAAAATAACGATATAACAATATAAAAAAATAAATAATATAACTAAATAGTAAAAAAATCAAAAAGTTACAAACAGAAAATAAACTCAAAATCAAAAAAATAATAATTAAAAGTTAAATATAAAATTTAAAAAAAATAAAAAAAGCAAAAATAAAAAAAGCAATAGGAGCGAACATGAAAAATAATAAAGATAACATCATTAGGCTGTCCATCATGCATCATAATGAATAAAAATCATAAATCAAATAAAAATAGACTACCCAAATATAGAATTCGAAGAACTTGATTACGATTTTTGATGATATTGATAAATATGACGCAGGTAAAATTCTTCCCCAGTATTCATATTTTATAAAAAAATGAAAAAAAGAGATTGGCAGATTACGCGAGAACACAAAAAAAGAAGAATTTACCAAGATAATAGAGGAAAAATATATGATAAATGAAGTTAAGACAAATAAAATTCAAACAAATATTATAAAAAAATACTTAAAAACACTAATAATAGTAGTACTATTTATTCCGTTAATAATACATGGCGAAGAAAAAAAACTAAATATTTATTTGTTTTATGGTGATAAATGTCCACACTGTGCAGAACTTGAAAAGTTTTTGGATGCATATTTAGAAGAAAACAAGAATGTTATACTAAATAGATACGAAGTTTGGAGTAACAAAGAAAACCAAGAAAAATATAGGGAAGTTCAAAAGATACTTAATGATAACAGCAATGGAGTTCCATATTTGATAATTGGAAATAATGTAATAACAGGTTATGACGATGAAATCACTCCAGAAAGAATAAAAAAATACAATAATATACTACTCAAATTTTTGACTTTAAAGATAAAGTTGGCGTTTATTTAGGAACAACAACAGAGGAAGAAGAAAAATCTAAAAAGAGGACTGGAAAAAAGTATGAAGATACTGAAATAAGTATTCCAATAATAGGAAAGAAAAAAGGAAAAGAAGTACCAATACTACTATCAGCAATTATAATAGGTCTGGTTGATGGATTTAACCCTTGTGCAATGTGGATACTGATATTTTTAATGTCAATGCTTTTAGGAATGAAAAACACTAAAAGAAAATGGGCACTTGGAATAACTTTCCTTTTATCATCAGCCCTAGTATATTTTTTATTCTTAATTTCATGGCTAAACCTAGCAGTATTCTTAAATAAAGTAATATTTATTAGAATGGGAATCAGTATAATTGCAGTATTTTTTTGGAACCTTAACCATATTGAAATTTTTTTCTTTGTAAAGGAAAATGACGGTTGTGAAGTAGTAGATAAAAGCGGCAGGAAGAAAAATTATAAATTCAATCAAAAAGATAATAAAAAGAGAAAAATCATTCATCTTAGCACTTTTTAGGAATCGTTGCTTTAGCGGCCTCAGTAAATATAATAGAATTACTATGTTCACTTGGATTACCTGTAATGTTCACACAAATATTAACTGTAAATGAAGTAAGCAAAACAGCACAAATTATTTATTCACTAATATATGTTTTTCTTCTTCTTAATTGATGACATAGTAATATTTGTAAAAGCAATGAAAACACTAGAAATAAAAGCAATATCAAATAAATTTGGTAAATATTCACATTTGATAGGTGGAATCATAATGCTAATAATTGGATTCTTAATGATTTATAAACCAGAATGGCTAATGTTCAATTTCTAAAAATGAGAAACAAAAAAGATTATCAAAACATATAATATTTTAGGTGATATATGTGAATGATAATCTTTTTAATAGAATTGAAGAGAAAAAACCAAAAGTGAGTAAAGATACTATTATATCTTTAGCAAGAAAACTTCAAGATGGTGACTACATAAGAATGAAGAACACTTTGAGAGATATTATACATGAATTATCTTTTTTATTACTGGTCGCAAAGTGAGCGAAGAAAAAGGAAAATAAAAATAATCGACATGATAGTTCAAGATAAAGTACCAAAAGACATTGAAAAATATGTATAATACAAGCAAACAAAAGGCTAGCAAAGTAGCTAGCCTTTTATAATGATTCAAATTCTATGACCTAATCGCGGGTTTATAAAATTCTTTTTGTATTTTTATTTGTTGACCACAATAATTGATGGAATGGTTTATTCACAATCAAATCGAATTCACCAATATATTCATAAGTAGTAGGTTTAAATTTAAGTTTAAAATCATTAAGTCTCTTATATGGATTAGTATCACTAAAGTCAGCAGTAATTCCATATAAATCTACATACAAATAACCAGCTTTTTTATATTCTTCAATAATCTTATAAAAATAAGAATGTCTTAATATCAATACTTGAAAAAAATCGTTATTATTACCAGTAATTATTATTGTAACTCTACCTTCATATTTAACAACAAACGCAGACTCCAAGATATTCTTTTCGTCTTATTTTTCTTGCATTCTTAAATTAGTCTTCGCTATATCATTAGAAATTCTATCAAGATTTCTATCTGATTCAGTTTTTTTCTCTTATAAATGTCAGCACTATTAGGATTTTTTTATTAAATTCAATATTTATTCTATCATTATTTTTCTTGTTCGATAATATATTCTTTTTTTGTAGATATTTTTACATATGTATCATAGTTTACTTCTGCGAATAATAAATCAACCATATTACTTTTGTTTAAATGTTTTTATAGAAATATTTATAATAGGTAAGTGTTTTTATTCTTTTTTTATCTTCTACGAATGAATAGAATTTCTCAAGTTCTTCTTCGCCACGAGATGCAAGTCTTATTCCTTTATACTCACTTTCTTTCATATTTTTTTAACCATACTTTTGATCTAAATTATTAAAAATCATATGTTGGTAAATATATAACTGGAGTGTATTTAGGAAGTAATGACTCAAAAATACAAATTATCTTTTTAATTTATCATAGCCAAGTTCTTTTTAAGTTAGCAATTAACTCCTTATTTTTTTAGAATTAATTGTCTTACTTTTTATTTTTCAAAATCAATAACTGAATATGTAATTTCAGGATTAATCTTAATGAATGCAAATCCTCTTCTTAAAAAGAATTCTTTAACTTTACGAGTGAATACTTTTTAATAAATCAGTATTATAAAAAAATCTACTAAAAATCCACGAGGAGCATAACCATATTTAATATTGGCACTTAATGTTTTATATAAAACAAGACTTGCAGCAACTAATATATCTTTATGATAAGCACCTATATACATAACTGAAAAATCGCTATGAGACATAAGTTCCCCATATTCTTTTGTTTGAAAAAAATTTTTAAGTACATGCTTACTTGCAAATTCACCAAATGTAGTAGCATTGATTTCTTCTATAGACATAAAAAAATTCACTCCTTTAAATCAATAATATTATAGCATATTTTTTTAAAAAAATTGTATAATTAATACATAGATAATTATAGGAGGATTAATAATGAGTAAAATAATGGATATTAAAGCAAGAGAAATATTGGATTCAAGGGGATATCCTACTGTAGAAGTAACTGTAAAAAGTGAAAATGGAATAGGGGTTGCAGCAGTGCCTTCAGGAGCATCAACTGGTTCTCGTGAAGCATTAGAACTTCGTGATAATGATGAAAGATATTGTGGAAAAGGTGTGCTAAAGGCTGTAAACAATGTAAATACAATAATTAAAGATACATTACTTGGCATGGATGTAACTCATCAAAAAGAAATTGATTACCAAATGATTGAACTTGATGGAACACCAAATAAAAGTAGACTTGGTGCGAATGCAAGACTTGGAGTTAGTCTTGCTTGTATAAAAAGCAGCCGCTAGTGAAGCACATAAAGAATTATATGAATATTTAAATCCTAGAGAAAAAAAGGATACCCAAATTAATGTTTAATATTATTAATGGTGGTATGCATGCTAAAAAAATAATTTAGATATTCAAGAGTTTATGATAGTTCCAAAAAGAGATTCTTTTAAGGAAGGACTTAGATGCGCTAGTGAAGTATTTCACGCTCTTAAAAAAATATTAGATAATGAAGGACATGAAACATCAGTTGGTGATGAGGGAGGATTTGCTCCAAATTTAGAGAGCAATCGTGCTGCATTATCATATATAATTAAAGCAATAGAAAGTGCAGGATATGTTCCTGGAAAAGATGTGTTTATCGCACTTGATATAGCTGCATCATCAATATATAATGAACAAAACAAGGCATATAAAATAGAAAATAAATTTTTAGGTAAAGAAGAATTATTGGAGTATTATATGGACCTCGTAAAAAAATTATCCAATTATATCAATTGAAGACCCATATGATGAAAAATGATTATGAAGGATTCAAATTAATTACAGAAAAAAACTTGGTAAAGGAATAAATATAGTTGGAGACGATTTATTCGTAACAAATAAAAAAAGAATTAGAGCATGGTATTCAAAATGGACTATGCAACTCAATATTAATTAAGCCTAACCAAATAGGTACATTCTTTGAAACATTAGAGACAATTGTACTTGCTAAAAAAAATAAATATACATGCATAATGTCACATAGAAGTGGTGAAACAACAGATACATTCATCATTGATGCTGCTGTTGCATTAAATATACCATTTGTAAAAACCGGCTCAGTTTCAAGAGGAGAAAGGATTTGTAAATTTAATAGGCTTCTTGAAATAGAAGAACAATTAGAAAGTAAAAAAAGCAGAATAATCATAAAAAAAGTCAAATAAAGCACCATAAAAATCAGAATAATCACATAAATATTTGCATAAAACTAATATTTATTGTATAATACAAAAACACAAGGGAGAAATCAATATGGAAAAAAAGTATTATTAGTAATATCTGTTATATTAATAGTGATAGTTCTATTACAAAGTAATAAAGCTAGTGATGCTAGTCAAATCATAACAGGTGGAAATGCAATGTTACTTGGTAAATCAAAAGAAAGAGGCCTTGAAAAAATAATAACAAGACTTACTTACGTTTTAGGATTTGCATTTATAGTAATATCATTTATCTTATCAATATAAAAAATACATAAAAAGTTCATATTTTTCTTATGAACTTTTTTTAATTTATATGATAAAAATGAAAGTGAGGTAGATATGAGAGACAAAAATATTAAAAGTAATTGAAAAAAATAATAAGAGTTTAAATGCTATGGAAATTATGAATCAAATAATGGAAAATAGTACTATTAAAGATTATGAAGAACTTATGAGAGAACTTGAAAAGTTATGTAGAGAAGGTATATTAAGACAAACTAATCATAATGGTTATGTTAAAAATGAACTTCTAACAGGCACCCTTGATATGCATGAGAAAGGTAACGCACACTTATTAGTAAAAGATGGAGAAGATATTTTTATCGCAAAAAATAATATGAATGGTGCTACTGATAAAGATTTAGTACTTGTTGACTACACTAATAAAGATAAAACTGAAGGAAAAGTTATAAGAGTTCTAAAGAGGTCACTTGGTAAAAGCATGGGTGAAATTGTTGATAACGATGGTAAATTTACTGTAAAGATACTTGACACTGAATTACCATATGAAGTTGATGTTGATACTAAAGATTGTGACTTTACTTTAGTAGATGGATTAATCGTACATCTTGACTATGTAAAAGACATAAGTAGAGGTAGAGTTCTTGCTAAAATAGATTATCCAATAGGGCACAAAAATGCTCCAGGTAATGATACTGAAATAGCCATGATTGCTAGTGAATTTGGTGTTCATCTATTTATGCCAGAAGAAGTAAAAGAGCAAGCCAAGACATTTCCAAGCAGTTTAACTGAAGAAGAAATAAAAAAAGAAATATCAAAAGGTAGAGTTGATTTAAGAGGCGAAGCAACTACTACAATGGATGGTAAAGATACAAAAGATATTGATGATGCTGTACAAGATGAAATAAGTGAAAATGGAAACTATAAAGTAACAGTTGACATTGCTGATGTAAGTTATTATGTAAAGATGAATACACCAGTATGGAACTATGCAGAACTAAAAGGCAACTCTGATTATCTTGCTAATAAAGTAGGACCAATGCTTCCAATAGAACTTTCAAATGGAATCTGTTCACTAAATCCAAATGAAGATAGATATGCTTTGACATGTGAAATGGAAATAGATCATGGTGGAGACATTGTTAATGAAAAAGTATACATTTCAGTTATAAAATCTAAAAAGAAAATGAATTATGATGCTGTACAAGATATCCTAGAAGATAAAGAAACAGAAGATACAAAAGATTACATAACAATAAAATACACAGTTAAACCAAATGAAACAATAGATGATATCGCATTCAAAAACGGAATTACAAAAGAAAGATTATTAGAATATAATAACATAGAAGATATAAAAACCAGGTAATGAAATAAATTTACCAATAAGAGATATTATTAAATTGATGTATGTTATCTCTAAAGTAATGGATAATAAACTTCATAAATTAGGTAAAATTGATTTTGAAAAATACAAGTGAAAAAGAAACAAATATTTGATGAAAAATGACAAATTAATTGATATAGTTCCAAGAGTTCAAAGACCTGCTGAATCAATAATAGAAAATCATATGATTTATGCGAATGTTGGATTTACTAGATTCACATGCAATGCATTATCACAAATAATACCAAATATGGTACCATTTGTATTTAGAATTCATGAAGATCCAAATCCTAAAAAAAGATAGAAGATTTTATGAAAAATGTTATCAGTATTTGGAATAAATTATCCTAAAAAGATAAATCCAGAAAATGTAAGTAGTAAGGATATTCAAGAATTATTAGAATATTTAAAAAGATAAAGAACATTATAAAATATTTAGTAAAAAAAACTACTTAGAAGTATGCAAAAAGCAAGATATTCACCAGAAGCAAAAGGTCATTTTGGATTAGGATTAAAAGCACATGATAGAGATTATACACACTTTACTTCTCCTATTAGAAGAATGTGTGACTTACTTGTTCATACAATATTTAGAGTATTCATTATTGAAAAAAAGATACTAGTCCTGAAAATATTAGTTTCTGGGCTTCATATCTAACAGAAGTATGTGACCATATTTCAGAATGTGAAAGAACGAGTGCTGATTGTGAATACGCAACTGATGACTATTATGATGCAGTTTACATGCAAGATAGAATTGGACAAACATTTGAAGCAACACTTGATGGACCAATGCCTTCATCTTTCTTTGCTCAAACAAATGATAAATTTATAGATGGAAAAGTAGAATGGATAATAAGTGAAGATGATTCAAAAGAATTAGAAAGCCTTACTGATCCAAATGAAATACAACAATTCATAGAACTACATAAAAAACCATTCATGTACGAATACAATGATTCTCTTTACGGATACACTAAAAAAGGTAGAGTTGTCTATAGATATGGCGATCAAATTATAGTTCAATGTATAGGAAGCGACCCTGCCAAAAGAGAAATAGATTTCGCTTTAGTAAAAAAAATAACAAATGGAAATAATAAATAGAAAAGCACATTATGATTATTTTATAAAAGATACATATGAAGCAGGTATAGAGTTAAAAGGTACTGAAATAAAGTCTTTAAGAAAAGGAAATGCCAATATAAATGATTCATATGCAAGAATAAAAAAATAATGAAGTATATCTTACAAATATGTTTATCGCAAAATATGAAGAAGGAAACATATTTAATCATGATGAAAGACGTGAAAGAAAACTATTACTTCATAAAAAAACGAAATAATCAAAATTAATAATGAAATCACATTAAAGAAATATACTTTAATACCACTTAAAATATATTTTTAAAAAAAAGGAAAAAGCTAAAAGTAGAAATAGGCATTTGTCAAGGTAAAAAAAACTATACGATAAAAAGAGAATCTATAAAAAGAAAAAAAGATATCAAAAAGACATGAATATTTAGAATATTAAAATAATATAATATTCTAGGTGAATATATGAAAAAAAGTTCCTGAGATCTTTGTTAACAAAATAAATAAAAAAATATAAGTAATAATAAAGAAGTATATTACTCTTATAATGATAAAAAAATGTTTATGAAGAAGAAACAATTCTAAATGAATATGATTTACAGCAAAAAGATAAATAAATTATTTAAATCAAATGACTTTATTTATAAAAAAAGAAATTCAAAAATAAAAAAAACAAAAAGATTATGAAAAAAAGAATATACAATAATATCAAAAAGTTATGATTATTTGCTTTGTATTGATGGAACTAAAATATATATTAAAGATATTGTTGATATAAAAATAATTAAAAAAACACTTGAAAGTAATTAGTATTTATGATAATATTTAATTACACAAACGGTGTTTTTTTGGAGGGATTTGAAATGAAAAATAAAAAAAGTTTCTTTAAAGGCGTTAAAAAAAGAATCAAAAAGCTGTAAGATGGCCAGATGGTAAAGCATTAGTTAAATATTCTTGTATAACAATCGTAATGCTTGTATTCTTTGGATTATTCTTTTATGGACTTGATGCATTATTCGCAGCAATAAGGGGGCTATTCTAATGGAAGAAAAGAAATTATGGTATGTTGTTAATGCATACAGTGGACATGAACAAAAAGTTAAAGATTATTTAGAATCAAGACGTGAAAGTATGGGAATGGAAAATAACATATTTAGAGTTATTATTCCAGAAAGAACTGAAATTGAAGTTAAAGATGGAGTTAAAAAAGAAAAAGTACGTAAAATGTTCCCAGGATATGTTTTAATCGAAATGGTTATGAGCGATGAAGCATGGTATGTAGTTAGAAATACACCAGGAGTAACAGGATTTATCGGTTCATCAGGAAAAGGTGCTAAACCAATTCCACTATCACCAGAAGAAGTTAAGAAATTTATTGCTGATGAAGAAGAAATGACTAAACCAATTAATTCAAATGTTGAAGTAGGAGACACTGTAACAATTATAGATGGTCCATTCAAAGGAATGTATGGTAAGATTGAAAGTGAAGACAAAGAAAATGAAAAACTTACTGTACTTATTGATTTATTTGGACAAGAAACTCCAGTTGAAGTTGATTTACTTCAAGTGTCAAAAATGTAAAAAGGTTACCAAAAGTAATCTTTTTTTGTCTTATAGGAAAGTTCATCTCCCATAAAAAAACAATTTAAAAATTTTTTTCAAAGATATATTGATATTTGAACATTAATATTATATGATAGAAACCATATTTATTAAAAAAACTAGTTGGAGGAACCATGTATTATAAAGCATATAAATTTAGAATATATCCAAATGAACCACAAAAAGGAACTTATCAATAAAAACATTTGGATGTAATAGATTTGTATATAACTTCTTTTTAAGTAAGATAAAAAGAAAATAAATATACAAAAGCATCTGAAAAATATAAAATATTATACAAATTATTTAAAAATATGAATATCCATTTTTTTACAAGAAATAGATAGTATAGTTATTAGAAAATCATTATTTAATTTAGAAGATTCATTTAAAAAGATATTTCAAAAAGCAAAATGATTATCCAAAATTCAAAAGTAAGTTTAATAGAAATTCATATAATACATCAGCAGTCTATAATTCTTATAAGAGCAACAATTATTGTAATATTGAATTAGATTTAGAAAATAAAACTATTAAACTTCCTAAACTAAAGAATGTTAAGATAAGAGGATATAGAAATTTAAAATATATTAATGGAAGAATATTAAACGCAACTATTTTAAGAGAATCAAATGGTAAATATTATGTATCAGTTCTCTATGAAATGAGTGAGAAAGTAAAAGAAGTAACACCAGCATCAATAGTTGGAATAGATTTAGGAATCAAAAAACTATTAACACTATCAGATGGTAATAGTTATGAAAATAATAAATATATAGAAAAAGTATGAAAAAAAGAATAAAGAGAATGCAAAAGAGAACTTTCAAGAAAAAGTAAAAAGGAAGCAAAAACTACTATAAATGTAAAAAGAAATTAGCAATATTACATAGTAAACTTGCTAATTCAAGAAAATACTATATACATAAAATAACTAAAGACATTACAGATGAATATGACATTATTACTTGTGAAAAAAACTTCATACTAAAGAAATGATAATAAATGGTAAAAAAAGAATACTCTATCAAAAAAATATAAATGATGCTTGTTTTAATGAAATCTTAAAGCAATTAGAATACAAGTCGAAGTTTAAAGGCAAAAAAAATTTTTATCAAATATATGAATATTATCCATCAAGCCAAACATGCAGTAGATGTGATAATCAAAATAAAAAAAGTATAAAAAAATTTAAATGAAAGGACATATGAATGTACCAAGTGTCATTTAGAAATAGATAGAGATATAAACGCAAGTATAAATATAATGTTTGAAGGATTAAAAAAATGTATATAAAATATAATGCAAATTTAGTATAAATATGTTAAAAATAAGTTTATATGGAAAGGTAAGAACAAAAAAAATACGGTAGCGACTATCGAAATTTAAGTCTGTGGAGAAGTCACATTAGTGGGTCTATGAAGCAGAAATTTGGAATCGTGAGATTTCAAGGACAAATTTTAATTTGTCTTTTGTTCATATAATGTTTTCAAGAGGTGAAAAATGAAAAAATTAAAAGTATTATTATTAACAATTGTATTGATTTTTACTTGCTGGATGTGGAAAAATTTTATCAAATAAGTCAACTGGGGATACTATGAAAATATCATTAGATGTAGATACTTCAAGTAACTATATTTGGTCTTATTCGATAATGGATGCTAATGTTATCGATTTAAAAAAACAGAAGAATTTTTTTAACACCAGCAGATGATGAAACACTAGATAGTGAAGAACAAGTATTAACATTTAAAGCATTTAACAAAGGAGAAACTGAAATCATATTTAGCTGTACAAATAGTGAAAGTGGTAAAACAAAAATATGATTTAACATACGTAATTACGGTTGATGAAAATAATAACATCAAAGTAAAAATCAAAAATCAGGAAAATATAGTAAGAAATTACCAAATCCTGTAATATATACTGAAACAAACGATGAAAAAGTAAAGTATATAAATTAACAAAAATAGATGATGAAATAATAGATTTATATATCGAATGTTTCAAAAAAGATAAAATATTTACTTCTAGAGATAAAAATATTATAAAAGATAGAAAATTAATCACAAAACTATTTAATTACTATATAAAATATGGAACAATTCTTTATACAAAAAGATATAGTAAGAAAATATCATTTCTATGCACATTAAAAAAATGAATGAAGTATTAGAAGATAAGGAAGCAGTAAAAATTAATTTTTTTGATAAAGAAAAAGTATCCAGAAATTAATGAATATATTAGTAAAATAGATAAAAAAATTCAAATTATATAGTACTTGTAGGTGTAAATAAAAAAATTTTTAGAAAAAAAGAGGTCTTGCTAAAAAAATTAGTGAGAACTTATTTACATTACTATAATAAGAAAGATTTAGTTTTTTTAATGATATTGATAATAAGTATAGTTTAAAAAAATATTTAAATCATTAAATTTTTAGTGTAAAAAGAAGTAAATAAAAAAATTATTTTTATCGCAAAAAAAATATAAATTAAATTGACATATGAAGTTTTATAAAGTAAACTTTTAAAAGTAAGGAGGAATTAAAATGGAATTAAAAAGGAAGTAAAACAGAAGCTAACTTAATGGCTGCTTTCGCAGGTGAAAGCCAAGCAAGAAATAAATATACTTACTATGCTAGTAAGGCTAAAAAAAGGAAGGGTATGAACAAATAGCTGCAATATTTGAAGAAACTGCTAATAATGAAAAAGAACATGCTAAATTATGGTTCAAAGAATTACATAATGGTGAAGTTCCAAGTACACTTGAAAATTTAAAAGACGCAGCAAGCGGTGAAAATTATGAATGGACAGAAATGTATAAAGAATTTGCAGAAACTGCTCGTGCTGAAGGATTTGATAACATTGCAAAATTATTCGAAAGTGTTGGTGAAATAGAAAAACATCACGAAGAAAGATATATGAAATTAGTAGGAAACATTGAAAAATAATTTAGTGTTTGAACGTGGTGAAGAAAAAGTATGGATTTGTAGAAATTGTGGATATATTTATAAGGGTAAAAAAAGCATTAAAAAGTTTGTCCTGTTTGTAAACATCCAGAAAGTTATATGGAAATCAAAAAAAGGAAAATTATTAATTGTAAAAAGATAGAAAAATGCATCAAATATAATGCATTTTTTTAATTTATTATGTTAAAATTATTAAGAATAAAAGGGTGTGATAAATATGAGAAGTGGAGTACTTAAAGGTGCTAGAAAAATAGAATTAGAAAAAAAGAGATAATCTAATTGGAAGACCTGGTTATATTTTTAATAGATGTTTTAAAAGCAGGTATTTGTGGTTCTGATATTCATTATTGGGAATCAGGCGCTCCAGTAGGACTTGTAATGGGACATGAGTTTAGTGGTATCGTTATTGATAATGGTGGAAGTAAGAAATTTAAAGAAGGAGATAGAGTAACAGCATTACCAATTTCACCTTGTCTTGAATGTGAAGAATGCAAAAGAGGGGATGTTCAAATATGTAAAAATACATGGACACATGCAGTAGGACTTAGTCTTGATTTTCCAGGAGCATTTGGTGGAAGAATTTTAGTAAGAGAAGATATGGTAAGATTACTTCCAGATAATGTTACATTTGAGTCAGGAGCAATGGTAGAACCAGCAGCAGTAGGTTTAAGAGCAGCAGACCTTGCTAACGTTAAAAAGGGTGATAAATGTTTAGTAATAGGCGGTGGAATTATTGGACTTTTAACAGCAGAATTCTTAAAATTAAAAGGTGCAAGTTATGTAGCACTTACTGAAACAAATGAATTAAGAGGTAAAAAATCAGTTAAACTAGGTGCAGCAGACGAATATTTTTAATGCACTAGACCCAAAAACTAATGGAAAAAAATTATATGTTAAAAACAAATAATAATGGATTTGATATAGTATGTGATTGTTGTGGTAATTCAGCAGACATTAACATCAGGAATAATATTTACAAAAACCAAATGGAAACTTAACATTAGTTGGTATCTCACTTAACAATGTAAGTATTCCATTAGTTGCTGGAATAATGAAAGAAATAAATATCAAAGGACCTATCGCATATAAAAGAGAAGAATTTGATACAGTTATAGATTTACTAAATAGAAAAAGAATTAACCTTGAAAAATATATAGATGATATTGCTACACTAGATGACTTACAAGCATCATTTGAAAGATTAACAAGTGGACAAGATGACGCAGTTAAAAATACTAATCGATCCAAATAAACATAAAAATAGTTGAATTATAAAAAAATACTGAACCTAATCGTTCAGTTTTTTTAATTCCATAACTTTTATCTTTAGTATCATAAAATAAATAAGTATGAGGTGGATTATAAGTAAGATAATAAAACATAAAATATATTAAAAAAACAATAAAATAATTCCTATATAATTTGAATATTTAATTTTTATTTGAATTAATTATCTTAAAAACTTAAATATTCCATAAAACCAATAATCTAAAAAAATAATAAACTAATAGATACAATCATATTATGGCTAATAAATTTATCAATAATAAGATAAGGTATTAAATAAGCAATAATACCAACTATTATAGAAATACAAAGTGATATTAATAAATTATCATAATCGATATTCTTTTTTTCTTATAATAAATCCATTCAAAAAAATACCATACAAAAAGTAAAAGGAGTAGCCATTAATTTCATATGCTCCCATATACTTTCATTAACCGGACAAAAATATACTAAAAAAATAAAATTGCCATTCCATTCATACAAAAAAAATGACATAAAAACAGATAAACCCATTATAATAAAAAAACACCAATAATTTTAATTTTTTTTCATAATAATCATTAATATTTTATCGAATTTCCTTGATTTTATGCAGTACTTTTATGCTATTATCAAGTAGTCGATTTATATTGGGTAATATAAATTAGAAGTGGGAGATTAGGGTTATCAAGAATACCACTCGCGAAAAAAATAAAACTAAATTATATAGGAGGTGTTTTTCGTGGCAAAGAATGTTGTAAAGAAAATTAAATTACAAATTCCAGCAGGTAAAGCTACACCAGCGCCACCAATCGGTACTGACTTGGACCTACAGGAATTAATCTACAAGAATTTTGTACAAAATATAATGATGCAACTAGAGAAAAAATGGGAGACATAGTACCAGTTGAAATTTCTATTTATGATGATAGATCATTCGACTTCGTTTTAAAAACTCCACCAACTCCAACTTTATTAAAGAAGGCTGCTGGAATTGATAAAGGAAGTACTAAAGGTGCTAACAATGTAGTTGCTACATTATCAAAAGATGATATTCAAAAAATCGCAGAAATCAAAATGCCAGATTTAAATGCATATGATTTAAAATCAGCAATGAATACAGTTGCTGGAACTGCTAGAAATATGGGTATCGCAGTTAAGGGATTAAACGATGCTGAATTAGCTGAACAAGAAAAAGAAGCAGAAGAAGCTGAAGCACAAGTTGCTAAACTTGAAGCTGATTTAGAAGCGATGGAAGAAAGCGCTAAAGCTATGGCTGAAGGTGCTAGTGTTGAAGTAGAAGTAACACATCAAGATACTAAAGAAGAAACAGAAAGCGAAGAATAATTAAATAAAAAAATTATTCGTGAGAAATAAAAGATAATCCAAAGACCACATAAGGAGGTTAGTTTATGAGAAAAACATAGTAAGATGTATGTGGAAGCATTAGGTAATGTTGAAAAAAATAAAAGTTACGATGTTACTGAAGCGATTAAAGTTCTTAAAAAGTCTTAAAAACCAGAAAATTTGATGAATCAGTTGACGCAGTATTAAAATTAAACATTGATGCTAAAAAAACTGATATGAACGTAAGAGGAAGTTTTGTTCTTCCTAATGGAACTGGTAAGACTAAAAAGAGTATTAGTTATTACTAAAACTAAAGCAGCTGAAGCTGGCGAAGCTGATTATTGTGGAGCTGAAGATATGTTAGAAAAAAATCGAAAAAGAAAATTGGTTCGATTTCGATACAATCGTAGCAACTCCAGAAATGATGCCTGCATTAGGAAAACTTGGTAAAATTTTAGGACCTAAAGGATTAATGCCTAATCCTAAACTTGGAACAGTTACTACAAATGTTAAAGATGCAGTTAGTAATATCAAAAAAGGTATGGTAGAATACAAAAATGATTCTTACGGAAATGTACACTTCTCATTTGGTAAACTATCATTCAGCGAAGAAAAGCTTGAAGAAAACTTAAGAGCAATCGTTGCTGAAATAGTTAAAAACAAACCAAGTAGTGTTAAAGGTACATTCGTTAAAGGAATTAGTATTTCAACAACTATGGGTCCTGGTGTTAAAGTAGATAAAACTTCATTTGGACTTTAATATAAAGCACGAAAGTGCTTTTTCTTTTGCATGAAAAAAGCCATTATTCATGATGATGTTCATCAAATGGCTTCATAAGTATTCCTGTTGATACTAAACCACTAATACCAACGATGGCATAAATAAAATTAGTTAAGAATGAGTCTACCCCAAAAAGAAGGGATACTAAATTTACATTAAATATACCGACCATTCCCCAATTTATCGCACCTATAATAACAAGAGTAAGTGCAATCTTATATAGCGTATTCATTGATTCCTCCTCTACATACTACTATTATGTACAAAAAAAATAAAAATTATATTCATATAAATAATAAATAAAAAAATATAATTTAGTGTGAAGGGGGAATTAATATCAAAAAGATAATAGTACTATTAATGACATGTTTACTTTTTAGTTGGATGTAATAAAATGGACTCAAACTCATCTATTAAAAAAATATAAAAAATTACTAAATGATAATAGTATGTATAAACTAACTGGTGAAATGGACATAGTTAGTAATGAAGAATTATATCACTATAATGTAACAGTTGACTATATGGAAGGAGAATATTATAAAGCATCACTTATAAACAAAGATAATCGTCATGAACAAATAATACTTAAAAATGAAAATGGTGTATTCGTAGTAACTCCAAGTTTAAATAAGAGTTTCAAATTCCAAAGCGAATGGTCATATAATAGTAGTCAAGCATATATATTATCATCACTACTAAAAAGATTTAGAAAAATGATTCTAATGTTACATTTGAAGAAAAAGAAGATAAATATATACTAGGCTCAACAGTTAATTATCCAAATAATACATCATTAATAAGTCAAAAAAATTACATTTGATAAAGATATGAAACCAGAACTAGTAGAAGTATTTAATAAAGAAGGAATAGTTAATATAAAATTCAAAATATCTAAAATAGATTTTAAGCCCGAATTTAAAGAAGATAACTTTGAAGTAGAAAAATACAGTTAGTGATAGCACAATAGACAATGTAGGCAAAAATAGATGAAGTAGTTTATCCAATGTACTTACCAACAGGAACAAAATTTAAAAGTGAAGAAACAGTAAAAACTGATGATACAGAGAGAGTTATATTAACATTTACTGGAGAAAAGTCATTTATATTAATAGAGGAAGCTAGTAAAGTACCTAAAGAATTTGAAGTAACTTCAAAAGATGGTGAATTAGTATTCTATGAAACAGTGATGGGTTCACTTTCAGGTTCTTCATTAAACTGGACTATGAATGGTAAAGATTACTATATTATTGGAGAAAACTTATCAAATGAAGAATTATTAAAAGTAGCATCATCAACCTCTATTGTATCTTTTAACAAAATAATTTAATTAGAAGCGAATACAAAGTTCACTTCTTTTTTTATTTACACTTTTTATTTTTATAAAAAAATATGTTATCATTTATAATAGTATAGGAGAAAAAGAATATGAAAGGTAAAATAATAAGTTATTCTATATCTATAGTATTTCTAATATTATTTATTTTTTTGTTTTGACATATTCTTATCTTAATACTAATTTTTAGTCAAAAAAAGGAAATATAGATTACAAAAAGAAAATATTATGACATTGTATATAATAATGTTACTATTGATGCAGATACCACTATGAAAGTTAAATTAGATAATGAAAAAAAGATACTATAAATATAGATATAAGAAATCTAAATGAATTTAAAAAAGCCAATTCATTTAGTATAGATTTAACTAATATAGGAAATATAAATGCAATAATAAGTAATATAAAAATAGACAATATACATTCAAATGTTTCACCAAAAGATGTAAATGTAGATATATCTACAAATGTAAATGATATAATAAATGGTGGAGAAACAAAAGAAATTAATAATATGTATTACTTATAATGAAACAACTAAAAATAGAAGATCCATATTACTTTTTTTGATATAAAATATGATTTTTACTGAAGTAATTCTTTAAAAAAAGAATTTTTTTGGTATAATGTCTTTATAGATTATAGGAGGATACATGAAAGAAATAATATCAAGTTTAGATATTGGTTCATCTACAATAAAACTTGTAGTAGGCGAAGTTTATAATAATGAAGTTAATGTTTTGTCTGTATCTGAAGTAAAATCAAAAGGAGTTAAAAAAGGTTTAATAGTAAATCCTGAAGAAACACTTATATCATTAAAAGAAGCATTTAATAGAACTGAAGAAATGCTAAGTATTAAAAATAGATAAAAGTAGTTTTTATTAGTTCCATCATATTATGCAGAATTTATAATAACAGAAGGTAGCGCTAATGTTAGAAATGAAGAAGGTATTATTGATGGTAATGATATAGTATCTGTATTACAATCATGTGTTTATAATAAAGTACCTAATAATAAAGAATTCATATCAATTATGCCAATTGAATTTATACTTGATGATAAAGAAAAAGTAAAAGACCCTAAGGGTATGAAAGCAGATAAGTTATCATGTAAAGCAGTAATAAGCTTAGCACCTAAAAAGAATGTATATACAGCAGTTTCACTTTTAGAAAACTTAGGTGTAGGTGTTGTAGATATAAATTTTGGAGGACTTGCTGATTATTATGAATTTAAAAACAAATGAACTTGATAAGAAAAAAATACAGCAGTAATAAATATAGGTGAAGAAAAAAACAGAAGTAAGCATATTCAAAAAGGTATAATGATTGAAACAGAAAATATAGAAATTGGTGGAAAAAATATTGACAGAGATATTTGTTACATATATGATATAAGTAGAAAGAATGCAAAAGTATTGAAAGAAAAATTTGCTTTAGCATCTAAAAGAAATGCATCTACTTCATGGAGTGAAGATGTAGAAAAATAATACAAAAAGAAAATATAAAAAAATAAGTCAATATGAATTAAGTGAAATAATTAATTCAAGAATAAAAGAAATATTAGAACTAGTAAAAAAAGCAAATAAACCTCTTAACAAAGATGGAAATTAGTTATATAATAATAACTGGAGGAACAACAGAGGTAAATGATTTTTAATCTAGTTGTCGATGAAGTGTTTGGTAGAGAAATGAAATCTTATAAAGTAAAAAGAAATAGGATGCTGAAACACAATAAATATTCTAGTTCTCTTGGACTAATAAAAATATTATCATGATAAGTTAGCATTTAGAGATAAACTTGCTTATACAGTTGATGAAGAAGGTCAAAGTGAACTTATAAATACAAAGAAAAAGTAATAATAGCACAGTACTTGGAAAAATATATGGATATTTTTTTCAATGATTAAGGAGTGAAATATGAATAATTTAGAGATGGATCAAATAGCCGATATAAAAGTAATTGGTGTCGGTGGTGGCGGATGTAATGCAGTAAATAGAATGATAGATTCAGGACTTAGAGGAGTTGAATTTATTGTTGCGAATACTGATCAACAAGTATTAAATGTATCTCATGCCGAAAATAAAATTCAATTAGGAAAAACTATAACTAAAGGAAGAGGTGCAGGTACTAGACCAGAAGTTGGTAGAGAAGCAGCACTTGAAGCAAAAGAAGAAATTGAAGATGCTTTAAGAGGTGCTGATATGGTATTTGTTACTTGCGGACTTGGTGGTGGAACAGGTACAGGAGCAGCTCCAGTTGTTGCTGAAATCGCACAAAATCTTGGATGCTTAACAGTTGCAATAGTAACTAAACCATTTAAGTTTGAAGGTAAAAAAAGAATGGACTATGCTTTAGTTGGACTTGATGAACTTAGAAAACATGTTGATACTATTGTTGTAATACCTAATGATAAGTTAAGAGATTTAATTGATAGAAGTACTCCACTTAATGCAGCATTTAAAGAAGTTGATAATGTTCTTCGTTTAGGAGTTCAATCAATAAGCGACTTAATTAGTGTTCCAGGACTTGTTAACCTAGATTTTGCTGATGTTAGAACTATCATGGAAGATAGAGGAGATGCACTTATTGGTATAGGTGTTGGATTTGGAGATAATAGAGCAGTAGAAGCTGCTAAACAAGCAGTAAATAGTCCATTACTTGAACAAACTATCAATGGTGCAACAGATTGTATTGTTAATATAACTGGTGGTAATTCCATGGGACTTTTTGAAGCAGAAGATGCTGTTGAAGTAGTAAGAGCAGTTGCTAATACAGATGTTAACATTATATTCGGTGCAGTTATCAATGAAGCACTTACTGATGAAATAGTAGTAACAGTAATTGCAACAGGATTTGAAGATTCAACTGAACCACTTTATCGTTCAATAGAAGGAGAAAAGAAATCAGTTCAAGAAATCAAAGATGATGACGATGATGAATTAGAAATGCCAGCATTCCTAAGAAATAGAGATTTCTAAAAACAATAAAAAAAGTAGAATCAAAATAATGAAGGTACTAGAAATAGTACTTTTTTTATGTTGTTTAATTTTTTTATAGAATAGGAAGTGTAATATGAAGAAATATATGATTCTTGGTCAAATGATGTATATAGCGTTTCACCAGCATTTAGAATTGGCTAAGTATGTAAACTAAATTGTAAAAAAAGATGGCATTGAAAAAAATGCTATTTTTTTAATTTACATATAATTTACATTACATATTGATTTACATAATAAAAATATATATAATGAGTTTAAGAGTAGTAAAGATATTACTACTATAGGAGGGTTATAATATGAAGAAAGGAAAGAACAATACTAAAAAAGTAATAGACGTAAAAGATAACTTCATGGAAGAAGAAGACAACGACAAAAGAGTTATCGTTTTTGTAGCTATTGCTATATTAGTAATTGTTGGTACAATAATTGGTCTTCTAGTTGGTTGCGAAAAGAAAGAGGAAGATGATCCTGTTAAACCAGATAACAACAAGACAACAACACCAATTAAAAGAGAAGATGACAAAAAAGACGAAGATGTTGAACCAACAACAAAGAAAGTAGTTGTTAAAAAATTATCAACTAAAACTAAAGATACAACTAAGACTGACACAAAGAAACTTACTGTTACATTCTTCATGATTGATGAAAAATATTCATACATGACTGAAATAGAAAACAACAGTAAAGTTAAAGCACATGAAGTATCAGGTTATGAAAATTGTAAATACTATACTGATGAAACAAGTGACATTGAATTTGATTTTACAAAGAATATAACTAAAGATACTAATATCTATATGACTTGTTCATTAACAACATATACTATTAAATATGATAGAGCTAGCAATAATGTAACTAGTTATACCGTTGAAGATGGTAATGTTGAACTATTTGATGGTTATGATGCTGATATGATATTTGATGGCTGGTATACAGATACTGCTTATACAAATAAAGTTACATCATTAAGTCCAAGTATAATTAAATATGCTGATAGTGAAAACATTATCAATTTATATGCTAAATTTGTAGAATATTATACAGTTAGTTATTATGATGAAGATAATACATTAATTAGATCAGAAGATTTAGCTAAAGCTAATTTAAGTAACTATACGCTTATTGCTGATTATAGTTGTCCTAATGGAGCTAAATTACTAGGATATACAAGTTCACTTGGAAGTTCAGTAATTAAATATGCAAACAATGAGGTTATTGAAGTAACAGGAAACACTAATATATATACTAAGTGTGGTAAAGCAACAGTTATATATGTAAGTGAAGATGCTACAGTAACAATTGGTTATAACGAAGAAGAAATAGAAAAATATGAGGTTCCAAAACCAAGTGATGTAGGACTTGAAACACCAACTTACTTCGTAAAAGTTGATGAGAAAACTGAAACAAGTATGGAAGTAATTCCAGATGAAGCTTTAGAAGTGATTGAAAATCAAATCAAGTTAAGCGAAGCTAAAAAGAAAGCTGGAAGTAATACTGAAATATTAGTTGGAGACAGCGTAGAAGAAAAAGAAAAAGTATTTGAAGGATGGGTTACTAAAGAAGAAAATCCAGAAGAACCTGAAAACCCAATAATTACTCCAGTTGATGAGAATTATAAGCCAACAGAAGATGTTGAAAATAAACTTGAAGCTGTATGGAAAGAACAAGATGAAGATAAAACTGAAGTTCCATCAGGTGAAACAGAAGTAGAAGGTGAAACTACTAATGAAACAGTAGAACCACCAACTACAGAAGAACCGCCAGTACAAGAAACAAAAGTTATAGAAGTACCAACTATAGAAGAAGTACCAAATATAACAATGTAACAATAAGCATTCTTAAACGAATGCTTTTTATATACGTAAAAAAACATGCTATAATTAGGAAGAGGTACATTATGGAAATCACACTAGATAATAAAACATTTAAAGTATTTATAGCTAAGAAAAAAACAATAAGAATATGTATTTAAGAGTTAAAAAAAGATGGAATATATATAACATGTAATTACTTTGTTACTAAAGGACTAATTAAATCATTCATTGAAAAAAATAAAAAAATTCAATACTTGAAATGAATGAAAGAATACAAAAGAAAGAGCAAAAAGAAAGAAGAATTCTTTTTATTTAGGAAATAAGTATGACGTTATAATATTAAATACAGTTTCTAAAATAGAATTCATAGATGATAAAGTTTATGTTAAAAAAACAAAACATATTTAAATACATTTCTTAAAAAAGAAGCAGAAAGAATATTTAATGAAAGACTAGAAATATGTTATAATTTATTTGAAGAAGATATTCCATATCCAGAATTGTTAATAGGTAAAATGACTCGAAAGTGGGGCTACTGTAATAAAAAGTAAAAAAACTTATTAAATTAAATTTTTGAATTAATAAAATATAGTATTAATGAAATAGATTATGTAATTATACACGAACTATCTCATTTAATAGAATTTAATCATTCAAAAGAATTTTTTTGGAATATTGTTAAGAAATATAAACCTGATTATAAAAGAAAGCACTAAAATACTAAAGGAGGAATAACATGCTTATTACATCTAAAGATAATAATAGAATCAAAAGAAATACGAAAAACCTTTTAAATAAAAAAATATTCTATAGAAAAAAAGGATTATTTGTTATTGAAGGAGAAAAATTTAGTTGAAGAAGCTATTAAAAAAATAATTTACTTGTAGAATTATTTGTTCTTGAAAACTATGAATGTAATTATGATGTTCCTTATGATACAGTTACTCTTGATGTTATGAAAAGTATGAGTGATTTAAAGAGTACTCCAAGATTACTAGGTGTTGCGAAAAATTAAAAAATGATAATAAAATTGGTTCTAAAAATACTTATATTAGATGGAGTGCAAGACCCTGGTAATGCCGGTACTATTATAAGAAATTCAGTTGCATTTGATATAGACACTATTATATTTAGTAATGATTCAGTAAGTCCATATAATGAAAAAGTATTAAGAAGTACTGGTGGTATGATATTTAATACTAATATAATAATAGGTGATATTGAAGAATTGATAGGTAAGATAAAGAGTAAAAAAATATTAAAGTAATAGGTACATCATTAAAATCTTCTATTTCACTTGAAAAACTTGAAAAAACTAGTGAATTTGCTATAATATTTGGAAATGAAGGAAATGGAGTAAAAGATAATATATTAAGTTTATGTGATGAAATAGTTAGAATAGATATGAATCCTAAATGTGAAAGTTTAAATGTGGGAGTATCTACTGCTATAATATTATATTATTTATATAAGTGAAGAGGTTGTTATGAAATATATATTTATTGGAAGGATAGTTAATACACATGCCCTTAAGGGCGAAATAAGAATATTAAGTAATTTTGAATTTAAAAGATAGAATTTTTTTAAAGAAAAACACAATCCTTTATATTGGCGAAAATAAAGATAAAGAAATTATTGAAACTTATAGAAAAACATAAACAATTTGATATGGTTAAATTTAAAGGAATAGACTATATAAATGATGTATTAAAATATAAAAGGTAGTAAAGTATATATTGATGAATCCATTCTTAATCTTAAAGATGATGAAATACTTATAAGTGAACTAATAAATATGGATGTGTATAATGATAATAAATATGTTGGTAAAATAACTGAATATAGAAGTGATAATGGTAATAATATGTTAAGAGTTAATAATAAGTTAATACCATATAATAAAGATTTTTATTACTAAAATAGATAAAGAAAAATAAAAAGTATTTATTTTTCATGATATAGGAGTGTTTTTTTATGAGAATAGATATATTAACATTATTTCCTAGTATGTTTGATGGCTTTAAGACAGAAAGTATTATGAAAAAGAGCTATTGAAAAAAAGGAAAAGTAGAAATAAATATAATAGATATTAGAGATTATACACCATATAAAAATAATCAAGTTGATGATTATCAATTTGGTGGTGGTGGTGGTATGATAATGATGTGTGAACCTGTATTTAATGCAGTAGAAAGTATTAGAACAGAAGATTCAACTGTTATCTTACTTACTCCAAGAGGTGAAACTTATAATGAAAAAGAAAGCATATGAACTAAAAGATAAAAAAGCATTTAATAATAATATGTGGGCATTATGAAGGATTTGATGAAAGAATATATACACTTGCTGATGAACTTGTTTCAATAGGTAACTTTATACTTACAGGTGGAGAATTACCAGCAATGATGATAGCAGACTCAGTAGTAAGACTAATTGATGGAGTAATAACAAGTACAAGTCTTGAATATGAAAGTTTCAATGATAATTTACTTGATTATCCAGTTTATACTAAACCAAGAGAATTTAGAGGAATGGAAGTACCAGAAGTATTACTAAATGGTAACCATAAACTAATAAATGAATATAGAGAAAGTGAAAGAAAAAGAATAACAAAAGAATATAGAAAAGATTTATTATAGGTGATATGTATGAGATATGTAATAGAACATAAAGGAGAAGAAAAAAAATTAACTTATCATAACGTTAAGATAGTTGGACTATCTGTTACTCCTAAAAACAATGTAAAAGATTTAACTATCAAAGCTGATAAAATTATTTTAATAGACCCAAATTTATGCGAAGCATACATACGTAGAAGAATAAATAAAAAAATAGATAAAGTAATAAAATTTATGATAAAAATACTAAATGATGAAGATACAACTGATGGAGATGCAGGGCTTGTATTAGATGAAGTAAATAAATTAAAAAGGAATAATTATTAACAAATATAAAGAATATATGTTAGAAAGTGAATATAAAGCATTACTTACCAAGCTTATATTAATTGAAGAAGAATTCAAAAAGAAATTATAATAATAAATTATATAATACTTATGGTAATAACATATATTATGAAGAAGAATATAGTGAAGGAAGAAGTAGATAATGAAAGAAGATTTTTAAATTAATGAATTTAAAAGGTACTAGTGATTTCTTACCTGAAGAGCAAATTATTAGAAATAGAATTACTGATACCTTAAAGAAAAAAAGTTTGAACTATATGGATTTTTTTACCACTTGAAACACCTATATTATGCTACTACGATTTACTTGCGAGTAAGTATGCAGGTGGAGCTGAAATATTAAAGGAAGTTTATAAGTTTAAAGACCAAGGCATGAGAGATATAGGTCTTCGTTATGATTTAACAGTACCATTTTCTAAAGTAATTGGTATGAATAAAGGACTTATATTACCATTTAAGAGATATGAAATAGGTAAGGTATTTAGAGATGGCCCAGTTAAATTAGGAAGAGCACGTGAATTCTATCAATGTGATGTAGATGCTTGTGGAGTAGAATCTCCTTATGCTGAAATAGAATATTTCATGATGAGTAAAGAAGTATTTAAAGAATTTAATCTTGATGTTGAAATAAGATATAACAATAGAAAATTCTTAAGTGGATTACTTGAATATGTAAGTGTTCCTAAAGAAAATATTGGAGCATTCATTACATTAATTGATAAATTAGATAAACTTACTAGAGATGATATTGAAAGCGAACTTGAAGCATTATCTTCAAAAAGAAATAGTAGATAAAGTATTTAAATATTTTTGAATATGATTTAGAAATGTTAACAAGTGAACTAGAAAAATACGAATATAGAATTATTAACAGAAGGAATAAATGAACTTAATAGTTTAGATAAACTTATTAAAGATTTGAATTTAGACATATGTAAGTTCACACCTTTCTTAGCAAGAGGTCTTGAAATATATACTGGATGTGTCTGGGAAGTATTTGATAGAACTGGAGAATTTAAGTCAGCTCTAGGTGGCGGAGGAAGATATGATAAAATAATCACTAACTTCTTACACAATGGTGAAGAGTATCCAGCAATAGGTATGTCATTTGGACTAGAGCCAATATACACATTACTTAAAGAGAAAGAATCAAAAGATTTAAAGAAATATGACGCGTATGTTTATTCATTTAATAATGATAAATACTTATTTGAAATATCTAATATGTTAAGACAAAAATAATATAAAAAGTATTAACAGAGCTTAACAATATAAAATTAAAAAAAAGCAATGAATAATGCTAATCGTGAAAAAAATAGATAAAGTTATCATAATAGGTGAAGATGAACTTAAAAAAATAATTCAGTTACATTAAAAGATATGATAATCGGGTAATCAAGAATTAGTAAAAAAATAGAAAATATAGTTTCAAAAATAAAAAGAGATGTAAAGAATATACTGCTTTACATCTTTTTATTTGAATAAATATTTTAATGTGATAAAATATATATGAAAGATAGGATGATTGTTATGAATAAAAAAGGTTTTACATTAATTGAGTTACTTGCAGTAATTGCTATTTTAGCAGTACTTGTATCTTTAGCAGTACCAAAAAAATATTAGAATATTATAATAAATCAAAAAAAGATGCATTCTTAATTGAGGTAGGTAAACTATATACTGAAACAAAAACAAGAAATTGATTCAGCAAAGCAATAAGAAATCAAAAGTTTACTGGTGCTAATACTGTAAAAGGGCCTAAACTTGATTTATTATTAGAAAATCTTGATTATTGTATTGAAGTAAAAAAATGGAATAATCACATCAGTAAAAGCGTATAATGATGAGTATTATATAGAAACTAATGCATCATATGATACATTTAAAAAAACAGTAACAATTGATGATATAAAAAGAACATAGTAAAAACATATACTTGTGACTAGAAAGAGAAATCTTTCTTTTTATTTTACCTGCATTTATGGCTTTAAAGGCAATAAAAAACTTCCTAAATAGGAAGTATATATTTAATATGGTGACCCGCATACGGGAAACATCGTTTTTTTAAATTTTAACCCTTATTTTACTTAAAAAAAGAATTTTATTACCATAAAAAAATTACCACGAAATATATTTATCGGTAGTTTTTGCTATCTCCTTTCTTACTTTATTTTCTAGGTGTCCATATTTATTAACAGTTGTTGAATAATTAGAATGTCCAAGCCTTTTTTTGATATATGATATAATTCCCAACCATCAGTCATCATCAAGGCTACATAAGTATGCCTAAGATCATACATTCTAATTTTTGGTACTTTTGCTAATTCACAGTATTTGTGAAATGCTTTTCTCAATGTAACATCACTATATGGTCTATTAGTATTATAATTATAGAATATTAAATCTTTTTACATTTATTTGTTTATTAATTAAGTAATCTTTATACTTATTTAATTCTATTATTAGTTTTTCTGAAACATCTACAATTCGATCCGAGGAATAAGTTTTTGTTGTTGATAAAAAAAATCACTAGATTTAGTATCGTAATTAATTGAATGAGAAATTTGGATTGTACAATGTGATTCATTAATTGAATTCCAAGTTAGAGCTCTTGATTCACCGATTCTATCACCTAAATATAAGCCAAGCAATACTAATATCTTAGTTCTACGACCTATTTCAGATGTGTCTTTTTCAATGTAAGAAATAAATTTAGAGAACTCTTCAATAGTCCAGTATTTCATTTCTACCTTTTGGAACTTTGATATATTTAATATTTTTTTGTTGGATTCTTAACTATTATTTCTTTTATTATTTTCGCACCAATTAAAGAATGCTCTTAAATGCTTTAATATTTCATTTTTTTGCTTATTTGTTGTATCTTCTGAATTGATAAAATCAATTACATCATTTTTTTAGAAATATTGTTTACTTTTTTTCATTTTCTAAATCCTTGTAATAACAATTATAAAAAAACTTTTTTTCTCTTTTTCAATGTATTGAAAGATAACTTCATTATATCGTTACAATATTTTTATATATTCATTCCACAGATCTTTAAATAGATATGAGTTACTTGATTGTTCTATCTTTTTTTAATGTTTAATTCAAGTTTTTGCTATATAATCTCTTGCAGCCTTAATGTCATATATTTTTTTACCATTTATTTTTAGATACTGTAGTATTTTTTTGTATCTTATCATATAATTTCCATTTTTTTACCATGTTTATATATATTTAAATATCTAGTTCTTTTCATATATTTTATCCATTTTTTTAATTTCCTTTCTTGATTTTTATAAATTTGATTGTTATAATGTAATAGAAAAAAACATTTAAAAAAACTCAATTCTATTAGCGTGGATATTGATATTTAAAGTTTTTTTCTATATTGATAGTACCTGTTGGCGCAGGTGCTATTTTTTATTTATGTGCAAAGAAATAGTTTATTAACCCATTTACACCGACACACAAGAAGAGTGGACTGAATGTTACAATTCCATCGGGTAAAAAAACTGGTAAACCCATTACTGTTAACAAAAACGAACCAAAACCATAAAAGAGAGATTTCTTTTTTAATTTGCCTTCTTTTTTCTTTTCTAAATTTCTATCTAATGTAATTCCAGTCACCATAACGAATATACCAATAAAAAAATCACAAATAAAGAATTAATTTCTTCCATTTTATTTATTCTCCTTTATCAAAATTATTTATTCATAACCTTGTTCTCTTTTCTCTAGCAATCCCTACAATTTTAACTGGCAAACTATTAATTTGTTCATTATCATAAAATGTAGGTTGATAGTTATCACTATTATTAATGTTAAGTGGAACAAGTGTGATTCCATTTTCTGTTATTGTTACATTCTTAAATGTGGCATCAAACCCATTTACCATGACAGCACAATCTTTTTTTTGCGCTGATACAAAGTCCTCTATATGTTCAAATATAACAATATCATTTTCATTATATTTAGGATACATACTATCACCGCTAATTTTTAGCCCATAGTATAATTTTCCACCTTTGGTCCATTCTGTTGGTATATCAACATACTCTAATATATCTTCTTGTGCTTCTATTGGAGTTCCTGCTTTAATAGAACCAAGCACTGGGATTTGTATAGTATTATCACTAGATATATCTGCGATAGAAGCATTATCAAAAGATAATGGTGGAAAAAAATCATTAATAGATACTTTGAAGTATTCAGCTAATTTAAATAAAATATCTTGATTAGTTTTTTTCTATCTCCTATTTCGTACCTTGATATAGTTTGAGGAGTAGTGTTTAGATATTCAGCAATTTCTTCTTGGGTAAGATTTCTTTGCTCTCTTAAATTTCTTATTTTATTGCCAATATATTTATTAATATCCATATACAATTCTCCTTTCCACATACATAATATCACACTTTACACCAAAATGGAACAAAAAGTTATAAATTAGTAAAAAAAGTATTGACCACACACCATAATGGTGATATTATTAAAGTGCAATAGGAAGGAGAGTGAAATAAACTGATGCAAAGTAAATTATTATTATTAAGAAAAGATAATAAGGTTACTCAAACAGATTTAGCCAATGTTTTAGGCATTACCACAAAACAATATGGGGCTAAAGAGTTAGGTAAAGTTAAATTTAACTGGAGATGAAATGTTTAAAATTGCCGAATATTTTTAACATGAAAGTCGATGATATTTTTTTACCCACAACTCACCAAAATGGTGAATTAAGTAAAGAAAATAATGAAAAAAAGAAAAAAATAAGAAAAAAACATCAATATCCATGCTAAATCAAAAAAAGAAAGGAGTAAAAAAATGGAATTTTTACGATACAAAAAGAAATCATGAAATTAACAGGTCTTGGAAAATCATCAAGCTATAAATTAATTGATGATTTAAATAAAAAAATGAAAAAGAGAATATCCAGGAGCGAATATCATAAAAAGGCAAAGTTCCAAAATGGTACTTTGAAAAAAAGATATTAATAAAAGATCCTAAAAAAAGGAAGAACCGCAATAGTATAATTGTTCTTCACTTATATTATAGCAAAAGTGAAGAATAAAATCAATTTTTCAGTGAAGGTTTTGGTTAAAAAAATATAAGGAGAATATATGAATAAAGAAAAAAAGAACCAGAATTTATTGTGAGCCCAGAAGAGCTTAAAAAAAGAATCAAGATAGATCGTATGCTAGAGTATATTATGAAAAAGAAAGAAGTAAGAGAAAGAAGGTATGAAAAAGCTTATTTTTTTATATTAAGCATTGTAATGGTAATAATGATAATAATTGCTTTAAATGCGCAGTTCAAGAAAGGTGTAGAAGAATGTGTTAATGCAGGACACGATAGAACCTTCTGCGAAGTGGGGCTTAGTTAATATGAAAATAAACAAGTCAATAAAAAAAATTACTTCAAAAATATTAAAAAAATTATAAGAAAGTTTTTAAAAAGAAAAATATTTCAATGAAAAAAAGGATATAAATAAAATGTTATCCACAATAGAAGAACTAAATAATAAGATAGATGAATATGAAATTCTACTAGATAAAGATTCATCAATTAAGAAGATTGAAGAATTGGAATATTTGTTAAATCAGTATCGTGACAACAAAAGAGAATTACAAAAAGAAAATAAACAGCTTAGAAGAGAAAATCTTGCATACTATATTGAATTAAATAAAGAGAAATAATTCTAATACGAAGATTAAATGCCTTATAAACTACAATCCTTCTAAAAATATAAAAAAAGTACTTATTTTTGAGGGCATTTAGTAAGTACTTTTTAAACTAATAAAAAAAGGAGAATCATAATGGAAAGAAAAAAAGGTTTTGTATTTTATGCCAGTTTTTTTATAATTCAATAAAAAAAATAAAAGATAAATCACTTAGATGTGATATATATGAAGCCATATTTGAATTAGCTTTAAATGGCAACAATATAACAATTAATAATGAACTTGCTATTCTAGCGCTTGACTTGATAATGCCCCAAATAACAGCCAATAATACTAAATATGAGAATGGAAAAAAGGGGCGGCAGACCATCTAAAAAAACAAAGACGAAAAATGAGGAAAAAAATCAAGAAAATAGTGTAAATAGTGAAATCAAAAAAATGTGGTTATTGAAAAATGAAAAACCCAAAATTTTGAGAGCGAAAACCAAGTTTTTTTAAAAAAATAAAAAAATCAAAAAGGAAAATAGGTTATTTAATTCAAAACCCAATGATAATGTAAATGTAAATGATAATGTTAATGTAAATGTTATATATAAAAAAAGAAATTAATAAAGAAAAAAAGGAAAATGAACTAGTAAAAATTTATAACAGAAAAAGGCAATAAATATAACACCATATGAATATTCAGTTCTGGAATTATATTTAAAGGATTTCTCAATTGAAGAAATTAAACATGCTCTTCTTTTTAGGAAAGGGTAAATCAGTTAGTTATTCATTAACTATTCTAAAAAAATTGGTTCATAAAGAAAAAAAGGAACCAAAAGAAAAAAAGTAAGAAAAATAATACCAGAATGGTTCAATAAATGTATAGAAACTGAAAGTTTAGAAGAATCAGATGTAGAAAGTTTTTAAAAAAAGTTCATTGAGGAATTTAGAAAGGAATAAAGAAAGAATGTTTTTTTAGGAAAAAGAAATAAAATCAGGGAGTTAGAGAAAAAAATTAGAAGAATGTAACGATATAATAGAAACTTTAAAAAGATAAAGTAAGTGAAAAAAATCAGATTATGCAGAAGCATTAAAAGATGAAATTCAAGAAAAAAAGTAAAAAGACATGAAATCTCAACAAGATAAAATTAAGTTTTTTTAGAGAATGAAAAATTGTAAAGGTCTATCAGAAACTAAAAAGATCGTAAAGAAATTAGAAGCAAAAAGAACAATCTAGAAAAAAATTAGCTTGTGAAAAAAAGGCGGATATACACTTTACATAAAAGAGATTAAATAAGCAAATAGACGATTTAGAAATGCTAATTAGAAAAAAAGAACTAGATTATTTATTTGCATTAAAAAAATAATTTTTTTAGAAAAATCTAAACTAACTGGTGATACAAAGGCATTCTTAGGTCAAAGATTAAAAGAGTTACAAGGTAAATTTGAAAGTAATAGAGGTGATAAAAGTGCTAGTAATATCAGATACAAAGAGAATAATAAAGAATGTTAATGAACTTATTATTGTGCCAAGCAGTGAAGTGTGGGATATAAAAGCAATTGATTCAATAGTCGCACTTGGCACTTATGGAACATTAGAAAGAGCAAAAAAAGTATTAGATGAGTTTGCAGAAGCATACAAACAAAAATTTTTTTGTTAATAAATTGTTCACAAAAAAAATTAACAGAAGAAGAATTTAAAAAAAATATTCGCAAAAATATAATATTTATATTTCGGAAAGATAATAAATAAAGAAGAAAGGAAAAAAAATATAATATTAATAAAAAAATGTAGAACAACATTTAGACGAACTAATTGAGTACTATAAAGATACAAGTATTGATGACGCTAGTTATTTAAAAAAACTGTTTGTTAGAAATTTAGGTGATGTAAAAAAAGAAGATATGTAAAAATATGACAAGCCTAAATTTGATAATTTAGAAAAAAATTAAAAAGAAAAAAAGTTAATAAATTAGAAATGTTAATAGAAAAATTTAAAATTAGGAGTTACTTTAAATCAAGAACAAGAAGATTTATTAGATGAGATTTTTATTTAGAGGAAACAAGAGATGAGTAAAACCATTAATATATGATAAACCAATGACCAAAGCTCAAAAATGTAGAAGATATAAAAAAACAAAATGAAAGATTGGAAAGATAGAAACTATTTAACATTTTGTTTTCATCTTCCGAAAGATTTAGTTGAAAAATTTAGAGAAAAAACTAAAGAAAACGGAGATGTTCAAAGACAACTTGTGGTAAATATGTTAGAAGAATATATAAAAAGGAAATAATATGAACAAAAAAAGTAATAAAAAGAATATTTGAAAAAGAGTGGATGATTTAAACACTAGATTAGTTGGAAAAGACAAAGAAACTTTTGGTTGGCTAATTTATGGTTACAATCAGTGTGCAAAATTATTGCATGAAAAAGAAGAACAAATCAAAGAACAAAAAAAGAGATAATAGACAAAAATCCATAAAATATTACTACGAGAACAAAGCCCTGTTTTTAACAGAATTTCATTACGATATAGTAGTTCTGATTCATGAATTATTAAGTATATTAAAAAAAGGTATCAGAATGAAAAAAATAAATTTGAATATAGAATTGAAAATGATTCATTGATTATAGATAATTATTTTTAATAACTTAAAAAAAATAGGTTCTATTAATGGTGGTAGTGTAGAAAAATATATTAAATAAATGTAAATTATATGATGAAGAATATGAAACATTGTTAAAAGAAAATGAATATATGATACACATTGCAAAAAGATTTTTGAACAATTATAACAAGAAAAACAAACAACTAAAAAGATAAACTATCTAAAAATAGAAACATTAATAATAAACCATAATTGTGATACTGGTGATATTTATTATAAGTATAATAGCAAATTTTTTTAAAAAGTGAATTAAAAACAAAGAATATTAGAGATAGTATATGAGGTGTCAGAATGAATTATTTATATAAATTAGTAACAACCAAAAAAATGTTGAAATAAACTATGATGCATTTAAGAAAAAAAAGAATTTATTGAATGTTTGGCTACTATGAGAGATATTTATTTTAGCTTAAAACAAGAAAACAAGCAACTAAAAGAACAATTACAAAAATATCAGTAATGAATTTTTTTAAAGTATGATTGGAAAAAAATGCAACACAAGAACAAGTTTATAATCAATTAAAAAGGTTTGTATGAGAGTATATTTAAGGAGGTGTAGAATGAAACCAATAGGAAATATATTTGGCTTTGATTGTGCTACTTGTGAACATAATAGACATTGCTACGGTGGTAATATGGGCAACCAGTTTAGATATTGTCAAAAGGCAGGTGAAAAAAATAAAAAATTTAGATATTTTAGAAAAAAACAAAATAAACAACTAAAAAGATAATTGGAATAAGTTAAAAAGAAGATTTGATAAATGATATAAAAAGAACTACAATATAATGCTTTTAGAACAGCAAAAAGTTTAATGATCTTTTGAAAGAAAATGAAGAATTAAAGAAAAAAAACTTGAAGAAAGAACAAAAATGTATCAAAATGCTTATAAATATGGTCAAAGAATGGAAGATGTAACAATTACATTAAAAGCTGAACAAAAAGAGTTTATAAAATATTTAGAAGATATGCTAGATGATGAAAATGATATATTCTCAGTAGTCAGAGTCAAAGATATTTTTATCAAAATATAAAGAAATAGCAGGAGAATAGATATGTTTAATTATTATGAAGAAAAAAATGGTATATAACTATATTAAAATGGCTAGGTTTAATGTTCTTAGCATTTATATGTTTAATAATTTTAGGGCTAATAATAAATTGTTTTTCCACAGACACAATATCATTATGAATATATTGATTTAGATAATAATAAAGGCGTTGCTAAAGAATGTTCATATAAATTTAAAGAAATGCGTAGAGGTGGACAAGGTAGTCCTGTGTGTGAGTTAGAAGATGGAACAATTAAGCAAGTAAAAAGAATACAAATATATTTATGATGGTAAATATATACCAATTAAAGAAATATTTGAATAGGAGATGATAAATAATGAAAAATAATAGATATTTTTTTAACAAAAATAGCAAATGGAAAAAGATGTTCCTAGAAAAAAATTAAATACTGGCGGAAAAAAATATGGGAATGTAAAGTCCCTGCGTGTGATTATTGTCTGCGAAGATGGTGGGCGATGGCTTTTTACATACTTGTTTGACACCACACACATAAAAAAATTTTATAAATAGCAAAGTAAAAAAATAATAGAAGAAGATAAGAAGATAAGTTTTTGGAAAAAATAGAAGAATTGACTTGTGGCACTTATAATTTTGAAACACAAACTATTAATTTACTAATAAAAAAATCAAAAAGAGATTAATTGATGAAATAAATAAAATAAAGGAGAATAGATAATGGAATTATGGATTAGAAGTCAAGATAAAAACTAGATTAATAAAAAGTAAGTAATGTTCAATACACATATAGAAAAAGGTGATTTGTATAGTGATGTAAGAGGCAAACATTATATAGGAACATATTATGACAATTTAGAAATATTAGGTGAGTATGCTTCAAAAGAAAGAGCCATTGAAGTATTAGATGAAATAGAAGAAAGAATAATGCTAATTAATACTATAAATATAGCAAAAAGATACAGATAGTTTAATTGCGTGTAAAAAAATGCTTTTACCAAAAAGAAAAGATAAAAAGGATTAAATTATCCATATCAAATGCCTGCCGAATGAGGTGATTAAATGAAATTTAAAATGAATAATAGAGAATGGGAAGTAATAGAACTTTCTCAAGAAGAAATAAGAGAAAAAAATTTAGAGAATATAAATATGATGGTGAGCCAAAAAGAGGGTAAATATTTTTGGATTAACATATTTAGACAATAGTAAAATTTACATTGATAAAGATTTATGCTTAGACCAAAAAGAAACAAACACTAAAAACACGAACTTATGCACTGCTATATAGGTTGTTATTTATTTAATGCTGAAAAAGAATATACAGAAGAAGATTTATGCAATATAAGTTCTAACAGTCATGATATTATACATGAAATAGTAAATGATTATTTTGGAGGAAAATAAAAAATAATGTTAATATTAGGAACAGTGTTATGTTTAACAGGATGTAATCGTGAAATTATAGATTTAGATATTCAAAGGTGAAAATAATGAATAAGAGAAGCTTATATGAAGTAAGAAGAGAACTTATAAAATATTATGATAATTTAAGAGAAATAAACAGGTTAATGGTTTCAAAACCATCAAAAACATTAGTAAATAACAAGAAAAATTAAAAAAATAAAATAAACGAAATAGAAGAAGAATATAAAAAAATAAAAAGAAAATAATAACACTCAAAAAAATATAAAAAAACTATTTGAATGAAAAAAATTAACAATAAGTCTTATAAAAACAATAAAAACAAATGTAATGGTGTCGCAATATAATATTAAGATTATCTTGTTAGAAAAAGGTAGGTGTAAATGAAGGATAAAAAGATTAGAACAATTAGATGAATTTATTTATGATTTAAGATTTAATGAAAAGCATAAAAAGACAATCGTGACATACAAGAATCAACTAATTAAATTTATTGATTGGTTAGGGGAGAAAGAAATAAATAAAGAGATATTATTAGATTATAAAGATTATTTGGAAACATTATTAAATTCAAAATATAAGATAACATCACTGAATTTAAATATCGTGGTTGTAAATAAATTCGTTCGTTTTATAGGTATAGAAAATTGTAAAATAAAGAAATTTAAGACTCAAATGCAAACTTCTGTGATAGATCAAATATATGAACAGGAACATAAAAGAATTCTTAAATGGGCAAAGAAACTGAATAAAGAAAATATGTATTTGATTATTAAGATATTTGCATTATGTGGAATAAGGGTCATAGAACTAAAAGACTTTACTGTTGAAAATGTTAAGAAGGGCTACTTCAAAACATACAATAAAGGAAAAGTAAGAGATATACTTATTAGAAAAGATTTAAGAACTGAAATACTACATTATTGTAAATCAAATAAAATAGAAACTGGATTGATCTTTCATCAAAAAAATAACAAAGATAAATTAATAGATCCATCCACGATATGGAGAAACTGTAAAAAAATCGCGGGAGCAGCAAGAGTAAATAAAAGCAAGATTCATCCTCATGCCTGGAGACATTTATATGCAATTGAATTACATAGAATTGGTACACCTTTAACAGAAATATCTGATATGTTAGGACATCAAAGTGTTGAAACTACTAGAATATATTTAAGAACTTCATTAGAAACAAAAAAAGAGTTTATTGGAAAAAAATGTATAAGAAGGAGGCATAAATGGAAGAATTAAATATAAAAAGAAGCAAAAAAACAGAAGAAAGAAATTATATAATGATTTGGATGTATATCTTACACAGAAAAAAATTAATTTTATAAAGACACAACCTGCTAGTCCTATAATGAGAGATATAATCACAGGAAAGAATGATGGAAAAAAAATGATATTTGATAAATTCAATCATTATGTGATAAAAAGATGAGAAATATGATGCAAAAAAAATATATTCAATTCAGGAAGAAATTAATTCATTAGAAAAAAATATATCGTAAATGAGATGAAAAGAGTAGCAACAATGGGCGGTAATGAACTTATAAAAATATTATCGTGATATAGAAAAAAATGAAATGGAAAGACATTTCAAAAAAATTACTCATTATAGTATAAGACAGTGCCAAAATTTGTACAAAAAAATAGTAAAAAAATATAGAAAAAAAATAAAGATTGCATACTTTTTTGCACATTTTTTTCGTGCTATAATTGCTATAATAGGAATAATAATAAGTGAGGTTAATATTATTCGATTTAAGGGCAAGAAATTGCTCTTTTATTTTGAGATAAACGGAGGTGGTTTATATGCTCACGGCAAAAGAAGAAAAGTTTGTAGCAGGGCTTATAAAAGGTCTTTCACAAAGGCAAGCATATAAGAAAGCATTTGCAGTAAAATGGAAAGATAGTACAATAGATTCCAAAGCAAGTACACTGTTTAAATCTGATAAGGTCCAGGAAAGGTACAAAGAACTTCTTCAAGAAGTAAACAAAAGAACTGATGAAGAAGCTATAATGTCTGCACAAGAAAGACTTGTATTTTTTTATCAGAAGTTGTAAGAGAAAAAAACAACTTGAAGATAAATATTATGAGAGTTCAAGTGGAAAATTTAAAAAAAGTAAGAAAGTTCCAGCAGATATAATGACTAAAAATTAAGTCAATTGATACTATGAATAAAATGACAGGAGAATATAAGACTATTTTTATCTGGTAATGTAAATATCGATCAAAAAAATTAGAAGATTTAATATGAAATTTAGTGCAAACTTTTTAATCCAAAAAGCGAAAAAGAGAAAAATGGAATGAAGAACATGACATAGAATTTGATAGAAAAATTGAGAAATGCAATAGCAAAAAAAGAATCTTAGAAGATTCAGAACTAAGAGAAGAAATCACTAAGAATCCTGAAAAAAAGTTATTGAATTGTTATTTGTAGTAGTAGATAAGAATCAAAACTACAATGCCATTTTTTTCTTAAATGAAGTTCAAAAGAGAATTTATAGACATATTAAATGATGCAATAGATAAATTCAACAATGGTTTAATAAGCGATGTTTCATTATTGATTTTTAAAAAGGTCGTCAACAAGGATTTACAACACTTGTAACTGCTTATCAAGAAGCATGTAGTATTACAAAGAGAAACTTTCAAGGATTTACTCTTGCTGATAAAGCTGAAAAATGCAGAAACTATATTTGAGAATAAAGCAAAGTTTACATTTAATCAGTTGCCTGAAATAATAAAGCCAACTGAAAAGTTTAACAACAAAAGACAGTTTTTATTTGATAAATTAAATAGTTCTTGGTCAGTAGATACTGCTACAAAAGATGTAGGTCGTTCAAGAACAATTAATTTCTTTCATGGAAGTGAATGTGCGTTCTGGAGAGATGGAATAGCAACAATTCAAGCAGGGCTTGGAGAAGCATTCACACTTAATTGTATCAAGATATATGAATCAACCGCAAATGGATATAATGATTGGCAAGAGATGTGGAGTAGTGGTTCTCATATTAATTGTTTCTTTGCATGGTGGAAAACAAGTGAATATAGAATACATCTTCCATCTAAACAGATAGAAGATGAATTTATAAGTGACATTGAAAAAAAGCAAGATTGGATCTATGAAAGGTTAAAATGGTTAAGAGATGTAAAAAAATTAGATAATGAACAATTATACTGGTATTATAAAAAAAGTATGAGAAATACATTGATAAAGAATTAATTAAAACAAGAATATCCTTGTAGCCCAGAAGAAGCATTTCTATTACCAGGACAAAATGCATTTAATACAACTAACATTATGAATAGATTAGATGTATTAAAGAAACCATTAAAAGTAGGATATTTCACTTATAATTATGATGATACTAAACCAGAAGGAAAGAAAATATCAAGTATAAAATGGGTAAATGATCCTAATGGATATATTCAAATATATAAAGTACCACAAAGTCCTAAGATAACCAAATATTGCATCGGTGGAGATACAGCTGGCGATGGAAGTGATTTCTACACAGGACATGTATTAGATGCAAGAACAGGGGAACAAGTAGCACACTTAAAACACAAATTAGGAGCACATCAATATGTTAGACAAATGTATTGCTTAGGTAAATACTATTCATACCATCTGGGTAACATAAATGAAGATGCACTAATTGGTATAGAAACGAATTTTGATACATTTCCTATCATGGAACTTCAAAGATTAGGATACACTAATCAATATATAAGAGAGAAATTTGATGAATATACAGGTAAAAAAAGAGAAAAGATTTGGATTTAGAACAACATCACTAACAAGACCTGTTATTATTTCACAACTACAACAAATAGTTGATGAAGAAATAGAAAAAAATAAATGATGAAAGTACATTAAAAAGAACTACTAAAAATAATCAAGAATAAGGATGGAAGAGTAGAAGCACCTAGTGGTGGACATGACGATGATATGATGGGATTATCTATTGCACATCATATCAGATTACAAGTATGCTTTACAGAAGATATATTCTCACCATATCCAGAATTTAGAGAATTTAATGTAGAAGATTCAAGAAAAGATTACGGAGAAAAAAATTGTAATTGTATAGGAGGAAAAAAAATAATTATGAATTTAATAGAAACAATAACATTAATGATAAGTGACTCATATAAAGATAGATTTTTTTAGCGAATATAAGCAAACCAAGATAAGATATGAAAAGTTAAAAAAATTAAATAATCAAATTGAGGCTTATTATTGTTCTCGTGATGTAGGATTACCTATTAAAAAACCTTTTTATAATGGTTCAAGAGAATTGTTAAGACAACAACAACATATAATGGGTGAGTATCTTCATACATTAGAGGTAAGGGCTGAAATGGAAGGAATAGAATTATAGGAGGAAATATGCCAAAAAGTGATTTTATCGCAATATGTAAAAAAGGGATAGTTGATTATTATATAAATCATAACAAAAAAATAGATGAAGAAAAAAATCTATGTTGTATGGTTGTGTAAAAGTGCTTCAAAATAATAAAGCATTATTGAGTACACCAATATTAGATGGAATGTACTTTGAATGTACATATAATGGTGACAAGAAAGAATTATATATAGATGCATATTCAAAAGAGCAAAATATAGTTTATAGATGGAGAGAGTATGAAGAAAAAAAGTATTTAGAGAAAGAAATAAACAAAAAAAGTATTAGAACAAGAAAAAAATTAAGAATAAGAAAAAAAGAGTGAAAAGAAATGAAGGAAACTTTAATTCTGATAGGGATAATAAGCATACTAAATCTAGTATGTTTTTTTATATTGGAGCAGTAATAGGACAAAAAGGTTACGAACAAAGAAAAGTTAACTCCAACATTTAAAACTCCAACAGAACTTATCCAAAAACCATAGCTCTCAAAAAAAGAATATAAAAAAATCAAAATGAAAAAAATATAAAATAATTGAATCAAACATTGATTCATATGATGGAACTTCAAAAAAATCAAAAAAAGTTAGGAGGATAATATGCCTGAGATACTAGATATAGATGACATTAAAAACAACTGATATATGGGATTTGTTTGAAAAAGGTAGAGATTATCATAGAAGAACAAATGTATATTCAGATACTGACTTAAATTATAGAATGTACAAACCGGGAATCAGTGGGAAGGTGCAATAATAGATGGTATAGAAAAAAAGCACAATATAATTTCATAGAAACCATTGTTAATTACAAAGTAAGTACAATTAATAGTAATTTATATGCTATTCATTTTTTTCTAGTGAAAACTTTGAAGAAGCAAAGTTTAGAGCAGTTGCAAAAAAAGGTATGTGAATTATTAGACAAAAAGGCAGCAAAAGTTTGGGAAAACGACCAGATGGATACAAAGGTTAGAGATGTTTCAGAAGATGCAGCTATAAACGATGAGGGAATAATGTATGTGTGGTTCAATGAAACAACACAGTCACCAGTTAATGAAATTCTTTCAAAAAATGATGTATATTATGGAAATGAACAATCATCTGAAATACAATCACAACCATATATAATAGTTGCAAGACGAAGAAGTATTGTAGAAGTTAAAAAGATGGCAGCAATAAATGGTGCAACACCAGAAACATTAAAATATATAGTTGGCGATAATGATTATCAAGATCAAGCAGGCGATGATGCAAAATACGAAAAAGAACCAATGTGTACATATCTAATAAAACTTTGGAAAGATGAAAATGGTAAAGTCTGGTATCAACCAGCCGTTAAGTATATAAATATATCTGAGGCGAAAAATACTAACTTATCATTATATCCATTAGCACACTTCTTGTGGAAAAATAAACGAGGTTCTTCAAGGGGTGAAGGAGAAGTAAGAAATTTAATTCCAAATCAATTGGAACTAAATAAAACATTAGCAAGATATTTATTAGCAATAAAACAATGTGCATACACTCAAAAGGTAATTGATGTAAATAAAATATCTAATCCAGATGCAGTAAATACAATAGGTGGAATAATAAAAAAATTAAGAATGGTGCTCAAATAGATGATGTATCTAAAATATTTACTTATATACAACCTGCATCAATGAGTGGGGATGTAAATAGAGTAATAAGCGATTTAATATCTATAACTCGTGAACTAAAAAATGCTGGTGATATTGCCACAGGTGGAGCAAATCCAGAAAAAGCAAGTGGAAAAGCAATATTAGCAATTCAGCAAGCCAGTCAACAACCTATGAGTAAGCAAGCAATCGCATTAAAGAAATTTATAGAAGACCTTGCAAGAATATGGCTTGACATGTGGACGATATATACTCCTAATGGAATGCAGTTAGAAGCAAAAGAAATAGATGAAACAACAAATATAGAATATACAAAATTAGTAACTATTCCATCAGCAGTCTTAAAGAAACTAAAAGGAACTGTAAAAATAGATATAACACCTGATAGTCCATATGATAAATATGCAAGAGAATTATCTATTGAGAATTTGTTTAAAAATGGTATGTTCAATGTACAAAGATTATCAGAATTAAAAAAATATATGCTCAATTATTGCCTGATAATTCAACTATGCCAAAAACAAGAAATATTAGAAGCTATTAAGTTGATGGAAGAAGAACAACAAAAAATAGCACAAATAGAAGCACAAGCACAAATAATGCAACAAAGAGCAAATCAATTTATTAGTGGAGATGCAGAAAGTCAGTCTCAACAAATAATGGATGCATTAAATCAACAAAGTAATATGAAATAAGGACACTAAAAAAAGTGTTTTTTTATTTGGTCTAAGCATTGCAGACCTTACCAAAAACTCACATGGAATAAGTGGAAGCAAACCATACCAAAAATAGGAGGGAGAAAAAGTTATGGAAAATAATGAAGAACTTGTAGTAAATACAGATACTACTGAAAATGTTGTGGAACAAGCAACAGAAGAAATTGTTGATGGTAATAATACCACTGAGGATGTAACAGAAAATCAAAGTCCAGAAGAAAAAAATTATATACTGAATCTGAATTTAATCAGAAACTTGATGAGGTAATTCCAAAAAAAGATTGCTAGAAGAGAAGAAAAAAATAAGAAAAGAGTATGAAAGAAAACTTAAAGATTATGAGTATGCAGAACAAGTATTAAATGCTGGAATGGGCACAAGTAATATTAAAGAAGCAATTAATAACCTTAAAGAATTTTATACTCAAAAAGGAATAGAAATGCCTCAATATCAAGATAGACCAAATCAATATGATATGGAAGCAGGAGCTGAGAAAGAAGCACAAGCAATTATAGATTTAGGGTATGAAGATATAGTTGAAGAAACTGATAGATTAGCTTCAATTGGAGTAGATAAGATGACTCCAAGAGATAAAATCATGTTTAAAAAAATTAGCCGTTGAAAGAAAAATTGAACAATTAAAAAGAAATAAATGATTTAGGAATTACTATGGAAGACATTGATTCAAAAAGAATTTAAAGACTTTTTCCAAAATATCTTGATCCATCAATGAGTCTAAAAAGAGAAAAATATGAATTTTATCAAAAAAAATAAAACCAAAAAGGAAAAAATAGAAAGTATAGGAAGTATGAAAAAAATGAAAGCCCAAGTGTTGTAAAAAGATTTCTATACGCAAGAAGAAATAGCACAATTAAGTGAGGATGATTTAGATGATCCAAAAAGTGTGGAATGCAGTAAGAAATTCAATGACAAGGGGAAGATAAAAATAAATGCTCATACTTCAAAAGAAAGGAAAAATAAAAAATGTCAGTAGCAAAATTTCAACAAACTATTTGGAGTAAAAGCAATCCAAAAAAAGAGTTAAAAAAACAATAACATCATTAAGAAATCACTGTGATTTTTCAATATGAGAGAGAAACAAAAAATGCAAAAGAGTTAAAAAAATATTAAGTGTCACTAGACCAACTATTTCTAGATATGTTCCAGGAACAGATTTAACACTAGAAAGTTTAAGTGATTCTGAAAAAAAGTATTAAAGTTAGATCAATATTTCTATTTTTAATTATCAAGTAGAAGATATTGATAAGGCTCAAAGCGTTCCAGGATTAATGGAAAATGCTGCAAGAGAAGCATCATTAGGATTAAAAGAAGAAGGAGATAAATATGTTGCTAAGTTAGTTAAAGCCGGTGTTGAAGCAACTACTAATCCACTAGCAAGTTCATCAGTAATTGCATTAACAAAAACAAATGCTGTTGAGAAAGCAGAATTAGGATTTGCAGAACTTTATAAGAATAATGTTCCAGTAAGTGAACCATTATATTTTGAAGTAGCACCAACTGTATTTACAATATACAGACAAGCACTAACAGAACTATCTACTAATAATCCAGAAATCTTAAAGAAAGGTGCAGTTGGTAAAATTAATAATTCATATGTATGTGTAGAAAATTTATTACCTACTGGTAAAAAGGCATCAACATCTACAACAGATGATGTAGTTTATAATATCATAAGAACTAGTAAAGCAATTGCATTTGCAGAACAAATTGAGAAAGTAGAAGCATATAGACCAGAAAAAGCATTTCAAGATGCATTAAAGGGACTATATGTATTTGGCGCTTTAATTACAAGACCAAAAGAAATTTATGTATTAAAAACAGAAATATAGTATTAAAAGAGGAGTAATCCTCTTTTTTATTGCCTCGTAGCCAAAGTGGTAAGGCACAAGACTTTGACTCTTGCATTTTGCTGGTTCGAATCCAGCCGAGGCAACCAAAAATAGGAGGAAATATGAATAACGAATTATTTACGATAAGACCAACATTAAAACAATATTATGGAAGGACTATAACAAAAGATACAAAGTTTGATGAATTTACAGACGACAAAACAATACATCAAACATTAGAGAATTTAGTTTTTAACAACTACTATAACAAGAGAGTCACAATATGGCGAATAAAAAAAGTAAGGAAAAAAAGTATATTAACGCAAGAATTAAAAAGAAAATATGGTTTTTAATATGGAATGAATCAGATGGATATATAATTCCTAATCGTGAAGTCTATAAATTAAAAAGATTTAGAGAAAGAAATAGAAGAAGTAAAAAAATATATGAAGATAATACGGATATAAATCCAAAAATAGTGGGAGGTAATATGACATTAAAGGAATTAAAGAAAAAAAGTTTTAACTTTAATAGAGGAATCAAAAAAAGTGGAGTGCTTTCTGAAACAGATGATCCTGATATAAAAAGCAAAACTTCCATTTGTAATAAATGAGATTTTTATTTGAGTTAGCAAGATATAAAAAAATTCCAGCATATAAAGAAGAAGAGGTCACAAAAAAATCAAATATATGATTTAAGTAAGCTAGACAACTTCTATCAATTAAAAAAATATAAAAAAATATTCAGTATGAAGATATAAATGAATTAAATATTCAGTTTATGGAAGCAGGAAAAAGCACTAATAACATATTACAAATATCCAACTATTATTGATGAAACAACATCAGATGATTTCAAGTTAGAATTATCACTAGACGCATTAGAGATTGCACCATTAGGAATTGCAGCTGATTTATTAAAAGCAGATGTATCCAATCAATATGGACAAATATATTCAAATAGATATAGAGAATTAATTCAAACACTTGATTCAAGATATGCAACAGGCAGCGTTGAAATAACAGGTGGAATTAACATATAGGAGGTAAAATGTCAACAAGTGGATCATTAATAACAAGAAGATATGGTAACTTTAAAGGTATAGACTGCAGAGAAGGAGAAATATCTTTAAATCGTTGTGCTGATGCACTAAATCTTTATAAAAAAACTATAAATCATCAAATATGATAGAAACTCGCCCAGATTTAGAATTGTATCAAGGTTTTGATAATTCTATCTTTGGGCATTTTTTTTATGAAATAAATGACAAGACAATAGAAATAGTACATTCAGGAACAAAACTATACAAGATTGAAGATGGAACTGTAACGCAATTATTTGCAGGAATGAAACCTTTTAAAAAGTAATTTCTTTGTTTTTTTAATAACATTCTTTATATAAAAAGATGGAATCAATTATTTACAATATGATGGAACTGAATTAAAGGAAGTAGTCGGATATGTACCTACAACTTCAATAAGTAGAAGTCCAAAGGGTGGAGGAACTATTTATGAAGATGTAAATATGCTATCAAAATACAGAAAAAACACCTTTTGTGCAGATGGAGAGTCAACAGATTATTATTTGGATACTCAAAATATAACAGGTGTAACAAATGTAAAAGTAAATGATATAGTCCAAATACCTGATACCGATTATACAGTAAATATGACAAAAGGAATGATAACATTTACAACGGCTCCTGAAAGTCCAGATACAGTTGGGAAAGATAATGTAGAAATAACATATATAAAAAGAAGTTCAAGGATATGCTGACAGAATAAAAGAAATGTACTCTATTAAAGGTATTTGATAATAGAGTATTTTTTTAGTGGGAATATAAACTATCCAAATGTATTATGGCATTCAAGTTTAAATGATCCTACATATATAAGTGATTTAGACTACTATGACGAAGGTTTAGACTTATCACCAATAAAATGTATGGTAACAGGTAATAATGCTTTGTGGGTATTTAAAAAGCCATCACAAGCAAATAATACAATCTATTATCATACCCCTACAATAGATTCTACATATGGAAAAATATATCCTAATTCACATTCAAATATATCTACTGGTTGTATAGCAACTGGAATTAATTTTTAATGATGATATTGTATTCTTTTTCTGATAGAGGAATGGAAGGAATAACAAGCGATATTACAACTGAACAAGTTATATCACATAGAAGTTCATTTATTGATAACAAATTATTAAGTGAAAAAAATTATGAAGATATGATCTTAGAAGAATGGAAAGGATATTTACTAGTTGCAATAGATAATAAGATTTATCTAGCAGATTCAAGATCAATTACAAAGTTAAATGGTAATTATGAATATGATTGGTATTATTGGGAATTTAATAAAAAAATAACTAATATGACAGTTAAAAAAATGGAACTTTATATATAGGTAGTGAAGACGGAATTTATTCATTAACAAATACAACAAATGATGTAAGCAGTTATTGGCTAACGCCAAAGGATACTTTCAGTTATGGAAATTATCAAAAAACGACTAATAAAAAGGGCTGTATTGTAGAAGCAGAAGGTAAAAACATAAAGATTTTAGTTAAAACAAACAAAGATAATGAAGAACAACTAATAAGTGAATATGAAGAAGTTAATGATTATATAGTTCCAAGAATAAAAAAATGAAAAAAATTTAAAGATATTCAATTAAGGATAAGTTCTACAAAGAAAATGAAACTTGAATCAATAATGATAGAAGCATTTATTGGTTCTTATATAAAAACGATAGGAGGTTAAATTTATGGCTACAAATTATAGTGTTAATTATGAAGATGAAAGATTTAAAAAAATGTTGAAGCAGAAAAAAAGGAAAATAAAATAAATGAAATTGATAATAAATATAATAACATGATTAATGAATCAGATAATTTCTATCAAAAAAACAAATAGATGCGACAAAAAGATTATTCTAATAAACAACAAGAATTGCAAAATGAGCAAACACAACTTGCAATAGATGAAATAAATCAGCAAAAAGATAAATTAGAGAAAGACTATATTAAAGAACAAAAAAAGGTTCATATAGCGATTGGCAAAAAAAGAATCTAATAGATATGGAGCAAATGCCGAGAAGGAAGCAAGCAGTGGGCTTAGAAATACAGGATATAGCGAATCATCACAAGTAAGTATGTATAACCAATATCAAAATAGAGTATCTACTGCAAGAGAAGTATATATAAATGCTACTAAAAATTATGATAGAAGTATTACACAAGCTAGAATAACTAATAATAGTAAATTAGCAGAAATAGCATATGATGCATTACAAAAAGAACTAGAATTAGGATTAAATGGATTTCAAAATAAAAAAATCAATTAATTTTTAAGTCAAATATCTGCAAAAACAAAATATTGATAATATTTATAATGAGCGTTGGAATAATGTACTTTCTCAAATTAATGCCGAAAACTCACTGGCAGAACAAATAAGACAATATAACGAAACATTAGCATTCCAAAAATCAGAAGCAAAAAGACAACAAAAAAATTGGGAGAAGGAATATGCTCTTTCAAAAAAAAAATTAACTAGTAGTAGTGGAAGTGCTAGCGCATACTCATTAACAAATACTGAAACTAAGAAAAAGTGATACAAGTAAAAAGTAACACGGGCAAAAATAATGTAAAAGATTATGGAGAACAATTTGGTCCAACAAGAGAAGTGTATGAAAAAAACAAACCTAAATGGTGGACAAATTTATTAACTATATTAAGTAAAAAAATTAATGTGGAGGTAACAGATGATAATTAATAAGAAACTTTTTAGATGATCTAGCGCCAGTAAAAGAAGATAATAGTGGTAGTTGGTTTAAATCTACAAGTAAGACAAAAAAGATAAAAAAACTATGGGAAGATGGCTACGATGTAGGTGATGTTACTAAAACAATATTAAATGTAGGAGATACCATATTATCTTCAACAGCAGATGCTTTAACAAATGTTGGGAAAGGATTTATGAGTACAGTTGAAGGTACTGTTGATGCAGGTAGATATTTTTTGGGCGATGCAATGAAAAAAAGTGCTAATCTGCAAGCAGATATCTGGAATAAATTAGGCAATAAATCCTATGCAGATAGTTTAAGAAAAAAAGCGGACAACAATTATTTGATTTTGAAAAGAAAAATGCCAAGATAGATGTAACCGGTGCATTGCTTGGTGAAACAAATGATATTTTTAAAGAAAATTGGTCAAAAAAAGTAGATGAGAAATCAATTTTTGCTGAAAAATCTGATTCTGTTGCACAAGGTGTTGGTAATGTAGGAGCTTTTTGTAGGAATGTCAAATATTGCGCCAGTACTTGGTGGAAATGAAATAGGTACTGTTGGAAGTTTTTTTAAATTCATTTAGTAGTTCTTATGGAAATAGTAGAACGGAAGCATATAAAAATGGTGCTGATGATGAAACTGCAAACAAAGCAGGATTAATAAATGGTTTTGCAGAAGCAATTAGTGAGCAATTCTTTGACGGAATGCCTGGTATGAAAAGTGCTGGATGGGGAGATAAATTAGTAGGAAAAATAGGTGAATCAGTATCTAAGTATTTTAATGGAAATGTTGGAAAAAATGTAATGAAAATACTTGATGCATCTGGTGAAGGCTTTGAAGAAATAATATCAAATGCATTAGTAACAACTGGGAATAATATAGCTCATTATTTTGATAAAAAAATTATACTTATGGTATGGAAAAATCAAAGCGGAAATGTTATAAAAGACATAGGTGATTCTATAACATCGCAAGAGTCATGGGATGCATTTATTTCAGCAATGCTAACATCAGCTATTACAAATGGTAGTGCAAAATTAATAAATCAAACTCAAAACAATCATATTATAAAAGAATATGCAAAAAGGAAAATAATATGACAGTTGATGAAGTAAAAAGCACAATTTAATGATATTGCAAATAGAACATTAAATCAGAAAATCACTGATAACTATAAAGATAAAAGCAGAATTAGAAGAACAAATAAAAAAAGAATCTTGCAAGTAATATAAAAGATGATATAAAAATCAGGGCAAAAATAATATAAATTCAAGAGAAGTCTAACAGGGATTAATGTCAGGAGGAAATCACATAAAAAGCAGTACGACGTAAAGCAACTGATGCCAATGGAAAACAAGTATATACTACTTCAAGTGAAGGACTTAATTTAATTGAATCTTATAGAGCATACAATGGGGATGAAGGCAAAATATCTGAAATAAATAATATTCAAAAATTTTATGAATAAAAAGAAATTTAGAAGCAAGATTTGATGCAACAAAATTTGATAGTGAAAAAAACCAAAATGCAATTTGGCAAACAAAAGATGGAAAAACATCTGTTATATTTAATCCACACGCTACGCAAGATCAAATCATAGAAGAGATAGCAACACATGAAATGACACATGATATAATAAATCAAAATACTGAAACAGGTACTAATCTATTTAGTGATGTATTAGAATATGCAAAAACAACTGAAAACTATGAAAACATGAGAAAAGATTTAGAAAAATCATATTCTAAGTATTATGATACTACTTCTAAAGACTTCTCACGCAAAATAGATGAAGAAATTGTTGCAAATACATTAGGCAAACAATTAGGTACTCAAGAATATATAAATAGAATTGTAAATAATAATCCAAACATAGCACAAAAAATATACAGATGGGTAGTAGATAAATTACAAACATCTAATACAATAAAAGATAATAACAATAATGTAATTGGATTTAAAAGTGAAAGGCTTTATTGGGAGGGCGTTAAGAATAGGTTTGAGAAGGCTTATAATGAGAGAAATGCTAGTTCTTCTGATGATAGTACAAGATATTCAATAGTTGGTTATGAAGGAATAAATAATTTACCAAATAGCCCATTAAAAAGATGTGATGACAGAAAAATACAAAAAAGCAAAAGAAATGCTTAAAAAAATAACGAAAGTAATGATTCAATTTTTTAAAAAAACAAAATTTTTATGTGGGAACAGATGGAAAAACTTAAAACTGAAATTAGCGATGAAATGTTTGACTTAAAGATAAAAAGATAATATAAAAATCAGGGCAAGTATATAAAATGGAAGATTTTATAGATGATGATTATTTGTTTGCATTTTATCCAGAGTTGAAAAAAATTATGAAATAAAAATTACAAATTATGATGAAGGATTTATGATTAATACAATCAAATATGTTATAAATGGTTTTTAAAAAAATCAAATCCAAATGGTTCATATGATAGTACAACAAAAAAACAGTATTTTTTTAAATGAAAATAGAAATACTGAAAAAAAGCTTTGAAGCAAACTCTAATTCATGAAATACAACACGCAATACAAGATATAGAAGGATTTGAAAGTGGCGCATCTTCTTTGTTAAGTAAAGAAAAAAATACATTAAATCAAATGGAGAAAAATGAAGCAAAAGTTAACTTCAAAAAGATTAGAATATGATAAAGAAGATAGAAAGGCTGATCCATTTTATGCAATTCAAGAAAAAAACAAACAAAAGAAAGACTTGCCCATATTACAAAAAAATAGAAAGATAATTGATAAATTTAAAGATAAATTATATAATTGTCTTGAAAGGAAGATTAGTCATGAAAATCCTGAAAAAAAGATAATTTTTAAAATTGAAACAGAAAAAAGAGGAATTAAAGATAGTGCTTCGAAGAGTAGACTAAGCAAATACGAATATTCAAAAAGACGATAGTGGTGAGTTTGAATATTCGCTAAATTCAAAGGAAGAACCTGAAAGTGGTTCTTTTTTTCTTTGGAACAAAGAGTATCTGGCGATGAATTATTGGATGCACAAGATCTAATTAAAGAAATAAAAGCAGTAGGTGCAAATGTAGATAAAAATGGATATGTAACTTTATATCATCAAACTACAAATGAAAATGCAGATAAAATAAAACAAACTGGTAAAATGATAGCGAAAGAACCATATGTTTATTTCAGTACTTCGAAAGATGCTAGTCAATCTGATGGAAGAGGAAATACAAAATTAGAATTTAAAATTCCAGCTGAAAAACTTATTTTAGATGATATTTTTTCAGATAATGCTGATGTAAAAATAAAATTAAATGGTAATAAAGAATTAGATGTATCTAATTATATCAAAAAAGAAAAATCAAAAGATGTATTGTTTGCAGGTGATGATATTAATGAATTTGGTTATTTTCCAACTAAAACAAGAAATTCTTTAACCACCAAAGAATTAAAGACTAAATTAAAAGTTAAAGGAACAAAAACGAAATTTGGTGAATTATTTAACAATGAAATATCACCAATAAAAGAAGAAATAAAGAATGTTTCTGATAAACTAGATAATTTATCTAGCCAAATAAGTAATATTCAAAAATCAAACTCAAAAACAATACTATAAAAAGATGATATAGCACCAGTGAAGAATGAAACTGAATCAATAAATGAAGATACTCATAATGAAAATAATACAACTATTGAAAATAATAAATCAAGTGCTTATATAGAAACACCTAAAAAAATTTAAATTTTGATAGACAAAAAGTATACACCACTAACTGAAAAATGACTCAAATCTTTTAACAGATGCTTTAATGAATGATAAGAATTACTTAAAAATCATTATCTGATGAAGATAGTAACCATTATGATAATGAGAAACTTGTTAATAATCTATCAAAGAATGTAAGTTCAAATTTAGGATTAGGAAAAAAAATCAAAGAGAAGAACTTAAAAAAACATTATTAAGGAAACAATAGATTATGATTATACAACAGATGAATTAGCAGATATTTTAGAAAAAAAGTTTACGAGAGTAGAAAACAAAATAGTTAATGAAGAAGCAAGAGAAATTAAGTCATTAATAAGAACTATTCGATAAAAAGTATCAGATGGAATAAAAAAATGGATATACCAGATTATAATGATTTTAGCCGAAGAAATTTTGGAAAGATACGATTTACAAGAGATGGAGTATCAGTTGATGTTGCATATAAAGCATTAAATGAAAGATTGCCAAATTATTTTCCTGATAATATAGTAAATCCTAGTGATCAATTATTAAAAATAGCAGAGGTTGCAAAATATTGCTAACGAAGTTGTTGAGAGTGTTGAAATACCAAAAGAAGCAATAGATAATATAGCTGACTATATAACAGATTCAATAATACAAGATAAATATAATAGTAACTTAGAAAAAAATTCTACTTTATTAAAAAGATATACAATTTGATTTTTACTGGATGATATTTTTACCTACTACAATTAGAACACAAGAATCAATAGATAACTACATTGATAGTAGAGATATAACTCCTTTACGAAAAGAAGTTAAAAAAACGAGAATTGAAAGAACAAAAAAAGGAAAAAATGAGTAGAATACTAAAAAGAAGCTTTTTATAAATAAAAAAATTACATAATAGATCAGACAGCATTAGCAACAGGAAACAAAGAAATTACATTTACTGCTGATATGTTAAATAATGTTGTAGGTGAAGTTCAATATAATATCAATGGTAAAACAAACTGATATTAATGGTAATACGATTGGTAAAGGAATTAAAGAAATATTTGCCCCAGCAAAAAAAGCAGGGATGTATGAGATATTTAATGATTATTTAATTCAAAAAAATCTAATATTGAAAGACATGCAATTGGAAAAAGGTAGTAGAGTTCCACTTGAAATTTCAAAACAAATTGTAAATGCTTATGAAAGCAAATATCCTGTATTGAAAGAATGGACAAAAAGATGTATATAAGTATTTTTGATAATATATTACTAGAACAATATAAATCAGGAATAGTTTCAAAAGACCAATATGAAAATTTCAGAGGAGAAAATGGAATTTATAGAAGTTATGTACCATTTTATGAAAATACAGTAGAAGAAAGTAAATATTATGATGAAGAAGGTAATGTAAAACCATTCTCAACATTATTGAAGGCAAAAGGTAATGCACAAGATACTTCTGGTCTTTTATCTGTTGAAGATGCAATGGTAAAACAAACTTATAAATATAAATCAGCAATAAGAGCAAATGAGTTATATAAAGAAATTGTTCCATATTTAGGAAAATATGAAAGTGAACTTCCAGCAGATAGTAGAAAGAATCCAACAGAATTAGATAGTCTTTTTCACAGATGTAGATGGAACAAAAGTATTAAGTGCATATGTTGATGGTAAAAAAATGTCTGCACAAATAAGTGAAGAATTATATAATGAACTTTCTAACACATATGAAAATAAGATAAAAGAATTAGAAAAAGATTTCTCCATAATAACAAACCCAATACAAAAAAAGTAAGTAATATAAGAAGAAATTTAATTACAACTTGGAATCCAATATTTTTTTGGTTAGAAATGCTATCAAAGATATACAAGATGCACCAATCAACTCAAAGCATACTAAGGACATGTTAAAGACTTATTTTGGAGTTGGCGAAAAGGCAGCAATTATGGAATTAAAAAGCAGACAAAAAAACCAAAAGAAGCGCAACAGTTTTTAGCATTATATGGTAGTGAAAATACATATGGAGACTATTCTGAACTAGATAGCAAATCAAAAAATGTTATATCAAAATTTGGAAAGAAATTAGTAGAATTAAATGAATTAATAGAACTTGCTCCAAGATATGCAGAATTTAAAGCAAGCTTGAAAAATGGTGATTCATTACAAGAAGCAATTTATAATGCAAGAGAGGTAACAACTAATTTTGGTCGTGGTGGTTATATAACAAAAGCATTAAATAGAAATGGATTCACATTCTTAAATGCAAGCGTACAAGGATTAGATAAAGCAATAAGAAATATAACAGGTCAAAATGGAGCAAAAGGTGTTACATCTGTTATATTAAAAGGAGCATTACTTTCTGTCGCCCCAGCAATTATAAATGAACTTCTATTTGGAGTCGGTGATGATAAAGATGAAGACTATGAAGCACTTCCTAACTATATAAAAGATAATTATTATCTAATAAAAGTTGGTAATAATTTTATAAGAATACCAAAAGGAAGAATTAACTCAGTATTTGGAAGTTTAGCAAGAAGAACAATAGAAGGTATAGAGGGTGAAGAGAATCCATTTAAAGGATATTTAGATAATTCTTGGAGTCAAATAGGTGTTGGTGATCCAAGCTCAAATAACATCTTAGCGCCTATTAAACAAGTTAAAGAAAACAAAGCATGGCATGGTGGAGATATTGTTCCAACAAGATTACAAAATAAGCCAGCTAGTGAGCAAACAGATGCCAAGATTGATTCAATAAGTAACTTCATTGGAAAAACTTTTAATGTTAGTCCTTATAAAGTTAATTATCTATTAGATCAATATAGTGGTGGAATCGGAGATGTACTTTTTACCTATGCTTTCACAAGAAACAAAGAATGGTGCAGATAATATATTTGAATATTTAATTTCACCTCTTAGTGATTCATTTGTAGTAAATTCAACAGATGATAATAAATATCCTGGAAATTTCTTTGAAAAAGAAAGAAGAACTACAAATTCAATCTAATAGTGATTATGCAACAGATGAAGATATATTAAAATATAAATATTTTTTTCAGATGTTTCAAAAAGAGTTGAGCGATTTATATAAAGAAAGAAGAGAGGTTCAATCAGATACTACAATCACTCAAAAAGAAAAAAATATCTAAAAAGTTCAAAAGATTCAAAAAGGAAATTAATTCAATTTCTAAAAAAATGGATTGACTAATTATAATGGTGTAAATATTACAGGAAATTATGCAAGAGTAGATGATAAAAGAATATTACAAAGATACTCAAAATGAATGGAAAAAAAAGTAAATAATTCTGATAGTGAATTTATTGCAGGCATGAGGAGCAATGAAAAAAATCATCTTACTTTGTAGCAAAAAAATGAAATAAGTAAGATTACAAAAAAATTATAAAGAAAAAAATTGAAAAAAACAAGAAAAATGGTGCAAAAAGAAGTTCAAGAACAATTAAAAAAAGAGAAAAAGCAAAAAAATATTACAAATGTCATTATTAATTCAAATCTTGAAAATTATAGTAAAAGCAATGTTATATGCTAAATACTATTCTAGTGAAAAGGCAATGAATAATGTATATAATGCTGGATATGATATTGATACTTATATTGATGCTTTATATAACATCAGTGAAATTCAAGAAAAAAATACAGCAAAGAAAAATGGATATAAATCAGCAACTAGAAAAAAAAGCAATTTATAGTTATATAAATTCTTTAAATATGAACATTCCACAAAAAGGCAATGTTGATAAAAAAATATTATTCATCATTTAAAAACATATAACAAGCAAATAGTTGATTATATATCAGAATTAGATATTAGTTATGAAGAAAAAAATGAATCTTATAGAACAAAAATAAGATGAAAAATTAAAAAAATGGTAGAGTTTATTGGTAAGAGAGGAGAAATCCTCTCTTTTTTTCAATAGAAAGGAGTAACAATGAGTGTAAAAAGGTGATATACCACAAGTAAGAACACCACAGGATTTAGAAAGAAAGTATGACTTAACAGCAATATCAGAGTTAAAAAGAAACAAAGATTAATAGTAACAGTTTAAATCAAACACAGAAAGAATTAAAGAATTTTGTAAAATCAGCTACAAAAGATTTAGAGGACATAAGAAAAGATGTTGCAGATAAAGTGGAAATATGGTTTGGTTCAGGTCAACCGACAATAGAGGGCTATCCAACAAATCAATGGGAAGAAAAAAAGAATATGAAAAAAACACACTAGTGATTTATATTATGATACGAATACTGGTTATGCTTATAAATTCAGTTTTAAGGATAATGCTTATCTTTGGGAAGAAATTAAAGATAAAGATGTAATAGAAGCGCTATCGGTTGCAAATGCTGCAAAAGATACAGCAGATGGAAAGAGAAGAATTTTTACATCCGCTCCAATTCCACCATATGATAATGGAGACTTATGGTTAAAAGATGGTGAAATTCTTGTATGTCAAATTTCAAAAGATAATGAAGGTGAATTTGAACAAAGTGATTTTATTAATGCAACTGACTATGAAACATCTACAAGTGCAAAAAAGACAAAAAATGAAATAAATGCAAAGTTAGAAATAATCTCTGGAAAAGTAACAACAGTAGAATCAAACACTTATAAAAAAACAGAAATAGAACAGATACTAGAAGGTACTTATGTAGATGAAAATGGAAACGAAATAGTTACTAAAACAGTAAAAACTATATCAGGAACATTTGATGAGAATGGAATGCATTATGAAAAAACTGGAGCAAGAACAAGTAGTACTATAAATGAAGCTGGATTATCAGTAGATGACATTGAAAATCATGATGAATTATTGTTTGCTGGATATGATAAGGATACAAAAGAATCAGTTGTTAGAACAGAAAATTTAAAAAGTTAAAAAAAATACTTTGTTTGTGGAACATACTCACGATTTGAAGATTATATACCTGATGATACTGATAATGGAACTGGGGTATATATATTATGATGAAATTAGATATACAATTATTTGCGGGAACTTCCAGTGGTTCAGTCAATACAAATGGTTATGAAGGTAGAAGTGTAATATTTAATTGGAACATAACTAAACAAGATATAGAAAGCAATAAAACGACATTTAAATATACACTCAAAGGGTATGGAGATGCTGAATCTTCATATTATTATTCAGGTCCATTCTTATTAAAGATACAGGGTGAAGAAATTTATCAATCTTCAACCAGAATTAAACTTTATAATGGTACTTTAATTAAAGAAGGTACATATACAATAGAACACAATAATGATGGAAATAAGAGTTTTAGTGTTGAAATAAAAGCTGGGATTTATAAGTCATCATATAATTGTACTGCATCAAAAACATTTGAATTATTAACCATTCCAAGAGCAAGCGATGTTACTGCAAGCGATGGAGTAATAAATCAACCTATCTTGATTACCATTGATAAGAAAAAAAATAAGAATTATACAACTAAATTATTTTTATAAGTTTGAAGGTGGGGATTATACATCGATATTTGATTCTCCTATTGAAGAAACACAAATCAATTTTATATTGCCTCTTTCAACATATGATTTAATTCCAGATAAGAAAAGTATAAAAGGATATATAAAAGCAGATACTTATAATCAAACAGTAAAAATAGGAGATTCAAAAGAAACTACATTTATAGCATATGCTAATGAAATTGCATGTTCTCCTGGAATAGAAGATACCAGTATCTTAGACACAAATACAAAAACAATTGCTTTGACAGGCAGTAATCAAAGATTCATAAAATATGTTTCAAAGCCACAACTAAGTTGGAATGCAGTTGCAAAATATGAATCAATAATAAAATTTGAAAAAATCAATGGGGTAATTGCCGAGAGTCCATTGATCACTGAATGGGCGGATTCATATAAGTTAGTGGTAACTGATTCAAGAGGTTTTACAAATACTTATGATTTTCTAATGGAAAATATAGTACCATATTTTTTTACCTAAAAATTAAAAGCAAGTGGAAAAAGAGAGAAAAATCCTACTAGTTCAAAGATATTTATAACTTTAAAAGGCAAATATTATGTGGGAAGCTTTGATTCGGCGAATCAGAATCAGAACATAAAGAAATGTATTTGCAAATATAAAAAGAAAACAGATGAAGAATGGACACAAATAACATTAAATCCAAATGTTGATGAAGATGGAAATTTTGAATTAAATAACTATGATTTAGGGGAAATTTGTGATTATTCATCAAGTTGGATGTTTGAAGTGTCAATAGAGGACTCTATTTCTTCAGATACATATTCATTTATTATAAATAAAAGGTATTCCTAACCATAATTGGTATGAGAAGGGAGATGAAAATTATTTTTAATGTTAACGGATATTTAACAATTAAAGAAAAATATGAATTGCCTTGGCTTTAATAAGTTGGGAACTTATGAAGAAACAGAAGAAACATAAAAGGAGGAAGATATGAAAAAGGTATTGACAAGCATTCACAAGAATGCGATGCTTATACATACATACATACATACATACATACATACATACATACATACAGGAAGGAGGGCTATGTAGCCACCTTCCTAACAAAGAAAAGAGGTGGAATAGCTATTTAACTATTTCACTTCTCTCGGGTGGCTGCTATGGCAATTAAATCAATTTATAAATTAAAAGATGAAAGAATCACATCTGATTCTATCGTACATAAAAAAATCAAATGAGTACATCAATCTAAAAAAATATTTAGATAATTTAGAAAAATGGTATTGAAGATAAATTTAATTATCAAAAAAAGGTGATACTTACATTATTAGCGATAGATCTTACATTACAGTTGGTGGAAGTTTAACTGCTGCAAAAGGTCAAATAAGGTTTGGAATTTTTTTGTGCCAAAAAAATTAACTTTAATAAGTAAGATTACAATTAGTCTAGCAAAAAAATTACTGTTAGAAATACTTCTGGAACATATATACTTGATTATGTTGATGTAACGAATAGCATTACTGCTAGTAAATCAGGAGATAATGCAATCTATTTATCATATGCACCAGGCAGTACAATGAGTGGAACAAACAATACACCAGTTTCAGTTGAAATTGGTGCTTTAACATTAACATTTAATTAAATTGATTTAATTTGAAAATAATGGCAACAAATATATGAATTAAATAATGAGAGAATTACATCCAATTCAATAGTTCACAAAATTGGAACTAATAGTTATAAAAAAACTTATGTCTTTTTACTGAATGAAATAGACAGCAAATTAAATAAGTTATTAAATAATAAGGTGATATTATTTATAGGCAGTACAAATGGAGTGATAACACTAGAAAGAAGTTCGGAAGAATTTAAATATATTGAAATTTTTTTATGCTGACAATGATGAAACATATTCCAGTGTAAAAGTATTTGAGCCGAATAATAAATATGTGGATTTAACTACTCTTGCAAGATGGGGTAGTACTTTTTATATTAAGCAAAAAAGAATTTTAATATCAGGTGAAAAAATAACAAATGGTAACACAACAGAAGCACAGTTTACAGCCACACCTAAAAATCACGATAAATACTACTGCTAATAATATAAATATAACTAAGATAATTGGATATATAGAATAGTTAAATAGTCGTTATTATGGCGACTAAATTAATTTATAAATTAGATAACGAAAGAATTACATCAGATTCAATAGTTCACAAAGAATCAAATGAGTATATCAATTTAAAAAGAATACTTGAATAAATTTAAAAAAATGATATAGAAAAATTCTATGAAGTATAAGCCAGGAGATACATTTGAAGCACTGAATACAAGCATGGATTTTTGCAGGATGTGTTACCGGCTCTGCAAAAAAGGATTACATTTTACGATATTCACGCCAAAAAAATTTAGATAATATTGAAAATGTCCAAGTTGATATTCTAAAGGCAAATACCAGAATCAGTGGTGGTGGATATTTAGATAATAAATCATTTGTTGCAGGAGGATATGACTATAAATCTTTATATTCTTGCGCAGCAACAGTAAGATCAAGTAATTCTATTAAATTAATAATAGAAAAAAATCATCTTCGTTTTTCAAATACAACTAATAATATACCTGTAACAGTTAGTGTTGAAGATATAAAATTATCTTTTTAGTTAAGAAAGAAGAAAGGAGAGATAGATGGAAGAATTAAAAAGAATTATCACATGTTATTTTTTTCAATACTGGTGGAACAGTTGTTATGGCTGTTCTTTTTATTGTATATCTGTTTTCGGATAGAAAAGATCGCAAGGAAAAAGAATTAGAAGAAAAAGAAGACAAGAGACAAGAAAGAGAAGCAAATAATGCAATTCTCAAAGAATTGTCCGTTAGCAATAGAAATATTGCTGAATCTTTTAAATTTACTTAAAACAAGCATGGATAATACAAATAACGAGTTCAAGCAACATGATGAAAGAGCAATTAAGAGCTTTCAAAAACATACACGAAGATTTGCTAATACTAAAAAGAAAGAAAAATAGAAAGGAAAAAAATATAAAAATATGAATTTAGAAATAATAAAACAAATTTTAATAGTAAGTATAGGAGCATCAATAGTTAGTACTGCTACTATTCAAAAAAATCAAGGAACAGTTAAAGAGCAAAAAAATGGCTCTTTTTAGTTAGTTTTGTAATTAGTATAGGAATTGGTATTACATTTGCATTATCATTTACAGAATTGTCAAAAAATAACTCAATATGGGTTGGCTTTATAACTTGGTTAGGTGCAGATGCAATTTATAGATCATTTGAGGATAAAATATTTAAGAAATATAGTGATATTGAAAATATTATAGAAATTAAAAAGAGATGATTTAGATGAATAATTTTTAGTATAAGAAGGGCAAAAACCAGGAGCAGATAATAAGCACTATATAAGAAGTGCTAATGGTGGATATAGCAATTGTATTAAGGGGAATCCTACTGATAAGAATTGTAATGTATTATCAAATTGCGTTGGATACGCAATAGGAAGATCAAGTGAAATATATTCTGAAATAACTGGCTATAAAGGAAATTACTTTAATTTTTTGCAAGGTGATGCAGAAAATTTTTATTCAAAAGCAAAAAAGAAGGGACTAACATTAACAAGTTATCCCGTTGCTGGAGGAATAATGGTTTGGTCTAAGGGAAAAACTGGAGTAAATAAGGATGGTGCTGGTCATGTAGCCGTGGTAGAAATCGATTATGGAAAAGATGCAACCAAAGTATATACTTCGAATCAGCATACAACGGTTCAGCATTTTTTAATAAAACTCGCGAAAAAGGAAGCGGAAACTGGGGGATGAGTAGTTCTTATAAATATTTAGGATGCATTAATAATCCAGCAGTAAAGAATATATCAGTTGCAGAGTCAGTAAATAGAGACGAATTAAAAAATCAATTTAAAGTTATAGCCACAGAACTAAGAGTAAGAGTAGATCATAATACTACTTCAACAATTGTGGGAATAGTTAAGACAAATGCAATATATAACTATTTAGATATATACAAAGATAGTAAATATACTTGGTATAAGATTGCTGCTGAACAATGGGTGGCTGATAATGGTAAATATTTAGAAATTTATTTAAAAAAGGAAGAGTCAAAAATGGAGAACGATGAAGCTGAAAAAATTCTAGAATTAGAAAAAAACTATTTCAAATTTAAATAATAAAATTGCAGATAAAGATGCCAAAAATAACTGATTTAGAAGAATCACTCCATGAGCAAGAAAAAGAAATGTGCGATTTTATTGATGAAATAAAAAAACTAAAAAAAGAATTAGAAAATAATACTTGCGAACATAAATTACTCTATACTGCACAAAGTGATGCAAAACATTGGATTAGATTACGCAAAGGTGAAGCATTATATATTGAATATAGCAAATAACTAATCTATAATATAAGTATGATTAGTAAAAGAAAGAAAAAAAATAGAAATACTAAAAAAATAAAATTAAATTTTTGTGATGAAAAAGAAGAAACACAAAAAGATAAAAGAATACTTAAAAAAAGAGAACTGGATAAGTTAGTTAATAACTAGCGTCTAGTTCTCTTTTTTTAAATTTATATTAAATATAATTAATTTTTAAATATATTCACAAATTCAAGTTCAGGATAATTACACATAAATAATAATTGTCCTTTTTCTATGCAAAAGAAGCAATCATATCAGCATCATTATGACATCTTCTATGACACTTTTCACATACAGGTATAAATAATCCATACTTAATAGAATTACTTCTATTTCGTCCACAAAAAACTTCATGAAGATGTTCTTTTTTTGCGAGCCACACAAATAACATGCGTTTAGATTATCTGTAAATAATGATTCATTTCTACTTTTGTCCAGTTTAGATTGCCTAGTGGTTCTATTATTAATTAATTTATATTGCTTGTATTCTTTACTATCACATTCTCTATAACAGTTAAAGTATACTTCCTTTTTTAAGAGTGTACAATAACAATATTTTTTTATTTTTTTACTTCTAATTCTTAAATATTTGCAGTTCATTTTTTTCTACAAAAATTACCGTAAAATTATCAGGAATAGGTGGAAAAATATGGAAAATTACCATAATTTTGATGGAAAATTAATAATAAAAAAATCCCTTAAAAATAAGGGATTTTTGTATCAAAATATGGTGACCCGCATTTCGGGATTTGAACCCATAAATGCACGCGTGAAAGGCGTGTGTGTTAACCGTTTCACCAACGGGCCATTTTATAAATGGTGGGCCTGAATGGACTTGAACCATCGACCTTTCGCTTATCAGACGAACGCTCTAACCAGCTGAGCTACAAGCCCATCTGCTTAAATCTAACTCAAAATTAAGTCACAATTAAAGCTGACTACTTAATATTATACTATTTTTTTCATAAAAAAAGCAACCATTTTTTTTAAAAAAGTGATATTTTTTTATAAATTATTGCAAAAAAATAAGTATTATTGTATGATATATATAGAAAATAGGAGGAAAAAAATTATGTCACCATCAACAATAAATACAATTGTAACAGTAGTTTTTTTATAGTACTTGGTATAACATTTACAAGATCAATCCTTATAATGTTAGGTGGGAAAAAATATATTTTTAAGAAGGCGCACAAAGGAGAAAAGACTGCATATTATCCAATTATAAATTTATTTACTATGTTAGAAATAGTTGATATGTCTATTTTTTTATGGTATATTATTTTTTTCGTTCCTGGAATTAATTTAATAATACTTGCGATAATGTCTTATAAACTTGGTACTGTATTTAATACAACATTTGGTTTTAAAATGGGACTTGTATTTTTACCTATATGTTTTTATCCATTATTATTTATAAGCGATAAACAATATAAAATAAGTGATGAAGAATACTTTAAAGCACTTGATGATGCTAAAGATGAAAGTATAAATTTAATGACACAAGATGAAATTAATGCTGAAAATAATGAAATAGTAGATGAAGGTCCAATAGTAGATTCAGTTTTTAAAAGTGATTTACAACTTATGGAAAAACCTGCCCCATATAAAAGCAGACTAAAAATAGATTTGCTTGGTATGGAAAAAAAGAGAAAAAGCTATGTCTAAAGAAGAAAATATATTTGAACCAATTGAAGTAAAAGAACCACCAAAACCTATAAAGGAAGAAGAAAGCGTGCCTATAGAAAGCACAAGTAAATTCACAACAGAACTTGATAAGAAAAAAGAAGTGGAATATGTAGACTTATAAAAAGTGTGTAAATATATTAACATCAAAAGTGTAAACCTTTTCTTTACACTTTTTTTAATTTTTTGTATAATGAGTACTGGAGATAAGGTGATTATGGCAGAATATAATGAAAAATCAATAAAAATATTAGAAGGTCTTGAAGCTGTACGTAAAAGACCTGGTATGTATATAGGTAGTACTGACAAAAGAGGACTACATCATTTAGTATGGGAAATTGTTGACAATGCGATAGATGAAGCCATAAATGGATATGGTAAAAAAATAACAGTTACTCTTACTAAAGTAGGAAGTGTAAGAGTTAGTGATGAAGGACGTGGCGTTCCAATTGGAAAACACTCTTCAGGTAAATCAACTCCGGAAGTAATCTATACTGTATTACACGCAGGTGGTAAATTCGAAACAGATGGTTACAAAGTATCTGGTGGATTACATGGTGTTGGTTCATCTGTTGTTAATGCATTATCTAAATGGATGAAAGTTACTATTTGTAGAGAAGGTAAGATATGTGAAATATCATTTAAAAATGGTGGACATGTAGATAAAGAACTAAAACAAATAGGCACAACTAAACAAACAGGTACTACAGTTGAATTCTTCCCAGATGAAGAAATATTTGGAAATGCTAGATTCAGCTACACTACTATATGTGAAAGAATGCAAGAAAGTGCTTTCCTTATAAATGGATTAACTATGGAAGTTATCGATGAAGAAGATGATAAACATAGTATATATTGTTATGATAATGGACTTGTATCTTTTGTAGAATATGTTAATGAAGGAAAAGACGTACTTCAAAAAGTAATTAATTTTAGTGGTGAAAAGAATGGTATTGAAGTAGATATCGCTATGCAATATACTGATTCATATAACGAAAACATAATGTCATTTGTTAACAATGTTAAAACTGTTGATGGTGGTAGTCATGAAGTAGGATTTAAGACAGCACTTACTAAAGTATTTAATGAATATATTAGAGCTAATAATCTTCTTAAGAGTAAAGAAGGACTTGATGGTAGTGATACAAGAGAAGGATTAACAGCAATAATTAGTTTAAAAATACCTGAAAATCTACTTCAATTTGAAGGACAAACAAAGGGTAAACTTGGTACACCACAAGCAAGAACAGTAGTAGAAAGTATAGTATATGAAAAGTTATCTTACTATTTAGAAGAAAATAAAGAATCAGCTACATCTATAATGGATAAAGCATTAAAGAGTAAACTTGCTCGTGAAGCAGCTAGAAAAGCAAGAGCAGAAGCAAGGGCTGGAAAAGGTAAAGGTAAAAGTGAAAAAGTATTACTTGGTAAATTAACACCAGCGCAAAGTAAAGAGTATCATAAAAATGAACTATTTATAGTCGAAGGAAATAGTGCAGGTGGTACTGCTAAAAGTGGTAGAGATAAACGCCATCAAGCAATACTACCTTTAAGAGGTAAAATAATTAACTGTGAAAATCAACAGTAGCAGACCTTTTCAAAAATGAAGAAATTAATACAATAGTTCACGCAATAGGTGCTGGAGTGGGTGCTGACTTTGACTATACTGAATCAAACTATGGAAAAGTCATAATAATGACCGATGCCGATGATGACGGAGCACACATTCAAACATTACTTCTTACATTCTTCTATAGATGGATGAGAGATTTAATAGAACATGGAATGCTTTATATAGCAGTACCACCTCTATACTTAGTTAAATATAATAAAGATAAAAAAAGTATATAAATACAAATGAAGAATTAAATGAATTTAAAAAAATACATTTAAAGGTAAATATACAGTTCAACGTTATAAGGGACTTGGTGAAATGAATGCAGATCAATTATGGGAAACAACAATGGATCCATCAAGTAGAACTCTTGTAAAAGTAAGAATAGATGATAAAGCACTTGCTGAAAAAAGAGTTGGAGTTCTAATGGGAGATGACTCTGAAATTCGTAAAGAATGGATTGAAGAAAACGTAGAATTTACACTTGAAGATGATTATACGAAAGGAGCAAAATAATGGCAAAAGAAAAAGAAACAACAATAATAGAAAAGATAAATGATTTTGCTCTTGAAGAAATCATGGGAGAACGTTTTGGTAGATATGCTAAATATATTATTCAAGATAGAGCACTTCCAGATGTTCGTGATGGACTAAAACCAGTACAAAGAAGAATTCTTTATTCAATGTACAAAGATAAAAAAATACATATGATAAAGAAACAAGAAAATCTGCTAAAACAGTAGGTAATGTTATAGGTAACTACCATCCACATGGTGATACATCAGTATATGATGCGATGGTAAGACTTAGTCAAAAATGGAAACAAAGAGTAATACTTGTGGATATGCAAGGAAACAATGGTTCAATAGATGGTGATGGACCAGCCGCAATGCGTTATACTGAAGCAAGACTAGCTAAAATAAGTAATGTACTTTTAGAAGATATAGAAAAAGATTCAGTAGAAATGGCTCTTACATTCGATGATTATAGTTATGAACCAACAGTACTTCCTGCATACTTTCCAAACTTTTAGTAAATGGTTCAACTGGTATTAGTGCAGGTTATGCAACTAATATTCCACCACATAATTTAGGTGAAGTAATAGACGCAACAATTAAAAGAATAGATTCACCTAACTGTAGACTTGAAACAATACTAGATATAGTAAAAGGACCAGATTTTCCAACGGGAGGTATAGTTGAAGGAAAAGATGCTCTTATAAAAGCATATACTACAGGAAAAGGAAAAGTAGTAGTAAAAAGCAAGATATGACTTTGATAATACAAAAAGGTAAAAAAATCAAATAATCATAACAGAAATTCCATATGATACTATTAAGAAAAAAATATAATAAGTAAAATAGAAGAAATAAGACTTGATAAAAAAAATAGATGGAATACTTGAAGTAAGAGATGAATCAGATAGAAATGATGAACTTCGTATAGTAATAGAGCTTAAGAAGGACGCTAATAGAGATTTAATCATAAATTATTTACTTAAGAATACTGATTTACAAGTAAACTATGCATATAATATGGTCGCAATAGTAAATAAAACTCCAAAAAAACACTTGGAATACTTGATATATTAGATGCATTCATTGCTCATAATAAAGAAGTAGTAACTAAAAGAACAAAATTTGATCTAGATGTAGACTTAAAAGGAAAATACATATTATTGAAGGTCTCATTAAAGCACTTGATATACTAGATGAAGTAATTAAAACTATTCGTAAAAGTAAAAACAAAACAGACGCAATAGAAAACTTAATGCATGAATATGAATTCACTAAAGCACAAGCAGAAGCTATCGTAATGATGCAACTATATAAATTAACTAATACTGATGTAACTGAACTTAAAAAAAGAATTTGAAGAACTTACTAAAGAAATCGCATATTTTTAGAGAAATACTTTCTAGTGAAGAAAAATTATTATCTGTTATTAAAGATAAACTTAGAAGTATTAAGAAAGAATATGCTGATCCAAGACGTACTACTATTAAAGATGAAGTAAGTGAAATTAAGATAGATACACTTGATATGATAAGTAAAGAAGATTTTATCGTATGTATATCTAATAGTGGATATGTTAAAAAGGTATCAATGAAATCATATAATGCTACACCAAATGAATATCCTGGAGTAAGAGAAAATGATTATATAACAGGTTTCTTTAAGATTAATAATGTTGATACAGTATTATTATTTACTAATTTAGGTAACTATTTATATCTACCAGTAAGAGATATTAATGAATCAAAATATAAAGATATTGGTAGTCATATATCTAATTATATTAAAGTTAGTGATGGAGAAAAGATAATTCAATCATTTGGGGTATCTAAATTTGATAAAACTATAATTACTGCATTTACTAAAAAAATGGTATGGTTAAAAGAATGACATTAAAAAGACTTTGAAGTATCAAGATACACTAAACCTATCACAATGTTTAAACTAAAAGATAATGATGAAGTAATTAGTGTAAGTAATAAAATGTATGAAGATACAATTGTTGTTACTAAAGAAGGTTATGCATTAAAATATTCTACTAGTGAAATACCATTAGTTGGTCTTAGAACAAGTGGTGTTAAATCAATAAATCTAGGAAGTAATGATGAAGTAATTAGTTCATTTAATGTAAATCCTGATAAAGAATACATAACAGTATTCACAGATAGAAATACTGCTAAAAAGAATAAAAAGTAGAAGAAATTCAAAAAAACAACAAGAGCTAAAAAAAGGTTCATTAATTATTAAGAGCCCTAAAAACTAAACAATATAATTTATTTAGATGTTATAACACAAATAGTAAAAACAATATTTGGCATTCTTGATGGTGATATAGGATATATGAAATCAAGTGATATAAACATTATGGATAAACTAAGTACAGGAAGTCAAATTACTAAAAAAAGAATATAGAAGATATATTTATCGTTAGTAGACTTAAAGATATTACTAAAATAGAAATACCAAAAGAAGAAACACAAGTAGAAGAAGTAAAAGAAGAGAAAAAAAGAAACACCTAAAAAAAGAGTCAAGAGAACAACTTACTATGAGTGATTTCTTTGAAGAATTTAAATTATAATATAAAAAAAGTTATTACGATACATCGTAATAACTTTTTAAAAATACTAAGAATTATTACGATAGAGCGTAATAACTTTTTGAATCAAAAATATTTAATTAATAATTACGTATGGTATTGATAACTGTCTTTTATTTAGCATATTTAAGTAATATATATTGAAGTAGGAATTGACAATTCCATATTTATCAACTATAATATACAACCAATTAGGGGAGATAAATTTATGGAAAAAGAATTTTTAAAAAAAGCAAGTAGATTTAGTAGATTCAAGTAATAATATTAATGATAAACTTTTATTGATTTCATTATATTATGAATTTGATAATTATATTACTAGTGTGTTAGGTGATGATGAAGAAAGTAAGGGTTACATTCACGCTATAGAAAAAGGATTTGAATTTATAATAAAGTGTGTTAGTGATAGAAGAATAAATGTAAATAACAGTAGTTTTAGTGCTGTAGAGTTAATGGACAGTTATTTAAGTTCACTTTTAAAAGCTGATGCACCTGAAAATCTAAAAATTATGCATAGTATCATTTTAAAAAAATGAATTATATTTTTCTTATTAAAGGTATGAAATATGTTAAATATATTGAAAAAAACTTGATTCATTATCTTTACAAGAACAAAAGCGATACTATGTTTGAATTTAGAAAAATTTATTAATAAAATATCTTTAACAACAATGGCATATTATGAAGACAATAAAAGTAGAGAAATAAATTCTTGGATGCTTAAAAAAATTTAGGACTAAAATTAAATGAATATTTAGAAGATTGTAAAAGCAAAAAAAATATTCCTTCAAATGAAATTAAAGATAACTTAAATAAAGTATTGAGAGAAACAGCAAAAAAATATTTATTAGAGCAAGTAAAAAGCTGGTAAACTTGGAATAGATGGATTAAAAAGAGGAATATCGAAAAATATATTTTTCTAGTTTTACTGATACAGAACAAAAAGTTATTGTTAATAGGAGTAGCATATGATATATCAGGATGTAAAAACAGCCTTTAAAGGACAAGAAGCTGAAAGAGAAAAAAAGAAATATGTGAAACAGCAGGTATTGATGAATTAGAATATTTAAAAAAACAACATATTCTATGGCAATACGTATAGCATTTGATAGATTTGAAGAAGGACTAAAAAAATATTGATAGTACTTCACCTGAAGAAGAAGGATACCCTAGAAAATTCAAATTTAATGATAAACAAGATAAAGAAACAAAATAGATTTGACAAACTAATTTAATGAATGTATAATTAGGTCATAAATCTTTGATGTGGAGAAGTAATATATAGATGTTTTAAAGAGAGTTAGTGGAGGGTGTGAACTAATGAAACTATATATATGAATAACACCACTGAGTGGAATATTGAAGTAGTAGTAAGTATTCCCGGGAAACCGTTATAATAATTAAGTTAAATAAGGGATGGTAATCGTCATTATGACTCCTTTTACCATCTCTTTTTATTTTAGGAAAGGAAGATGAAATATATGGATGTAAAAGATTTATTTAAAAAAATAGAAGACTACGAAAATAAAGATGTAGTATTAGAAGGCTGGGTTCGTAATAATAGAAATCAATCTAATTTTGGATTCATTGATTTTAATGATGGAACTTATTTTCAAAATTTACAACTTGTATATGATAAAGAATTATCTAATTTTGATATGATTAGTAAAATTAGAGTAGGTTCAGCTATAAGAGTTAATGGAACAATAATTAAATCACAAGGTAGTGGACAAAGTCATGAAATGAAAGTTAAAAATATTGAAGTATTAGGTGACTGTCCTGAAGATTATCCAATTCAACCAAAAAGACATACAAGAGAATTCTTAAGAGAACTTGCATACTTAAGACCAAGAACAAACTTATTTAATGCAGTTTTTAGAGTAAGAAGTGTAGCTGCTCATGCTATACATGAATATTTTCAAAGCAATAACTATGTATATTTTCATAGTCCAATTATAACAGGAGCAGATTGTGAAGGTTCAGGACAAATGTTCAAAGTAACAACTCTTGATATGAATAATCTTCCTTTAGGGGAAGATAAGAAAGTTGATTTTAAGAAAGATTTGTTTGGCAAACAAACATATATAACAGGCTCTGGTCAACTTCATGGAGAAACTTTCGCTCTTGCATATAAAAAAATATATACATTTGGTCCAACAATGAGAACAGAAAACTCAAATACAAAAACACATGCTAATGAATTTTGGATGATTGAACCTGAAATAGCATTTTGCGATATGAATGGAATAATGGATATAGAAGAAGAAATGTTGAAATTTATTATCAAGTATGTAATGGAAAGATGTCCACTTGAAATAGATTTCTTTGATAAATTTGTAGAGAAAGGACTTAAAGATAAATTAAATAAAGTATTAAATAGTAAATTCGTAAGAATTACTCATCATGATGCTATAACTTTATTAAAGAAGCTAAAGTTGACTTTGAATTAAACCAGAATATGGCGAAGATATTGCCAAAGAACATGAAAAATATATTACAGAACACTTTAATGGACCAGTATTTATTACTAATTGGCCAAAAGACATTAAAGCGTTCTATATGAAATTAAATGATGATAATGAAACAGTAGCAGCAGTAGACTTAGAAGTACCAGGTTCTGGAGAATTAATTGGTGGAAGTCAAAGAGAAGATGATTATGATAAACTAATTAATAGAATGAAAGAAATGAATATACCACTAGAAAACTTAGATTGGTATACAAATCTTAGAAGATTTGGAGGCTGCTACCACGCAGGATTTGGTCTTGGATTTGAAAGATTAATAATGTACCTAACAGGTATTGAAAACATAAGAGATGTAATACCATATCCAAGAACACCTAATAACTGCGACTACTAGAAGGAGGAATAATGAAAACAAATAAATATCGTACAATTATGATAAGCGACATAACAAACGATATGGTAGGAAAAGAAATAATAGTAAGCGGTTGGGTACAAAATATAAGAGATCATGGTGGAGTTTTATTCCTTGATTTAAGAGATACAAGTGGAGTATTACAAACTGTATCAAATGATGACTCTATATTTAAAGGCCTAGCTAAAGAAACAGTTATAAGATTAAAAGGTATACTTCGTAAAAGAGATGAAGATACTATAAATAAAAAAATTAAAAGTGGAGAAGTGGAATTATTAATAAGTGAACTTGATGTACTTGGAGAGTCACTTCATGAATTACCATTTGAAATAATGTCTAGTAAGCAAGTAAGTGAAGATGTTAGACTTAAATATAGATACTTAGATATGAGAAATGAAAAAGTAAAAAGATAATATTTTACTTAGAAGTGAAATACTTCATTATTTAAGAAATAAAATGTATGATTTAAGTTTTACTGAAGTACAAACACCAATCTTTACTGCATCTAGTCCAGAAGGAGCAAGAGATTTTGTTGTTCCAAGTAGAAACTTTAAAGGTAAATTCTATGCTTTACCACAAGCTCCACAAATATATAAAGAATTATTAATGGTAGGTGGAATAGATAAATATTTTCAAGTAGCACCTTGCTTTAGAGATGAAGATGCTAGAAGTGATAGAACATTAGAGTTTTACCAACTTGATCTTGAAATGAGTTTTGTTACTGAAGAAGATGTTCTTCTACTTGGAGAAGAAATATTTCATTCAGTATTCACAAAGTATAGTGATAAAAAAAGTTTCACCTAAACCATTTAGAAGAATTAGTTACATTGATTCAATGGAAATGTATGGAACAGATAAGCCAGATTTAAGAAACCCACTAATAATAAAAAGATATAAGTAAGATACTTGAAAATACTACATTTGGTCCATTTAAAAATTCAATTATAAAAGCAATAGTTGCAGATGATATAGGAGATAAATCTAACTCATGGTTCAATGAAATAGTGGATTATGCGTCATCTATTGGAATGCCAGGTATAGGATATTTAACACTTACTAAAGATAAAACATTTAAAGGACCTATAGATAAATTCTTAAATGATACAGAAAGACAGAATCTAATTGAATTTCTATCTATGAAGGAAAATTCAGTAGTATTCTTTATTGCTAATAAAAATAGAAAAGTAGCTCAAAAGTTCTCAGGTCAAATAAGAACATATCTTGGAAAGAAACTTGATTTAATAGATGAAAATAGAATAGAATTATGTATTATCAATGACTTTCCAATGTTTGAATATGATGAGAAACTTAGAAAATATGAATTTTGTCATAACCCATTTAGTCTTCCACATGAAAGCAATATAGAGTATAATAAAGATAACATGGATGAAATACTAGCTTATCAATATGACTTTGTATGTAATGGTAATGAGATGGCAAGTGGTGCGATAAGAAATAGTAATGTTGAATCACTTATAAAAGGATTTGAAGCAGTAGGCTATAAAAGGGATGAAGTTGAACGTAAATTTCAGTCATTAATAACTGCATTTAAATATGGATGTCCACCTCATGGAGGAATGGCTCTTGGAATAGATAGAATTATTATGATAATAAAAGATGAATCAAACTTAAGAGAAGTTCAAGCATTTCCAGTAAGTACTAGTGGACAAGACCTTATGATGGGAAGCCCTAGTACATTAGAACCAAAGCAATTAGAGGAGCTCGGTATTAAGATAAAGGAGGAATAATAATGAGTAATTTCACAAAAAGAAATGATAGATGATTATGCTGATAAATTACTTATAGGATTAACAGAAGAAGAAAGAACTAATATACAAGAAGAATTTGATGAAATAGAAAGAAATATGGACTTAATAAATGAAATACCAAATATTAAAGACACAGAACCACTTAGTTATCCATATGATTCTTATGTAGAAGAATTAAGAAGTGATGATGATGTACTTGAAGAAATACCTATTGAAGATTTACTTAAGAATTGTGACCAATATGAAGGTAGAGAAGTAGAAGTACCAAAGGTGGTGGGATAATGATAACTAAAAAAATATTAAAGAATTACATGAAGATTTATTAAATAAGAAAATTACTTCAAAAGAACTAGTAGACGAATCATTAAAAAAATGTCATGGTATACAAGATGCAACTAATTCATTTGTAACTATAATTGATGATGCTAAAGAAAGAGAAATAACAGAAGAACTTGTAAGTGGTATACCATTTGGAGTAAAAAGATAACTTTTCTACTAAAGATATATTATCAACTGGAAGTTCTAACACATTAAAAGATTATGTTCCATTCTTTGATGCAACTGCTGTACTTAATCTTAAAAATAAAGGTGCAGTTCCAGTTTCAAAAACTGTTCTTGATGAACTTGGAATGGGCGGAACAGGTACTACAGGACATACAGGTATTGTACATAATCCCTGGGATACTAGTAGAATGACAGCAGGAAGTTCAGCAGGAAGTGCAGCATCTGTCGCATGTGGATGTTATCCATTCGCTCTTGGTAGTGATACAGGAGACTCAATACGTAAACCAGCTGCATACTGTGGAATAGTAGGATACAAACCTACATATGGAATGATTTCAAGATATGGACTTTTCCCATTTGCTTGTTCACTTGATACAGTAGGAGTATTATCAAGAAGTGTAGAAGATGCAGCTATCGCAGTTGATGCTATGAAAGGAAAAGATCCTAAAGATATGACATCTTGGGATTCAAGTAATATTGAACTTTATAAAAGCTTAAATAAAGACGTTAAAGGTAAAAAATTATTCTATATTAAAGAAATAACTGATATAGATAATTATAAAAAAATCCTAGTGAAGAATTAAAAAAAATCATTTAGAAAATTTTTAATAAAAACAATAGAACTTTGTAAAAAAACTTGGTATGGAAGTATATGAAGAAAGTGTTGATAAAAAGTTATTAGATGCAGTTCCATCAGTTTATGTAGTGTTATCTTGTGCAGAAGCAACAAGTAATATGTCTAACTTAACTGGAATTATTTTTGGTCCAAGAGGTGAAGGTGAAACTCCATTTGAAATAATGAAAGATCACAGAACTAAAGGATTTAGTCCACTTATTAAAAGAAGATTTGTAATTGGTTCTTACGTACTTCAAAAAGAAAACCAAGAAAAGTATTTCATAAATGCTAAAAGAGTAAGAAGACTTATTGTTAACAAAATGAACGAATTATTTAGTAAATATGATGGTCTTATCTTACCTGTAGGTAGTGGTCCTGCTAAGCCTATAGAAGACTCTAAAAATAAATTATCTAGTTCAAATAACATTTTAGAAGACCACTTACAAATAGGTAACTTTGGTGGATATCCATCAATAACAATACCAAATGGATTTGTAAATAATCTTCCAGTTGGAGTAAACATAACAGGTAAAGTAAAAGATGATATAAACGTTTTAAATATTGCATACTCTCTTGAAAGTAATATGGAATATAAAAAAATCAAATTGCAAAGGAGGTGTTATAATGTCATATAAAAGCAGTAATAGGACTAGAATTTCACTGTGAAATGAAGTCAAATACAAAAGTATTTTTCACCATCAAGCAATAGTTTTTAGTAAAAGAGCTAACTCAAATGTAGCACCACTTGATATGGCTTTTCCAGGAACACTACCAGTAGTAAATAAAACATGTGTTAAAAAAAAGCAATAATGATGGCTTCAATATTGAATTGTAAAAATACCTGAATATATGGAGTTTGATAGAAAAGAATTATTATTATCCAGACCTTCCCAAAAGGATATCAATTAACACAATTCTTTAATCCAGTTGGAGTAAATGGCAAAATAACTATTGATGTAAAAGGTACTAAAAAAAGAAGTATTAATTCATGATATACATTTAGAAGAAGATGCTGCTTCACTTGATCACTATTATAATACTTCAACAATAGATTATAATAGAGCAGGTGTTCCACTTTTAGAACTAGTAACAGAGCCATGTTTACATAGTGCAGATGAAGCACTAGCATTCTTAGAACATGTTAAAAGTATTTATGAATATACTGATATATCTGATTGTGATACTAAAAAAGGACAAATAAGAGCCGATGTAAACGTATCAATAATGAATGAAGATGATACTTGCTTTGGTACAAAAGTTGAAGTTAAAAACGTAAATAGTTTTGATGCGATTAGAAAAACAATAGAATATGAAATTAAAAGACAATCAGAACTAAAAGATGCAGGTCGATATGATGAAGTAGTACAAGAAACAAGAAGATGGGATGACGAAAGTGGTACTACTATTCATATGAGAAGTAAAGCTGATGCGATAGATTATAAATACTTCACAGAACCAAATATTCCAAGATATAAAATATCAAAAGAATTAATAGAAGAAATAAAAATCACAAGTACCAATGCTAGGGTGTGAAAGAAAAAGAAAAAATATATGAATGAGTATGGACTTTCAGAATATGATGCAAACGTACTTACTAAAAATAAAAAAGTATCAGATTACTTTGAAGAATGCATTAAAGATAAATGTGATCCTAAAATGGCATGTAACTGGATAACAACAAGATTACTTGGTGAAATAAATAAGAGTGAAGACATAACAATAGACAATATATTCATAAGACCAAACATGATAGTAGAACTAGTTACACTTGTTAATGATAAAAAGATATCATCAGACCAAGCTAAAAAAAGTATTTACTAAAATGTTAGAAGAAAAAAACTAACTCCAAAAAGAAATAGTTAAAAAAATATGATATGGAAGTTATAGAAGATGCATCATTTATAGAATCATTAGTAAATGAAGTAATAAGTGAAAACGCAAAAGCTATCGAAGACTACCATAACGGAAGAACTAATATGTTAGATTATCTAGTTGGTCAAGTAATGAAAAAAATCAAAAAGGGAAAAGCGAATCCAGTAGAAGCAAAAATCTAAAAATGTTAGAAAAAAAATTAAATAATATAATACCTAGTCATATGATTAGGTATTTTTTTAATGTAAAATTTACATATAATTGTAATAAATAATATTCAATATAAAAACAATATGATATAATTTAGATGGAGAATGTATATGAAAAAAAGAAAAAAAGTAAAAATATTAAGAAATTTATTATTTTTTTGTGATATTCGCTGGTATTTCAGTAATAGCATTTAATTATTTTTAATGTGTATGACAAGATATTAGAATATACTATGGAAAACGGAATCAATATTGGTAATATTTATGTGGTTAAACCTAAGGTTAAGATAATTGATGAAGATTCTAAAAACTAGACCTATTGCAGTATCAATTAATAATAATCATGATGCTTATCCACATGCTGGACTACAAGATGCATATCTTGCATACGAACTTATTGCAGAAGGCGGAATCACAAGAATAATCGCACTTTTCAAAGATCAAACAACTGAAAAGATTGGCTCTGTTAGAAGCGCAAGACATTATTTTTTAGATTATGCTCTTGAAAAATGATGCTATATTTGTTCATTATGGGCATTCACCACAAGCATTAAGTGATATAAAAAGTTTAAAGATTAACAATATAAATGGTATGTATGATGCTAAAGGATTTTTTAGAGATACTTCACTTCATAGAGCATATGAACATACTGCATTTACATCAATGGATAGAATTAATAAGTTAATAAAATCAAAAGGATATAGAAATACCACTGAAGAACAGTTACTCAAATATAGTCCTATCAAAGTAGAATATAAAACTGAAAAATAAAAAAAGAAGCAAATACAGTTGAAATAGTATATTCATCATATCAAACAACAAAAATATGTTTATGATCCTGAAAAATATGAATTATAAAATGTACATGGGAGGCAAAAGAACATACTGATCTTATCACTAAAAAAACAATATACTGTTAAAAAAATATAATAACTTATCAAGTGCAAAATTCTAGTATACAAAGTGATAGAAAAGGTAGACAAGATTTATATAATGTTGGTAATGGAGAAGGATATTATATTTCAAATGGTGAAGCTATAAAGATAAAATGGAGTAAAAAAAAGATAGAGCAAGTAAAACTATTTATACTTTAGAAGATGGAAGTGAACTAAAAAGTAAATGATGGAAATACTTGGATTCATATACAACCAAAAGGTAAAAAAAATTAAATATTTCTTAATATCAAAAATTTTATATTGAAATATTAAATATTAAATGTTAAAAATAATACTATGAGAATAAGGAGGAAATGATACTCATATGAAAGATACAATATTAAATTTTTTTAGCAGATAATTATTTAATTTTTTTATGATAGTGGCAGTGATTCTACTATTTGCATTAATAGGATTTATTGTTGATGGTAAAAAGAAAAAACAAAAAGATGTGGAGGCGGTTCCAAAAGTTTCTGTTCCACCACAACCAACTCCAGCAGTTGCAAATCCTAATGTTGCACCACAAGCTGAAACTGTTACACCAGCGCCAACTATGGCATCAGCAAGCGAACCAAGTTTAAGTGGACTTGAAGCAACTGCAAACGATGTTACTATTAATACAAGTGTACCTGTAACACCAGTTACTCCAGTTCCTGAACAACCAAATGTTACACCAGCACAAAGTGAAGTAGTTCCTGAAAGTATTTTTAATACTCCAGCTGTTGAAACTTCAGCACCTGTGATGACAACACCAGGTCAAGAACCTGTACAACAAGCACAGCCAACACTTGTTATTGAAGAACCAACTATAAATGTAGCACCACAAGAGTCAACAACTGCAATGCCTGCTACACCTACACCTGAAGTAGCACCTGCGCCTATGGTAGGAGAAATGCCTTTTGTAAGTGAAACACCTCAAACTCCAGTTGCACCAACACCAGTTTTAGGTGAGACACCAACTATAGGAGAAACACCAAGTGTTCCAACAACACCAACTATAGGAGAAACACCAAGTGTTCCAGCGACACCAACTACTGAAATACCACAATCACCAGGAACACCACTTCAATAAAATTATGAAATTCGAGCGCTAGAAATAGTGCTTTTTTTATATGAATTATTTTATAATTATTGATTTCTTAAAAAAATATTTGTTAAAAATATGTTTATTGAAAGACGAGTAGGATAAACTAATATTCTATAGAGAGTTAGTGTTTGGTGAAAACTAATGATATTGTTATTTGAAGCTACTTTCATTTATGAGTTAATCACTCACGTGTAAATACGTTACATTAATTAAGCTTAATTAAAGGATGGTACCAGTCATTATGACTCCTTATGTACTATTCTTTTTTATTTAAGAAGGAGATATAAAATATGAAGATTAAAGACTTGTTTATTAATTTTTTTGTAAGTAAAGGACACAAACAAATACCTAGTGCACCAGTTGTACCAGAAAACGATCCAAGTGTATTATTTAATACAGCTGGTATGCAACCACTAATACCATATTTAATGGGAGAACCACATCCATACGGAACAAGGTTATGTGATTATCAAAAATGTATTAGAACAAATGATTTAGATAATATAGGAGACACTTATCATCATACATTCTTTGAAATGTTAGGAAACTGGTCACTAGGTGATTACTTTAAAGATGAAGCAATAGAATGGAGTTTTGAATTTTTAACAAAAGTACTTAATATACCTGTAGAAAGATTAGCTGTTACTGTTTATGCTGGTAAAGATAATATTCCATTTGATAAAAACCGCTCATGATAAATGGTTAAGCCTTGGCATAAAAGAAGAAAGAATCGCAAGAACTGTTGATGATAATTTCTGGATTGCTGGAGAAACTGGACCTTGTGGACCTGATACTGAAATGTTTTATTGGAGAAGTAATGAACCTGTTCCTGAAAAGTTTGATCCGGAAGATGAAAGATGGGTAGAAATATGGAATGATGTATTCATGCAATATAAAAAGAATAGTGATGGAAGTATTGAAGAACTACCTATAAAAAGAATGTCGACACAGGTATGGGATTAGAGAGAGTAACAGCAGTACTTGAAGGCGTAAACGATAACTATATGTCTAGTATATGGAAAGATGTTATTGAACTAATTTCTAAAATATCTAATCTTCCATATGAAAGTAACGAAGTAAGTATGAGAATAATTGCTGATCACCTAAGAACAGCTGTATTTATTAGTGCTGACCCTGCTGGTATTAAGCCTAGTAATGTAGGACAAGGTTATATTTTAAGAAGATTAATTAGAAGAGCAATTAGACATGCTAAAAAATTAAATATTGATGTTAATAGTGACTGGGAAAGTCAAATCGCATCACTTATAATGAATAAATATGAAACATATTATAGTGAACTTAAGGATAACAAAAAAACATTGTTTTAGAAGTACTTAAGAATGAAAAAGAAAAAAATTCAATAGAACTCTCGAAAAAGGGCTTCGTGAATTTGAAAAAAATTAACTAAAAGATAATAAAGATTTAGATGCTTCTACTTCATTTAGATTATATGATACTTATGGATTTCCAATTGAATTAACAGTTGAACTTGCAAAAGAAAGAAAGGTTTAAATGTTGATGAAGAAGGATTTAAAGAAAAAGTTTTAAAGCTCATCAAGAATTATCAAGAACTGCATCTGCTGGTCAATTTAAAGGCGGACTTTCAGGTAATAATGAAATAGAAACAAAGTATCATACAGCAACTCATTTACTTAATGCCGCTTTAAAACAAGTAGTAAGTAAAGATGTTCATCAAAAGGGAAGTAACATAACAGATGAAAGAATGAGATTTGATTTTAGTTGTGATCATAAACTTACTGACGAAGAAAAGAAACAAACAGAAGATTTAGTTAATAAATGGATAAATGAAGGACTTCCTGTAAGCGTAGAAGAAATGAAAAAAGAAGATGCTATCGCATCTGGTGCTGAATGCATGTTTATTGAAAAATATCCTGATATTGTAACTGTTTATACAATAGGTGATAATGTTTCAAAGGAACTTTGTGGTGGTCCTCATGTTAAAAATACAAAAGAACTTGGACACTAAAATAGTAAAAGAAGAAGCATCATCTGCAGGAGTAAGAAGAATAAAAGCAATATTAGAATAAAAAAAGTACTACTAAAAAAAGTATTTTTTTATATTTTCCTATAAAAGTTATTCTAAATATTGAAAAAAATAACTATGAAATGTGTTAATATTAAGTAGAAAGATAGGAGATAAATATGAATAAAAAAATATTATTAAGTATATTAGGCATATTAATGTTATTTACATTTTCAGCATGTAAGAAAAGAAGAAGAAACTAGAAAACCAATTACATCTGATTCATTTGAAACAGTAGCTGAAAGCATAGATTACGAAACAAAAGATGTAACAAAAACTTTAAGTAGCAATAAAGGCATAACAAAAGCAATGGTTGCTAGAGTTGAAAATAAATATCAAATTGAATACTACACTTTAGACGATGCAGAAGTTGCACAAAAAATGTATAATAGAAATAAAAAAAGATTCGAAACACAAAAAAAGAATCAAAAGATAAAGCAGAAGAAATTAATTCAAATAATTATTCTGAATATAAATTAACAACAAATGGTAAGTATAAATTATTAAGTAAAATAGATAATACACTTTTTTATATGCTGATGTTGATGAACAATATAAAGATAATGTAATTAATTTTTGCAAAAACAACTTGATATCTTAAATAACTATACGTTTTATGTATAGTTTTTTTAATTTTACAACTTGGTTATATTAATGATATAATTTAATGGGTGTTTAAAATGAATATATATGATTTTTACATTAGATGAACTTGAAAATTATTTAGTAGCTAATGGATTTAAAAAAATACAATGCTACTCAAATTTTTTTGAAGGTATATATAAAAAGAGAGTTTCTTCTTTTTGATGAAATAACAAATATTAGTAAAGAATTAAAAGACATTTTTTTAAATAATAATTTTGAAATAGAATATTTAAAAGTTTTTAGATGAATTAAAAAAAGTGAAGACACAAATAAATATTTACTTGAAGTAAAAGATTCTAGTATTGAAGTAGTACTTATGAAACATGATTATGGAAATAGTATATGTATAAGTACTCAAATTGGATGCAATATGGCTTGTGCTTTTTGTGAAAGTGGTAAGTTAAAAAGAGTTAGAAATCTAACTACTGCTGAAATTATATTAGAAGTTCTAACTATAGAAAAACTAGAAAATATTAAAGTAGATAATATAGTTGTAATGGGAATAGGTGAACCATTCGATAACTTTACAAATTTAGTAAAGGCTATTAAGATATTGAATTGTCCTAAAGGAATTGATTTAGGTTCTAGAAGAATTACAGTAAGTACTTGTGGAATAGTACCAAAAATAAAAGAATTTGCAGATTTAGACACTCAAGTGAATTTAGCAATAAGTTTACACGCTCCAAATCAAAGAATTAGAGAAACTTTAATGCCTATTAGTAAAGCATATAAAATGGATGAATTAATGGATGCGGTTGACTATTATATTTCTAAAAACTAATAGAAAAAGTGACAATGGAATATATTTTATTAGAAGGAATTAATGATAGTATAGAAGACGCTAAGGAACTTGCTAGTCTTTTTAAAAAGGAAAAATTAGTTTATGTGAACTTAATACCATATAATAGTACTAGTAGTAACTTTTAAAAAGAAGTTCTAAAGAAAGAATAAATGCTTTTTATGATGAACTAGTAGAAAATAAAATAAATGTTCAAATGAGAAGAGAGATGGGCAAAGGTATTAAAGGTGCCTGTGGGCAATTAAAAGCGAGTCATGAAAGCAATAACATTTAATATATAAGAAAGGAAAGATTATAATGTTTAAAGAAATAAAAGGCATTGCTGGTAAACCAAATCAAATTAAAGATCAATTGGCATTAAGAAAGATGGCAGAGGACGCCAAAGTTGACAGAACTGAAACTTGTTTTAGAGGTAAAAGTAGACAAACAAGAAATGATTATATAGAGAGTATTGAACGAATAAAAAAATACTACAAAGAAAAATATCCTTATTAAAAATTAAGAAAGGAAAGATTATAATATTTAAAGAAGTTAAAAAAATTTCTAGTAATCCAAACAAAATTAAAAAAATCAAATAAAAATTAAATACGATTGCTAAAAAAATAGTAAATGACAGAACAAAAACCTGTTTTAGAAGAAGTAGCAGGCAAACACAAGAAGAATATATGAAAAGTGTAGAAAAAAAGCAAAAAAACACGAGCATTAAGATTTTTATTAGGTATAATTTTTCTTTTAATGTAACATCTAATTTACAATGAATAAAAAGTAATGACTTTAAAATTAAAAAGTTTTTTTATGATATACTTAAATCAAATAAAAATAAATATAATAATAAGAAAGAGATAGGTAGTAATTAGATACTACCTCTTAGTAATTAATATAAAAAGAAGGTGAAAAAAATGAAAAACTTGTTATCAAACTGATCCAGGAAAAGTAAGAAGTCATAATGAAGATTCAGTTACAATCGTAAAAAATCTTAAAGGTGAATACTTACTTGTAGTTGCTGATGGTATGGGAGGACATAAGGCTGGTGAAATAGCTAGTTCTCTTGTTGTAACAGAACTTGGAAAACGTTTTAGTGAACTATCTAGTATAGGAACTAAGGAAGATGCAGTTATATGGCTAAAAGAAATAATAGATGAAATAAATATAAAAATACTTAAATATGCAGAGGAACATATTGATGCAAATGGTCTTGGCACAACATGTGTGTGTTCAATTCTAACAGATGATTTCTTATTATTTGGTAATGTTGGTGATTCAAGTGGCTTTGTAGAGAAAAAAAGGAAAGCTTTATAAAGTAACAAAAGATCATACACTTGTAAATATATTACTTGAAAATGGAGAACTTACTGAAGAAGAAGCAAAAAAATCATCCTCAAAAAGAATGTTCTTATGAAAGCACTTGGTGCTGCCGAAATAATAGACATGGACATTTTTGATGTTGAAAGAACTGTTGATGGAATATTCCTATGTAGTGATGGACTTACTAATATGTTAACAGTAGAACAAATGGAAAAAAAGTTCTAAATGATAAAGAATTGGAAATAGAAGAAAAAAAGTGGATAAATTAATAATGAAAGCGAATACTCGTGGGGGCAATGATAATATTACAATAGCATATATGAGAATGAGTGGTGAATAGTGTGATAATAAAAGGTACTAAGATAAATGACAGATATCAAATAATTAAAACACTTGGTGAAGGTGGAATGGCTAATGTTTATTTAGCACACGATACTTATTTAGATAGAAATGTTGCAGTTAAAGTACTTCGTGGAGACCTTGCTAATGATGAAAAATTTGTAAGAAGATTTCAAAGAGAAGCATTATCAGCAACAAGTCTTTCACATCCTAATATAGTTGAAATATATGATGTTGGTGAAGATGATGGCCAATATTATATAGTAATGGAATATGTAGATGGTAAAACATTAAAACAAGTATTAAAACAAAGAGGACATTTATCAGTAACAGAAGTGGTTGATATTATGTTACAAGTTACAGATGGTATGGCACATGCACACGATGCATACATAATCCATAGAGATATAAAACCTCAAAATATAATGATGCTATCTAATGGAATGATTAAAATAACTGATTTTGGAGTAGCAATAGCATTAAATTCAACTCAACTTACACAAACAAATTCAGTTATGGGAACAGTTCACTACATACCTCCAGAACAAGCAAATGGAAAAGGCTCTACAATTAGAAGTGATATCTATTCAATGGGAATAATGATGTATGAGTTATTAACAGGGCTTCTTCCATACAAAGGAGATAATGCTGTAGAAATAGCCCTTAAGCATTTAAGAGAACCACTTCCAAGCGTAAGAAAATTTGACTCATCAATTCCACAATCAATCGAAAATGTAATAATAAAAGCAACAGCAAAAAATCCTAAAAATAGATATAAAGATGCAAGAGAAATGCATGATGATTTAAAAAAACTGCACTTGATGCTAGCAGAGTTGATGAAAAAAGATATGTTTATCCATATCCAGAAAACGACTTAGAAGAAACAAAAGCACTTGATAAAGAAGTAGAAGCAATCAAAGATGCAACAAAAACTAAAAAAGTAGAAAAAATCAAGGATGACACCGATGAAGAGGAAATAGAAGATAAAAAGCAAAATAAGGCATTAATAATAATATTAAGTATATTTGTAGGATTAGTTCTACTACTTACAGTCGGTCTTACAATACTTCTTCACGATGATAATAAAGAAGCGATAATACCGGATGTTGCGAATAGAAGTATACAAGTTGCTACTAAAATGTTAAATGATGCTGGATTTGATATAGCAAAAGATTATAAATATATCGCAAGTGATGTTGTAAAAGAAGGAGACGTTGTCAAAACAAGCCCTGAAATTGGAAGTAACAACAAATTGCCAAAAGAAGTAATTTTATACATTTCAAGTGGTGAATCATCATATGTTATGGAAGATTTCATTGGTGAAAATTATTTAATTGCTCAAGGTAAAATTGAAGCACTATGTCAATGCAATGTTGAAATAGTACAAGAAGCAGTTGATGAATCTAAAAATCCTAAAAGAAGATACAGTTCTTAAAACTGAACCAACCGCAGGTGAAAAAAGCAAACTTGGTAGTCCAATTAAAATATATATTCCAAAAGTAGAATATAAATATCCAGACTTTACAAAAGGCTACACAATTGCTAAAATAGAAGAATTCGCAAGTAAACACGAATTAAAACTTGAAATAAAATATCAAGAAACAACTTCAGTCACAGAAGGTACAATATTAAAACAAAGTAGAGCAGCATCTTCACTAGTAACACCAGGAGCAAGTCTTGTAATAACAGTCGCAAGAGCACCAGAGGTAGAAGAACCAACTACAGAACCTACAACAGAACCAACTGAAGGAGACAATACAGGGGAGTAATATGAAAGGTAAAATAATTTGTATTAATAAATTTATACATAGAGTATTATTAGAAAATAACACCATAGTTGACACACGAACTAGAGGAAAACTAAGAAATATGAAAGTAGTTCCAGTAGTTGGTGATAACGTTATAGTTGATGTTAATACAAAAACAATAGAGAAAGTAGAGCCAAGAAAAAACTATCTGGAAAGACCACTTGTTGCTAATATAGATAAACTATTAATAGTAATGAGTACATCAATTCCAGCTTTTTTTCTTCTTATCTAATCGATAAATTTTTACTTATCGCATATAAAAAAATGAAATCGAACCAATCATAGTTATTACAAAAAAACAGATATGATAACTATGAAAGAGAAAAAAATGAAATAAAAAAAGTATATCAATTATTATAGGAAAATTAAAAAAATATAAAAATATACGTTAACACAAGTGTATCAAAAATAAAAAAAGAATTCGCAAGCTCTGTAGTCGCTCTTTGTGGACAAACAGGTGCTGGTAAAAGTACACTTTTAAACAAGATTGATGCATCACTATCACTTAAAACAGGCGAAGTATCAGCTTCTCTTGGTAGAGGAAAACACACCACTAGATTAGTTGAACTTTTAGAAGTTAATGATGGATTAATCGCAGATACCCCAGGATTTAGTTCACTTGAATTAAATATTCCAAAAAAAGAAATAAAGAAGTATTATGATGATTTTAATAAACCTTGTAAATATAGAAGTTGCCTTCATATAAAAGAAGAAGGATGTTCTATAATTGAAGAAGTAAACAAAGGAAAAAAATACCAGACTGGCGTTATCAAAATTATTTAAAAATTTATGGAGGAAACAAAAGAATGAAAAGTAAATGTATCAATATTATCAAGTACAATAAAACCACAAGATATAGTAAAAAGAATTAAATAAAACAAATGCTGATGCCATACATGTTGATATAATGGATGGCAAATTTGTAGATAATAAAACTTGGACAATAGGCGAAGTAACTAAAATAACAAAATATTCAAGCCTTCCTCTTGATGTACACTTAATGGTTAATAATCCATCTAAATACATAGAGGATTATGCAATGCTTAATACGAATAACATAACATTTCATTATGAAGCAGTAGAAAATATAGATAAAATGATTAATGAAATAAAAAGATTATGGTCTAAAAAGTTGGAATTGCAATTAATCCAGATACTGATATCAAAAAAATATTTCATTATTTAGATAGAATAGATTTAGTACTTGTAATGAGCGTATATCCAGGAAAAAGTGGTCAATCATTTATAGAAACAACACCAAGTAAAATAAAAGAATTAAAAGAATATATAACAGAAAATGATTTAAAAACACAAATATCTGTAGATGGTGGTATTAATGATGAAACTGGTAAATTATGTAAAGATTCAGGGGTAGACATTCTAGTATCTGCTTCCTACATACATAAAGATATAAAAGAATAATATAGATATATTAAAAAAATTTATAAAATAAATTAAGTATGTCAAAGTAAGATTAATAAGTAAGATTAGTAAGCAATGCTAATCTTTTTTTAATTTTGCAAGAAAAATTCATAAAAAAAGAAGTGTTTCATAAACTTTTTCGCTAATAATAATATTAGAGGGAAAGTGAGATCTCAATAATAACTCTCTAAGAAAGGAAAAAAATAATGCATAAAAAATTACTGAAACAATGCGATATAACATTTGATTACTTAAAAAAATACTGAAAATGGGCAAAATTTATTAAAAAAATATGCTTGGAAAGATATTAAATATTGATGTAACAAATATAACTATTTTTAAAACACAAAATTGAACTAATATCACAAGATGAAGAAGAAATATATAATTATTTATGTTTAATTTCTAGCAGTACAAAACAAAAGGAAAAGAAATATTAGAAAAAAATGTAATAATCAATTATTTATTGAGTTTGATAAAAATATATAAAGAAAAAAATTAAAAAACTTTTCAAAAAAAGAAGTGTTTTTAAAAAGTTTTTCGCTAATAATAATAGTAGGGGGATAAGATGAAAAAAATATATTGTAAAAACAAAAATGGTTATAAAGATTGTGGCCCTTCATGTTTATTATCCATAATGAAATATTATGGATTTGAGGCCTCACATGAAGAAGTAACAATGAATCTAAAAACAACTAGAGAAGGTACAAATGCTTTCAATATCATTAACGGTTCAAGATTATACGGCTTTGATGGTTATGCATCACATTATAGTTGTGATGATATTATAAATAACAAAGTCACATTCCCAATAATTTGTCATTGTAAGAAAAAAATAATTATTTACATTTTATAGTAGTATATAAAAGTAAATAAAAAAATTCATTAACAATAATGGACCCATCAAGCAATATAACCAAAATCACTAAAGAAAAAAATTTAAAGAAATGTACTTAAATACATCAATTATTATTTACCCAGTAAAACAAGTAAATAATAATTTCACTAAAAGATAAGAATTTAATTAAAACATATATTTGGTTGAACAAGAAAGAACTCTTAAAGATATTATTTATAAATATATTTATTATTTTTACTTGGTATAACACTTAATTATTATTCTTATATATCAATAGATTACATATTACCAAATTACAATCATAAATTACTAATTAGTTGTACAATATTATTTATATTATCATTATTTACTAAAAACAATACTTCAGTTTATAAATAATAAAATAATTATTAATTTAAATAAAAAAAGTTATCAAAAAGAGTTAAATAATGATTATATAAGAAAAATTATTTTTATCTCCCATATCAATTTTTTTCAAAAAAATAAATCTTCAAGTGAAATTATGACTAGAATGAATGATCTAAAAACTATTTTTTTAGATATCCTAATAAGTATTATTACCACATCTTTATCAAATATACTTCTAATTTTTAATAAGTTTAATATTACTTATCATTATCAATTATAAACTATTCCTAATTTATTTAATTGAACTTATATTATATATACTTATTATTTTTAATCAATAAAAATAAAATAAAAAAATACAAGTGAAGAATTAATGATAAATGAAGAAAAAAAATATAATAAATCATTAAATGATAACATATGTAGTTATGAAATAAATAAAAAAACCTAAACCTTATAAATAATTTGTTAATCTTTAATCAAATAAAATATAGTTCATATATAAAAACCAAATCAATATACCAAAAATATCCAAAAATAAAGAAAAATATTTTTAAAAGATTTTTATTTCAAACATATCATATATATCATTTATATTCTTAAGTATAATATTTATAAATAAAAAAACATATTATCTCTTGGAAACTTTATATTGTTTTTCATCTATAATTGTTTACTTTATAGACCCCATAAAAATCAATATTAGATTTAAGTGAATCTATTGATTATATAAAAAAATATATAAAAGAGTAAATGATTTATTATTAATAAAGAGTGTCAAAGAAGAAGAAACAGATAAAGTAATAGATGGTGATATATGTATAAAAGACTTGTCATATTCACCTAACAATGTAGATTATATCTTTGATAATGTATCATTTGATATTAAGAAAGGAAGCAAATTTCTTCTTTACGGGAGTAGTGGTACTGGTAAAAGCACTATTATGAAAATATTGCTTAAATATCTAAGAGAGTATAAAGGAAATATATTAATTAACAATATAAACTTAAAAGATATTAATAGTAATATCATATCAAATAGTTTTACATACATATCACAAAAATAACTATATAAATAATGATACATTAAAAAAATAATATTATTTATTATAGAGGTATAAGTACAAAAGAATATGAAAAAGTTATCAAGATGTGTAATTTAGAAACATTAAGAAGTAGAAGTATTTTAAGAGATAATTATGTTATTGAAGATAATGGATTTAATATATCCGGTGGTGAAAAAAACCAAAAAATAATTTTTAGCAAGAAGCTTACTTAAAGATAGTAATTATATTGTTTTTAGACGAAGCACTAAGTGAAGTATCATTTGATGAAGAAAAAAAGAAATAATTAGTAAAATATTTGATAGTTTTTAAAAGATAAAACAATAATATATATATCACATAAAAAAAAGAAATAATAGATTTATTCAATGAAAAATACAAATTAGAAAGGAGCAAAAATGATTAAAGAAGCAGAATTAAAAGAAATACAAGGAGGAGCAGTAAACTGGACAATTGTTGGTATAGGTGGTTCTGTAATATCATTTCTTATTGGCCTAGTAGATGGATATTTAAGACCTTTGAAATGTAGAAAGAAATAAATATAGTATAAGGAGAAAAAAATATGATTAAAGAAAAAGAACTTATAAGCATATTAGGAGGAACTTTTTCAATTTATAACATAGCAGACAATATAATTAGAATAATAAAGCCTTTAGGAAATATAATTGGATTTAATGATATTGTTATAAGAAAAAAATAAAGAAAAAGTCAGGAAGAAAATTACTTTATTAATAACTAAAAAAAGGAGGAATAAATGATAAGAGAAGAAGAATTAATTACAATACAAGGAGGGACAGTATCAATTGGTACAATAATTAATGCTGTTGTAAAAGCAATTAGCCTTTTTAATGAACTGGGTAGAGAACTTGGTTCAGCAATAAGAAGAAAAAAAGATGGAAGAAAGTGTTCTTATTAAAAAATATATTAGAGGGAGACACGTTCTCCTTCTTTTTCTAAATAAAAAAATAAATTATGTACAGTAGCGACTATCGGAATTTACGTTTGTGGAGATGAAAGTCGAAGAAGCAAAAAAAGCCAACCAAATATGACTTTAAAAAGGTTTTGTGAAAATTTTTCTTTCTTTATTGACATTGCAAAAACATGATAGTATAATCAATATAGTTAGTTACCTAACCAAAGGAGCACTATCATGGAAGAACAAAAGCATTGGATCAGAAATAAAAAAAGATTGATAATTTAATTATAAGAGAAATAGTATCTTATAGTAAAAAAACAATAGTTATATGTTAAGCCCAAGTCAAATAATGATTACACGTTTTCTATATAAAAACTCAGATAAAGTAGTTTATCAAAAAGACTTAGAAAAGGGCTTACCATTCAGAAAATCTACAATATCTGGGATTATCCAAACCATGATAAAAAATAACATCATTGACACAAAATCTTCAAAAAATGATTTAAGAAGTAAAGAAGTAACATTAACTCCCTATGGTAAGAAAAATAAATAAAGAAATAGAAGAAAATATCATTAAATTTGATAAAGTTTTTAAAAAAATAATATTAAAGATGATGATTTAAGAATATTCTTTAAGGTGACCAAACAAATACAAGATAATTTGAAGGGAGAAAAAAAGATGACTAAGTTATTTAAAAAAATTTAAAAAAAGAAGATTGGTTATTAATTATATTATCGAGTATTTTTTTATTATATTTCAAGTATGGCTTGAACTTAAAAATACCTGATTACATGAGTGAAATAACAAAACTTGTTCAAACAAGTGGAGCAACCAAAGATATTTTAAAAGAGGGAATATACATGCTATTATGCGCTTTTTGCTAGTTTAGCATCATCATGTATAGTAGGCTATATCATCGCAAATATTGGAAGCAAATTTTTCTAAAAAAATATAAGAGAAAAAAACTATTTGTTAAAGTACAAGAATTTGGTATGGAAGAAATAAAAAAATTCCAAACAAGTAGTCTTATAACTAGAACAACTAACGATATTACAAACGTTGAATCTATGCTAACTTTAGGTTTACAGATGATAATAAAAGCACCAATAACAGCAATATGGGCAATTGGAAAAATAATAAACAAAAGTTTTGAATGGACGGCTATTACAGGAGGAGCGGTATTAATATTGTTAATAATGGTTATTACACTTATGTTAATAGTTTTACCAAGATTCAAAATAGTCCAAAAATTAATTGATAATGTTAATGGACTTACTCGTGAAAACCTAAAAGGGTATTAGAGTCATTAGAGCATTCAACGCAGAAAAAAATGGAAGAGAGTAAGTTTGAAAAAAAGTAAACAAAAAAACTTACAAACACACAATTATTTAATCAAAAAGTGATGAGTATTATGTCACCAATGATGTACTTAATTATGAATGTCGTAACATTAGCAATATACTTCATGGGAAGCATACTTATAAGTAAAGCATTATTAACAAACAAAATCACATTATTTAGTAACATGGTAGTATTTAGTACTTACGCTATGCAAGTAATAATGTCATTCTTAATGCTAGCAATGATATTTATAATGTACCCAAGAGCTTCAATATCAGCAGATAGAATTAATGAAGTACTTTGTACAAAACAACACAAAAATTAAAAAAATGGAAAAGTTAGAAAAATCAGAAGAGACAGGCACACTAGAATTTAAAAAAATGTTAGTTTTAAATACCCAGATTCAGATGAATCAGTTTTTAGAAAATATATCATTCAAAGCAAATAGAGGTGAAACCATTGCTATTATAGGTTCAACAGGTAGCGGAAAAAAAGTACACTTGTTAATTTAATTCCAAGATTTTTATGATGTTACAAGTGGCTCAATCTTAATTGATGGAATTGATGTAAGAGATTATGATATGAATTCATTATACGATAGACTTGGCTATGTCCCACAAAAAGCAGTAATGTTTAATGGCTCTATCAAATATAATGTTAGTTATGGCAAAAAATCTAATTATGAAATTACTGAAGATAAAATCAAAAAAAGCAATAGAAGTAGCACAAGCAAAAGAATTTGTAGAAAAAGATGCCAAAGAAATATGATTCAAACATTGCACAAGGTGGTACAAACGTTTCAGGTGGCCAAAAGCAAAGATTATCAATCGCAAGAGCAATCGCAAGAGACCCAGAAATATATATATTCGATGATACATTTAGCGCCCTTGACTACAAAACTGATTATATACTTAGAAAAGAACTTAAAGAGTATACAAAGAATGCCACAAGTATTATTGTCGCCCAAAGAATAGGTACAATCAAAAAAATGCAGATAAAATAATTGTTCTAGATAAGGGTAAAACAGTTGGAGTTGGAACACATAAAGAATTATTAAAGAAATGCAAAGTATACCAAGAAATAGCATATTCACAATTATCAAAGGAGGAACTAGAAAATGAATAATGAAAATGAAGAAACTCCTAGAACAAGAACGCCAAGAGGACATGGTCCAGGCGCATCATTTGAAAAGCCTAAGAACTTCAAAGAAGCATTACTAAATTTAAAAAAATATTTAAATAAATTAATGCCACTTATTATAGTTGCAGTATTATTATCTATGATAAGCAGTATTCTATCAATCGTAGGTCCAAATAAGATAAAAGATTTAACAAATGAAATTCAAGCAGGAATAGTTATCAATAAAGATAATTTAGAGTTACTCACAAAAGATATTACAAATGATATACAAGAAAAATCTAATATTATCACAAGATTCATTAAAAGATATAAGCACAGAAGAGCAAACAAAGTATTATGAAACTTTAAATACAATAACAAAAAGGAAAACACAATGGAAAAAATATCAGAAATACCAAATTCAATAAAATTATTGATATTTAAAGACACTACAATCAAAGGCATAAATATCACATCAAAAGATAAAGTGGAATTGTTAAATACTATGAAAAAAATATGGATATAAGTGATCCAACAAAAATTTATAGTAAATTAGATACACTTTCTAGTAATATAAATGAATTAATAAAAACCAAGTATGAACACTGATAAGATAAAAGAATATAACAATCTTCCTAGTATGTTTATATTTACTTAGCGCATTATTTAGTTATATAGAAAAATTATTTAATGGTAGTTGTATCAAATAATTTTTGCTAAATCTTTAAGAACAAAAAAATATCACAAAAGATAAATATATTACCATTAAGATATTTTTGATAGCCATAGTTATGGTGATATTATTATCAAGAGTAACAAATGATGTAGATACAATAAATATGTCACTTCAAAATAGTTTAGGTACATTTATAGGTGCCGTAGCATTATTTATTGGATGCATCATAATGATGTTTACTACAAATGCAGTAATGGCTATAACATGTATATTATCTTCAATATTTGGATTTGCATTTATGAGTTTTATATTAAAAAAAATCACAAAAAGTATTTTTGTAAGAAGACAAACAGAACTTGGTAAATTAAATGGTCATATTGAAGAAATATATAGTTCACATAACATTGTTAAAGTATACAATGGAGAAACTGAATCACTAGAAAAATTCAATGAACTTAACAATAAAGTTTATGACTGCAATAGAAAGAGCCAGTTCTTATCTGGCCTTATGCCACCAATGATGGGATTTATAGGTAACTTTAGTTATGTAGCAGTTTGTATAGTAGGCTCATTACTTGCTATAAAAGGTAACATAACATTTGGCGTAATTATAGCATTTATTATGTATGCTAGATTATTTACAAGCCCACTTTCACAAATCGCACAGAGTATGACTCAACTTCAAACAGTCCGCTGCATCTGAAAGAGTATTTGAATTTTTAGAAGAACAAGAAATGACAGATGAAAGTACTTTAACAGGATATCTTGATCCTAGAAAAGTAAAAGGTAACATTGATTTTGAACATATTAAATTTGGTTATACACAAAATAGAGAAATTATAAAAAATTTCAATTGTCATGTAAAACCAGGTGAGAAGATAGCAATAGTTGGTCCTACCGGTGCTGGTAAAACAACAATAGTTAATTTACTTATGAAATTCTATGAAGTAAATAGTGGTGAAATAAAAATAGACGATATGCCTATAAGTAATCTTACAAGAGAAAATATTCATGATTTATTCATAATGGTTCTTCAAGATACATGGTTATTTGAAGGCACCATAAGAGATAATATTAAGTTTAACAAAGATAATGTTTCTGATGAAGAAATATGGAATGCTCTTAAAGTAGTAGGTGTAGATCATTTTGTAAAATCACTTCCTAAAACATTAGATTATAAACTTAGTGATAATGAGTCAATATCCGCAGGCCAAAAACAATTGCTTACAATCGCAAGAGGTATGATAAAAGATTCACCATTCTTAATACTAGATGAAGCCACTTCATCAGTAGATACTAGAACAGAAGAATTAGTTCAAAAAGCAATGGATAAATTGACGGAAGGTAGAACTTCATTCATAATCGCACATAGATTATCAACAATCAAAAATGCTCGATTTAATTCTAGTAATGAAAGATGGAAATATAATAGAAACAGGAAATCATGAAGAATTAATAAGACAAAAATGGCTTCTACGCAGAACTTTATAATTCACAATTCCAAAATTAATAATAAATAAAATATAAAGTATTCAAGACAAATGAACTTGAATGCTTTTTTTAAATGAAAATCTATTGTTAAAAAAACCAATATATGCTACAATAATTAATAGAATAGAGGGGAAGTAAAATATGTTAGGAAAGATACTTACAATCAATAAAAAAAATAGTGCAATTGTCTCCATAAATAAAGCAAATGGTGCACAAATAACAGATTTAATAAATCTACATGTTGTATTCGAAGATCAAAATAAAAAGATATTAGGTGAAATAGATTCAATCGAACAAGACACAATCAAAATAACATTTTTAGGAGAACTAACAGCTAATGACTTCATTGGTGGATTAATAAAAAAGCCTAGCTTAGATGCAAACATAAGAATTATCAATCCAGACGAATTAAAAATACTTACGGGTGTAGAAAATAGAAGTATAAGACTTGGTGTATCACCTTTATACAATGATTTCCCATTAAATGTAAGTATAGATGAATTATTCAGCAACCACACTGCTATATTTGGCAATACTGGTAGTGGTAAAACATATGGTATATGTAGAATTATTCAAAATATATTTCCAAAAGGACAAATAATTCCTTACAAAGCAAACCTTTTTATTTTTGATTCATATGGTGAATATATAAATGCATTTTTCTAGATTACAAGAAAAACAATCCATTTTATTCATTCAAAGTAATCACAACTAACATGAAAAAAATTATGAAAAAGTTAAACATTCCAGTATGTTTACTAGATCTTGAAGATGTATTAAATTTACTTGAAGCAACAAATTTCTCACAAATTGCTATGGTTGATACAGCACTTACATATGTAAAAATGTTTGCAAGAAATGATAAAGAAGCACTAGATTTCAAGAATCACATTTTAGCAAAAGCAATAACATCTATAATGTATACAAACCAAACATCATCAAAAAAATAAGAGATCAAATATTTGAAATATTAAGTGAAACTAATACAGCAGAACTATCTCTTGAAACAGAAGTTCCAGGTATTGGATTTACAAGACAATTTAGAAATTGCTTCGATATAGATAGCGAAGGAAGATTTGCTGAAAGAAAAATAATAAGTGATTATATAAAGAGTTTTATTGATGAAGATAGAAAATGGAATTATGATAGTACTGGAGTAAGCTATTCATTACACGATCTTGAAGTAGCATTAAATTTTACATTATATAGCGAAAGATATTTACTTAATGAAGCAATGTATGATTCAGCAATGAGTTTTAAAAAGTTAAATTACATGATTTAGCTACAAGAAACAATAGTTCATTCTTCACAAATGAAGGATATATAACACTAGAAGAATACATAAAAAAAGAATCCAAGTTAATGGAAATAAAAAAAGAGCCAAATTGTTAACTTCAATTTAGAAGATGTTGATGATAGATTTGCTCGTTCAATAGTTAAAATATTTGGAAGAATGTTTATGAAATATACAAAAGGATTAAAAGAAAGAGCAACATTCCCAATCCATATGATTTTAGAAGAAGCACACCGTTATGTTTTAGAGGGTGATGATAAAAAATTATTTGGTTACAACATATTTGAAAGAATTGCCAAAGAAGGAAGAAAGTACGGTCTTTTACTAGATTTAATTACTCAAAGACCAACTGACTTAAACGAAAATGTAATAAGTCAATGTGCTAATTTCTTAATCTTTAAAATAAATCACCCAGCAGACCTAGAATATATCGCAAAAAGTGTACCTAATATGAGCGAAGATGTAGTAGAAAAACAAAAAACACTTCAATCAGGTACTTGTGTAGCATTTGGTAGAATATTCAAAATACCAATGATAGTCAAGATGGAAAAAGCAGATCCACCACCAACTAGTGCTAACTGTGAAATATATAATAACTGGATGGTAAAACTAAAAGAATAAAAATACTAAAAATAATAAAAAAATCATAGTATAAAAAAAAGTAAAAAAAATAATATAAAAAAATATAGCAAAAATATATAGAAAGGAAGGATAATTATGTATGATTTTTGGTACACACTTTGAAGTGAATTTAACCAAAAGCAAAACTCCATCATCAAATGTATTTAGAGGCAAAACGTATAGAATAAGTATTTTATCTGATGTTTTAATAAGATTCGAATATAGTGAAACAGGATCATTTAACGATTATCCTACTTTTTTTGCTACTAATAGAAGTTTTGGTAAACCAAAGATAACAGTAGAAGAAGATAACAATGTTCTAATCATAAAAAAAATAATATATTTATTTTAGAATATAATAAAGAAAAACCATTCATTGGGAGTAAACTAATACCAGATCAAAATCTAAAAGTAACTATAGCAGGAACAGAAAAAACTTGGTACTTCAATCACCCTGAAGTTAAGAATTTCAAAGGAACTGCATATAGTCTTGATAATACTCAAGGATATATAGATTATGAAAAAAAGGCTTATTTAGTTTAGATGGATTTACGACATTTGATGACTCAAGAACTCCAATACTTGATGCTCATGGAAATGTTTTATCTCCAAACTATAAAAAAAATATTGATACATATTTATTTATATATAATAATGATTTTGGTATAGGACTTCGTGATTACTTTAATCTTACATCTTTGCCACCATTAATACCTAGATATGCTTTAGGAGTATGGTGGAATAAGAATGAAGCATATGGTGAACAAGACATTCAAAATCTAGTTTATAATTTCAAAAAAATATGATTTACCAATGTCAGTACTTTTTATTAAATGAATGCAACAGAACTAAAAAAATAATTATTCACCAATAAGTTTTTTTCTCTTGATAAAACTAAATTACCCAATACAAGAGGGTTAAGTGAATTTTTACATAAAAACAAAATATACCTAGGAAGCAATATCAAAACAGAAGGATTAATAAGTGTAGAAGAAGAAAGCTACAATACATTTCAACAATATTACAATAAAGACCAAAACAAAAATATTCCACTTAATGTATATGATCCTAAATTAGTTGACTCATATTTAAAAAGGAATAATTAATCCATTTTTTTAGATAAAGGTATAGATTTCTTATGGATAGATGACAATAATAAAGAAAATACACTTCGTAGTTTCACAATGAATTATTTTCTATTCAAAAACTTTAGCCTAAATAAAGCAAAAAGAAATTTTATTATATCAAGAAATTTTGGAATATGTCCTCATAAATATTCAGCACTTTATTCAGGTGAAACTTTAATTAGTTGGAAAACATTAAAACTTCTTCCATTCTTTAATTCGACAGCCGCTAATATAGGGGTTTCTTGGTGGAGTCATGATATAGGTGGATATAAAGGTGGAACAGAAGATGCAGAATTATTCATGAGATATGTCCAACTTGGAGTATATAGTCCAATATTAAGACTTTCAAGTGATACAGGTAAATACTATAAAAGAGAACCATGGAAGTGGGATGCTAAAACATATAAAATTGTTCATGATTATTTAAAAATAAGACATAGACTTATACCATATATATATAGTGAAGCAAAAAAATACTCATCATTTGGTTCACCATTAATACAACCACTTTACTATAAGTATCCAGAAACATATGATGAACCTCTTTATAAAAATGAATTCTATTATGGTAGTGAATTATTCGTGTGCCCAATTACAACACCTAAAGATGAAATAATGAATAGGGTTGTACATAAAATATTCTTACCGAATGGAGTATGGTATGACTTTAAAACTGGTAAGAAATTTCCTGGTGGTAAAAGATATGTTACATTCTATAAAGATGAAGATTATCCAGTTTATGCTAAAACAGGAGCAATAATTCCACTTGCTAAATTAGACCCACAAAATATAAATGATACAAGTTCTCCAAAAACACTTGAAATACAAATATTTCCAGGAAGAAGTAACACATATAAAATGTATGAAGATGATGGAATTTCTTCAATGTATAAAAGAAGGATATAGTTTTACACCAGAAATAAATTATTACTATAAAGAAAACGATTTCTCTGTATCAATAGAACCACTTGAAGGAAAACTTGGAATCATTCCAGAAAAAAGAAATTATATTATAAGATTTAGAAATACAAAATTTACTGATGGAGTACAAGTATTTCAAGATGAAGTAAATGTCAAATGTAAAAAGATACACAGATGAAAAATGATTTTTGTTATCGAATTTAATGATATAAGTACAACAAGTAAAGTATTTGTATATTGTAAAGGTAAAGATATAGAAATTGATGCGAATAGAGTTATTAATGAAGATTTAGAAAGCATCATAACAGACTTAAAAAAATAAAAAAACATCACTAAAAAGAAGAAATAGACAGAAATAATATTCAGTGATTCAAATGTCAAAGCAAAAAGAATTGCTATTAGGAAGTTAAGAAGAAAAGGATTACCTTCAATTTTTCATAAGAATGTTTATGAAGCTACTTGAATATATTGAAGAAGTATAGTATAATGAACCTATATTTCAGTGATGAAAAGAGTAGTAAATATATATTTGTTTATAGAAAGTTAGTGGTCGATGTAAACTAATAATAAAAATATATTGAACTTGCTTTTTTTAGAAATAACGTTTATGCGCGTTAAGCAAATGAGAAATAGTTTAACTATAAAATAAGGTGGTACCACGGCAATAGTCGTCCTTTGATACCATCTTTTTTTGTTTAGAAAAATTATTGATAAAACTCAAAAAAACAAATAAAATTATAGTTAAAAAAATAATTAAAATATAGTTAAATTATTAAGGAGGTAAGCATGGAAATATTAAAATTTATTTGGGATTTTTCTACTGATTTTTTTGCATTAGTATATATTATATATAGTGTGTTTTTTTCAATAAGAAAAGAAAAAGAATACAAGGATTTAAAAAAAGAATGATGAGATAAAAATTCTTCATAAGAAAATATGATTTAGATATGAGAAAGACTAAATATAAAAAGTTTACTTAGAACACTTACATTTATTAATTCTTTCATTATATCATTAGAAACTACAATTGTACTTTATATTGAAAAATTATATTATAAAGATAATAGTATGTTTTTATATCATCAATAATTTTTATTATATGTTTTTATATACAATAACAGGTAATTATTATAAGAAGAAGGAGAATGAAGAAAATGTATGATTTTAAGAAAATAGAAGATAAATGGAAAAAAAATATTGGGAAAGTCACGATTGTTTTAAAACTGATACAAATGATTTTAGTAAACCAAAGTATTATGCTTTAGATATGTTTCCTTATCCTAGTGGAGTAGGACTTCATGCAGGACATCCTGAAGGTTATACAGCAACTGATATAGTTTCAAGAATGAAAAGAATGCAAGGATATAATGTGCTTCATCCAATGGGTTGGGATGCTTTTGGTCTTCCAGCAGAACAATATGCTATACAAACAGGCAATCATCCAGGAAAATTTACTGAAAAGAATATTGAAACATTCAAAAGCCAACTTAAGAATATAGGACTTTCTTATGATTGGTCTAAAGAAATATCTACATGTGATCCTAAATTCTATAAATGGACACAATGGATATTCAAAAGATTATTTGAAGATGGACTTGCCAAAAAAGTTGATATGCCAGTAAATTGGTGTGAAGAACTAGGAACTGTACTTGCTAATGATGAGGTAATTGATGGCAAAAGTGAAAGAGGTGGATATCCTGTTGTTCGTAAGAATATGAGTCAATGGGTTATAAATATTACTAAGTATGCTGATAGATTACTAGAAGGACTTGATGAAATAGATTGGCCAGAAGGTACAAAAGAAATACAAAGATATTGGATAGGTAAAAGTATTGGTGCTGAAATTAATTTCAAAGTAAAAGATACTGATTATAACTTTACTGTCTTTACTACAAGATGTGATACTTTGTTTGGTGCAACATATACAGTATTATCACCAGAACATCCACTTGTTAAAGAAATAACAACAGAGTCACAAAAGGAAGAAGTAGAAAAATATATAAATGAATGTAAAAGTAAAAGTGAACTTGAAAGAACAGGTTCTAATGCTGGAAAAACAGGTGTATTCACAGGTGCTTATGCTATAAATCCAGTTAACAACAAAGAAATACCAATATGGATAAGTGATTATGTGTTAATGTCTTATGGAACTGGTGCTATTATGGCTGTACCTGCTCATGATACAAGAGATTTTGAGTTCGCTACTAAGTTTAATATTCCAATAATACAAGTATTAGAAGAAGTAACAGGTAAAAAACACGAAAATGAAAAACAAAAGAAATCAATAGTTGCAATACTTTATGATAAGATTGAAGACAAATATTTAACTATTAACTGGCATTCAAAAGGTGGAAGATTATTTGTAGGTGGAACTATAAAAAAAATAATGAAACAGATGTTGAATGTGCGATAAGAGAAATAAAAGAAGAAACTGGTTATACTGATTTTACTCTTAAAGAGGTGGGATTTAAAATAAACCATCATTATTATGCTTACAACAAAGATACTTACTTTGAGATAGAAGCAACACCATTATTATTTGAATTAAATTCAAGTAAGCAAGATAAACAAAATTTGGATGAAGATGAAGTTTTTGATATAGAGTGGGTAACTAAAGATATTATAGAAAAAGAGATAAAAGATGAATTACATAAAAAAACGTATGAATATGTAACTTGTCCTGATGCTATGACTAATGATGGAATCCATATTAATTCAGGATTCTTAGATGGCCTTAACAAAGAAGATGCAATTAATACAATGATTAATTGGCTTCATGAACATAATTGTGGTAAAAAGAAAGTTAATTATAGATTAAGAGATTGGATATTCGCAAGACAAAGATATTGGGGAGAACCTATACCCGTTGTTGAATTTCCTGACGGAGAATACATTGCTCTTAAAGATAGTGAACTTCCACTTATACTACCTGAACTTGAAGATTATGCTCCAGGTAAAGATGGAACAGCACCACTTAATAAAAAAACTGATTGGGTAAACGTAGAAATAGATGGTAAAAAAGGTAAAAGAGAAACATCAACTATGCCAGGAAGTGCTGGATCAAGTTGGTACTTCTTAAGATACATTGATCCAAATAATGATGAATGTTTAGCAGATTACAAATTATTAGAACATTGGATGCCAGTAGACTTATATATTGGTGGTCCAGAGCACGCTACAGGACACTTATTGTATTCAAGAATGTGGAATAATTATCTATATGATAAAAAAGTAGTACCAGTAAAAGAACCATTCAAAAAACTTGTTCATCAGGGAATGATACTTGGTGCTAATGGAATAAAGATGGGTAAAAGGTATCCAGAGTTTGTAGTAAATCCTAATGATGTAGTAAATGAATATGGTGCAGATACTTTAAGATTATACGAAATGTTCATGGGACCACTTGAAGCAGATAAGCCATGGAATAATGAAGGTGTAGTTGGAAGTAAAAGATTTTTAGAAAGAGTTTATAGACAACTTATCGAAAGTGATAAAGTAAAAAGATAAAGAAAATAAAAATTTAGAACAACTATATCACATTACTGTTAAAAAAAAGTAACAGAAGACTATGAAAAATCTAAAATTCAATACAGCAATAAGTAGTCTTATGATATTTATGAATGCAGTAAGTAAAGAAGAGTATATAAGTAAAGAATATGCAGTTGGATTCATAAAGCTTCTTTATCCAATCGCACCATTTATATGCGAAGAAATGTATTCAATAATAGATGGTTCAATTGATACATTAACATATGCACCTTGGCCAACTTTCAATGAAGAATTAACTAAATTAGATACAGTTACTATTGCAGTAAGTGTTAATGGTAAATTAAGAGCGACATTTGAAGCTGAAAAAAAGATTTAGAAAAGGATGAAATACTAAAACTTGCTCATCAAGAAGAAAAATGTCATTAGACATTTAGAAGGACACGAAATCATAAAAAGAAATTGTTGTTCCAAATAAAATAGTTAACATAGTTATAAAATAAGCAGCATAAAAAAAGTCTGTGCTTTTTATCATTTGAAAACATATTTAATATATGTTATCATAAGTAATGAAATAGTGGTGAAAAATATGAAAGATAGTTTAGATAAATATTGGGATAATATTCATAATGAATACATTTCTACTTATGATGGATGGTTCAATAAATATATAAATTTATTACATAAAGATGATAATATTGTTGAACTTGGTTGTGGAAGGGCATATACAAGTAAATACCTAATTGATAATGGATTTAAAAAAATATAATTGCTTGTGATTTTTTTCAAAAGAAGTATTGAATATTGTAAACAATGAAAATCCAAATATAAAAAAACAATGCTTTTTTTGATATGAGTGATGGACTACCTTTTAATGATAATTCAAAAAAATATAATAATTGCTGATCTTTGCTTACATTACTTTGATTTATCAAAAAAACAAAAATATTTTTTTAGTGAAATATATAGAGTATTAAAAGAAAACGGATATTTAATCGCAAGAGTTAATTCATTTAATGATATACAAATACCACTTAAATCAAAAATAGAAAAAGCATTATTATTATGATGGTAAATTTTATAAAAAGATTTTTTTGATAAAGAAGATTTAAAAAGAATTATTTAAAAGATTTTTAAAATATACAATTTAGAAGAAAAAGAAAATGGATAGATATGAACATCCTAAAAATATTATGGGAATTTTTGTGTAGAAAAAAAGAAATAATGGTGTTAAGAAAAAGATAGATTGTTTGCATTTTATGTAAAAAAATATGTATAATTAAATAGAGGTGTATAATATGATAGGATTTTATGATTATACAGTATTACTAACGTATATGGGATTTATATTTGGTATGTCTGGTATAATTTTAGCAATAAATGGACAAATATTTCCAGCAATAATATGTTTAATGTTTAGTGGACTTTGCGATATGTTTGATGGAAGAGTAGCAAGAACTAAGAAGAAAAGAACTAATGAAGAAAGACATTTTGGTATTCAATTAGATAGTTTATCTGATTTAGTATGTTTTGGTGTTTTACCTTCAATAATTGGATATAATTTAGCATTAAATGATGCTTGGTTAACTTTTGACTATAAGTATTTGCTTCCAATAATGATATTATTTCCACTTGCAAAGCACTTATAAGACTTGCTTATTTTAATGTACTTGAAATAACAAGAAATAGTAGTAAACCAGTAAAAAGAATATACAGGCTTACCAGTAACGTCATCAGCATTAATATTTCCATTTTTATATATATTTAGAAAAAAATGATAGGTAAATATTTTTCCACTAGCATATGCTGGAGTAATGTTACTAGTTGGTATACTTTTTTTATATCAAAGATTAAAATTAAAAAAACCAAGTCTAAAAAGTTATGATATTATTTATATTAATAGGGGTAATTGAGATATTATTTATTATCGCAACTAGGTTATTATGATATACAAAGTAAAATCAAGAGAAACGAATAAAATAGATGAACTTAGTTCAGGTATAGCATTATCATTTTTTTATATAATACCTTACTTGGAAGATTAATTCTAAAAAAATACTTACTATGAAATTTATTACTGATTTAGGTGGACTTTATATGAATAGTAAGCTATCTAAGCATAAAATAAAAAAAGATTTATAAAAAGCAAATAATATCAAAATAACTGATTATGAAAAAAAACAAATTACAATTCATTTAATGATTTCTTTAAAAAGAAAAAAATCATATCAGTAAAAAAAGACCAATAAATATGAATAAAGATGTATTTATTTCACCATGTGATAGTAAATTATCAGTATATAAAATTATTAATGATTTAACACTCAATATAAAAAGATTCATACTATACAATTAACACATTAGTTGATAAAAAAATATAATGAAACAATATAAAAATGGATATGCTTTAGTATTTAGATTATCACCAAATGATTACCATAGATATTGTTATATAGATTCTGGATATCAAGAAACTAATACTAAAATAAAGGGTATATTTCATACAGTACAACCAATATCATTAAAGCATTACAATTTCTTTAAAACTAATAGTAGAGAGTGGACTATATTACATACTAAAAACTTTGGTGATGTAATACAAGTTGAAGTAGGAGCTTTAATGATAGGAAAAAAATAACTAATGAACATGAGAATAATAATTTCAAGAAAGGGGAAGAAAAGGGTTATTTTGAATTTGGTGGTTCAACAATAGTATTACTTGTTAAAGAAAATGTAGTAAATATTGATAAAGATATATTAGATAATACAAGTAATAATATTGAAACATATGTTAAATATGGAGAAAAAAATAGGTAAAAATACTTAGTTTAAAAAGTTTTTCTAAGTATTTTTTTATATGCCTTTTTAGCACTAGATTCTTCTTTCTTATATTTAAGATTATGTTCCTTACATATTTTATTAAGTAAATAATCAGTAAAATATGGATTACGTATAAGTAATGGACCAATTATATGAGTAGCATAAACATTCTTATAATGATACCCATCACCATCACTTTCATAATCATTTGAGTATTCTTGATTTACTTTAAAGAGTGGACTCTTTATGTCATAAACTAAATCACACCTATTTTTGGAAAACCAATTATTTTTTTCCTTTTATATATTCAGAAGTTCCAACAACCTCACCAACAATTCTATATCCAGAAGCATTACTAAATATCTTTTTCGTTTATAAGTTTAGTATGATAATCAAATATATCAAGAGCATCTATCTTTTTTTATCATTATTAATAATATATTTGCCAAATAAGTCCATTGAGTTACCAGTAAGTATTAAATAGCCATTATTATCAATATATTTTTTTATATCATCTTTTCTTTTCATGATATCACTAAGTGCAAGAAATAAATTATCTTCACTGCCAGAACCAATATAAACAATATCATATTTATCAAAATTAATTTGTTCATTAATACTTCTAAAGTCAACATTTACTTTAATTCCATTACGCTTAAGTTCACTATGTAAACATCTAGTATTAGCATTCTCTCCATATAAATTAAGAAGATCATAATATAAATGTAAAAATATTAATCATTATTATTTTTCCTCCTTTATAATCTTTTTAAGTTCAATTTCTTTATCAAAACAAACCATAGAGAATATCTTACCAGTTGTTTTACTCTTAAGTATTTCACTTAATTTACTAATATCATCTACAAGTATAATTTTATCTTTATTAATACCTGCATATTCCATTCTAACATTCATGTCATAACAGAATTTACCAATTAGAACAATATTTTTAATTGAAGCATCATTTAAACTTTCAAAATCAATATCCCATATCCATGATATATCATTTTCTTTATATCTACGACTTGAAGAATCAAATCCAAGTATTATAGTTTTATCACCATCTTGATGTAATATATAATCAAGTGATTGTTTATAACTTAAATTATTTTCATTTTTACTTACTAGCATTTGCCATTTTCTATTATCAAAGTCATATATTTCAAGTCTTTTTAGTTTTTAATATTTTTCATCATTAATAACTTTTTAAAATATCTTCATCTTTAAGACCGATTGATTTAGATAACGCATAACATCCAGTAACAAAATAAACTGTATATAGAAAGTTAGATGGTAAATTTACTTCGTTATCATTAATTTTTTTATTTTTTTATTGTCAACATCAATATCAGTAGCAAAGTAATCTGGTTTACCACGATTAAAATGATATTTAGGACAATTATATGAACCAATATGTCCATATTGATAATATTCATATTCAAGTTTAGAATGACATATAGGGCAGTAAGCAGCATCTAAATTATTAAGATTACTTTTACGAGAATAATTATTTTTATCAATTCCATAAGTAATTATTTCTCCTTTATGATTAATTCTAATTCTGTTTACAAAAGGATCATCAACATTTAACACAAGGTTAGTTCCATTTGGAATAGCTTCTTTAATCGCATTATATATATTTTCAGGATGAGCATTTCTAGGAGGTTGATCTCTAGTTATATTAGTTATCATTAAATGAGTAGGAGTAATATATTCAAAAAAACATATTTCATAAATTGTTCATCTAATTCCATTAATAATACATCTGATTTAAGTTTACCAGTTAGGCTAGAATTATTAAGTACAAGAGAAGCAATTCCATCAATAGTGTTACTTCCTTCTTTATTATAAACTACTTTATAATTATTTTTTTAGTAAGTATGTTATACATAAGTTCAGTAGAAGAACTTTTACCACTAGAGCCAGTTATACCAATTACATATTTAGGTAGTTTAATTTTCTTTAGAATATTTTTGTCAAGTTTTCTAGCAATTCTTCCACCAATAACACTACCAGCATGACCAGTTAATTTACTTAGTTTGCTTGTTAGCTTACATGAAAGTATTACAATAAATTTCAACATTTTAATCACCTAAATATATTATATAACATTTTTTTATGAATTTATAAATATCTACTTGAAAAAAACTTGAACCCTTGTGTTACAATCTATATATTGTTGATGGCTCATTGGTGAAATGGTTAACACATCGCCCTCTCAAGGCGACATTCAAGGGTTCAAATCCATTATGAGTCACCACATTTTTTTGAAGCCTAAAGCAAGAACAAATGTTTGCTTTTTCTCTAATTGTAACATTAGACTTAAAAAGTTTTTGACACAAGTAATGTAACTGATATGAGTGAAATGTTTGCAAGGAGTAAATTTACATCACTAGACTTAAGTAATTTTTGATACTAGTAAAAGTAAATAATACAAAAGGAAATGTTTTACAGAAGTTTAAATCTTAGAAAAATATATGTAAATGGATACGAAACACATACACTTAGAATTACAAATACAACAATAGACAAAATATATTTACTATCAGCACGTAAAGTATGGAAAGATACGAGTGCTGAAAAGAATTTACTAGATTTTGATAATTCTTATGGAACAAGTGCAGGTTGATGGTGGCTTCGTAGTACATCAGGTGAAACTAGTGAAGATTTTGCCACTGCCACGCATATAGGATATTTTAATATCAATAGTGCAAGTGATGAATTAGGTGTTTCCATAGCTTTCCGCATCGGATAATACTTTCTAAATAAAAACAAGCCCACATCAAAAAAAGGAAGTGGATTTGCTAGGAAAAAGGAATGTAAAAATAATGAAATAAAAACCTATTTACATCATAACAATTGCTATGATAAAATATAAATAGTGAAGTACCTAACCCCTGTGGTTGGGCGTCACAAATGGTTTTGTTTAGCCTAACTACAAAAAGTATGTTAGGCATTTTTTTATTAACCAAAAAAATGATTAATAAAATTATTATAATAAGCAAAAACGGCTATTAATAAGTCTTTCTTACTCATATAATATCACCTCCATTAGATCCCCTGAATACAGAAAATTAACTTTGGTGACGCCTAACCTAGGCACTTCGGTAATAGGTTAACATATATGAAAATATAATGCAAAAAGGTAAAATTGAATTTTTAATTTTGAAAATTCAATTTTTTTCTATATAGATTTATTAAATATTGATAGAGTATTTTTATGAATAATTCAATTTTTTTCTTATTTATCAAGTATAAAAAAATTTAAAATTCACTAAAAATAAAAAAATTTAAATAATACTGAAAAAAATGTATTATTATTTTTAATGTTGTTAACAATAATATTAGGTGACTTATGAATAAAAAAAGAATATAAAAAGATAGTAGAAAAAAATATTGAAAAAGAAAGTCCTGTTAAAAATGTTTTAATAGCATTCATTAGTGGTGGATTTGCTGGACTATTCGCAGAAATCATAACAAATTATTTTACTAAAACATTTAATTTAACCATAAGTGATGCATATCTTATGACATTTATAACTTTCGTAACAATAGGTTCTATTCTTACCGGTTTTGGAATATTTGATAAAGTTCTATCAGTAGTTAAATGCGGACTTATCGTCCCAGCTAGCGGATTTGCAAATACTATGACAAGTTCAGCAATGGACACACGAAGTGAAGGATTCATAAAAGGAATAGGTGCTAGTATATTTAAATTAGCAGGAAGTATAATTCTTTATGGAGTAATATTTGGAATAATTTTTTTGGATATATAAGGAGTATATTACTATGACAAACTATTATGATAATGTTTATATTAATAATAAATATTCACTTTTAGCATCAACAAAGTATGATCCTATTGTTACAAATAATGTTGATAATTGTATCAATGATTTTTATATAAAACAGAAAACAATCGAACTTGCTGAAAGCAAATATCAAGAAATAACAATAGAAGGCTTACTTAAAAAAATGTAAATTAAAAAGAAAAAAATATAGAATTATTAGTATCAAGTGATCTTCAAAAATCAAAAATCTATCTTCCACTTTATCAGCATCTAAATTCAAAAATACCTTTTCTTGGTATATATAGTGCATGTGCTGGATTTACTGAAGGACTTATTGTTGCATCTTCTATATCTAAAAATGCAATTGTAACAGTATCGTCTCATAATCTTGTAAGCGAAAAGCAATTTAGATTTCCAGTTGAATATGGAGCACTTAGAAAAATGGTCAATACGTCTACATCTACTGGAAGTATAAGTGTTCTTGTATCAAACAATGAATCAAATATAAAGATAGAATCATCTACAATAGGTAGAGTAATTACTATGGGTCATACTGATCCAAATGATATGGGAAGTGCGATGGCACCTTCATGTGCTGAAACTTTACATGATCATTTGAAAGATACAGGTAGAAATCCAAATTATTATGATTTAGTTCTTACTGGTGACCTTGGAATATACGGTTTTAAAAAAATTATGAAAAGAATATTATAAGAAAAAAATATAAAACTGACATATCAAATGTAAATATAATTGATTCTGGAAGTACATATTTTACAAAAGAAAACATATATGCAGGAGCAAGTGGTCCATTATGTTTACCTCTTATATTCTTTGATTACATATTACCAATGAAAAAATATAATAAAATATTATTAATCGCAACAGGTTCACTTCATTCAGTGTTAAGTTCTAATTTAAAACTTGAAATGCCAGGAGTAAGTCATGCAGTCAGTGTGGAGGTGAAATATTGACATACATATTATCATTCTTGTTTTGTGGAGCAGTTTGTGCGATTTCACAATTTATACTAGAAAAAACTAAATGGACACCAGGACACATGAACACATTACTTGTTATAATAGGTTGTGCTTTATCAGGATTTGGACTTTATGATATTATATTAAAAAGTTTTTCATGCAGGAGCAAGTATACCAATCATTAATTTTGGACATTTACTTGTTACTGGTGCAAGTGAAGGATATTTGGTGGATGGCTTTATAGGACTTTTTAAGGGCGTACTTGTTAATGCTAGTGCTGGAATAAGTTATACAATCTTGATATCATTTATAGTAAGTCTATTATTTAAAGTTAAAAAAACTAATACATGAAAAAGATATAAAAAAATTAAAAAAGAAATAATATAAAAAAACACAAAAATGAACAGATTTTTTTATTCAAAAACTTCCATAAAGCCAAAAAGGAATGACATTTCCTTCTTTTTTTGTTATAATTTTTTTATAGGAATAAAAAGGATAGTGGTTAATATGAATAATACAAATAATGTGAATAATGGAGTGAATAATGAAAATACTGTACCAGTAAATAATGGAACGCCAGTAGAAAATACACAACAAGAGGTAGTAAATGCAGGAACAGTAACAATGCAAAATCAACCTCCAGCATCAACAGTATCACAAACACCTGTCACTGAGGCACAGCAAGTAAATGTAGGGCAAACTACGGAACCTGCAGAAACAATTCAGCCACAAGTAGTACCATCACCAGCAATAGAACCACAGCCAGCAGTAGCAACTCCAATACAAGAACAACCCCCAATGCAAGAAGTTGCACCAATGGAAGCAGCTCCAATGGAAGAACACATAATCTCAACACATAAGAAAAAAACAAGCAATACAATTATGTTTGTACTTGTAATAATACTTATTCTATTTGTCTTATTTATGGATCAAATAAAAAGAATTTGTAAGTGATAATATAATAAATACTGTACCAAATAATCCAAATACATCAGAAAATTTAATAGGTGGATTTCTAAAAACTAGAAGAAAAAAAACAGGATATATAAAAAGTAAATAATATTAAATATTACAATGTTAAAAAAAGGTAGTGGAACAAACATTATATTAAATTACGAACCATATAAAAAAATTCATCTAATATAGAAAAAAAGAAGGTATATATATTGAACTATATAATGCTGATAAAAAGAAATACTTAGTAAAAACAATATTTAATCCATCAAAAAAATAGAAAAAGAATGTAGTAAGAACATATAATTTTGAAGTAACAAATGATGTATATACTGATGCATTTTATGCTCTTGTTAAAACTTATACTGAAGATGAATTAAAGCAGGCAAAGACATTGATATGTAAATATACAGTAAACAATGATAACATTAATCTTAACTATATAAACACTTATGAATTTACTAATAACTCACTTACTAAATATAGTGTAAACAAAACATTTGAATATAAAGACAATAACGATGAAGCTAACAAATACAAAGATGAATTAAAAAAATGAATACTTAAATATAAATAACTACAACATACAAAGTGAATACAATGATACAACATTAAAAATATAGTATTGATTTATCAAATGAAATAAAAAGATTTTTAGACCACTATATAAAAAAAGATACAATAATAACAATAGTTAAAAAAAATAAAGAAAAATTAAAGAAATGGAAATGTGAATAATGGATAATTTATTAATAGGGGATTTTTGAAGGTCCACTTGATTTACTACTTCATTTAATAAAAAAATCAAAAAAATGGAAATATTTGATATAGAAATATCAAAAAAATAACTGAAGAATATATTAATTATATTAATTCTATGGCTGAACTTAACCTAGATATCGCAAGTGAATATTTAGTTATGGCAAGTGAACTTGTAGAAATGAAAAAGTAAGAAACTTCTTCCTACCAATGAAGAAAAAAAAGAAGATGAAGAAGATATCAATCCTGAAGAAGAACTTAAGAAAAGACTTATTGAATATAAGAAATATAAAAGAAAGTACTGAAGTATTTAGAACTCTTGAAGAAAAAAAGAAGTAACTATTTTACTAAAGCACCTGAAAGTATGAAAAAATATTCAACAGAAACATTAGAAAATGATGGCAATGTAAGTTTATTTGATTTACTTGATGCTTTTCAAAAAAATGCTAGAAAGAAGAGAAGCAAGTAAACCAAGAAATACTAAAATAGCAAGAAAAAGAAATGTATGTAAAAGAAAGAGTTGTTAAGATAAGAGAAATATTAAAGACTAAAAAAAGAAACTTGCCATTTGAAGAATTATTTGATGATTTTTAGTAAACCTTATGTTGTTGTTACATTTTTTTATCTATTCTTGAAATGGTAAAAGGAAGAGAAATAAATATAAAACAAGATGGCAATTTTGGAGAAATATACTTAGAAAGAGTTGATTAGCATGAATTATAAAGCAATAGTAGAAGGCCTATTATTTGTAGTAGGTGATGAAGGCATCACTGTAGAAGAATTAAGAAAAATATTAGAGCTTGATAATGAAACATTAAAACAAATATTTTTTTAGAATTAAAAAAAGAGATTATGATAAACCTGATAGAGGACTTAGAATATCATATTTGGGTAATGCATTTAAGCTAACTACTAAAGAAGAACATAAAGAAGTTTTATGAAAAAAATTAGTTGTTGATACTAAAAAAATAAAAACACTATCAAATGCATCTTTTAGAAGTACTTGCTGTTATAGCTTATAATGAACCAATAACAAGACTTAAAGTAGATGAAATAAGAGGAGTAAATAGTGCTCAAATAGTTAGACGTTTACTTGCTCGTGGTTTTATAAAAAAATATGTGGTAAGGATGACTCCATTGGTAAACCAAATTTATATAAAACAACAAATGAATTTCTTGATTATTTTTGGATTGTCTTCTAAAAAAAGATTTACCTGAAATAATAAATAAAAAAATATAGAAAAAAAGATGATAATGAAGATTTATATAATTCAACCTATAAAGAAAAACAATTAGAACTAACTAATTGCTTTTTTTATTTTTAAGTAACTTCTTATAAGGATACTATCTTCTTCAGTAAATCTATTAATCGTATCTATAAAATATTTATTACTTTTTTTCATATCCAAAAAAATATTTAAAAATAGTCTTTCTTATCATCATCAAAAAAATTCAATAATATCACTTTGTTCAATACTATTAAGTTCAAATGGCAATATAACTCTCATATTAATTAATATTGTAAAGCATAATCTTGCTAGTCTTAAATAAGAAAGTTCAATATTATGATTAAAGTTATCTTTACCACATACTGTATCAAATAAAAACACTATCCATATCAATGACTCTAACAATACCATTTTTTTATAAAAAAATTACCAGTATGAATATCAGGATAACATACACCATTTCTTTCTAAATACATAATTATTTGATATAAATTTATAGCTAATTGTTTTTCTTTCACTAAAACTCAATATTTCATCTTCTATTAGTCTAAATAAAGTAGAAAAAAATCTTTTTAAATAATCCATACCATATCCCACTATATTTACACCATGAATAATTGAATATTTAGGAATAATACATTCTTGTCTTTCTATTTCATCTAATGATAATATTGTTCTTTGTCTATCAAAATTAATTTTTTTATTAAATAGTTTAATAATATCATCACCATATAAATATAATTCACTTTCACTATGAATTCCACTAGGCAAAAATATGATCTCTTTTATATTCTTTTTTTAAATTTAACCATATCCATAATAATCACTTAGAAGATATTATATCAAATATTATTAATTTGTACTAGATAACTTTTAATTTTTGCTTGATTACACTCTTCTAATATATTAGATAAAGTATCATATGGAACATCATATTCACTTTCAAGTCTATCTAATATCTCGCTATTATCCATATTTAAAAAGAGTTAGTAATTTTTTTCAAGTATATCTTTAATATCATTACCTTTATGTGTAGAATTAAATGAATTAATATGTATTTTTTTAAATATTCAAATATAGAAACACTAGTTTTTATTATCTAGTTCTTTATGAAATACATCTTGTATAGTTCTATTTAAATATAAAATAAATCTTATTACTTTATCATAATCATTATCAAGTGAAGAAACTTTAATACCATTAATTATCATATCATTACCACATATTATAAATCTTTTTAGATAGATTCATAATATCTAACAATGAATAATTATCAAATGGATATGGTAGTAATTTAAGTCTCATTAGTTTTTGAATAATATAGTATATCACTTTCGGTTATTTTATCTTGAACTCCTATAACATTGTAATCTCTATCAAGAAGAATATCTTTTTCCTTTTTTTCTTTATTAGAAAGTATTATATGTTCTTCATGTGTAGTTATATCTTTTTGTTCTACTCCATATTCACTACATTTATAAATAAAATTAAAATTGTTTGTCATAAATTCCTCCGTATATTTACTATATTATTCTAATATAATATTTATGTCAATAATAGACAAATGAATTTAATGTGATATAATTTAGGTATAAGGAGACAATATGGTTAAAAAAGAATATTCAACGAAAGAGATTTTGTTAGGATTAAGAGAAGAGAGTAAAAGGGTAAAGAGTGAACTTGATAAGGCAACATCTATGCTTATTTATGACAAAAAGTACATATAAAATTGAATCTTTAATTGATAGAGAAAAACAGATTATATTTTTAATGCTGTATTAAATAGTAAAGATATTTCATATTTAAAAAGCATTAAGACAAATTCTTAAAAGGAAAATGTTCTGTTTCAACTGAAGTGGGTAAGTATAAAGGTGAGTATGAACTACTATGGCCAGATGGATTTCCAGTACGTATTGATGAACGTAAGAAAGAAGAATTTACAAAAGTATTAGATACTTTACTTAGAAGTACAAGTGAAAGAATGTTTGAAGATACTAGTCAGTATAGACTAAATAGAATGTCATATTTACCATTAACTATAAGTATAGATAGTGCAGTTAATAATATATATCCATATAAATGTATTTATGATGGTAATAGTGATACATTATCATTTACATCTCTCTATGAAGATATAAATCCAAGATTGATAAAAAGGATATTAGATGCAAGCTATAAAAGTAAAAATATTAAGTGATAAAGCAAGAAAAAAATAATTGAAGAAAGTGATATTGCAAAAAAAGATGTATCAATAGTTGATTTTTAGTGAAAGTAGAAAAAGATAGTGAATTTATAATAACTGAATATCCAAATATTGTATCACTTACATTTAGAAAGAAAAAATGATATGAAATATTTAAAAAGTAATATTTGATGACAAATCAAGATATAATTATCAATATAAAATAGATGAAGTTAATATAGCAAATAATTTTTAATAAAGATGCTAAAAAAATCCTAAAGATATGGGTGGATTCAATTTTAGTAATGAAGAAAATATATTAAGATGGTTACATAATGGAAACTATATTTATGATGTAATTATACCATAATGATACTACAGTTATAGGTATAAAAGAGTGTGCTACTCCTGGAGGAATATTTAGATCAAATAAAATAATTGTTACAAATAAAAGAAAAGTTACCAATGATATGGCTCTTGAATATTATAAGAAAACAAAAATACCAGAAAGTGCTTTTCCAAAAGCATTGTGTGCTGTATCACTCATGAACTATAAAAAAATACTGCTCTTAGTATATTAAAAGATAAAGTTAATAAAGACAATATAGATTTCTATATAGAAGAATGGAATGACTTCATGAATAAGAAAGATAGAAATAATTCTAATGATACGGTTATCTTAATAAATAATGAATTACACAAAATAAAGGAACTAGAGTAAATAAAACTAGATCTTTTTAATATTCTTGGATTAATTTATCAATTTCTTCTTTTTGAAATAATACTATTATCATAAGATATATTTATTTTTAATATTCCATAAATCAATATGATAATTTGTCTTAACTGATATAATTCCATCTTTTTTTCGTATAAGTCTTCAATAAATCCCATTAAACAATATTCACAACATGCATCTTTAATAGTTGTTTCATATTTAGTTACATTATCTTTATATTTATTGAATCCAAGTAGAGAAGGTATTTCTTTATTAATATTATATATATCTAAAAAAATAAGTATATTTCTTTTTAAAAATAATTTTATCATCTATAATTTTTATCATCGTAATTTATATTCACTTCAAGATAATTATCATTATTAATTTTTAACATCATTAATGCCTTTTTAAACTCATTAAATAATCTTTAAGTTCATTATGATATGGTTTATCAATAATAAGCAATAATTTCATAATTATATCTTTCTAGTAAGGGTAATTCCTTCTTTAAATCCACATGGTTTAGAACACTTATAGTTAGGAAATGTACATCTTGCGCCATGAGTATATTTCTCAATATCACCATATAATGGACTTTCACTTTCTTTTAAGGCATCTCTATATTTAAGTAATGTATCTCTTGTTTGTCTCATTATTTCAAGTTGAGCGGCAGTACATAATCTTTCTTGACACTTTAATATAAAGTTTTCATAGTTATCATTTTTCATTTACAAGAACAAGTTCACCATTAGGGATAACATCTTTTAACTGATTCAATATCGTGTAGCCATTCATTTACAAGTACAGGGTCATTTTCTAAAATAGGTGGAACAAAATATTCTTTTTCGTCTGTTCTTTCTATTTTATAATCAAGTGTTCTATGTCTTTGTGCTTGAGCAAGTCCTGCAAATGACATTTTGTAATTAGTAGAATATACATCTCCGAAATAATCTTTTTTCTTATCAAGATTACTTCCAAATAGAGAGAAACTTCTATTTTTATCATTAGTCATAAGACCAGGTATTAATATGTTAAGCTTGTCTAGTTCACTTAAGAATTCTTCCATTGAACTAGATAAATCTGATTTTGAATTTGTCTTTAGATTCACCATTTTTCCTTTAATATATTCTTTCCATCCATGATGCGATATAATTTATTTGTCTAAGTGAAGTAGTGTAGATAAGAGTAGTAGGCATAAATACAGTTACTAAACTTCTAGCATTTTCTTGAGCAAGTGTTTGAATTTTTAAAAATCACTAAATACATTTCCATATTCATTTTTTTAATTTTTTTAATTTTAAATATTTCTACCCATTTATTATAAAAGTTCTTCTTCTTTTTTCAGTAATGATAGAACCTTCAGTTCTAATAACTGGTGTGTATCTACCTGATTTTTCACTTGTAGTATATTCATGTTCATTATTAAGAGTCATTGCTAAAATTTTAGGTACTCCTTGTAAATTAAGGCTTAAATTAACATGACCAAACACACTATGATGACCATCATTAAGAGTCGTATTAGCTCTTTTAATAGTCTTTTTTTCATCTTCGTGCATTAAATGATCAAATCCTTCTTCGTCATAACAAACTCCAGCAATTTTTACCTGATAATTTGATTGCTTCATCCTTATTAAAAGTACCATCTTCATTTAAATATTGACAATTAGGTAAAATGTCAATTTTTGATATTTGTTTTTTTCATATATAATCCTCCTTAAAAAAAGTTTCCTCATTTTTATTCTTTTTCTATGAAAAATTATAGCAAAAAAACAAATATATCACAATAATTATAAACATAATTTACGAATAATTTGTTCATATATTTTAGCGGTCTCATATAATGATGATTTTTAAAATATATTCGTTTACTTGGTGTGCTGTTATTGGACCTGGACCCAATATCAAAGAAATGTTATTTATAAAGCTTGCTTCACTTACTCCAAAAAAATGGTTTTCTTTTTTTCCTTTACTTATTTTTTTCATAATAATTTATTATTTCATCATCGTTATAAAATGGATTTATTTCATTTAAGATTTTTATATTCTACTTTAGGATATTTATTTATTAAATTATCTATATATTTTTTTAATATATTTAATATCTTTAGAATTTTTTTAGTTATTCTAAATCCAAGTAAAACTTTTGTATAAGCTGAAGTGGTACATATATCACTACCACCATTAATTGTACCAATATTTATTGTATTATATGGTACATCAAATAAATTACATGTTTCTTTTTTAAAATTATTATTTAATTTTAGTACATCGTTTAAAAATAAAATTGAATTTTCATTACTAGATTCATTTGGAATAGGTGTACTAGAGTGAACTTTAGTACCTTTAAATATTAGTTCATATTCAAGTAATCCTTTTGAACCTATACATGGATAATTATCGGTGGGTTCACCAACTATACTGTATTTACAAAAAAATCTATATTATTATTTATTAATTCTTTTTATTCCATTAAATCCAATTTCTTCATCATATGTAAAGCAAACTCTAATTCCATTTTTTTAACTTGTTTAAATTGATTTTTACTAAGTGTATATAAGAATGCTGATATTCCACCTTTCATATCAGCAACACCACGGCCTATTAATTTATTCTTTTTCTATTGTTAAGTCAAATGGAGGATAATTCCAACTATCACCTTCAGGTACAACATCAGTGTGTCCTACAAATGAAAGAATAGGTGAAGAACCAATACTCATAACTAAACATTTTTGATTTATATTCAGTTTTTAAATCCTAATTTTTTTAAATAATCTTCTAAATAATTTATAATTTTTTTCATTTTTCTTTATCATTAACTGTATTAAACTTAATTATTTCTTTTTAATATATTTTTCTATTTTTCATAATAATTTCCTTTCATAATTAAAAAAACTATACAAGAAGTACTTGTATAGCAAATATAATATTTATATATGAGATACAAGCACAACAAATAGCACTTGTACCTACGAACTTTTAATGTCGTATTAACAAGTGCAGACTATTATGATGATTTAGTATTATATTATTTAGCATAATAATCTCCTTCCTAAAAACAATTAGAGTATATCAAAACAAACAAGTACTGTCAAATAGTACTCTTAAAATTTTTTTCTATTACTTCTAATTTGTCATAAATAATTAATGAATCTTTTGTAAATTCTTCATTAAAAAGATTCACATTCATTTTTTTAAATTCTTCAAATAAACTTTCTTTATATTCTTTGAAACTATTAAATCCAGCAAGTTTATAATTAACCATATCTTCTTTTTAAACTATTGAATTTTTATATATTCTTCATGAACTACTTTAACAATACCAATATATTCAAAATTAGAATTTACTACTAAAATTTTTTCATTTAAATTAGAAGTAGAAAAGTAATGTTTAACATGTAATTTATAGTCTTTTTGACCATCTATTATAGCACTAGCAATTTTATTATTTTTAGTCCATATTTGATGATAAGATTCTATTTCCGATACTTTTTTATTATCCCATTTTCTTTGATAGGTATAATGTAAAAAAATATTTTTATCTTTTTATTGTTTTATGCTTCTTTTTTTATTAATTCTTTCAAAAAAATACCATCTAATTCTTTTTAATTCATTACTTATTTTAAGTTCTTTAGTTTCTATTGTCATAACTCATCACTTTTCCTTTCTTAAATAACAAAAAAACTAACTATTTCTAGTTAGTATTTATTACTTAAACTCGAAAAGTTCGAGTTTCCTATCAATCTGCTGCAATACAAGAGCCTATTTTTGAACACTTATATCTAAAAAGAACAACTAATAAATATCAGTTTTATATATAATATACCACTACAATATACCACATTTTTTTAACTATTAGTATATAAAATCATGTATTTTTACAATATAATAAAAAGACAGATTATTGCTCTGCCTATTATTTTTTTCTTTTTACTGGTGTAAATCACCATCAAATGTTTCAGTATCTATTTCATTCATGGCTTTTTTCATCATTTCTATGTAACGAATTCCCATCGATAATGCTATTTTTGTATATTTTTAGTTTGGAAATACCAAGCAATTCACACATTTCTTTTTAATTTTTTCATCATTTTTTTGATTTATCATTTCTATCATAACCAGCAATACCATATATTGCTCCCATTAACCATATTTTTTGTTCTATTTCTTTAAAACCGCTAAAAAATTGTTTTGTTTCTTCATTTGGAAAATCAATTAAAGATGTGTCTCCATTTCTCAATTGATTCATTAAATAATCCTTTGTAACTACCATCATAGCAGGCTTTTAAATTATTAATAATATCTTTTTTTCATTATAATCTTTTTTTCTAAACTATCTTTTTAAGTATTCTTCTAGTTTAATTGATAGCATATCTAAAAATGCTATGTCTTAATCCTTTTTTTTTTTTTTTTTTTTTTTTTTTTTTTTTTTTTTTTTTTTTTTTTTTTTTTTTTTTTTTTTTTTTTTTTTTTTTTTTTTTTTTTTTTTTTTTTTTTTTTTTTTTTTTTTTTTTTTTTTTTTTTTTTTTTTTTTTTTTTTTTTTTTTTTTTTTTTTTTTTTTTTTTTTTTTTTTTTTTTTTTTTTTTTTTTTTTTTTTTTTTTTTTTTTTTTTTTTTTTTTTTTTTTTTTTTTTTTTTTTTTTTTTTTTTTTTTTTTTTTTTTTTTTTTTTTTTTTTTTTTTTTTTTTTTTTTTTTTTTTTTTTTTTTTTTTTTTTTTTTTTTTTTTTTTTTTTTTTTTTTTTTTTTTTTTTTTTTTTTTTTTTTTTTTTTTTTTTTTTTTTTTTTTTTTTTTTTTTTTTTTTTTTTTTTTTTTTTTTTTTTTTTTTTTTTTTTTTTTTTTTTTTTTTTTTTTTTTTTTTTTTTTTTTTTTTTTTTTTTTTTTTTTTTTTTTTTTTTTTTTTTTTTTTTTTTTTTTTTTTTTTTTTTTTTTTTTTTTTTTTTTTTTTTTTTTTTTTTTTTTTTTTTTTTTTTTTTTTTTTTTTTTTTTTTTTTTTTTTTTTTTTTTTTTTTTTTTTTTT